>CAVSYI010000004.1:0-238156 GCA_963732045.1 Terriglobia bacterium | reverse complement strand
TTCGCACCGCCATCGCCCGGATCAACTCCTACATGCAGGAGCACGTCAGCGGCATGGTGGTCTTGCAGCTCTTTAATCGCGAGAAGCGGGCCTTCAACAAGTTTTCCGAAGTGAACGCCGTCCACATGGACGCGTTTAAAGACGCGATCATGGCCCACGCTGTCTATTACCCGATCGTCGAAATTCTTTCGGCGATCGCGATTGCGTGCGTGATCTGGTTTGGCGGAAATGATGTGCATTCGCGGCGCGACCACCATGGTGTTCTGGCAGCTTTTATCCAGTACGCGCAACGCTTCTTCCGGCCCGATTCAGGACTTCAGCGAGAAGTACAACATTCTGCAGTCGGCGATGGCGGCCAGCGAACGCGTTTTCAAATTGCTGGATACGCCGGCGGAGATTACTTCGCCTGCGGTCACCAAGACACCGACTGGGCCGGGGCGGATTGAGTTTGATCATGTTTGGTTTGCTTACCGCGACGTCCCCCATGAAGGTGCTAAAGCCGCGGGAGAGTCGCCCGCGACCACACAGTCCAAGACGGGCAATGGCCATGTGGGGACGGGTCTTCGACCCGTCCAGGCCGAGCAAAGCTCGGCTCTGCTTCCACCGAGCCGGACTGGATTCTCCGCGATGTGTCATTCACCATCGAACCGGGTGAAACGGTTGCCATCGTCGGCCACACCGGAGCCGGCAAGACTACGATTATTTCGCTGCTCATGCGTTTCTACGACGTGCAGAAAGGCGCAATCAAAATCGATGGCGTCGATGTAAAAGAAATGGATCTGCCCGAACTTCGCCGGCGCTATGGCGTGGTGCTGCAGGATCCGTTTCTGTTTACCGGAACGGTCGAGGGCAACATCCGACTGGGCACGGCGGGGATTACGGATGAGGACGTCGAGAAGGCTGCGGAAGATGTGAACCTGGCCGACTTCATCCGCGCGCTTCCTCAGGGCTTCAAAGAAGAAGTCCGGGAACGAGGTTCGACACTTTCCACTGGACAGAAGCAACTCATCTCGTTTGCCCGGGCACTGGCGCATGATCCCAAGATTCTGATTCTGGACGAAGCCACCTCGAGCGTGGACACCGAAACCGAATTGCGAGTGCGCGATGCGCTCAACCGCATGGTGGAAGGCCGCACTTCTGTCGTGATCGCACACCGGCTTTCGACCATCCAACGTGCCGACAAGATTATCGTGATGCACAAGGGCCAGGTGCGCGAAGTGGGGACGCACCAGCAACTGCTTGCCCAGCGCGGAATTTACTACAAGCTCTACCAGCTGCAATACAAAGATCAGGAGATTCCGGTGGGAACCGACTCCGCAGGTCACCGCCGGCGCCGACGACTAGGCTCTGGTAGCGCCGGCGTCTCGCCGGCTGTCCGGAGGGCGTCCCGCCCTCCGCGTTTCGCGGAAGCAGAGCTTTCAAGACTGCAATCATAATTGCCTCCCTCAACTGAGGCGGCGAGACGCCGCCTCGCAGCCGGCGGGACGCCGGCGCTACGTGGTTCGTTACAATGGCTTCCGTGCGAATTCTCATCTCCGCCGGGGAAGCCTCTGGCGAAATGTATGGCGCGCAGCTGATGGAAGCTTTGCGGCGTCTCGCGGGCGAGTCGCCCGCGACCACACAAACCGACGACCACACGAGCCAGCGCTGGAATTCTTTGGCGTGGGTGGGGATCGCATGCGGGCTGCGGGTTGTGACACCGTGGTCGACGCCCGCGACCTGGCTGTAGTCGGGATCTCGGAAATTCTCAGTCATCTGCCCAAGATCTGGGGCCTGTTTCACAAGCTGATCGCTGAGGCGGACAAGCGCAAGCCTGATCTCGCCATCGTGATTGACTCTCCGGCGTTCAACTGGCGAGTCGCGCGGCAGATGCACAAGCGCGGCATTCCTGTCGTCTATTACGTGTGTCCGCAGTTCTGGGCGTGGCGTCAGGGACGGGTGCGCCTGCTGCGGAAATACGTCGACAAGGCGCTGGTGATTTTTCCCTTCGAAGAAAAGTTCTACCGCGACCGCGGAGTGGACGCTACTTTCGTCGGCCATCCTCTGGCCGATCTTCCTCGGCCTGAGGTTGATCGCGCTGCTTATGCCGCCCAGCATCATCTGGACGCCAGCCAAACCCTGGATCACCATCATGCCGGGCAGCCGGGTCAAAGAAGTGCGGATGAACTTGCCGGGGATTCTGGAGTCGGTCGCGAAGTTGGGTCCTGGGTACGAATATCTGCTGCCGGTTGCGCCGACGCTGGATCGCACTTTTTTGCAGTCGCTGATCGGCGACAATGACTCCATCCGCCTGGTCCCGGAGACTTTGCCTGCTCTGGCCCAGTCGCGCGCCGGCATCGTTGCCAGCGGGACCGCAACCGTCGAGGCGGCGATGATGGGAACGCCGTTCGTGATGGTCTACCGGGTTTCGCCGATGACCTATCGGCTGGGACGTTCGCGGGTCAAAGTACCCTACTTCGCCATGGTGAATCTGATTGCTGGGAAAGAGGTTGTCCCTGAACTGGTCCAGCAGGACTTCACGGCGGAAAATGTCGTTACCAGGCTCCAGGCAATCATGGTTGACGGTCCTGCCCGGGAGAAGATGATCGCGGGGCTGGCAGGAGTCAAGGCCAGCCTCCAGGGACAAATGCAGGATCAACGGCACCCGGCAGATCGGGCTGCCGAGGCTGTTATGGCACAACTGGGCGCAGGCCAGATGTCAAAAACAGGCTAAACCTTGTCCTGCCAGCATCTTTTGAGCCACAATCTTCATCTTACGGATTATCGTACGTATGCTAGGAGACCGCTTTTGATCCCCTCTGAACGTCGGCATTATCGTCGGGCCCTGTTACTGTGCGTTGCCGTCTCGCTGTTCCTGATGCCGTCCTCGTCGTGGGCAGCAGAGAAGATGCGCCTGCGGGTGGATGACTACCAGATCGACGCGGAGCTTACGCCGCATACCCACAAGATCAGCGCGCGGGCCAAGGTGAAGTTCACCGCGCTGGAAGATCTGAGTATCGCGACTTTCGAATTGCACAACGCACTGCGCGTCACCAAAGTCCTCGATGCGGCGGGCAAACCGTTGAGCGCCGAGCGCGTGACCCAGGACTCGACGATCCGGGTACCGCTTACCACTCCTGTAGCGAAAGACAGTTCTTCGACCCTGACATTCGAATATGAAGGCACGCTGGATTCCGCCGATGACAGTCCGGTGCAAGGTCTGAAGCTGGCCTACATCGGCGACGACACTACTTATCTGCTTTACGCCGGACGCTGGTTCCCGGTGAATGCATACGGCATCAACCGCTTCACCGCGACCATGAACATCACGGTGCCGGCGCACATGATCGTGATCGGCAGCGGGAAAGAAAGTGCGGGCCCTGCTCCAGCCACAAAACGGCCAGCGGGCGCGCTGCCCACCAAGACCTTCGCTTTCACCTGGGACAAGCCCAGCTTTCCCGGAACCATTGTGGCCGGTATTTTTCAGGAATCGAAGAGCGATGAAGCCGGACTCGACCTGCACGTCTTCTTCAAACCTGCCCATCAGACTTTGGGAGTGAGCTACGCGACCACCGCAGTCAAGGAATTTACCTATTACGTGACGCTCTACGGTGCCGCGCCTTCAACCACTTTGAAGGTGGTGGAGATCCCGGATGACACTGTACCGGCAGCCTGGGCACCAGAAATTGCTGCCATCTCAAGCCGGGCCGTTACCGAGAAGGTGAATTACCGCTTGCTGGCCAACACCATCGCACACCAGTGGTGGGGCGCTTCGGTGAGCCCTGCGTCGCGCGATGACTGGTGGCTGAACGATGGCTTCGCCCGTTATTCCGAGGCGCGTTACGTCGAACAGGCTGCGGGCCAGGCAGGTTTGGAAGAGACCGTGAAAGACATGTCGGTCGGGGCGCTGGCTTACGACACTGTCCCACTGTCGAGCGCCGGGAAGCTGGATATTTTCTCGCCCGAGTTCCAATCGCTGGTGACCGACAAAGGGCGCCATGATCCTGCACATGTTGCGCTGGGTCATTGGCGATCAGAAATACGATCAGACGATGCGGACGTTCGCCTCCAAGTACGCCGGGAAGTCGGCGTCGCTGGACGACTTCCGCGCTCTGGCTGAGCAGAACTACGGCCAGCAGCTTACATGGTTCTTCTCGCAGTGGCTCGATTCAACGGGCGCTCCGGAATTCAAGACCAAGTACACCATCTACCGACTGGGGAATGGCAAAGGCTTCCGCGTGGTCGGGCAGATCGCGCAGGACCTCGATCTTTTCCGCATGCCGGTCGATCTGAAGATCGATACCGACGGCAAGACCGAAAACAAGCGTATCGAAGTCGTGGGCACGAACTCGGCGTTCAATGTCGAGACTTTCGGCAAGCCGCGCCGCATTGTGGTTGATCCGGATGACCGGGTATTGAAGAACTCATCCGAGGTCACGCTTGAGGGCATCCATCCAACGCGGGCAGGGTCTGACTCAACAGGGAGACCTGGCGGGCGCACTGCTGGAGTTCAACAAGGCTCTCGACGTCAACAAGAACAGTTCGCTGGCCCACTATCGCATCGCCGAAGTTTTCTTTCTGCAGAGAAATTTTCAGGCAGCGGCCAATGCCTATCGCGACTGCCTGAATGGCGATGGCGAACCGCGCTGGACTGAAGTCTGGAGCCACATTCAGCTGGGAAAAATCTTTGACGTTACCGGACAGCGCGAACGCGCTACCAATGAGTATCGCCAGGCTCTGCAAACCAACGACAACACCCAGGGCGCGCTGGATGAAGCCCGGAAGTATTTGCAGAAGGCGTTTGAGCAGCAGAAAAACGGCTAGCGCGTCGCTGGCTGGGTCAAAGCATTCACCGGCATGATTAGAAGGCGTTCTTCACGGCAAGGGTGACCATGGCTTTCGACACCATCTTCTCTTCTCCGTCTTTCTGAGCGAAAACTTCTGCTTCGCAAATGACCAGCATCTTACCGGCTCGAAGCACGCGGCCGCGGCAGCGCAAACGGTCGGCGACTGCCGGGCGTAAAAAATTAATTTTGAACTCGACGCTGACCACGTCGTGGTCGAATCCCACAACCCCGCGAGCCGCACATCCGGAAGTATGGTCGGCCATGGTCGCCATGACACCGGCGTGAATCAGTCCGTGTTGCTGGAGGTGGCGCTCGGCCGGAACCAGGATGGTTTCGCAATATTCGTCTTCGATGCGGGTCAACTGCATGCCCATATCGCGAACGAAATTCGCGCTGTCGAAGATGTGGCGGACCTGGGTCTTCAGGAGTTCATCCATAGGGTACTTATCGTTTCCGAGTGATTGAGTGTTTAAGAACCCTGCCGAGCTTTTTCTGGACTGGACAGCCGGGGGCAATTGTCCAGAGGTGGTTCTAGATGGCCCAACGCAGTAGCGTGGCGCCCACCGTGAAACCAGCGCCTACCGAAGCCAGCAGAACCAGATTGCCTTTCTTCAGCTTGCCTTCCTGACAGGCGGTGTCCATCGCCAGCGGAATGGTTCCCGCGGTGGTGTTGCCGTAGCGATCGATGTTGATGACTACGTTGTCCGCTTTCATACCCAGGCGTTCGGCAGTGGCCATGATGATGCGCCGGTTGGCCTGGTGAGGAATGAAAGTATCAATGTCACTGCCGGTGAGATGGTTGCGGGTGAGAATTTTTTCGCAAATATCCGCCTGCTTGCGGACGGCGAATTTGAACACAGCCTGTCCGTCCTGATGAACGTAATGCATTCGCTTCTCGACCGTTTCCTTGGTGGCCGGATTAAGACTGCCGCCGCCGGGCATGTAGAGCGAACACCCGCCTGAACCATCCACTTCATGAATGAAGTCAATCAATCCCTCGGAGTCATTCTCCGCCGGCTCCAGGATGACTGCGCCCGCGCCATCGCCGAAGATCACGCAGGTGGCGCGATCGGTGTAGTCGATGATCGAAGACATTACGTCGGCGCCGATCACCATGACTTTCTTGTGCGCGCCGGTGGCGATAAATTGCGCTCCCGTTTGTAGAGCGTAAACGAAGGCGGAGCAGGCTGCGGAAAGATCGAATCCCCAGACTCCCTTTGCGCCCAACTTGTGCTGCACCAGGCAAGCGGTGGAGGGGAAAAACATGTCGGGAGTGACCGTGGCGACGATGATCGCGTCGAGATCGGAGGGCTCCAGGCCGCGCTGAGCCAGGGCACGACGGGCGGCTTCGACAGCAAGATCGCTGGTGGCGACGCCTTTGTCCACGATGTGGCGTTCGCGGATGCCGGTGCGCTCCACAATCCAGTCGTTCGAAGTTTCCACCAGCTTTTCCAGATCGTCGTTGGTCAGCAGACGAGGCGGAACATAAGCACCCAGGGCAGTAATCTTGGCGCGCACCAGTTGGCTCACTCGATCAGTCTCCAGGTTCAAAAGACGAACTTCGTATTTTGACGCACGCGTGCGGCAATGTCCAACTGCAAGCAGTCGTCGGTCTTCAGTCGTCAGGCGTCAGCCAATCCTTGCCTTGCTGACGGCAACCTGCTGCTAGTCTTTAGCCCCGAAGTACCTCAGCGGCTAAGCCGCACCCCGGAAAGCTTTTCATGCAGCGCTAAAGCGCTGCTCCCCCAAAATCGAAAAACAGTCGTCAGTCTCAGTCGGTCATCCCAATCCTAGCTTTGCTGACGACTGACGACTGAGACTGCTTTCCGTTACCCCAGTACATGTCCCTGCAGAAGAAACACGCACGACGGAACGATCCCTTTCGTGCTTCCGAAAAGCAGATCGTGTTCCGAAATGGCACTAGTCCCGGAATGGAACGATGGAGACCTTCGCTTGTGGGCAACGTTTCATTACTCTTCACCCGCCACTCAAAAAAACTTACGACGCGCCGCTGCGACGCGCCCATCAAGGCTTTTCAGTACTCGGATCTTCAGGAAAGGGGATCAGAGATGATCGGAACAATCAGATCTTCTGTCTCAAAGTTCGCTGGCGCGGTCGTTCTTTCACTTGCCATTCTTGTGTGGTCGGGTTGCGGCGGCAGCATGAATGTTGGCGGATCGAGCTCGACCTCCAACGGAGTGGTCATCACGCCTGCAGGCATGACGCTGCGCGCCGGCGACAGCACGCAGTTCTCCGCCAAGGTCACGGGTAATGCGAACCAGAGTGTCAACTGGTCGGTGAATGGAATCCCGACCGGAAACGCGACCGTCGGAACCATCGATGCGACGGGAAAATATAAGGCGCCTGCGAGTCTGCCCAATCCGAACGTGGTGAAGGTCGAGGCCGCCAGCATTTCGGACAAAACTCTTACCGCAACGACTTCCGTGACTTTGCAAAATCCGGTTCCGGTCGCACAGACCGTTAGCCCGAGCCTGCTTCCAGTAGGCAGTTTTACTGTGACGGTGGGCGGAGCAAGTTTCGTAAGCGGCTCCAAGGTCCTGTTTGGCGGCACCGCACTTGCCACAACCTTTGTCAGCACCAGCCAGCTCAAGGCGACGGGAACGACCACCTCGGCGCAAGTTGGGACGGTGAAGATCACAGTAGAAAATCCTGACCCGGGCAAAAGCGACTCCGCCGCCTTCCTGAACGTGCAAGTCGGCGCCGCCGGCAAGGTGCAGGTCCAAATTGTTCCAACCGCCGCTCAGGTCGCAGCCGGCGCCCAATTCCAATATCGGGCCTCGGTAAGCGGCGCTGGCGGCAACACAGCGGTGAAGTGGGCCGTCAACGGAATACCGGGCGGCAATGCGACGGTAGGAACGATCGACGCGCTGGGTTTCTACAAGGCGCCTACCACGATTGCCAACGCCGAACACCGTCCAGATTCAGGCCACCAGCCTGGCGGACACAACAGCTGTCTCTGTCGGCACCGCAACGCTCACCAATCCGGCGCCGGTTGTAACGGCTGTCCTGCCCACCTCGATTCCTGTGGGTAATTTCACACTGGTTGTCACGGGACAGCAATTTGCCACCGGAGCCGTAGTTTCTTTCGGCGGCACATTCCTCCCCACCACGTTTGTCTCCTCCACACAACTTACCGCTACAGGAACCGCAACCAGTGCGGGCACGGTTGAAGTGACGGTGATCAATCCCGATCCCGGTTCGCTGACTTCCAATGCATTTGCGCTGGAAGTGGGAACGTCGGCCAATACTCTGAGCGCTTCGGCGGCGGCGCGTCTGCTGGAACAATCGACCTGGGGAGCCAATCCGGCGTCTCTATCGCACGTGCAGGCGGTCGGCATGCAGGCTTTTCTGAACGAACAGTTCGCTGCGCCGGTTTCCACTTATCCCGCACCCGGCACTGACGACGATATGTCGTTTGTGCAAAAGCGATTGTTCACCAACGCGCTTACCGGTCAGGACCAGTTGCGACAGCGCGTGGCCTGGGGACTATCGCAAATCATGGTGGCCTCGGCGGTGAAGATCAACAACCCCAGCGCATTCGTTCTCTGGCAAAACATGTTCCAGAACGACGCCTTCGGCAACTTCTCCACCCTGCTGACGGATGTCACCTTGAGCCCGGTGATGGGCAACTATCTCGACATGGTGAATAACGACAAGCCGGGGAACGGCGTCGATCCCAACGAGAACTATGCCCGCGAAGTTCTGCAGCTGTTCTCGATCGGCCTGGAGGAGTTGAACCCTGACGGCACTCTGCAGCTGGACGGTTCGGGAAATCCAATTCCGACGTACACGCAGGACACGATCGAAGGCTTTGCCCATACCTTCACGGGATGGACATATCCGACCAAGGCCGGGTGCGACCGCCCGTTTCCGCAATCCTGAGTACTACGGCGGTCCCATGATTCCATTCGACAGCCATCACGACACGGGCACGAAACTGCTGTTGAATGGAACGACACTGCCGGCGGGAGGAACCGCACAAGCGGATCTAACGGCGGCACTGCAGAACATCTTCAATCACCCCAACGTTGGTCCGTTCATTTCCCGACAGCTCATTGAGCGGCTGGTCACGAGTAATCCCTCCCCCGAATATGTGGGCCGCGTGGCTGCCGTGTTCGCCGACAACGGCACTGGCGTGCGCGGCGACCTGAAGGCAGTCGTCACGGCCATCCTGTTGGACCAGGAGGCGCGGCGCGGAGATGATCCGGCGCAGGTGCAACCGAGCGATGGGAAGCTGAAGGAGCCGGTCCTGTTCATCGCTAACCTGCTGCGCGCGATGAATGGCATGTCCGATGGCGCTTCGTTATCAGACCGGGCTTCGGACATGAAACAGCCGCCGTTCTTCTCGCCTTCGGTTTTCAACTTCTACCACCCCGATCACATGATCGACGGCACCAATCTGTTCGGTCCTGAGTTCGAAATTTTCGATACCAGCACTGACATTGCCCGAATCAACTTTGTGAACTCATTGGTCTATGGATCGGTAAGCAGCACTACGACTGTAGACATCTCGGGATACGTGCCGCTGGCAGCAAATCCGGATCAACTGGTCACGGCCGTCGCGGCGGTGATGCTGCACGGGCAGGTCTCGGACAGCATGCGAGCGACGCTCGTCACAACGCTATCCGGAATTTCCGACAACACGCGGCGAACCAAAGCAGCTTTTTATCTGATTGGGAGCTCATCGCAGTTCCAAGTTCAGCACTAAAGCAGGTCCAACATTCAAGGGAGAACAGCCATGGCATTTTCAAGACGGGATTTTCTGAAAAGGACTTGCTGCACCGCGGCTGCGGGATTCGCCGCCGCCAGCTTCAACCGTTTCGGACTGGTAAACGCGCTGGCACAGGGCACTCAGGACTACAAAGCCCTGGTCTGCGTCTTCCTGTTCGGCGGCAATGACAGCAACAATATGGTTGTCCCGTTCAGCAGCAGCGGATACGCCTCGTACCAGTCGATCCGATCAGTGCTGGCCCTGCCGCAGAACAGCCTGCTGCCGATCGCGCCACCCAGCGCCGGCTCCTTCGGATTTCATCCCAAATTCACCGAGCTGCAGGCTCTGTTTAATCAGAAGCATCTGGCCGTAATGGCCAACGTCGGTACGCTGGTACGTCCCACAACTCGCACTCAATTTCAGCAGGGTGGGGCGACCCTTCCACGGAATCTGTTCTCCCACGAAGACCAGCAGGCACAGATGCAGACTGCGACGCTCGACAGCAACGGGCAGACGGGATGGGCGGGTAGAACGGCGGACAAGATTCAAAGCATCTACGGCAGCACTTTTCCGACGATCATTTCGCTGGCAGGATCGAATATTTTCTGCGAGGGCCTCACGGCTCGAGCCATTCAGTCGAGCGGAGATCCGACCAGGCTGCTTTCGGGATTTGGCAGCTCGGCGGAATCGCAGAGCCGAATGTCAGCACTGCAGAGTCTGCTGACGTTTGATACCGGAGTTTCCTTGATCCAGTCAGCCAGCAGCACTACGACCAACGCCTTGCAAGACAGCAAGGCGCTGGCGGATGCTCTGGCGGCAAAACCAGCCCTGGCAACAGTCTTTCCCAGCAGCGGCCTCGCCAATCAACTGAAGCAGGTGGCGCAGATCATTTCAGTGCGCGCGGCGTTGGGACTGCAACGGCAGATCTTCTTCGTTTCGCTCGGAGGCTTCGACACCCATAGCGATGAACTGAACGCGCATAACAGCCTCTACACGCAACTCAGCCAGGCGATGAACGCCTTCTACCAGGCGACGGTCGAAATCGGCGCAGCCTCGCAGGTCACGTCGTTTACGTTGTCGGACTTCAGCCGGACCTACGCACCGGACAGTACATCCGGAACCGATCATGCCTGGGGCGGGCATCACCTGCTCATGGGAGGAGCAGTAAAGGGAGGCGACTTCTACGGTAAGTTCCCCACCCTGGCCCTGGCGGGTCCGGACGACGCCACCGACGAAGGACGCTGGATTCCGACAACGTCACTCGATCAGTATGCGGGGACACTGGCTAACTGGTTTGGAGTTCCAACAGCAGATTTGCCGACGATCTTCCCCAATCTGCCGAACTTCCAGAACCAGTTGTTGAACTTTGTATAAATCAGGTTTCAAAGTTTCAAGGTTTCAGGTTTCAAAACCTGGAAAACCACGGAGGACACGGAGGAATTCAACCCAAGAATTTCCTCTGTGTCCTCCTGGTTTTGAAACCTTGAAACTTGAAACTTTGAAACTTGCCTTCCCGGTTTTGAAACCTTGAAACCTGAAACTTTGAAACTGAAGAAAAAAGTCAAGCACCGGCGACCCACTGCACACGCAAGAGCTCGTTACCGTTGCTTCCTTCCGGACCTGGCGGGGTTGGCGAGAATGCGTCGCGTAGGACCGATGCCTGACCGTTTTCGATTCTAACATCGGAAGAGCAGTCGTCGGTCTTCAGTCGTCAGGCGTCAGCCAATCCCTGAACCTGCGAAGTTTGGATTGGCTGACGCCTGACGACCGAAGACTGACGACTGCCTCCTACCTCGGTACTCTTCCCTTCCTTCCCCGCATAGCGAACAATGGAGCCAGCCATGGCTTCAGCGGTCAAACTGAATCCTACGACGACCTTTATCTCTGGAGCGCTGCAGCGCTACTTCGAGGTCGCGCTCTATCTCCTGGTCGTTACCGGTTTTGGCACGCTGGCGTCTACTGGTGGACTGGGTGGCGGCACCGTTGTATTCGTCAGTGCCGCGCTTCTGGCGCGGGGATACATGCTGCTTCGGGGGAACCGCTGGCTCATTTCGGAGCGCTGGACTTCCTGGCTGACCGTGGGCTACGTGGCGTTCTACGCGGCCGACTACTTTCTGATCTCCGGCGGTTTTCTCAATGCAACCGTCCATCTGGTTTTGTTCGTGATGGTCGTGCGGCTGTTCTCCGCTCATCGTGACCGGGATTTCTATTTCTTGTCAGTCATCGCCTTCCTGATGGTGTTGGTCGCCGCGCTGCTGACCGTGAACAGCGTCTTCCTGCTGGGCTTTGCGTTCTTCATGCTCACGGCGGTGGGTAGCTTCATCCTGATGGAGATGCGTCACATCTCGGCCAAGGCAGGCGTTCATTCGAGAAACTCTGACGCGGGGCTGCCTTACCGCAACATGGCAACCTCGCTGGCGGTGGCTTCTCCGGTGCTGATGCTTTGCATTCTGCTGGGCGCGGCGGGAATTTTCTTTCTGCTGCCTCGTGTCTCTGCCGGTTACATGGGCGCCTATGCTCCCAGCGGAGAAATTACGAGCGGGTTCAGCGACACAGTCGAACTGGGACGCATTGGCGAGATCCAGCAATCCGGTTCCGTGGTCATGCACATTCAGATTGACGGGGACGATCGGGGCAGCTTCGACCTGAAATGGCGAGGAGTCGCACTCAGCAACTTCGATGGTCGAACCTGGTCCAATCATCACGAGCAGTATCTGCTGCCGGAGCGGCTCGACGGTCGTTTCGTCTTTCTGCCTGCACGCGCCAATCTTGCCACGGCGCCTTACCATCCGATTCACTATCGCGTTCTGATGGAACCGGTGGGGATGAATGTCTTCTTTCTTGCCAGCCGGCCAGAGAGCCTCGAGGGCGACTACTCACATCTGACCACCGACGGCACTGGATCAGTGTTCAATCTTGATGCCGGACACCCGGTGAACCGTTATCAGGCGACGTCGGACATTGCGCAACCTGGGGCTGCCGACTTGCGCGGTGCGGATGGAAGTTATCCAGCGGATTTGATTACAGGTTACCTCGCCCTGCCCGTGGTTGACCGGCGCATTCCGCGGCTTGCGGAACAGATCACAGCTTCGTCGAGTAACAGTTACGACAAGGCTCTGGCTCTCGAGAACTATCTTCGCACCCATTTCGCTTACACATTGCAACTGTCGCGAACGGTGCCGCACGACCCCCTGGCCAACTTCCTTTTTGAGCGAAGGGAAGGACATTGCGAATACTTCGCGTCGTCGATGGCGGTGATGCTGCGGACCCTGGGGATTCCCTCGCGGGTAGTCAACGGATTTCGTACCGGTGAGTTTAACGACCTGACGTCGCAATACGTGGTGCGGGCCAGCAATGCCCACTCCTGGGTGGAAGCGTATTTTCCAAATTATGGCTGGATAGCGTTCGATCCCACGCCGGGGCGTCAATTCCCGCCCGCACGGGTTGGAACCGCGTGAGTCTGTACGTCGATGCCATGGCTTCATTCTGGCGGGAGTGGGTGGTGAATTACGACGCGGGTCACCAGCAATCGCTGGCGGTAAGCGCAAGCGGCCGCACCCGCAATCTGTTTTTCTCTCTGCGGCGCTGGTGGCGCAACCGCTATCAAGGGATGTTGACGTGGGCTCGCCACACTGGAGGCACGGCGGCCCACTCGCCTTTGCGTTGGGCACTTACGGGAGTGTTGACCTCGGTGCTGCTCGCGTTCCTGCTCAATGCGCCGGGCGTTTTCAGAGCGCTGAATAAATTCCGGCTGGCGGCGCGTCCAGAGAAGTCTCCCCGGCGGGCAGCGTACGATCTGGTACGAGCGGATGACGGACAACGTCGGGCGACGGGGGTGGCAGAAATCGCCGACACAGACTCCTGAAGAATTTGTCGCCCGCATTGACGATGCTCACGTTCGTCGGCGGGTAGCGGAATTTACACGGCACTACGAGAGCGCGCGTTTCGACAATTCCGTCGAGGACGCCCGTCGCCTGCCGGAGTTGTATGAGGAGATTGCTGCGAAGTAGTCTTCAGTCGTCGGTCGTCAGTCGTCGGTCGTCAGTCTCCAGCCGGTCCATGCTTTGCTGACGACTGACGACCGACGACTATTTCAGAAGTGCCAGACGGCTCCGCCGCCTACGAAGAAGTTATGCTGGCGGCTTTTGCCGATATCCACATTCAGTGGTGGGACGCCGCTGAAGAAGTCCCGGGCTTCTCCGCGGACGCTAACATGGCTGAATAATTTGACGTCCAGTCCAATACCTGCCTGAAAAACTGCTGTCGTTTTCCCGGTATCGTCGGGATTGGGACCGCCAAACTCCAGAGTGGAATTTGATTTGAAGTAGCCAACTCCTCCGCCCGCACTCACCCAGGGCGAAAGGCCGCTTCCTGGAAAGATATTGGCGCGCAGCGAAGGCGTGGCGAAAAATGATTTGTAATTCCTGGGAAGGAGGTTGAGGTTGTAGTGCACGTCTTCGCCGAAATTGACCACGAAAGGGACCTCCGCGGTCAGTCCGATGAGGCCTAAGTCGATGAGGTGGCGTCCATAATTGGCTTCTAAGCTCAGGCCGGCTTTCGAGGTGAGCAGCGTGCCCGGCGTGTTGGTATCGACGGGGGCATGGTCGCTGACGAAAGTGCGGCCTATGACCGCCGTTAGTTCGTTCTTTTCCTGGGCTTTCGCATCTGGGATCAGACACACCAGCGACACCAGAACCGCAACTAAAAGTAGTGCGCGTTCCATTCCACCTCCAACGCGATGTTGCGCTTAGCGAACCGTTGGCTAAGGTTAGCACGCACCCGGCGGCTTCGATGTTCCAAAAGGACGATATGCGGCGCGCGGGCTCGATTTGGGAAACACCGACCCGGCTGGGCGAGTCCCCGATGAACATGCCAACAAGGGTGTTAAAATCAATAGATTGCATGCCGACGAAAACCTTATCTGTGACGGTCCAGGAAACACCTAAAGAGACGGCGGCCATGTCCTCTCGTGCGACGAAGGTAGGGTTTGTAAGCCTGGGGTGCCCTAAAAATCTGGTGGACAGCGAAGTCATGATGGGCATGCTGCAGCGGGCTGGGGCCGAACTGGTTTCAGGGCGCCGAGGACGCTGACGTCATCGTAGTCAACACCTGTTCGTTTATTGCCAGCGCCCAGCAGGAGTCGGTCAACACCATCCTGGAGATGGCGCAAGCATAAGACCGAGGGTCGCGCGCAGAAGTTGGTAGTGGCGGGCTGCCTGGTGGAACGATTCCGCAACGATATTCGTCAGAATATTCCCGAAGTCGACGCGGTAGTCGGGACGGGAGAACTGGAAGCCATACTTGCGGCTGCTGGGGTAGCACCAGGCACCCGCAACAGATTCCCCCTTCAGGATCCTGCAGTCGCGGGCCGAAGGCGATGCCCGCGCCGAAAAAGGACGCTTTTCGCGCGAGACCTGGGACGGCGCCATCGGCGATCTGCCGAACTATCTATACGACGAAACAACTCCTCGCGTGCTGGCCACTCCCGGCCACATGGCGTACATCAAGATTGCGGAAGGCTGCGATCATCCTTGTACGTTCTGCATCATTCCTCAACTGCGGGGACAGTTCCGATCGCGGCGATTTGAGTCAGTCATTTCCGAAGCCGAACGTTTGGCGAAGTCGGGCGTGCGCGAGATAACTCTGATCGGGCAGGACACAACCTGCTACGGCGAGGACTTCGGCCTGAAAGACGGCCTGGCCCTTCTACTGGAGAAGCTTGCAGGGATTGAAGATCTGCGCTGGGTGCGTTTCTTGTACGCCTATCCCAACAAGATTACGGGACGGCTGCTCGAAACCATCGCGTCCCACGAAAAGATTTGCTCTTACATCGATGTGCCCTTGCAGCATGCTTCGCCCAGCGTCTTGAAACGCATGAAACGAGGGGCGGGAGGCGATATATTCCTGCGATCGATCGAGAAAATGCGGCGCACGATTCCGGGAGTTACGTTGCGCACGTCGTTCATCGTCGGCTTTCCGGGCGAGACTGAAAACGAGTTTGAAGAACTCTGCCAGTTTGTTCGTGATTCAGAATTCGACTGGATGGGCGCGTTTGGATACTCCGACCAGGAAGGCGCGGGAGCGTTCTCCGAGGAAAAGAAGTTGCCGGAGCGAGAAATTGAACGCCGCCGCAAACATCTGATGGGTATCCAACGCAAGATCAGCAAGCGGAAGAAGAAGGCCCTGGTGGGCAAGGAATTCGATCTGGTGCTGGAAGGCGTCTCCGAGGAGAGCGATCTTCTGCTGGAAGGCCGGACTCCGATGCACGCTCCGGAAATTGACGGCAAAGTATTCGTCAACGACGTGCCTGACGGGATCGAACCAAAGACGGGCGAGTTCTATCGCTGCCAGATTACGGAAGCCCACGACTACGATCTGGTCGCCAGGATCGTGTAGGAAGCCAACATGGCTCGCAAGGTCAATCTGAAGTGCCCCATCTGCAAGAAAGTCGTGACCGGCAAGGATGCCGAATTCCCTTTCTGCAGCGATCGCTGCCGCCTGATCGATCTGGGCAAGTGGGCCAGCGGCGCGTATGTGATCTCGTCGCCCGTGCAGGACGGCGACACACTCGAAGAACTTTCGCGAGAGCCTGATGAAGAAATCTGAGGGTGAGCCCGCGCCGCTCTGGGCCACGGTCGTCGCCACGTTCTTCGGAGTCGGACATCTGCGGCCCGGACCTGGGACCTGGGGGTCGGCCGCCACGGTCGTTCTGTGGTGGCTTCTCGCTCACAAGATCACGCTGAGTTGGCAGCCTCGGGCAGCGGCCCTGCTCGCGCTCGCCGCCGTTCTTATCGGAATCCCTGCTGCAACTCGAGTGGCGCGGGCTAGCGGTCGCAAAGATCCGCAGTTTGTGGTGATCGACGAAGTTGCCGGGCAGCTGGTCACTCTGATTGCGGCGCCGGTCGCGTGGCAATCTCTGCTGCTGGGCTTTATACTTTTCAGAGCGTTCGATATCGTCAAGCCTCCACCGGTGCGCCAGCTGGAACGCCTGCCTGAGGGCATGGGCATCGTGGTGGATGATGTAGGAGCCGGCCTGTACGCTCTGGCTGTGATGCAGATTGTGCTGCATTTCGGGCTCTTGCCGCGATAGAAACGCACTCAGGAAGCTGGAGTCCATGGGAATTTCTGACCGTCTGCTGGGCAAGAAGAACGTCAATGGCAATCCGCATATTGAAGCGGTTCATCCCGGTGCAGCCCTGCCCGGCGGCGAAATTCGCATTGTAGGGAAAAGTCTTCGTCCCCATGAGTTGCGCCGGCCCCAGGTTCGTTTCGGAGAAGTCGAAGGCGCAGTGGTCATCAGCTCGGACGACTTTCTGGTTGCACGCGTGCCACCCGGAGCGTCTTCGGGACCGGTCGTCGTTTCGACGAACGGCACCGCCAGCAATCCGCATCAGATCAAAGTCGCGTCGCTGATCGCCGAGAATCTTCATCCGGTCACGAATCCAGCGCTCGACAATGAAGGAAACATTTACGTCACTTTCTCCGGATCGCGGGGCCAGAAAGTTCCGGTTGCGATCTTCAAGATCGACACCAACTACAACGTGAAACCGTTCCTGGCGGAGATGACGAATGCAACGTCGATCGCCTTCGATCGCGCCGGGCAGATGTACGTTTCTTCGCGCTTTGACGGAACCGTCTACCGGGTCGCGCCGAATGGAACCATGTCCACCTACGCCGAAGGCATGGGCGTTGCCACCGGAATCGCTTTCGATCCGAGCGAAAATCTTTATGTCGGAGATCGCAGCGGAACGATTTTCAAGATCGGTAAAGACCGCCAGATTTTCGTTTTTGCCACGCTCGAACCCAGCGTTTCCGCCTATCACCTCGCCTTCGGCCCGCGCGGCGATCTTTTTGTCACCGGACCGACGACCTCCAGTTTCGATTCGGTCCACAAGATCGACTCTCACGGAAGCGTCTCGACGTTTTACCGTGGATTGGGACGCCCGCAGGGCCTGGCTTTCGATATCGACGGCAATCTTTACGTTGCAGCTTCGCTTTCCGGCAAGCGCGGGATCGTCAAAATCACGCCCGACGCCAAGGCTTCGCTCGAAGTGGCCGGGCCGGGACTGGTGGGTCTGGCCTTTGCCCCTGGACGCTCCGCGGTGCTGGCCACCACTGGCGCGGTGCATCATCTCTCGTGGGGAGTGCAGGGAGCGCAGTTGGTGCCGGATCTGATGTGAAGAAGCTGTCAGCTGTCAGCTCTCAGCTCTCAGTAAAACCGCTTCTGGCTCCTGGCTACTGGCTTCTAGCACTTCCAATCTATGGGGCGTCATCCTGAGGACTTCAGTCCCGATGGATCTTGCGCGCAGGGGCCCAATTGCCGCCCTTACTGTTGTGTGCTGACGACTGACGACCGACGACTGACGACTGGTTTACACTCTTAACCGTGAATGCCGAGATTATTGCCATCGGCTCCGAGCTGCTGACTCCCTTCCGCCAGGACACGAATTCCCTTTACCTCACGGAACGGCTGAACCTGCTGGGCGTCGATGTGATTTTCAAAACCATCGTAGGCGACAACCGCGAACATCTGACAGGTGCAGCCAGCCTCGCCCTTTCTCGCGCCGAAATTGTGATCTTCATGGGCGGTCTGGGGCCGACCGAAGACGATCTCACCCGCGAAGCTGTCGCCGACGCGTTGGGGCTGGAGTTGCGTCGCGATCCCGAAATCGTCGCCGGTCTGGAACGCCGCTTTGCGGCGCGCGGCTGGAAAAACATGTCTCCCAACAATCTCAAGCAGGCGGACGTGATCACCGGGGCCATCGTTCTGCCCAATGCCAACGGCAGCGCGCCCGGACAGTGGATCAGCGGGAAGTACGAAGGCGAAGAAAAAATCATCATCCTGCTGCCCGGTCCGCCGCATGAGATGAAGGCGTTGTTCGAAGAGCAGTGCATGGAGCGGCTGCGGGCCAAACTGCCGCCGCAATTCATGGCGACCCGTGTCCTGAAGATCGCCATGATGGCGGAGTCGCAGTGCGATGCGCGCGTCGCGCCCATCTACCAGCGCTATACGGATGTGCAGACAACGATCCTGGCCGGAGCGGGCGAGATCCAGTTGCACTTGAAGACCCGCGCCGCGTCGCTCGAGGCGGCGCAGCAACGCGTGGACCAACTGGCCGAGGAGATCGAAGAAGAACTCGACGACAATGTTTTCTCCGACAACGGAGATTCGCTGGAACAGATTGTCGGCTACTACCTGCAAATGCGGAACGGGACGCTGGCGGTGGCAGAGTCCTGCACCGGCGGACTGCTGGCGGAGCGCATCACTTCGGTGAGCGGCAGCTCGCGATACTTCCTGGGTGGAGCGGTGGTTTACTCGAATCAACTGAAGACGGCTTTCGCCGACGTTCCTGCGGAGTTGATCGAAAAGCACGGAGCGGTGAGCCGCGAAGTCGCAGGCGCGCTGGCCGAAGGAATTCGCAAGCGCTGCGGCGCGACGCTGGGAATCGGCATTACCGGTGTGGCAGGCCCGCAGGGTGGCACGCCGGAAAAACCTGTGGGCCTCGTATACCTCGCGCTGGCGAGCGAAAAAGAGACCCAGATCGAGGAAAGGAATTTTCCTGGGGACCGCAAACGCATCCGCTTCTTCGCCAGCCAGCTGGCGCTGGACATGATCAGAAGAAAACTGATGTAAAGGCAGTCGTCAGTCTTCGGTCGTCAGGCGTCAGCCAATCCAATCCATTGGCGTTCTTGCTGGAGACTGATGACGGGCGCTATCGTCAGTCTCCAAGCGTCGGTCCCTCGGGCGTCAGCGGGTCCAATGCTTTTGCTGAAGACTGACGACCGACGACTGACGACTGGTTATGAGAGTTTTTGTTGCGCTTGATATCGACGACTCTATCCGTGGGCGTCTGGAGAAATTTCTGGACGGCGTGCGTGGGTTTGCGCCTGAGGCGCGGTGGGTGCGTCCCGAGTCGATGCATGTGACCTTGAAGTTTATTGGCGAGAAGTCTGCGGAAGCGGTGGAAGAAATCAAGCAGGCTCTGAGCGGGATCCGGGCGGGTGCTTTCGAGATTTCATTTCGGGGTTATGGATTCTTTCCTACTGCCAAATCGGCTCGTGTTTTCTGGATCGGCATTGCGGCTGGTCCGCAACTCGCCGCCCTTGCGAAGTCGGTGGATGAGGCCACGGCAGCACTTGGAATTCCGAAAGAAGAGCACGAGTTCAGTCCACATCTGACTTTGGCTCGCCGCGGCTCTGGCGCTCCTCATCTGCGCAAGGGCGACGGCACTACGAATACGTTTCACCGTTTGCAGGAGAAATTGGCTGCGATGGCGGAGCTTGACTTTGGTACGATGACCGCCCGCGAGTTCTTTCTGTATCAGAGTCAGCTGATGCGGGGTGGCGCGCGATACACGAAGATTGCACGGTTCGGGATTGAGTAGCGCCGGCGTCCCGCCAGTTGTCCGGCGGGCGTCCTCGCCCGCTGCGAGATGGATCTCGAATCTGAAGTTTGTGGCGAAACATCTCCGCTGAATTGCTTACACTTTGGGTGGGCGGGACGCCCACCCGACAGCCGGCGGGACGCCGGCGCTACAAGAGCCATGAGCATTTTTCTCACTGCCGCCTTCAGCTATCTTGTTGGGATCGATTCCGTTCGGTTTTATTCTGGTGCGCATTTTTCGCGGGCAGGACGTCAGGAAGACAGGCAGCGGCAATATCGGGGCGACCAATGTCGCGCGCTCGTCGCCGGCACTGGGCGTACTGACGCTGGTTCTCGATGCGCTCAAGGGGATGGCTGCGGTTGCGCTTACTCGCGCCTTTTTTCCCGGACGGAATCTGCTGGCTGGCATGGCTGCACTCTTCGCGATCGTGGGACATATGTTTCCCGATCTGGCTTAAATTTCGCGGAGGAAAGGGTGTGGCCACGGGATTGGGAGTCTTTCGTCCTGCTCGCCCCGAAATCCCTGCTCGCAACGGCAGGCGTTTTTATCGCTGTCGTGTTGGTGTTCCGTCGTGTGTCTCTGGGTTCGATCCTGGCTGTCGGTTTGTTTCCGCTAATCGCATGGCTGCTGCATGACTATGGTGGGGCGCCTCAAATGCTGGCCTTGATGGCTGTGGCATCCGTGCTCATTGTGGCCAAGCATCACCAGAACATTCGCCGGCTGCTGGCTGGCACCGAACCTCGCTTCCAAGGGAGGAGCGATTGAGCCGGATCGCGATCATCGGGGCAGGAGCGTGGGGCACGGGCCTCGCCATCGTGCTGGGACGCAGCGGCAATCATGAAGTGCGGCTGTGGGCGCACGAGACAGGAAGTCCGCGATTCGATCTCGGCCCGTCGCATCAACGAACTGTTTCTTCCCGGACAGCTGATCCCTACACCCGTCTCTCCCACCGGCAGCCTTGAGGAAGCTCTGCACGGCGCGGAGATTGTGGTCAGCGTCATGCCTTCGCAGCACTGTCGTGCTTTGTTTCAGCAGATGCTGCCGCATCTTAAGCCTGCAATGCTTTTCGTAAGCGCAACCAAGGGACTGGAAGAGACCACGCTCTTGCGGATGACCGAAGTAGCCTCGCAGGTCGTCGCGTCGAGTTTTACGCCGCGGATCGGAGCGCTGAGTGGGCCATCGTTCGCCAAGGAAGTGGCACGCGGCGATCCTACGGCCATCACCGTGGCGTCGAAAGATGCCGAACTCGCGGAGACCGTGCAGCGCGAATTCAGCGATTCCCGATTCCGTCTTTATACCAACGACGATGTCGTGGGAGTGGAACTCGGCGGCGCGCTGAAAAATATTGTCGCGATCGCGGCGGGAGTGTGCGACGGGCTCGGACTCGGTCACAATTCCGTCGCAGCTCTCATCACTCGCGGCCTGGCTGAGATCACGCGTCTGGCAGTGGCCTGCGGCGGCCGTCCCGGAGACCATGGCCGGACTCGCGGGTCTGGGCGACCTGGTGCTCACCTGCACCGGAGGACTCTCGCGCAACCGCAGCGTTGGCGTCGAACTGGGCCGCGGGCGGAAACTGCCCGAAATCATCGCCGGCATGCATGGCGCAGTCGCGGAAGGTGTGTTCACCACTCAAGCAGCGGTCGGACTGGCTCGCGCCCGCGGAGTCGAAATGCCGATCACGGAGCAGATGGACGCGATTCTGCATCGCGGCAAGTCTCCGGCGGAAGCGATGCACGATTTGATGACTCGTAGCGCGAAGAGAGAGACAGCTTCTTGCTTCTAGCTTCCAGCTCTCAGCCGTCAGCTTTCAGCTCTCAGTTTGATCTTTATGGCGTCGGTATCTTGCCCCCTTTGGGCGGGCAGGATGCCCGCCCGATCAGCCGGCGGGACGCCGGCGCTACAAAGACCAACAGCTCTGAATCCGTTGTGACAACCAGACGGACAGGAATTCAGACTGGAGCTGCCTTGCCATTCCTGGAAATCCTCACTGGTACTTTGGTAATAGGCATTGGCCTTCGGTCTAGGCCTTAGGCCTGACTTCCCCCGGTAAAATTCTCAGAGAGACCATACCCGCCTGATGCCGGCAAAAGGCGGAGTTGGCGTCACTTTGTCTTGAAGATACCCCTGCCATCCCGCGTCCCGATTTTGTACGTCATCCTCAGTGTGCTCGCGCTGATCAGCGTGGTGCCGATGTATTTCTATTCGGAGCAGGTGGAAGCGATCAACCGCGAACGCCTGATCACCAACGAGCGCCTGCTGCAGAACACGGTGACGCGTTCCCTGGCGGACGACATCTCGCAGCACCAGGAATCGCTGCGCATGATGCTGGCGAATCTCTCTTCGGCACTACAAGTCGCCAGCGGCGGAGACATTACCTCAGAGCACGTGGAGGCGCCCGAACTGCGCGCCCTGCTGGAGCACTTCGTTTCCTCGTCCGGCGATCTGGCTTACGCGACCCTGGTGAACTCGGAGTCCAAGGGAATTTCGGCCGGACGCATCGCTCCTGACGCATTTCTTGCAGCGCGACCTGGTACGCGCCTACGACGCCGCCCGCGAAGGACGCGCCTACAGCGGCCAGGCGCTGGTGGTCGGCAGTGGAAAGTCTGCCCGCACCGTCATGCTGGTCAGCACTCCGGTGATGTATGGCGGACGCTTTCTGGGAATGATTGGAGCGGTCGAGGACCTGCAATTCCTGATTCGCCGCCTGCAGGAAGTGAACCGCGGCGGCCTGACGCCGTACGTTGTCGACAGTGAGGGACGCCTGGTAGCCGGCGCCACTCCGGACTACGCGACCGGACAGGACATGACCAATCTCCGAAATCGTGCGCAACTTCCTTGAGCAGGGCGGCACAGGCGCAGATGGTTGCAGCCACCCGGGAATTCAGCGTCACCCAGGGCAAGACGAGCACCAAGATGCTGGGCACGTACAGCCCGGTCGGCAACCTGGACTGGGCCGTGATCGTGCAAAAGCCGCGAGACGAAGCCTACCGCGGAGTCTTCGAGATGCAGCGCAGCGCTCGCCTGCTGGCGCTGATGGCGTATTCTGTTGAGCGTAGGGCATCAGTATTTTTGCCGCACGGCGCATTACCAATCCGCTGGAAGTTCTCACCGCTTCGAGCCGCGCCATCGCCCGCGGAGACTTCTCGCAGCGCGTCCAACTGAGAAGCCGCACTGAGATTGGCGAACTGGCGGCGACTTTCAATACCATGTCCGAGGAACTCGAGCAGTTCGTGCTCGACCTCAAACGCGCCGCCGCGGAAAATCGCGACCTGTTCATGAGTTCCATCCAGATGCTGGCCGGAGCGGTCGACGAAAAGGACCCCTACACTCGTGGACACTCCGACCGCGTCACGCGCTATTCGATGATGATTGCGCGCGAGATGGGACATCCCGAGGAGTTTCTGGAAATCGTGCGCGTCTCCGCCCAGTTGCACGACGTGGGCAAGATCGGCATTGAAGATCGCATCCTCAAAAAACCGGGAGCACTGACTCCCGAAGAATTCGAAATCATGAAGACCCACACCACCAAGGGCGCCAACATCCTGCGCCCGGTGGCGCAACTGAAAGACATGCTTCCGGGCATCGAACTGCACCATGAATCGCTCGACGGGCGCGGCTATCCCCGCGGCCTGCAGGATGCGGAGATTCCCTTGCTGCCGCGCATCATCGCGGTCGCCGACACTTTTGATGCGCTGACCACGAACCGTCCTTATCAGCAGGCGCACGATGCGGAATCTGCCCTGCGCATCATCCACAATCTTTCTGGCAAACGCCTTGATCCCACCGCGGTCGCCGCCTTGACTGCGATCTACAAGCGCGGCGAAATACAGATCCAGCAGCCCAGCGTTTCGGTTCCAGTTACGCCCACGGAGAAGCCTGCCCCTTCGGTGACGCCGTCGTCTGCACCCGAGGTTCAGGCGGCGGTAGCTGCCGCCGAAGTCTCCGGGCGATAGCTCTTTGGATGCTGCAGGCAAAGAGCTCTTAACCGCAAAGGACGCAAAGAAAATCCGCAAAGTGCGCGAAGGAATCCATAGGGATGAGTCCTTTGCGTTCTTTGCGGATTTTCTTTGCGCGCTTTGCGGTTAAAAGCTTTCCCACGGCACGCCGCCACCTACTTGACCGCTATAATTGATTCAGCCTCCGAAATCCCATGATTCAGACCCTATTTGGCAGCCTCGACGAAGAGCAGAAACCCAGCTTCCTCGATCGCATGAAGGAAGCGGTGACCCGCACGCGGGAGAACCTGACCGAGCGGATCGAAGAGGTCGTCTCTTTCGGCAAGGAGATTAACCGGGACACGCTGGATGACCTTGAAGCCACCCTTCTCGGCGCAGATCTGGGAATGACGACGACCCAGGAAGTCCTGGAAAAGCTGCGCGAAAAAGCCGACCGCAAGCAGATCGGGAATGTGGATGAACTCAAGCGCCTGCTCAAGGACGAAATTCTGGCCATTCTGACTGCCACCGATTCTCGGCCTGTAACCCGAGTGGATGGGCCTGAAGTCATTCTGGTAGTGGGAGTAAACGGCACGGGTAAGACGACCACCATCGGCAAGCTGGCCCAAGTCTTACGTTCCGACGGCAAGACAGTTTTACTTTGTGCGGCCGATACTTTCCGGGCTGCAGCTATAGAACAACTTGAAGTCTGGGGACAGCGCACCGGCACCGAAGTGATTCGCACCAAGGCGGGCGGAGATCCGTCGGCAGTTCTCTACGATGCGCTGCAGGCGGCGTCCGCCCGGCACACCGATTATGTGATCGTCGATACCGCGGGACGTCTGCATACCAAGACCAACCTGATGGCGGAGCTGGAAAAGATGCGGCGCACGGCCCAGCGCATCATTCCGGGCTCTCCGCACGAGACGCTGCTGGTCATGGACGCCACCACCGGGCAGAACGGCCTGCAACAGGCGCGCCAGTTCACGCAGTCTGCGGGCGTGACCGGCATCGTGCTGACCAAGCTCGATGGCACTGCCAAGGGTGGAGTGGTGGTAGCGATCTCGCGGGAGCTGGGGCTTCCCGTGCGCTACGTTGGAGTGGGCGAAAAGGCCGGAGACCTGTTGCCCTTCAATCCCAGGGATTTTGTGGATTCCCTTTTCGCGTAGGCCTGCGCCGGCATCAGACCGTATCAGGGCCAGAATATTTCTCCGTGATCTCAACATCATGACCTCAAGAAAAGTACCCAAGCGCGAAGGACGGAAAGCACCGCGAATTTCCGTCCCGTCGGGTCCTGCCGGGCCCGTCTCGTCGAGCCGCGAGAGCGACGAATACTTTTTGCGCCGCGCGCTTGAGCTGGCACGTCAAGGTATTGGTTTAACTTCCCCGAATCCTTGCGTGGGCGCTGTGATTGTGGATAAACACGGCATGATGGTGGGCGAAGGCTCACACACCTTCGAGGGCATGAAGCATGCTGAGGTCCTGGCGCTGGAACAGGCCGGAGACAAGGCGCGTGGCGCAACCGTTTACATCAACCTCGAGCCTTGCTCGCATCAGGGCCGCACCGGCGCTTGCGCCGACGCGCTCATCGCGGCGGGAGTCCGCCGGGTGGTCGCGTGCATGCAGGATCCGAATCCGCTAGTCGCGGGAAAAGGTTTCGAGTCGCTTCGCAAGGCGGGCATCTCGGTGGCGTCAGGCATTTTGGAAGATGAAGCTAAAGTGCTGAACGAAGCTTTCGCGAAATACATTCGTCAGCACACGCCGCTGGTCACGCTTAAATCGGCGATGACCCTGGACGGCAAGATCGCTCCTCCGCCGGGCGACTTGCACCATCCTGCGGCGCTCGGTGGCGGGGGCGCAAGCGGCGGATGGATTACCAGCGAGCAAGCTCGCAGCCACGTGCAGGAGTTGCGGCACTGCAATGACGCCATCATGGTCGGCGTCGGCACCATCATCGCGGACGATCCGCTGCTCACCGATCGCAGCGGCCTTCCCCGGCGGCGTCCGCTGTTGCGGGTGATTGTGGACTCGCGGCTGCGACTGCCTCCGGAGTCGCGCGTGGTCAAGACTGCAAAAGAAGACGTGCTCGTGCTCTGCTCTTTCGCCGAGGAGAAACGAAAACGCGAGTTGCTCGATCAGGGAATCCGCGTGGAACAAGTTCCGGTGGGGGTCGGAGACGGCCGCCCCGACATGCTGCAAATTGCGCGCCGCCTGGGAACGATGGAAATCACCAGCCTGATCGTCGAAGGCGGCGCCATGATCAACGGAGCAGCTCTGGCCTCGGGAATCGTCGACAAAGTATTTCTCTACTACGCCCCCAAAATTCTGGCGGGCACAGGCTCAGTTCCGTTTGCCACCGGCCCCGGCTTCGCCCATATGAGCGACGCGGCTTACGTCAAAGAGATCCGGCTGCATCGTTTCGGCGAAGATTTCGCGGTTGAGGGATATTTGCGCGATCCATACGGAGATTAGCAAAGTAGCGCCGGCGTCCCGCCGGCTGTCGGGTGGGCATCCCTGCCCACCCAAGAGATTCTATTGGCAGATGGTCCGTAATAACTGAATTCCGGGGGCGAGACGCCCCCGAGCCAGCCGGCGGGACGCCGGCGCTACAATAACGTCATGTTCACTGGAATCATTGAGGAAGTTGGGCGCGTTACCGGAATCGTTCAGCAGAACGGAAATCGCCGGCTGACGGTTGCTGCTGCGCAACTGAACCAGCAACTCAAGCAGGGCGATAGCATCGCCGTCAGCGGCGTCTGCCTGACTGCAGTTGAGATCACCCCAACATCTTTTGCCGCTGACCTTGCGGCTGAAACCTGGGAGCGGACATCTTTCTCGCGTATCAAGAAAGATGCGCTGGTGAATCTTGAGCTGCCCATGCGCGCCGATGGACGCTTTGGCGGCCACATCGTGCAAGGCCATGTGGACGGCACTGGCAAGTTTCTCGCGCTGGATCGAATCCAGGGTGCTGACGACTACTGGCTGCGAATCGAGATTCCACCCGAACTGGCGCGTTACGTGATCTTCAAAGGCTCGCTGTGTATCGAAGGCATCAGCCTCACGGTCGCCAAGATCGAAGGGACCGAAGTGACTGCGGCGATCATTCCGCACACCGTCAAGATGACCAATCTGAAGTCGCTCAAGCCGGGCGATCCCGTGAATCTTGAAGTGGACATGATTGCGAAATATGTCGAGAAGATGATTCGAGGCGAATCCGTGAATTCATCGCTTACGGTGGAGCGGTTGGTGAGTGAGGGATTCTAGTGGTCGGTTAAAAACCTAGCAAAACAAAGTCAAACTTCAACGGCGGCGGACAAGAGTGTCCGCCCCACACTATCCGTTTACTTCGATCGAGGCTTCAATTCCTGGCTCATCGAGTTTCAGGAACTCTTGCACGATGGGTTCCTGGCATCGTTCCATCTCTTCGTAGGTTCCAAAGAAGATCGCTCTTGCTTCGTGAAGGAATACCACGCGGTCGGCCAGCTTTTTGGCCAGGCGCATGTCGTGAGTGACGACCACGCTGGTCAGGTGCAATTGAATTTTCAGCCGCTTGATCAGATCACCCAACAATTGCGCCATCAGCGGATCGACCATGGTGGTGGGCTCGTCATAGAGAACGCATTCGGGTTGGGCCGCCAGCGCGCGTGCGATCGCAACCGAGCGTTTCATTCCGGTGGACAAGTCCGAGGGCAACTGGTCGCGCATTTCCTTGACGCCGACCATGTCCAGCAGGCCGTCGACGATCTGATAAATCTGCTCTTCAGAGAGTTGCCGGCGTTCGCGCAGAGGGAAGGCCACGTTCTCGCCCACCGTCAGCGAATCGAACAACGCCCCGTTCTGAAACACGATCGTCACTTTCTTGCGGATGCGTTCGAGATCTTCTTCGCCGTAGTCGGTGATGTCTTCATGGGCGACGATGACGCGGCCCGAATCCGGCTTGAGAAATCCCATGATGTTCATCAGCGAAACCGATTTGCCCACACCGCTGCGGCCCAGAATGCAGACGGTTTCTCCGGGCATCACGCTGAAGCTCACGTGGACGAGCACGTGATTGTCGCCGAAGGCTTTGGAGACATCCTGGAACTCGATGTAGGGTCCGATATTTTCGCCGGTGGACATGGGGTGGTCGTTGGTCGTTGGCCTTTGGTCGTTGGCCCTTCGCCGCAAGACTCCGTCTCGATTTTCTTCGCGCCCTTTGCGATTCCTTTGCGTTCTTTGCGGTTAAAAGCTCTTGACCGCAAAGGGCGCAAAGTCTCGATCGTCAACTAACGCGATTTCAATAATAAATGCTTTTGATCATTGGGCTATTAGCTTCTGTTGGGCTTCCAGCCACTCTTGCTCGGTGTTCAGATTGCGAAATAATTCTTCGGAAAAACCGTTCTTTCCCAACTCTTCAGGTTCGATGATCCGGGTCTGAATCTCGGCGAACGACAGCGCAACCTTGTTCTGCCCCGCTCGCAGCGCTCGTTCCGCGACGGCGGCGAACTCGCGCCGGTACACGGCGGCCAGAGGTTGCAAACCCTTCGCCGTTCTTGGCACCACGACCGCGGCGCTGCTGTCGCGCGCCTGTCCGATCAGGTAGCTCAAAAACTCCGGCTGAAGAAAAGGCATATCCACGGCAATGATCAGGTTCAGATCGGTGGCTGACGCGGACAATGCTGCGTGAATCCCGGCGAGAGGCCCTTGTCCCGGATAGAAGTCTTCGACGACCGGTCCGAAGCCAGCAAACTTTTTCGAACTTCCGACGATCCAGATGTTTCCTGGGGTGTTTCCCACGGATGCCTTTGCGAGTCCTAAGGCGTGCTCCAATAGGGTTCTTTTCCTGATCTTGAAAAGGGCTTTGTCCTGGTTCGGGCCCATGCGGGAACTCTTGCCGCCTGCCAGAACAAATGCCGTTACAGGATCCACGCCGTGATGATACACGGGGGAATCAGCCTTTCTCGCATTAGCCAGGGGGAATCGCGGCTCTCCCTCACTGCCCGACATGTCTCTCGTGCACAGTATCTTTCTACTAAATACGTCCCAAAAGGAATTTCTAAAACCCGTTTATTTCCAGCCAGTTGTGGGGTTTTCGTTCTATTAGACGAAAGTAACCTAGCCCAACTGCCAACCTCTGTTGGATGATATTTATCCCGGCGAAAACCCCGGATAGAACACCATGCCGCAGAAGTTAATGGATGTCCTCATGCTTGGCCGTTGCTCCCACGAATTTTCCTGGCCCCGGCGAGCTGCCGACGGCAATTACTACCAGGTTTGCCTGCTTTGCGCCGCTGAATACAAGTACGACTGGAAGGCGATGAAGCGGATCAAGCGTGTGGATGGTGCTTCGGAGGCCAGCGCTGAGACGAAGCAGGGCAAGATACAGAAGAAGCCGACCTGGGTTCCACGCGCCCGTCGCCTCACGCTGCAGACTCCGGTGCGCTATCGTCCAAAAGGTTTAGGGACGTGGCACGAAGGCACAGTGGAAAATCTCAGCCAGTCTGGCGTTCTTCTCTACGGGCCGCAGCAACTGCCGGATAACACGCTTGGTCGAAATGGTGTTTGAGATGCCCGAAGAAATCTCTGGGCAGAAGAACAGCACTGTCCTTTGCCAGGGACGAATTATCCGCCGCAAGGATGCCCGCGATGCGGAAACGGTAGGACTCGCGGCGTCAATTCTCGATTACAAGTTCCTGCGCAACAACTGACCGGGGTGGCTGCTGTCCCGCGATCAGCCTACAACCGATTGCCAAGTCAGGCCCTAAAAAGCGGTCTCAGCTCCGGTTTACGGGTCTGATGTCACCAGACTGCCAAAGCACAATTTTGCCCAAGACCGGAACGCATTCTGCATCTAAACTATACATAGTCGGTTTTTAGCTCAATCAGGAGCACCCTATATGAAGGCAAAACTCTCCCTTTATCTCAGCGGGATGATGCTGCTCGCGATTCTCACCCTGGGGGTGGGCTGCACCAAGGCCCCGAACGACGCGCAGCTTACCAGCAACATACAAAGCAAGCTGGCAACGGATTCCGGTCTTCAGGGCAAACAATTGGGCGTGAAGGCCGAAGGTGGAACAGTGACCCTGAGCGGTGCCGTCGATAACGACGCGGAACGCGAGGCGGCCGCACGGTATGCTTCCACCGAGCCCGGAGTGAAACAGGTCATCAATAATCTGACGGTCGCTGCTCCACCGCCGGTGGAGACAGCGCAAGCTCCTCCGCCTGCGCCAGTTCCAGCACCTGCGCCCGTGGAAGAGTCCAAGCCTTCGCCGTCGCCGAAACCGCGACGGCATGTTCGTGAACGTAGAGAACCGTCTTCCATTGACTCGAACCCGGCTCCGGTGGCTTCGATGGCGCCAGCCCCGGCCGTTGCGCCAGTTCCATCAACTCCGCCACCTCCTCCGCCACCGAAGAAAGTCACTATCCCTTCCGGGACAACCCTGGCTGTGCGGCTGGTCGACACCATCGATTCGGAGACCAGTCAGCAGGGACAGACTTTCCATGCCACTCTGGATTCTCCGCTGGCGGTAGACGGAGAGGTTGCGATTCCCTCCGGCTATGACGTTGAAGGCCATCTGGTGGAGGTGAAGAGCGCAGGTAAATTCGCCGGTCAGTCAGTAGTGGCTTTGCAGCTGGACCGCATCTCTGCGGGAGGCAAATACTACACCCTGCAGACCGATCAGTACCGGCGACAAGGCTCGTCGCGCGGCAAGAATACAGCTGCGAAGGTAGGCGCGGGAGCGGGCATTGGAGCCATCATCGGCGCCATCGCCGGCGGCGGTAAAGGTGCCGCGATCGGCGCGGCGGCAGGCGGCGGTCTGGGTGGCGGCGTTCAGGCGGCAACCAAGGGCCAGCAAATCCGGCTGCCCTCGGAAACGGTGCTGAACTTTACGTTGCAAGCGCCATTGACGGTGATCGAGGCCAAAGGTCCGAATCATGGCCGGCATCGGCTGGACCCAAGCCAGCAAGATCCGAATTCGGATACCAATCAGTCAGATCCGAACCGGCCAGTTCTGAACCGGCCCAACAGCCAGCCTGATTCGAGTTCGCAAGATCCGAACCAGTAAAGTTTTGTAAATGCTTTAAAAGCCGGCCATTTGGCCGGCTTTTTTATTGAATAGTCATACAAAATTTACCGACCAAACAGAAGCGGGGAACATCCATATACTTTTGCAGGATGAAGTAACGCCCAGAGGCCTTCATGTGGATTGTTGCGCTGGCGCTTCGCCGGCCCTATACCTTCGTCGTTCTCGCGCTGCTGTTGCTGATTCTCGGCCCGATCGTGATCTACCGGACGCCTACCGATATTTTTCCGAACATCGACATTCCAGTGGTCAGCATTCTGTGGAACTACTCTGGTTTGAATGCGCAGGAAATGTCGAACCGGATCGTGACTCTGACCGAGCGCACGCTGACCACTACCGTGGACGACATCGAGCATAGCGAATCGCAGTCGCTGAACGGAATTGCGGTAGTAAAGGTATTTTTCCAGCCTCACGCCAATATCGAAAAAGCTATTGCTCAGATCACGGCGATCTCTCAAACCCAGTTGCGCCAGTTGCCACCCGGGACAACGCCGCCGCTGGTGATCACTTACAACGCATCGACCGTGCCGATCCTGCAATTGGCCTTGTCGGGACAAAAACTTTCCGAGCAGCAACTCTTCGACTACGGAATGAACTTTATCCGCACCCGGCTGGTAACGATTCCTGGCGCCGCGATTCCGTATCCGTACGGCGGCAAGCAGCGTCAGGTACAAGTCGATCTCGACACCAATGCGCTGCAGGCGAAAGGTCTGTCGCCGAACGATGTGGTAAACGCCATCAGCGCACAGAACCTGATTCTTCCGTCCGGGACCTCCAAGATCGGGCAGTTCGAGTACGACGTCGATCTGAACGGTAGTCCGCAAACGGTTGCGGAGCTGAACGATCTTCCCATCAAAAAAGTTGGCAACACGACCATCTACATCCGCGACGTGGCTTACGTGCGCGACGGATTCCCGCCGCAAACCAACATTGTGCGGGTGGACGGGCAACGCGCTTCCCTGCTGACGATCCAGAAGACCGGAAACGCCTCGACCCTGGACATCATTGCCGGAATCAAGGCGCTGCTGCCGCGAATTCAGGCGCAAGTGCCGCCTGAACTTCAGATCAAGCCGTTGGCCGACCAGTCTCTGTTCGTGCGCGCCTCGATCGACGGCGTGGTTCGCGAAGGTCTGATTGCAGCGTGCCTCACCGGGCATGATGATTCTGATCTTTCTGGGGAGCTGGCGCAGCACGGTGATCATCGCGGTTTCGATTCCGCTCTCGATTCTCAGCTCGATCATCGTCATGAGCGCGCTGGGCGAGACCATCAACATCATGACCCTGGGCGGACTGGCGCTCGCGGTCGGCATTCTGGTGGACGACGCCACGGTTGAAATCGAGAACATCAACCGGAACATCGCCGAAGGCAAAGAAATTCAAAAGGCGATTCTGGATGGCGCGCAGCAGATTGCGGTTCCGGCATTCGTTTCCACGCTGGCGATCTGCATCGTGTTTCTGCCGATGTTCTTTCTCACCGGCGTGGCCCGTTATCTTTTCGTTCCGCTGGCGGAAGCGGTCGTGTTCGCCATGCTGGCTTCGTATTTGCTGTCTCGAACGCTGGTGCCGACGATGGCGAAATACCTGCTGCGCGGCCATGAACAGGAAGCCGGCCACCTGAATACAACGAGCCGCAATCCGCTAATACGGATGCAGGTTGCGTTCGAACTGGCCTTCGAAAGATTTCGCGATCGTTATCACCAGATGCTGGAACGCTGCCTGCATCACAAGAGTGCATTCCTGTGTGGGCTTTGCCGTGGTTTGCGTAGGCTCGTTCGTTCTCTTGGTGCCGTGGCTGGGCCGGGACTTCTTCCCTAAAGTCGATGCCGGACAATTCAAGCTGCACGTGCGCGGAAGAGCTGGCACACGCATTGAAGAAACAGCGAATCTCTGCGATCAGATCGAAAGCTTCATTCGGGAACAGATTCCGCCGAACGAGGTCTCGAGCATCATCGACAACATCGGTCTGCCCTACAGCAGCATCAACCTTTCTTACAGCAACTCGGCGCCGACCGGCCCGGCCGACGCCGATGTTCTGGTCACGCTGAACAAAGACCATCGACCGACGGATGACATCGTGCACGATTTGCGCTTGAAGTTGCGCGACCAGTTTCCCGGCGTGAATTTTTCGTTTCTCCCGGCCGACATCGTGAGCCAGATTCTGAACTTCGGCCTTCCTTCTCCGATTGACATTCAGGTCACTGGCTATAACCTTCCGGAGAATCGCCTGTTTGCCGACAAACTGCTGCGCCGTATCGAGACGGTTTCTGGAACGGCAGACCTGCGCATCCAGCAACCCTTCGACGAACCGCATCTGCACATCAATGTGGACCGGACGAAAGCGCAGCTGGCGGGCTTCACGCAGCGCGATATTGCCACCAACCTGCTGATCTCGCTGAGCGGCAGTTTCCAGACTTCGCCCACCTACTGGCTGAATCCTAAGAACGGCGTGAGCTATTCCATCGCGACCCAGACTCCGCAATATCGGGTGGATTCGCTGCAGGCACTGCAAAACGTGCCCATTACCGGGTCAGGCGCATCGGAACCGGCGATACTGGGCTCGCTGGCGTCGATCCAGCGAGGCGCGGGCATGGCGCTGGTCTCGCACTACGATATCCAGCCAGTCATCGATATTTACGGATCGGTGCAGCGCCGAGACCTGGGCGGAGTGGCGGGAGAGATTCAGAAGATTGTCGACGACAGCCGCAAAGACCTTCCGCGTGGCTCGGAACTGGTGATTCGCGGCCAGGTGCAGACCATGAAGTCCTCCTACGCAGGACTGATTTCAGGTCTGGCGTTCGCCATCCTGCTGGTCTACCTGCTCATCGTGGTGAATTTTCAATCGTGGCTGGACCCGTTCATCATCATCGCGGCCCTGCCGGCGGCACTGGCTGGCATTGTCTGGTTCCTGTTCGTAACCAAAACCAATATCAGCGTTCCTGCCCTGACCGGTTCTATCATGTGTATGGGCGTGGCCACCGCCAACAGCATTCTGGTGGTGAGCTTTGCCAAAGAGCAGATGGAAGAAGGTAAGGACGCACTCACCGCTGCCATGGCAGCGGGGTTCACCCGCTTCCGTCCAGTCCTGATGACTGCGCTCGCCATGATCATCGGCATGGTGCCGATGGCGATCGGCTTAGGAGAAGGCGGAGAGCAGAATGCTCCCCTGGGCCGCGCGGTCATCGGCGGATTGATTTTTGCCACGGCTGCGACGCTGTTCTTTGTCCCAGTGTTCTTCAGCCTGTTGCACGGACGTCGCGAGTCGGCGGAACAGCATATGCAGAATTAATCGGTTTATTACATACAATCATAGGTATTTTAATTAGAGTTGGAGAGCGAATGAAGGTCGATAACAGCAGCGAGATTTACAGGCACTCGGAACACGAACCGACGAGCCCGCCAGACGGCCCAAGGCCGCAGCACCGGTCGCAGTGGTGGATCCTTGTGTTGGCCGTGGTCAGTGCGGTCTTGCTGGTGATTTTTGGCATTTTGCCGCGCATTCAGGCGCGGACTGCGTTGCGTCAGGAAACCGCGCGAATGGCTGTGGCTACGGTAGCGGTAGTCCAACCCAAACATACGGCGCCGTCGCAGGAGATCGTTCTTCCCGCCAACGTCCAGGCCTTTGCAGACGCTCCGATCTACGCCCGCACCAACGGATATCTCAAACGCTGGTATGTGGATATTGGAGGCCACGTTAAAGCCGGTCAATTGCTGGCCGAAATCGACACTCCCGAAGTAACCCAGCAACTGCGCCAGGCAAGCGCCGATTTGGCCACCTCGCAGGCCAACCTGAATCTTTCAAAAATCACAGCGGACCGATACGCGGGACTGCTGAAGACCGACTCGGTTTCCAAGCAGGAATCCGACAACGCGGCAGGAGACTACGAAGCCAAGCAGGCAGCGTTGCAATCCGCGCAAGCGAATGTGAAGCGGCTGGAGGAGTTGCAATCGTTTCAGAGGATTTACGCTCCTTTCTCCGGAGTGATTACCGCGCGTAACACTGATGTTGGCGCCTTGATCAATTCCGGCAGCACGGGCGGCAACGGCAACGAACTGTTTCACATTGCGCAACCCGACAAGCTGCGTGTCTATGTCAGCGTGCCGCAGGTCTACTCCCAGGCAGCGAAGCCCGGCATCACTGCCGATCTGACGCTCGCGGAATTTCCCGGCAGGCGCTTCCAGGGCAAGCTGGTGCGGACCGCGAATGCGATCGATCCCACCTCGCGCACTTTGCTGGTTGAAATTGCCGTGGACAATCCGACTGGACAGCTTTTCACCGGGTCCTATGCGGAAGTGCATTTCAAACTGCCGACGCCGACATCTTCGTTAATACTGCCCGTCAACACATTGCTCTTCCGCGCCGAGGGTCTTCGTATTGCCGCGGTAGGACCCGATCAGAAGGTGCAGCTGAAGCCGATAACGATCGGGCATGATTTCGGCAGCGAGGTAGAAGTCGTCGCCGGATTAAACGGCAACGAAAATGTGATTATTAATCCTCCAGACTCGGTGATCGACGGTCAAACCGTGCGGATCGCGCAAAACCAGCAGGGGGCACAGTGAAAGATCGGGCGTCGGACTTCGGACCTCGGACCGCAGACCTCGGAACTCATCGGCCGGTGGCTGAGGTCTGAGGTCCGACGCCTGACGCCCATCCTCGGAAGTCTGCTTCTCAGCGGCTGCACCGTTGGCCCGCGCTATGCGAAGCCTACCGTGCCGGCGCCGCCTGCATACAAAGAGGTCCCGGCGGACTGGAAGACGGCGCAACCCAGCGATCAGATTGCCAAGGGAAAATGGTGGGAGATTTTTCAGGACTCGCAACTGAATGCGTTGGAAGAGCAGGTAAATGTCTCCAATGAGAACTTGAAGGCGGCGGAAGCGCAGTTCCAGCAGGCGCGGGCATTGGTGAGGTATAACCGTGCGGCTTACTATCCCACGGTGACTGCGGGCGCATCCGCCGGGAGAGAGCATCTGTCTTCACATCGTCCCCTGGTTCCCTCATCCACATCAGCCAATGGAACCGATCTGGTAATTCCAGTGGATGTCTCCTACGAACCGGACGTTTTTGGACGCATTCGCCACACGGTGGAAGCCGCGAGGGCGAATGCGCAAGCCAGCGCCGGTGATCTGGAATCCGTGCGGCTGAGTCTGCATGCGGAGCTCGCACTCGATTACTTCGAGATGCGGACGCTCGATGCGGAAGAGCAGTTGCTTAAATCGAACGTGACGTCTTTCGAAAGGGCCCTGGAGCTTACGCAAAACCGGTACAAGGGCGGGGTGGCCTCGGCGGTCGACGTGGCGCAAGCTCAAACCCAACTGGAAAACACGCGCACGCAGGCGATTGATGTGCTGATCCTGCGGGCGCAGAATGAACATGCGATCGCCACTCTTATCGGACAACCGGCCCCCACTTTCAGCATTCCGGCTTCGGCGTGGAATACGCCCCCGCCCGATATACCTCCCGGCCTTCCCTCCGAGCTACTGGAACGCCGTCCGGATATTGCAGCTGCTGAACGACGAGTGGCGGCTGCAAATGCACAGGTGGGTGTGGCCCGGGCTGCGTACTTTCCCATCTTCACTTTGACTGGCACCGGCGGATTTGAGAGCACTGCAATCACGACTTTGATTCAGGGACCAAGCGGATTTCTCACTGCTGGCGCGGCAGCCGCTGTGACTGCCTTTGATGGAGGCCGACGGCGCGCCGTCTCAGATGAGGCGCGGGCTGCTTACGATCAGTCCGTGGCTAACTATCGCCAGTCGGTTCTCACAGCATTTCAGGAAGTGGAAGACAATCTCGCCGTTCTACGGATTCTCGACGAAGAAGCCAAGGCGCAACAGGCCGCCGTGGCCGCAGCCGAGCACTCGCTGGAACTTTCTACAAACCGCTATAAAGGCGGCGTGGTCAGCTATCTCGAAGTGACCACCGCACAGAGCACGGCCCTGGCCGACGAGCGCGCTGCGGTGGATATTCTGCGCCGGCGAATGGTCGCCAGTGTTTCCCTGATCAAGGCCCTGGGAGGAGGATGGAATTCCGCCAGTTTGCCTTCCGCAAAAGTCGATCCGCATACGCAGACCCCGACCGGCCAGTAAGAAGGCCTCCAGTTTCGCATCTGCGCCTAGTACTAAGGTAATCCCTGATCTACCTGATTGCGGCACTCTCCGTTCCAGACGATCATCTATATGTTTAGAAAATAATTTCAGGAGTATGCGCCATGCCCCTGATCCGGAATATTGAGGATCGCAGATTCGTACAGCAGTTGGACGGACTCAACCATCGCAATCAATTCATTCGCGAAATAGCCAGTGCGATCCTGCACGAGAATAGCGGCTTCGAGAGTGTCTTGAACCTGGCAAACCGGGTCTACGACCGGCATTGCTCGCCGCGCGCAGAATTGTCAGGTCGTCACGTCTATGACCAGCAGACAAGAATGAGCGCGTAGCCTGGCAACGAACCGCGTGGGGACAGCGTTGCATCGAAGCGTTGAGCGAAGATATGCTGTCCCTCCATGCTCCGAACAATTCTCTGCTCTCTCCTTCTCTTGTCCGCCGCGACGCTAACGCTTGCGCAACAGCCGTTTCTCTCCTCTGAACAGTGGGTGAAGTTGCGGGATGAAGCTAACGGAGCGGCACCTTACGAGAATCTACGTTACCTGACCCGCCTCCATCGCGTGCCTGCCACCGCCGAATTTGATCAGGCAGCCCAGTTCATTCAGCAACGGGCAAAGGAATACGGACTGACGGACGTACAGAGCGAGCAGTTCCCCATCGACGGAAAAATTCAATACGGGCTGATGCGGTCGTACCTGGGATGGACGGTCGAGGCCGGCCAATTGTGGGAGGTCCGGCCACAGCATCTGCTTTTGGGAGACTGGGCGACCGATCCGATTCGACTGGCTGACTACAGTCACACGGCCGACGTGGAGGCCGCTCTGGTCGATGTCGGCGACGGATCTCACGAGGCCGACTATACCGGCAAGGATGTGCGGGGAAAGATTGTCCTGGCAGATGGCGTACTCGCTCGCGTACAAGCCCTGGCCGTAATCAAGTACGGCGCGGCCGGAATTGTAAGCGATATGCCAAACCAGACCACGGCCTGGTCAGGGCTGGATCGGACCATCGTGCGCTGGGGCCATCTTGGACGCTCGCCAGCCGACAGGATTCGCCTTCATGATTTCGCGGGACACGGCGGAGTCATTGCGAGCCCGTCTGCGCGCGGGAGAGCAGATCGATCTTCACGCAAAAGTGAAAGCGGAAGTTGGTCCGGGACAGTGGACGGTTGTGAGTGGCGTAATTCCGGGAACGGATCCGGCGAGCGGCGAGATCGTCTACAGCTGCCATCTCGACCATCCGAGGCCGGGCGCGAATGACAACGGCAGCGGATGCGTGACCATCCTGGAATCGGCGCGCGTGCTGGTGCAACTGATCGGCAGTGGAGCGTTGCCGCGTCCCGAAACGCACACTGCGCTTCATCTGGGGACCTGAAGTGGAAGGCACGATGGCTTACCTCAGCCGCCATCCTGACATTCGGTCGCGACTGCGCGTCAACATCCACATGGACATGGTTGGCGGCGATCCCTTCAAGAACAAATCCATTTTCCACGTGACGGAAACGCCGTGGTCGCTGCCTAGTTTTGTGACTGACGTCGGAGCTGCCTTCGCGGATGTCATCCGTACCGGAGCGGCCAGCTACGCCAGCGACGGAGCTTCTCCGGAAGCCGCGGTGATCGAGACTCGAGCCGGAGAGCAAGGCACCCGCAACCAGTTTCTGGCGGACGTGACCCCGTATTCGGCCGGCAGCGATCACGACGATTATGATTCGTCCACGGTTGCGATTCCCTCGCTCTATCTGCGTGACTGGCCTGATATCTACATTCACACCGACCATGACACGCTGGCGCAGATCGATCCCACGAAGTTGCGGCGGGTGGGGCTCCTGGGCGCGGCGTCGGGATATGTTTACGCGAGCCTCGATGCGGAGCGGTCACGCAGCCTGCTGCCGTTTTTTGTCGCGCAGTCGGAAATGCGCCTGGCGCAACTCTCTCAACAAGACCCAGCAGATCGTGGAGAATCCAAAGCTGGATCCGGGCGATGCATGGTACGAGGCTCGTAACCTGATTCGCCAAGGCCTTCAGCGAGAGATCGCGACTTTGTCTTCCCTGCTGGTCTTTAGCGGCTCGAGTCCACATGACGCTACCGCCGAAAAAGCGCTGACCGATCAGGCCGCAACTTTCAATGGCTGGATCGACCGCCGGGCGAAAGCGCGTGGAGCGCAGGGCACAGAACCAAAGGCGCGATGGGCGGACGCACAGGCTGCGCGAAAGGTACCGGTACGAGTCGGCGATTTCGGGCCGCTCACTTATCAGAATGACGATGTTCTGAAGGCTCGCCTGACGCCGGAGCGAATGGCGAAAATCAAACTGTTGGACAGCGAAGCGACGCCCCTGCTCAACGAACATAATTCCTCGGAACTGTACGCCTACGAGATCGTTAATTTTGTCGATGGGAAGCGGACCGTGGGAGAGATTCGCGATGCGGTCTCGGCCGAATATGGCGCCCTCCCGGTCGAGGTGGTGGAAGATTATCTCAGCGCCTGTAAAGAAGCGGGCTTGATTCAGTGGAAATGAATTGCGGGCGTCGGATTGGACGCCCGCAATAATCGGGGGAGGGCTGTAAAGGCGCTGCAAACTTACTACTGTTTGTCCTGACGACGTTTCTACCAGTAGGTGAAGTTCAGTTTATCGAGGTAAACGCTGTAAGGCTCCTGTTTGTAATTTCCGTCCATCTGGAAGTTGAGAGTAATGCCGTACCATCCCGATGGCGCAGAATTCTTGCCATAGTACTTATTAATCGGACTGGTCACGCCGTTGAGCGTGATCGACTGGTAGAAAATTTGATTGTCCCAGGTCCGTTGCATCTGGATAACGACGTGGTTCCAGGCATTGTTCACGGGATTGCAGGCGACGCCCGTCTTCACCCACTTGTTGTTTACGTTGTCCCAGATGTCCCACTCATGCCCGCCGGCGATGCGGCATTGGTTGCCGAGGATAAGACTCATCCCGCTGAAATATACGCTGACGTCGAATTCCAAAACCTGGGCCGCCGGTAGATTGCTGGAAAAAAACCAGGTGTCATAGGTGAAGTTTTTGATGTTCGGCAGCATGACGTGACTGTTATCCGGAAGTCCCTGCGTAGATCCCTGACCTATCACCGGATTGGTCCAAAGGACGTCGGAGTACGGGACCGTACCACCAATATCGAACTTGGTTGATCCACCGCTCTGGGTCATGGCCCAGGTGACCTTCGGGCTGCAGTCGGAGCAGATTTCGTAGGCCGGGGCCAGTTCTCCCCATCCTTTCCATCCGCCGCTGGCTTGAATGTTGGACAGAAGATTCCCGCCCACCTTGATCGTGAGGGGAGTAAAAGTGGATCCGCCGCAGCCGTCCCATTCTTGCACAACCGTGTTATGAGTCCCCGGGCTGACAGTCAGAGTGGTGTCCAGCGTTGCACCCTTCACGCTGTACAGCAATTTATTGTCGACGTAGACGCCCATGGCCGCCACGCCTTTGCCGCACGCAGTGGTGGCAGTCGCGCTGTACGGGACTGACGGTCCGACCGTGCTGTTGTTCACCGGCGAGCTTACAAATACTCCAGCCTGCGTCGAGACCGTCACCATGGCTATAGAAAAAGTGGAGCCGCCACAATAGTCCCATTCCTGAATCGTGGTCTTGTGTGTCCCCGGATTCAGGGTCAAGTTTTGTGTTGAGTTGAGTTCCATTCACCACGAAGACGCGGACGTCGTCGATATAAACACCCATCGATGCCACGCCCTTCGAGCACGTGCTCGTACTGGCAGCTGGCGACGAAAGAGACCGGCGAACCGATGGTAGCGCCGTTGCTCGGGCTGGTTGCCGCGACTCCGGCCGCGCCCTTGCGGCTAACCCCGCAATCAGGCAGACGTATACACACACACTTCTCATGACTTCTGGACCCCAACGTCTATTAGTTTTGCCTTAGCGAAGACGGCGCTTGAAACCGATCTATTAACGCGAATTCTATAAACCTGCCGCCGGAGGCGCAAGCGCAAAGCTCAGTTTCGATCGACCAGAAGTACATGTTTTTCCAAGGCTTTGACGGGTGGTCGACCATGGACCTTGGACATCAGGGAAGGCGGGGCTGGATCGCAGATTGGTTCGAACCGCAAATAAGTATCAGAAATGCAATGGAGACTTTGCGTCCTTTGCGGAATTTCTTTGCGAACTTTGCGGTTAAAGATTTGTCCCTGTCAGGGTGGCTGCGGAGATCAAAATCTCAAACCGCAAAGTTCGCAAAGAAATTCCGCAAAGAACGCAAAGGAAACCAGAAGCGAAATACGAACCACTTGGGCTCAGTCCTCTTGTGCTACGTTCGCCAGCGCAGGGGGCAACACCGTGACATCGGGATGCTCTTTGTCTCGCCAATAAACCTGAAAGCATTCGCCGTGTTGCTGGGGCGACCATTTGGTTCCGTCCTCGTAAACAATCTCTCGCGGAAACAATGCCCAGCCCTGGATGGCGTCGCCGCCTTTCAGATACGAATTCTTTTCCAGCGTCTGCTCCGCGCCGGCTGCGATCGGACCGGACGCGGGCCAATTGGAATCAAACGGACGGTGCAGATATTGCGGGGCCAGAAAATGCTCGGAACTCAGGACCCATTCCTTGATCGCTTTGCCACTCGTGTTTTTTATGCGGACCGAGTATTTGCCCGATGATGTATTCCAGAAATTTCCCGAGACGAATTTCAAAGGGCACGAACGCGCCGGCGGATCATAAATCGTGAATGTGCTCATCATGCCCGCTTCCATGTGGTCGGCGACGTGACAGTGAAACATCCAGACCCCGGGATTATCGGCCAGCATATCGACCGAGAGAGTGGAGGCGGGAAGCAGTTCGACGACGTCCATGTGGCGGAAGGCGTCGCTCACAACCTTGCCATGCCAGTGCGGAGTGTGCAGGTCTTTCTCGTTGCCCATACCCATCAGGTGCCAGCGGACTTTCTCTCCTTTTTTCATCACCAGTCCTGGCAAATTTCCAAAAATGTACCCGTTGATGGAGTGAAACATTCCGGCATCTTTTCCGCGAAGTTCGTCGAAGATCTGGAACGAGGTGACGAATTCGCGGTCCACATCTTTGGGACTACCGTCGGGTTTCGCTTTTCCCTTCGCCGTAATAATGATCGGTCCCATGAGTCCGGCATTTATTTCCATCGGTCCGGCTGAATGAGGGTGGTACCACCAGACCACGGAACTGAGCTGGCCACGGTCCGGGACCACTGCCCGCGTCGGCGAACCAGTGATAGGTAAAGCGTCCGTTGGTTGGAACCAGCGAACCACGTCCCGCCGGCACGTAATAGGCGCCTTCGTTGTCCTTGTCATAGCGGACCCCGTGGGGGTGAATACTGTGAGTGCTGCGGCTGCGGTTCAGAAACTCGACGATGATTTCATCGCCAACCTCAGCTCGAATGATGGGGCCGAGGATTCCAAGCCATTCCGGCTGCGGCTTGCGGACTGTGAAAGTGGAGTCGGTGTACTCGAAGTAGCGGGTTTTCTGCCACTTGGTTTTCCCCCAGGGCGCTGGAATCGGGCGTCCCTCGGTCAAATTGAGCCCGCTGGGCGCGAAGTCCCAAGTGATGTCTTCCGCTGTGATGTAGTAATGACGGGTGGCAGCCTGGGCAGGTGCATGGAGCACTAAAAGAAGAAATGCCAGGGACGTCCAGCCAATGGTCCTCATGGCTCCATTATCCCTGAATTTCTTCTCTCGCCAGTGATCAACTCAGGCCATTCGTTCTGCAGCTAGGGCAGATGGTCCATGTAGCAGGGCATGGTGTCCGGTTGGACTGGTATCGAGGATGCCGCCGGCGGACTTAACCATGGAGCTGAGAAGTCGAAGAACTCTGTGTCCATGTCTATCTGAGCGGCATCGCGTGCGGTCAGTGGACTCAAGTTGAATCGCTTCTCGATCAGTTTGAGGATTGCCGTGTAATCAGCCGTAGCGTGGGAAAGATAGTTCTTCTTAGAATATGGAGAAATGACCATCATGGGCACGCGATAACCGGTAAAGACGAAATCGCAAGTCGGGCCGGTTTGAGTCGGATCGGTGCAAATGTCGCCGGGAAGGAGGTCAATACTCATGCTGGGTTTGATTCCGTCAGGACTCGGCATGGGCTGCGGCGGGACGTAGTCGTAGAATCCGCCACCCTCGTCCCAGGTAAGAACGAACACTGAATCTTTCCAGTAAGGACTTTTCATCAATGCATTGATCAAGGTCGATACGTACGCCGCGCCTGTCTGCACTCTTCCGGCTGGAGCTGACGGATCCGTGCCAGGATGCTCATCGGTAGCTTTGGCAAAGCCGGGATCGATCTCCACCACCGAAGGCAGGTTCCCTGTGGTTAAGTCCGTAAAGAATTGCGATGCTGGAGCGAAGTTGTCGAGATGCGAATTAGCGAAAGTGAACATCCCCGCCTCGGTGCCGTTCGCCAGAGGGATGTTTTCATCGTCTGTTACGTACACGCGCCAGGAGACATTCTTGTCCTGCAGCGATTCAAAAATCGTTTTGTTCGGAAGCTGGGTCATCGTGGACGGCAATGGATAGGCTCGACCTGCCGAGGTCGCGGCCATCAGATACAAGCCGGTTGGGCTGAGTACGGGTCATGGCCGGCGAAAACCACATGTCCGAAGTTGCAAAACTGGATGCCATGAAATAGTAGTAGGGCAGGTCGGTCCCGTCGTAATAACCCATTGCCCGTGTCCCGCTGATATCGCTGAATACAGGAGTTCCAGATCTGGCGTCTCCGGCTGCCGTCCTGACCCATCCATCCATGGTTGGAGTTGCTGAAACCGGGTCGCTTACATTCCAGTCCACATGCGATTCATTCCATGAAGGACTTGGATTCTCGATGCACTGCGAGATCATGTGGAACGATGTCACCGTCGGACTATTGGGTCCAATCTTGCAATTGTCGACCGGAGACAAATTTGGATCACATCCAAGATTGGTGGGGGCAGGCTCCGAAGGATTGTTGAATTGGGGGAGGCCCTTAAAGTCCGGATGATCGGGGAATCCGTTCGCGGCCCAATACTCGCGCAGGGCGCCGAAATAGTGAGTGAAGCCGCGGTTTTCCTGCAGCATGAAAATGACGTGATTGATGGATTGCAAGGTTCCGCTGAAGTTGGCAGTCGCCGTGGTCGCCGAATTGACTGAAACCGTGCAGGCGCCAGGCCCGGTGCAAGCGCCGCTCCATCCTGAAAATTCAAAGCTGGTGGCTGGGGTGGCCGTCAAAGTAACCTGGGTTCCGGAAGGAAAGTTGGCGCTGCAGGTGCCAGGACAGTTGATTCCGGCAGGAGTGCTGGTAATGGTTCCGCTTCCGGGGCCGGCGGATGTCACGGTCAATTGAAAGCCCGTCCCGGACCGGCCGCCTTCGCTCACCAATCCCCGGCATCCAGCCAGAAATAGTAGGCCGAGCACCAGCCCTGTGGTTGGCAGCAGCTTCCGCGAAGTCACCATGAAGTTCCCCCTTAAACCGAAGGCTTGGGATGACAAATCATGGCTTCAGGTTGCACTTTGAAAGTTGAGCTTTAACCTTGGCTGGTACAGAATTTGCCGCGCACAGGAATTCCCGGGATTTAAGGACTTAGACGCTCTGCTGGGCGGGATGCCGCTCGGTCACCGAAAATCCGTAGAAGCTGTCGACCGCTTCAGAACTGGTCTCAAAGACCTCGAACAGACGATCCACCCGGGTCAGTTCCAGAATCACGGCTGACGACGGCGGGACTGCGGCCAGCTTCAGATCGCCATTCCGCTTCATGGCTTGTTCCATGCAGTGCAGCAACATATCGACGCCGGCGCTGTCGATCTGGGTCACCTGGGAAAAATCAAAGACGATGCAGGGCCGGTCCGCGGTGATCAAAGGGCTCACTTCACGAAGAAATTCCTGCACCTGCCCCAACTTCAGTTGTGCAGGCAATTGCTTCACCACTACAGGTCTCGGGGTTGTCATGTGTTCATAGATTTAGTCCTTAGGTGGGCAGATCTTATGTCCACCGCTCATTCAGATGCTGGTTCAGATTGAGATGCTGCCCGCGCGGTCCCATTTACTCCACGCCGGAAGTACCTCGCTGACACGGTCCTCGCGGACTGCCGACAGAGTTCGACGGCAAAAGCATCGTCGTCAGGGATCGCGTTCAGATTGGCGAAGGCTGCGAGAAAGATGTCTCGCGTCAGGTTCTCCGCCTCGAGCTTCTCTCCCGCCAGTCGCAAGCTCAAAGAGTAGACGCGCTTCGCGTGGGCTTTGAAAAGAGTCGTGGCATGCTGAGCCGTCGCCTGCTTTTGCTCGGGCCACGAGTCCCGATGGGTTCCGCGACTTGAGGTAGGCTCGCGGTCGAAAGGCTAATCTGCCGGTACCGCGGAAACGGTGGCCAAGTCGGGCTCCTGAACGAACGATTCAAACTCCGAAGCTGTCAAAGAGTATGGTGAGAAGGCCCGCTGGTCTATCAGGGCGAATCTGTACCCACCCTTAAGGGTTGCTGTATTGCTCGATCCGATTGCAGAAGAAAGATAGGAGACCTCGAGGTGCTGATTCCTGCACTACCGAGTCTGGAAGCCGATTTTACGGCGTCCACCGGATGGTGCAAGATCAGCGAACAGATACTTTCGTGGAAAGCTTTTTCTGCTCTTCAGCCCCCTTGCCCAGGCGGGCGCCCCGAAAAGGCGCCTGCCTCTCGCCTTTAAGGTCTGGCTTCTGAGTCTCAGTAAACGGCCGGTCTGAATGCGCACGGCAGGTGTCCCAGTCGGGGAGCGGTCAATGGGGTGGAGCAGGCCTTCAGGCCTGCATACAGATGTGCACGCGGGCCCTGAGGTACCTCAGCGGCTGAAGCCGCGCTAGCCACTCCTCCAACAAACCAGCGCTAAAGCCGCTGCTCCACCCAAAAGCTCCGGCCTATTGCAGGGCTGCGGCGATCGCTTGTCCGGTGGTAAACTGCGCCTATGGCTACCAAACGAAAGAAACCAGCGAAGACAAAAAAGGCGACGGCGAAGAAGAAAACTTCCAAAAAGCCAGTCACAAAAAAGAAATCTTCTCCCAAGAAAAAGGCGACTCGAAAAAAGGTCGCGATAAAAGCCAAGGTCAAAGGCAAAAAGAAAACAGCCGCCAAGGCGAAGCCTGCCCCCAAAAAGCGGAATCGACCGAAGGGCAAGCGGGTTGAATTGTCCGGTCCGCCGCCCGCAGGAAACCAGAGCCCGCGCTGGTGGACAATCGGGAGACTCTGCAGGGACTGTCGGATATCCGAAGCGCCGACTCGGAGAGCGTGGACGAACTGCTCGAAGAAGGAAACGCATTTGAGGCCGACGTCGTGAAGGGCGTGGAAGAAGCCGGCAACGAACCGGAGCACGAAGTCCACACTCACGAAGTGCTGGAAGACGACGTGCCCGAGGAATACCTGGACAAAGATTAGATCTTGCCCAAGCGACTACTCGCTTTCACGCGCACGCTTCCTGCTTATATTTTCCAGACCATCCAGGCATCAGCGCTGGAATCCAAGCGCTGATGCCGAAACCTGCTCCCAAGCGCGACGAAGAACTTGGCGACGAGACTCGCCGAATTCCTCGCCTAGTACTCCTCGCCTCGAACCAGCCCTCGCCTCTGCATTGCTGAAGACTGAAGTACTGACGACCAACGTCTGCTACGCCACCTAACTTCCTCCCGCTGTGCTCGCGATGAAGGACAACCCCATCCGTAATGTGCTTTAACAGCCTCCCCTGAATATTATTCCTTCAAGTATTACTTTAGGTCGGACATGGGGGTCTGGCCTCAATATGTTGAAGGCAACGCGCCGCTTTCGCCTCTTCGTTATCGTACTCGCAGCGATAATCGTTCCTGTTGCCAGTCACGCTGGCAATCTCACGATCACACCGACCACCACCCTTTCCGCTGAAACATCAAACAACACCAGCGCAGCGGATAATTTTGTCACGCAATCGAACGGGAACCTGGGTGCAGGCAACATCAGCAAGGTGGATATTCACACCCTGCTCTACCCTGCGTCCCAGACGAAAATATTTGCTCATCTGGTGCTGTGGTTCGGGCATGGCAACCACATGAACGTCGGTTACAGTTCAACCGACCCGGCGCAGGTCAAGCGGCAAATCTCGGACATGGTCAGCCGGGGCATCGACGGTGTGGTGATGGTCTGGTACGGACCGAACAATGCGGTCGACCGGGCAGCCAAGCTGGTGATGCACGAAGCGGAATCGCATCCCGGCTTCACCTTCGCCATCATGATAGACAACGGCGCGATTCGCTGGAACTCATGTCCGGGCTGCAGCCCTCAGGACGCACTGATTCACGATCTGCAATATGTCGAGCAGACCTATTTTCCCTCCCCCGCATATTTGAGGATGGCAAGCCGGCCGGTCGTCACCAACTTCGACATCGACAAGTACTACACGGTTGACTGGAGCGCCGCCAAGGCCGCCATGGCCACCGATGCCCTATTCCTTTTTCAAAATGGAAACGGCTTCCGCCATGGAGAAAGCGACGGAGCGTACTCCTGGGACATCCCGACCACCAGCGATTACGGGATGAGTTACCTGACGAATTTCTATGCCACGGGTGCTGCCTTTCCCAGCAAGCAGACCTGGGGCGCAGCGTACAAGGGATTCAACGACAAGCTGGCCTCATGGGGACTGAACCGCGTCATGGGACAGCAGTGCGGCCAGACCTGGCTGCAGACGTTCGCAAGAATCAATAGCCTCTACGACTCGACCAATCAACTGCCGGTCCTGCAGCTGGTCACATGGAATGACTACGAAGAGGGGACAGAGATTGAAACGGGAATAGACAATTGCGTCAGCGTTTCGGCATCTCTTGCCGGCAATTCGTTGCAGTGGAAGATTACAGGCAACGAAAACACAGTCGATCACTACACCGTGTTCATCAGCAGTGATGGTCGCAGCCTCATGCCCCTGGCCGAAATGGAGACCGGCTCGAACACCCTCGACCTCTGCCAATATTCACTTGCTGCCGGCAATTACACGCTGTTCATGCAGGCCAACGGCAAACCAAACTTGACCAATCAGATGTCCGGGCCGCTGAAATATACACCGCAGTGCAGCGCCCCGGCCGCACCAGCAACCATTGCCCTCCGCGCCTCACCATCTTCGGTGATCATTATGGATGGAGAGGAAAGCAGCCCCGGTATTGCAGTGACCGCGCAATCGGGGTCGGCGAGCCCTATTTCGCTCTCCTGTTCTGATCTTCCGGCGGGGATGTCTTGCTCGTTCTCTCCGTCGGTCATCGCTCCGGGCACAAGCTCCACTTCTGTTCTTAAAGTAGCGGTTACCCGCGCGCCCAAAGGGACTGATGGTCCCGGAAATCCGCCCAAAAAGCCTCGCAAGACAATTTTCCTGGGACTAGCGTTGGGAATGATGGGCATGCTTGTGCTGGGACAGGTGGAGAGAAAGCGCATTCTGCAGGGATTGGTTATTTGCGGATTGCTTACCTCTGTGCTGCTCTGTAGCTCGTGCGGAGGCTTAGCTAGTGAGCCTGCCAGTTCGGCGACTGCGGGAGGCCTGGCTCGCGGGGCTTATACCATCACAGTCAATGCGACTTCGGGTTCAACCCAGGCTTCGACGACTGCGACGATTACAATCCGCTAGCTCTTTGCCATTCGCCGAACGGAGCGCCTGCAACCGTACGGTCTGAGGTCGCGCCGTAGCGGCCGCCAACCGCGAAGATGGCTTCACATTGTCCCGGAGATAGTCGCTTCAATAGCTGCCGCATGACTTCGTTTTCGACTTCACCCGTTGTTCCCGGATCGATCACCGTCATTCCACACAATTTGCTCAGGGCAAGATAATTGGCGCGATTTGCTCGCACAAATTCAATCGGATATTCCGGCTTTCGTTCTCGTGCCTCAACCGGGTCGGCATCGAGCAGGTAAGCAATGTCCGGCCTCGAAGCCAGTTTTAGCAGCAGCCGAACATAAGCTCGGGCGATGCGGGAGCGCAGCGGCAGATTCGCCAGTTCGTCATAAAGATAGCGGTCGTAGATGACAATGTCGCTGTTACTGCGACTGGTCTGTATGGCTACAACGTTAAGCCAGACGGCATCCAGAAAATAGAGGAAGAAGCGGAAGGCATGCATGTACCAGGTTTGAACATTCTTGTCGCGGCGATCGACGGGCTTGCCCGGCGCACCGACACCAGTATCTCCTTTGAACAGGGCGCTTCGGGAGAACTCCCTGAACTGCCGCAAGACTGCGATGTCGTTCCAAAACTCCAGGCGCAAAACTCGAAGGCCGGCATCGCTCAAACGAACATGAAGGTTGTCGATCTGCGTGCTCTTACCGGATCCATCGATTCCGGAAAAACTCACGAGCAAAGGTTGCCGCTCTTCCACTGGGACTGGGTCGGTCATATTGCACTTCTTCTTCGATACATATAATCGGAGACGACAGGCGCCTGGACTACGGTGCGCCGGGCGGCTTGCTCGGCGTGCCTTTCGACAAAGCCGCGACTGTTCCCACGGCAACAGCGGCGCCGACTACCGCAGCTACGCTGATCAAGATGGTTCTGCTTCGCTTCTGCTTCGCTGGCGCCAAAGCTGCTCCTGCGGGTCTCGACACGGCAAAACCGGTCGTGGTCGTGGTCTCCGCCGCCGCCGTGCCAACTGGCTTCTGAGCTTGAGGTGGGGGCGGTTGCTGGGCTGCTGGAGGCGGTTGCTGGGCCGGCGGAGCCGGATCGGTCTGGCTTCCAGCCTGGGCGATAACAGTCTGATACTTGCCGGCGCCAGGGCTGTCTGGCAGCGATTCAGTGCCCGGAACGACGGCAGGCGGCGCTTGGGACGCTGAAGCGGCTGGATTGCCCTGCGCTGCCTCCTGACGTGGAGACGCAGGCTCCTGGGGTCCAGGGAGTGCGACCGCGCAACTGGACACCAGCAACGCAAACACCAGAGATCCGCCGGTCAGACGGGCGGGCATGCGATCCACGATTCTCATGATTCCTCCCCAACCGCACGGATGCGAGGACCGGCTGCCTTCATACCTCACCCTTGGACAAAAGCGGCAAGGCAGAGTGCGGCTTTGCGCTTGCTTGAGTCGCCGGCTCGAGTTGAATTTCGCGGTAACCAAACGGCGCGAAGGATTCGACCGGTTGGCCGGTATATCGCGCCCGCCACCGGTCGGACACGGTTCTACCCATTATTTTTGGATCGGCAACGGTCACTGCAACGTTGCGTGACAGATTCACCATCCGGTCTCCGTCAACCACGGCATGGGTCAAATCCAGCGCCCTGCCGACGTAGGTGAAGGGCAGAACTGAAGAGTCTTCCACGGCAGTGCCATAATCCACCAGGCACTTGCGCTCTACGTTGCTGCAGCGTGTAACCAGCGCCGAGGCTCTCACCCGCGCGCCTTGCCCGATATACACAGGAGCCACGATCCGAGCAGTCCGATGAACTCGTGCACCCTTGTCGATCCAGACTCCTGGCCTGATTTCGTGGCCACTCGGACGGATTGCACATCGCCCAAGAAAGGCATCGACCACAAGACGACGAAGATCCCGCGCGTCGGTTAAGCGATTCACATATCCTTTTGTCAGATAGGCGGCGGGCATGTTTCCATCGGATAGAGATTCCAGGTTCAACCCGAATTGCCTCTTGGGGAGGGCATCCAGAACCCAAAAATCCAGTGGGCCGCGAGCGTCGCATGCCCGAGTTACGGCGACACCCATCTCGCGGTGGAACTGAAGGAATTCCACCAGATTCACTTCCGCGTAAGCGCCCACTCGAATCAATAGAACCTTGTCGAAGCCTTTTTGTGCGTGCTTCATGAGGCCGTCTGGAATAAAACGCAAGCTGGCGGCCGCTGAAAGAGCAGCCTCGTTCACTACCGAAACCATCTTCACGCCTGTGCTATGAAGACGATGAATGGTGCGCTCTACAATAGATTGCCCCAGGACGTCGAGCGGCACAGAAGGCGCGGCTGGAATTTCGTCAACATCGCCGGAAGCAAGGTCGTCGCCGGATGTCTTTAAAATTGACCGGTTCTGGACTACAAGAATTGCGCTAACAGGCACCGTTCCCCCCTCAGTGTTGCCTTGGATGATGGGGTAGACAAAGACGTTGGCTGGAAAACCGGACAAATCACAAGTAGGAGCGGGGGTTAACCAACCGGCCATGCCTCAAGGACATCGAAGCAAGGTGCTTCCTTTAAGACCCGACCAAGGCATGACCCGACCATAGCAAAACCATGACTGCGAAAACGTCCCAAACTGCTCAATATTTCGACCTTCTTTCCAGTCTCGTCCTCCCGGGAACCGGGGCGGATTCCCTTGACCCGGAATCGGTCGAGCGTGACCTTCAGAGGGTTTCTGAGTTGAGCGAGCAGGGACTTACGGACTTTCTTGACCTGGCCGATGCTAACCACGTTCTGGTTCGAGCGTTGGAAGTGCTGCAAAGGTCAGCAGCAGCCAACCCAGGAAACGACCGCCTGGTGTCGTGGTGTGAGACTGCGCTGGCGCGAGAGCGTGCCCGCATCAGCCATGCGGTTCAGTGTCTCGCACCTGTCTACAACGCCCTGGAAGCTGCGGGAGCAGAAGTCGCGGTCATCAAATCGCTCGATCACTGGCCCGATCTCGGATCCGACCTGGACCTCTACACCAGCGCGGACGAGAACACGGTCCGGAAAGTCATGATCCAGCAATTCCAGGCCAAACAGGAACCACGCAGCTGGGGAGACCGTCTGGCTAACAAATGGAATTTCAAGCTGCCCAGCATGCCTGAACTGATCGAAGTACATGTTCGCTATCTGGGCCAGACCGGCGAACAGAAGGCGTTGGCGCGGCGCGTACTGGATCGCAGCGTATCAAGGACGGTAGGTGGTCACGGCTTTCGCGTGCCCGCGCCCGAGGAACGCGTAATCATCTCGACTCTGCAACGGATCTATCGCCACCTGTATTTCCGGCTTTGCGACATGGCGGATTTCGCCGCTCTGCTGAGTGACCGTGCCATCAATTTCGCGGAACTAAAGAGAGCGGCCGAAGTGGGCGGCATCTGGCCGGGCGTGGCCACATTCCTCCTGCTGATTGCCGAGTATGTAAAAGATTATGGCTGTGCACTCGAGATACCGGAAGAGGTGCTCTCAGCCGTGCCTTCGCGGGACATTCGAGTTTATCTGGGAGGTCAGTTCCTGAGGGTCCCAAAGGGGCCTGCAGCTGGGCTGTATGCTTCTCAGTTGTTGAGCGCCGGACGGCATGCCGATCTCCGCGCGATGTTCAGGTTACCGCTGTTACCACCACTGGCAATTTCCGCGCTGGTTGCCTATCGCCTGACGGGCAACGACAAAGGTGTGTGGTAATCAGACCTAAAAGCTTGAACCACGAAGGACACCAAGGTACACGAAGGAAAACTGACCACTAAGACCTTCGTGATACTTAGTGTCCTTCGTGGTTGATGGGGTTTTGCGGGCGGAGTCGAAACAGCCGATAGCCCTGCAATTGATGTTTAGTCGAAGCTCTGCAAAAGCCGTTCCAGCTCTTCCTGCGGATCGTAAACCAGGTGCCGTACCAGGTTTGTCCCGTAACGCGCCAGTGTCGTGACATTCGTCTCGTACCAGCAACACTCGTTCATTTTGGGAGAAAGGCCGCAGAAGAAACGGAACCTTGAGAAAGCTTCCGGCGAGGCCAGCATCGCCGCCACCATGCGATGGTTACCGTCCAGCAGAGTAAATGTTCCGCGCTGGTTGAGCCCGATCAGAAGTATGGCACCGGCCTGCCAGCCCTCTTCCAATCGATTGCGCAGCTGCTGAATCTTCAACAGGAAAGCCTCATCGGCAAAGCCGTTGCAGTCGCTGGATGCAATCCGCTGTGCCACTTCGGTGAGACCGAAATTGCCCCGCGCTGCCAGTTTGCGCCACTGTGCCCGGGGAAATACCCGAATTCTTTCCAGTTCTTCTCGTTCAATTTCTACTTCAAACCACTGGGTTCCCGCGGGAAGTTCCCGCCACAGTGCACCATGCCGGACGAACAGCAGAGCCCTTCGCACCGCATTCTCCACTACGTCAGTGAGATTCGGCGAGGTCACGATGCTGCCCAGGCTCTCCTGATACCGGGTGAATTCTGGTTTGTGAAAGTCCGTTTTAAGAAATTCCGCCATGACCTCGTGTTCTGAAACTCGCCGAATCGTTCGAATCTCGGAAATAAAACTTCCTTGCATGTCTTCTGCGTTGCTCAACATGTTCAGAACGAAAGGAACGGCGACGATCACCAGCAACAGCACCATCATCACAAGCTGTACCCGGATCACTTGTTCGAGAGACGAATGGAATTTGTATATGCTGCCGATGAGGACGCCGCTGAAGGCGAGTTGTATCCAGGCCGTGTTGGCGATCTTGTGTGACATTTCGTATGCAATGAACACGATGCTGAGCGAATAAATCGTCGTGGTTGCGGCGTAAAGAGCGAGCAGGTAAGGCAGGTCTCCCACGATGCCGAACCGGGATCCAAACACCGCGGTCCAGACGGACGAGGGAGCAAGCCAGAGCACCAGCGTTATCGATGACCCGATAGCGAGGACCAGGGTTAGCGAAGTCGCGAGCACTCCATGGTCTCTTGTTTTCTGCGCTCGGGCTCCGGCAGCGATAGGAAACATGCCGCTCACCACCGACCAGGACAACACGTAGATTACGCGTCCGACGAGGGCCACCGCGGCATACAGACCGGCTGCCGCCGGAGCAAAGAAATGCTTTACCAGCACGATGTCGAAATTATTGATGATTACGGCGCCGACAAAGAATCCAATGGCCTGCAAGCCTTCTCGAAAGGCAACTGAGATAGCTTCTGGTTCCTCGGCGACTGCGACTCGAGGCGTGGGAAACGCCAGCACGTATGCCATCACGACAGCAGCGGAGTTGGCTGCGATCACTCCGGTGACGCCGTAGCCCATCATGATCGCCAGCAGCGATCCTCCCAACCGAACCACTCCTTCAGCCACCACATTAATTGCCAGATGGCCGAAGCGGTGGGCGCCCTGCAAGTATCCCCGGCGACTTCCCAGGGGGACGTAGAAAGCAGCTCCGACCGCCATCAAAGCCACGGGAACGGAATCAGGCAGATTGAGATAACCTGCGATCACTCCTCGAAACAACAACATCACCATCCCAGCCAGGACGCCGCAAAACCAGGCGCGGCGATGAAATCCGCGATACGCCGTTCTCTTGGCAGGCAATGATTCCTGCTGAGCCACAATCTTCGCCGAAACAATCTGGAAGGAAAGCGTGATTGCGGAGATCAGAATCAGCAGCGTGCAAACGGCACTGACATGACCAAATCCGCTTGGTCCCAGATACCTTGCGACTGCAATGTTGTAGGCGAAGTTGATTAACGTCACCGAACTCGACCCTGCAAGCAGCATGAAACTGCCCGAAAGGACTTTGGCTCGGAGACTCTTCGATTCCATGTCTGGACTGGAGTTCAAACGATTGACCACTTTCTCAGACTCCAACTCACCAGCGGGGGGAACGCTGTGCAGCAACCCGGTTGATGTCTCCCCGCCACCCTAAACGCTAAGCAGCGAGAGCTAACTCCTGCGCGGCGAATCAGATGCCGAAACCGGTCGTGAGGCTGCTCACATTGCGGCTCAAATTGCCTCTCGGCCCGACACAACCTGAAGCTCTGAAAACCCCTCTAATGGCGGGTATTCCCATTGAATGGCACGGCACCCCCATAGACTCGCCTACGCACTGCTTCTGCTGCTCCTTCAGGGCTGTACCCAGACTGGCATTCACAAGGACCTCGGGGAGCACATCTCGGCTTCGAGCATGGAACGCAAGGTTCTCGCAGTGTACGAACCATGGTTCGGCCATCCCAGCCATATTTCCGTGGGTTACTCGTCTCAGGATCCGCTGGTCATACGCAAGCAGATCGATGCCGCAAAGGGCATGGGAATCTCTGGATTCGTAGTGGATTGGTACGGGGATCGTGAACCCTTTCTCGACCGCGCTTACGCCCTGATTCAGTCGATTGCCGCCGAAAAGCAGTTCAAGGTGGCCATGATGTACGACGAAACCCAGCCCACCAATGGGCAAGCCACGGATGATGCTCTTGCGGCCTTCGAAAAATTTCATCGCAGCTATCTCGCGCCGGATGCGCCTGGTCACGACGCTTACCTGACGTACAACGGCAGGCCGATGATTTTTATCTTTCCCAAGAGCATGCAGACGGACTGGAATCGTATCCGCGAAGTCACGAACCAGTGGGAAAATCCGCCTTTGCTCATTTACGAAGACCGTTCGACACCCTTTGCCAGCTTGTTCGATGGGTTCTACGCCTGGGTGAATCCCGGGAAGAGCGGGTTTGCCGCTGATGGCAGTAACTGGGGCGAAGATTACCTGCGCGATTTCTACCAGCGCATGCAGTCCAAATATCCGGACAAGATTGCAGTGGGAGGCGCGTGGGCCGGGTTCGACGACAGTAAAGCTTCGTGGGGCTTGAATCGTCACATCTCCCAGCGTTGCGGCCAGACATTCGCGGACACGCTGAAAATCTCGCGCGAATACTCACCCTTGCCATTTCTGTTGATTGCGACCTGGAACGACTATGAAGAAGGCAGCGCGATCGAACGCGGACTTGGCAAGTGTGACGCGGCGAATCGCTGATCGAGTTCCCTTCGGGAAGGGCACGAGTTCACTCGTGCCAACAGCGTCGAGGAGAAAAGCGGCTTTCAGCCGCTGGGGTCCGCTTCTTGCGCTGGATTCGGTTTCGTAAAGCGAACCTCAGTGGCTAAAGCCACGTCTCTGGCCGATTTATCGGCACGACTGAAAGTCGTGCCCTTCCCGCTCGTGGGATCGCGCCATTCGTTAAATTGGGTTATACCGCCGGGGAAATTCTTTCCATCTCGCCATTTTGCCCATTGGGTTTGATTGCCCTTGGACGCCCCTGCAGTGCGCGATAAGCCGCCTCGGTTTCGTAGACTTTGGAGATGATCGACAGGGGACGGCGTCTGACTTCGTCGTAGACTCGTCCGATGTACTCGCCCATAATCCCAGCCGACAGCAGTAACATGCTTCCCAGGAAAAACACCGCCGAGGTCATGCCGTATGCCACAGGACTGACCGGACTGCTGGAGACCAAGGCGCAGATCGCCAGCACCAGTGATGCACAGGCCGCAAACCCCGCCAGGACGAAACTGAATCGCAAAGGCTTGTAGCTGAAGCTGGTGATGGCATCCATCGCATACTTGATGCGACTGAGGAATGAAAGCTTGCCGTCACCACCGATACGGTCATGCCGGTCGTAGTAGACAATTGCGGTGCGATATCCAACCCAGGCACGCAAGCCGGGAAGATAGCGATTCCCTTCCTGCAGAGCATTGATCGAATCGACAACCTGCCGGTCCATGAGGCCGAAAATTCCCGCATTCAGAGGAATCGGGTAATCCGCGAGCGCTCCCAGCACGCGGTAAAACAGGGGAAAGAGTACTGCCAGCGCCTTGCGGCTTTCCTGCCTGCTTCTGCGGACGGCGGTCACGACCTGCGCCCCACGGCGCCAGGCGTCCACGAACTCGGGGATTACATCGGGGGGATCCTGAAGATCGCCGTCCATCAGCACGACGGCTTCTCCCCGCGCGGTCCGCAAACCCGCTGATATCGCGCCCATGTGTCCCCAGTTGCGAGAAAGATCCACGACTACGACGTGGGTGTCAGTCAACTGCAGGTTCCGTAACAGTTGCAGCGAGGAATCTTTCGAGCCGTCATTCACATACACGACTTCCCAACTCTCGCGCATGTCTTTCATGGCCCCGACCACGGCGTCGTGAAGTTGAGAAATAATTTCTTCTTCGTTGTAGATAGGCACGACTACCGAGATCATTGTCTGCTCCTTTGGCCTGTCAAAGATTCAGGCTGCGCCTGAAAAACGCGTACCTTCCAACGAACTTCTGTCGGAGTCAACACAGCGACGTAGCGGGTGCTTAGATGCTGAGTTGCCTGTACGCGGTCGTGATCGATGACTTGAACTTCGTACTGAACCGTATCTAATAACTGAACCGACAATCCCTCTGGAGAGTAGAAAACAATTTTGAGATTGTGGGAAAGATCCCGGTAGTTCGTCTTCAAGCCCAGGGCTTGCTGTTCCCGGACCGTATCCGTTAATTTCTCTTTCGCAATTCCGACGAAGGACGCGTCCAGCAGATCCGCGCGGTTTTCCTGAAGGGCTCCATTCATGCTTTTCCAGGCTTGCAGATAGTCGCGAACCACCGCGGCCCGGGTCTGGGCTTCCAGATTGCGCGGGCCACCAGAATCGGGGTCAACCTGCACCGCGGGCTCCTGGAACCCGGTCAGAATCAGGGTGGCCAGGATGCAGCCGGCCAGCAGCAGGAAATTTCCGAATACGCGCGGACTGGCCTTCATCGCACATCTCCCAGCCGGATTTCATTTCCCATAACCACACCTGTGGCGACTGAAATCACGGAGCCTTCGCGGGCAGGCAGTTCGGTTCGCGCTACGTCACGCTTCAGAGGCACATCCACCGTGGCTTCACTGCGCCCCTGATAGGTCTGAGTGAATGTGACGATGGTCCCGTCGGAAACAGCATTTCCACTGCAGTCGCGCACTGGTTCGGTTTCGAGAACAACCCGCTGTCCCGACCGCCGGGCCGTCATTTTCAGATTGCACGGATCGCCCGGCACCTGCTGTACTACGCGCTTGTTTGCAACGCTGCCGGCGCTAACCTGGAACTGCGCAGCTCCAGCCTTGGGCGCGGAGTTCATCTTGACCCATGCGACGCCATTTCGAGTGGCAACGCTGCGGGTTTGCGTTGCTCCTCCCACATCAGAAAGCTGGAAAGATACCGGGGCCGGGTTCAGAACCAGGTTATGAAAAGCATCAAATACGTACGCCACGCCGCTGATTCCTTCCGGAAGGTTCACCGGAAGGCGCGAGGGTTTCGCCAGAAAACTCACTGAAGCAGTCTGACCGGCCGCAACCACATCGAATTCCGCTTTCTCTGTCGATGAGGGCCCCACCAGCAACGCCAGGTAGTGGCCGGCGTTGTGAATGTCTCCTGCGTCGATGAGGACAGATGCTCCCGGCTCAACATCCCGCCGCAGAATCTGAGCCGGACTGACGATGTACAAAACCGCTTTGCTGGCCGCTCCGGTCGTTATGGTGAACGCGCTTCCCGCTTCCACGCTTTTGGGGACTTCAAGCCCCGTAGCGTCTGCCGCATGCGCGCTGGCCGTTCCCGCGATGAGCAGGGTCCGTTAAAAGAAGAATGGCTCTCGGCTTCATTGGAAGCGACTCACGCTGAATGTGCTGGTTACGACGCGATAATTGTTGATCTTGTCAGCGAGATCCGCGGGGTACGATACGGAAAATGCGGACGGCGTCCCTGGCAGCAAGGCGCGGTTGGCATACTCATCCGACACCCAGATGATCTGGCCTTTGTTGTCATAGAACGTTCCAAGTACGTGCGTGATATTCACCACCTGACCGCTCTGATTAACCAGCTCTCCAGTCAACGACGGCTGGGGCAACGGGTTCAGTTTCTGCGATTCGACTCCGATCACCGGATCGGCAGACGCAGCGACCAATATCGAAGTGGGTTCGAGGCGAACGTTGTCCACTTGCGCCAGTCTCACGCTCCGAAAATCGACTCGGAAGGGCGTGACCTGTTTCGGCAGTAATATGTGATTGATTCGTTCAAAACTGTCCTCTGTCGCAATCGCAGAGCCGTCTTTGGCGACTAGCGTTGCCTTCACGTTCACAAACGCGGGGACGACATCCTCATTCAGCAGTTCGCCCAGGATCACGGTACCGCCCCCACGATCGACAGGATGCATCGCGACGATGCGAACGTGCGGAGACTCGACATCCTGACTGCCCCAGTCATCTTCCGCTCCTCGGTAGATGACGTCCCAGCGCAGGTAGTTCACGGGAATTACCTGCGGCGGAACCTTCGCTTCGCGGTTGATGGGCCACACAACCTGCCAACGGTCACCCGCCTTTATAACTCGCAAGGTGCGGACATCCTGAAACGATCCCACTACGCTCGACCAGTTCAGATTGGTTTGGACTTGGGCTTCGCTGGAACCGGCGTTAAGCGGGTTGACGTCGAAGCCATCGAGCGTGGCGTAGGTATGAAGACTGGCATAGCTTCCAGTCAGATCGCGGACAAATTCGGTTTCCGAGAATTCGCTCTTATTGGCCAGAGAGGCATACGCTGCGCCCCAGTTTCTCACGCTGATGAGCTGCATCAGGCTCTGGGCTGCAGCCTGTGCGGAAGCGGAACCAGACGAACTGTTCGATGCCACCGGACCGAGGCCCGCCATCGCCGACGGCCGACTGGATCGGCCACAAGTGTTCCAATGGTAATCAGTGCTGCGGTCACGACGACGATGGTCAACGCCAGAAGACGTCCGGTCACGAGAGTATCCTCCCGAGGACGAGGTCCTCTGCTCCGGCAGGGCCGTGAGCCGATTCGGGCTCCCCCTCAAGTTCGTCCGTTCTCTTGTTCGGAATCAACAGGAAGAACATAGCCAGGAGGCTGCTGCCGATCGGCAGAATGCCCCACAGCAATCCTTGTAGAGGTGTGGGCATCTGAGGCGAATTGAGGGGAGCGGCGGGCGGAACGCCGTCCTTACTCCAGATGGTGATGGTGCGATTTTCAAGGTCGTCCACCTTGCGCCATCCGGCAAACACCAACAACGGCTCGTAGTAAGAGTCGCGAACGAAAACCCATTTGAGCCCGTAGCGGTCTGCATGCCGCAGCATGGCGGTCAGCGCTTCAAGGCCGGGCTTCCCGAAATATTTGGAGCTGGTTAATGCAGCAGCGCCGTGTTCGGTAAGCTCTGGCAACATGCGTCCTGAGTTCCACTCGCCATCCACGCTGCTCGCATCGGTCAACACCGCCAGCCGTGAGATCTTGTTGCCGAAACCGAGCGTGACGTAGCGGTATTTGTCGTGACCATCGCGATTAAGCCAGGCGGCGGAGCTATCCACGTTGAGATCCGAAGCGTCGGCGGGCTTGAAACTTGCCCACGCCACGGCCAGTGAGCAAGTTGCTGCGGCCGCCAGCGTCAACCCAACCACGGCGCGCATGTGGAACCTGTCGATCAGTTCCTTGGCCAGCAGCCCGACAAAAGGCAGGGCTAACAAAGTGGCCCAGTAACTGAAGCGTTCCATCGTGATCACTTCAAAGGCTCGACCCAGCAATACTCGCCCCACTGGCGTCGTGCCTCCGAGTCCCAGCAGGAATGCCAGCCAGAAACCCAACAGCAGGGGGCGCAGGCGAGGTGTCGATGAACCGCGCAACAGGACAAAGGGCAGGGCCAGAATCAAGGCTCCGTAAGGCACAACAAAAAAGTTGATTCCCCACTCGGGACTGAGAATGTAGTTGGCCCGGCTGGCGTGCGGAATGGGCACCTGGGTAACCGGGTACCTGATCAGGGCAGTCCAGAACGGCAGGAGCACGACGAGCGATGGCAGCGCCGACAAAAAGCGTCACCAGCACTGTTCTGAGGACAAATGCCGGAGTCGATACGCGCTCGCCTTCTCCGCCATCTTCGTCAGCGTCGCGAAACGCCAGCGCCAGTACCGGTAGAGCGAACAGCATCGATCCGAAAATCAAAGTCGCGTGATGGGCGGCAGCCGCAGCAACCGCCAGAGTCGATCCCTTAAAAAAGGATCGCCAGCTTCCGCGGCGCACCCACTGGTACAGATACGGCAGCGCATTCAGGTAGAGCGGCGCTGCGAACGTAGTGGAAAGCTGGCCGGCGGAGTACACCAGAAAGGCTTCCGAACCAAGAAAAACGCTGGCCAGCGCGGCAAGCGACGCCGCGCGCCGGTCCACCCACAGCAAGGAAAAACGATACACACCCAGCGCCAAAAGCAGGATCGCAACGAACTGCACCAGCATGTAAGCGAAGTCGAGCCCGGTGATATACGAAACCAGCGCCAGCCACTGTTGAGCCAGCGGCGGATACGTGGTCTGCGAAAAACCTGCATACCACTTGGTGTTCCATGGCTCGAACCAGTGGTGCAGATAGTGCGACGCGAAAAAGATGTGGAAATTCGTGTCGTACGACTTTAACGGAAGCTTCATCAAAAGCAGCGGGCCATGAATGGCGAGCGCCGCCAAAAAGATGAAAGTGGTTGGAATTGGCCGCGGAGCGGTTACAACGGTCTCAGCCCTGTCCACAATTTCCTCCGAACGGGGGTTCGATTCCGCAGTGACAGCAAGGGTTGCTTAAAAGTCGTAGCTGCTTCGAGAAATAGGTAGTGCATTCAGCCAACACTTCAGCCCTCCACCGAATCAAAACGGGCTTCGTAAATCCCTGACGGGTGGTGCCACTTTGAGTTCGCGGATGGGTTGCCAGAAGATGGGTCGCCTTTTGACGACGGCTCGCCTGCAAAGGCAGTCTTTATGCTGGCTCGTGGTTGCCGTAGCGCTTGCTCCGTCTCTGCGGGCGCAAACTCAGGTTTACAAAGTCTCCCCCGATTCTCCGCCGTCTGCGACCGAGAAAAAGAGCACTTCCGACAAGGGGCAGCCTCCCGCTCCCCAAAAATCGCTGGGTTGGGGATCGAATATTCAGAATGCCCGCCTGGCACGCGCCGCGGAAATGGCGCTCAAAGACGGTAAGTATGCGGCTGCGCTGGACTTCGCGCAGCGCGCCGCGCAGGGAGCGCCAAACGACCCTCAATTGTGGTTCCTGCTCGGTTACGCCGCGCGGCTGGCGGGAAAAACTCAGCTCTCGATCGACTCTTACAACCAGGGACTTCGCCTCAATCCTAATTCTCTCGATGGCCTTTCAGGACTGGCACAGGTCTACGGCCGCGCTGGCCGGGTGGACGAAGCACAGCACATTCTGACGCAAATCCTGGCCTCCGATCCGAAACGTACCGGCGACCTGGTAATACTGGGTGAGTTACTCATTCAATCCGGGCAGTACCCAGAAGCTTTGAGTACCCTGCGACGCGCAGAAGAAACGAAACCTGCGGCCCGGCAGGAACTTCTGATTGCGCTCTGCTACAGGCACCTGAACCAGCCCAGCGAGGCTGGTCACTACCTGGACCTGGCCCGGCAGCGCGCTCCGAATGATCCGGAAGTGCAGCGATCGCTGGCTGGATATTATCGAGAAACAGGAAACTACGAAGCCGCGATTGCCGCGTTGAAACCGATTGCCGGAAGAAGCCCTGCCCTGAAGGCTGAGCTTGCTTACACCTACCAACTCTCCGGCAGACGTGAAGAAGCGGCCAAGCTCTACGCTCAGGCCGCGGACTCGGCGCCGAAAGACTTGGCGCTCCAACTCTCGGCGTCCCAGGCGCAGTTAGGCACAGGCGCTCTCGATGCCGCCGAAAAGTATCTCAAGCGCGCGGCAGCGATTGAACCGGACAACTATCGCGTGCACGCCCTACGCGGGGAAATGGCGCGCCTGCAGGAAGATCTTCCTGGCGCCGTCCGTGAATACAATGCCGCGCTGGATCGCATGCCGCCGTCCCCCGTCGAAGGGCCGCGCTACGGCATTCAGCTGCACATGAATCTGGTTGACCTTTACAAGAGTGTGCATGACGAAACGGCAGCACACCGGCACCTGGAAACCGCACAATCGCAAATCAGCGCCATGGATGAGAAGGGTCCTTCGCGTCCCGACTTCCTGCGCCTCCGGGCTTTGATCAAGATGAATGCGGGTGATCTTGATGGCGCGAGTCAAGACGTTCATGAGGCTCTGACGCTCGATGCCAAGGATCCCAACACTCTTCAACTTGACGGAGACGTGCTGGCAAAACTTGGACGACCCGAAGAGGCCATTGCTGCGTATCGCAAGATTCTTGCCATTGATCCGGTTAATCGCTTCGCTCTTACTTCTTTGGGATATGCCTCGCGCGAAGCCGGACACGACCAGGATGCCGAGAAGTATTTCCAGAAGCTGGCTGAGGCCTATCCGCGTTTGTACGTGCCTCATCTGGCCTTGGGCGACATGTACACATCGCGTCGCAATTTCTCGAAGGCGGAAACCAACTATCGGAAAGCTTATGAGCTGGCGCCTGGCAACGCTTTAATCGTTGCTGGAGGCATGAACGCTGCCATCGAAGCCCGTCAGTATCCCGTCGCGGCGCAATGGCTGCATCGCGCATCTCCGGAAATGCAGCAGGATGCCCAGGTCATGCGGGAGAAAGAACGATACCTGCGATCGACTGGAGACTTTCAACAGTCGGCGGAAGTGGGCCGCGAAGCTATCAAGAAACTTCCGGCTGATCGCGACGTTGTCGTCTATCTCGGATATGACCTGCTTCACCTGGAGTTGTACGACGAACTGGGCGAACTTACTTCTCGTTATCAGGACTCGTTCCCCAAGGATCCCGATATCCAGCTTCTCGCAGGTTACTTTCACAAGCATGCCAATCAACTCGACAAGGCGCAGGACGACTTTCACCCGCGCACTGGAACGCGATCCCAGCGTAGTCACGGCCTATGTGAATCGCGGTTACGTGCTAAAGGACATGCACAACCCCAAAGCGGCGGCGGCAGATTTCGAAACCGCGATCCGGCTGGAGCCGAAAAACGGAGAGGCGCATTTAGGACTGGCCTACTCCAGTCTCGACCTGCATCGTCCGCAGGCAGCTTTGCGGCAAGTGCAGCTGGCGGAAGGCGATCTGGGTGACTCGATGCCTCTCCACCTGATTCGGGCGACCGCGTACGGCGAACTCGGATTGCTGAGTCACGCGGTCACGCGAATATCGGGCTGCTTTGAAGACTGCGCCCAACCAGATCGGCCTTCACCTCGCACTGGCCGACAACCTTTATGGATTGCATCAGTACCAGGAGGCGATCAGCGAGTTACAAACTGCCGAGAAGATCGCCCCCGGCGACAGCGCGACCTATTCTCTGCTCGCCCGTTCCTATGCTCACATGGGTGATCGCGACTCGACGCTGAAATATATAGGCTTGGCGGAACAGTCGGGAGATAGCAATGTGTTTATCTCCACCGCCGACGCGCTCACTACGCTGGGCGACCATGACTCCGCCATGCAGCGTTATGAAAGAGCTTTGACGGCGCCGGACAGCGACCGGCTGAGCGTTCGTCTCGCAATTGGAAAACTGATGGTGGCCGCGGGCGAGTGGGATGATGCGCGCCGCCAGATCGCACTGGGACTGATGGAAGTGCGAGGTGGGCAGGCGCCGCCGCCGTCAGGAAAACAATTTCTGCAGGCGGCCGATATCTTCCTGGCCATGCATGATTTCGAGTTGGCCCAGACGTTCTTTCAACGCGCACTGGCAGCGGGCGCACCCGAAAGCGCGGTGCGGATCGGCCTGGCTAACTCTTATCTGGCTCGCGGAGATACACCTCGCGCGGCCGCTCAGTTGACGCTGGTCCGGCGCTCGAGCGATCAAATCGACGACAGCGAAGAGTCCTACGATTATCTGCTTGCCAAGGCCAACGTTTACCGCCAGCAGCATCATGACACGCAGGCCCTGACTGCATTCGCGCAGGCCGCCAATGCTGCAGGGGAGGACGATGCCGCGCAGAAAGAAATGCTCGAAGTGGGAGGGACGGAAGGACTTCGAATCAACCCGAAGGTAAGTTTTCAGTCGAACTTTTCCGTCGCTCCGATCTTTGAAGACACAACGATCTACGCATTGGACTCGAAGCTGGACGTGACCAATACCACGGGCAACGCATGCAGCGCTGCCGCTTCCCCGCTCTTCACTCGAGACCCAGTGGACTGGCGCCTATCGCCTTCATCTGAACAATTTGCCCGATGCCACCGGGTTCTTTCAGGTGCGTAACAGCCGCGGTGAAATATCGCTGCCCAGCGTGAACGAAATTGTCAACCGGAACACCACCGACTACAGCTTCAATTTCGGATTGAATCCGACGTTCCACCTGGGCAACAACGTGTTTACGTTCAATACCGGAATACAGGAGACTGTCCGGCGCGATTCCGTGGACCCGCAGGACATGAATCAGAACCTCTTCCGGCAATTCGTTTACATGTCCACCAGTTCGTTCTTCAACATAATTTCTGTCAATGGATATGCGATCCGCGAGGCCGGACCCTTCACGATGAGCAATCTGTCGTCGCGAGATCTGGGGAGCCAGCTAAACTTCCGCATCGGCAGGCCATGGGGCAGAACTGCGTTGCTGACCGGCTACGGAGCGCGTGACCTGCAGTTCAAGCCAACCATACGTGAGTTCTTCTTTACCTCTTCGTATGTGGGCGTGGAGCGTAAAGTCTCCGACAATCTGACATTCAAAGCGGTTGCGGAATATTTGCGTGCGTGGCGGGTGGAAGGCACCCAGTATGCGATTGCGCAGGCGCTTCGCCCGGCAGGCAGCGTCCAGTATTCACCGACCCGCAATTGGAGCCTCGAAGGAACCGTGGCCTATTCCCGCAACATGGGATTCCATGTTTATGACGCGGTCCAGAGTTCGTTCGCTGTTTCCTACGGAATGCCGGTGGGACGCGCGTTTAAGGATGGCGGAAGCGAGCTGTTGTTGCGCTACCCGGTTCGCTTCTCTTTCGGACTGCAGCAAGAGAGCTTTTTTAATTTCACTGGCGGAAAGAACCAGCAGTTCAGACCGTTTATACAGATCAGCCTGTTTTGAAGCGATGAGTTTGCAGAAAACGATCCCATGAGAATCTGCCTGGTTGCGACATTTCCTCCGAGCGGGCGCCAGTTGAACGAGTACGCCTTCCACATTGCGCGCGAGTTGCGGCGCAATCCGATGATCCACCTCACCATTCTGGCGGACGAACTGGCGGACTATCAATTCGCTACCGACGGGGATGGTAAGCCGGTAAGTTCCAAATCGCAGGCTGAGCTTCCGGGCTTCGATGTGGTTCGCTGCTGGAAATTTAACGACTTGACCACGCCCGTGCGTTTGTTGAAAGCGATACGGAAATGCCAGCCGGATATTGTGTGGTTCAACCTGGTGTTCTCCAGTTTTGCGACGCAGGACCATCCCGTGGCGGCATTCGCCGGCTTGTCGGTGCCCGCACTCACCCGTGCCATGGGCTTCCGCACCCACGTCACACTTCATCACATCATCGAGCACGTGGATTTCGCCAGCGCGGGAGTCAAGCAGGAAAGACTGTTTCGCCTGGGCAGCGACATGGCCACGCGAGTGCTGCTGAAGGCCCACTCCGTCTCGGTTCTGCTTTCGGGCTACCAGCGAACCTTGATGAAAAAGTACTCGGCGCAAAATGTGCTGCTGGGTACGCACGGGGTTTTTGAACCTCGTCCGACTCCGCCTGACTTTTCGCTGCGCGGAAATCCCGATCAGCGCATTCTGGCCATCGGGCACTGGGGAACGTACAAGCGCCTCGAAACTCTGATGGAAGCGTTTCCACAAGTCTTGCGCGCAGTTCCGAATGCGCGCCTGGTCGTTGCCGGCGCCAACCATCACACTAAACCGGGGTATTGGGAATCGATACGGGAAGCGCAACGGGGAAACTCACGCATCGAATTTCGCGGTTACGTGGCCGAAGAAGATATTCCTGAGCTCTACCGGACGACCAGCATTGTGGCCTTGCCTTACGACTCCGCGACCGGATCGAGCGGTCCAGCCCACCAGGCCTGCGAGTACGGAGTGCCGATCATCTCGGCGGACATTCCAGATTTCCGGAGGATGGCCGAGGACGAAGACATGGCCATCTGCTTCTACAAGCCCGGCGATGCTGTCGATCTCGCGGAAAAGCTGATTGAAATACTGCAGTCTCCGGAGCAACAACGGCAACTGGCGCATCACAATTTCTCGGCTGCCATGCGAATGACGATGCCCAGTGTGGTGCGGCACTATCTACGCTGGTTCGAACTGTCCCGGCACAAGCAGACTGCCAGCGGTCTGGTCAGGTTCCCGCTCTTTCATTCCCGCCGTTCACTCTCGAGGCGTTCCGCAATCCTGCGGCAGGCTTCCAAGTCGTCATGGAACTGGTCTTTGAAAGTACATCTCAATGCAAGGTGAGGCGGACGAAAGGGATGGGCGTGCCTTCGAAGAATCCTCGCTGCCCGGAGATTATCGGGTCACACCAAACTCTGACTTACCCGAATAACTACGCGTCCTCAAAAAAGACTGGGTGCCCCAATCTCGCGTTCCTTGCGAGAAGTGGGACTCTTGGCCGTCCAACTGACTCGCGTCTACGATTTCACTGTGCGGGGCCAGTTGGGTGACTGCCTCTCCTACTTCCTATTCTAGAAGCGGGATTGGTTCGGATCAGCGACTAGACTTGGTGCGACGAGAAAATTCGGCGGATGGCACGGCGAGGCACTGAAGGTTGGTAGGGTATGGGCGAAAGGCCATCTTCTGCAGACTCGGATGTTACGTGTAAATATTGGCCAATCACTGCGGCGGCGGCGCATTGTTCTGAGGCTGAATGGGCTGAGGTTGCGTCGTATTCGGTTGCGAAGATTGGGGCTGCGCGGGCGAAGGCTGGGAAGTATCTGGCTCGTCGATTGGTTTTCCGTCGCGGCGCTTGAGTTCGATGGGGCCGGTCTGGCGGCGACGGGCTTCGCTTTGCTGTCCGATTTTGACGCCTACGTTCTGGTTGCTGTCATCGGCTACTTCGAACAACTTCATACCTTCAGCCGACTGGCGCGTAGCCAGGCCAACTTTCGCATTGGCGCGCTCCGCGCTTCGTGCCTGCTCGTAGAAGACCTGGGCCGTTTCCAGGTCACCATCGATCTCGGCCAGATAGCCGAGGTTGTTGAGCGTGAAGGCGCTTTGCGGATCGAGCTTGTAGGCCTGCAGAAAAGCCTGGCCTGCAGCGTATCGGTCGTTGCGATTCAGCGCCGCCACGCCGCGCAGATTCAGCAGGGACGCTCTTTCTTCCGGGCCTGCATCCGTCTGCATGCGCTTTCTCAGTTCTTTGGCGGTTTCAGCAGCCATCTCGCTGACCGGCTTGCCTCTCCATGTTCCGTTTTCCGTTACCACCACTTCCTCTGCGGAGTGCAGATTGGCGGCCTCGGTGTAGTACTTTAAGGCTCCGTCGAAGTCTCCTTCAGCCTCCTTCACCACTCCCATATTGTTCAGAGTGAACGGATTCTTTGGGTCCAGCGTCAGCGCGTGCTGCAGCAGAGATTCCGCCTCCACGGCGCGTCCCTCCGAGAGCAAGCGCACGGCGGAGACGTTGGTCTGGTTGATTTCCATCGGAATGTCATGCGCGTTGTTGACCGCGCTTAGAAACGATTGACCTTCGATATGCGGGGAGCTGGCTCGATCCACAACTGCGTCGGTTCCCAGTGCGTCCGGCCAGAGCGTAGAAATGTTGGGCCTCTTTGGCTTTGCCCTGAAGCTCGGAGACGTACCCCATGTTGTTGAGGGTGAACGGGTCATCCGGATCCAGAAGGTAAGCGCGATAGAACAGCGATTTCGCCTTTTCCAGATTGTTTTTACGGGCAGCCTCGACTCCGTCGCGGTTCAAGGCCTGAACGGGGGTCAGCTTGCTGCGCCTGGGCAGATAAATCTTCAAATCGCCCGCATGGGCTGCCTGTGCAATCCAAAGAGTGCAGACACATACGGCTACCAGCCCTGGTTTCCATGCCATTTCGGAGGCCTTTCCCTGCTCGTTTGAATCCTTGGCTTTCGCCGATCACTTTTGATGCAACAGGGTCGTCAGTGTTGTTTCGATTGCCGAAATTTTTCGCTTTTTCCGAGCGGCTTTTGGGCCGGATTAGGCATCGAAAGTAAGCCTTTAAGAACGTGTCGGTCTCTTGCAAAAACCAGGGGTAGCCGGTCTTATGAAACGACTTCTAGCGCTGTTTCTTATCAGCGGAGCAGCCTTCGCCCAGGGGCCCTCATCCGCCAATTCCATGGCGGTGATAGGGTCAAACGCAGATATTGCGACCTCGACACCCGCTCCTGATAGCGACCGCCTGTGGCTCGATTTATTGCCCCAGCCCAGGGGAAAAACAACGCTGCTTGGCGGTACGGTTCGGAATCTGGACTACGTTCGTGACAAGGTCACCGTCCGGGTCTTTGGAGGGCGAGACGTGGTTGTCCTGTTCGACGATAGAACCCATTTTTATCGCGACGGGGTGGCAGCGTCTGCCCGCGAGCTCCAAAGCGGAGCGCGGGTCTATGTGGATACATCGATGGCTGGATCCGACATATTTGCTCGAAATATACGTATTCTCAGTCAGGCCGCGAACGGCGAGAGCAATGGCCAGATCGAAAGCTACGATCCTAAAAGTGGCGAACTCCTGGTCCGGGACGTGCTTGCCGCCGAACCCACCAAGTTCCACCTGGAGCCCAATGCCAGCGTCTTGCGTGATGGACATCCGGCAACAAATGCTGACTTGCACCCGGGTACACTAGTGAGTCTGAAGTTTGGTCCGTCGGCAAAAGGACCGGGCGTGGTACGGGAAATCACCATCCTCGCCGAACCCGGCGGGCAGTTTGTGTTTGCCGGCCGCGTTACTCATCTGGACGTGCACAGTGGTCTGCTGGTGGTGGCCGATCCACGGGATTCAAAGAGCTACGACATTCACTTCGATCCCGCGATGGGTGGAATCGAAGATCGACTGCAAGAAGGCGTAGACGTTACCGTAACCACGAGCTTCGATGGCGCGAATTATGTCGCCAAGTCCATCGTGGTGAACCCGGGCCCCGCACACTAATGTGCAGCGAGGCTTGTTCGTGCGCGGGCGACTCACCGGCAGGGACTTAAATCAGGATCGGGAAATCCAAGCGACAAGGTGAGAGTCAAAAAAATCGCGGGCTGGGAGCCCGCGACCGCGATACCTATAACACCCGCTTACAAGACGCTACTTAAGCTGACAGCCTTCTCATCCAGAAACTGGAGGGCCACACTCGGTCGCGATCACGGGTTGGCAGGTACTGCCGGACATCTTTCCGCATGTCACGATAGCTGTGCTCCCAGCGCGGGAAGGTCTGCATCAGGATCTCGGGATGGTATTGCTGCATCGCGCTGCTCGCCCACAGAATTTCAAATTGCGAGTTAAAAGTGAGGAATGCCTGCAGCAGATATTGCTCCGACCAGAAACATAAATTGGTCAGCACTGCTTCGCGAGGATAGTCCGACGGAAGGAAAATGTCGTGCACATGCACGATTACTCCTGGGTTTAACCTCGGAAGGATCTCCAAAAACTCGCGCACTGTGTCGCTGCCCACGCTGACCACGTGGCTGGAATCCAGGAACAGGATATCTCCGTCCTTCAGGGAGAGGAACAGGTCCATATCGACGTCCTGGATGCGGGTGGAAATGAGATTGGTAATTCCCTTCAAAGCCGGGCCGGGATAGGGTTCGACCGTGATCAACTCGCCTTCACGATCGTCATGGAGACGATTGGCCTTCAGAGCTGCTGCCATGATGCGGGTACTGAATCCGCCTCCGACTTCAATGATTCTGGAAGGCTTGAAGTGCCGCACAACGCTGTACGCCATCTCGGCGTCGACCGTTTCAAACAGACCATTGTTGTAGTGATATTCCGAGGAGCCTGCGGGTTGTAACGGGAAAGACCATTCCGAGCGGTACCGGGCGCCTAATTCCTCAACGAATCTCACCTGCTCCTCTATATTCAGATCAAAGCCGACCGGGAGGGAATTGTCCTGCCAGGTTCGCGCTTCCAGATCACGCATATCCGGAACTGGCCAGTAAAAGTGGTTGGGAATTACAGTGATGCCTACTCCCTGCAAGGCTCGAAAGCCGCCCAGCATCATCTTCAGGAGCGAATTCGCTTTCGCGCATCCTGCGAAGCACGCGGTTCAGCCGCGCTCGTGTTGCGGAAGAACCGGAGTTTCCATTCACAGGGGGAGCAGGTGCGACCGGACGCCGTGACAAAGGCACCTCATTCGTTTCTACCTGTTGCAGACCCGTGGCACGCGCGAAACCGTTCATGATTCCCTTCCGATGTTGATTCCGCTCTTGAAGTTGTACGTTTTCGTTTACGAATGTGGGACTTAGATGTCGAATTCCGGCAAGAGATGCTTGGCTAAAAGCTAAATGTCGGGGAAAATCCTGCCATCGCTAGTGGTTGCAACCTCCTGCAGACCATGGGAAACCACCAAAATATGGGCTAACCGTATGCAGGGAGAGGACATCGAAGTCTAGGTATTCAGAGAGGCGGTCATCCTGGCCGTCCGTACGGACCGCTGGCGCAGCACCAGGTGGCACGGGTTTCCTAAGCCGACTGCAGCCCTGTCAAATGCGCGGTAACGGTCCTCCACCCTGCGACTTGTACAAATCCTTAAGCTAACTTGATCTATTTCTTTTTCAGTTTTCGCCGGATGTCTGGCCAGAATTCCTTCAGTGTGATGGTCAACGTGTCATAGGCGACCATGGAGGCCCACACGCTGGCGGTATTCGAGAGCGTGCGATCGGCTTTCGGATGATAGCTGTAAGTAGAAATGCTGGCTGCCATGGCGCTCCCCAGCACTTCAGAGATGTTGAACTCATGGTGTCCGGAGTCGGTGCGGGTGATCACGATGCGGCTTACGGAATAGCCGGCGCGTCGCAGAAATCCTCCCTGGCCATCCTGGAAGAAACGCGGATCCTGGCGGAAAATTGAGGGTAGCACTGCCGCCGTCATGAAGTTCTCGATGGTTCCATCCGCAAAGGCAGCCCCGTAACGTTTGCCGTATCCCTCGGCGCCCTGGCCATAACCGGGTTCGCTGTCTTCAGCCTGGCTGATACCGGAGAGAAATCCGTACCATGCGAACTGGATTGGATCGAACGATCCGCGGGCGACAACCTTGAATTTTTCCCCGGCGGTAAGGGGCGCGACATGCGCCGAATTCTCCAGCGTCAGAAAATTAGGCAGCGCAAAGAAGAGCCGGTCGTTCGATGTCGCGTTGCCGTTGGGGCTGGAGTTATCTTTAGTTTGGGAGGTTTGCGGTCGGACGCCGTAGCGGGACTATCGATGGCTGGAGTAGGTTGAGACCCAGCCGAAGGAACAGATGCCGGCGGCTCCTGGGCAACCAGGCTGCCAGCTATCAAGATACAAAAAGAAAACAGCAAATGGACCAAATAATTTCTGGACATGAAAACGCCTTTCCTAAATTGCATTTTTCGTACTCGCGGATCTTTCGAACATCCGGCCGCAACTTAATCAACGTGTTCTCCTTCTTCCATAAAGCCCAATTCCGGCGGCGGCAGCTTGTCATTCTTTCTCGCCCAAAAGACATACAGAGTGGGAAGCATGACAATGCTGATAAAAAGTTCAACGATGAGACCGCCAACAATCACAATGGCAAAGGGCCGTTGCGAATCGGAGCCGATGTCGTGCGACATGGCGGCGGGCAGCAGGCCAAGAGTGGCGACCAGCATGGTCATCATGATGGGCCGCAGTCGCAGGATTGCCCCTTCCCGTGCGGCTTCGCGGGGATTCATGCCGCGAGTGCGAAGCTGGTTGATGTATTCGACCATGATGACTCCGATCTCGACCGAGACACCGATCAGAGCGAGAAATCCGAGACCGGAGGAAACTGAGAAGTGCGTGCCCGTCAGCAGCAGGCTGAGAAATCCTCCCAGGGGTGAGAGCGCGACGACCGCGAGGATCAGTCCGACCCACTTCCACGAGTCGAACGCGGAGTAAAGGATGAAAGACATCAGCAGAAGTGTGATCGGCACGATCACCGCCAGGCGCCGGTTGGCGCGCTGCTGGCTCTCGTATTCGCCGGTCCAGTCCAGGTGATAGCCTTCCGGCAATTTCACTTTCTGCCGGACCTCCTCAATGGCCTGACGGACCGTGCTGCCCAAGTCGCGTCCGCGGACGCTGTACTTGATCGCGATGTAACGTGAATTCCCTTCGCGGTAAATACTGGACGCGCCATCTTCCAGCTTGACGTGAGAGACCTGGCCCAGCGACACACGTTCACCGGAAGGCGCGAGGATTCGAATGTTGGCGACGTCGTCGATTGTTTTGCGGAACGGTTCCTGGTAACGGACGGTGAGATCGTAGCGTTGCTCGCCGATCAGAATCTGGCTGACCGCTTTGCCGCCCACTGCGGTTTCGACCGCATCCTGCACATCACTGACGTTGATTCCGTAGCGGTCGGCGGCAGCGCGATCGATCTCCAGATTTACGTTGGGCTGTCCTCGTACCTGGAACGTGCCCAGATCGGCGACGCCTGGAACTTTTCTCATGACATCCTGTATCTCGTTGGCTTTGGCCTCGAGGGTCTTCAGGTCGGTCCCAAAGAGTTTGACTGCGAGTTCACCCTTGACGCCGCTCACAGCCTCTTCGACGTTGTCGGAAATAGGCTGGGAGAAATTCCAGTCCACGCCAGGAAACTTGTTGAGCTCGATGTCCATGGCGGCGATGAGATCGTCTTTAGTTTTGTATTCCGCACGCCACCTCGAACGGGGTAGCAGATCGACAAAGAATTCCGTGTTGTAGAAGCCGCTGGCATCGCTGCCATCATCCGGACGACCAACCTGGCTCACGATTTGTTTGACCTCCGGAAAGCGGGCGAGCGCCCGCCGTGCCGCTCTCGAGACCGCTATGCCCGCAGTGGGTCCGGTGCTCGGAGCCAGCGTGCCGCGTACCCAGATCGCGCCTTCGTCGAGGTGAGGAAGAAATTCTGACCCGATGACGCCCCCAAAACCCAGGAACACCATGACCGCGAAGGCCATGACGCCGATTCCCAAAGTGAGCTTCAGGTGGTCAAAACACCATTCCAAAACACGCCCGTAACTCTCTTGTAACCAATGGAATACAGGGTTTCTCCATTCCTTGATTTGGTCCTTAAAGAGGAAGGTGCAAAGCACGGGAGCGATTAGAAGAGCGAACAGGAGGGCGCCCAAGAGGGCGAAGGCGACGGTCCACGCCATGGGCCGGAAGAGGCGGCCTTCCACCCGCTGCAGAGTGAAGATTGGCAGGTACGAGACAATAATAATGATGCGGGCGAAAAAAACCGGCTTTTGCACCTCGTGCGCAGCCGTGCCGATCATTTCGATGAATGATTTCTTGCCGCGCCCGTACTCCGCGTGACGCAGAATGTTTTCGATCATCACCACCGAACCGTCGACGACCATGCCGAAATCCAACGCACCCAACGAAAGCAGATTCGCGGGAATGTGACTCAGGTCGAGCAGGATGGCGGCGAAGAGCAGCGCGAATGGAATCGTGATGGTCACGATCAAGGCACTGCGAACATTGCCCAGAAACAGAAACAGGATCAGCGTGACCAGCAAAACTCCGTCGATCAGATTACGAAGGACGGTGTGTGTTGTGTAGTGGACAAGGTCGCTGCGATCCAGATGCGGAACGAGTTTCACTCCGGCGGGAAGCTGATGGTCGTTTAACTGCGCGACTTTCTCGTGCAGCGCGTCCAGAGTCGCATCCGCTTCCGCGCCCTTGCGCAGAAGGACAATGCCTTCTACAGCATCGTCATCGTTGATGATGGTGCCATCTTCGCGGCGGATGGTCTTGCCCAGTTGTCCCAGCCGCACTTTGGGAGCCTGCACCACAACCGCAAGATCGCGCACTCGCACCGGCGTGCCGTTCTGCACTTTGACCACCGTGGCCGCAATGTCGTCCGTCGTTTGCATCAAGCCGACGGCGCGTACGTTCAATGCCTGCTCGCCGCGTTCGATGAAGCCTCCGCCGGCATTGGTGTTGTTCGCGGCCAGGGCCTGTTCCACCTGGCTGAGCGACAGTCCGTAGGAAACCAGCTTGCCGGGATCAATCTGCACCTGGTATTCACGCGTCGGCCCGCCAAACGGATTCACGTCCACAACGTTGGGAACCGATTTCAACTGATTGACGACGTACCAGTCGTTGAGGGTCTTGAGCTCCATCGCGTCGTATCTGCGGATTTGTGCTCTGGAGCGTGTAGAACATGATCTGCCCGGTCGGACTGAAGTCCGGTCCCAGTCCCGCGTTCACGCCCTGCGGCAGCGTGACCTGCTGCAGACGGTCGATCACTTCCTGGCGGGCGTTGAGAGTGGTGGTCTCATCGTCATAGATGATGGTGATCACCGACAATCCGGCCAGCGACACCGAACGTAGGTGAGTCATGTGGGCGACGCCGTTGAGCTGGACTTCCAGCGGTACCGTGATTTGCTGCTCTACCTCCTCGGCCGCGTGGCCGGGCCATTGCGTGATGATCTGCGTGTAGGTATCGGCGACGTCGGGGTAAGCCTCGATGGGCAGATTGTGAAACGAGATCACTCCCCAGACGAAAAGGACGACGGCCACGCTCAGCACAAAAATCCGATTGCGCAGAGCAAAGTCGATCAGGTAACGAATCATTTGCCCTGCTCCGCCACCGAAGTCGAGAACTCCAGCGCGTTCGCCACAACCTGGTCGCCGGATTTCACTCCGTCCTGAATCTGCTGCATCTGGTCTGCGGCTTGTCCTGCGGTGTGCACTTCGACGCGATGAAACTGTTTGTCGCTATCTTTCCGGAACACCCAATCTCTGTCCTGCAGGCGAATGACTGCGGTGGCTGGAACCACAATCCGGGATTGCGACTTTCGCGAGTGGAACGTGGCTACCGCGAACATTCCCGGACGCAAGGATCCGTCACGATTCGCCAGCACGATGCGCACTTTGGCCGAGCGCGTGTTGGGATCGAGGACGCGTGAAATGTCGGCGACTTTTCCCCGGTAGGTTCGATCCGGATAAGCATTCAGCCGAATCTCGGCGGTATCGCCCAGATGCACTTCACCGAGATCGTTCTCATACACGTCGCACAGTATCCACACCTGGCTGAGGTCCGCGATGGTGAAGAGATTGGGACTGTTATCGAGGCTCTTGATGCCTTCGAATCCGGCGATGTTCTGCTCGACAATGGTTCCCGAGATTGGTGCGCGCAGTTCGATCAGCGAACCGGGATGAGCAGGATCGCCTGCCCAGGATGCGGACATGCTGTTCCGCGTTCTGCACGTCCACCTGGGCTTTTTCTTCGGTGTCTTCCGCCTGCTGCAAATCTTTTTCCGCGAGGGCGCCGCGCGAATAGAGCAACTGCGCCCGGTCGAGTCCTTTTTTCGCCAGATGCTCATCGGCGGCGGCTTTCTGATAGTCGGAAAACGCTCCTGCGAGATCGGCGCTGTGGATGGAAAGCAGCACTTTGCCTTTGTTCACGTAGTCGCCCAGCCGCACGTTCAGAGCAACTACCCGTCCCGAGCCTTGCGAAGTCACGTGGATCGTGCTGTTCACGTCGGGCGTAACGCTGCCATTGGCGTTAAGCACAGTCGGCAGATCGCGTGTTCCCGCCGTGGCCAACTGAAAGAGTTCAGGATGCTCCACCGTGTAGAGATTGGGATCTAGCGTGATCTCGGCTTTGGTTGCAGCTGCCTTGGAATCGCTGGAACAGGAAGTATTTATCCCTCCAAGAAACAATGCGAAGCCGATGACGGCAAGATGGATAGAAAGTTTATTTTTCATTGCACCACCTCGCGGCCCACGGCGAGATTGAGTTGGCTCGCGGCAGTTAGATATGAACCGATCAGGCTGACGTAGCTGAGTTGCACGCTGCGGTATTCGCTTTGCGCGTTGAGAAAATCCAGCAGAGACGCACCGCCATGCTGGTAAGCGAATGCGACGGTATCGCGCACTCGCACCGCCTGCTGCAGGTACTTTTGCCGGTACGGGAGCAACAGGACAAGATTGCTTTCGATGGCCGCGTAGGCTGAATCCACATCGCTGAACACCTGCACCTGTGCCGCTTCCAGCAGGCGCTGGCTGCGGTCTATTTCCAGTTGCGTGCGCCGCTTCTCGCCCTGGTTGCGGTCAAAAATTCTGAGAGGAATATTCATGCTGACCCCGAAATATTGGTCGATCGGCGGATTCCGTCCGACATCGAAACCAAAGGTTGGATCGGTCGAACCGTTGGCCTGGGCCAGTCGATGGTCAGTCTTCGCCTTGTCCACGGCCTGCGCTGCGACTTTCAGGTCGGGACGCGCGTCCAGTGCAATTTTGCGGAATTCTTCCAGCGGCAAGATCTGGTCGTTGAAGTCGAAGTTGCCGGTTACATCAAATTGCTCAACCGGCGAGCGGTCATTCAGAAGCATGAGCAACTGGATTTTCGCGGTGCGCAGATTGACCTGCGCAGTCTGCAGGTCGGACTCGTACTGCACCCGCTGCAATTCCAGCCGATCGAGATCGATTTGCGCGATGTCGCCAGCCTTTAGACGATCGCGGCTCACGTCCAGCAGGTGGTCGTAGTAGGAGAGGTTTTCACGGGCCACGTCGAGAACTGCCTTCGACTGCAGCGTGTCCACGAAAGCGCTGCGCAGATTGAAGAGCAGGTTTCTTTCCAGGTCACCCTGAGTGGAAGTTGAGATGGCCGTCGCCTTCTGTGCGCTCTCCAGCCGCAGTTCCCTCTTGTGGTCCCGTTCGTAGAGATAGTTCACCGAAGCCACGGGCTGGAAGTATGCAAACGTCCCGTGCGGCGCACCGCCTCCAAAGGGATCGATCTGGTCCGCAAGAATGGTCAGGTTGGGATTGGGGCGCAGATAAGCACTGACCTCCTGCGCTTTCGACTCGTCGATCGTCAGCTTTCCCGGCCTGTAGCGTTGGATTGCTCTGTTCGAACTTCGCGCGGACTTTTTCCCACGTCCAGGGTTCCTGCGCTACGGCAGTCAACCCCAAAAGCAGCATGGCAAATAGCGTCGCGCAACGCATATGTATCTTTTGCATTGCAAGAACTCCATTGGTCCATTGGCCATGCGGACCTGCCGCGGGTGGAGCAGCGGCACAGATACACAAGGCCCGATCGCAGAATTTAGAAAGGTCGCGCCGCGGGTTTCACGGCCGACAATGTTGATGGACTTAGGAGGTAGGAGGAGCCCTGCTGCTGCGAATGCCGGAAAGGACTGGTAAAGGAACTACAGGAAGGAAGTCAGAAATGGATCCGCAGATCCTGCTGATCGGGATGAAGGAAGCGATCTCAACCAGATGCGCCGGCGAACTGAACCGGCTCCAATCGGGAGACTGGGACGCCTGCGCCTGCTTTACCGTGCGCCGCGAGGGATTCGATTCCTCTATCTCGTTGTGGAGGGGATGCAGATCGTCCGTGGCGGAAACCACGGGGAACAAAAAGACCAGGAGACACCCTAAAAGAAGGATGCCGCGGAAACTGGATTTGCACAGGAAACTCTTCTCAGCAAGGGTCTGCCGCCGCCAAATCAGAAAAGCGGGCACTACCAGCGTCAGCCAGAGAAGGTTAAGAAGTAATTCCATTTCGCACTACGCGCAAAGCATTTCTGAAATTGTATCGGCAAGGTCAGTCCGGTGTCGAATCCAAACCATCGGGAGGTGTACCGGGTCTTGGTTGCAGCAGACAAATCTTTACAAAAGGGCCCAGGCCCTCAGGCCTGCAGACATCCTGCTCTCATGCCCTGGGCTTTAAACTCAGTGGCTGAAGCCGCACTCCGAAGGCACCCTTCCATGCAGCGCTGTAGCGCTGCTCCACCCAAAATCAAGAACCGCCCCAGGCGCGGCACTGATAAATGGGTTGGACCAATCATGAAACTCAGAAAGTGCCTCGATCCAAGCGCGAGAAACGTTTCCAGATTTACTCGCTACCCACTCGCGGATGACTCGCCTTTCAGCCGACCTTACGCTATAGTTTTGGGTCGGAAGACGAGAGAGAATCCACGCAATCCTACAGAGAGTTTTCCTCATGGTAGAACCCGAAATAGACCTTCAAAAAACGTACGATGCAGTGATAGTGGGATCAGGTGCTGCTGGCGGGATGGCGGCCCATGTCCTGACTACTCATGGCCTGCAAGTGCTGTTGCTCGAAGCCGGCAAGAAACTCCCCATCGAGCAGGAATTGCGCTCGATGGAGTGGCCCTACGACAATGCCTATCGTGGCGAGCTTCCGCCCGATCGCCATGGTCTCACGTTCAACGAATACACCATCCGCAGGCCTCCGTATGGACCGGGATTTGAAAAATCCAAACATCTGCAGAGCTACATTGGCGAAAGCGATTACGTAAAGAACATCCTCGTCGACGAGCGTGAGAATCCGTTCACCGGCACCAACTACGCCTGGGTCCGGGCGCGCTGCCTGGGTGGAAAGACAAATATATGGGGACGCCTTGCGCTCCGCCTTTCCGACTACGATTTCAAAGCCAAGAGCCGCGACGGCTACGGCGAAGACTGGCCTATCCGCTACAGCGACATTGCTCCTTATTATGACAAGGTCGATCTCTATCTCGGCATTACCGGGGTAAAGGAAAACCTTCCCTATCTTCCCGACAGCATTTTTCAGCGTCCCACAAGACTGAACTGTGCCGAAGTTACGCTCAAGCAAAGCCTGCAGAAAATGGGACGGACGCTCACCCAATATCGTGCCGGCGTTACCAGTGACGGATTGAAGCACAACCAGTACCGCAGCCGGTGTCTGGGACGCGGCGCTTGTTCGCGCAAAGGCGGTTGTGATATCCATGCCGCATTTGATTCCCCGACTGGGCTGATCTATCCGGCCATGGAAACCGGAAAATTGACTCTGCGCACCAATGCAGTGGTTCGAGAAGTGACAGTCGATCCTAAGACGGGCAAGGCCAGCGGCGTGCACTTCATCGATTCACAAACCATGAAGGACTACAACGTCCGCGCCCGAGTCGTTATTGTGGCGGCTTCGACGCTGGAGTCCGCGCGCCTGCTCTTGCTCTCGAAATCGCAGATCTATCCGAATGGACTGGGCAACTCAAGCGGACACGTAGGTCACAATTTCTGCGAGCACATCATGGGTCCTGGCGTCGTTGGTCAGGCGACAGACCTTGTGGGTAAGCCGCCCACACTCGACGACGGACGGCCGGGTGGCTTTTACCTGACCCGTTTCCGCAATCTCGCGGAAAAACATCCGAAGTTTATTCGGGGCTACGGATTTGAAGGCGGCAGCGGCTCCAGAATGTTCCCCGAGGGTACGGACAAGCACGGCTTCGGCGCGTCGTTCAAAGAGGAAGTCCGCCAGAATCAGGGTTCCTACGTCAGCATGGGCGCGTTTGGCGAAGTGCTGGCGCGGTATGAAAACTATGTCGATCTCGATCCTATAGTGAAAGACAAGTGGGGCATTCCGGCTTTGCGCTTTCACTACAAGTTTGGCGATAACGAACACCGCATGGCTGAGGATATGAGAGAAACAGCGCACGAAATGTTCGAGGCCGCTGGATTCAAGAATATCCACGTAAGTTCTCGCATACTCACCGAGGGCTGGTCGATCCACGAACTCGGCACTGCGCGCATGGGCAACGATCCCAAGACTTCGGTCCTGAATCAATTTCAGCAGTCGCATGACGTCAAAAACCTGTTTGTGGTGGATGGCAGCGCCTTCGTGAACGCCAGTTGCCAGAACCCCACGTGGACGATCATGTCTTTGTGCTGGCGATCCTGTGACTATCTCGCGGACGAACTCGGCAAAGGCAATCTTTAATCAGCGTCCTGCACTTGGCAATTCGGAAGGAGAATCGATGTCTCGAGACAACCCGATAAACCTGAAGCAAGATCGCCGTCAATGGCTGAAGACTTCCGCCACCGTCCTCGGCGCATCGCTCTTGCCATTGCCCGCAATCTCGGCGGAAACATCGCCGGCGGCCGCTTCGCCGCAAAGCAAGAATGAACCCAAATCAGCCGTACGATTCTTTACGCTGGCGCAGCACACCCTGGTCGAAGAATTGTCCGAAACGATTATTCCAGCCGACGGCCACTCGGGCGGTGCGAAGGCGGCCAAGGTTGCCGATTACATCGAACAACTCCTGCGCGAAAGCCCCGACCAGTATCAAAAATCCAGCTGGCTCGAGGGACTACGCCTTATCGATCTGATGAGCCAGCACTACAACGGAAAGTCTTTCGTCGATTCCAGTTCAGAGGAAAGAATCGCGGTTCTTACTGTTCTTTCCGACAACGAACGCATGACCGATCTACCTGAGGTCCGCTTCTTTCTCGAACTGAAAGCGGCGACCGTTTTCGGTTATTACACCTCCAAGATCGGGATTCACGACGAAATGGAATACAAGGGCAATCGAATTCTTACGGAGTACGTCGGGTGCGACGACCCAACGCCGAAGACTACATAATCGCGCAAACCATAGTTTCCGAGTCAGTCCGTTGAGGCTGCCGGAAAAACTGTGGCTGCGAGTCAAAAGACATTCAATCCAACCAGGTCAAATGAAAGGGTCTGGAAGTAATGGCGAACGGCGGCAAGGTAAAAGTTGGAATCATCGGATCACAATTCCAGGCGGATATTCACGCTACCTCTTTTCAAATCATGCCGGACACCGCAGAAGTTGTGGCGGTTGCTTCCCCAACCCCGGGGAACGCCGCTGCATTTGCCAAAAAGTTCGGTATCCCGCGCGTGTTCACCGATTATCGCGAGATGCTCAAAGAAAAAGATATTGAGATGGTGACCATCGCAGCTCCGAATAGCCTGCATGCGCAAATGACCAGGGATTGCGCGGAGGCCGGAAAACACATCGTCTGCGAGAAGCCATTGGCCATGACCATCGCCGAGGGCGAGGAAATGATCGCGGTCGCCAAGAAGCACTCTGTTCTGTTGATGTATGGCGAGGAACTTCTTTTCACGCCGAAATATTTAAAAGCGAAAGAGATGGCTGATGCGGGCGCCTTCGGGAAAATCTATCTCGTCAAACAGAGTGAAAAACATTTTGGTCCGCACAGCGAGTGGTTCTGGGACGTGAACCGCTCGGGCGGCGGCGCTTTCATGGATCTTGGTTGTCACGGCATTGCGTTTGCTTACTGGTTCATGGATCGCTCCCCGATAAAGTCTATCTATTGCCAGATGGGCACATACGTTCACGGGGACAAGACTCAGGCCGAGGACGACTCGCTCTGTATCCTCGAGTTTGCCAATGGCGCCGCAGCTTTGATCGAGAACAGTTGGGCGCACCGCGGAGGCATGGACGATCGCATCGAGGTCCACGGCGAGGCTGGCGTAACCTACGCCAACCTGCACATGGGCAATGCCCTACCTACCTATAGCGAACACGGATACGGCTATGCCGTCGAAAAAGCTCCTACCACCACGGGCTGGACTTATCCGGTCTTCGAAGAACTCTGGAACTACGGCACGCCTCAGGAGTTGGTCCATTTTGCGCGTTGTGCCCGCGGGATCGAAACTCCAAAAGTTACTGGAGAGGATGGCCTGGCTGTTATGCATGCCCTGTATGCGGGATACGCCTCCGCCGGCGAGGGCCGAAAAATAATGATGCCCTTCCAGACGCCAGCCGTAAAAAAGCCGATCGATCTGTGGCTGAACGGCCCAGCACGGCGGCAAACCAAATAAGTTAGAGAAGCTCGCAAATTCACCAACGAGTGCCGACTGATATGCCCATCGCGGATAGAATTCGCCTCAGCCTCATGATGTTCCTCAATTATGTGATCTGGGGATCCTGGTACGTCACCCTCGGCGCATATCTCACCATCAATTTGAAATTCACGGGGACACAGGCCGGCGCTGTTTTCGGAACCACTGCGGTGGCCTGCATGATCTCCCCGTTTTTTGTGGGTCTGATCGCTGACCGCTTCTTCGCTTCGGAGCGGGTTCTCTCCGCTTTGCATCTGTTGGGTGCGGTGCTCCTTTACTTTGTCACCAAGGCGACCAGTTTTGGGTCTGTTTACGCCCTGATGTTCATTTATTGCCTGTGCTACTTCCCTACAATCGCCCTCACCAACTCGCTTACGTTGCAACATTTGAAAGATACGGGTCGCGATTTCCCCCTGATTCGTGTTTTCGGGACATTGGGATGGATCGCGATTGGAGTGACCATCGGCCGCATGGGCGTCGAAACCTCGACTGTGCCGTTTCTGCTGGCGGCGGGGGCTTCTGTCGTGATGAGCCTGTTCAGCCTGACTCTGCCGCACACGCCTCCTCCCAGCAAGGGGCAAAAGGTGACTCTGCGGCGGGTCCTCGGCCTCGACGCCCTCGTGATGTTGAAACGCCCGTCGTTCGCGGTGTTCGCGATAGCATCGATCCTGGCGTGCATTCCTCTGACTTTTTATTTCTCGTTTACCAACGCGTATCTGAATTCGCTGCACGTGCCCAATGCCGCCGGAAAGATGGCTCTGGGACAGGCGTCCGAAGTAGTAATGATGCTGCTCATGCCATTTATCCTGCGGCGTGTGAGCGTCCGAGGCATTCTACTCATGGGCCTGCTGGCTTGGTCGGTCCGTTACGTGCTGCTGGCATACGGCAATCCCGATAGCGCGATCTGGATGTTTTATGTAGCGATTCTGCTGCACGGTATTTGCTATGACTTCTTTTTCATGACGGGACAGCTCTACACCGACCAGGAGGCACCATCGAATCTGCGCAGCGCCGCGCAAGGGCTGATTACCTTCCTTACTTATGGGGTAGGAATGCTGATCGGATCGTTGATTTCTGGCCGGACGGTCGACTATTTCTCTCACACGGTGGGAACCGAAGTGGTCCGCGACTGGCGGGCTTTCTGGATGACCTCCGCCCTGAGCGCGTTTGTCATCCTGGTGCTGGTCGCTGTCTTCTTCCGCAGCCGGGCTAAGATCGAAGCCACCCCACCAGTTTCGGAAGCCGTCGCAAACTGATTAATTTATGAGCCACTGGCTCCGGCTGCCAGCAATGGAGCGATTTCGACTCGATCTCGTCCCGCCTTCTTGGCCGCGTACAAGGCACCGTCGGCGGCCGCAATCAACTGGCCAGGAGTGATGCCGTGTTTAGGAAAGGCCGACACTCCTGCCGAAACGCTAATCTTGGCCAGCGGACGTCCCTCGTACGTGATGTCTTGTTCTTTGACTTTGCGGCGGATTTCGTCGGCCCGCGAACCTGTGCTGGCCTCGCTGACACCTGGCAACAGGATGATAAATTCCTCGCCGCCATATCTGCACACAACATCCTGAGACCGAACGTGTTTCAGCAAAATCGAGCCTAACCCCTGCAATGCGACATCCCCCGCGCTATGACCAAAGGTATCGTTGAAGTTCTTGAAGTGGTCCAGGTCCATCATGATGACCCCCACGGTTTGATTAGCTCTCTCCGCGCGACGCAACTCCCGTTCAAACACCTCGTCCAGATAACGTCGGTTGAAAGCTCCGGTCAATGGGTCTCGAATGGATTGACGCTTGAGCATTTCTCGCAGGCGTATGTTGGCAATAGACAACCCGATCTGCTCCGCGAAGCTGTTGGGCAGAACCAGTTCGTCCTCGGACCAACTAACCGCACCTTCAATCGATTCGAAATACAGAACGCCCATCGCCTCCCCCTGGGCGCGAATCGGTATGCAGAAATAAGGATTGTGGGGTTGCCGTACGTGCGAGCATATCGCGGCTATTTCGCCCTTTGCGACTAGATGAATGCGCCCGGTTCGCATGGCCCAGCAAGAGTTGGGCTCGTAGATCAATTCCGCAGGCTCGTGGCCCGCCCATCCTCCCACTACCTCAAGGTGGCTTCTGGAATCATTCATCAACAGCAAGGCACCTCGGAACTCGGGGAATATTTTGGGAGCGAATTCCAGCACGATCGAAAATGCCTCCGGCAGCTGGCTGCAGATTTGCAATAGTTCGCCCATTTTCCGCAAAAGGGCTGCCCGCTTCGATTTTTCCTTAAGGTCGTTGACCAGCTTTTCACTCTGCCGGTTGAGCTCACTTTGGGCTCGCTGCTTTTCATGCATTTCCTTCAACAGTTGCTGATTGGCTGCAACAAGCTCCGCAGTTCGCTCACGCACCTGCTCCTCGAGGGTTTGCTGATTAAGTTTTTGATCGTTGATATCGGTGCAGACACCGAACCATTTGACGATCTCGCCCTTCGAATCATGCACTGGCACGGCACGACCGAGATACCAGAGATATTTACCGTCAGACGCGCGACGTAAACGGTATTCCACCTCGAAGAGGTTGCCGTTCCGCAGGCTCGCAGTCCACTTTTCGGAGGACTTCTGCAGATCATCGGGATGAATCACAAGTGTCCAGCCCAGTGGCGGAACAAAGTTTTCACCCGCATATTCGTACCAGCGGCGATTGTAATAATCCGGAACTCCGTCGGCCCCGGCAGTCCAGATGATTTGCGGGATCGCCTCAGCAAGATTGCGAAAGTGAGCTTCGCTCTGCTCCAATGCCTCAAGAGTAGCCTTTCGGGCTTCGAAGTACCTTTCCACGAAAGCGATCGCAATCGTAATCAATAGAATGATTACACTGGTCGCCGCGATAACCGCGATTCCCAGGTGAGAGATGCTGATGGCATTGGAAAGATCGGGCGACGTCTCAGAGGTCAGGAAGTTGGCGGACGCCATCCCGGTATAGTGCATGGTCGGAATCGCGCTCCCCATCACGAGTGCGCTAAATATCTTGCTTCGGCTTAATCGTGGATGTTTGCGTACTCTGAAGCTAAGCTGAAGACCAACCACCGAAACTGCGATGGCGAGAGCTATCGAAGCTGCGACCAGCACAGTGTCATAGTGGACCGTTGCCTTCATCCGCATCGCTGCCATACCGATGAAATGCATGGCGGCAATCCCCGCTCCCAGTATTGCGCTGCCAAAAATAGTTTCGCGCCAGCCCATATGCTCCCGGCTCACCACGTAAAGGGAAACGGCGGATGCACACACTACGACTACCAGAGAGAGCAACACGGTGGGAAAGTGATAGAAAACCGGCATGGGCATGTGCAACGCAAGCATGCCTACGTAGTGCATTGCCCATATGCCCGAACCCATGGCAGTAGCACCACCAAACAGCCAGAAAACGCGAGTCTTCCCGCCCACGGACGTCACCCGGCTCGCGAGGTCTAACGCAGCATAGGCCGCAAGCATGGCAATCGCCACGGACACTGCCACTAACCGATAGTCGTACACCCCATGCATTTCCTGCGTTCCTCCCTTAGCTTCGACCATAGACAGGACAGACTTCGAGTGAAGCCTGCGCCACCATTGAGAATGCGGATTTTTCCCGAATCGTCGCCAGGAACCAACCGACGCCGGGCCGGGCACGACGTTGACGGCCCTCATCAGACTTATCGGCGGGTCACGCCACAAACTGTATTCTTCGGTCCCGAACCCGACACGCCCTCTCGACGGGGATGACTAGAACCGGTACATCAACCCCAGATTCACGTAACCGCTCGCCGACTTGCTGGAAGTCTGCGCGTCTGTCAACGGCTTGTCTGAGGGGTTCGTGATGGTCTCGTGAATTACGAAAATGCCAACCGTGTCGCGAAGAAAGAAATGATGGTCGGTCGCGGGCGAAGGAAACCACATGGAAAATTCCGGTCCCTGGGTGCCATTGAGATGATCGTTGCCCGGCAACAAGTACAGCGCCTGGCCACGCAGGGATAGATCTTCCCAGAACCAGTCGTGCCCCCCGCCAAACTGCGGATGCCACGCCTGCTTCGTATAGTTTGTGGTAGAGAGCTGGCTCCACGAGGCCCCTCCGCCTGCGTAAAATCTGTTGAAGCGGAAGAACGCGTTGCCTGCGAGTTTACGATCGTGCCCGCTGTGATTATCGATCGTGTTGTCGTTTATCTTGTGTCCCGTATCGTATGCAGCGGTAGCGTCGAACACGAGATATTTGAGTTCAATGTTCACTCCAGCGCCGCCGATCCAGGCCGCGGGAGCGTAACCGCCGCCGTTCAACTGCAGTCCTCCAAAAAGATAGGGATGAGGAAACCTGGCCGCAGGATTTCACCGTTGGCGACAGTCGGCTGAGGATTCAGAACTGAGGACTGGCCGAATGAGCTCATGGGTAGACAAAGCAGTAGGCCAACATTAAGGCTCGCATCAAACGATTCGTCCTTTCCCGTTCGGCCCCGGCGACACAGGCGCAGATTGCGAACTCGACCTTCGGCAGCCGGGGTCGAGTTTTCTGCACGAGGATTCCCTCGGGCTTTAATAGGGGAGACCGGCTTGCGGATTCGAGACCTATCCGAATCGCGCCGGTTTCGGACTTGCAAATGACTCGCCCGGGCCCTGAACATTCCGCAAACGGGGCTTGTTTTCCCCGCCTGGTTAGGAGAGCCCGCGGCGCATCATCGGCAGTAGAGGTACGTACACGTTGCTGTCCAAACTCGAGCCGCGTCTTTTCAGTCGTTTGCAGTGCGGAGAGCGAGAAACGCTGTATGGATCGTGGACGGTTTATGAATAGTAGACTCGATCCGGCAGAGATACTTTCGGCGCTTGACCAGGCGTCTGGCCCCACGACCAAAGGAGCGGCAGCACAGAGATTCATTCGCAATGGCTCAGTGTTGCCACCGAACATTAGCGATAGCTCTGAAGCTTGGTGTGCACGCACCTTGGGCGGGCGGAGCGTACCCAAACACGAATTACCCGAGCTTTGTCGCCGCCGCTGCGGCTGCGGCCGCCGGAGGTAGTTTCACGATGGAGAACCAGAAGCCTTCGATTGCTTTTACAACTTCGGCGAATTCCTCTAGATCGATGGGCTTGGTGATGTAGCAGTTGCCATGCAGATTGTAGGTCTGTGCAATATCACGCTCGGCAGCGGAACTGGTGAGGATCACGACTGGAATCATTTTCGTGGCTGGGTCGTTCTTGATCGCCGCCAGTACCTCGCGACCGTCCTTGCGAGGCAGATTCAGATCCAGAAGAATCAAATCAGGGCGCGGGGCCTTGGTGTATTTATCCGTCTTCGTAAGGAACTGAAGAGCTTCCACGCCATCAGAAACGATATATAGCTCGTTCAGGAATTTGCACTCCTTAAATGACTCCTTGGTCAATCGGGCATCCGCCGTATTGTCTTCGACCAGCAGAATTCTTACAGGCACCAACTTTGGGCTAGGCATTGGACTTTCTCCCTTGTTCGAGGTTTGGATTTCTGGGCCAGCTAAAACATATTTCCGTCCCTTTTCGTGGTTTTGTTTCCACCCAGATCTGGCCGGTATGTTGTTCTACGATCTTCTTGGAGATAGCGAGGCCAATCCCCTGAACCCGGGCAGAGGCTTCGCGATTATGCAATCGTTGAAAAATCACAAAAACGCGGTCTTTGTACTCGGGAGCAATGCCAACGCCGTTGTCCGAGAAGGAGAATATCCACTGATTCTTCTTTGCTCGAGCAGAAACATGGACGCGTGGTGGTTCCTCGCTTTTAAACTTAATCGCATTTTCGATGAGATTCTGAAACAACTGGATGATCTGGGTTTCGTTGGCGGTGATTGGCGGCAACCACCGTGGGTTACAATCGCGCCGGCCTCCCGGATCTTTTCGTCCAAGCTCTCGACCACCTGCTCGATACTTCCTGGCATTCAATCGGTTGATACACAACGTGGCCCGTCGAATACGCGCGTATCCCAGGAGATCATTAATCAGTTGCTGCATCCGCTTGGCGCCGTCGGTCGCATAGGCAATGAATTCATCGGCCTCTGAGTCCAGTTTTCCCTTATAACGGCGCGCCAGAAGCTGGACGTAGCTGGCCACCATTCCCAACGGTTCCTGCAGGTCATGCGATGCCACGTAGGCAAATTGCTCCAACTCCCGATTCGAGCGGCTAATACTTCCGATTTTGCGGCCAGAACATCCGCCGCAATCTTGGCAAAAGTGACATCTCGAAAGCTAACAACGGCGCCGCCTTTACCTCCAGCTAATGGCCGCCCAGTCATATTGATCCAGACTCCGTCCTTGCGAGCATCGTTCCGAACGTATATTTCGACGTCGTTGCTTTCCTCTCCCTTGAATGCCTTGGACAAAGGCAAATTCTTTGCCGGGAACGGAGTTGTTGTCCGGCAAAGAAAGCCGAAGTGTTGAGACGATTTGTCACACCGGATGGAGCCGGGGTTCATCCCAAGAATTTCTTCGCTGGCTGGATTCCACAGAATGCAATTACCCTTCGCGTCAAGTACCGCGATACCGTCGCCCGTGCTCTCCATGACGGAACTCAACAGGCCGATCTGGTCTCGTTGTGCCTGGTCCGCACGCGCCGCCGCTTCGATCTTTTGTTTTAGCAACTTGAGGCTCCGATCTCGGCTCGACTATTTCCGAAAATCTGATAAGTATGGCTTCCCCACGCTTTGAACTGGCCAAAGATTTCACATTGAGAAGGGCGGTCGTGTCGCCGAAACGGGGAACATCCGCACTCCACCTGGAAATCGTGCTCCGATTGTGTTCTCCGAGCCTCCAGCAAATGTTGGGTAATGTGTGAGTCGCCCCAGGAGTTGTTCGAGAGGCTTGTGATCGATCCGCTTCCATGGCACGCGAACCCAATCGCAAAAAGAGTGATTGGCGAAAGTGATGGCGCAATTCCGAATCCACGAGAAGCAGTGGCTCCTTCCAGTCATGCAGGATGCACTGCGCAACGCGTTCCGGCAGCATTGGCGAATTCAAGGTGGATGCTTTGCTATTCATGACTGGCGATCTGATTCCCTGATTATTTTCAAATCCGGTTCCGCAACCGACTGCACTGGCTTTGGCAAACGTTGTTGTATTTCGCGTAGGGTGGCGAGAAGTGATTGATAGTCAGTTGGCTTTTCGAGAAATGCCCATGCACCAGCGTCCAATACCTGTCGTTTCTTCCGCGTGGAACAATCGGCGGTCACGACAATCACCGGCACAGCGGCGAGTTCCGAATAGCTTTGGAACTTCTTAAGCAATGCAATGCCATCGCCATCGGGCAGGGACAAATCCATGATGATCGCCGCCGGACGTTCCGCCAGCGCGAGGGCGGTCGCGCTCACGCCGTCTTCCGCGGTCACGATGCAATAGTGAATTGCTCTTCAACGTAACGACAGCGCATGCGCCAGATCCCGGTTGTCATCGACAATCAGGACCTTGGTACCTTTCACCTGCTTTTCTTTCAAGCCCCCACCGCCCGTAACGCCAATTCTTCGATTTTTCGGGAAATCCATTCCAACTGTTCCATCAACTCGTTCGGTCCGGCGGAACTTCCGGCAGCGGAGACACAGAAAGTCCGGATGTTGCAGGCTTTCGCCACCTCGGGGATGGAGCCCAATTGGCTTGAAATCCGTGCTTCCAACACGGCAGCACCTTTGAGATCGGTGCAAGCCAGGACAAACACCACTTCACGGTCGGATGCGTGCATAGAGGGAAGCACGACGTCTTTATCGGGAAGCATGCATCGCTCAATCACCTCCCGGCAGCGGCGGCGAGAATATCCCCAGGTGTCCGCAGGCACGGTTTTTGTGGGACTCGCAATCTCTACTGCCACCACCGTCGCCGGACGAACTTTTCCTTCCCGAACCAGCAATGGCGATGTGATTCTCGAGCAGAGAGAACACTGGTGTAGTGAAAGAAAAGACGCTGCCCTTCCCCGGTTTGCTGTCGACCCAAATCCTACCTCCCAGTCCTTTTCCGCGACCAGAAAGCCAGTTTCATTGTTAGCGACTGCCTCTGGAATTCCTCCACTGGCAAAACTGACCACGGGAAGTCCCATCGCCTGCGCTTCTACAAAAACCATTCCGAAACCTTCCGCATCGCCGGATGGCGCGGTCACACTAGGAGTGCAGAAAACTGTTGCGCGCCCCATCCAGTGCGTGACGACGACCGGCTCCTTGGCTCCAAGAAACGAGTTCTTCAATACAGCGGTGGCCTGCCGTTCCAGTTGGTTGCGCAGGTGGTCGTCGCCGAGCACCACCAGTCGCACTTCCGGCGCGGTTTCCTGTACACGGGCCATGGCGCGAATCAGGTAGTCGCATCCTTTCTTTGCCACGAGCCTGCCGACAAAGAGAACGATCGGCGCCCGGACCGCCGGCGGTTGCGGATTAAAGAATTCAGTATCGATGCCGGTGTAGTGCACGATCGTCTTGTGCGCCGGAAAACCCTTTCCTATCACGCGGCGTCGAGTGAATTCCGAGACACACAGAAAGCGCGCTCCGGCTTTCTTCAACTGGTTCTGACGACGCACATACAGCGGCGGCATTTGATCGTTCGAGACGGTTACGTCATATCCGTGAAAGGTCACAATCAGCGGTATCTGAAGCGCCCGGGCCAGTGGAATTGCGTTGCAGGCGTCGGCCCAAATGTGCGTGATGAGTGCTCGATCGAGTTCCTTGAGTGCCTCCACCAGCGCCTTGCTGGGCCCGAACATTTTGAACCAGGCCCGCCGCAATCTTCCGATCAAGCCGTTGCTGGTAATGATGTGCGATCGCTCGGTAGGAATACTCAGTCCTCGTATGTGACGCAATCCCAGATAGAACGCCTGATATCGATCCAACGATTCAGCCTGCGCCCGATGAATGTCTCGAAGATTCCCAACAATTCATCCCGGTAAATGATGACTAGTTTTCGATTATCCATCGTCGCGAACCATTCCTGCGTGGCCGAGTCGCCGGTACGTTCAGAAGTAACTCACCGCCGTGGCGGTGTAGAGCACCCAAAACAGATCGTTCTGGACGAGAATTGCGCTCTCACTGAGGTTGTAAAAAAACCTAAACAACGACAAGAATCAGAGCCATACTGGAACCGGCCTACCTTCTCTTCTCACCGTGCTCTGACTCGCCACCACAGCGCGATGTAACCGACCACAAAAGTCACGAGTCCCAGAAGACCCAGGTCCAACATCAGATCCAGAAAACCGTTGTGCGCGTGAGTACCGGCCAGCGCACTGACATCAGGACCAAGGCAGAATCCCCCGTCATGCCTTGCCAGAAAGCGTTGAATCCTAACCGAGAAACGAACGTTTCATGATGGCCATGATCACGCTGTCCCGAAGGTCACTACGGCCAGTCAAATCCGAGCTTCGGTGCACCAGTTGAAACGCCTCGGAGGACCAGACGACGACCGCCAGATGGAGCTGCCAATCACGACGGCGATGCCAATCGAGACTGGAATTGCGATCGTGACTCGAGCACGCCACAGCCGATATAACGGCAGCATCGCCACCCTTGCACAGAAGACCAGTCCACCCGTTACTGAGCCGGAAAATGCAAGCAAAACGATCGCGCCTGCGATGCCTACCCATCGCATCCAGGGCCACATCGCAGGTCGCACCAGATAAACACCAGAACCGCGAGCACCATCGCTCTAGCCAGAATGTTCTACGAGGAAACGCGCCTTGCCAGTGTCCGGGATGCATGAAGTCGTCCACGCCGTGTCCGGGGAAGAAAATGGCGATCAGGAAGCTGGCCAGTAGCCCAGGCGAAAGTGGTAGCCAGCAGGCGCAACTGCTGTGGCACCGTGAAACGGCTGCCAAAGTAGACGCCGAACGCTGTAGTCGCGACTAAACGGCACTGCGGCGAAGCGTGAACGCAGGATCCTGGGACCACGTCGCCGAAGCGAGCGCGACCAAAGTGAGGCAGATAATCCACTTCGCATTCAGGACACCCCGCAGCATGGTGCGCCAGTTCATGGCCATGAACCAGAATGTCCCGAGATAAAACAAAAGCTGGATGGTAAACGCTGTCAGATCGCCTTCTCCGCGCACCAGACGGTCTTGTGGACCGAGAAGAAACGGAAGCACGGCACCCGTGGTGTAGAACAGCATTGCCACCACGAAAAGTCTTTCGTGAAATTTGATCATGACTGATGAGCATTGCTGAAAAGGAGGTGAGTTCTTGATTCAGCGAACACTCTTTTTACAGTTGAACTGTTTCGGTGGCCAGCATCGCTGACGGCAGATATCCGTCACGCGCCTTGATCGAAAGCCGGATTGCGATCAACCAGAGGAGCGCCGCCAGCAAGCCGTCGCTGGCAAGACTTGACCACGCTGCGCCACGCCATCCGTATGCTGGAATGATCCAGAAGTTGAGCAGAACGTTGAAAACTGCAATTCCGATTTGAACCGCGGTCCGAATTCCCTGATACCCTGCCCCGGTCAGAGCATCGGCCGCGAAATAGTGAAGCGTCTTCAGTATCGGCAACAGTGATAACCAACGCAGGGCTTCGGTCACATGTGCGTATTGCACACCCAGGATTCGGGGCACAATCGAAGCACCGATCATGAGGGCCGCGAAAGCGAACAACGAGTAGGGCACGATTCGGATCAACAGGCTGCGGCTGTAGCGCAAGGTTCCGCGGATTCCCTCTTTCCCGCTCCGAAAGAAGCCGGGATACGCTGCATTCAGCAAAGCCCTGACCGGGATGAACGCGACGTCGATCATGCGATACGCCGCGGCGTAGATACCGGTCGCCTCCAGGGTCCCCAACCGGGCCAGCATGGTCTTGTCGATGTCGTTGTAAATCGTCTGAGCCGATAAACCGGTGGAAAAGGTAAAACCCTCGAAACCCTGTCTCCGAATATGGCTGAGCGCGATTTTCGGGCGGCCGAGGCTCAAGCGTCACCCAGACAATGGCCACCGATGCCGCAAGAATCGATCCTGCAAGATACACCACTGACCAGGCTGCGATGGTCGGGTGCGGCAACATCAGTGCAAGACCGACGATTCCGACCAGTCGAGTCATACTGATCAGAACATTCAGATGTGCATTCTTAGAGAGCATTTCGAAGGCCTGAAACGCGAATGCCGCTACTTCCACGAACTGCACAACCACCAGATCGGATACCGCGATACAGAAAATCGCGAACACTGGGATGGAGCGTGGAAGAAGCGCCACCGACGACAGAACCACGAAGCCGACCAACGCCATGCCTGAGACCAGAGTCACCAGTAATCCGTTCCCCCAATATTCCGGAAACAGATTCTTGTTGTGCGCAACGTTCTTGATCAGCAAATTGCCGCTACCCATTCCGGAAAATGGCGCGATGATGTTCGCCAGGGCCGTGGCCGCCACGAAACCTCCGTACTGGCCCGGCCCCAAACAGCGGGCGATCACGACGAAGTAACAGGACTGAATCACCAGCCGCAGGCCGTATCCGGCAAGCGCCCACAAAGTGTTTCGACCCAGTGTGCTGTTGCATAATCTGTCGAAATGGCCGCGCAGAAATAAACTGCTTTTGCTCATGGTTCAAACTTGGGCGGGAACGTCCCCCGTTACTGCCCTGTACCGGCAACGACGACCGTCACGGTCTTCAACAGAATTCTGCAATCCAGCCAGAAGCTCCAGGTATCCACATACTCGCGGTCAAGTTCGATATAGCTATCGAAGGAAGGACTTTGCCGGGCCATCACTTGCCACAATCCGGTAATGCCAGGCTTTACGTCCAACCGGCGCAGGTGGTCGAGGGCGTACTGTTGGTATTCGCCCGGAACCGGTGGCCGCGGTCCTACCAGGCTCATGTCTCCCTTGAGGACGTTGAATAGTTGTGGAAGTTCGTCGAGGCTAAACTTTCTTAACACTCTCCCGATGGGAGTGATGCGCGGATCTTTCGCAATCTTGAACAGCACACCATCTCTTTCATTGAGATGGGCAAGCGAGGCTTTCATCGCCTCTGCGTTCTCCACCATGGTGCGAAACTTGTAACAAACGAACGTCTCTCCTTTTTTTCCAACCCGGACCGACCGGTAAAACAGTGTCCCCTTCGAAGTCAGCCGGACCAGCAGGGCAACCATCAAGAGCAGGGGAGCAAGGAAGAACAGGAGCAAACCTGAGACGGCGATGTCCACAACCCTTTTGAACATCAACGGCAGGGTGGGAATGGAGTTCTTCTGTAACGTCATCGTCGGAAATTGCCCGACATATTCCACAGGAGCACCCATGGCGACGGTTTCGTACAAATCCGGAATCACTCGCAAGTGGACGCCCGTGCCCCGCGTGTACTTCGCGATTTCCATGACCAGACGGCGGTCATTGGGAACGCAGACAAATATTTCGTCGATAAAATGGGCCCGCACAATCGTCGCCAGTTCCTGGACGATGTCCCAGGAAGTCAGCGGGCAGGCAATTCCGCTCTGTCTTGCTTCTGTCTTGGTTGCCGGCGATCCAAAAACCCTTTTACGACGTATCCCAATTCCGGGTGAGATGCGAGGTGCTCTTTTAACTGCTTGGCGGTTCGCCCTCCGCCGATAATCAGCACATTGCGCTTTTCGGAGAGCCCGGGGATCGATTGCGAATGCAGGAATCTTCGCCATGCGGCCAGCAGCATCCAGCTCACGATAATCGTGGGTCCCAGCACCAGGATCGATGCCGTCCTCGTACCCACCAGATACATCGAAGCCGTCAGAACCAGCGCGGCTGAACCGATCGACTCGCCCAGGTACTTGACCTCTTCTCCGAAGCTTTTCTGCCAGAGGCAGGCATACAATCCGTGAACGTTGGCAAAGAGCACAACCAGTACGGAAAACAAAAAAAGGAATCCCACCATTCCTGCCGGCGGCGGAGTCGTGAAGCTGGGTCCCCTTACGACTCTGATTATTTCGAATGACGTGACATCGGCAATGCCTGCACTCAACCAGACCAGGATCAGGTCCATGAAAAGCAGATACCGCTTGCCCACCTCCAGACCGGCTCCCGATCCGCCTGCTGCTCCCAATCCCGGAACTTCGCTTACAGCGGGGTAGACCAAAGGCCGATTCTTGGTGTCGATGGAACAGCGGTCCTCGCTCTCCGTAGCGATGGGTGTAGTCGTCTCGGAATTACTCAAGGGCCAACCTTCCTTGCTATGCGAGCCTGCGAACAATTGTGAATACAGGGACGATCTCAAACATGCGGCGTCATGTGCGATTTCCGACGATTCTGGAGCAGAGGTCAAACACCCGCGCTAGACCGGAGGTGGCTTTGGTTTCCACGACAGATTGCACCTTTCTCAATGCGCTTGCGGCCTGGTCGAACGTCGCGACCCAGATATCCCTGCGCCGAAGGTCGTCCAGCATGGCGACGAACTTTGCCGTATCGATGTTGTCGTACACTTTTTCGTTGGGCCCGACGCCATGGAACATAAGCGTCACCCAGGCCCCGCGTTCTAATGCAGTGTCGAACCAGATTGGGGCCTTCTCGATATTGTTGGCGTTAACCTGAATTGACGGAACGTTATAAAAGTCGATGGGGTCGCCCGGAGCGATGTATTTGTTTTCCCCGCGTGCATCCTTGAAGCCTCGCGCCTGGCTGAATGCTTCCGCCGCAGCCCGTTTGACGTTCTCGTCGAGGTATGTGAAGGGATACGCGTAGGACGTAATCGGCACTCCCATGACTCTCTGGAGAAATTCCTTGCACGCCAGCACTTCCCCGAACGCATCCTTCGGGTTTGCCTGCATTTGCGCGGGCCGCTTGTGGGTCACCGAATGGCCACCGACTTCATGCCCTTCTGCGACAGCAGCCTGCCATTCGTCCGCGCGAAAGTGAGTGTCGTAGTGCCGCTCGGTTTTCTCGGGAGACTGCACGACGAAAAACGTGCCTTTCATCTTCCTGGCATTCAATTCCGGCAGAGCATACAAGATCTGCTCTGGCGTTCCGTCGTCGAACGTGAGACTGACCGCGGCCTTGTGGTTATTCCAAAGAGTGCTCACCGACGACTCCTCTCGGTCCGACCCTTTCCGGTGGGGTTCGGCTTTGAATCCGTGCCCTTCAATCGCCAGATGACGTGTCGCTACTCATCCTGGCGAGCCTGGTCATCGCTCGCAGGAACGACATTCGGATCTTCTTTTCTACTGTCGAACTATGGCTGGTTTTAGTAAAGAAACTGCCTGCATTGCACCCAGTGGACTCAAGTGCTCTTTGTCGGTGTAGTACACATTGCTGTTGTCAGCGAACCGGCAACTTTCGATGTCACAAAAAGCCAATTTGGGATCGATAACGATCAGCTTGTGATCGGATTCTTTGAGAGAAGAGATGTCCAATGAAGCAAGCTCTGTCGCGGGATTGGTCACTTTCGAGCGGCGCACGCTGCCGCTCTCTCCATCCTCGAGTGGGCGCCCCAGAAGCAAACGGGTGAGCACTCGTCGCACCGGAAGCTGGTTATAACGGACGGCCCGCATCGGATCGACGGGTAAAACAGGAACGTCATCCATAAGGATGACTTGCTTGCCGGCAGACTCCAGGGTTGCGATCTCAGTCTGCAGGCCCTGCTTCAAATTCAGTTCACTCTGCTGTACGCTCAACCCGGCAAAATCACCCGCATCCACATCGGGGATAAATTTGCCTCCTGGCGCCGACCAACTGCCGGTCAGAAATACAAACTCAATATCAGGACGCCCTAGAACATAGTTCAAGACCTGCTCGTTAAAGCGCCGGCAGGATTCCGCATTGCGGTACACAATGGGATGCCAGCGGGTCACACCTTGCAAGGGTGGGCAGTTAGACTTGGTGAGCACTACCAGCTGGAGGCCGTGATTCGACGCGAACTGTTGCAGTCCGCTCTCTACCGCTTCCGCATGACTATCTCCGAGTAACGCGATGGCTCGGGAGGAGGAAATAGGCGGTACGCATTCCGGATTCACATTGGGATCATCACTCATCACCAGGCAGTGATGATGCCGCTCCAACTCCGCCGCCATCTCTATTCTTGCCAGCTGGGGAACACGCCAGGGAAGACCGTGGCTCAAATAAAAGGTGCCACCCAGCACAACGAAAACTGCGCACACCGCGCCGTATGAAATCACAACTCTTGCCGTACTGGAATAGGTCCGTGATCGAAATGGCTTCTCAATAAAGTAGTAGGACAATGTTGCCAGCACAAACGCAGTCGCCATCAGGGCCGCGGACGCCGTCCAGGGCAATGCAATCGGGCTAAGAATTCGGGCAAAACTCAATAGCGGCCAGTGCCATAGATAAAGAGAGTATGAAATGAGCCCGACCGCTACCAGGGGGCGGATGGACAGAAATCGGTTTGCGATCCCTCCGCCGGAAGAAATGATCAGAACGGAGCCAAGCACTGGCGGTATCGCCTCGAGTCCCGGAAATCGCATGCCCGCCTTGTAAAAGAAGATGCATACCAGGATTAAGAAAAGTCCGGTCATTCCCAGTGCGTTTTGCATCCATCTGGCCGTTGGTACGGTCTCCCTGCGGTCTGATTCCCAAATGGCCAGCAATGCTCCGGCGCTCAGTTCCCACGCGCGCGTTATGGGCATGTAGAAATTCCATTCGGGCTGGCGGAATTCGGCATACGCGGAAATCATCAGTGAAAGAATGCCGAGCCCAGCGAGAATCCCGAATAGATGCGTTTTTCTGAACTTGTACAACAGGAGCATTAACAACGGGAACGCAATATAGAACTGCTCCTCAACCGCCAACGACCAGGTCATCAGCAGTGGATTGAGTTCCAGACTGGGGTGAAAATAGCCTCCGCTAAGAATGAAATAGAAGTTCGATAACGATAAGGAAGTAGCTACGACACTCATGCCGACTCGCCGCGCTTCCCACGGAGACAAGACCAATACCGCAAGCGCCAGGCAAAATAACAGCACGGCAAATAGCGCCGGAAGGATGCGCTTGAATCGCCGCTCGTAAAAGCGGGCAATGCTGAATGTTCCCTGCTTTACTTCCCGGTAGATGACGGAACAGATGAGATAACCGGAAATAGCGAAAAAAAATATCAACGCCGACGAATCCGCCTTTGACGAACGGGATCCCACAGTGATATCCCACCACGGAGAGCACTGCGACAGCGCGGAGACCGTCAATATCGCGACGATATTTGTTGGCAATCGAGGGGTTGGGATGAACTGTGTTCGCAACGGACAAGAGAACATCTCCTCCTGGACACGACTACGGGCACATGGGCAAAGCCATGTTGCTGACGAAGATCAGACAAAAGCTTTGCTCGGGCCTTGGTTGCCGCAGGCCTTTGGGGGAGAAGGGCAGTTGTCGGTGGCAATTCGATTATCTTGAAAGAGAGGGTGGCTCGCTGAGTACCTCGATATCGTCCACGCCAACTTCGACGGCGACTCCCTGCATCAACATCTCGACCGCCAGAACTACCCTCAGCCGTTCGTTTGTCCGAAGTACAAACCCAGTAAGGCCCGCGAGTGCCCCTGCCTTGATACGCACTTTTTGTCCAGCCGTGAGGTAAACATGAGGCTCGGGATTGCGCAGGTGCAGGCCGGCTCGCAGTGCCTCGATTTCTCCTTCGGGCAGGGGCCAGAACGAGGGGCCGGTTCCCACCAGCGAAAGCACCCCGGGGACCTCAAGAACTCGCACGCGATCAACCAGATCGATTTCTACAAAGAGATAATTCGGAAACAGCGGTAGTTCGAGTTGCGTCTTGCATCCATTCTTCCAGCGGTGCACGGCTCGGTAGAGCGGAAGAAAGCACTCGATATTTCGACCATCGATATGATCGCGCACGCGCTTTTCATGGCGTGGCGCCGTTCGTACGGCATACCATCTCGGTTTCCGTCCGGTATCCGGCTGCAATCGGAGGCAATGTTCGATTGCCGTGGAACTGGCCGAGAGCTTCGCTATCCTCACTTAGGCGAACGCCTTCGAAAGTGGTGTTCATAGGGCTGTTGAGACAAGTGCAAACTTGTTACTCAGACCAACGTTACACTCGAGGTGCCATGCAAGTGCACGCGCGCGAATCTGTCGGATATGAATTGTTCTCAATAATTTACGCCGAATTTATGCACGATCCGGTTAGCTGCTTTCGTCGGGGTAACGGACAAAAGTCCAAGATGCGGACTGAGAGAAAACGGCGCAGAGCAGGCCAGCCGTCCGAATTGAGGTGTCGTCGCTAACGCGAGGTTACGAGGATGTTACCGAGCGGTGCGAAAGTGAGGCGGTCGATCCGCCTCCACTCATTCCATGAACTGACGCTCGTCGTACAGTAGGCCAACATACGGGTACAAGGAAACAGCGGCCGGGACTCAACTCCCGGCTGCTTTTGTTCGCCCGCCCTGGCGATGATCGCAATCCTTCGAGATTTGCTGGCAACCCGCGCATACAGCATTTATCCTTACTTCTTGTCTTTTCTGTTGACTGGCGTTGCCGGTCATTATGGCGATCTCTCTCCTCAAACCCAATGTCGAGACCGAGCGATATTAATTTTTTTCGGCGCGGACATCTGAATCACATCCTTGCGCTGACAGTTCTGCTGGTGATTTCGGCCCCGGTCGTGGCCCATGCCCAGGACAATTACGAGATCCAGGTCTACGGATACGATCTGGTCGAACCGAAGCACACGATGCTCGAGCTGCACAGTAATTTCACGATCGATGGCTCTAAAACCATGGCCGACGGCCTCTACCCCACCAATCACGCGCAGCATGAGACGATCGAGATCACTCACGGATTTAACGACTGGTTCGAGTGCGGTTTTTATATCTTCACTTCGATCACTGAAGGCCAGGGCTGGCAGTGGGTGGGAGATCATATTCGTCCCCGCGTTGCCGTTCCCAGAAAATGGCACTGGCCTGTGGGGGTGAGCCTCTCTAACGAAATTGGATATCAAAGGCGGCAATATTCCCCTGACACATGGACTTGGGAAATCCGGCCCATCGTGGACCAGAAGCTTGGCAAATGGTATTGGTCCGTGAACCCCACGCTGGAGCGTGCCTTCCACGGCGAGAATGTTCACCAGGGTGTCGTTTTTTCCCCGAACGCAAAATTCAGCTACGACCTCACCCCCAAGGTGGCTGCCGGACTCGAGTATTACGGCTCGGTGGGTCCGGTGACGGGATTCGATCCTCTGTCGCAACAAGAGCACCAGATTTTCCCGGCAATCGATTTGAGTCTCGCGCCCCAGTGGGAGCTTAATTTCGGGCTGGGTGTCGGTTTCACCGGTTCGACGGACCATCTAATCGCTAAAATGATTCTGGGATACCGGTTCAATTTCTAACCTGAGGAGCGATAAATGCTGAAGGGTGTCGTGATCGGTTTTGTCCTGGCTGCGCTGATTCTTGGAGGCGGAGTCTATTACTACTTTGCCGCAGGCATGGCGCCTGTAGCCACTGCCGATGCTCCGATGCCATTTGAGCGGAAGTTCGCGCACATGGCTCTCAACGCCCACATTGAAAAGCAAACCACAAGCCAGCCGGCGGTGGCCGCTGACGAGGCCGCCTACCTTGGCGGCGCTGACGTGTACAAGCAGCACTGTGCCTCGTGTCACGGGCTGCCTGGCCAGACGCCGACCGACTATTCGACGACCATGTACCCGGAACCGCCGCAATTGTTTCGTGGCAAGGGCGTAACCGATGATCCAGCCTCGGAGACTTACTGGAAGACGGCCAACGGCATCCGCTTGACCGGAATGCCGGCATTCAAGACCAAGCTGACCGACACGCAGATGTGGCAGATCAGCCAATTACTCGCGCATGCCAACGAAATTTCCGAACCCGTGAAGAAAGTACTGGTTCCCGATGTGATGCCTTCGACGCCAGCCCCTGCATCCCCCCAGACAACGATGCCAAAGTCGACCAGGTGAGGCGAAGAATTTGAACGCCAATCGAGAAGCTGGGGTAAAAGGCCGCCAGTCAGCAGTCGTGCCGGTTGCGTCGTTCTTACTTATTACTGCTGGAATTGCCTTCTGCATATTTTTCCTGGCTTCACCTACTGTGTGCGCTCAAACCGTTACTGGCAAGGTGACGAACGGTGTCGCAGACATCAGTGTCACGGCCGACGTCATGCGTTTTCAGGCCAAGGGCGACGAGTTGCAGGGCACCCGTTTGTTCGTGGTGAACAACGCTTCGAATCCGCCGCGCACTCAAATGCACGGCAAGAACTTTGAGTTTTTTCTTCCCGACGGCGCGCAGATCGATCAGGGGATGGCGATGACCGCGGGCGGCAAGCCGATCAAGTCCATTCCGGTCGGCGGAAAAGAAAAGAACCAGTACCGATTTGTCTTCCCGCTTCGCCCCGGCGAAACCCAGTTCCAGGTTGCGTTTCACCTGAAGTACGCCGGACAACTCGACATCGATCCCAGAGAGCTTTACGGTGCGCAACACTTTGTCGTGATGGTGCCGGCCACGATGCAGTTCATCGCTGCGCTCGGCGCGACATTTCAGTCCATGGCCGACCCGCGCCAGCCCGATGCACTCGTCCGCGTCGTATCGAACACAAGTGCGGGACAGCCTCTGAGCTTCAGGATTTCAGGAACGGGCACGTTGAATGAGCCTGGAGACGACAGTCTGGGCACGCCGCATCCTATTCAGGATGAGAGTGCCGCCGCCGGTTCATCCGCTTCTGATCTAGATTCCGGCAAGGAACCAAACGTCCCGACGGGCGTCTCCGGTTCGCTGAAGACATATCGTTGGTACCTTCTCAGCGGCCTTGCACTGCTGCTGGCCGCAGGAACTATCTACACGAAGACCCGTCAGCGTGCCATGCTCGACGGGGACTCCAACGGTCCAAGATCGGCGGCGTCAGCCAGTGCGACGGCAGCTTCGAGTCGGTCCGCCATCCTCCTCGAAGAACTTAAGAATGAGATGTTTAGGCTGGAAGTAGAGCACAAACAAGGACGAATCTCCCGGCTCGAATACGAGCGCGCCCGCGCCGCCCTGGACCGGGACCTGAAGCGTGCGGTCAGGCGGGCACCTCAGAGTTGAGCTCTGCAATTTGAGTCCTATCCATACTGACCCAACACCTCCCTGCTGAAGTTACCTTCGTGACTTGTGACGTCCCAAAGTGGGGGTAGCATTTGAAATTGGAAGAAGGCAACCCATGCTGCGTGCCACCGACATCGTCACCTCCTTATTACTATGTCCGGTTCTCGCTCTCGGGGCATCGGCCCAGAGTCACTACGAGGTGGTCACGCTCACCCAATCCGGAACGATCACAGGTACCGTGAAGTGGTCCGGACCGGTGCCGCATACCGCCGCCTTTCCCATCGACAAGGATGCTCAGATTTGCGATCCGGAATCACACAAGACACGCGACCTCGAGAGATTAGTGGTCGGCCCCGATAACGGCGTTGCGAATACCGTGGTCTTTCTCAAGGATGTCTCCCGGGGAAAGGCTCTGGACATTCCTGCGCCCCGTCGCTCCCTGGACCAGAAACAATGCCGGTACGAACCACACATTCTGTTGGTTCCAGAGAATGGTCCGCTTCAACTGAAGAGCTCAGACGCCGTGTTGCACACTGTGCACATGGATGGTGCCGCCAGTTACAACTTGCCGTTCCCCTTCACCAACCAAACCGTAACCCGCAACATGCCCTCCGCGGGTCTGGTCAACGTAAGGTGCAATGGCGGTCATTCGTGGATGAATGCTGAACTCATGGTCGTTCCCCATCCTTATTATGCAGTCACGGATGAGAACGGAAGATTCGAACTGACGGATGTGCCTCCCGGTAAATACGTGATCGTCGCCTGGCACGAGGGCTGGAAGCTGGCACGGGAAGAATCTGCGTTTGACGTTCTGACCGAGCGGAAGGTAAGGCGTCCGGTATTCTCGGATCCGAAAACCTGGGAGAAACAGGTCACTGTAAATCCGGACGAAACCGCTACCATCAATTTTGTTCTGGGTGAAAAGTAAGTTCCAGGAATTGTGTAACGCCAACCCTCGGCCTTTTAAGCCTTCCAGGCCATCATGGTCCCCAGGACCACCGGCAAATAAATAACTGACGCGTGAACCACGCGACTGGCCAGAAGGCGGGAATCAGACTTTGCGAGCTTAGCCGTGTGATACAGGAAAAACGATCCTGCGGTAAACATGATCATTAAATACACTGCGCCGCCCCGTCCCGCCAACGGCATCATGGTCACCGCGATCAGCACGATCGTAAAGGCCACGATCTCCGCCTTGGTGAATCGTCCATCGGCGTCGAATGCAGGCAGCATACGAAAGCCGGCGCCTGCGTAATCTTCCCGGTACATTAATGCGATAGCGAGAAAATGCGGGAACTGCCACAGGAAGAGGATGCTGAAGAGCAACCACGCTCGTGGTTCCATCCTTCCCGAGGCCGCCGCCCAGCCGATCAGCGTCGGCATCGCTCCGGGTATGGCTCCCAGCAAAGTACACAGAGGTGTCTTCCTCTTCAGGGGCGTATAAACCAGTAGATATCCCAACAGAGTCCCAACGGCCAGCAGGGCTGACAGGACATTGACTGACACTGCCAGCAGTGCCCCGCCAGCCGCGCTAAGCGAAAGGCCAAACCACAGAGCTTCCCGGTCACTGAGACGTCCCGACACAAGGGGCCGGTTCGCAGTACGCCGCATCCGTCCATCATGAACGCGTTCCATCCACTGATTCAGGGTCGCGGTCCCACTGGCAACCAGCAACGTGCCTGCCAGGGTGATGAACAGCCTGCCCAACCGAAACGTCCCCTGAGAGCCAAGATAGTAGCCTGCCGAAGTGGTCATCAGGATGAGGAGGTTGACCTCGGGTTTAGTCAGCGTGTAGTAATCCCGGAGCTTGGACGGGACAGGGCGATTGGCACAGGACTCCGTTATCGCGCGGGTGGCAGCCATGAGGTTGTCACTGAATTCGGGAGACTGGAATTTTTGAAAATCGGATTGGATTCCGCCGCGTCGGCTGCTTTGCGGATCTGGTTGCGCTTGCGGTACACAACGAAAATCATGCCAATCGATGCCAGCGTAGGAGGACCTATGAGGATGAGAATTCCGCTCTGCAGGGCCTGAATCATGCGAGAGCCCGCGGATGCGGCCTGGGTGTAGCACAGCGCGCAACTCTGAGCTGCCGCTACAATCGGAGATGCAAGCAGCGACACACACGCGATCAAGGTGAGTCTGGTAGATTTCACGAACAGTACCCCAGGCAGTGATCGAGACGGAAACTGTCAGTCCAGCCGAACTGCATGGTGAGCAAAACAAAAATCGTGAAAGCCACTACGAACACGCAGAAATCCCCGCTTCTCCGACCACAAATGCATGAAGAACATAACCGCTACGCCAGCCTCAATCAAGGCCACCGACAACATACGTCGGAACATTTGCCCAGCGTGGATATTCTGATAGGCAATTACGAACTGCAAACCTGCCAGGGCCAGTATGCAGAGATAGACCACTAAATACTTTCCCATGCCTTCGCGTTTGTGTTCTGCAACAGTGGTCATAGTGTTCCGCTCCCGGCTCATCTAGTGGGAAAGATTCATCAGATAGACGAATGGCACGACGAACATCCAGACCAGGTCCACAAAGTGCCAGTACAAACCCACGATCTCAATGTCATCGCTATTGTAACGGCCGCCTTTATAACGCACGCCTACAACCAGCAGCGCAATCACCCCTCCGAGGACGTGCGTGATGTGCAAACCCGTAACGCTGAAAAACGAGGCGCCAAACAGACCCGTACCCCAGGGATTCTTAAACAGCGTCATGCCCTCGCCAATCAGGCCCAGCCATTCCCGGATATGCAAAACCGCGAATACGATTCCAGCCAGCGCGGTGATCATGGTCCAGCGAAATGCGCTTGCTTTGTCTCCTGCCTTCGCTGTCTGCACGCCCAGAAACATGGTCAGGCTGCTGGTGAGGAGGATAAAGGTCATCACTGCGACGTTGGTGATGCTGTGAAACGGTCTCGGCCAATCAGGGGTCGCATTGCGCAGGAATCCGTAGGCTACCAGGCACGCGGCAAACGTCATCGTGTCCGCGATGATGAAGAGCCACATCGCCAGTTTCTTCGTGGGGATGGCGAACGGGCGATCTGCCATCATGCCTGTGGCGTGTCCATGCATCGTCAAATCGGCTTGACTCACGGCGTCTCCTGTTTCTGACCGCGCTAAAGTTTCATCCAAAGCAGTAATAGCAAATACACCCAGAGCACATCCACGAAATGCCAGTAGCGCGATGCGGCATCCAGTGTGCTCCGGCGCAGTTCAGACTTATCAAGTTTGCGGATCACATAGCCCAACCCGATAATCCCTCCCAGTATGTGCAATGCATGGGCCACGGTCAGCAGGTAGAAGAAAGAACTGCTGGGGTTGGTCGCGAGGTAAAGCCCTTCCTGGCGCAACTGGGCCCAGGCCACGTACTGGCCGGTTACGAACAGCAAACCGAGTCCCAGAGTAATGTAGAGCCACCGCGCCGGACTTTCGCCCGGGATCACAATGCCGCCCATGAACCTGGCCACGCGACGCCGCGCTATTTCGAGCGTAACGCTGCTGCCCAGAAGTAGCGCAGTGTCCAGATAAAGTATCGAGGGCAGCGTGAAACTGCGCCAGTCGAGCGATGCGCCCTTACGCACAATCATGGCGCTGGTAAGGGCCGCGAAGGTCATGGTGATCGCGTAGACGATCACCCACATGCCGGTGCTCGCCGGCGGTGGAGAGTAATCCTGTACTAAACGCCGGTCGCCCTCTGTGGGAACCAGATTCCGCCAGCCGCCATTCCCCGACTCGCGAGGGCGGCGCGATTCAATCTTCGGCGCTTCATGGACCGTAGTCGCCATAATGTTTCGCTTCGGACGCTAGCTCTCGTCGTGCTCTGTCACAACTTGCTCCGGCGACGTCTGCATCACGTAATCGCCGGTTGAACCCTGCACTCCATACTGATACGGATCGTGGTACACCACTGGATGCTTGCCGGCAAAATTGTCGAACGGCACTGGCGTGGGCGTGCTCCATTCCAACGAAGTCGCCTCCCAAGGATTCTCCGGGGCCAGCTTGCCGCGAAAATAACTATGGAGCAAGTTGTACAAGAAGATGAACTGAGCAATCCCGGTCACGATGGCAGCGATCGTAATGAACTTATGGACGGGGATCAGGGGCTGCAGGTAGTCATCCACGAACGCCTGGTAGCGGCGCACATTGGCTGCGATTCCCAGATAGTGGAAGGGCATGAAGATGCAATACGCACCCACAAAGCTCAGCCAGAAGTGTACCTTGCCGAGGGTCTCATTCATCATCCGGCCAGCCATCTTGGGGAACCAGAAATATGTTCCAGAAAAGATCCCGAAGATCGCCGCCACCGCCATCACCATGTGGAAGTGACCAACCACGAAGTAGGTGGCGTGCAGCATGATGTCGATCGAGGGCTGCGCCAGGAAAAAGCCGCTCACGCCGCCGGCCACAAACATCGAAATGAAGCCCAGGGCAAACAGCGAAGCGGAGTTGATGCGTAACCTCGAACCGTAAAGGCTGCCAATCCACATCAGGACAATGATGGTCGCCGGAATCGTAATAATCAGCGTGGGGAAGGAGAATGCCAGCGATGAGAATGGATTCATTCCGCTGACAAACATGTGATGCCCATAAACCATGTAGCTAAGAACGGCAATCGCCGCCATACAGCCGATCATCACCCGGTGACTGAGCAGCGGGCGGCGCATGTTGGTAACCAGAACATGCGAAACGATGCCCATCCCAGGAACGATTGCGATGTACACCTCGGGGTGTCCAAAGAACCAGAAGAGGTGTTGCCAAAGCAGAGTCGATCCTCCCGAGTGCGGCTGGAGTTGATCGTTGATGACCAGACCCGATGGGACGAAGAAACTGGTCCCGGCTACATGGTCGAGAATTACCAGAATGCAGGCCGGCATTAAAACGGCAAACGCGGTCAGGCCCATGCAGGAGGTGATGAACCATGCCCATGCGGTGAGCGGCAGGCGCATCAGGCTCATGCCTTTCACTCGCATATCGAGCGTCGTGGTAATGAAATTCAACGATCCCAGCAGTTGTCCTACGCAAAAGATAGCGATGGAAGCCGCCCAGAGAACAACGCCCATTCCCTGGCCCGGACCTCCGACTGGTCCCACCGCATTCAGCGGGGCATATTGTGTCCAGCCGCCGAGCGTCGGTCCGTCACCCACAAAAAAAGACGAGATCAGAACCAGAAAGGCCACGAACGTAACCCAGAACGACATCATGTTGAAACGGGGGAAGGGCATGTCTTCGGCGCCGACCTGGATGGGCAAAAAGAAATTGCCAAAAGCCGCGAATGGCGCCGTGGTAAGCACAAAGAAGACCATGATGGTTCCGTGCATGGTCATCAGTTGCAGATAATATTCCGGCGTCATGATATCGCCGGGAGCTCCGGTTTTCGAAAGCAAGTGCAGGCCCGGAATCGCCAGATTGGTCCAGCCAAGGTGCAGTCGCATGATCCACGAAAGGACCATTCCCACAAACACGGCCACCAGAGCCAGGGCGTAGTATTGTTTGCCGATTACTTTGTGATCGAGACTGAAGACGTGCTTCCGGATGAAACCCTGCGGCGGGGCGTGGTGTGCCGCATGTTCAGCTACGTCGTGCATAGAATAAACCTCAACCCAGAGTTAACCTGTCTCACAATTTCGACCACGTACGATCCGCCTACTGCAACGCTGCCTGCTTCTTCATCCAGTTGTCAAAATCTTCCTGCGAATACACCGACAGATAGGCCTTCATGTTGTAGTGCCCCAACCCGCAGAGCTGGGTACAAACGATTTCGTACCTGCCGATCTTGGTGGCAGTGAAATGAATCGAGAGATCCAATCCCGGAACGAAGTCCTGCTGCACTCGTAGCTCCGGAACATAGAATGAGTGTCCAACATCCTTCGCATGCATCAGCAGATGAATATCGCGATTCACTGGAATCGCCATTTCGGCGGTGACAATGTCATCTTTGGAATCCTGATCGTTAGTTTGATCGAGGCCAAAAAAGTTTTCATTGGACTCGTTGATCATCGCGGGATGGAGCGGACCGAACTTCCCGTCCGCGCCGGGATAGCGGAAATAAAACGCAAATTGCCCGGCCTGCACCTGAATCGGAACGGCATCTGCGGCTGGCGGAGTGAAATACACACTCGCCCAGGCTTTGGTTCCGAAGATTCCCAGGGCCAGGACTTCGGTGCCCACCAACAGAAACGCCGCGATAACCAAACCTTTGGCGCCGCCTGGGAACTTTCCGATCTTCGCGTCTTTGGGCCGGTTGGAGTACTTCCAGATGAAGATTGCAAGAATGAACTGCGCGGCCAGGAACGAGATTCCAGCCTCCGCCATGGTCTCCGACATCTGCTCATCGATCAGATGCCCATGGAGCGAGATGTCCTGCGGCGCCGGCCACGAATGCCGAAGGATCGGGATTGCCGAAGCAATTGCAATTACGATAATCGTCACTGCAAAGAATCTGGCCATGATTTCTCGTTTCACGCCGGCCTCGGTATCCGGCTTCGCATTGAATCGGAGCGGGCAAGCTTAACCGTCGGCCGCTGATGTGCCGGACGCCGCTTGAATCAGAAAAGCGAGCGCTTACGGGGTGAATCCGCTACCCGGACTTTCTCACTTGGCCTTGAAAGTAAAGTCGGCGGCTCCAGCCTTGCCGGCTGCGACCGTTACTTTCGCCGTCTGCGTTCCATACTCTTCCTGCCATGCAGTCACTGTGTAATTCCCCGGAGGAACACCCGTAATGGTGTACGAACCCTTGTCGTCGGTGACTGCATACGGCCCCTTCACGACCACGAAGTAACCGTGCATCCAAGGATGGATATTGCACTTTCACGGGAATCGCGACCTCCTCCGTCTTCCAGCTCATCTCGATCGGCGGAGCTCCGGGCGGCTGCGACTTATTCCACGGAATATTTCCCGCGAGTGCATTGGGGAGGGGATGAATGTTGTGCGTAGTCTGGTCGCTGGTGGTCACCTTGAATTTCTGGTTGACGTCCATCGCCAGCACGTGTGGCGTGTACATGCAATTCTTCTGATCGAACACCGGTTCCTGCGAAGGCATCGCGCTCGCATCCGCGGCACTCAAACCCTCAGAGATGTAGAGCACGACATTCTGCAAACCGCCGCCCGGCCCCACGATTACATTTTCCAGATGGGCGGGATCGTTCTCGTGCTGTTTGACGCAGAACGGGTCTTTGGACATGTCGATGCCCTTCATATGCGGGGCCGCGCCATCGAGTTTTACCGTTCCCGTGATTTTGCCGTCAGCCGCCGCGCTGACCGTCCGAGTGGAGTACATCAGACCGAACGCGAGCAACAGCAATATCGAAGTCATGCCCGCCACTTTGTAGAGCGATTTCATTTGCTTCTCCCTTTTCCAGTTTTACTTTCAGGCGCGACTCTCATTGCTGTGCAGCTGGCGCTGGAGTGGCACTTGGAGCACCCGGCTTCAATCCAATTTGCCGGGCAATTTCCTTTTCTTTGCTCTTCATCGGTTGCAGCGAACGAAGGTAGAACACGAGGTCCCATGCCTCATCGGGTTTGATATTGTCGGACCACGAAGGCATCGGTGTTCCATCCAGTCCGGTCATGAAAATCCTGTAAAGATCTTCATCGCTGGTGCCGCACTTGAAGCGCGTTCCGTCGTGAAAGTTGTAGGGTGCAATCGGACGGTTCTGGTCATCGGTCAGAGTTGCGGCCGACGGACCATTGCCGCTTCCGGTTGGCCCGTGACACTTCCAGCATTCCACCTTTTGAAATACAGCTTGCCCTGTCTTGAGGCGGTCAGCGGTGACTTCCGGCTTTGGTGGAACGTCTATCGGAGCGCCTGGTTTTTCCGTGACGAAACGCGCCGAGAAGTGCTTTACGTAGGCCACCAGGTCGGCTCGCTCCTGGGCCGAAAGTGGATTCCATGAAGGCATGTTCGAGCTGTCGAGTCCCCGGCCAAGGCTGGCGTAAATATCAGAGTCCAACGGGAGAGTTCCAGTTGTGGTCGAACGGCACTTGAAAATTCCCAGAGTGAAGTTGCGCGGCTTGGGATCGATCCATTGCGCGTTCTCTCCCTCGCCATCGCCCAACGGACCATGGCAGCCGACGCAGTACCTGCGATAAGTGCCCTGCGCGGCCGCGGCGTGACCCGTGAGTTTGCCGATGTGGCTCTCCATTCCTAAACGCGAATCCTCTTCCGCCTTCGTCGCTTGTCCCAAGGAGAGGCTGCAAAGGGCCACTACAGCCACCGCCGTCAAAACCAGCGAACCGTTCCGTGTCATTCTTCGCATCGGCGTTTCCCCTTTTTAGAAGTCGAAATCGAATCCCAGCATCAGACTGCTGCTGGTAAGGTCGGATCCATCCGGCGCGGTCCCGCGTTGACGAATCCACGAATACTCGTTGTGCCAGGCGAAGCCGGCGCGACTGTTCATGAAGGGCATGTAGCGGTACCCAATCACGTAGTTATCAATATTGCCGAGGTTGGTAGGCGTCCCCGGAATCGACTGCTGAGACATGCGTATCCACTCCGAGCGCTGAATGAAGATCAGCTGTGGGTTGTATACGTAGTGGGTCTCGACGAATGCCCCGTTCCATACTGCAGACCGGGCGCCGGTTGGCAGAGGCGTCGGCCCGCCAACTTGAGTCGCGGTGCCGAAGTAGGCGTCGTCTGAACCGTGCTGAGTGACGACCTGGAAGTCCAGCTTCTTTACATAGAAGATTCCGTTGAAGCCTTCCCGGCTGAAGGTCTTGTTGCCGAATCCTCCGCCCGCGATCGGAACTCCGCCGGACGTCAGACTATTGGTCGGCGCCTGACCGACCATGGCGTAGAAGCCGACACGCTGGGTTCCGAGACTACCTACTTCGAAGGCCTGACTCCCTGCGAAAAATCCGGTATAGGTATTGCTTCCTGGCAGATCAGGATTTCCATCGGTGGTACTCAGGACAGAGGCCGAGAGACGGGTGCGATCATTCGCCGAATGCCCCATCCATTCCAGTCCAAACTGGTTATCACCGATTTGCCCGAGGAAATTGCTGTCTCCCACGGGAATGAAGTGATAGAGCTGGAATCCGCCGCCATCCGCCGTCAGAGTTAACCCGCGTTTTTCGGAAACGATATTGTCCAGCTCGAATTTGCCCATCTTGAAGTTGAGCCAGGGGCTGCCGAACAGATTGTCCAGCCGGGCATTGACGGACTCGAAAGTGGAAAGCTGCGTTTTCATCCGAGGACAGAACGAACAGGAAGGAAATATTCTTGTCGAGCGTGCCACCCGAAAGGATGTCGAGGCCGCCAACGTCGAAACCGTGAGCGGTAATCTGCTGCTGCCCAGTTGGAGCCTGGTCGACGGCTACTTTGTCGGTGCTCTCACGGTGCCAGTTCGGAGTGATGCGCATGGTCACCGGCCAGTAGCCGTTGTTCTGCCAGATCGGAGAGTCCCGATCATTCATCAGCTGATAGCCGTTGTCCTTGAACTTCTGGCCGAAGTAGTTGAGCATTGGCCAGGCTTCGTGGCAGGCAGAACAGCGCAGCCCATATTTTCGCGCAAAGGCGGGAATGGCATGGGCATCGCTAACGGAAAGTACTAGGAAGAGACACGCCAGCAGCAAGCCGCCAGCGAGACGTTTCCGGGTAGAGGTCATCGAGTCCTCCTGGTGTAACGCCAAACTGGAACAACCAGGTCCCAGTTACAACGAACCAAAAGCCCCATTTCCCACGCTTGACGTGGGCCCGTTCCCGCTGATCGACTTTATGACACAAATAAAGTAAGTGCGTGCAGGCGCACTTACTTGGTGAGAAATTAAATACCATGGGCTTTAGAAAGCCGTCAAGAAAAATATGGAGAGACGCCGGGCCAGGGCAGTTTAAGTGAGGTACAGCGCCGCATGCGAGCGCAGCGGACGCCCCTCGGCATCCGGAGAGAAGCTCCGAACCATAAGCCTGGCGACGGAAGTTGCAGTCTTGGTACACGATCTCCGGTCCTGCCGCAGCACCGCAGGCCTCATAAAGCCGAACATGAAACCAATGACACTTACTGACTGCACCAAAGCATCGAATTCAGCTTCAGACAGGGCGCGGCTTTCCCTGAATTTCTTCAGCCGTGCGCTGACCGCTCGCGCCCTCTGCAGCGGACCAACCTGACGCAGCAACTGGCCAAAACCAGGATCCAGCATCGCGCGCGGGATCGCCACTCTCAGAAACTCGCGGTCTTCCCAGATGTGCTCTACCGCCCAGCTCACCAAGTGTAAATATTCATCTTCGAACGATTGGGCAGGCGGGATGTGGAGCGTCAGATCGGCTACTTCCTGCGAGACGCGGTATTCCATAAGGGCAGGAATCAACCCAGCTTTGCCTTCAAAATAGCGGTGAATCAGACCTTCCGCACAACCGGCGCACGCTGCGATTTCACGGGTCGTCGTCGCCTCATAGCCCTTGCTGGCAAATAATTTGAGGGCAGCGACGATGAGCGCTTGTTTCTTCCCAGCACGGTCTCGGGTTCGCCGGACTCGGGGTTTGTGGTGGTTAAGACTGATCCCAGAATCGAGAGGTTTTCGTGATTGATTGTTGGATCTCATACGCCGCACCGAATCAACCGCGCAATAATTTGTGAGCGTACCACTCGATCTCAGGTCAAGTTGTAAAAGATTTGTCACTAAATAAGCGTCCCTGATTGGGGAGGACCGAATCCGCTGCGCTCGATCGCTTCCTGGAATCACCTGTTTTTGATGACAAGATATCTCGGAGCGCCAACTTCCCTTTTTCGATGGACGAGCAACGACCGCCAAAAGTTGACAGCCTCCCTCACACGAGAGTAAGGAACAGGAGATGGAAGTAGTTGCCGCGCAGGAACTCCAGGGTCTCAGGCTCATCAGTCAGATGGCCGCAGCGAAGGCTCTTTCGGCCTCGTCAATCGTCGCAGCCGCAAAAGACAGGTCCTTCGCAATCGCCATATTCTCGATCCTCGTTTTTTGCACCGCTCTCCCCCTTCACGGCGGCGAACACAAGAGGAAAATCAGAACCGAAGATTACGGCCTCGGATTTTCGACCGAAATCTCCGCTCCGGAAAATGAAGTTATGGACGCGGTCGAAGCTGTCGTAAACGATGGAATCATTCAGGGCAGCAGGGAGTTCAATAAGGACAAATACGTCGAGACACGCAATCGCTGCCCCTTCATCGCCCTTGTTTCCGGAGTGGAAGGAACCCGGAAAGGTTTATTACAAAGTGCGCAGCAGCGTGCTCGCGCCACTTGGGTTCAAGGACAGCAAAGACGAAGGGACTTTAGCCGTACGCTACGTTGTGCAGGGCAAAGACGCGGCCAAGACCATCCTGCGAATTGATTCAGTCTTTGTCGAAGACTTTCACCGCACCGTCCACCCGTCGGATGGCAGTGTTGAGAATGCGGAGAGCCAGGATGTTCAGGATCACATCGATGCTGCGAAAGCGCGAGAGGAAGCAGCTTGAAGAACGAGACAAGCAGAATCAGGCGAAATTAGCCGGACAGAAGAACTGGAAGCACCGCCGAGCGCGCGGCCGACGAAGCTTCGACCTGGCTGCGCCCAACCGCATCTCAAACGCTGGACCAGCATCTCGATGACTTGCGTCACAAAGCTGAGCGGGTGGTCAAAGCCCGGTGGGCAACGAAGTCCGCTCCATTCCACAGCGCTACGAACGTGAAGTCTTTGGAAGCAGGTGCAGAAGTCGTAATCCTGATCGTAACTGCTTACTGGTACGGCGTCGAAACTACCGACGGCAACAGGCTGGATTCATTGATCGTCGACAACTCGAGCCGATGCCTTGAGGCCGACTCATTCGTTCGCGAGATCTGATTCGACGGCAGCGGCCTTGATCCCATCGCGCATTTGTCATCACCATACTCGTCGCGTGGCTCGTTCCCCTGAAAGCGGAATGGCTCAGAGTGTTCCCTACCAGCGGACTTTTTCTATCGAAGGCCGCAGTCGAGAAGACAATCAAAGAGATGCCAGGATGAACTCCGGCGACTACCGACTGTCGAAGGATTCGCAGTCTTGGGCGATCGCCCTTTAGATCGTTTCCAGCGCCGCGTACTTTCGAGTGCCCGTCGCACAAGTCACCTCTACTTCATCGGATCGATCGATGGTACGGTAACGCAACCATCACGGCCTGGTATGCAGATCCGGCAGGGGCAAAATCCGGCTATCAGGTGCTGCGCTCAAATGGCGTCTGGAGACCGATTTCCTTGATCGGCTGCATGACCACTGACGGCCAAGGTTCATCGGCGAGCACATCAAATGGATCGATATCTCCGCCCGCTGTTTCCAGGAATCATTCAGCAGCAGCACCGGCGCCGGCACTTCGGCGCCGTCGCAGGCGGCAGCGGCCTATTGGCAGTCGAAGGCGGCTCGCCGTTCAAGTTGGGTCATCCGCTGAATCCCAGCAACATGCCTTCCCTTGCCACGCAAAAAGCTGAGGTCGACAACGCACCGAGGAGGAAGCAAAAGACGAAAAGGCCTGGAGGAAATACTCGCAATCAGACTCATCCCAACAATCTGGTGGCGGTGAAGATGAAAGACACACCCGTTCCTGGCAGAGTCCGATGAAGGTGCCAAGGTTTGTTTTTAGCGGCTCGGCTGAAGATGAGTTCGAGATCTCGATCAGAATCCGAATTGGGTGCACATTCGAATTTCCAGCCCTACTCGCGCGATGGCTCCGCCGTTCAAGTGTGAACGCTCAACAAGGAATCCGATCCCCAGCCCGCGGAGACACAGGCCAGTGAAGCACCCACGCCGTCGATACTCAACCGTTTCATTAGACAACGAGCAGGTCGCAACGTTTCCTGGAGATGGCCGCCGCTTCACGGTCAAGACGGTCGGGATTGTCTTCGAATTGAAGAGCAGCAACAATACAGGGCTACGGGACGGCGGCAAACTCAGCTTTGCGAAGTCTTCTGTTGACCGGGAGTACACCATCGAGTAGACTTCAACCCGGGCGTTGCGGGCGTTGTAATGGGTGCTTCGATTCCGAGGACGGCGGATGGTATCGACGACCTTGCCTGCATTGCGGCAATGGAAGTTGGGATCGGGCTATCCGGTACGAGGCTTTCTTCAGCACTATTTCTTCGATCCTGCGAGGCGTTTGGGCTTGACAGCAACGTCGATGACTGTTGCGCACGTCGATGGGCTCAGTTGACCCCTGCGGTCCCTGAAACTCAAGTTCTAACCCTTGCTCTAAGGAAGGGAGCACTTTGGTTATCCGTCCCCAGCTTCGCGTAAGGAACCGGGAAATCATGAACACTCATGTTCATTTCCAGTTTCTTCAACAGGAAGCATGATTGTCTCGTCTTTGGCTCATCGATCCCGGACGTGCCGTGCACTTGCAGCGATGACACACGTTTGAACAGGTGTTCCCAGATACGATCGGGACGGAAGAGCAATCTCAAAGCCCGAGCACTCTTCGAGACCTCTTGTGCGTATTACAGTCGCGGCTGTCGTTTCCACTTTGACCACTGGTCGCGTCGAAGACGATCTTCACCCATCAAGTTTGCCAGAGGTCGGATCGAGATCGACCTCACACACTGACCTTGAAAGCGCGTGCACGTGTGTAGCGTGTCACCCGATTGACTTCGCGGTCGCTCTACCAGTACACATCAGCGTTTATGGCTCAGCGTCTGCCGCGACAGCGGTGCTCGCCCGCGGAGCGAATTCCATCGTTTTCCTGACCAGGTCGGCTCTGCACGATGCTCTAGCGATTCGATCATCCATCGCTCGCGTCGAGTTGATCGAATTCGAAAGTGCTGATTCACCTATCGGTTCCTTTTCGTCTTTGCAAGCTTCTCTAAACCTGGTCCGATTCTCGACCGATGAAGCCTGTACCCAGAAATCCTGCGACACAGGTCTTCCACCCGTCGACAGTTTCCCCAGCCCAGTGCCAAGCCGTGGCAAGCTGTACCAGCGGCGAAGTCGCCCAACATGCTGTACCAGCATATGCATGACAACTCGGTTTTGTAGCCGAACCACGCGTACCCAGTCTCGTGGCCTCGATTCTCCAACAAAAGCATGAGATAGACCATAGAGCCGTCGCCGGACCGAGCTTGAGAGATGTATCTGATATGCGAGACAGATCGGAGAAAACACGACGATCGAGCCAGCAATCAGCCTAAACGAAGTACCCAAGGCACAATCCTCCACCATGATCACATCAACGCCACGGATACACATGTCCCCGACTAGTGCGACATTTGCCAACGCGGCGCGTCAGCTTGCGTGGCCGGAGCCGCACCGTTCCACGGATCCATCTTCGGCGTTGGACGATTTTTCCGACCAGTCCAGAAGGCTTTCAGGGCATGATATGCAGCCGCAGGCTCAGTCCTGGAGGATAGGTGCGACGCGAGCCGCGGAACAGTTAGGGAGTGACATACAGTGGCAATACAGTCCCCATGTAATTCCATGAAAATCGAGCCAGGGCGCGACCCGATAGTCCCAACAAGAAACACGTAGCGCTGTTCTTTTCGTCAATGCTCGTCCAACCCCGCCGCCGCAGACTGTCGGCTTCTCCACCATCCGCACGATGATCCCATCGGCGTTCATTGTCGCGTGGTTCAACATCATCGTTCGACGCGGACCCTGTGGCCTTGAATTCCAGTCGCCACCGGCTCAGCCAGGAGCTGCACTCCTCCACTCCGCACGCTCCACCATGATGCGGATGAAGATTTCATGCACCGCACCTACAGTGCCTCCCGTCGAGACCTTTCTCCGCCGAGTGAGATCCGCTCAGGCGGAACAGATTCCAACGGAGGCGCTGGCCTTCGATCGCTCGATCCTGAGCACCGAGTCGTCCAGCGCGACGATTCCGTCGGCGTCCGGCCTTGGCCACGGTTTGTCGATGGGCGGCACGGCTGTCCGCCACCGTGACCGACATTCCCCACGCTGTCGCGCTTCCAGGGCCATCGCCGCCGCTGGCCCTGCACCAAGTGCAATTTCATGCGCTTTCCTTTGACAATTTCCCTATCCCTGCCCGCTCCCCATTCGAGCGCGACGAGTTCGGCCGCAAAGCCCGGCCCCATCGCCGCTGATGTTGCCAGCTTCGTCCCTGGTGCTGGCCGCCGATGATGCGTCAGCTTCTTCCAAGACCACCAGTACAGAGGCCGAGAAAAGGTCCCCCGTCGCGGAGGCAATCCCCAAGAAGCAAGAGTTGTCCATTTTCTTGATCCGAGAGCAGAAGCAGTTGCCTCCAGAACTGCCGGTCCACAGTTGAAGCACCCAACTGCCGACATCAGAACACTACCAGCCTGCAAGCTCGGCGAGAAAGCTGTCGACGTCCTGCCCTCCGTCCCACTGAATCGGTGCAGGACCACCTCAGTGAAGACCGCGATTGCGGAGCCCCGTCCTGGGGAAGCATCAGTCATCGTCTTCAGTCTCAGATGAGGACACAAGCGGTTCGCCGATCTTCAAGCCCAGCAATCCACACTGGTCACCACGATCAAAACCGCTCCGCGCCGTCCCCCGATCAACCTGAGCGGTCCAGGTTCGCCGCCGACAGTCTCGCGCTGCAACATGAGCGAACGCGACTACCACCGCTAGCAGTCGCGCCGATCTTCGTCGAATAGCGCGCACATAATAAGCCGCACCGAGCGATGCAGCAGCACCAGCGACGCGTGCCAGTCCAAACATCGGCACTCGCTTGATATCTCAGCGACAGGCCCATTCGGTTGATAAGCCGCGCGCATCGATCAATGGGCTGGAGATACCATTGCCGAAGTCGAGGAAAACTACCAGGTCGCCAACCTGCCAAACCGGCCCCAGTGGACCACACAGCTAAATCGTCGCCGCTCCCGGCTTCCTCACGGTTTCGGATCCATCATCATCGCTCTTGCCAGTTTCACAGCTTCGGATATTCGTCGATCGGTGAGAGAGAAGCGCCCCTTCGACGCCGAACGTTACTATGGAGCCGCTGCAGAACTTCGGCTTAACTTACAACAGTCGCCCCAGTATTGCTGGAGGGCCACGATGACGTCTCTGCAAGTCGTAAAACGAAAACGCGCTGGTGACGCTCACAATTTGCATATTATTTTCAACCGTCTCGGCGTCATATTCAGAGACGATTATGGACTAGCTAAACCCTCTAATTACCCATCTCTCAGCCACACCAGCCACGCCTCGACCAGAATCCGCCCAGACGAATGAGCCGGTCGACGACATTCGCCACCGCTGCCGCGGAGCTCGTCGATCTGTTCTTCACTTACAACCGAGGCGGCGCTGCTTCGAAGACCATGAAGTTCTTCCACGAATAATCCGAGTCCGTTGTCCCAGAAGAATTTCGCCGAGTCACGAGTGCTGGCCAAACATCACAGATCAATGCGCATGAAGGTTTCGAACGGAAGCTCGCAGCAAGAAGCGGTCGGGAGCTGAAAGATGATCCCAAGCGGCAGACTCTGGCCACGGACCTTCTTACCGTACCGATTAGCTCAGGGGCGCGAGGCTTGGCTTATGTCGCGCGGCGGCTGACCCATCTCCGTCGATCGCTGACCGATGTTCGTCTCCCGACACGCCCAGGTCGCCAGCCGCGCGCGTGCCAGCTGTTTTCGCTCGATGTCGAAGTGAGATGATGGCCCGGCGCAGCAGCCGTAAACTCGTCGTCATGATTGCTTCCCTCATCAATACTGGGCTCCCTTGGCACCAGTTCCTCGCTCATGGCCTCACAGATCACGATGTACTCCATTCACGCCGAATGCTGCACCACCAAAGCGCCCTGCAATACATGCAGATCTGCGCTCATCGAGCACCAGGAGCGTCCCGTATTTCAGACAAGGAGTGCTTGTGCCGCGAAAGGTCTCCCCGAACAGGCACTCGGACACCACTTCCGCCTGAATGGCTCAACAAACAAACCCAGACAATTTCTCTTGCTGGCCAACTTTTATGTTCGAGAGCGCGTATGTCATCGATGAGAAATCCCTTAGGTCTCGGAAGCAGCAACGAGAACCTTCACCCAAGAGTCCCATCAGGAAAGGGCGCCCGCGCGTGAGCCCGTAAATGCCGCCATTTCCGCGTACGACGACCCGTCCACCAGTATGGAGCAGCCAACTGATACACACTTCCACGCCTTCACTCTACGAACTTCCAAGGACACCTATTTCTCAGCTCGCCGCCCCCGACAGTCGAACGGCAACTTCGGCCGATTTCTTCACGAACTCTCGGCCACGTAGAACTGGATCGTGGCAGGTCCACAACTTCTGAGTTCAGTAACGATCGCTGTGACTTCTCAGCAGGTCATCTGTTGAGTTGTGTCTCGCGTGGACCGAGGAGGTCCAGATTAAACAGCCATCCGAACATGAAGAGTTCACTTACCCGACAACATTCGTCGCGACCCTGGTGCAAGCAGTTCCAACAATGGGTCCCAGTGCGGTTTACATGTCGGAGTACCCAGTACTCTATCGCAGATTCGACGGCGCTCAAAAATTAATTAGCTGCGGTTGGGTCCTGGATCCGTACCAGCTAGCAGCGTTCTCAGTTTTTGGTGGTTCTTCTTGTGGTTAAATGTACATGAATCCGTATCGGTTCCATTACCGCACTTCAGCTGAACAGCCTTCGACATAGCCTCCGCAGCAAACCTTGGCTCTTTGATAAAATAGAAAATCATTCACCGGAACGAAGAGATATTCTTTCTAGAATACCCTTCAATGAAGACGTTACAGCATTTGGACGGAAGAGTTGAAGTACTCGAGAGTCAGAGAAGAGAGTGAAGCTGCACATCGCCGCACCGCTCTTGTCGCACAACGACTCGAACAGGACGATGGACGGTTCGGATCCGCGAAGACTATGGATCACAAACCGATCACGTCGTCGGGAGGGAGAAGGCAAGACGTCTACCATAATCATCGTCCGTCTACCTACAAACTTCACCATTCCTCGGAGAGCACAAACACCCCCAGTATCGGTAGGTCATCGGTCGACTCGTCCACACCTACTTCGAAAGTTGCTCAGGTTTTGGATCGCTCCCAGCCTAGGTCTAGGAAGCATCTGTTCACATATCCCAACCATAGACATTATATTTATGACCAGTCGTAAGTAGATCAACACCCGATACAGTAGATTCTCGGTATGTTTCTATTTGTTTCTTCTTCCGTCGTTATTTTTTTATCGTCGTCGGTGTGACGTGAACCAGAGCAACAGTTCTTCCGGAGCAGACCTTCCCTGGATTATTTTCGGTCAAGGCACAGAAACCTCGGGCGAAACCGGCCGGTGCCCACACTTGTTTCATGTTTTCTGCCGAGGCTTCACAACCCACCCACTTTCCAAGCGTAGGAGAGCCCTTACGGATATCTACTGCGACCAGGAATGCTGCGCCCGCGGTCACACGCATGAGTTTTCCCATCGGCGAATCCCACTGGAAATGTAGCCCTCGGATTACCCCTTTCCGGGAGCAGGAGTGATTGTCCTGTACGAACTTGTTCGGGAGACCAAGTTTTTCAAACTCGTCCGAACGAAAAGTCTCCATGAAGAATCCGCGTTCGTCGCGATAGGCTTGAGGAACAACAACCACCACGTCTTCCAAAGGTACCGGTTCTGAAACGAAGCTCATAGCTTTTCACCATTCCCAGGTTTGGTACTGCAGCCTTACGATTCGATCTACGTCTGGCCAGTTCTTTCGACCGATCATACGCGACTGAGTGGTTTGGATTGAACCACCCGCTCTCACCATCTCACGATACGAGAACGGACAAAATTATTCTTCTTTCGGTTTTCCGGTTTTCGGTGCGGGCTGCTAATTTCGCTGAACTTCTTGAACTCCGAACAAAAACTGGGCAGTCATGTTGACGGACCGGCGAGATCTGTACCAGAAGGCTGCTTCAGCCGAAGACAAGCCGGTTGGTGAGATGGCAAAGTCCAGGGACCAAGCGACGCCGAGCAGCGAACTATTGGCGTACAATATTTTATTGCGAATTAACAAATCGTTTCAATTCGTCCCGCCTTTTCCCCCGTTAAGGAGAAGTGTTGTGATCGCTACCGTTCGCTCTACAGCCAAGACGATTCTTGGGCCAAGACTTACCGCGTACGTTCGTAGCCTAAAGATCAGAAATCTCGCCAGCGCCAGGAAGTACCGGGAACAACTTCGCGGGAGGGTTGCACTCGAAATCGGAGGGCCAAGTGAAATATTCGCTCTGGGGCCACTGCCGATTTACCGCGTGCTGAAAAAAATTGACAACTGCAATTACGCTTCGCGGCAAATACTCTGGAAGCCTGACGGCTTTGAGCCACAGTACGGTCAAACTCTTATCTGCGAGGCCAGTTCCCTAAAAGATATTTGCTACGGCAGCTATGATTGCGTTCTGTCTTCGCACTCCCTGGAGCACATCGCCAATCCCTTAGAAGCCTTGTATGAATGGCGGCGGGTTCTCGCCCGCGACGGTCTGTTGTTGCTTATCCTGCCTCATAAAGACCACACCTTCGACTGGCAGCGTCCCGTCACGACTCTGGAGCACATGATTGCCGACTACGAGAATCACACTGCCGAAGATGATTTGACTCATCTGGACGAAATTCTAAAGCTACATGATTTTTCGAAAGACATCCCAGCCGGGAAGCCCGGAACAATTTCGAACACGCTCCCTCAACAACCTGGCGGTTCGTGCTCTTCATCATCACGTGTTTTCCTCATCGAGTGCCTCAGAATTGCTGAACTACGCGGGGTTTTCTCCATACTTTCGGACTTCGCCCCACCCTTCCACATAATTATCCTGGCGAGGCGAATCGGCTAGTTCCGTCGCATCTTACTTTTGGGTTGTGGCAGTGTTCTTCTTCAGGCATACCCTAGAAATTCGACGACGAGTGTTGCTGATGCTTGAGTTCTGGTTTGATGTTTTCGCAGAGTGTATGAATGTGATCTCGCCTGAGAACCGATTCGATACTGACATCAGAGTGAAACCAACGCGAGTCCTTTCGTTCATATCGTCGTTTGCGCGGGACGCTCTTGCTGGTGAGCAGACTGAGGCGCTCATCACTCTCCTCATGGTGCTGCCGTTCGTTCTTTTTGTCGGCGGGCACGACGAAATCGCCGGTGGAGTCAGGTCTGTAAATGTCTTGGCGCGCAGGGGCAATGTGGAGACTAGCCTCAGTTCCGCGTTTGCAAGCTTGGACTGCAGGGGGCAGATTCCGAAAAGCTACACCCGTATTTTTATTGCAGATCGGTCCGACGCAAAGTCAGGTACCGGAGTCGCGTCAGATCCCTTCGACGGCAGCACTGCACAGAAATTGGATGCGATCCTACGCATCCGCTCCGAGAGTGGCGTGACCAATCTAGTGGTTTGAACGGCCCCGGCAATTTCCAAACCGAGGGCACTCACGACTACGTGGTTGGTGTTGGCCATCTCAATAAGACGCAACCGGGTGGCTTCACAGTCAACCGGGGGTGGAAAATTCACGGCGAGAGCATGGATCGAACCATCCTGACACTTAGCGACTTGTACTTGGACCCATCGACTGGCAAGTATTTGGTGGGACATCTCATCAGTACCCACGATCCAGACTCCTACGGAGTGGAGGTCTCCGATCTGACTCTCGACGACAACTATCCCGCTCTGAAGCCCAGGTACAAAGAAGATCTTCAGCTGGAGGCTGTTTCCCTACGATCGAACCTGGGGCAGCATTGGATCCATCATATTAGGGTGATGAACAGTGCAGGCGAGTCGACGGAGGCTTTTCCAGTCGAAATCAGTTCGGATGCCAAGAGTCCAACAGAAAGTAACGGCAATATCGTGGAATATGTCAACATGGATCATTGGGGTTCGGGAAAATGTACGGCTATCGCGATCGCCAACGCCGTGACAGAGGTTCGCTTTAACCGGGTCACCGGTCATCAGGTAGCTTATGGTGGCTGGCAGATGTCGGACGTAAGCTTCCACGATAACTATGCCATCGACAGCGCGTACGGTTTCAATATCGATAGTTTGATCAATAAAGGGATCGTGATCAGCCGCAACCAGATTGTGCATCCCCAGTCATATGGCATAGTGATCGGAGGGATCGGGCGGTTCGTGGATTTTTCTATTTCCGAGAACACGATCACTCTCGCCGGCAACTGGAATACTTTGTATGGTGCGATCTTTAACGGAAATGTTTCTGGCGCTCGCGTGACTGGAAACCGGATTGGCAGCGACCAATCATCGTCATCATCGAATTTTGTGGGGTTGTTTGAAAAAGGTAGCCGAAACACTGGCAATATTTTCCAGGGCAACCAGATTTCCAGCTCGTTCAAAAACTCTCTTCAGGGAGGCGACTGCGTCCACGGTAACGTGGATCAAAGGGGAAACGCGGTTCGAGGATTGAGCGATACGCAGTCTACGACCTGCCTGCCGGTGCATTGAATGGCAGTGCTGGTTCAACGAAAAAAAGGTAATCGGCCAGAATCTGGCAGACATTACCGATGAGCGTGGGTCCGGGAAATTCTTAATCGCTGCTGGTGGAAGAACCAGCTACTTAATTCGCAATTCGATCCTTTTCGTTGCGTACCCGCTGGAAATGCCTACTTTGCCCTCGCGCTTACTTTCCAGTAAGCTCCGTCCGTCACAGTACAAATATCAGCGTCAATCCGGTTCTCTCGGAGAAAGTCGGTTACTGCCGCCCGACAGGAAACCCAGGAATGATAGTCATCCACGATCACGTATCCTCCTGGGCTAACCCGGTGATACAGGTTACGTAGCGAATCCATGGTCGAACTGTACAGATCGCCATCCAAACGAAGGATAGCCAATCGATCGATTGGAGCGTTCGGCAACGTATCGCAGAAGTAGCCTTGAAGAAATCTTACCTGGTCGTCTAGGAGGCCGAATCTCTCAAAATTGGCTTTTACTTTCTCCAAGGACGCTTTCAGATACTCGACCTGGCTAAGATCAGCGCCATCGGTATCCGACGCGGGCACAGGTAAGCCCTCAAAGGAATCCGCCACCCAAACGGTGCGATCGGTCACTCCATGCCGCTTCAAGATTGCGCGCATGAACATAGTCGTACCGCCACGCCACGCCCCGGTTTCGATAAGATCACCGGGAACATTATTCCGCAGGATATCCTCGATGCACATTTGGACATTGTCGAGACGCTCACGACCCACCATTGTGTACCCAAAACACGGCCAATCCCGTCCTGCGGCTCGCTTCGCAGGTTCAAATGGCTGTTCCCTGACTAGAAGAATTGACCGCCTTCGGAAGAAACTCACAATAGAATGACGAATATGTCCGTTGAGAAATCGAATCGGGTGCTTAAGAGTCCTTTCCTCAGAGGTACAAATACCTTCAATGACTCGCCATGCACTCTCATCGTAGAGCGACGCGGTGAGACAATCTTTCAAAAGGTCGATATAGGAATCAGTCGTGGGCACAATCTCAGCTTCTCCATCGGGACTGGCAAATTATTTTCCAACTCGTACGACACTCAAAGATTAGGGCGCGCTTTGCAGCTCGCCGCGAGTGCGGCGCCTCATGAATTCCTCGTCAAGAGAAAAACCAGCTCCTGCGCATGACGTCTGGCACCGGCAAGAAGCGCTCCACGATCCGCAGATCAAAAGCGTCGAAGTACCTTAACAGCAAAAGCCCGACCCCATCAGCGCCAACAATCGCAACCGCGGACACGATCATGCCCGGCCAGTATAGGCGCCGAAAAGGGACCAGATAGCCCGCCAGCGCGGCAAGACAGAGCCCTAAAATGACGGGTTCGAAGTAGATACGCAGCAGTCTCCGCATGGAAAAACCGGTTTCCTGATGAAACAGGGAGTATGAGATATACCGGTTGCGCCCAACACTGAGACACTGGTGCCGTACAAGGCGCCGGTGAAACCCCAGAGCGAGATGAGAATGGTACTGAGGATCAGAGTACCCGACATACCGACTAGGGAGAAACGAACCGCAGGTCCTAGAGTTCCTCTTCCCACCAGTATCAAGAGCGCAGGCCCCGCGGCAAGGTGCGCAATTTGCACCCCCGTGAGTACGATAAGCGCGCGGGCGGTTGCTGAAAAACCTGCCCCCAGCCACAAATCGACGAAGCGGTGGGCCAGCAGCCCAACCACCATGAAAGTCGCGATGCCAATAAACGCCAGATATTTGTGGGCGCGGTAGTAAAGCTCCGACGTTCTTGCTTCGTCGCCTCGCGCGTCCAGTTCTGCGGCGGCGGGCATCAGTGGCGTCATCAATAATGCTGGTCCGTTCCGGATCTTGAGCGCAAGATCGTTCGCGATCTCGTACCAACCCACCGGCGTCGGCCCTGCGAAGTGGGCCAGCAGGAGCTTTTCGGTTTGGAAGTAAACCGTGGACGCCACCTGGACGACGTACACCCGCACACTGAATGCAGACAATGCTTTGATGTCAGCAAAACGAACCATACCAGGGTTGATGCGAAGGTGCGGAAGCAGACGCCAAGCTAACGCCACGTTCAACACGAACAGAATTCCGGAAGTCAGGACAATGGCATGAACCAGTCCAGGTATTCCTTGTCCCAACTTTACAAACGCGACCGCCGCCAATGCGGTGATAGCAGCATTGAGCGCCCAAAGAAGATTAGTCAGATCGAGTCTCTGCAATCCAGAGATTACGGATGCAAAAGGAAAAGCGAGAAGATTCAGAGCCATCCCAAGGCTCAAGAGTCGAATCGCATGCTGAAGCTGGGATACCGGGAGCGAGGACTGACGAAAGAAAACCGAGATAAGAAATCCGCTGCCCGCATTGGCGGTTAACACACAAACGATGGCAATCGCGGAAAACACCAGGAACCCGGCATTTACCACTCGGTTAAGCTGTATATGGTCGCGATGAGTGTAATGCTCGGAGACATGCTTGGTGAGGGTGCCTACAATCCCCAGGTCCGCAAGGGCGGTCAAGCCATTGAAAGACAGAAGAACGGCCCAGATTCCAAATCCCGTAGCTCCCACGTGTCGCAGAAGAAAAGGCGTTAGAAGAAACGGAATGGGGGCAAGAACGACCAGCCGCAGTGCACCGGACACCGTGTTTCGGATAATCTTAGCGCCAAGAGGCCGCTCGTGTGGAAGTGCCGGACGAATATGGGTTTCAAGCGGGGACACCGATGTTTATTGTACAAGACGCTTTGACGACCTCTGTCGGCCGAGGCCGCGGTCCGCGCATTGAGGGAAATCTGCTTCTGAACCGCGATATCATCGAATATGTATCGATGTGGCCGAGTTTCTAAAAATCGAGGTGCTGGAATCGCTTGAATAGCGCAAATATGGAGGCGCAACAGGGATCCCCGTGCAAGTCTACGAACCATGCTGACGTGTGCGCGGTAATGGTGACCCACAATCCTGACTCGAGCCTGGAGCGGAATGTTCAAGCGCTGCTTCCGCAAGTAGGCAAACTGATCATCGCGGACAACCAATCATCGTCTGCCGCCCACTCCTTGATCGCTCAAATCGGCTCCGCTCCTGGAGTGGAAATTATATGGAATGATCGAAATCTGGGCATTGCGGCCGGGTTGAATGCGGCAGTAGAGCGGGCGCTGTCCTGTGCCCAGTATTCATGGATTGCCATGTTCGACCAGGATAGCTTCGCATCATCGGACTACGTGTCTGCCATTATCGATGCCTATCTGGGCCTGCTCTTTCCGCGACAGAGTGGCGATGGTGGGCGCCAACTACAAGCTTGCGATGCGCGATTCGACCAGTGTGCCCACTGCAGGATGGAGGGGATCGAATTTTCGAGAAGTCAAGACCCTCATGACCTCCGGCAGCCTGGTGAAGAGTTCTGTGTTTGACTGTTGTGGGCGGTTCGATCAGTCATTGTTCATGGATTACGTTGACCACGAGTTTTGCCTTCGTCTGCGCAAGAATGGTTTTAAGATACTCCAGGCAAGCCGTGCAGTCTTGGAACATCGGTTAGGGTGTCCGACCTCCCACCGCTTTTTCTTCAAGCGGTTTACAACGACAAACTACGGTCCTGGCCGACGATACTCCAACACGCGAAATCGCCTCATCGTCTACCGCCGTTATCTCACGTCGGATCCACTTTGGATTGTGCATGACGTATGGAAATGGATTCCAGAAATCGCAAAAATGGTTCTGGTTGAGCGAAATAAAAAAGAAAAGGTAGTGAGCCTGGCAAAGGGATGCCGAGACGGGATTCAGGATAATTCGGGCCCTAGCTGATTTTCGCCTCAGGGGATCGCGAAGTTAAGGCCACCAAGGAAGAAACGTGAGAGGAACCGAGCGACTGCGGGCCCGGCAGTCGAATGGAGGGAGAAATGGGTACGGCTATTCCAAGCCCTCCTCGGTTGGGCCGGAAAGGCGAAAGTGATGTCTCTTACGGATGTGCCTAGCGGGGATTTCAGCCGACTTTACTTATCTGATCACGAGTGTTCCAAGACCCGCCGACGTACGATCGAATGGACGATTCCTGTCTTGAAGAGTTGCGGGTTAAAGACTGGAAGAATACTCAGCGTGGGCTGTGGAAACGGCATGGATGTGGTTGAACTTCGGCAACATGGATTCCAGGCCGTTGGATTCGATGTGTACCCTCCTGCAACTCAAGCTGCGCCCTGGGTAAGCGTCTCACGGGCTCATTCCATGCCGTTCGCGGCGGACAGCTTTGATGTGACGCTATGCCTAGAGGTCATCGAGCACATCCCACAAAAGGAAAGGTCTACTGTCAGCCAGGAACTTCTCAGAGTCATCCGGCCGGGAGGTTTCATAATCATCGCGACTCCCAACCGTTACTTCCCTGCCGACGAGCATGCCACCTGGCTAAGAATTCATTCTCCTTTTCGAGATGAAACCTTAAGCACAAGAGAATTGGAATCACTCTTTGGCCGGAAGGCACGCACGCTCACATGGAGCCGATATTTTCAATTCCAAAGGTTTGGAGTATTTGGCCCGGGCATCAATAAAGCGGTGGGAGTGTTCGATCAACCCTGGATTCATCGTTCCGCTCTGAATCCACATCTCTTCCTCCTTTTTCAGAAATAATGAAGAGACTTGGATTCACTCCACCGTCAAAGCGAAGGAGATGGAATGGGTGATTGCGCCCGCCGAAGCGGTGACGCGCACTGTGTACTCGGCCTGTGGGATCGGAGGGGGGAGCGGCTCCTGACTGTGTGCTATACCGCCGCAGCCAAGAGAGTATTCGGCCAGTACCAGGAGACTTAAAATCTGGACAGTTTTTCGTTGGCTTTTCTTTTCGCCTCCGCTCAGCGGCACAACCACGATCCCAACTAACCCGAGGGATAGCAGCGCTAACAGCGCAGAACCGCGATTCCCGTTCTTTTCGGACGCGGCCGAGGACCTCGGTGTTCGAGGGTTGACCGATACGGTCGCACTGACTGGATTCGATCCAGTGACCGACATCGGATCAGGAGCAACCGAGCAACTCATTGTACTGGGGACTCCGTTACAGCTGAATCCCACGAATCCCCCGAACCCTCCCTGCGGGGTCAAAGTAAGATCGTAAGTTGCGCTCCCCCCTCGAGCAATCGTGGCGGAAGGAGTATTGCTCGATAGTCCGAAACCAGCCGCAGCAGCAGACGCGCTCCACTGCGACACGGGTACCCAGGATGGGACAGTGCCCAGATCGGTGACCACGAAGGTAATCGATCCATTTACCGTTAGCGTAGGCATTCCCATCAGGTTGATATTTCCCCCTGAGGCGAAGATAACCGGCCCACCGATGGAGAAAAAGGTCGCCATCTCTCCGGGACCGAGTCCTGAACGGATGGTGGTAATAGGGGTTGCAGACGGGGTCACTCCCACCGTATGTGCCCCTCCGATGCTGATGGACGCCGCTGAAGTCACCTGCGTGGTGATGCCGGTGGTGGCGGGTAGATCAGTTGGGCCGAAAAACATGTTATCCCGGTACACGACATTCGCACTCGTGGGTGCCCGTACTACAGCGTCAGCCGGACCCATGATGTTATTGTGAATAAAACGAATCCCTGCTGCGGATGGGTTGGTTACGTTCAGCAGATATCCGGCTCCGCCATTGACTCCGCTCGTCTGAAAGCCAGCGTCCGAAATGGTGACCCCCGCAATACTCGCCCCGAGGTCTCCCGTAAGCGAGTAGACGCCCCAAACAAATTCATGATGAGGGCTGTAAAACGAAATCGCCCAGCCTCCATCGATCTGTACTGCGGTGGCGGCATCTTGGGAGGTCAATCCACGAAAATTAATGTCGATCGGGATGCCATAAGGATTACCGGGGCGTGCGCCGATAAAGATGTTGGTTCCGTCGCCGGGTGCACTGCCGTCAAACTGACAATCGTTGAAATACAACTCGTACGCCGCGCCTTCGATTCGCAGGCCGTTCCCCGCCCCTTTAGGCCGGAACACAACTACCCGGTTGAATTCAACCCACTGGCTCATACCCGAATAATTGGCGCTCATACCCACGAGGTGAACGCTGTTGCCGGCGAAGCCGGTGATGAAGATGTCCCGCACCTCGGAGTACCAGACCCCTGCATTAAAGAACCCGCTTGCGTCCCAAAAGATGGCGTCTTGAGAAGTGTTCCCAGCCGAACCGATCAGCCGGAAACCGGAAAGCAATACATTGGCAGCGGTACCGTTGGCCGCCTGCGGGAGTACGACCACCGGGTTGTTGCCGTTGGTCGACTGCAAAAAGGTAATGCCTGAGCCCATTCCAATGATCTGCAGCTCCCGCCGCACAGTTATCTGGGTGACTGTGTAGGTATAAGGCCCAAGGTAAAGCGTAACCGCTTTGCTTCCCGGGTCGATGCTTCCCAGGTTGAGATTTACGTTTGGTGAGAGTGCATAGATCACGCATCCGTTCGCAGGACATGAGGCAATCGCATCGGGAACGCCTCCGGAAAACTGGTCTGCGAAAACGATGTTGGAAAGGTTCCGCATGCTTACCACACCGTTGGACTCTTTTATCTGGGAGCTCACGATTGACGTAGGCGAGGAAAATCTTGGAATGGCGTTCGTGACTGCACCGGGAGCGCTGAGAACCTGACCGGTCGATTGTCCTGCGGTTCCCGTCCCCACACCCACCACCGCGGCCACGGCGGAATTCGATGGATTGTCACCAGCCTGGGACCCCTGACCGGATGCCTCTGGAGTAGCCCTTAAGAAGGCCGATGGGGGCAAGCCGCCTAACGTCTGGGCGTCAGCGGCTGCAAGAGCAAAGGGTACGCTTGCCAGCAAGGTCCGTGGCAGTTCTGATTCTCCGGGCACCTGCGACTGTACTCCGAGCCAGCGCCGCTCACCTGAGGAAAATAACTCCGGCGGTACGCCTTCAGGTTTCGTCACTCCCAGCAAAACGGCGTAAGCTCCTTGCTCATCGATTCGCACATTCTGACTTTCCTGCCACAAGGGTGTCCCACCGGCGGATGCAGAGTAGATAGCGAATGTAATACCGACCATGCCTTGGCCGGCAGAACTCTTCAAGGATCCTCTGAACCGTATAAGGTGTGGCACACCTGGGGCACAAGATCCGGCACGATTGCTGCATTGCGCTGCCACCAGATGGGAAACGATCAGCAGCAACGGCAGCAACAGGATCGAGCGCCTGTTTGCAACTCTCATGCTCTCCCCTGGCCCGCAAATCTCAGCGACACCATGCACGCTCGCATCCACCCGGCCACTACCGTATTTCTTCGCACCAATCGCATAGATATCAAACCTTCGGCTAGGTCGTTTGCATTGTTTATGAAGCGAGAGCGCTGGCTGTCCCGTTGCAAGCTTGCGCCAGATATTCCCGCAGCGCACCTTGCCAGGTGCCGAAGCAGTTCAGTCCAATGCGTTTGAGACCGGCATTTTCAAGTACCGAATAACTTGGTCTCCGCACTTTTGCAGGAAATTCGTTCGGGGCCGCCACTTGAAGATCCACTTTAGTACTGGTGACCGCGAACAACTCCCGGGCAAAATCGTACCAGGAGCAACTGCCTTCGCCGGTTGCGTGATACAGGCCGTAGGCGTCACAGCTGGTGAGAGCTACGATCTGGCTTGCCAGTTCGAGTGCGGACGTCGGGCTGACTACTTCGCTATCCACTACCCGCACCCTGCCTCGTTCGCGGGCAAGGTGAAGCATCAAGTCCGGGAAGTTCTTGCCGCCCTTCGCGCGACACGGATACTTTCCATACAGAGCTGATGTGCGCAGCACGAAGTGTTTTTTATTGAGGGTGCGAACAAAGTATTCGCCAGCCAGCTTCGTATTACCATAAACATTGATTGGAAGCGGCGCGTCCTCTTCCACGTAAGGCTCGCCCTTGCCTCCATCGAAAACATAGTCCGTACTGATGTGGATAAGCAAAGCGTCAAGATTGCGAGTCGCGAGCGCAAGATTTCGAGCACCCAAAGCGTTTACCGCGTAAGCCTGTTCCGCCTGCGCCTCGCAATGCTCCACGTTATGCATGGCCGCGGTATTGACTACAACATTGGGTTGCAGCCGGACCAGGCAATCGCTTACCGATTCCAAATTGGCGATTTCGATTTCGGCATGGGTAAGGGCGAAAACCTCATCATCACGCTCCGCAAAGGCCTGCACTACGGATTGTCCGACTTGGCCGTTTGCTCCAATCACCGCAACTTTCATGCACCCTCCAAAGGTGAACATCCACAAGCGTCCACTATCCTTATTCCATGGAAACGCGGATTGCCGCCGACAGCAATCGTCGGCGAAAGCATCCAAATCACATTCGCTATCCCGGTTGGAGGACGCGATGCCTTAATTATTTCCGCACACTTGGTGATAGATAGAAACGGTCTGCAAGGGCTTCCGGGCACTTGTAAAATCGGCGACCCTTCTCAACCCTTTGTTGCGCAATGAAAGCGCAAGTTCGGGATGCGCAATTACACTCTCCATAGCGTCGGCGATCGACTCCACCGAATTGGGATCAACCAAAACCGCGGCCCCGCCAGCCACTTCTTCCAGCGATGATCCGTAAGAAGTCACAACCGGGAGGCCACAAGCCATCGCCTCCATAACAGGTAGCCCAAAACCTTCACAGATCGAAGGGTATACCAATAGATCAGCCGCATTGTAGAAAACTGGAACATCGTCCCAGTCAACATAACCAGTGAAGATGACCGCATCTTCGAGGGCTAATTCTTTCACCCGTTGCACAACCTGTTCGGCCATCCAGTCCTGTTTGCCGACGATCACCAGCTTGTGGCGGATGCCCTTACGATAGAGTCGTGAAAACGCCTCGACCAGCCGCACCAGATTTTTGCGGGGATTCACCCTCCCCACATAAAGAAGGAAGGGCGACGCGATCCCATATTTCCTCAGGATGGTCTCTCTGCAACCATCGGCATCCATCAGCCGAAACTCTGCTCGAGGATCCTGCTCAATCACCGTGACTTTCTCCGGGTCAACGTGGTAACGGGACACAATGTCCCTCTTGGAAAAATGCGAAACCGTGATGATGTGATCGGCTCGACGAGCTGACCACGGAATCAGCGCGCGGAAATACAGGTTCTGGGCCCGAGAGTAAAACTCGGGATGACTTTCGTAGAGAATGTCATGGATTGTGGTAACAGTCTTGCAATTGCAAAACGGTGGGAGGATGTACTGAGCGTGAAATAGGTCCAGCTTTTCACGTCGCAACTCGAAGGGAAAAGAGAACGGAATGCGTATGAACGGATTCGCCGGAAAGATTCGCTTTATCTTGAATTGCTCGATTACGGGAATCTTTGGGAGCCCGTTCAGAAGAGTGAAATAAACGACATAGCGATCGCCATTCGGCTCGATCGCGGCCAGATCACGAAGCAACTTCAAACAATAATTTTCATTGCCCGAAGATTGACTACCCAGCGTGTGGCCATCGATACCGATCTTCATAAAATAACAATTCAGCCACCCACCCAGGTCACGCCGACTTGAGTGCGGCTAACGCGAGAGGAGCGGGCTTGGCCTCAAGCGCCTGGAAAGTCCGAATGTTGTAATAAAGAGGATTGTCCCAATCAGAGAATTTTTCCATATTCGCGATCAGGTGGTGGACGATGCTGCCGATGTCCTGTCGTGGATGAAAGCTCAGAACGTTTCTGGCCTTTTCGAAACTCACCTTGTAGTTCCGCACGTCCTGGACATGCTTGATCCTCAACCGGAGGCGAATGCCCATTTGCTCTTCAATCTGCGTTTTAACCTGATCGGCGACTTCTCCTACGGTGTAGTTTCCCGAGGTGACATTGAAGATACCGGAGACTGACTCATTGGCCTCAATGGCACGGATGTAAGCCGAAGCTGCATCCTCGATGCTGATGATCGGCCGCCAAATCGAAGGATTGTTGACCGTGATTTCCCCATCACGAATTGCGCACTTGAACATGGTGTTGACCACCAGATCCAGACGCATTCGCGGACTGTAGCCGGACACCGTCCCCTTCCGCAACGAAATCACCGAGAAAGAGTCGTCCATCAGGTTCATCACCGCCTGCTCACCCTGCAGCTTGGAAATTCCGTAAGGGTAGCTGGACGAGACCTGCCGCGTCTCATCATAGAGTTCATTTTCGGTGTATCCATACACAGAACAGGAACTCGCATAAATGTAGCGCCGTACGCCTGCTCTCTTGGCGATATACGCGAGAAAAGCCGGAGCCGCGGCATTGAAGATGAAATTCATGCTGGGCGAATACTCCGCCATGGGATCGTTGGACAAGCCCGCCAGGAATACGACCTGGTCATAGCCAGCGAGGTCGGAGACCGTAAGGGAGAAAATGTCCTTGTTAATAATTGTTGTCTCTGGAGGAAGATGGTTTCCGAACCAGAACAGGTCAACGACATCCACGGAGTAACCGCGCTCAAATAGTCTGGGAATCAGGGTCGTGCCCAGATAACCGGCACCCCCTGCAATCAGCAGCCTCATACTCCAACGCCTTTCTCCGGTACTACCGGCAAGCAGATTCCAAGGGATGCAAAATAATCTTGTGCCGCAGGCTGAATCGTTCGCAAGTTTGAAGAGGTAATCGTATCGAAACGTCAGATGTCACTTATGCTTCATGAACTGAAGATGTTGCCTTGAATCTGTTTACCATCTCCTGAACTACTTGAGGAGGTAAAGTGGAAGGATCATCATCCTGTAGGCAGGTGTTCCTCGAAGGTGCCGGCCAGTACTCTGGCTGTGGCAGCCTCCTTCTGTTTAGGCACGTACATGCCCAATTCCCGGTCGAGCGCAGGGCTTTCCCCAGCCGCCAGACGGGCGAAGTAGTCTTCATATTGGTCAGTAACATGATCCCATGAGTACTCTTCTATGATTCTTTGCGGTGCCCGTTCGCGGTACCGAGCCGCCTCCTGCGGGCGTTCTTCGAGATAACTCAAGCTTGGCGGCCAAATCAGCCGGGATCGTTCTCGAACAAAATTCCGTACTCGCCGACGACTTCGCGATTAAACGGCGTATCCAGCGCGAGCACGCAGTTGCCATATCCCAGTGCTTTCAGCAGTGCCGGATTCGTTCCTCCCACGCTGTGGCCGTGAATGTAGCCATAACAATTGCAATGGAGCTCTTTGACATCATCGCTGTCGCCGATGTGTCCCAGGAAACGAACCCGAGGATCCCGGGTTTGCTTCAACGAATCCACGAATGAGCTTCGATAGTTGGCGTCCCCAGCGATGGCTAGAATCTTGTTCCCCCCGAGGCGCTCGAATCCCTTGATGATCAGGTCGGCGTTGTTCTCCGGCACCAATCGACTGGCGATCAGGTAATACTGAAAAGGCTCGAGGTTGTATTTGCGGATTGCGTCCGGGTTCACAGAACGCTCAATATTTGCTCCGTATGCCATGCAAACGGAGCGGGTCCCGAACTCCGCGAGGTAGATACGCTGCATCGCCACCGCATCAGTAATGATCCCCTTGGGGCATATCTTCCCAGCGAGGCGAGCGTTCCAGTGGAAATAAGAGCGTCCCATGGCGCTCCACTTTGAGCGCTTCCACTCAACGCCATCGACATTTAACGCCACCTTTTTTCCGAACAGACGCGGCACCAGACAGTGCATCGTGTTGGCGACGTTTGTGACCAGCATCACGTCGATGTTGCGGAACAAAACGTCGAACATGCAAGCGAGGGTATGAGTGGGAGTACTCAGCGTCTTGCTTTCAATACTGGGCAAATAAATCAGGCGGACGCCACGGTAGGTACTTGGCCGCTCGCGAAAGAGGCTACGACGGCAATACACGATCACCTCGTGACCTCGCTCTGCTAGCCGGGGGGCCAGTTCTCCAAAGAATGTCTCGGTACCACTGTAGGTGTGGGGTATTCCGCGAGCACCAAAAAGCGCAATGCGCAAGGTCTACATCCTCCAAAACTTTACTTCCAGATCAATGTCCGCCGTCAGTCGGAGTTGCACAGACAACAGCGCCATCTGCCGCCGGCACTGTCCGCGTCAATTCCTCCGGCAAAAACGTGGAATTGGAACGATACCTCATGCGCCAGAAAGCAGCGGCGCCCCCCAACACAGCCCGCGCAGACTTCAGGTCGCCTCGACACAGCGATTTAAATATCAGAAGCAAAATGTAGCGTACCAGAAAATAAGGACAGAAGGTCAGCCACTGCAGCCCCCGGGCGTGCTTGTGCATAACCCAGAGGAGATTTCTGACTGAGATAAAGTGGCGTACATGTTCACCCACATTTCGGCGGGTAGCGAACCCTTCCTTGTGCCACAGCTTGGCCGCGGGCGCGTAACGCACCTGCCAACCGAGGCTCCGCATGCGTAGCGAAAGATCCAGATCTTCGGCATAGGCGAACATTTTATCGTCGAACAAACCGGATTGACGCAGGGCATCGCATCTCAGCAACACAACACACCCTGTCGCCCAGTCAATGACACGGGCAGTTTCATACTGGCCTCGCTCTTTTTCCTTCCAGCCGAGATGGCGGGGAACGCCCTGCCACAAACTGAACGTACCGCCTGCCCACCAGATGCGATCAGGATGGTCCGCGTAGTATATTTTCGGCGACACCATCCCGGCGTCGGGGTGGCGCTCCGATTCGGCTAGAAGTTCAGCGAGAAGATCCGGTTTGACAATCGTGTCATTGTTTACCAACAGGACAAAGTCAGCACCCTGTTCCAGCGCCAGTTTCATTCCAATGTTAGAGCCAGCAGCAAATCCCAGATTGCTGGCATTCTCAATCAGAGGAATCTTGGGGAAGGCCTGCCGAAGGTACTCAGCCGAGCCGTCTTGAGAACCGTTGTCGATAATCAGGATTTCGAACGAATCGCCGTCCATCGTCAACAGACCATGGACACACTCCTTTGTCATCTCATGGGTTTTCCAGTTAAGTACGGTAATCAGTGTTTTCAACGGTTACTCGCAAGGCTCACGTGGGTCTCATGTACTAACGTACGGATGGTTAGCAAGCTGCGAAAATTTAGTGGCCAACTCAAACCTGAACGTCGGCACTTTGCTGCATGAGACTACGCCAGTCAACATTCGGGGATAGAGCGTTGCGATCCAGATGTGTCGCAATTCCAGGGATCGGAACCCATAGCTTCATTTTTTTTCCAAACAAGATTTGGCGCCAGCCATAAAGCCAGGCCTTCACCAGGATTTTCCAGTAAAACAGTCCGTGAAAAAAATAGCGTGCACCTGCCAGCGGGTTGAAAACCCGGTGCTTGGTAAGGCTCAACCACAGGGCGCAATCGTTATTGCCGTACGCATAACTGCGAAACACAGTTTTGTACTTCGCCAGCGTTTCCTTTCTCGTGAGAAAGGTCAGGCAGGTGGATGCGGCAGTCCTCCAGTGGCGCGAGCCGTGGACCCGCAGCCACTTCGATCCGCTGTGCAATTCAAGCGTGTAACAGTCCAAATGGTCATACGGTGAAACGAAATGCGCGTCCGAATTCGCCGACAGGAAGTCGAGCATCAGGTGAAACTGGTTTGGCAGATAGAAGTAATCGTCCTCCGCAAAATAGACGAAATCGGCATCTCGTTGCTCCAGAAGAATCTCGATTTGCTTCGAAAAAGTAGCGAGATTACCGACGCCATTTAAGGAAACCAGATGCAAGTCCTCTTGTGGGAAGTACTTTCGAAACAACGCTTCATATTCCGGAGGGCAGCCATCCAACAACACCCATATCTTCACGCGCAAATGGCCGAGTGATTCCTTAAAAGATCGTAGGCATACCTCTGAAAGCAGGTATTTGTCCTCACTGTATGGCAAACCCATTGCAGGTTTCGAAACTGCCGGGTAAATGCGGTAAGCAACCGCCAAATCGCAGCCGGAATCTTTGGCTTTCATCTGCCTCCGCTAGCCTCCTGGCTAACGGGTTTTGCTTGAAGAATCGTAACTGTGGTTGCCAGGAGCCCAAGATGAACCCAGGTGAAAGCCAGCATGGTTGCCTCAGTGGCTTGAAAGGTAATTGCATACAGCAAGCCGCCTCCGAAAAGCGCAGTCAGGATTGCCGTATCTTTTGCGGCGGCATTCCTGGCAACCTTGCGCACCGCAACGGCCAAAGAGCCGACGAACAGGAGGAAAACAATTAAGCCAACGATTCCCGTATCGTGAAGAATACGAAGCGGCGTATTGCTGATCCAGCCGGGTTCCTCTTCGTCTCCCGTGAAGCCCGAAGGATAGTCATTCGGATCGTAGAACAAGTGAAAACTGGCGGTGCCGGCTCCGAGCATCGGGCGTGCCTGAACATCCTCGATCGCGACTGCGACTTGCAGCAGTCGCGAAACAGTCGTATTGTCGGACGAAATTTCGCTGAGGTCGATCGTGCTGAACCGCTCGCGGACGAGGTTCACAAGAATCGGGCTGACAGCCAGGAGTAATAAGCCAGCTCCCAGCATCAGAGGTACCATTCTGCGGATTCGGAATTGCCCCTTCCTGAAGGCAACCCAGACCACGACCCCGGCGGCTAATGGCAACGCCAGAAACACAGAACGTGCCAGGCTAATGAATGCCCCAACCGTGGTGAGAGCAAACCCCCACCCGTACCATGCACGGCGTGGTTCCTGGCTGAGCAGGAAATAAGCCAGAAACATGATCGCGCAGCAGGCCGTGTAACTGCCAAACAAGTTAGCTTCGAATTGGGTGCCATACGTGCCCGGAATTACGCCATATTGTTCGAGCTCGACGCCGGCTGATGTATGAAAAAGATAATTCGACAGAAAACATACGGTGCCGTACACAGATTCAGCTGCGCCAACCCAGAGCAATACGTGGAACGCTCGATAGAGACTGCTCTGATTCTTGATGAGCAAGCGAATCAAGAAGTAGGGACTGACAACTACAGCGTTCAGCACCGCCCACCGCAGAGTCATCTGCGGCTGCGGAGAGGTGAAGGCAGAAGTGAAGAAATTGAGTCCTACGTATGCAATCAGAAAATAGTCGAAGATTTGAAGGTGCAGAATTGGGCGTTTGCGCTCTTTTAGCACATGCCAGCAGACTACCAGACCGACAAAACCAATCGCGACGTGTTCAGGGCGCAGATGCAAACCGAACACGGTAGCTGCCAGACGAGGCATTGCGCTGCACGCCTCTAAAAGCAGCACTGACCCAATGGGCCAGCTGATCGAAGCTATGCCGCCAACAATGACGGCTCCAAGCAGGCCGAGAAAGAGAAGGCCAATTGCCCGGAGATCTTCCGTCGCCAGCAACCACCCCAGCAGGACCGCCTCGCCTCCAATTGCAACACCCCGCAACACGCGTACGGTCGAACTCATTCCATGGGCCTCGGAATCCTCTTCCCCGCCAGTACACTGGAAACCAAGGACGAAGATGCTACAAAAACTATTTGATCGGCGCGCATTTTATCCCAGAGTAATTTCGCCAGCTGCCGCAATCGGTCAAAGGTTTGCATCCCGGTGTTCCTCCTTATGGCCAGGAAACAGGCGGGTGCGCAGGCTTTCGATCCCCAGGCGTTCCATCAGCTGGCGGCCATCTTGAGCGCCGGTCTTCCATACCCGCTGTACCAGCAATTTTCCAGGGCTATCCGGATCGATGCCACGCCAATGATCCGAGCCCACAATGTACCCTGCCGTGACGATCAGCGAGAACGAGCAGAGGGCCAGAATAATCAGCAATCGGGGCGGCCAGGATTTCTTTTCAGGGACATTCGCGGAATCAATAACGCGAATCGTGGGGATCTCTTTCGCCTCCTGGATTCGGGTCAATTCGTATTGTTGATTCAACAGCTCGAAGACGGTTTCCTGAATCTTCATCCTTCGGTATAGGTCAGCCCACTCGACCCCAAGGAGGGGGAGTTCGCGGATCGAGGGATAAGGTTGTCCTGAAGCGGAAGCATCGGCCAGGGACGCATCCGTGCCGCCCAGCTTCTGCAACTGGTTCTGAAGCTCACCCACGCGGGCCTTCAGAGAACGAACGCGAATATTGTTGCCTGTATATATCTGCTCTAGACCTTGCAGTTCCGACTGGGCCACGATCATCTGTCCCTGCAGTACGGCCGCGGCTTCGACCATCGCTTTCGCCTGTTCCTTAATATCAGGCGTGCCTTTCTTGCTGGCAAAGGCGCTGAACTGGTGCTCCGCGTCTTCCAGATCTGTCTTGACCGAGGACAAGCGTTGCTCGATAAAGATACGTTCTCGCCGCGCCGCCGATGTGCTTACCTGTGACACCAGGCGATCAAGCTCCTCTACATAAGCCTGAGTGATATCTCGGGCGCGTTGCGGGCTCGCGTCGGTTACCGTGATTGACAGCACCCCGCTTTTCCGGTCTTCTTCGACGGACGTGTGTTTTTCCAGCGTCTTGCGGGCATCTTGCTTGTAGCGGGCCCGGTAAACCTTCTGCAGGTCAAACCTGTCGATGAGGTGATCTTCTACTGTGCGACTACTGGCCAAGTCAACAAACAGCGCTCCCTTGGTAGCGGAGCCAAGAAAATTGCCGGCTAAGGACGCGAGCCCGGGAGCAGAGCTGTCAATGCCGCCAGCACCACCTTTTCCTGCCAGGAGTGACAGGAGTGCGCCGCCGCCCGCTTGCTCGGGTGGCATGATACGGGCAGTGGACTCAAATCTGGATGGAATGAGAAACACGAGCAGAGTCGCGGCGAAGAGCGTGCGCGTCGCAACCTTGTATAACAGTCCACGATTTTCCCAAATCAGCCAGGAGTATGACGTCCACCCTCGATCCGGCGAGGGCGCATCCGTTACCCGTTCCTTCCGCCCATAGGCAAAATCGATTTCCGGGATCCCTTCCAAGTCGCGGATAGGCACATCTTTCCTGGAAGTCTCTCGCCCAACCTCTTCGGTTTTTCTTGCGTTAATCACAGGCAGTATCCACTCAGACTCCGCGCATGGCGAATATCGACGTATGCAGCAAAATGGCTAGGTCCATGTAAAAGTTGCGGTGCTGGATGTAGTAGAGATCGTACTCTACATTCTCGTGAATGAGGAACGCCCGGTCGCCGCTCAACTGCCAAAGGCCGGTGAGTCCTGGCTTTACCCGCAGCCTTTGGCGGTGCCGTTCCGAGTACTGTTCCACAATGAACGGCATCTCCGGGCGAGGTCCTACTAACGACATTTTGCCCTGCAGGATATTCAACAGTTGCGGCAGTTCGTCCAGGCTAGTTCGGCGCAGTAAGCGCCCGACCCGGGTGATTCTGGGATCGGCGGAGGCACGCGGAGAATAATCGTAGGGCGACGCTTGCATGGTCATAGTGCGAAACTTGACCATCCGGAAGATTTGTCCGTTGTGACCAACTCGCTCCTGTTTGAACCAGACCGGGCCAGGCGAGTCCATCTTGATAAGCAGGGCCACTAACAGAAAAATCGGTGCTCCCAACACCAGGAGCACTAGCGATCCGGCCACGTCGCATAGTCGCTTGAGTATTTCGTAAGCGATACTCCGGGACGATCTTTCAAACGAGGCCAACAGCACGCCATCAATGTCCTGATAGTCAACCCATCGGTCGGGCAAAAAATGGCTGGGAACAAAAGAGACCCGAGCATTGGCTTTAAATGCCTCTTCCACGGTGTGGAGAAAAGGATCGCGCGCAATCGAAGGGATGGCAACAATCACCAGATCGGCAGCGTGACGGCGGATCAACTCCTCGGTGACCGGTCCAGCCCATATATGGGCGGAACGCTTTCGCTCGTACCCCATCTCGAAGACCGTTCCACCCACTTTGAGGGGCTGATCGTCGACGAACCCGACCGGCTCCAGGCCGAGCTTCGGGGACCGTTCCAGCACTGAAAATACCCGGCGCCCCGTGCCTCCGGAGCCGTAGATAAGCGCTCTCTCGATTCCGAGGCCGCGGGAGTGCAGCGTGCGGATCAGCAGGTACATCAAACTCTTTTCAATGAACAGGGCCAACGGCACCAGCGTCAGGCAAAATACCAGGACCCATCTCGAGAAGAGCACATTGCTGAAAAATGAGACGGCAAGAGCAATCAGGAATGCCTGCGCCGAAACTTGCAGCACCTGCTCAGTTTCCCGAACCCTCAACAGGCTGTTGGCAACACGATATGCGCCGACCCGGTCCAGCATCAGAACCATTACCAAAGCAAACGCGACCGCCAGGCCCAGCACTGCGTGAGTAGGATAGTGGAGCTTTCTGCCCAGGGATGAATAGGAATACACCCCATAACTGAAGAGCCACCGAGACAACGATGGTCGCAAAATCAGCCAGCACTTCGGAAGTCACGATGACACGGCGGAAGGTAGCCGCTGCACTTCGGCGTTGGGTCGCCGGTACCAGGCTAAGGTCAACCGCCAGACCTTCGGTGCGCTTTTTTTGCGCCTGGCTTACACCCACAGAAGAACTCATATTATGTTTCTTTCGTGTTGCTCGTAAGCGTGAACTGAACGCACCGGGGAGTTACTCCTCATTCCAGATCAGCGCCTCGACTTTTCTTCGAAGAGACTGATTGCCACCTGTAGCTCCGCCCTCTCACTTACAGGGGCGTTTGTGAGCTAACCCAACCTCAACCAGACAGAACAAAAACGACTAACTAACTCGCGCAACTAACTACTCGCGCCCTGCAGATCTCTCGGCAGCTGCCTAAGGCCGCCCTACGGTTCCGAGCGCATTGCTGTCTCCACGACGAAACAATTTTTCGGGCTGAAACTGGATCTCCACGGTTGCACTTACATTCCGCGCGGCGTTGGGTTGGATCACCGGAAACAGCCAGCGCTCGTACTGCAATGTTGTCGAAATGCCCAGAGTTGGCCGGAACCAATAGTCCTCTCGTACTCCTACGTCAGTCAGGGTTCCGCCGCCAGTGACAAACTGGCGACTCACCTTCTGGTGCCGATAATTGAACTGCAGCCGGTTCCTTGCGCTGAACCAATAGTTCGCCCAACCCTGTGCGCCTTGTCCCTCACGGCCGATCCAACTACCCAAGAGCTGGCCCTGGCTGGTATAGCCATTGAGATACCGGTCGTTGGAGTAGAAAAAGCCATGGCTAAGCTGGCCTCCGGCCGGCAAATCCGTGTAAACACCCTCGAAGCGCAGGTCGAGTTTTGGCAAACGTGGCAGTCGAGAGAAATAGAGGCCGCCGCGGATTGCGGAACGATCGAAATACGCTATGGGAGAAATCTGGTCGTCAGTAAACGCGTCCCCGTAGAATGTCACCCAGTCGCGGAATTTGGGCACTCGGTAAGACCAGTCCAATCCCGATCTTCGGTCTCCCGGGTCCGCCTGTAAGCCATTGCCGCCGTTTGAAGTACTAAAACTGAAGAAGCTGTTCTTCAATGAACGCAAGGTGAACGGCACTTGCTCGCCGGCAAATATCACGGTCCGGGAAAAGCCGAATTCAAAATCCTTCGTCGGCTTGAAGGTGAATCTTTCACCGTGAATCATGGGCTGCGGGTGAAGTGTGTGGGCGAAACTTCCGACGGCACCGTTAAGCTGCATGAATTGCTGGCCACTCAGTTGGCCCAAAAAGAGCTCCAGCCGCATGGGGCCCAGCCACCCCAAAACGCTGGGCAACTTGAATGGCGTTACCCGGTTGATTCGGAACATGTTGAGCGGTGCGGCATTGTCGCTGAGCATCATCGATCCGCCATCACCCGGCCCCCACAAAAGGCTTTGCCGCCCGAAAGAGACCTGCCAGTTGGAAAACATCATGCCCACATAGGCATCGAGCACCTGAAACTGGCTTACTGCCGGCTGGCCTGTTCCCGGAGGCGTCTGGGGAAGGTGGTCGACCTGCTGAATCATTTGCCGCGCCGCCAGGGGCAGCGCCGGCAAGCCGGATGAATTCTGCCATTCGCCACGGAAATAACTCACCCAGCGGCCTGCCGTGGCAAAAGTCGAAAAACCCGTGATGTTGTTCCAACCTCCGCCGTATGGACGTCCAAAATCGTTGATCTGAGTCTGCGCAAAATGATAGCCATCCCGGAGCGGAGTGCCTGAGATATAGCCAGTCCGGCTGTACACAGACTCCACGCGGAACGCTCCTCCGCCGGCGTCGTCGGCTCCCTCCATCTCAGGACGAAACTCGCGTTCGAGCGCGGCGACAATTCCCGCCGTCACTTCGTTGTCGTGCGCCTCGTATGCCGGGCTATTTTCCGCTTCACTCAGTAACCGTGCGCATTCCCTTCGCGTCCAAGGACGCATCCCGGCAAATCCACTGTCAACCAGTCCGAATCCAGCCAGGCGATCCAGCGCCGGATACACCCAGCTATCCAGCGGCACATATGGAGATCCCTGATTCTGTGGCGACGCCTGTCCATCTCCGCGAAGCACATCGCCGATGTAGCGCCACGTATCGCCTCCCAGCTCCGGATCATGGTGATGGGTGTAAACCTGCTGGGCGATAAGGCTGCCCACAATGCTGCCGACAAAGACATCCGCTGGGAAGTGTTGCTCGGCGCGGATGCGCGAATAACTCACTAACGAAGCCAGGCCATAAGCCAGCACCTTCGGCAGCGGGCCGGGATATTCATGTCCGATCACTCCTGCCACAGCCCAGGCGGCAGCCGCGTGCTCTGACGGAAATGATGTACCTCCTTGAAAGAACTGCCCCGCGCCGTCTCCCTGGAGTGGCCGATTCCGGCCTAGCGAGTACTTCAACGCCTCGACCGCAACCAGGCTGTTGAGCGCAGCTTGTCCCGCCAGCAAGCCGGTCTCCCGCCAATGTTCATTGCGAGACGGATAACTCAGAAGCCACATTCCAGCCGCGCCGCCCACTAATGCCCCGATCCCGGCATTAGAAAGATTGCTGTAGTGGCTCAGGGTTGCAGGATCGTGAGACAAATGGGAACTGACATCCCGGTCGGTTACCAGCAGTCCTGCGGTGATTCCGGCAAAAGGAACGAGCCATTCCGTGTCGGAAAATCGGAGTCGCATGGGACTGGTCCAGATCTGCTTTTGGTCTTGCAAAAAACTTCTCCGCAGGTCACGGAACCGCAGCGGCGATGAGGAAATTTGCCACTTTTCCAAATCTGCCGAACTGTCGGTGGTCTTCGTCTTGCCGTGGTCCTCAACCTTAGCTGCCTGCGGTTCGTTCCGGGTCTCAACCTGAGGGGCCTGCGGCGGTTCTTGTGGCGTGCATAAGCCCGGTTGCACCGCTATGACAGTCATTGTTACCCATCCACACGCCATCAACACCGCCCTCATACACATTTCGAACTTCCGTCCTTACGGCTTGAAATACGCAACCGTCAGTGCCACAGAAGTCGCTAGCTGCGCTGCCTGGAGAGCTGTTGCCCAATTGCGAGTGCCGATTTTTGGCGCTTTTTCCGGCACCACGATTGAGTCGCCAGGCCGCAGGCCAGCATTCAGAGGGTCGCCTGTCCACCATCCGGAGTTGTTTTGCGACGCCAGTACCGACCCATCAGCCCGGACCACAAAGACAGCTTTCTTGTCCGCCATTTGGCTTAGCCCGCCCGCCTGGCTGAGATACCACTTCGCGCTGCGTCCCGGACGGAAACTGATCGCAGTCGGGTTGAAGACTTGTCCCGAAACCAGCACGTAATTCGCCTTCTTGGGGATCAGCAGCACGTCTCCATCGCGCAATACCACATCGGCGGCAGTGTTTCGCCAATCCTTTACTTCCGGCTGGATGTGAATCACGACCCGGCCGATGGGAGCATTCTGTTCCAGTTGGTTGAGCGCGACTTCGGTCTGCCCTATCGCTGTCAGCTTGGCATTCCGCTGGTCAGCGTCATTTTCAGGAAGGGCTTTAAGGTTGATCTCTTCCCGTTTCATCCTTTGCACCAGTGCCAGATGCGCCTGCATCTGTACTTCCCGCACTTCGCGGCGCATCAACACCGCTCCACGGGGATAAGCCTCTGCGGAGAAGCCTCCGGCACGCTCCAGCACTGAACTCAACCGCTCACCGGGCTGAATTCCGTAGGAGCCGGAGTGTTGAACCTCGCCTCGCACCGTCACCGCGGCGCCGACATCATTCCAGCCCGGCGCCTGGCGAATGGACAGCATGTCGCCGTCACGAAGCTGGATGTTGTCGGTACCATCGCCTTTCAATGCGGCCGAGAGTTGTATCGGGACACTCTCGCTGACGGTTCCTGGCTCACTTCCTACTCCGTAGCGGGTCAGATCGGCCTTCACCGGATCCGCGCTTCGCTTCAGACCGCCGGCCACTCGAATCAGGTCCTCGACGTACATATTCGTCGTAAGGGGATAGCGCCCAGGCTTAGCCACTTCGCCTTTGACGTACACCGTTGGCGGATCCACACTCGCGGAATTTTGATGGACCAGCACTCGATCACGAGGTTCGAGCAGGATGTTGTCCATCGGATTCCCGGAAAGCGCTCCGCCCAGATTGACGCTGAAAATCTTCAGGGTGCCATCTGACTGGGTACGGAACAGTTGTGCAGACTCCAGACCAGCATCGGTCGACACGCCACCCGCGAGGTATACAGCGTCCCGCAGACGAACTTGACCTGAGGTTCGATACTGACCCGGCGTACGTACTTCCCCGCCGACCCAGACTGTCGGAGGCGGTTCGAAGTCATACCGGCTGAATACACGGACTGTGTCGAGCGGCTGCAACTTCGGCGAGTTCGCAGGATCTGCCAGGGCTGCCGACAAGTCGAAGCTTTCCACGCTGGGACGGAAGTCCGGTGCATTCAAGCGGACAATCTCCGCATATTTCGGAGCCGGCTCAGGCAATAGGTCGTGATAAGACGCGACCAGGTCAGTCAGCCGCATGCCATCGTGATAGGAGTAGCGGCCGGGACGCAGAGCGTGGCCCTGCAGATAAATCGCCTGTTCGTTGTAGGACGCAATCGGAAAGATCTGAATCTGGTCGCCATCCTGAACCTTGAACGAGCTCAGTTGCTGGTTCACACTGGCGTTATCGCCGTCAGGCGACAAGATTCAGCGTCAGCATGGTGCGCTTTTCGTGAGCTTGCAAACGCTGCACTTCGATGTGCCGCAACGCCGCCGCCGGCAAGAATTCCGCCAGCCAGATCCAGAACGTCGGCCAGCGACTTCTCATCTCGCATCTCGTAAATCGCAGGACGCCGTACCATTCCAGCAACCGTCACCTGCTCGCCCACGGGAGGTACCAGCAACGAGTCCCCGTTTTCCAGCCGCTTGGCGTCAGAGCCCACGCCGTGTAACAGCAACTCGTAAGCATCCACTTCCTCGATCAGCTCTTTGCCGCGGTAATGTTTCAGGTGACGGAGTGAACCTCGCGCGGTGATCCCTCCAGCGGCAAACAGCGCGTTCAACGGCGTTGAAAGTGAACTGATGTCGTAGGCTCCCGGCTCATCGACCTCTCCCACCACGTACACTCGAATCGTCCGCAGGCGCGACAACGAAACATCCGCCGAGATATCGCGGAACTGGGTACGCAAGACCTGCTGGACCGATTCCTGAACTTCTCCCAAAGTCCGCCCACTCACGAGTAGAGGTCCGGCTTCCGGCAAATTGATCCGGCCCTCGCGATCCACCTGGCGAACCATTCTTTGGGAAACACCGCCCCAGAGATTGATCGAAAGCCCGTCGCCCGGTCCAACTACGTAGTCGGGCCCGACCGGGAGATCCATTGGGAGCGATTCCGAATCCCGAGTTCCATTGCGGAAAATCTCCAGTCCGAAGCGTTCGGGCTCGCGGTCCCGTGGCGCCGCCTGCACGTACATGTCATAAAGTGAGGGGATATCAGCGTAAGGGCTGCGCTTGCGGACCATTGACACCGGAGTTAAATCTCGCTGAGTGTCGTCAAGCCTTCCACGATCTTCATCCCGCAGTCTATAGGTTCGATTCGGCTCCCGGCTGCTGGCCATGGTCGAGCCCAGGCTCCCTCCACCGCTCAGCCCGGTGAGATCGTCCATACTGCGCTGCCGCAACAGGCGGTCGATGTCATCCATGCCGCCGGCACTACCGCCCATCAGGCCACCCATGCCACCGGACATGCCACCGCCGGCCATTCCTCCCATCGCAGACGCGCTGCCGCCGAGACCCGAAGAGGACCGGCGCGAGCTGTCCGCGGTCAGACTCAGACCGCCGTCTCCGCCTAGAGACCCAAGTCCGGACTCATCACGGCCCGATGCCATACGCAAGCTCCGCAACTGATCGGAAGACGGCATTTGCTGCAACATGTCCGATCCCGGGAACGACGGAGTCGTCATATCGTCGGAGCCTTGTCGCATGGACTGTCTGCGTCTGAGATCGCGCATGTCGCAATCCTGGTTTCGTGAATCGCAGGATGTGCGTTCTGTTCTCGCGTTGGGGTTTTCTTTATTGGTTTGAGTTTGCTGGGCGGCAGGTGGCGCCGCATCTTCCTGTGCTTCCAGTTGTACAAACCGGCGGGCGCGCTCTTTCAGGATCAGGTCCTGCTCTTTGGCCGCATCCGAGTCCGGATTCAAATTGGGCAGCAGATAACCGTATCGCTGCACCAGTTGGGTCGCGACGGATCGGAAACTAAGGTCGCGGTCAAGGCGGTCGAATATCGCCTGATCGGTCAGGTCGTTGTCTTCCACGATCTGGCCGTTGTCGGTGGCCTCTTTCGCCACCCAGCGCTTCAGTTCCACCAGAATGCCGGCTTCTTTGATCAGTACAGTCTGCAGCTGCGCCGCTGATGCGGCCACTCTCTCCAGATTTTTCTTTCCCAGATCCGAGGTTCGATCGCGACGCGTGGAGAGCGCCGTGTACCCGGTCTCACGTTGGGATTCGTTTCCCTGGGAAGACGCATTTACCGCGCCCAGCAGGGTAATCGTGGCGATCAGAAGCAGGCACCGCTTGCCATGAAGAATCATTTTGGCTCTACTCAATTCGTCTCTCGTTAAATCGTCTTTAATCAAATTGTGGTGCTTCCGGCCGTGGGTCTAGGGTCACAATGCAAGCCGGATTCTTCCGCAACCCTGCGAACCGCATTCAGAAATCCTTCTTCGGAAGGCTCGAAATCATCCGAACGAATATCCAGGGTCGCCCAGTAGCACACGGTGTAGTTCTGCTGCGGAGCCACTGCAATAATGTGGAGAGAAGGATTCTCCTGCAGAAGCGCGTCGCAGAGCGCCGGACGCTTTCCGGGTTCGTCCACCGCAATCACCAGCACCTCCGGCAACAACTCCTGTACTTTGTCGGGAATGTCGATGTCGTTCGATACTTCGCCAACAATCTCGATCCAGGGCTGGTCCGAAAGCACGGCCAGCACAGTCTCGCGCATGAGTTTGGGTCGATTGGCCACAAGCACACGAATCGCTTTGTTCATCGCCCCCCCTTCCTTCCTCGGCGGATTCACTAGTATCGATTTTGGGTGCTGAAATGGTAGGCCCAACAGCGGGTGGTTTTTGCCCTAGCGAGCCCACCTGTGCAAAACCGCCTCGGAGAAGCGTTCAGACTAACGGGAGCGAAATGATGAGGATGCGATTTGCCTAGTCTTGGGCACTAGGCCGTACTAGCTACGGAACTAGAGAGTACTAAGCGGGTGGGTCCCGTATTCGAGCCGAAAGCGCGCGAGGCGAAATGGATACCAATACTGGAAGAATACCTCCGATGTCATTCTTTATAAGGTACTTCCGCATCTCAGAAAATTTCATTTCTGCTTCGGAATTTGGGCATACCTTTTACCTTGTCCGCCAGGGTAGAACGACTTTCATAGTATGAAACTGCGCATCTCCTGCAGCTTCGCGCGACAGTTCAACATATGCGCATTTGCAATCGCGGGCATTCGAAATATCTTAGGTTTTTCCTCAACCTGTCCGCCGTATAATTTAGAAATTATTAGCGCAACACAGGTGTCCTCCACCACTGGGCTCGCATCGTATCACCAGTCTTCATCGCGGCAAGCTTCGTCGGAAGTGGTTATTCATGGCGCAAGACAAGAACGGAAGTGAGTCAACAAAGGTGAAGGTTTTCCTGTTGGCTGAGAATCGCCTTCTTCGAGAAACACTGGTTCGTCTGCTTGAGAAAAAAGGCGGAGTTTCCATCGCCGGCGTCAGCCGTTATACCGAGTCCGCCATAGAAGAGATCATGGCTTCCGGCTGTTCCATTCTCCTTATGGACTCGCTGGCCACGACCCAGGCAACCACCCTGATCTGCGACTTGCGAGAGTTGGCTCCGCAACTCGGCGTCATCCTGTTTGGTATGGACGAAGACCCCGACGCATTCCTGCGGTCCGCATATCTCGGTGTGAGCGGCTATGTGCTTAAAGAAGCCTCGGCTTCGGAGATCGTTGCCTCCGTTCTGGGTGTCTCGCGCGACGAAGCAATGTGGCCTCCGCGGCTCTGCATGGCGCTTCTTCGCCATCTCTCTCAGGAGTACCGGACCCGCTCCAGAATTCCTCTCCTGCCCGGAAGCTCGAACTACTGTCTGACCGACCGACAGCTTGAACTCATGCGCCTCGTAGAAAAAGGACTTACGAATAAGGAGATTGCGGTCAACCTCAACCTCTCGGAATTTACAGTTAAAAACCACATCAGCCGCATCATGAAGGAACTGGATGCAGAGGACCGCCACGAAGCCGTCGAGACAATCCGGGCCAGCGGACTCTTTCGCGTCGCCTGACGCTCAGGGGGCCTGGGGTTAATCCACGCTGATCATGATCTTGGTGAAGCCTGCAGGATTCTCACTCCAGGCCCGTAAAGCATTCGGCGCATCCGCCAATGGCAAAACCGAACTGACTGCGCTCATCGACCGGAAACCGATGATCCTCCAGCATGCGAATTACCTCCCGAAAATCTTCGGGCATTGCATTGCGTGAGCCCATAATGTCGAGTTCCTTCTGGACGAACAAGCCGTGTTTCATACGCTACCGGCTCTTTGGCATAGCCGATGTAGACGACGCGTCCGGTGAATGCGACTTCCTCCACCGCGGCTCGAAAAGTCTGCGGTAATCCGATGGCCTCGATGATGACATCCGGCCCCAATCCGTTGGTCAGATCCAGAAGACGCTGGTGCAGCGATTCTTTGCTGGTGTTGATGGTCTCTGCTGCGCCGGTTTTCCGGGCCAGGTTTAACTTATCGTCATCGACGTCAATGCCAATCGTCCGGGCGCCACGGAAACCAGATGCTGCAATTGCCCCCAGCCCCACGCCACCGCAGCCAAAAACTGCGACTGAATCCTGGGCCGTTACGCGGCCTCGCGCCACTGCATGGAAACCCACGGTCAAAGGTTCGACCAGGCAGAGTTCCTTGATCGTGAGTCTCCCGGTATAGAGTTTGTTTTCCGGCATGCTGATGTACTCGGTCAGCGCTCCATCTCGTTGCACTCCGAGGGTTTCATTGAACTGGCAGGCGTTGGGTCTTTGGCGCAGGCAGGAAGCGCACTTGCCGCAGTTGGTGTACGGAGACATCGTGACATTGACCCCTGCCGCCAGAGCAGGATTTTCTTTACTGCCAGAAACGATGGTCGCGGCGACTTCGTGTCCAGGAATGCGGGGAAATGTCACCATCGGATTTTTTCCGCGAAACGAATTCAGATCGCTTCCGCAAAGTCCGATCATGCGAACTTTAAGCAGAAGATTCTCCCCGGAGCTCACCGGCTCCGTGATCGACTCCACGACGGCTTCACCCGGATTTTTTATGACGACAGCTTTCATTTGAAATTAGGTTCAGCTAAAAATGTACGGCCCTAGCGCACTGCGTACAGCACGCTTCCGTGCGGCGGCAGAGTTACGCTCACCGATTTTTCCGAAGCCAGATTTTTGCGTTCCCAGAGGTCACGCACCTTGTGCTTCCCCTCAGGCAAGCCCAGGTCTTTCCATGAATACTGGACGTTCTGACTGGCGTCGTCCAGATTGAAGATCGCCAGGTACTGGCCGCCTGCCTTGCCAGATTCCGCCACCCAAACCACTGTCTTGTCTGTCGAAATCACTGGATGGTTGCCGGTGGAGTGCTGGTCTACGGCGATGACTTCAGGATTGGTCAGCAGCGAAGTCGTCCAGGCATCGGCTTTGGGCAGGTCGCCGCCCACCATCAGAGGCGAAGGGAAAATACACCAGAGCGTCACAAAAGTTCGCTGCTCGTCATGCGTGAGCCGCGTGTAGCGTGGCTGTCCCCATCCCGGAGCTGGCCCCAGATATCCCAACGGAAGCATGTCGGCGTCCGGCCAGTGTCCTGGTACTGCCTTTCCAGCCCACTTCGCAACGTTTGCGAATTGGTCTCCAAGGCCTTGAGGGTAGGCCACCGTGCTGTGCCACAGGTCCCATATATCGTCGGAAATGCGCCACATCTGAGCGTATTGACGCATCTCTTCAGCTTTTTCCAGCGGAGCCGGGCCCGGTGAAAGGCTCAAAACGATCGGCCGACCGGCCTTCGCCAGCGCCGTGCTTAAAAGACGGATCTCATCGCCCTTGTAAGGATGACTGCTGATGCAATCCACTTTTATGAGATCGACATCCCAGCTGGCGTAAAGTTTGGCGATCGAATCGTAGTAGGCCTGCGCTCCCGGCTTTGATCCGTCGAGACCGTAGTTGTCGTAATTCCACGGACAAGTATCGGAAGAGTCCGCGGCGTCGGTCGCGTGAAAAGATGACCCGGCGATTGGCAGATTCTTCTCCACCGCCAGCTTCGGAATGCCTCGCAGAATATGGATACCGAATTTCAGTCCAAGAGAGTGGACATAATCGGCCAAAGGTTTGAAGCCGGCACCATTCGCAGCCGATGGAAAGCGATTCACTGCGGGCGTGTAACGTCCAGAGTCGTCCAGGCTGTAATCCGATTTCTTGGAATTCCCTTCCGGCGTGGGATTGGTGACAAACCACTCCATATCAACCACGACATATTGCCATCCGGAAGATTTCAGGTGCTCGGCGAGCCACTGTGCATTGGCTTTGACATCGGATTCCTTGACGGTCGTGCCGTAGCCATCCCAACTGTTCCAACCCATCGGCGGAGTGGCGGCCATCACAGACGAACTGTCCTGCTCTGCTGGCCCGGCCGCCTTTACGGGAATTGAACTTCCGAAAATCAGGAACACCGCCAGCGCCAACAGAAAAGATCGCTCCCTCATGTTCGTTTCTCCGATCGTCTGGGATTCTTAGTGGTTCGCGAGCGGTGCACCGAGTCGGTCAAGTCATACGCGGAACTTTACTGCATCCTTTACTTCATCGATATAATTGCGGAATTATCTCACAGGGCCCTCACCACCGGAGCGCGCCGCGGCGCGGTCGAGAATAGCGACAATCACGATCCGGAGAGATGACACTATGAACAGGCGCAGTTTTCTCAAAGCAGGTGCGGCTGCAGCAGCCGGCATGCTCGCCGGGCCTCGCCTGGCGTTCGCCGCGGACACGGAAATAGTGATCTCACCCGGCGACGCTGGCGCCGTCATCAGTCCGCATCTCTACGGACATTTCATCGAGCACCTCGGCGGCGTGATCTACGATGGCGTTTGGGTGGGACGAGATTCGTCCATCCCCAACGTGGACGGAATCCGCAAACAATTTGTGGATGACATGAAGCGGATCGGCGCCCCAAATCTGCGCTGGCCCGGCGGCTGCTTTGCCGACGGATATCACTGGCGTGACGGAATCGGCAAGGCCTCAGCGCGGCCGCGCACTTACAACTTCTGGCAACGCCGCATGCCCGCGGGACTTGACGCCACCGAGACCAACCAATTCGGCGTCCACGAATTCATGCACCTGTGCCGCCTGATTGGAGCTGAACCTTACGTCGCCGCGAACGTCGGATCAGGCACGCCCAGCGAATTTCACGACTGGGTTTCCTACTGTAACGCGCCCGCGGGGACATTGAGCCTCGCCGAAGAGCGCGCCGCCAACGGTGACTCGCAACCCTTCGGCATCCGTTACTGGGGCGTCGGCAACGAATCCTGGGGATGCGGCGGCACGATGCGCCCCGAAGAATACGCCACCAAGTACCGCCAGTTCATCACCCAGTTTCCGAACTACACGGATCCGTTCCTGGTGGCAACCGGCCCGCGCGGACATTCCGCCGACGGCGACATCGGCTGGACTACCGGCTTTTTCGACGCCATGCGCGGCTACGAACCTCCGCAGGGATTTTCGCTTCACTTTTATACCGACTTGCGGCCGACTCCAATCAAGGCCGGAGATTTCAAAGCTTCGGAATGGTACGAAGTCCTGCTGCGGGGCGTGCGCCTGGAGAAGGTGATCAACGATCACTGGAAAGAGATGGGAAAGTTTGACGCTGCCCATCGCACAAAACTGGTCATCGACGAGTGGGGCGTCTGGTACGCTCCCGGTTCCGAGATTACGCCTGCCTACATTCTGAGTGAGACCATCACCCTCCGCGACGCCGTTCACACCGGAATGACGTTCGATATTTTCAATCGGCACGCCGACAAGATAGCGATGGCGAACGTGGCGCAGTCCGTAAACTGTATTCACTCCCTGTTCCTGGCGCAGGGCGAAAAATTCGTTCGCACTCCGGTCTATCACGTTTTCGATATGTACCGCGCCCACATGGGCGCCCGGCAGGTGCCGGTGAGCAACCCGGTGGCGGACCTGGATATTCCAGTGCTCGCTGGTCAAGCACGCTTGCCGGGATTGTCTGCTTCCGCGTCGATCCGCGACCGTCGTCTAACGGTGACCTTGACCAACCCGTCGCTGGAGTCAGCGTTGCCGTTGCGGGTCCGGTTCGCGAATGGCGCGCGCGCCACCGAAGCACGCGCCTCGGTGCTCACGCACTCGGATATGCGTGCTACCAATTCCTTTACAGATCCCGAAGAAGTCAAGCCGGCCACCCATCCCGTCAGAGTAGTTGCCGACGGTCTCGCGCTAACCGTGCCCACTCACGCCGTCGTTCTTGTGGAGTGCGCAATAGCCTGAAGTCCTGCGACCGCGAATCCGAAAGATACAGTGACGAATTCGATTTTCACCTGTGGCACGAAAAAGAGGCTATATTGCTGCGAAACAACCCTGGCATACAAATGTTCCTCGGAGGATTACGCGTGCATCAGCTAACCGTCGCGATGTTTCGGCGAATTCGCCCTCGTACTGGTTGCAGCAGGACTCTACGCCGGCCTCGCGAATGCCGAATCGTCACAAGTGGTTTTGAATCGAGACGGCAGCTCCATTGTCCTCGAGCCCTACGCGCCCAACATTATTCGCGTCACTCTAAGTCTGAAGAAAGAACCGGCACTTACTCCTCCCGGTTTCGGATTCGTTGCGACTCCGTCGGCCTCGAGTTGGACCAGCAAGGCCGACGACACTGCCGACACTTATCGGTCCTCGCGCATGGTAGTCACAGTAGAGAAGAACAAGCCGGGCCATCCCACGCTGACGCAAATTGATATCGGAAAATTCTTCAACGGTTCCGCTCCAGGAGCCCACATCACAATCAAAACACCCGAAGGAAAAACGCTTTTGGATATGACCGGGTGGTCGATGTCTGTCCCCAATCACAAAGATGGCAACGCAAGCCTCCTGAACGACCGGCGTCCCTCGGACCCGCAGTTCTTACCAGGTCGGCGCCACCTTTGCTTCGCCCGATGATGAGCACTACTACGGCCTGGGCCAAAATCAAGAGGGATTTCTCGACCATCGCGGCCACACCGTCGAGTGCTGGCACAACTACCTGGCCACCGGCGGCCCCAGCGTCTGCGTGCCTTTTCTGGTAAGCAACTACGGCTATGGATTGATCTGGGACAATCCCTCGAAGACAACCATCGCGCCGGGTTTCAACGAAGAGACCCGCTGGGTTTCCGAGGTGGGAGATCGCGTTTCATTCTTCGTAATCGCGGGCGCGAACACAGACGAGATTTACTCCGGCTATCGTCTCCTGACCGGCCCAACTCCCCTGATGCCCAAAGCCGCCTACGGCTACATTCAGTGCAAGCAGCGTTACATCACGCAGGACGAAATGCTTGCGGTGGCAAAAGGTTATCGCGATCGACATCTTCCTGCGGACGTTATCGTCCTGGATTGGTTCTATTACACGAAGATGGGCCAAATGGACTTTGTTCCGGAGCGCTGGCCCGATCCGGCCGCGATGAATCGCCAGCTTCACGACATGGGTTTCCAGACCATGATCAGCGTGTGGCCGCGTTTCGAAAAGAGTTCGCGTTACTTTGATTTCATCAATCAGAAAGGATGGTTCCTGCACACCGCCGACGGCACGCCGGTGGATGGACTACCTTATGACCGCGCCGGCTCGGACATCGACACCAGCAATCCCGAAGCCGCTCGCTGGTACTGGGACATTCTTCGCGACAACATCATCAGCAAAGGCTTCGATTCCCTGTGGGCCGATGAGACTGAACCCGATCTGCCCCCAAACGGCTCTTACTTCCACGCCGGACCTGGCACGCAGTACTACAACATCTATCCCCTGGTGCACACGGCTGCGATCTATGACGGGTTCCGTCGCGACGTAAAACAGAAGCGCGCTCTTATTCTTTCGCGCGACGCCTACCTCGGCGCACAACGGAACGGAACACTGTTCTGGTCTTCCGATATTCACGGGACGTGGGACACGCTGAAGCGCCAGATCCCCACTGGCCTCGACTTCACAGCATCCGGCATGGCCAACTGGACGCAGGACATCGGAGGCTGGCAATATCTGCCCGCGGTTCATCACCCGGCACATCCGCCACTTCTTGACCCCTCTGACGCTCGCGAGAATGTGGGCGGTTATGACGACTATCCCGAGCTTTACACGCGCTGGTTCCAGTACGCTGCATTCTTGCCGGTCTTCCGTGCGCACGGCAGCCGCAAGTACAACGAAGTCTGGTCGTATGGGAAACAGGCAGAGCCGATTCTGGAAAAATATCTCAGACTGCGCTATCAACTGCTTCCTTATATCTATTCGCTGGCTTACACGACCTATCAGACTGGCGCACCATCGATGCGCGCCTTATTCATGGATTTCCCCGACGACCCGAAAGTCGCCGACCTGGGCGATGAATATATGTTCGGTCCCGCATTCCTGGTGGCTCCGGTCACCGATCAGGGCACAACCAGCCGCGCGGTTTATTTGCCCGCGGGCGCCGATTGGTACAACTACTGGACGAACGAACGCTTTCACGGCGGCCAGACCATCAACGTTGCCGCTCCGATTGATACCCTGCCGCTTTTTGTGCGCGCCGGCTCGATTCTGCCGCTCGGAGAAGCCATCGAGAACACGAATCAGGTCCAGGCAATCGCAAAGGTGCGTGTCTATCCCGGAGCGAACAGCGACTTCACGCTATACCAGGATGACGGAAAGACCTACGCATACGAAAAAGGCGAGAGCAGCATTACCCATCTCCACTGGAACGATGCCGCGCAAAAGCTGAGCCACGAGGGACCTTCGGCGTGGAAGGGTTCCGATGCGCAAATTCTGGAGATCGCGGGGCCTTGAGCCGAGATTTGTATCTCATTGATATTAATGGACTGTCCGGCGGCGAGCGAGGTGTATCCCGACTGGGCTATTGACGGATTGGGAATCCAATAATAGATTTACGACGCCTTTTCAGGCCTGCTCCGATCGAGGGGGGAAGCCGGATTGAAGTGCGGTTGGTCATTAACATCATCTGTTGTCGTACTGGCTCTCATTTCCCCCTACCATGGTTCCGCACAACAGTACCGGTACGGCCAGAACGCGCCACAAGGATTACGCCAGAACGCCATCGAACGGCACTTTCAGTCGAAGCACCCTCAAATTCAGAACGATTCCGCGAAAACCGTGCCCGGCAGGTATCTGCTCAATCGAACTGGTATCATCGCCCGTCAATTGGCGGCCAGAAGACCAACCTCTGCAGTAGCCGCCCCCCGGGTTACGTCACCCGTCGTGTTTCCAGGCATACAGTTTCGAGATGCAACGCCGACTGGATCGATTCCGGTCGGAGTGGTTACTGGCGACTTCAACAAGGATGGTCACGCTGACTATGTGGTCGCCAATGGCTACACCAGTGATCTGTGGATGTATTTTGGCAAAGGAGATGGGACATTCGAGTTGCCTCGGATCATTCCGCTGACCAAGGGGCTATCTCCTGTTTATGTCGTTACTGCCGACTTGCGCGGGAACGGTACGCTCGATTTGATTGTGGCCGAGTCCGACACGTCGACCATTGGAGTTTTGCTGGGCCACGGCGATGGCACTTTCGGCTTCGAGCAGACCTACTCGCTGCCCCAGCCACCGGCGGCACTCGTAGTCGACGATTTCGATCACGACGGAAAACTCGACATCGCTTCGGTAATGTTTACAGTGAGCAGCGATACCAGAGGCGTGCAGTATCTCGCAACTCTTCTGGGCACAGGAAACGGATCTTTCGGCGCACCGGTAATTTCGATGAATCCGGGCTTTTACAGTACTGCCTGGAACATTGCTTCCGGAGACGTGAACGGTGATGGTCGCCCCGACGTGATCATTACGGGTCCGGGCATAGAAAATTCGCAGGTTTACATAAATGCGGGAGCCGGTAAGTTCGTCCCCGGCCAACTGCTCGTGGGAAACAGCGCGGTCAATTTAGTGCTGGATGGCCGTTTCGCCGATGTCAATGAAGACGGCTGTCTGGATGCGATCGTCGCCGATATTAATGGCTATGTGTGGGTGCTGACCGGGGATTGCTCTGGTAACTTTGCAAGCCCCAGCATTGTGCGAAACGGGGACAGTAACTCCGCTTTGCGGCTCGTCGACCTGAACGGCGATGGTCATCTGGATATCGCCACTTCAGCCATAGCCGGCGGTGATCCGACCGTTGGCGATATTGCCGGTGACACCTTGTCCGTTGCCCTCGGGGATGGCCGGGGGCACTTTACGAGTGGCCGCGACTACGTAGGAACGGGCCAGTCCTATTCCCTGGCGATTGCCGACTTCAACGGTGACGGAAAGCCGGACGTTGTAACCTCGAACATCGATACCGACACTGCAAGTGTCTACATCAATGACGGCTCTGGTGGTTTCGGATTTCCGCAGGGCGAATTTATTGGTTTGAACGGTGTTGGAGTTCTGAACTCCCCGGTTTCGCCACCCTCCTTCACCGATCTCAATGGCGACGGGAAGCCAGATGTTCTGATTTTGGACGAAGGCTACAGCGGCGAGTACTTTGCGGCCGCGATGCTGAACGACGGGACTGGCCGATTCTCCAGCCCGGTCACGACCGACCTGGGCATCAGCATTGTTGGTAACTGGCTCGGAGATTACAGGCTCGGCGATTTCCGCCACACCGGTCATCTGGACTTCGTGGGCATCGGGTTGACCCTGGGAGCAACCACTGGCTCTCAATTCATCTTCTTCATGCCTGGCAACGGCGACGGCACGTTTGGAAATTCAACCATTATTCCTACCTCCGGCGCAGACGGGGAAATGGCGGTTGGCGATTTCAACGGCGATGGCAAACTCGACCTGGTTGCGGTGGCTCCAACCGCGAACTTGTCCAGCAAAGCGGTTACCACGTTCCTGGGAAACGGCAACGGAACCTTTCACAATGGCGGAACAGTTTCGTTCTCCGACTCAGCTGAAGAAATTGCCCGTGCTGTCGCTGGAGACTTCAATCGCGACGGCAAGCTGGATATTCTCGTCTACGATACGGGGAACGGATACTGGACGACGTCGTCCTATGTGTGGGAATTTCTCGGCAATGGCGACGGAACCTTTCAGACTGGCCGACAATTATTCACGGCCTTTCAACCCCTTGCGCTGGCCGATGTAAACGGCGATCACTGGCTGGATATTGCACGCTACGATTTTTTCTGGCCAGACGGAACAACGACAACCTTGGGCCCTCCTAAGTTCACGACCTACCTTGGCCAGCCAGACGGATCGTTCCGAGTCAGCAATACGGCCACTCCCTATGGAGGTATGCCGATCGAAGTAGCCCCGTACCTGCAATCGGGCGATCCGGCAGCCGTGTCGCTCGTTGCCGATCTCAATGGAGACGGCAAGACCGACGAAATAGCCTGGCAGAGAATCAGTCAGAGCAACGGGGCCGCCTATGCGCAGATTCTGATGGGCAACGGGGATGGCACGTTCACTCCTACCTATGATGTGTTTGCGCTCAACAAAGACTATTTTTATCCCAAATATGGTCACGATGTGGATGGCGACGGGCGCACCGACCTGCTTGAGGTCGATAGCTTCACCTCGTCCATGGAACTGTTCAAGAGCGCGCCGGCCCCATCGTTGCAGTTAGTGTTGGAAGAAGAACAGGCGGCGGGTGGGTCAGGTTGTGGCTGGGTTTTCCCCAATGTTCCGAATGCTTCCGACCGCGCCGTTACCCTTTCCAGCAGTGTGTCTGGAGTAAATCTTCCGCTCAGCGTTACGATTCCGTCCGGGTCATTGGGACAGCGATTTTGTTACACCCTGGATTCCAACTACGACTGGCGCCAGGTTTTTGATGTCCGGGCACAGCTTGGCTCGGATGTCGCCGTCGCCTACGCGTCTGACAGTTATGTCGTCGGTTTCAGCGAAACCCTCTTTCCCAGCGCAGAGCAGGTCATCTATCCCGGGCAGAGTACGACGCCGGTTACGATTCAGTTGACCTCATCTCAGGGATATAGTTCCACGGCTCATTTGCGATGCGAAGGGTTGCAGCCAGGAGAAACCTGCACATTCGGATCGAGCGCATTGACGGTTTCGTCATCCGGCGTAGCCAACACAACACTCGTAGTTCATACCAGCAACGGAAATTCCGGCAGGGGTCCAATCACCATTGTGGCGGACGACGGAAATGTCGCGCCGCGGCAGGCATTCATACTTACGGTGCAACCGCTCACGCTCAGTACTGTCGGTGATCTGCAATCCACATCGCCCGGCACCGCAACCGGCGGTGTCTTCATATTAGGCATACCACCCTATAGCCCGAGTTGCTCGGGCCTGCCAGCGCAAGTAACCTGCTCGTTTTCGGGAACACAGCAACCCTATCCTAGTAACACCGGTTTGAACATTAATGTGACGACATCTGCCGGTCTCGCAGTGGGCACGTATCCCTTTAGCGTGCAGGTTGTGAGCGGACCCGCCACGGCGTTCACCAGTTCGACATTGACTATCGTGGATTTCAGCGTGCAGGCCCCATCCCCTGCATCCGATTGGGCGCCGCCCGGGGGCACTGTCAACATCAGTGTCGGCGTGCAACCACTGAATCACTTCAACGGAGTTGTGAATCTGACTTGCAGTACAGATTTTAGTCGTGCGTGCAGCGGGAGTTCGGTTGGCGTGGGCGGTAACTCGCCGCTGCCTGCCGGCTTGTCGGTCTCTGTACCGTCAAACGCCACGGCCGGAGTTCACACTCTTATGGTCTCCGCGACCTACGGAGCGTTGACCCATACTTACTCGTTTCCATTCTACGTTGCCGATTACAGTGGCTCAGTCAGCACGTCGTCACTCTCCCTGGCGCGAGGAGGAAGCACAGCGGTCAGCGCGACCGTAAACGTGACTACGGGATTTGCCGGCACAGTTTCTTTCACCTGCACAGGAACGTCAGCGGTCACCTGCGATTTCACGCCGGCAACTGTGCAACCGGCACCCGGTACTCCGGCAACGGAAAATATAAGAGTTACCGCCAGTTTCGCGGCTTCCAAGATCCCGCATGGTCGCGAAACACGAGGCGAACTTCTGGCACTAGGAATGCCGTTCCTGATCATCGTCGGCATTGCATGTGGTTGGGGAAAGAGAACGCCAGCACGGCGCAATGCGTTGTTTGTGATTGCGATCATGGTGGCGTTCGCCAGCTCATCTTGCGGCGGTGGAACGGGGAGCACAGGCGGCTCTGGCGGAGGAGGCAGCGGTTCCAACAACTACACGATCGCCGTGAACGCTGTGGCCGCCGGCACCGGCACAATTCGAACCGTGGGAACACTCAACGTTACGGTGACTCACTAGGTAGATCGCGGGGACACACGGGTTTGAGGAGTGGATCAATCCTACTTCATCGCCTCATCCCAGTCAGCCCCGCCACGATTCAGTAGAGCCGCTCGATCCTCCTCCAGAATCCAGCGGTCTTTCACCAGAGCGTCAATCGCCTTTCCGTAGCGGTGCAGATAATCCTCGCGACTCGAATAGCGCTCCGCGATTGACTTGCGCGGATCTCCGCTCTTGTCGCGCTCCACAGCGGTCTTAGGGAAAGCTATATACGAACCCTCAAAGGCTTCCCGTTGCTCGGGCGCACCGATAGAAGGATCGCGCAGGTTCCATCCCGTGTAAGTTGCAAGCGGTACCGCAATTTCCGGCAGATGAATGCCTGCCAACTCATTGCCATCGCGATCGACCTGCGGCACCAGCACCGTAAAAGGTTCACCCACTTGAGGAGGTTGCAGAGTGATGATCCCGCGATTCCACTCCGGACCAAAGTTCAGCCGATATGCCCGGTTCGCTTCCCTCGGTTTGTGGACCGTAGGAATCGAGGGAAATTGGTAGTCGCTAATCGCGACCAGCGTCCGGTCCGCGATCTTCGGATACTTGCTCTCCGGCGGAGTTTTGCCACTGCGTACCCAGGCGTCCACGTTGGCGAGCATCGATCGCCAGAAATATCGGATGGGCAGCGGCGACTCAGGTTCCTGACCATGCAGGTCCCCCTCGCCTTCAGCCGGTGGAAACGGTCCGGAGAAATGCTGCAAGCCGGTAAAGAAATAGATCCTCACGTCGTTCGAAACCGGCGCGTCCTGCTTGGCGTCTGCGCGTGGTGTGAATGAGTGAAGCCGCGCGTCCCCAATATTCGTAGGACGTGTTGGAAAGGAAAATCTTGGGGACAACTTTGTCTGCAGTGGCTCGATCAAGTAGTCCTCCCTTGTCTCCCGTGACGCGATCGGTCTCCGGTTGGTCGGTGAAGGGGAAGATGTCGGTGGGGAAAAATATCGACGATGTAGGTTGAGCGTCGCGAGACGGCTGCGCGAAACGGATATTGAAACTGCCTCGTCCCGCTCCCGCAACGTGCGCGAGTACGCCGTCCAGCGCGATTCTGCCTTCTTCGTCGGCGTTGAATCCCTGATAAAGAAGATCGCGCAGAAAACGTCCGTTCTGCGAGATGCCTTCGCCATAGACGCGCGTCGCGGGAACCAGCGCATCCGGCGCGTGTTTGGCATAGGCCGCGAAGTCGCGTATCGCGGCGAAACCCAATCCTGCAACCACCGGATCGCTCACGGCGTAAATGTATTCGTAAATCTTTCCCGGCTGAAATCCGCCGTTGAGATGAATGTGACGATCGCTGGCGACAAGTTTTCCATCAACCGTGTGCGCGAATTGCCACTCCGACCTGGGAATCACGGCGCGCACTGCCTCGGGCGCATCTCGCACCGTCAACTGGTTTCGCGGATCATCCGGATCGGCCACGGGATATTCGCTGCCACCCATATTGCCGACGATCAGATGGCCAAGCGGGATCTCTTCCATCACTTTCGAAGGCATCAAGTCTCCGCGCAATAAGCCGCGGATCGCCGAGCCATTTTCCTTCGCGATCGGTGCATACAAGCGCAGCGCGCCATCGCCGGCGGCGTCCCACTGCCAACCGAGCGAGACGACGCTGTAACCGTTGCGCAGCAGCCAGCCATCGCCGGCATCCTGAGCAGCGTCCCAGTCCCCTCCGTCCATCAGGCTGACGATGCGTCCCCGGCCGCGGTTTGGGACCTCAAGCAACAGAGACCCATTGCTCTTGCTCGAATCCTTCGGCCGCAAAGCCATGAAGTCGGCGGAAAACTCGACTTCGCCATGGTTCAGGTTCACTGCCTTATCAAGATCAACGATTCCCCGATTGTGCGGATTTGCAACTGCGACCGAAAAAAAGACGCGGCCGGTAATCCGCTCGTAGGCGCCCACTTTGCCAAAAGTTTTGCTATCCGAGACCGCCTGTCGCGAGTCAATCTGAATACGGACACGCGCGCATTCAGCGGCGGGACGGTCAGTATCAGAAAGAATAATAAAGATGCAAACCAACGCAGAGATCGCATGCGCGGAAGGATAGCAGATCGAAAAATGAGTCCTTGGAAGCGAGATTCGCAGATTTTTTCTTGCCGTAATGTCGATTTGAAGTTCGTCCGTTCGACTTATCTATGGAGGGCAAGATTGAAAGCATCCGTAATACGCAAGAGGCCTGACTGCACAGCAGGTTTATGTTTCGTAAGGATTCGTAAAATCGATCAAATTTGGTCGAATCCCGGCGTCTCCGGCGGAATCAAATGCAGATACTGAGCGGTGACCTTCATGATCGGGCCAGGGGCGTCACATCCGATCCTGAACGCTCGATTCCTTAGCTCTCATAAAAGCGGCAATCCATCAAGGGAGTTGCCTGTAAATAGTTGTCAGTTTAGGACCTTAGAGGAGTTTGAGTAATGGCAAAGAGACTATTTTTGATGCTGGCTGTGGTAGCGGCTCTGCTAACAGGCTTAGGGTTTTTAAAGTTTAAGCAGGTGCAGTCGGCGATGGCGGCTGGTGCGTACACACCTCCGCCAGAGGCTGTCACCAGCGTGGTGGCGAAGCGCGAGCAATGGCCATCAACCACCTCCGTGATCGGGACCATGGAAGCGGTTCACGGCGTTGTGGTCAGCGCAGACCTGCCGGGAACGGTCGCGAAAATCAATTTCGACTCGGGCAAAGCGGTTCACGAAGGCGACGTCCTGGTCGAACTCGATACCCGTCAGGAGCGCGCCCAGCTTGCCGCCCTCGAAGCCCAGCGGGATCTGGCGAAGATCAATTACGGACGCAATGAGCAGCTGGTAAAGGAAGGTGTCATCTCCAAGAGCGAGTACGACACGACCAGCGCTCAGCAAAAGCAGACGGAAGCGAATGTGGGAGAAATCCGCGCCACCATCGAGCGGAAGATCATCCGCGCGCCGTTTACAGGAGTGCTGGGGATTCGCAAGATTAACCTTGGCCAGTATCTATCGGCCGGAAGCGCGATAGTTCAGCTTCAGTCTCTCAACCCAATTTATGTAGATTTCGGTCTGCCGCAACAGTCGTTGACCCAGGTACATGTCGGCCGCAGCCTGCGTGTTACATCTGAAGATTTGCCGGGCAAAGCCTTCACCGGACGGGTGACGGCTCTCGACTCAGTCGTAGACCAGACCACACGCAACGTTCAGGTGCAGGCTACTCTTGCCAACCCGGAGGGCAAACTGCATCCCGGAATGTTTGTTCAGGTCGCAGTCGTACAGGGAGAAGATCGTTCAGTGATCTCCCTTCCTGCATCCGCGATCAGCTATGCGCCTTATGGTGATTCGGTTTTCGTAATTACCGATCTGCAGGACAAGCAAGGCAAGACCTACCGAGGAGTAAAGCAACAGTTCGTGAAGCTCGAAGGCTCGCGCGGTGATCAAGTCGCTGTCATTTCCGGCCTGAACCCCGGCGACGAAGTGGTCACGTCAGGTGTGTTCAAGCTGCGCAACGGCGCCGCAGTTCAGGTTAACAACAAGGTCCAGCCGGGAAACAATCCCGCTCCCAAGCCTGAGGACAGCTAAATGAAGTTCACGGATTTATTCATAAAACGACCCGTCCTCGCGATTGTCGTGAGCCTGGTTATTTTGATTGCCGGGCTGCAGTCCATTCGCTCGCTCAGTGTGCGTCAGTATCCCGCGCAGCGACATTGCTGTGGTGCAGATCTCGCACGGTTTACGTGGGAGCCAACGCGGACCTGGTCCGTGGATTCATTACGACGCCGCTCGAGCGCGTAATCGCCAGCGCCGACGGTATCGACTATATGGAGTCGTCGAGCGCTCAGGGCATCAGCACGATCAGCGTGCACCTGAAGCTCAACTACGATACCAACGCCGCGCTCACGCAAATTCAGGCGAAGGTGGCGCAGGTTCGCAATGACCTGCCTCCCGAGGCGGAAGCTCCGGTAATCGAACTGCAAACCGCGGACGACCAGTTTGCGGCAATGTACATCGGCTTCTCGTCGGCTGACATCGATCAGAACCAGATCACCGATTATCTGACTCGCGTCGTCCAGCCCAAGCTGAGCGCCATCAGCGGAGTGCAGCGCGCCGACATCCTCGGCGATCGTACTTTCGCCATGCGCATCTGGTTGAAGCCGGACAAGATGGCTGCGCTCGGCATCTCGGCTTCCGCCGTCCATGACGCGCTGGGGAAGAACAACTATCTTTCCGCTCTCGGAAGCACCAAGGGTTCGATGGTGTCGGTGAATCTGATCGCCAATACCGACCTGCGCACCGCGGAAGATTTCCGCCAGATGGTGGTGAAGAACGACAACGGCACCGTGGTGCGACTCGGCGAAATCGCGGACGTCGTGCTGGGCGCCCAGAACTATGATTCTGAAGTCCGCTTCAACGGCGAGACCGCGACCTTCATGGGAATCTGGGTCCTTCCCACGGCCAATTCGCTCGACGTGATCAAGCAAGTTCGGGCGGCAATCCCCGCAATTCAGGCCGAGTTGCCTACGGGGATGAAAGTCGGTATTCCCTACGACTCGACCGCCTATATTCAGGACGCCATCGACGAGGTGCTCAGCACTCTTACCGAGACCCTGGTCATTGTCATCATTGTCATTTTTCTCTTTCTCGGATCGTTCCGCTCGGTGCTCATTCCGGTCGTTGCCATTCCGATTTCTCTGGTGGGCGCCGTCTTCCTGATGCTCGTAGCCGGCTTCACCATCAACTTGCTGACGCTGCTTGCCATCGTGCTATCGGTCGGACTGGTGGTGGATGACGCGATCGTCATGGTGGAAAACGTCGAGCGCCATATCCATCTTGGCAAGTCGCCTTACCGCGCCGCAATCGACGCTGCCCGCGAACTGGTCGGCCCGATTATCTCGATGACCATCACTCTGGCCGCAGTGTACGCACCGATCGGTATTCAGGGTGGTTTGACCGGAGCGTTGTTCAGGGAGTTCGCCTTCACTCTGGCTGGAGCTGTGATCGTGTCCGGCATCGTGGCATTGACGCTTTCCCCAATGATGGGATCGAAGCTTCTGCGCGCTGGCGCTACCGAGCGCGGATTTGCCGGATGGGTCAATCGCCGCTTCGACCGCGTACGCTCGACTTACGAGAGGGCTCTGACCAGTACTCTCAAGTATCGACCGGTAGTCCTGACGCTGTGGGCAATCGTCGCTGTGCTGATGGTTCCGTTCTACATGTTCTCCCAGCACGAACTCGCGCCTTCGGAGGACCAGGGTGTCGTATTCGGCGTAATCCAGGCTGCTCCGAATTCAACTATCGATCAGACCCGGTTGTTTACGAATCAGGTCAATGACGTTTATCGGGCGTTCCCGGAGAACCAGAGTATTTTTCAGATCACATCTCCGACCGGCGGCTTCGGTGGCATGGTGACCAAGCCGTGGAGCCAGCGTAAGAAAACCACGCAGCAACTTCTGCTGGAATCAACCGGACCGCTGTCGAAGATTCCCGGAATCCGTGTGATTCCGCTGACGCCGCCACCTCTGCCGGGTGGTGGAAATTTCCCGGTCGATTTCGTGGTTGCTTCGCCGGCCGAGCCACAACAACTGGTCACCTTCGCCAAGCAGTTAGTTGCCAAGGCATTTGCCAGCGGCATCTTTATCTATGCCGACTCTGATCTGAAATACGATCAGCCGCAAACCGAAGTAGTTTTCGATCGCGACAAACTGCGTTCCCAGGGCGTTGACCTGAGCCAGGCCGGACAGGATCTCTCCACCATGCTGGGCGGAAATTACGTCAACCGCTTCAGCATCCAGGGACGCAGCTACAAAGTCATTCCGCAAATCAAGCGCGCCGAGCGTCTGACTCCGGACCAGCTGTCGGAGATTTACGTCACCGGATCGCAAGACAAGCTGGTGCCGCTCTCTACATTCGCGACGCTGAAGACCACGACTGAGCCGCGAGACCTGAAGAAATTTCAGCAGCTCAACGCAGTCCGGATTCAGGGAGTGGTTCCTCCAGGCGTGCCATTGGATCAGGCACTCAAGGTGCTGGAAGACGAAGCCAAGACAATTCTGCCGCAGGGTTTCACCATCGACTACGCGGGCGAGTCTCGCCAGCTGCGAGTCGAAGGCAGCAAGTTCCTTGGAACCTTCCTGCTATCGGCAGTTCTGATCTACCTGGTGCTGGCGGCGCAGTTCGAAAGCTTCCGCGATCCGTTCATCATTCTGGCGGGATCCGTGCCGCTGGCGATTTCGGGCGCGCTGTTGTTCTCGTTCCTGGGCCTGACGACGCTCAACATCTACAGTCAGGTCGGACTGATTACGCTCGTGGGACTCGTGTCTAAAAACGGCATCCTTATCGTGGAGTTCGCCAACCACCTTCAGGAAACCGGAAAGAACAAGCTGGCCGCGATTATCGAGGCTTCCGAAACGCGGCTGCGGCCGATTCTGATGACCACCGCCGCTACCGTGATCGGTCACTTCCCTCTCGTGTTGGCCAAGGGACCGGGAGCCGGAGCGCGGAACAGCATCGGCATCATGCTGGTCAGCGGCATGATTATCGGAACGCTCTTTACTCTGTTCATCGTGCCATCGATTTACATGCTGGTGGCCAAAACCCACACGCGGCTGCAAGAAGACGTCGAAGGAGAACCCGAGCCGGAGCGCGAGCTTGAGCCTGCTGGAGCGGCATTCTAGACCACACTTCGACCTTAGTTTAGGTCATCTCGACCGTCGAGGTGACCTAAACTTAGCACGCATTTGACCGCATTCACGCGGATTAGCTGGACTGTTTCTCGTAAACGACAACTTCTTGAAATGGCTTGCCGTCTTTGTCTTTGCCCGGAGCGGCATAGAAGGTTTGCGTCTTGCCATCCTTTGACAGCGTGGCATGGCTCTTCGTGATCTTTCCCTTCGAGTTCCAAACCTGGTTCAGTCTGTAGTCGCTCACCTTGACGATTTTCACAGTCGCATTGTCGCGGCCCTGAATCGGAACGAACTTCCCTACTTGCGGCTTGTAGGACCAGTCGACGACCTTCCCGTCGGCACTTTCGACGTGAACAGCGATTGTGCCGTCCACTTGTATCGTGACCTGGTCAAGCTTGGGAGCGGTTCCGGGAAATTTGGATTTCGCGGTACTTGCGACCCAGGTACCTGCCCACGCGCCCGCCGGGATGTCCTCAGCAGTCGCGATCAACGGAACCGCAAGCAGGAAAAGCATTGCGGCGAACATAAGACCGCGTAATTTCATTGCACCGACTTTCATATGGTTCGTCCCCTTTTTGTATTGGCGGTTAATTTAGGCGCGAGCGTCCCCGCTCGTGCGGCAGCACTACCAACGATTCCACCAGACGCTCGCGCCTACATTTAAGAAACTACTTCTCCGTTACCGGCACGAATTGCAGACAAACCGGCGTATCCACTTTTATCTCTCTGCCGGTTTTCGCCAAACGTCCCGTAGCAGAATCGATCTTGTGTTCCACCACATTGTTTGACAACTGATGCAGAGCAAAAAGATAGCGGCCGGTGGGTTCAATGGCGAAGCTGCGCGGCATCACTCCCCCCGACGGAAAATGTTCTACCAGGGTCAAAGTACCTTTCACAGGATCCACCGCGAACACGCCGATCGTGCCGGGAAGCCGGTCTGTGTTGCGGCTCAAGCGATTGGACTCGTAAAGAAATTTCCCGTCGTTGCTGATCTGGATCTCGCCCGCTCCGCCCCTGCCATCGAAGGCAGCAGGCTTGGTTGCAACTTCCTGGACCTGCGTCAGCGTTCCCTTCCCCGCGTCCCAGGCGAAAACGGTCAGCGTGGATCCCATCTCATTCAACGAATATCCAAACTTGCCCGCTGGATCGAAGGTGAAGTGACGAGGACCGGCGCCAGCAGGGACCGTCACGGAAGGCGCATCCAGCGGGGAAAGCGCTCCAGTCTCTGCATCGAAGTGATAGATGAACACCTTGTCCAGCCCAAGGTCTGAAGCAATCGCGTATCGGTTATCCGGCGAAACCACGACGGAGTGGGGATGCGCGCTACTTTGAATTGGAAGATCCGATCCGCCGCGACCAATATGCTGCATGAACGCCGTCTGTTCGCCTAGTGACCCGTCGTCCTTGACGCGCATAACAGAGATGCTGCCACTGCCGAAATTCGCCAGGAAAATAAACTTGCCAGTTTTGTCGATCGAGATCTGGCAGGTACTGGTTCCTCCGGTCGGAAGAGCGTTCAACAGGCGAAGCTTGCCCGAGGCATGGTCAATCGCAAAGGCGCTGACATAAGAAGAATGATCGAGCGGCGGTCCCACGGAAAGCGGGTCTTCCGTGACCGCGTACAAAAAGCGATGATTCGGATTCACGGTGAGGAACGCAGGGTTCACAACCTTCGCTGCAAGTTGAGGCTCTCCCATCTCACCATTTGCGGCGTTCAGCCGGCTGACATAGATCCCTTCGCTATGACTGTCTCCCACTCCAATTGTCTTGCTCTTGGTTACAAATTTGAATCCCGTATAAGTGCCAAAGTACATGAAGTAGTCGCTACCCTGGGCGGAAACGACCTGGCAATCGAGAAACGAAATAATAAGGACAAGAGCAAAAAGAAAATAACCTCGACTGAACTTCACGATTTTCCTTTCCTAACGTATCAGTACAAACTGAAGGCAAACCGGCGTATCAACCTTTATCTCCTTGCCGGTTTTAGAGAGCTTACCCGTAGTCTCATCGATCTTGAAGACAACAATGTTGTTGGTCACTTCATTGGCCGCAAGCAAATACTTTCCCGTTGGATCGATGGCGAAGCTGCGCGGCATGATTCCCCCGGTGCGGGTGTGCTCGACTGGCGTTAGTGTCCCTTTCCCGGCATCGATTGCAAACACTCCAATCGTATCCGGACCTCGGACATCATCTTTGCCAAGACGGCGATTCGACTGGTAAAGAAATTTGCCGTTGGGAGAAATCGCGATCTCCGCGGTGTGGTTGGTGCCGACATAATCAGGCAACTCGGTGGAGACATCCTGCAGGCTGCTCAAAGTGCCCTTCGAGGAGTCCCAGGCATACACGGTCACAATATCCGTGAGTTCATTCATTAAATATGCGTATTTTCCCGCAGTATCGAAAACGAAATGCCGTGGACCGCTTCCCGGCGGGAGTGCCGCGAACGCAGGCTCGAGAGGTGAGAGCGCTCCTGTATTTGGATCGAAATGATAGATCAATACTTTGTCCAGGCCGAGATCAGGCACCGCCACGAACCGGTTGTCCGGAGAAACGTCATTCGCGCTGGGATGGGCCTGAGTTTGATTTCCGCTGTGCCCGATGTGCTGCACGAAGGCCGCCTGCTCGCCAAGAGAGCCGTCCTTCTTGACGCGCAGAATCGAGATGCTTCCGCTGCCGTAACTTGCCGTGAGGACGAATTTGCCCGTCTTGTCGACTGACAGATAGCAGGTGCTGGTGCCTCCGCTGGGCACCGAGTTCAATAACCGCAGCTTTCCGTTCTTGCGATCGATCGCATAGGCGCTCACATAAGACTCATGATCGCGCGCTGGCCCCACCGATAACGGGTCCTCACTGGCCGCATAAAGAAAACGGTGATCGGGACTGATCGCAAGAAACGAAGGATTGCTGATCCTGGCGGCTAGCTGTGCCTCGGTAAGCTCTCCTGTAGCGGGCCGGAACCGGCTCACATAGATTCCTTCGCTGTGGCTTCCGCTGACGGGGTTGCCATGGGAAATGTACTTGAAGCCGGTGTAGGTGCCGGCATACAGGAAGAATTCCTTGTCCTTTGCGCCAGCTACGGGAGCCAGAGTAAAGACCAGCGCCAGGGTCACAAGCGGCACGATGCTATTTTTCATGAATATTTCGGAATCTCCCCGCGTGAAGTAACGACGGAGTCTGATGTCGAATCCACGCGGCCCCGGTCTTGCTTCTGTAAACCCGGGTATGAATCATGAACGAAGATACCGGCTCACACCTCTCGCCAGTATTATTGCTTCATCCAGCTAAACAAGTCTGAGGCCGACCGACAAGCGAAATAGTACGAAAACGGAGCAACGGTCGTCCGGGCCAGTCTGAGTGCGTTCGCCCAGTCTGATAGCTTCTCCAAACGTACCACCTCGATCAACATGGCAAACTTCCGCCGACGACGCCGCGTAAGGACCGCGCGGGTACACTAGAATTCCATTTCTTACAGGACGCTGCGTGACAGGGGAAGGAATCTGAATTTGGTCGGCGACTCCCACAATATGGCTGCAATCGCAAACGCCGAATCTACGTCTGGCGCGACTGAATTTGACCTCACTTATTACGGCTGGCGGGTCGTGCTGGCAGCATGCTTTGGCGTGATGGCGGGCTTTGGCTCTCTTTTCGTCTATACGTTCACGGTTTTTGTAAAACCGCTGGGTGCGGAATTCGGTTGGAGCCGAGAAGCTACATCAAGTGGCTTCGCAATCGGCGCCGTTACAGTAGGTCTCTGTTCGCCGCTGCTGGGCCAGTGGATCGACCGTTTTGGTCCGCGCCGCATCATCCTTCCCTGCATGACGGTGTTCGGCTGTGGCATCGCTTCCCTCGCACTGTTGCGCTCCGGAATATGGCAGTTCTATGTGACCTGCTTCGTGCTGGGCGTGGTTGGAAATGGCGCCGCTCACCTGGCTTTTTCGCGCTCCATTTCTACATGGTTTCAAAGACGCCTGGGGATGGCCCTGGCTTTCGTAATGGTGGGATCGGGCCTCGGAGCCATGATTCTGCCAGTAATTGCGCAAACCATCATCACCCGCTCAGGATGGCGCGCAGCCTACGCAGCACTCGGTTGTATCTCACTTCTGCTCGGCTTGCCACTCAGTTGGCGCTATATCCGCGAGCGTGGCTCGGTTCGACCCGAAGCTGCTCCGGTCGCGCACTCCGGAATGACCTGGCAACAGGGTCTGCGTTTTTTTCCCTTTTGGATTATTGTCGCCGTGCTGTGCGTCAGTTCGATCAGCATGAACGGAGCGATCACTCAGATGTCGGCACTGCTGACGGATCGTGGCATCACGGCCGCGGAAGCCGCAATATGCGCCTCCATCCTGGGTGGGACGAGTCTGTTCGGCAGGGTCGGCGTGGGATGGTTGCTGGATCGCTTTTTCGGCGCACGCGTGGCTTTCGTGATCAGCCTGTCAACTGCATCCGGGATTTTTCTTCTCGCCCGGGCGAACAGTTTTCCGCTGGGCTGCCTGGCCTCTGCGCTGATCGGCATAGGAGCGGGCGGTGAAGCGGCCATCACTCCTTACTTGTTAACGCGCTATTTCGGGCTACGCGCATTTTCCACTCTTTACGGCGTTACCTGGACATTCTATGCCGCAGCAGCGGCCGTCGGTCCCGTGATACTCGGCCGCGCATTCGATTCGACCGGATCGTACACCTCAGTTCTCGTCGCACTCGCCACAGCGCTGGCGCTGGCAGCAGCGCTAAACCTGTTCCTGCCAAGATATTCAAATACACCTGATGTCGCCTGAAACACGGCACGATGGCCTATGGCGACGAGGCCTTCCGCGGTCCGGCTTCGTTCTGCAACGGCAAATTCGCTTCTATCGTGGTTCCGCCGCCGCTCGATGAAACCCGCAGCTCGCCACCTTGTTCGCGTACCCGCTCGCGCATGCTTGCAATGCCGACCCCGACTCGCAACGCGTCGTTGCCTGAATTAAATCCTTTGCCCGAGTCCTGGATGGCGAGCAGGACAAATCCGTTCTCCATCCGCATGGTGATCTTTGCTGACTTGCTTCCAGAATGACGATGGATATTCGTCAAGCACTCCTGCAAGACGCGAAACAACACCATCTCGACCGATTGGGGCAACCTGTCGAGGTTTGCGGGCAATTGCAATTCAACGGGTATCCCGCTTCTCTCTGTGAAGCCCTGCACATACCAGGGGACGGCGGACGCCAGTCCCATCTCCTCCAGCAGCGGAGGATGCAGCAGATGAGACAGGGTACGCACTTCGGCGGTACAGCGGTCGAGCAGGTTCATCGAGTCTCGGAGGGCGGTACTCTTGACCTCGCGTTCCTGGTGGTCAAGGGCCACGGCGCAGGTCATCTTTATGGCTACCAGATACTGGCCGATTCCATCGTGCAACTCGCGCGCAATGCGGCGCCGCTCTTCGTCCTGGATGACCATCACGCGACCCGAAAGATGTTGAAGGTCGGTATTGGCCTGCTCGAGTTGGGTCCTTCGTTCTTCTGACAAATGCGCAGCAGTCACCATCGAGTGGATCTGCGGAATCAACCCTGGCAACGCGATCGCCGTGACGAGTGAAGCGCCGGCAGTAATTAATTTCACATCTCCGGCAAGCCAGTAAAACGGCTTCCACAGGACAATGACCTCCATCAGGTGGGTAAAGCCGCAAGCCACGATGAACAAACCGAATGCCAGAAACATCCAGCTGAACGGAATCTCTCGCCGCGTCCTCCACACCAGATAAACCAGAGTGCAGGAGATCGCGATATAGGAAATCCAGATCGCAATGTCACTGCCTGCGTTCAGAGCAATCAGTTGTTTGTCGTAGAGATAGCAGTAGGCGTGGGGCAGGAAATTTGATGACAGAACCCCACGCAGGGTGGATGGGATCATGACCATCGCGGCAACGCCAAAAGCCAGTGCTGCCATAGTGCTTCCCACAACCAGGTTCCGCGTTGCCGAAGGAGTCAAACTCTCCATAGAAGATGCCGCCTCGTGTGAAACTGCGAATATAGCGAACCGAGAAATGGATTGCCGCCATCCTTACGGTTGGCCGAAGCGAAAGAAATCGCACTTCATCCTAAATCCGTACCAAAGCTTGCGACTTATCAAGAAAAGACGGGCAGAGGCGGAATTCCACGCTTCAATCCTGGACTCGGGTGTCGAATCGGAGATGGGCCAGGTTCAAATCAGCGATAACTGGAGATACTAACCGTTGCGGTGGCACAAGTCGTATACAGCAAATCCTGTAGAAGCGGAGTAGAGACGGCTTGCCTGAGGTGAATTGGGCGCCTGAATCCCGCGACGTCATGTCATCGAATCGGTAAAGCGCTGCTTTGCCGCAATATGACCAGTGTTGAGTCGTTCATGTCAGTGACGATCAGGAATCTCCCGGGCGGCGTCGCGGACGATGGGGACTCTGCATGCACCAGCATCTTGAGAGGACCAATCGCCTGAACAGACCCTGCTCCGTCGGGATTGGTTTTCAAAATTGCCAAAGCCTCGAGTTTTCCGAACGGCGCGTGGTTAGAATCCGCGAGATACACCTGGTACTGGGATTTGGGTGCCAGCCCTTCCGCCGAAACCTGGACCAGATCCAGAAGGCCGAGTGAATTCACCGCCACTGAAGCTTCCGCATCCGGCAAGGTGGTTCCGACCGCTTCCAGATGCAGGCGCGCTGTATTGCCCGCTTCGCCGAGAGGTTTGAGGTTGTCCGTGCCACCGCCGTTGGGGACCGCACCCGGCACATACACCAATGCCTGCGTTGTTTGGCCGATCGGAATGTTGGCGATCACCCGGTTGGTCAAGGTGTCAATCGCCACAGCCTGCTCACCGTTCTCCAAGGCAACGTAGACTCTGGAACCATCGCCCGAAGGCCAAATACCGTGTGGAAGATTTCCCACAGGAATGGTGGCAACCAGTTCCGGAGCCGCGCCCCTGCGAAACACTTTCACCACGTTCGCTCCGCCAATCGTGATGTAGGCGAACTTACCGTTATGGTTGTTCACGAAATTCACGTGGTTCGTGATCGGCCCGGTCTCCAGCACCGCCTTTTGTTCAAATGGCGGATGGGCGCTGAATACCTGAACCTTGCCTGCGTCTTTTAATGTGATCCAAACTTCGTCGTTCTCCGGACTGACGGCGATGTTCGGACAAAATGGGCTCACCTGCGCCAATCGCTTAACCACCTGATGCGATGCAACGTCAACGACCGCCAACTCCGGCGTGAAGCTCGAACACACAAAACCATATTTGCCGTCCGTGCCAAATACTGTCATACCCGGGCCATTGGCCAGCTCGATGCGGCGAACCTCTTTCAGTTGGGCCGGGTCGATGACCGATACATAGTTTTCCCCGCGCACCGTCACCCACAATTCCCGCCCGTCGGGCGTGAAAAATGCTTCGTGTGGCGACCGTCCTACGTAAACCTTCCCTTTGATCGCATTGGTCGCAGTATCAATCAGAGTGACCGAGTTGGAAGCCACCGAAACCACCGCCAGTGTCTTCGAATCGGGCGAATACCCAAGCCCATGCACCAGCAGCTCACCCCTGTAAAGAGGACTCAAAGCGCCGGGCACAGGATCGCCCAGCCGGATCACCCCAAGAAGCTTGTTACTCGACGGATCGATGACCGAGACGGTATTCGACGTCTGATCGGCGGCATAGACACGATCTCGGGCCGACACAGGAATATCGCCGCGTCCCCACGGCGCCTGCTGCCCAAATACGCATGAGACGAGACACAAAATTGAGAAGCAACGAAGAGTTCTCATAATCATTGCTCAGCCGACAACTCCGCGAAGCTATCTAATTCTATTTCTGTTTTGACGAAACGATTTGATGGTCCTTAAGCCAAAGTTGCATCAATTCAGTTTCGGATTGCTGGTCGGTGATAATCTCCTGCGCTAGTCTGCGCATTTGTGGGTCCTTGCCGTACACCAACTCGGTCTTCGCCATCTCGATTGCTGCCTGATGATGGGGCAGCATAAGCTCGCGAAATCGATGTCGCTGTTACCTGACGGCTTGATGGATCGCATTCCAGCATGCATCTTTTCCATGCCTCGTCCCAACTCCGGCCACGCCGGGCCTGCGTCCTGCCCTGCCTGGCCACGGGGAGGACCTTGCCTGGCCGGCACTGGGAACCGTCGAAGACAGGACCAGAAGCATTGCCAAGATCTGCGCGCGCACATTCATATTTCACCTCTGGAGTCAGCCATAATCATCTCAGAAAACGTACCCGGAAATCACCTACCCGGCCGATCCACAAACTGTCGGGATCCAAACAACATCGAGACGCATCTACTGGATACGGGTCATTCCAGGCTGAAGACGCCGGAGAATCGATCGCGAGCATCTAAAACTTTTCCTGAAACACGCCAGCAGAGCGGCGTAAAGTGATGAACCATGCATGCCGTCCCTGCCATAAGACGCGCCTGCGGCGAAACACCAAAACAACATGCCTCACACCTTTGGATCGTTGGTATTCACTCCGGCCGTCAAAGCCTTGCAGGAGCGCTACGGCAGCCGCCGGCAATACGCGAGGTTCGATAATTCCGAATCATCGCCCGGCCGGCTGGGCCCGGACGAGTCACAGTTCATCGGCGAACGTGACACGTTCTACATGGCAACCCTGGGCTCGACCGGATGGCCCTACATACAACACCGGGGCGGTCCCACGGGCTTTCTGAAAGTCATCGACGAAAGCACCCTCGCCTTCGCCGATTTTCGCGGCAACAAGCAATACATCAGCACCGGCAATCTCACCACTGACAACCGGGTTGCGCTCATATTCGTCGATTACCCCAGACAGTTGCGTCTAAAGATCCTTGGCCGTGTCGAGATATTTGAAGGAGAAAAAGCCAAGGACTGGATCGCGAAGGTCCGCGATCCGGAATACAAGGCCGTCGTCGAGCGAGTGTATGTGATTCGGGTTGAAGCCTTCGATTGGAACTGTCAACAGCATATTATTCCCAGGTACACTGCGGAGGAAATTCGGGAAGCGCTGGTTCCTGCAGAGAAGCGGATGCAGGAACTGGAGGAAGAAAACGAAAAACTCCGTGAAGAACTCACGCAAGTTAACAAGAAAAACCACAGTCATTAATTCAATTACTTCAAGGAGAACTCATTATGCCGACAATTACTGTGAAGGACGGAACAGAAATCTTCTACAAGGACTGGGGCAAGGGACAGCCGATCGTGTTCAGCCACGGCTGGCCGCTTACCGCGGACGACTGGGACGGACAGATGTTGTTCTTCGGCCAGCAGGGCTACCGCGTCATCGCGCATGACCGGCGCGGGCACGGCCGCTCCACCCAAACCTGGGACGGCAACGACATGGACACCTACGCCGACGATCTCGCTGCCCTCACGGAAAAGCTTGATCTAAAAAACGCGATCCACGTGGGCCACTCCACCGGCGGCGGAGAAGTTGCCCGTTACATCGGGCGTCATGGCTCGAAGCGTGTCGCCATGGCCGTACTCATCAGCGCGGTGCCACCGCTGATGGTAAAGACCGAGAAGAATCCCGCCGGCGCGCCGATCGAAGTGTTCGACGACCTGCGAGCCCAATACGCGAAAAATCGTCCACAATTTTACAAGGACATCACGCTTCCGTTCTACGGCTACAACCGTCCCGGAGCCAAGATTTCGGAAGGCATTCGGGACAAGTGGTGGTTGCAGGGAATGCTGGGAGGAATGAAAGCCGGCTACGACTGCATCAAGGCTTTCTCTGAGACCGACTTCACGGAAGATCTCAAGAAGTTCGACGTGCCAACTCTCATTCTTCACGGTGACGACGATCAGATCGTGCCCATCGGCGCGGCGGCCATGCTGTCGTCGAAACTTGTAAAGGGAGCAGAGTTGAAAGTGTATCCAGGTTTCCCGCACGGAATGCCGACAACCCACGCAGAGCAGATCAACGCCGACATGCTGGCGTTCTTCAAGCGCAGCAAGCAAGCCGCGGCATAAGCAGTCCCTGTTTCAAAACCGGAGCGGCCCGCTGGGTGCGGGCCGCTCCTTACTTATTTCGTTCCACTTTGTTTGGCTCAACTCATAAGAAGTTCATCAAAGCGTCGATCGTCTCTTTCTGTTTTTCCTCCATCACCCAGTGCCCACTGTCTTTGATCGTGACCACACTCACGTTACTTCCCACTAATTTCGCCTGCGGCATCAACGTACCGGCGCTCGCCTTTTCTCCGGCAATCGCCAGAAGTGGCATGTTCAGTTTTGTCTTCGCCATCTCGGCAAAATCATTTGCGGTTTGAGGCCACGCTGCAAAGTACGCCCATCCGGCGCGCATGCGTCCAGGACGCGAATACGCCGCAACATAGGCCTGCCGGTCTGCGAGCGGAAGCGACCGCGTTTTGTCCGCGGCCAACTCATTCCAGAAATATGCGAAATACGTCTTCTCACGTCCTTGCACCAAGGCTTCCGGGTAGGCCCGTGAAAACGGAAATGCCAGAGATTGGGATTGTTGTAATAAGGCTCCCAGCCCGCGACGCCGGGCAGAAATGCATCCATCAGGACCAACTTCTCGACTTCATTGGGATACATTGCCGCATACGCATAAGCGACCATCAGTCCGATGTCATGCCCCACGACTCGCGCCTTCTCAACCCCGAGCGATTTGGCCAACGCATGAATCCGGATCGCCGAAGTCTTCATGTCCAACCCGTCTTTGGGAATTCCTGAGTCGCCGATTCCAGGCAAGTCGGGCGCTATGACCGTGAATTTTTTAGCCAGGAGCGGAATGATGGGTTTCCACATGCGCGAAGTTTGCGTGTACCCGTGCAGCAGAATCACAGCCGGACCTTGGCCCGCCGTCAGATAGTGAATCTTCACTCCCGAAACGTCAGCGTCGCGCGGAATAATTGCGACCGGTTTTGATGACGCCTGAGCGAAGGCAGCGGACGCCATCACGCAACAGCGTGAGCACCCTGGTGAAAACACGGAAAGTGAAACTCCCCTTCATGATGATCTCCTGTCCAGTAAATCGATAATAGGAAACCGCGACACGCGGCAAGTGATTGAAATAGTGGTGGCCAGGGACGGAGTTGAACCGCCGACGCCAGCCTTTTCAGGGCTGCGCTCTACCACCTGAGCTACCTGGCCACTTTTGGGCTCACAGCTTGTCTGCCGGCGCCGGGCGCGTCATGGGGCACGCGAGGACTTGGACGGAATTGCCAATCAATTCAGGCAGTCAGAATGCTGGAAGCATTTTTGGAACAGCCACGATTATAGCAACGGAGCTAGGTTCTCTCAAATCGTGACTTCGGCTGCCTTGCGCTAATGCGGCGCGGAGGCTGTCATGGCGCCGCTAAGAATCGCAAATGCGCAGCGGTTTGATGCGATCCAGTAGGCAATTTCTCGATAGTCTGCGACATCGAAGACGGCCAGGTCGGCGTCTTTTCCCGGCTCGATCGAACCTTTTCGCTCGTGCACGCGCAAAGCCCAGGCGCCATTGATGGTGCCTGCGGCGATCGCCTCCGCTGGTGACATCTTCAGATGCGTGCATGCCAGCGACAGCACGAACGGCATGCTAAGCGTCGGAGACGAACCCGGATTGTAATCCGTGGCGAGCGCAACGGCGACGCCGGCCTCGATCAATTTGCGGGCGGGAGGAAATTTCTCCAGACCGAGAAAATAATTTGCTCCCGGCACCAGCGTTGCAACCGTACTGGTCTTTGCCAACTGCTTCGTATCCGGCTCGCTGACAAAATCCATATGATCGAACGACGCGACCTCGAAGCGCAGCAGGGGCTGTAATGCGGTCGCGCTTAACTGGCAAACATGGGCTCGTACTCCCATGCCGTGTTTTTTCGCCGCTTCAAATATTCTTTCCGTGTCTCCGGCGGTGAAGGCTCCGCGATCGGTGAATACGTCCGCGAACTGCGCCAATTTTTGGCGGGCCGCCAGCGGAATCATCTGTTCGCAGACCACATCGACATATTCCTGCGCCCGTCCTTGAAATTCCTTGGGGACAACATGCGAACCCAGCAAGGTTGCGATCACCGTGCCCGGCCATTTAGCGGCGGCGGCGCGGATGGCTTGAAGCGACTTGATTTCGGAATCGACAGTCAATCCGTATCCGGACTTGGCTTCGACTGTGGTTGTGCCTTGCTCCGCCATCTCATGCAGCGCATCGAGGACTTTATCAACCAACAGCTGCTTACCAGCCTTGCGCACGCCTTCGACGCTCGATCGAATTCCGCCGCCAGCTTCTGCGATCTGCTCGTAGGTTGCGCCGGTGATGCGCTTTTCAAAATCCACCAGCCGCGGCGTAACAAATACGGGGTGGGTATGCGAGTCCACAAATCCGGGCAGGACGACTTGTCCTGCGCAATCGATCTCAACGATCTTTTTGCGATTCTTTCTGATCCACGGATCGCGCAGCGCGTCTTTGGTACTGCAGGCAGTAACGATCTTTCCGCCCGAGCACAGGACTGCTCCGTCCTCGATGATGCCGAGTTCCTGCAACTCAGAACCACGACGTGGGCCGGAATTCCTGGAAGAAGACCGCAGCGTCAGCAACTGGCTGATGTTCACCAGCAGTAGCGGACGATCCGATAGAAATTTCGCTTTTTATTTGAGATTTCAATCAGTAGGTAGTTTAGCAGTGACTGTATCTCATCCCCGCATGTGCACTGCTGAGAGCTGAGAGCTGACAGCTGACTGCCTCACTTCCCCATCGGCACCTTCACGCTATTCTTCGACGCGAATTTCGAAGCTTCGTCGTAACCGGCATCCACATGCCGGATTACTCCCATTCCTGGGTCGGTGGTCAGCACGCGTTCGATTCGCTTGGCCATCATCTCCGTGCCGTCTGCGACCGTCACCTGTCCGGAATGCAGTGAATAGCCGATGCCCACCCCGCCGCCGTTGTGGATCGATACCCATGACGCCCCGGCTGCCGTGTTGACCAAAGCATTGAGCAATGGCCAGTCAGCTACCGCGTCGCTGCCATCCTTCATGCTTTCGGTTTCGCGAAATGGAGAAGCTACCGATCCGCAATCAAGATGATCGCGTCCAATGACGATCGGCGCCTTGAGCTTGCCCTTCTTGACCAAATCGTTCATCGCCAGACCGAATTGCGCGCGCTCGCCATAGCCCAGCCAGCAGATGCGCGCCGGCAGTCCCTGGAACTTGATGCGCTTGCGGGCCAGGTCAATCCAGCGGCGGAGAATGCGGTTGTCAGGAAATAGTTCCAGCACCAGATCGTCGGTGACTGCGATATCCGCGGGATCGCCCGACAGTGCCACCCAGCGGAATGGTCCGCGGCCTTCACAGAAAAGAGGACGGATATACGGCGGGCACAAAGCCAGGAAAGTCATACGCGTTTTTCACGCCGCGCTGAAAAGCAAACGTCCGAATATTATTTCCGTAGTCGAAAGTCACCGCCCCCATTTTCTGCAGGCGCAGCATGCCTTCAACATGGAGCGCCATCGAATCCAACGACCGCTCCTGATAGGCTCTTCGGATCGCGCTGCCGCAACTCCAACGCTTCCGCCAAAGTCATTCCGTTAGGAACATAGCCATTCAGCGGATCGTGCGCGGAAGTCTGGTCGGTCAGAATGTCGGGCAGCACGCCGCGTTCGGCCATCTCTGGAATTACATCGGCGCAATTCCCTACCAGGCCGACGGAAACATTCTCTTTTTTTCGGATCGCATTCTTCAGGATGCGCAACGCCTCGTCGAGCGTCGTGACCATGAAGTCGCAGTAACCGGTCTTTAATCTCTTCTTGATGCGTTCGGCATCAACGTCAATCCCAAGAAAAGCCGCGCCAGTCATGGTCGCGGCCAGCGGCTGAGCGCCTCCCATCCCACCCATGCCACCGCTGACGATCAGCTTGCCTGCAAGGTCTCCGCCAAAATGTTTTTCGCCAGCGGCCGAAAAAGTCTCGAACGTGCCCTGCACAATTCCCTGCGAACCGATATAAATCCACGAGCCGGCCGTCATCTGTCCGTACATCATCAGGCCGGCGCGTTCCAGTTCGTTGAACTTTTCCCAATTGGACCAATGCCCCACCAGGTTGGAATTCGCGATCAGCACTCGTGGCGCGTATTCGTGAGTCTTGAACACGCCCACCGGTTTGCCGGACTGCACCAGCAGCGTCTCGTCATTTTCAAGACTCTTCAGCGACGCCACGATCGCGTGATACGCCTCCCAGCTGCGCGCCGCCCGTCCCGTGCCGCCATAGACGACCAGATCTCTGGGCCGCTCAGCGACTTCTTCATCGAGATTGTTCATCAACATGCGCATGGCGGCTTCCTGCTGCCAGCCTTTGCATATGATCTGGTTGCCGCGCGGCGCGTGTATCGGAGAGTAGGTTGAAGTATTGATTTCGGTCTCGACCGGCATAGTTAGATGTTAGTGCCTGGGCAGGAAGTCTTCAAATAGGAGGCCCGCAGAGTAAAAAATCCAATCCGCAAAGTTCGCCAAGAAAGCCGCAAAGGACGCAAAGGGGCGTCGAATCAGGACACTATGAGATCGAAAGGTCTGGAGGTCCGAGGTTCCGACCTACCAGCTGCTGTAAGCCGTCCCGTCGCTCGACATACCTTCGGCTCCACTGTGCACGTCGCTGATGCCAGGTTCCTGCTGGTCGACCGACATCACCGAGTCTTCCTGCTCGACCGTCCAGCTGCCGTTGCTTCCAGTGATCGGATCGGTCGGAATCTGCTTGATGTATCCCGCTTGCACCAGGTCGTCGAGGCCCTGCGGCGCTTTTTGTTTGTCCAGCGTGTATTGAGAAATCAGGGAGCGAAGCTGAAACAGGTCTTGCCTAAGCACCGACTCTTTGGCCCGCAAGATGGATTGGTTATAAGCCGGGATCGACATCGACACCAGGATCAGGATCATGCTGATGACGATCATCAGCTCAATCAGGGTGAAGCCGCGTTCCCGTTTTGTGTTTCGTTTTGCCATTACCAGGTCTTGTATTCCGTGCCGTCGAGCCCGGTGCCTTGCGCTTTGGTGAATACGTCGAATACGTTCTGTCCGCCCCAGGAATCCGAATCGGGATCGTCCTGCATCGACCGCATTCCCCATTCCGTGCTATTGGTCATGGGGTCTTCAGGGACGCGGCGCAGGAAGCGAACTTTTTTCCCGCCCACATCCACACCTTTCACCAGGGTTTCGAGATCAGGCGGATACCCCTCGGTGCCCACCTTGATCTGGAAAGCGCCGCGGTCGGCAGCATCCTTGTAGCGATCGATCGCGTCACGCAACTCCCATAGATCGTTCCGCAGCTCACGCTCTTTTTCCCGCTTGATGGCCACCCGCGCCAACGGGACTGCCAGCCCGGTCAAGATGACCAGAATGGCGGTGGCCACGATCAATTCAATGAGCGTGAACCCGAGTGGGCCGCGTGCGGAAGTGCGTTTCGATGCGGCGGACTTCATGGAACTATTATCGTCGAAAATAACGTGTACTTTAAGCGTCAGAAACCCTTTGTAGCGGGCTGCTTTCAGTCCCCGCAAACCTTTCACCACAAAGGACACGAAGTATCACGAAGGTTCCAATTCCAGGCTTCCCTTCGCGTAGCTGTCCATGAATGACCGGCCGCTACTGCACCGTGACTGTGGCGACTGCGCCGGCCACCGGCAAGGCTTGCATGGCCGGATCACGTGCTCCGCCTTTCGAAATAGTCAAGGTGGATTGTCCAGCTGCCTTAGCCATGAACGTCAGCGTCACCACGGTGCCCTGTCCGGAAACTCCCGTCGCTCCCGGCGGACGGGTCGCGGTAATCTGCAGCGCGCCTGTCGTGTCGTCGTCGCGATGCACCAGAGCTACGGGCTGGCCGTCCTGCGAGAGCAAGCCCCCGTTGGACACATTCACCACTTGCAACACTTTGGGATCGTAACTGACCTGCAAAGGCACCGAGTACACGTTTTGCGCCCCGCGGAGCATGATGTTGACGGCAAAGGTTGAACCTGGCGCCTGGGTGACGGTGGCCGGATCAAACGCGAACGCTGCCGCACCTGCCGGCTGGGCCGCCGGTTGCGCGGGTTGCGCCGGTGCCGCAGTCTGAGGCTGCGCAGCCGCTGGAGTTGTCTCGTTTACGCGAACCGGAGCCTGCGGGGCACTCGAGGTGCGAAGCTGAATAGCCGCCGCTGTCCCGACCTCCAACGCTTTCTCATTCAAGTCGGTAACGTCACGGGCTCGAATCACGTGCGGTATGAGCGCGAACACAATTTCGTTTTCCTTGTGCTCAACATTGCTCTGCGCGAACAGGTACTTCAGGATCGGAATCTGCGCCAGACCCGGAATGCCGCTCAGCGAGCGGATATCCTGATCTTCCAGAATTCCGCCCATGATATTTACCTCGCCTTCTTTCAGGCGGATTTCATGCTCAATCTTACGTTGTCCGATGACAGGCTGGCTGATGCCGCCGATGTTCGACTGGCCGGTCACCGATGAAATATCCATCGAGACTTTCAACGTGACTTCGCGGCCGGCATGCACCTTGGGCGTGATGTCAATGTTCACGCCGACATCCAGATATTGGAACTGGGTGTTAACCAGCGGGTTGATGCCGACGCCGCCGATACCTGGCTGAAATGAGCCGGTTGCCACGGGCACGCGGTCGCCAATCTTGAGTGATGCCTTCTGACCATCGACAGCGCGAATCTGCGGGTTCTGGATCAGCTTGGTGGTGCTGTCACTGAACAGGGCCGTTGCCGTAGCGGGCGGAATCGTGACCGTAAAGTCAGTCGCGTTCAGGTTTCCCAGCCGGTTGAGATTGACCTGGTTAGCGGTCCCCGAAGTACTGCTCACGCTATTGTTGGTCCCAGTATTGGTGACGGTGTTGTTTGTCTGAAAATTGTTTTGCAGGGCGACCGTGGCGCTGGTAGGCGGGCTGATGCCAAGATTGCGCGTTTTGTCACGACTGACCTGCATGATCGCGACTTCGACGATCACTTCCGGACGCGCCTTATCCAGATCACCGACTAATTTTTCCGCGAGGGCAATTTGGTCGGGAGTGCCGCGCACCACCAGCGCCCCTTGCGAAGGCAGGGGCTGAATACGGGAAATTTCCAGAATCTGCCGCAGCGCGTTGACTACGTCCTGCAGCTCGGTCGGTTGCGACAGGTTCGCCAGATAGAACGTCTTGATGACGCTCTGCTCAACTTCTTTGCGCTTCGCAGGATTGTCCGAGGCGACAAAGATGGTGTTTGGCGTCACCGGACGCCAGAATGTTTTCGATTCCAGCGCGATGATTTGCAGCGCGTCCTGCAGGGTTACCGCATTTAACTCGATCTTGATCCGGCGCGAAGTGTAGTCGGGATCGAACAGGACGTTCACACCAGCCAGCTTGCCGACTGTTTCGTAAATGATCTTGGTATCTTCGGGACCGATCCGGAGGGTGATAGGAATGTTCGCGATGGGAGCCAAATCGACTGGCCCCTGAGCCTGCTGCACACGCTTCTGAAGGCCGGTGGGCGGCCGGTCCACGGCGGTCGGCGAAGGAGCGTTGCCGGCGTCGTTAATCAGCTTCTGAGTTCGGCGAAGTTCCTGCTGCGCGATGAAGCTCGAAGAATCGATCTGGGCAGCTTTCTGAAACTCGTTCAGCGCCTCCTGCAGCTTGCCGGCTTCGCGCAGCAGCTGTCCGCGGTGCACGTGCGAGGCCGCAGCCAGGAAGCGAGTCCGCTCGTAAGAGGCGCGGAAGGCTAAGTCGCGAGGTTTTAGTTCATAGGCCTGTTTGTAAAAGTCAAAGGCAGCTTCGTAATTCTGGCGAGCTTCTGCGTCTTTGCCTTTGTTAAACAAAGACTTGGCGCTGTCGGCTGCGCCGATAGGCAAGGTCATCGCCAGCACGAGCAACGTGATGGTTGCCGGGCGAATCAGGCGTGTCTTCACTGGATCCCTCGCAGGCAGTCTTCCCTCGGGATCGGCCAATAACCCCGGGCTAGGCCGCTGAAAATGCGCTGATTGAGAAGTAAGCTGGCTGATTATAGCATCGCGTCTAGGACGTGGAAGTGACTGCTCTGGTAGCAGTTACTCATTAGTCTTAGTCCCTGTGAAGTTACTGGAAAGGCGTTTTTTTGAAGCAGCCATCCAGACCAAGCCACCAGCGCGCTCTACCGCCAAATCAGAACTCTTTATCGCATATCTGTCGGATGCGGTCGCACCTCGGATTCGATGCCCTTCCTACGTACCTTCGTGTATTGGACCGGAGGTTATTCCCCTGACTCGACGCCCTCCGTCGCGTGTGAGATAACTAATTAATCCTCATGGCCCGTTCGACGTCACACCAGACCAAGCCAAATCCCGAGAAAAACCCCCGCCGCGACCCCACTGCGGCCGGCCAGCGCGACGCTGCCGTCAACCGCGCCGCCTCGCATAATTACTTTCTTTTGGAGAAATTCGAGACCGGAGTCGCCCTCACCGGCACCGAAGTCAAGTCAGTCCGCGCCGGACAAGCGAACCTCAAAGACTCCTACGGACTACTGAAAGATGGAGAGCTCTGGCTGCTCAACTGCCACATCGGCCCCTACGACCACGGCAACATCTTCAACCACGCCCCTCTACGCACCCGGAAACTACTGGTTCATAAAGAAGAAATTCGCAAACTCGTCGGCAAGACCCAACAGAAGGGCCTGACCCTTATCCCTACCCGCCTTTACTTCAAAAATGGCCGAGTGAAGCTCGAACTGGCCCTGGCCAAAGGCAAGCAATTGTGGGACAAGCGGGAAACCGAACGCCGCCGCACTGCCGACAAGGAAGCGCGAGAAGCAGTCAACCGGTCGCGCAAAGGGCGCTAGTTGGAGGCGCTGTGAGGAATAATGTAGGCGCGAGCGTCCCGCTCGTGCGGAAGCTTTCCGGCGCCGCGCACGAGCGGGGGCGCTCGCGCCTACATTCTTAGGGAACTTATACCCAGGCTTGAGTTCGCAGCGGTACACCTTCGTCTGATCGCGGTTCACGCGCGCATTGCAATCTGCCCAACTCAGATACAGATTCGGACCGAAGGGGAAGGTGATGGTGTCGCCGTTGATCTCGGCCTGAATGCTGATCCCTTCCGCCGATCCGGGAACGGTGAAGTTCAGAGCCTGGCCGAAAATCACGGGATGGGAAGTCCGCACCATGTCCGCGACCATCGGGCGGAACACTTCGGCTTCCAGCAGGAACGTGGCGGTATCCGACCAGTTTCGCGCCGACACTTTCACCTCACGGCCGCCCTGCAAAAAGTCCTCTGCTTCGATCTTGGTAAACGGACACGGTCCCGCGATGCATGAAGTTCTCGCATTGCGGAATTCATTTCCTTCTCCGGCGTCGAGGGACGCGGATCCCATTGCCGCCTTCCATTTCCCGTCGGGCGAACATGGAGGCTGCTTGCGGCATGGCACATTGCCGGTGTTCACGACTTTGAAGGTTTGAACCGCGCTGCCTACATTGGCTGTATTGGTGGTCTTGATGGAATAACGGGCCAACACATTCGACACCACGATGGGAGGATGATTTGCCGTTGTAGTGTCGTGTGGGACAGGGACCATGTGGGCAAGGTATAGCTTGTCCCCTACAAAGTCGCGCATGTCCAAAGGCTGGTAGTCGGCATGGCGAAATTTCAGTGTGACCTGCCGGCCAATCCAGAGACGCGTTCGCAAGGTGACGGTAAAAGCGCCGGAGGCATCCGATTTGCCTTCGCCGATGGGCGACCCGTTAAACAACACCGCAATTTCAACATCTGCCAGAGGCAGCTCTTTGGTGGGATCGGCATCCTGGCGGATCACTGCGCCGCGCAAGGTCAGAGGCCGGGTGTGGGGACGCGTCAGCACTATCGCTGCGATAATCAGTCCGGCGACAAGGAATGTCACCGTCCACGAGATCAGTCTTCTTTTACCTGCCATCAGGTTTTCCCGGCATCCTCACCTTGACATTCTACGACGCCCGCTCCCCGACCTGATTTTTAGTCTCGCATCTGCTTTCGTCAAGGTCTTTAGACCCAAACGGTGTAACCATCCCTGTTACCATCGATTGCTCTCAAGCATCGTTCCGTGAGGCAGGATCGTTTAGATTTGTGATGTGGATGAGTGGACGTTCGGCCCCCAGATGCGCTCCCGTCGCAAATTCCTGGCACAACTTGCTGCCCTCGGAATTTGTCTGCCCAGCGCGGATTTCGGATTCGCGTCCTTCCTTCCGCCCGTGCCCGACCAGCATGCCCGGCCTGCGCCTCCTCCGGTCAAAACTTATCTTTCGCCGGATGACGACGAACTTCTTGACGAGATCGAAAGAACCACGATTTGTTATTTCTGGGAACAGGCCAGCCCTCTCACCGGCCTGGTGAAGGACCGCTGCAACGCCCGCAAGGCATCCACCGACAACGCGATAGTCGCAAGCATCGCGGCCACCGGCTTCGGTCTCTCCGCCATCTGCATCGGAGAAAAGCGTGGGTTCATTTCGCTGAACGACGCGCGCACCCGCGTCCTGAACTCTTTGCGTTTTCTTTGGAAGACTCTGCCCCACCATCGCGGATTTTTCTATCACTTCGCCAACGTCAACACCGGCGAGCGCCTGTGGGACTCGGAAATCTCATCGGTAGACACTGCCATTCTGCTGTGCGGCATTTTGTGCTGCCGGCAGCATTTCGAAAATTCCGAAATTCGCGATCTGGCTCGCGCGATTTTCGATCGCGTGGACTGGACCTGGCTGTCGGAAGACACCACGCTGCTGCCCCACGGATGGCTTCCCGAAGCCGGCTTCCTGCCCTATCGTTGGGACTACTACAGCGAACTGATGATGATGTATCTCCTGGGCATGGGCTCTGGTTCTCATCCGCTCAAGCCGGCCGCCTGGGATGCGTGGAAGCGAAACGTATTTGAATATGACGGGCTGCGCTACATCGGATCATTCGCGCCTCTGTTCGTGCACCAGTACTCGCAGGCCTGGTTCGACTTTCGAGGCAAACGCGACCGCTACGCCGACTACTTTCAGAACTCAGCCATTGCCACGGATGTCCATCGCCGATTCTGCATTGAACTGGGAAAACAGTTTCCCGACTACAGCGACGACCTGTGGGGCATTACGGCTTCTGATTCCGACAAAGGTTATGTGGTGTGGGGAGGCCCGCCGTCCATGGGCCCCATCGATGGTTCCGTGGTTCCGAGTGCCGCGGGCGGTTCGCTGCCATTTCTTCCGCAACCCGTGATGCGCGTCCTGCGCAATATCCGGACCCGTTACCCTGACGCCTGGTGCACCTATGGATTCGTCAACGCATTCAATCCCCTGAAGAACTGGTACGACAACGACGTCGTCGCCATCGATACCGGAATCACTCTGCTGATGGCAGAGAACGCGCGCACGGGTTTTATCTGGGACACCTTCATGAAGAATCCCGAAGCCATTCGAGGCATGCAACGCGCCGGATTCAAGACCTACCAGCCGGCAGGAAATCAAAAACCTGGACTGCCGTCCACCGCCGGCAGTCCAGGTCATCCCGCTGCGGATTCAACCAAAGGCTAGAGATTCGGGACGGGAGCAGCCTTCTCCGGCTCTGAATTTTTCTCCGGACTATGCGCCGTTGTATTTTCCGGAGTGGTTGTTGAAGCAGCCGGCGTCGTAACCACCGATGGCTGGATCGCCGAAGTTTGAGTCTGGGTCGTCGAAGTCTGGGTCTGGGCTTCCGGCATCTGCGTTTCCGGCAGCACCACAGGCTTGAACTTGACTGTGGCCAGAATCTTTTCCAGTTTGCCAAACACCTCTTTGCGATCAACCGGGGTGATCTCTTCCACGTTGTGGTCACTATCGGTCCCCACGCCGAGGGCGAATTCGTAGCATGCCCCGTTTCCGAAGACGTGATAGTACTTCGCGTTGGTTTGCTTCATCATGGCGGCGTCGGAAGTTTCCACTTCGTTGAACTCGATGGTGCCAAGCTTCACCTGATCCGTCTTTGCCGGGGTCTCCGTTCCCGTGCCCGGTTCAGGAACCGCAAACTGAGCGCAGGCTTCCGAAGTCATCCCCGGATTTACGCTGACGTTCACGGTTCCAGATTGTGAAGTCTGTTCCAGGATATGAATTGCCAGGCAACTCGATGGCTGCAAGAGTTATCCCGCCAGGTTGGACAAAGTTCATCTGCACTACATTCTCGCGATCGGCCTTCAGCTGCGTCTTCAGCTGATAGTTTCGGGGGAAGTTGAAGGCGAGTCCGTACTCACGATTGACGTAAGAAAGAGTCGCCGCCCGATGTGTCTTCTTTTTCGCCACTATCGGCGTCGGGGTTGTAACCGGAGCTGGAGTTGTAACCGCCGGCGCCGAAACCGGAGTTTCGGGTTTAAGGGGTTGGTTCGTCGCCACTGGCTTGCTGCTTCGAGAGCAGCTTCCGACCACGATTACTGCGGCAAACATAGCGAGCGCTCCGAGTGCGCCCACGGTTTGGTTCTTGATGGATTCGTCTTCATTCTTTTCGACTGGTTTCTGCTGCGTATCGTTCGGCTGCCTTCCGGACAAGTTAAGCTGCGTCATAATTTCCTCCTGGGTCACTGCCCGCCAGGAGAGATCGCACGCTGGGAACCACGGCGGAAAGCGCTGATTCGGCGTGAGTTACGGTCAGCGTATGAGTTCGCGCATTGTGGTCTGCCAAACACGGTGTTGCCGCGAGAAACACAGTCTTGGGATGAAACGGCGCGGCCACAATTCGTTAACAGCCGCGAAGAGGATTGTTCCGGTTTCGAAGGTATCTGATACAAGATCGACCTGGATGCAATCCGCGGAGTTCCAAACCGTCGACAGGATTTGCGGTTGGCTTCCGACATTGGTCTTGCCCTCGGCCACACTGGTTTGCCGCGATCTGCTGCCGCCATGGGGATTCATGTGGATTCTCGCGTTCTCCATTTACATCAGCCTGAAGTGGCTGACCTGGTGGAGGGCGAGATCGCGAATCCCACATCCTGCGTGGCGCTCAGTGGCCTACCTACTGGCCTGGCCGGGTATGGATGCGGACGCTTTCCTGGATGTGACCCGGCATCCAACATCGCCAGCCCTGACCGCATGGCTGTGGGCACTGTTCGAAACGATTCTCGGTGCAACTCTGCTGTGGGTTGTAGCGCGATTCGTTCCGCTGCGATTGCCGCTGGCACGCGGTTGGACCGGCATGTTGGGTCTGATACTGATTCTTCACTTTGGCACCTTTCAGTTGGTCGCTCTGCTGTGGCAGAGCCTGGAGTCAGGGCAGAACCAATCATGTCTGCTCCGATTCGTTCCACCTCCCTCGGAGAGTTCTGGGGAAAGCGATGGAACCTCGGTTTCCGTCAGCTTGCACATGAGTTGATTTTTCGTCCACTCTATCGAAGGCTAGGGCCCGGAAACGGCTGGCTTCCTGGTCTTCATGGTCTCCGGGCTGATCCACGATTTGGTGATCTCGCTGCCCGCGCGGGGAGGCTACGGTCTCCCTACACTTTATTTCCTGTTGCAGGGCGCGGGCGTCACGGCCGAGCATTCGCGCTTCGGCAAGCGGCTCGGCCTGGGGCACGGAAGGCGCGGCTGGTGCTTCATGGTAGTGGTCCTCGTTCTACCCGTCTTCGGGCTCTTTCACCCATGGTTTGTCCTGCGTGTAATACTTCCATTCATGCGAGCGATTCACGCGCTATGACACACTCACTCGTGCTGCGGCTTTTTGACATCGACCTGTGGTTGATCGGCGCGGCGCATTTTGTGATTCTGTTCGCCAGCTTTCAAGTGCCCTATCGATTGCACTGGAAACAAGACTTACAAAAACTCATCCCGTTCAACCGGAAACTCCTCTGGGTGCAGGGTGGATTCACGGTGTTGACGATCATCGCCTTTGGCACGCTGACACTGGTGCTTCACACCGAACTTCTTCGAGGCGATCGCGCGGCCCTGGGACTTGCCTGTTTCATCGGAATTTACTGGACCAGCTCGGATTCTGGTCGATGCGATCTACTTTTCGCACTCTGATTGGCCCACGGGAGCGGTGTTTGTCGTAGGTCATACCCTCCTGACGCTGCTGTTTTCCTTCCTCGCAGCGAGCTATCTTGGGCTATTCGTCTGGCAAGTGTGGCTGAGGCACGAACGGCTAAGTGACATGCGCGAAGTACGCAGTGGAGAAAAAGCCCACATGTTCAGCCTGACGGCCCCCTCCGAAAATGAAGTTCGGCGTTTCATTTCGAAGCAGAAGGACTCAGGCTTATCGTATCCGGAAGTCGGATCGTCAGCCACCTCTGTGCCAGCGGGATACAACATAGACCACAATCGTATCGAGCTGGGCCGAGGACAAATTACATGGCGGCGCGCAACCTTGGCGATTCGCGCATGGCGGATGTTCGAGATGCCGCGGGTAAAACTCTACTGGCCCTCTGTGCCAATACAGGTAGGGGTGGATGTCGCAGTTTCAATCCGACACTTCGGGTTCTACTCACTGAATGCCTGCCGCATCGTTTACGTCGTCGATGAAGAAGGACCCTTGACGCGATTTGGTTTTGCCTATGGCACGCTGGCGGAACATGCAGAGAGCGGAGAGGAGCGGTTTACAGTCGAATGGAATCGAGACGAAGACAGAGTCTGGTACGACATTCTCGCGTTCTCGCGTCCGCGAAATCTTCTTGCCAGGCTGGGCTATCCGCTGTCGCGGTCGATTCAAAAGCAATTTGCTACGGCGTCGAAGGCGGCCATGCTTCAAGCTGCAAGCGAGACATGAGGGGCCAGAGGTAATTCACTATGGTGATCGCCGCCTTGGTTATTTCCTTTTTCGCGATCCTGCTGGTTCCGATTCTGCTGGTCCGATTTCGCAAGAGGCAGCTGGCGGCCTTCCATCGAGCCATTACAAATCGAATCGCGCGGCCATTCGCTGCCCGGTTGCCCGGGTTTGGCATTGTTACCAACGAGGGTCGAAAGTCAGGTAGGCTTTACCGCACCCCGGTGAATGTTTTTCGGAAGCACGGCGGGTTCCGGATCGCACTGACCTATGGAAGAGACAGCGGATGGGTCAGGAATGTACTGGCCGCCGGAGGCTGCCGCCTCGAGACGCGTTGCGTCGCGTATCGACTCACGGCACCCGTCATCGTGCACGACCCGTCACGGCGGCTATTCCCCCTGATCGTCCGTTTAATCCTCGGCCTGATTGATGCCAATGATTTTCTGGAGCTTACAATTGAACCCGACGGTGGAGTTCCCTCCCGCTCGTGAGTTATGAGAATCACCCGAATCGTCACAACCATAAATCTCAAAAACGGGATGCCGACCGTGGCCGAAGCCTTGCAGCTTTTGGAACGTGAACTCGCCCGCTCACGCCAGGCAGGATGCAAGGTCGTAAAGTTGATCCACGGCTACGGATCGAGCGGGGCGGGTGGCGAAATTCGCATCGCCGCACAAAGACGTTTGACCGAGATGGCAAGTCGAGGCGAAATTCGCGCCTGCATCTTTGGCGAAGATTGGGCCAAATCGGATCAGCAATCATGGGCCCTTATCAACGCTCACTCCGAACTGAAGCAGGACACTGACCTGGGCCGCCGGAACTTGGAATTACCATCGTTGTGCTGTGACTCGAAGTTTTCTGATCTGGCGTATCGCTCTGTGTGGCGTCATCCGCCGCTCTGCGATGGCTACGCTCGCGGATCTGGCGCCTCGCGGCAGTCGTGCCAACTCACGCAAGACGCGGCGACTGACGTCCCTCTGGACGCGCCGTGAAGTTCAAAAGGCCTTATCGCCTCTTGCCTAATTCCCTTCCCGCCGACGATACTGGAGCTACACAATCATGAAAACCATTCTGTCGCTCTCCAATCCCGCCGAAGTAGAAACCGAATGCCTGGTCGCGATCGTCCTCGATAGGGCAGAAAAGAGCAGTGGCGACAAAAAAGAGCCGCAAGTCTCGATTGAGACCACCGACGCAGCCGTGAAAGACGCTGCCGCAGACGTAATCGCCGGCGGCGAAGTGACCGGCAAGCCTTTTGAGACCACGCTCCTCCATCGGCCGGCGAAATTGAAAGCCAAGCGGCTGTTGCTGCTTGGTGGCGGCAAAGCGAAGAGCTTTTCCGCGTTCGACCTGCGCCGCCTCGCTGGGGCTGCCGTGCGCACGCTTAAGTCAAAGGGACTTCGCAGCTTCGCTTTCCTCGCGCCCGAAGCCGGGCTGAAAATGGACGACTCGATCAGCGCCGTCGTGGAAGGCGCATTCGTCGGCAATTTCGATCCTGACTATTACAAGAGCGATCGCAAGGACCAGAAGATCGATGCGCTCACTGTCGTCGCGCGCGGCGACCAGGCCAAACTGCAAACCGCCGTGGACGATGCCCGCATCGTCGGCGAGTCGCAGAATTTCGTTCGCGATCTGGTCAACGAACCTTCCAATCGCATGACGCCGACCATCCTCGCCGACCGCGCGAAAAAGATGGCGGCGGAAGTCGGCTTGAAGTGCGAAGTCTACGGCGCGGACAAGATCAAGGAACTCAAGATGGGAGCCTTCTGGAGCGTGGCCCAGGGCTCGGACGAACCGCCCACACTGATCGTCCTGCGCTACGAACCCGCGGGCGCTCCCGAGAAACCCGTCCTCGGGTTGGTCGGCAAAGGCATCACCTTCGATACCGGCGGCATTTCCATCAAGCCCAGCGACGGCATGGAAAAAATGAAGTACGACATGGCCGGCGGCGCAACCATGATCGGCGCCATGCGCGCCATCGCGCTGCTCAAACCCAAGTTGAAAATCACGGCCATCATTTTGGCGACAGAAAATATGCCCTCGGGCAAGGCGCAAAAACCGGGCGACGTGCAGATTGCGATGTCGGGCAAATCGATCGAGATCATCAACACCGACGCCGAAGGCCGCCTGGTTCTGGCCGACGGTCTTTTCTACGCGCGCCAGCTCGGCTGCACGCACCTGATCGACGCCGCCACGCTCACCGGCGCAGTCGTGGTTGCGCTGGGCTCCATCAATGCCGGCATCTTCGCCAACGACGAAGCAATGTACAACCGCTTCAGCAAGGCTCTCGACTCGGCCGGCGAAAAAATGTGGCGCATGCCGCTCGACGACGAATACAAGGAAATCATCCGCTCCAACATCGCCGACATCGTCAACTCCGGCGGACGCTGGGGCGGCGCCATCACCGCAGCCATGTTTCTAAAGGAGTTCGCCGAGGACACGCCCTGGCTGCACCTCGATATCGCCGGCACCGCCTGGACCGAAGAACAGAAGCCCTGGATCGCCAAAGGACCCTCTGGAATTGCGCTCCGCAGCCTGGTGGAGTTTGCCCGGGATCTTGCCGATAGCAAGGGGTAGAAGCATCCCATCCGCCCCTCTCCGCATCTGAAGCGGCTCGATGGACGTTTGCGTCCGTGCAGCTGACTTCAATCGGGAGGTCTTCAATGAAGGGTTTATTTGTCGTGGGACTGGCTGTGATTATCCTGGGAATCCTGTCGTTTTTCGTGGCGATTCCTCACTCTGAAAATCACGGTATCAAAGCGGGCGACGTCAACATTGGCGTTCAAACCCACGAGCAGCGAAAAGGTCGCGCCGGCAATCAGCGCTGTGCTGCTTGTGGTCGGAGCTGGACTGATGATCGCCGGCCGCAAGAGCTAAGCCGTACCGGTGACATTTTGCCGCCTCGCCCGTCTCTGATTCGTGCAGAGGAGGCGGCATGCGTTTTCAGAATCTGGCAACGTCGCTGCTGGTTTCTCTCATTGCTTTAACACCGCTTTACGGCCAATCGGCCAGCAGCCATCCTCCCCATCCCTGCGAGAGCACCTCCGATTACCACAAAGCTCGACTTCTGGATTGGCACATGGGATGTCTACGACAATCATGACGGCACGTCTGAACGGGACTGATGTCGTGGAAAAAATTGTCGGCGGATGCGCCATCGTCGAAAACTGGAAAGAAGCAGACGGCAGTGGCGAAGGCAAGAGTCTTTTCTATTATGAGCCGGCCAGGAAGCAGTGGAAGCAGGTTTGGGTGACGGACGCGGGACCGATCAAAGAGAAACAATTGATCGAAGAAACAAAAGATGGCGGCGTCCGCTTCCAGGGCAACATCCCTCACCCCGACGGCAAATCGCATCTCGACCGCACTACTCTGACTCCACTGCCGGGTGGCCGGGTTCATCAGGTGATCGAGATTTCGCGCAATGCGGGGAAAACTTGGGAAACAGTTTTCGACGCCGAATACCGCCGGCGGCCGAACTAGGCGCTACGCTGAGCACTAAGACTGAAGGGCTCCGAAACAGCGGAGCCCTTTTTAACTGAAGACGTCATATAGCGATGATCGTCTAGCGATGATCGTCGCGGTCCCAATCACGATCGGTGTGCCATTGATGATCGTGGCCATTCCACCATCCGTGATAGGAATTCCAGCAGCGTTCGCGTTCGGCATTCAAATCATGCCGGCGCTGCTCAGCCTGATGGCTGCGCTCGCCGTGCTTGCGAACCGCCTGCTCAAGCTTTGCTTCCCTGCGTTCGATTTCGCGCTGACATTTCGCGTTTGGTGAATCGGCAAATGCCGGGACGGCCACCATCGCCGTTCCCATGGCCGTCGTCATCACTGCTGTGAGTGCAAACCGCTTCAGTCGTCGTAGTTTCAAGCATCCTCCTGTAGATCTAACCGCACCATTTTGATCGAAAATGGTTCCGCAGAGTTGCCTATCCGCACAAAATGTGTGGCTGCAATCCCAATCTGGTCATACCTGCTGGCGTGGATTCAGGCTGTCTTAAGGTTGCCGAGAAGCTTAGGAAGTGAAACTAGCGCACATCAGGAAGAGGCTTGGCTGCAGTGGGCACGTCGTGAAGGTAGTCCTGGCCCAGCAATGCGGCTACCGTAGCCGCGATCTGCGACTGCGTGACTGGGTCGATCTTCTCGCGTTCGCCGCGCGCTGGCGTGTCCGGACCCATGATCGCAATCCAAATATTTTCCGATCCCTTTTCATCCACTCCGTGTTCTTTCCATTCCATCAGCCCGCTGCCGCGTCCGTGATCGGTGGTCAGGATGAACGTCGTTTGGTCGCGGTACTCCGGCATCTTCTGCATGGTTTCCCACAGCTGTTGCACGAAATGGTCGAAGCCGTGAGCGCTCTCGAGCACCAGATCGTAGCGGCCCTGGTGCGCCCAGTTGTCGGTTTCTCCGTAGCCGACGAACAGCACGCGCGGGTGGCTCGTCTTCACGTAGTCCAGTAGCGGAACCTGGATAAACGAGTTGTAAGTGTCTTCGTTGTCGAGAGGCGTGGTGGTGCGGTAGAGTTCGTCCATCAACTCGTCGCGCGGAGTGAACTTTGCTTTGCCCTTGCCCGGCAGGTTCCATCCGGTTTGCATCACCAGACCGCTGCGCTTTTCGTTGAAAATATCCTGAAAGACATTCCACGTTCCGTAGACCGCAACCTTGCCGTGAAATTCCGGCATATGGTTCAGCCATTCAAAGACGGTGACATTGGGATTGGGACCAAACTCGTTGCGATCGATCTTAGGATCGGGATGCCCGGTCAACATCTCGTTGTAGCCGGGATAGGAAAATGCCATGCCGTTGGTCACGTGGGCCACGCTTCCCTTGGTCTGATTGCCGAAAATCTGCCCTTTCTTCGCCACCACGCTCCAGAGAAAGGGAAACAAGAGCTCACGCCGCTCTGAAACATCGTCGCGCCAGAATTCCTGTTTAAGTTCTTTTGGATCGGCCCAGATACCGCCATGATCGCTGTCCATCAAGCTGCGATCGGCGCCTGAAAAGATTTCCTGCCAGCGCAATCCATCGCTGACGATCAGGACAACGTTGCGAGTTTTCAGGTGCGCGGAAGTCTTGCGCGGAGGCAGGTGGGACGGCGAATGTGACAACTAGAAACAATATCCCGGCTACCGCGGCTCGATTCAGTTTGTTCACAATTTCTCCTGTGGTTGGAGAATCATTGTGCAACGCGGCGGCACGGTCAGGCAATTCACTTGTCACAAACGAAGTGGGGTCATCCTGAGCTTGCGAAGGATCCGGCGTGGAGCGGATATAGCGCGTCGGCACCGGCGGCAATACGCGCCAGATCCTTCGGGACTAAAGTCCCTCAGGATGACGCAGAGATGGGGCGCCGGGAAATATTTGCTCGAGTGCCCTCAAAAGAAAAAACGGGCGCGAACGCCCGTTCTCCATTCTGTGGTTGAGGGATCTAAGCTAGAAGCCAAGAGCCAAAAGCTAAAAGCTGCTTAGTTAATATCAAACTGCTCCTGATGCAGCGCCGGATCGCTCTTCACGATCACGGTTTTCTTGGTCATCTCTTCCATCTCGATCAGCGCCTTGCCATTGTTGAGCTTCGAGCGCTTTCGCTACATCCGGATTCACCCGCAGCATCACGTCCGCATGCTCCAGATGTTTCGCGATCTTGCGCATCTCGAGATAGATCTCGTTGCAGACCGTGGTCACCGATTTCACGAAGCCGGTGGATTGGCAGTACGGGCACGGCGAACCGATGGTCCGCTCGAGCGATTGCTTCACCCGTTTACGGGTGATCGCCACCAGTCCGAAGTCGTTAAATTGCAGAACCTTCGATGGCGCCCGATCGGCGCGCAGCGCCTCTTCCAGCGCCTGCATGACTTTCTGGCGGTTGCGGCGTTCGTCCATGTCGATGAAGTCGATCACGATGATGCCGCCCAGATCGCGCAACCGGATCTGGCGCACGATTTCCTTGATCGCGTCCACGTTGGTTTTGACGATGGTGTCTTCGAGACGCGTCGTCTTGCCGACGTACTTGCCGGTGTTGACGTCAATCGCGACCAGCGCTTCGGTCTGGTTGATGACGATGTAGCCGCCACTCTTCAGCCAGACTTTCGACTTCAGCGCTTTGTTGATTTCCTCGCTCAGGCCGAACTGCTCGTAGAGCGGCGTCTCTTTGGTGTAGAGCTTGACTCGCTTGACCAGCGCGGGCTGGAAGCGGTTGGCGAAGCGCAGGATGCGTTCGTACTCCTCGTCGCTGTCCACCCAGATGGCGGAGAAGTCAGAAGTGACCTGATCGCGCAGCACCCGCTCGACCACGTTGAGATCGTGATAGATCAGCGTAGGTCCCTTGCCGGCATCGGCGCGAGTCTTGATCTCAGCCCACAGACCTTTGAGGAAGCGGATGTCAGCGCGAAGATCTTCTTCCGCGCGCATTCATCGCGGCGGTGCGGACGATAAATCCGCCGTGTCCGTTTTCGCGCTCGCTTTGAATGATGCGCTTCAGCCGCTGGCGCTCTTCTTCGGAAGCGATCTTGCGCGACACGCCGGTGTGATTCACCGTCGGCATGTAAACCAGGAAGCGTCCCGGCAGCGCAATGTGACTGGTGATGCGCGCGCCCTTCTTGCCGATCGGCTCCTTGGCAATCTGGACCAGAATTTCCTGCCCTTCCTTGAGCAGGTCGGTGATCAGCGGCATGTTCTGTTGTTGGTTGCTGCGCGACCGGCGTCCACCACCGCCTCCGCCGCTACGACGGCCACCACGCTGCGGGCGGCGATCATAACCCGGACGGGGCGCACGCTGGGTGTAACCAGCCGTGCCTGCCGGTGCGCGAACTTCGGCGCGGGCCTCGGTCATTCCAACTCCACCGGCCTCGGCCGCCAGTGCGGCTTCCGCTTCGGCTTGTGCTTCGTCGAGTTCGGCTTCGTCTTCAGCTTCTTCATCGACTTCATCTGCGGCCGCGATGTCAGCTTCCTCCGGAGAAATCGGCTCGCCGGAGAATGGCACCGCATCGACCAAAGCCACATCCGCGGAGGCTGCAATCTCATGCGCCGGATGCTCATGATCGTGATCGTGCTCACCGGCGGCGTGGGTTTCTTCTTCGAGTTCCTCGAATGCCGCATCTTCTTCAAGTTCTTCGACGTAGTGAGCCAGGTCGGCTTCTTCCTCTTCGATCTCTTCTTCCTCGACTGTGCCTGCTGCCGAGACGGGCGCCGGTCTCATCGAAGTGTTCGGCCGCGACCACGAGCTGATCGCTGGACTCGTCAGAAGTCTCGTCTTCACTTTCATCTTCACTCACATCGGCCGCTTCGCCGCCAAATACCGCCGCGACATTCATCTGGTGAAGACGCTTGTTGTTCGCGGTCCCATGCGCTGGTTTCTTCTTCAGCCGGCGTCTCGTGCTGCGACAAAGGTTCTTCGTGGACCTGAGTCTGAGCTTCCACCACAACGGAAGACGGCGCCGCCGCAAAAATGGGTTCATCGTCAGCAAAGACTTCGGCAAGGGCCGGAGCCGGCTGTTCCTGAACCGGTGGCGCAGACCGCTCGCGGCTTGGTGCAGGCGGAGCCGATGCCATACGGGAATATTTGGAAATCGACTCTCCCGGCAGAATGATGGGCTGGTATCCCGGCGGCGGTCCGTATTCGGAACGCTCTGGCCGCTCTGTTCTGGATGGGCGCTCGAACCGTCCACCTCGTTCCGAAGATTCAGATCGTGCCGGGCGCTCACTGCGTTCGGGACGGTCGGTGCGTTCTGGCCGTTCAGTCCGTGGAGCCTCGCGCGGCGCTTCTACTGCCGGGCTGGCGAACTTCGATTCCGGCATACGCTCGCCGCGGCGTCCGCGACGGCGACGGCGTCCACGCATGCCACCGCGGTTATCGCGCGACTCGCCGGGCGTGGCGGCTTCGCGATTCTCGGCTCCTGCTTCGGAACCCTCCTGCGGTTGTGATTCTGCCTCTACCGGGGCGGCCAATGCATCGCCGTTATGCGCTTCGGGATGGGCTTGCGGCTGGTGGCGCTCGGGCGGCCGGTTGGTAGGTACATCGTCGAGGTCCTCGGAATCTTCCAACTCCATGAAGTCGGAGACATAAAGGAACGCGTCGCGCTCCAGGCCGATGTCAACAAATGCCGATTGCATTCCGGGAAGAACGCGGGTGACGCGTCCTTTGTAGATGGAACCTGCCAGGGTGTATTCGTTCTCGCGCTCGAGGTAGATTTCCGCGAGCAGATCGTCTTCGACCATGCCCACTTTGGTTTCGTGGGGCGTTGAAGACACAAACAATTCTCTAGTCATGCGTACTCCGGTCCCGGGCCGTCAGTCGGCCTCGGGATCACCGGATGGAAGGCAGGAAAAGTCTGGGAGGATCAAGCTTCGCGATGGCCATCCCGAACAAGGGACAGCCCGGGCCCCGGAGTTCTCTCCGTGGTCGTTTTGGTTGCGTAAGATTAGGAATCTTTTGCACTTATCGCTTTGCGCTTCGCCAGGTTTGTGACCGCTCTCTCAACTCTGAGGGGGCCGTTACCGGCCTGGCTGCGCCTTTGCCTGATTCTGCCCGGCTCTAACTGCTTTTCTAGCCGGTGTGTACCCTCTTTACGCGAGGGCGATCGTAATTAATCTTGTTTTCCGCGCGGATGGCAAGCGCGGGCTAACCCCTTGCCCTTCCTCATTCCTGCTTCAGTTCACGAACCGGCGCATGCGGACATTCATGACGATGCCCAACGCCAGAAACATAAACAGGACAGAAGACCCGCCATAACTCATCAGCGGCAAGGGTATTCCGGTGACCGGCATAAAGCCAACCACCATGCCGACATTGACCAGAATATGGAAGCTAAGCACAGCCACCACACCCATGACGACGAACGTGCCAGCGCGGTCGGGCGCCGTTTGCGCGTTCTGGGTCAATCGCATCAGCACTATGAAGTATAACAGCATTACTGCCAAGGCTCCTACAAAACCATGTTCCTCGGCGAACGCGGCAAAGATAAAGTCCGTTTGCGGGACTGGAAGAAACGCCAAATGGGTCTGGGAACCCTCCGAATTCCCCCAAATACCGCCCGATCCGACGGCAATCAATGACTGGTTGACCTGGTAGCCGGAGCCCTGACTGTCGGCCTCCGGATGCATAAAGCTGGTCAGACGGTCCCGCTGGTAGGGCTTTAGGGCGTGCCACGCCAGGGGCAAGAGCAATGCCGCCGCGATGGTCACAATCGCCGCCTGCTTGAAGCGCACCCCTCCCAGAAACAGCCCGGCGATAGCAATCGGCAAGATAAGTCAGGCTGGTGCCCAAGTCGGGCTGCCGCAGCACCATGAGCATGGGAACCAGCACGATAGCGCCTGCCTTCATAAAGTCCGGCCAGGAAAGCTCTCGCGAGTGCAAATCGGCGAAATACTTGGCCACAGCCAGAATCAGGATCAGCTTCACCCACTCGGAAGGCTGAAAGTGCGCGCCTCCCGGCATCTTGATCCAGCGCCGCGCGCCCAGGTATTTCTGCCCAAAGAGCATCACGCTCATCAGCGAGACGATGGCAGCGATGTAGAGCCAATGTATCCGGTCGAGCAGCTTCTGGTAGTTAATCAGGCTGATCAGAAACATGCCGGCCACGCCGCCTACGATCCAATAAATCTGCCGGATATGCGCCCCGGCAAACTTGGTATGCGAGGTCGCGCTGCGAATCTCCATCACCCCCAGCCCGCAGATCATCAGGACAAAGATGAAGAGCAGCCAGTCGAAATCACGGAATGAGATATAGCGGGACATGGTTTCAGTCGTCGGTCGTCAGTCTTCAGTCGTCAGGAAAGCGTCGTTGGTCCTTGGTCGTTGGCCTTCGGCCCGTTACTACTTTGGTTCCTATTCAACTTTCGCCAAGTAGCGCCGGCATCCTGCCGGACGGCGCGCTACTCAAAGCCGCTACTGTATTCCCGGCGCTGCCACCGCTAGCGGCGCACGATTCTTCGGTACATCTAGATCGAAATGTCCGCCGTTGAGTTCATCTTCCCCATCGGAGCCACCATTCCATACTGCGCCTACATCCACATTTCCGGAACTTGCCACCTTGGTCGGCTGCCGGCGTTGCTTATCCACGTATGCCTTGATGACCTGAGTCGCCAGCCGCGCCGCCAGCTTGCCGTGCTCGCCACCTTCGAACAGGACAGCAACCACGATGTCCGGATTGCGCCGCGGCGTGAATCCTACGAACCATCCGTTCTGATTGAGCGACTCGTTGTTCTGGTGCTTGGCGCGGACGGCCAGGGACACAACCTGCGCCGACCCGGTCTTTCCCGCGATATCCACGCCCGGGACGTGCGCCGACGGTGCCGTGCCTTCCGGCAACAGAACGCGTGCCATCGCATCCGTAATGACGTTGAACCCGCCCGCATCAATCGGGATCGTGCTCACATCCGTGTAGTGATGGGTTTCGAGATACTCCGACGGCAGGCCGGTCGGGCTGGCGACATGCGGTACGACCATTTTGCCGTCCATCGAGATGGCGGAAATCGCGCGCATCAATTGCACCGGCGTGGTAGCTACTGCGCCCTGTCCGATGCCGACTGAGATGGTCTCGCCCGCATACCACTTCTGCTTGAAGTTGCGGATCTTCCACTCTTCCGACGGCATGACGCCGCTGGCTTCTTCCGGCAAATCGATTCCGGTCTTCTGGCCCAGGCCCATCATGGTCGCGTACTTCGACATGCGATCGATCCCCAGCTTTTCCGCCAGCGTGTAGAAGAACACGTCACAGGACTGGTAGATCGCCTTGGTCAGATCAACGGCGCCATGTCCGCTTTTCACCCAACAGCCGAACCGGCGTCCATAGAAAGTTGCGCCGCCATTGCAGTGCACGTTCAGAGTCTGCGCAATGTTTTCCTGCCAGCCAGCCACCGACATGAGGATCTTGAAGGTCGAGCCCGGCGCCAGCTGCGCCTGAATCGCTTTATTCAGCAGCGGCTTGTCCGGATCGGTGACCAGCTTGTTCCACTCGCCGCGCGAAATTCGTACCGCGAAATCGTTGGGATCGAACGTCGGCCGGCTGACCATGGCGAGAATTTCGCCAGTGTGCGGATCCATCGCCACCATCGCACCGTTCTTGTCGCCCATGGCCTCTTCGGCGGCAATCTGCAGATCGATATCCAGCGTCAGCTTGAGGTTATGCCCAGGCACGGCCGGCTTTTCATCCAACTCGCCAACTTCCTTGCCCTTGCTGTTCACCAGAACCTGGCGCGAACCGTTCTTGCCCATCAACACCTGGTTGTATTGCAGTTCGACACCCGATTTGCCTACGACGTCGCCGGGGTTGTAGAGCTCCCAGCGCGCCTGGTTCAGCATCTGCTCGCTGACTTCGCCGACGTAGCCTACGAGATGCGCCATGAACCCGTTGCGCGGATACAACCGGCGATGCGCCATGATGGTATCCAGCTCGGGCAATTCGTTGTGATGAGATTCGATAAAAGCCAGCTCATCCGGGGTGATGTCTTCCTTCAGATAAATCGGCTGGTACTGCGGCGTGCCGGCAAACTTGCGCAGGCGATCTTTGACTTCCTTGGGATCAAGGTGCAGACCCTGGGCGATCAGATCTGCGTCGCCGGAAAGATCGCGGGTCGAATCACGCAGCAGCAAAGCGGTAAACGAAGGATAGTTGTCGACGATGACCCGTCCTTCGCGGTCAAGAATTTTGCCGCGGGGCGCGAGAATGGGAACTTCACGAGTCTTATTTTTCTCCGCCAGCGCGGCGTAGAACTCGCTCTGCACCACCTGCAGCCGCCACAATCCGTAAGCGAGCACGAGAAAAACGACCAGGATGATGTACTGCACCGCGGTCAGGCGGGAACCCGATACTTTTTCGTCGCGCCCAAACATAAGATCAGTCTTCGGTCGTCAGCCAGTCACGATCAGGCCAAACTGCGGCGATCGCTGGAACTTGCGCGTACAAGACTGAGTCGAAGTTGATTTCATTGTAATGCGCGGTTGGCATCAAAGGATTGCTCTAGCGGGTAACCCAAGGCCATAGACGATTGGATTTGGCTGACGACCGACGACTGAAGACCGACGACTGCCTACGCTCTCTGCTTGAGCCGGTCCAACAGGGTAAACAGGATGGCTGCGGTGGCTGCGTTCAAAAGGGCACCGCCTATTTCGTGTCCCCAACTCCATTCCAGGGTCAGTTTCACCAGGCCACGGGCCACCGCGAAGTAAACAACTTCGTGAACGGCGTAGAAGAACAGCGTGACCAGGAAGCGCGCTCCAACGTTCTCAATGTCGAGCTTGGCGCCGAGGGACGACGCGCCATAGCCGACTACCGTCTTTGCGATGCCGTACATTCCGATGGGCTGGTGGGTAAGAGCGTCCTGCAAAAGGCCGATCAGCGAACCGGTCAGCAACCCCGCTACCTGGCTCCGACGCGCTACTGAAAAGAAAATCACGACCAGCAACGGCAAGTCGAAGAGAAAAAAGAAATGGAAATGCCGGGGCAGAAAAGCTTGTAAAAACAGCGCGCCCAGCGGAACCAGAACGGCTGTGAGGGGATGGAACCGGTATACCTCCACCTGCTCCTGCGATGTGTAGGTAATAGGCACGCTAGTGAGGTTGATCCCCTGTGCTGGGCTGCGAAGAAGCCGGTTGAGACCCGCCCGGTGCTGGTGCCGGTGCCGACGCTGCCGGCTTGGCCGTCTGCGAAGCTTTTTTCGGCGCAACTGCTGTCTGCGAGGTCGCTGGCTTTGCCGCTTGCACGGTCGAAGGTCCGGCTGGAGTGTTTACCCCCGCCTGCCCCTGGGGTTTCGGGGCCGCGGCCGCCGGCTTGGTCGTATCGGGTGGCTGAGTCGTGTCCGCTGCCGGCTTGTCGGGTACCGAAGGCAGCCGCTGGGTCAGGATGTCTACCGCGCGGACTGAATTGCTGTCCGCAACGGACGGCGGCCGATCCTCTTTCTTCGTGATTACCAACACTTCTTCCAGCCGGCTCAGGCTGGCCGACGGTTTGACTCGTATGTTCAGGAAGAGGTCCGCCCCCGGTGAAACCTTCATCACCGTTCCGACAGTAATGCCCTTGGGAAATATTTGATCGCCGCCGCTGGTTACGATCCGGTCGCCGGGCGAAACCTGCTCGTCGGTCATCACTTTTTCCAGAATCACTTCTCCGGCGGCTGTACCCTTAATCACTCCCTGCAGGCGCGTCTTATCCAGGATGACGCCTACACCGCTGCTCTGATCGTTAATCAGCAGAACCTGCGACGTGGATCCGAATGCCCGCAACACCTTGCCCACGAGGCCGTCGGCGGTGATCACCGCCATGTCTTTATCGACTCCGGCGGAAGTGCCCTTATCGATGTAGATCGATCGCGACTGCTCGCTACCGCTGGTTCCGATCACCTGAGCTGCCACGGTTTTCGCGATGTAAGTTTCCCTGAAACCCAGCAACGCCTGCAGCCGGCGGGCCTGCTGAGCGTCGTCGGAGAGGCGTACCTGCTCCAGCCGCAAGCGCTCGATTTCGAATTTCAGATCGCGATTTTCCTGCCGCACTCCACGCAGGTAAACGTAGTTGCTCCAGATATTTCCTACGCCGTTTTGAAACCAGAGAAGGGCCTTTTCCAGAGGAGAAACTGCGCTGACTGTCCACAGCCGGATGACTCGGGTATGTTCGCCGGCGCCGGAACGTTTGACCTGCACCGCCAACCCCAGCACCTGTACAAACAGGATCGCCACCAGGAAGGTGACGTTGCGGTAGCGGCTCATCAGGTTTTCCATTGGACTGCAGTTTCCGGTTTCCTAGTTTCTGGTTTCTAGTTTCATAAAACGGACGGCACTATGGACGGTCGTGGAGACGGGCGGGAAGCCCGTCCTCCATTGCACAACTGGAAACTAGAAACCGGAAACTATTCGATCGAAATTTTCCGCAGCAGCTTGAAATCGCTGAGCATCTTGCCCGTGCCCAGCACTACACTGCACAGCGGATCGTCGGCGATTGAAACCGGCAGCCCGGTTTCCTCGCGAATACGCTTGTCGAGATTCTTCAAGAGCGCTCCACCACCGGTCAGCACGATGCCGCGATCGCTGATGTCGGCGGAGAGCTCAGGAGGCGTACGCTCGAGAGCGACGCGAATGGCGTTCATGATGGTGGAAACGCATTCGCTGAGGGCTTCACGGATTTCGCTGTCGTCCACGGTAATGGTCTTGGGCACGCCTTCAATCAGGTTGCGGCCCTTGATTTCCATAGTCAGCGGCTTTTCCAGCGGATACGCCGATCCAATTTCCATCTTGATCTGCTCGGCGGTTCGTTCTCCGACCAGCAGGTTGTATTTGCGCTTCAGATAGTTCATCACCGCTTCGTCCATCTGGTTGCCAGCCATGCGCACGGAACGGGAATAAACGATGCCGCTGAGAGAAATGACTGCGATGTCAGTGGTGCCGCCGCCGATATCCACGACCATATTTCCGCTGGGTTCGGTAATCGGGAGTCCGGCGCCGATGGCGGCCACCATGGCCTGCTCCACCAGATACACTTCGCTCGCCTTGGCGCGATAAGCGGAGTCCATGACCGCGCGCTTTTCCACCTGGGTGATTTCCGAAGGCACGCCGATCACGATGCGGGGATGAACCAGCATCTTGCGGTTATGTGCTTTCTGGATGAAGTAGTTGAGCATCTTCTCGGTGACTTTGAAGTCGGCGATCACGCCGTCCTTCATGGGCTTGATGGCCACAATGTTGCCGGGCGTGCGGCCCAGCATCTCTTTGGCTTCCTTGCCCACGGCCTCAACTTCGCCGGTGTTCTTGTTGATGGCCACGATGGAGGGCTCGTTGACCACGATGCCCTTGCCCCGCGCGTACACCAGCGTGTTGGCTGTCCCCAGGTCGATGGCAAGGTCGCTGGAAAAAATGCTGAATAGCGACCTCAGATTGTGCAAGCGCGTCGATGAATGGAATCCGTTAGATGACATACGCGATTTAGCTCTCTCGGACCGCTGTCATTGCCGGGCGTACCCGGTTGTTTCTGTGCGGATGGGGGGCCGTGTCCATAATTCTATGGGAAGAACCCCGTTTCGCTGTCAAACCAAAGTCCCGGCACCTCGGGTGCTGCCCGTTCAGGTCCTGTCTTTTCCTACTGAATCACGATCTTTTTCTGGACGGTGTTAACGCCGCCTTTGGCATTTTGCGCGGTAATCGTGACTAAACTCTCTCCCGGCGGAAGTGGCGGCATAAAGTAATGAAAGCTGCCATCGGCGCCCACAACAGGGACTTCCCTGCCATTCACCATTACGCGCGCGCCCACCTCGGTTCGGCCCGTCAACTCGATTACGTGGCCGTGTTGCATAAAGGGGTCCAGATCGAGGTCGATGGCCGTCGTGTTCTGTCCTTTGGGAATAATCGTGAACCGGTTCTTCTGGCTTTCCACCGACTCCTTGTCCCCGGAGTCGTAGGACTGCACCAGCCAGTAATACGCCCCTTCGCCCAGGCCAGAGACAATTACATCGGCAGTAGTGACCCGCCGGTCCACGATGGTCGAAGAAAAATACGGATTATGCGAAATACGCAACCGGTATCCCACCGCGTTGTTCATCGGGGTCCATGAAAACTCGACCGGCTTGGGCTGGCCTGCGGTGAAGATCGGCATCATGTTTGCCGGTGAAATCGGTGTCGGCGGCCCGATTTCCTTCACCTTGGCCATGCGCGGGGATTGCGACTGGAAGGCCACTTTTTCCCAGTCAGCCAGGTGAACCACTTCGCCATTGCGGGTGATTTCTCCAGAACCTTTTTTCATCAGAATTTCGTGCTGATCGGCCTTGGGATCGTTACGCACCATGGCCGAACTGTCCGGCGCCAGGGACGCGGTTGCGCCAGCGACGATCACCTGGGACTTCGATCCTTGAACGTAAGTAGCGGTCGTAAGGTCCACCGTTCCTGTACTCACTGCCACTGACACGTTAGTCTGCTGCCGGTCGTTGGCGGAGTTTTCTTCAATCACAATCAGCGAATCCTGTTTAACGGTGTAATTGGTGCCGTCGCTGAAGACGATCTTGGCCATGCCTTCAGACCCGGTCTGCACCACATCCCCTTTTTCCAGCGGCACGTTGTAGTCGGCGGTCAGCCAGCTGTTACTGCTGGCCTTCTTAATCCGGACAGTCCCATCGAGGGCCGTGATATGCGCCTGCTGCGAATTGGCCGTGTCCGATTTGACCTTGCCGCCCGCTCCTGCAATCGCCTCCAGCAGGCTCGTGCCCAGGCTGCTCACCGACTTCACGCTCTTTTGGGTGAACTGCGGGAAGGCAAAATTCATCCCGATAGACAGCAAAACCACCGCAAACAATATCCCTAACGCCACGCTGCGATAGGTGACAGTCTTCCACGCTACATGGATTCCAGGTTTGGTACTCGAAGACACAAAGGCCACCGGACGCCAGTCAAACCCTAAGAATATGGGGTATCTCCGAGAGTAGCACAAGGATAACTGGGAGGGTGCCGTTGATTACCTTGGGTCACACCCCCAGCGGTCATGTACCGCGGTGCAGCACCATCTCGGTTCCTGAGGCGGTGCCCCGTCCAAGCTCTGCTTGGGCGGGGATTCAAGTGATGAGGGACATGTGACACAGGGAGTTCGAGGATTCCGCTAAAACCCCGCCCAAGCGCAGCTTGGACGGGCACCCTCGAGACCAGTAATCAGTACTGCATGCAAATCCGCAACTGCCGGTCGGCTTCGTCGATGGCCTTGATGGCATCAACCCGGTGTCCCTGGAAATCGTGATTCGCGTGTAGCAGATGGGCTTTGGCATTCTGCAGGGCATGGAGCGCATCTTCGATCTCGGGATGGCGTCCAAACGCAGGGGAAGGTGAAGAAATAGCGACCAGCATGGCCAATACAGCAAACGAGCTCAGCAATCTTCGTTTCATTGTCTTTCTCCTTGATTCGTTCAACTTGAGGCGGCAAGAACCGCCCAAGTCTCAGGAAGCCTAAACAATGAAAATCCCAACGACAAGTCACACGATGGATGCCATCCCGACCCGGGCGGGAATTAGATCATCAGGGTGACGAGTCCCGTGACAACCAGCGCTCCTGCCCACACCTGGTTCAGGTTGAGCCATGCCGTCCGGAGAATCGCGAGTCCGAGCTTGGTGTAGACCACCCACGCAATCAGCCCCGTGACCGCAAGATAGGCTGCGGTATGAACTCCCGCGGCAAGCAGACGCCGTGAGCGGGCTGGCCGCCGCGGAAGCGTGGATGTGCCCGGGCATCGAATCTGCTGCCTGGACTGCACTGGCGCCGAGCAGCACCGGCAGCACCATCAGGCCCGCGCCGTGCGCCGAGGCCATCAGGAACGACCACAGGGTAAGATCCTTGAAGCCGACCTGCATACGGATCCAGCGCGGATGGTGATGTCGCACCAGCGAGTAAATTCCGAGACTGAACAGAATCGCGGCGACGAAGTAGCGGATGGCGTTCTGCGGCAACGCCAGGCCGAGATACACCGCGGCCAGCACCACGCTTCCGACAGCCAACGCGTGACCGAGCGCGATCGGCACGAGCGCTTTCGCGACGGCACTTCCCTTTCGCTCCTGCATCCCCAGCGCCACCGCGAAGAGCCAGCCCATTCCGGGGTTGATCCCGTGGAAGGCGCCGAGGAGCAGCATCAGCCACAACGCGGTTGAGCCCATCTCGTGCGTCATCGCGGCAGCGACTATGGCACCAGGAATCATTTTGCCTCTGAATAGCAGTAGGAATCCGACGAGGCGTCGCCGCCTTCCAGACGAACCTGGTGAGCGCGCAACCCGTCGAACTCGATGAAGAACTTCTCATCGAGCTTCATCCCGCCCTTCGGGTTGGCGTCAAGCTTTACCATCCAACTCTTTATTCCGTCGGGATAGAACTGCTCATCCCATGGGGAGTAGAGCGAGTTGGTGAAGTAGATGCGCTTGCCGTCGCGGCTGACCTCGACCATCTGCGGACCGCCATTGAGAGCCTGGTTGGGCTTGCTGGGGTGGGCCGCCTGGCGCACGATGCCGCCGATATGGACTGATCCGGTCTTTTTCGGATTCGCCGGGTCGGAAACGTCGTACTGGATGAACTCACCCGTGCCCCAGCACGAAACGTAGAGAAAACGGTCGTCGAGGGACAGGTTAATGTCTGTCACCAGGGGAGGCACGGCTTTGAAGCCCTTCAGCAACGGGGGGAGTTTCTCCGGATCAGCTGGCTCTGCGGGAATTTCAATCACCTTGCGAACTGCCCACTTCTTGTTTGCTTCGTCGCGATACCACATCCAGATCGAGGCTGAGAGATCCTTGAGCGAAACCACCACGCCAACGAACCCGTAGGTCTTGTTCGGATCGTGAGTGGGCCGCAGTTCAAGGACCATTTGCTGCTCCGCGCCCAGATCAAGTTCCTGCTGGTGGCGGCGCTTGTCCAGGTCCCAGATATGAATTTTGTGCCCGTACTTACCGGCCAGCAGCAACTCCGCATTAAGGCCGTCCTTCACCATGTTTGGCGTGCCCCATTCGGAGGTGATCATGGTGTCTTTCCCAAGATGCCACCAGAAGTCATAAGCCAGTTGCTGCGGGCCGCGGTCCTTTTCCCACTGGCCCTTCAGTTCGAAGGTGTTGGCGTCCATCAGGAAAATGCCGCCGGGTCCGTCTCCGCCGGCCGCTCCCAGAGCGCTTCCATAGACGCCGTCTGGACCGCAATGAATGGTGTGAGGCGAGGTGTATCCCGTCTTCTTGATGAACTCTTCGGGCTCTATCACTTTGACGATCTTCGGCTGCCTGGGATTTTCTTTCGTGTCGAGGATGTAAATGCGCGATGAGCCGATCCCCGGCACGATCAGGTAGCGGCGTTCCATGTGCGGATGCGGGGCCTGTGGGCAGAGGCATGCGCTGCACGCGTTCCAGCCAAAGTGGTGCAGTTCATTATCGCCGCGCGGAAAATCCGTCTGCCCGACCAGCCGTCCATAGGTGGAGGAACTCGGATCGAGATCAATGACGCCCATGGCGTCGCGCTTTCCGTTCTTGCCGACGTTGAGCAGAGCGACATACGCGAGGCGTTCGGCCGGGGCCTGCATCGCCATGCCGGGTGAAGGATAAAAAGTTGGGTCCGGACGCATTGGTACCATAGAGATGCTCCTTGTCAAGAGGATGAGGTCTTGCTCTGGCAGGACTGCGACTTCGCCCCTATTGTGCTCCCGAGCGAGGTCGAACCACAACAGGAGGCAGAGCCTAACGTCAAAGGATGCCCGTCGTGCGCCTTTCTTTGCGTCCTTTGCGCGAGGTCCTTTGCGTCCTTTGCGGTTAACCTTTTGAACTAAGAGCAAATCTTAACCGCAAAGGACGCAGAGAAAAAACTCGCAAAGGACGCAAAGGTCAAGGCATCGCGCTGACGAAATCTCTAGGGCTGAACCGTGACTTCAACCATATTGTCATCCGGTACGCGGTCGATCAGCAACAGTAGTGGATCGATTCCGGCCTTGTCCGGCTTTTCATCGGTGGTGAAAGTGTAGCTAGCCTTGCCGCTGGCCATGTGCACACGCTCGCGGTGCAGTACTTTGCCAAAGCGCTTGCCCTTCTCGGGAGCGGCCAGCGCTCCGACTTCAATCCAGTCATCGACAGGAACTTCAGTTTCGTTTCCTTTTTCGTCGGCTTTGAACTTGCGGGCTTCAGTCTCGACTGTAACCTGATATTTTCCGTCCGGACCTTTGTGGGCGGTTGCGGTCACCGCTCGATTCGAGAACAGCGTGATGTCGTAGAACAGATCCTGAATCAGATATTGCAGTTGCGGCGGAGTCTCTTCGCGCAGCGCATCGACCAACGCATACGACGTGGGATACGGCGGCGGCGCATATCCATATTTGTTCAGGACCTTGCGCACCGCCCGGTTCACCGCGTCCTCGCCAATCATTTCGCGCAGGTAGTACATCACCACGCTGCCCTTGCGATAGTGGATGTATCCCTGCGACGCTTCCACCCGCAACAACGGACGCTCCTTCAACAACTCGGTGCCACGATTGCGCAGGTAGTTGTCCATTTCGTACTGCAGGAACTTGCGCATGGTGTCGCGGCCATACTCTTTTTCCATGGTCATCAGCGCCGAGTACTGGGCCAGTGTCTCCACCAGCAGCGTGGCGCCCTGCATGTTCGCGCCTACCTCCTGATGTCCCCACCATTGATGACCCATCTCATGCGCGACCACGTAAAAGACCATGTCGATGTCATCCGGCTTGTCGATGCTGGCAATGAAGCCGATGGACTCGGAGTACGGCATGGTGCCGGGAAACGCCTCGGCAAAAGAAGCCAGGCGTGGAAACTCGATGATGCGGGCCTGTTTCTGGGGATACGGTCCGAAGTTGGTGGTGTAGTAGTCGAACGACTTCTTCACCGAGTTCAGCATCTTGGGGACGTTCCAGGGCTGCTCTTTGAGGTAATAGACCTCGATCGGCATGCCGTTCCAATCAGTGCGGGCCACTTCGTAGCGCGCCGACAGGAATGAGTAGTAGTTCAATCCGACGATGGTCGAGCTTGTAGTGGAAATAACGACGTCCATTTTCGTTCCACTCTTTTTGCAACGAGCCCGGCGCAATCGCGATCTGGTCGGGCGACGTGCTGATCACGGTTTCAACATTCACCCAGTCGGAGTTATTGCTGATGTAACTGTCGCGGCAGTCGGCGGTGCAGTTCTGCTCGAGCGCCGGCATCAGGTCTTTTTCCTTGAGGCCGAAACGCTTGCGCTTGTTCTTGTCCGTTAATTCATTACCCGACTGGTATCCGATCTGGGGAACGATCTGGCTATGAATGAAAGTGCCATTGGGCAGAACGGCGCGGTTGGTCAGAGTGTTTTCGAAGCCCCGCACCTGGGTCTGCAAGGTGAAATTCATCACTCGCGACTCGCCGGGCTGCATGGGCGTAGTCAAAGCGTAAATCTGGTAGCGCAGTCGCTGGTCGTCCTGGGACAGCTTTGCGCCCGGAATCTCGATCGTGGTTTTGTAATCCTTGTCCAGCGAAAAATGGATTTCAGTCAACGGCTTCGAAGTCTGGTTCACGATGGTCTGCTGCCCGCGCATGGTCATGTTGCGCGATTCGGGATACAGATCGATCGCATACTTCACGTCGGTAACTCGCGGCTCGGGCTGCTTTTCGAATTTCTTGTAAGTCTTCTCGTAATCCGCCTGCAGGCGATCGCCGTCGTTTTCGCTGCGCACCGTGTTCAGGACCTTGGTGTTGTAAAAAATCCAGGCGCCGCTGGCCACGAAACAAAGTGCGGCCGCGATGGCGACAAAGCGCACGGCTCCGTGATAACGCAAACGGGCATTCAGGATACGGCTGCGCCAACTGGTGTCGCGTCCGCGCTGCCATAGCAAAATCGTGACCGCCGCCAGAAATGTGCAAAACGCCGTCCAATAAAACATGAACCACAACCAGCTCTCGAGGAACGGAGCGTACCCGAAGAAATCCGAGTAGGTCATGGTTTGGGCTTGCCCGAACTGCACCAGGTAAGTCGCGATATGCAGCGGCGACCAGATAAAAGTGGTCAGCAGCGAGGAAGGCGATGTATCCGAAATATCCGACGTACTTATTGGGCGAGATCACGTGAATAAAAAACGCAAGAATGGCCAGGAAAATGAAGCCCAGCAGGTCCATCCCAAACAAGTTCGCGACGAAGAGGCCAATCTGGTAGCGGTGGTATCCGTGAAAGAACTGCACCAGCAGGGCCGCGCACATGACGAAGGCCAGAATGATGACGATGCTGCTCATCAGCGCGGTAAGCTTCGCGAGGTAGGTGGGCCACTCCGGATTCGGAAGCGCATCGTGCACTTCGTCAGTGCCGCTGTCGCGCTCCTCCCACGCCAGGACGCCGGCGAAGTACGTGATCATCGCAATCAGAAACAGGTAGAGCGTTCCTGCGATTACTTCGAGCAGCCGGTAAGTGACCGGAAGAAATGTGTTTCCAAAGCCTTCGGTGTTGCTGTAAATCAACGCCGGTACGCAGTTCAACAAGGCAAACGCGGTGATGACGATGAACGATGTTGTCTTCACCAGGCGTTTGAATTCGATTTTTACCGTGCCCCAGTACTGCAGCCACTCCGCGCCAGCGCCGAAATTTCTGTCGGCCACTGGAATCGCCGCGGCTGTGTTTGAAACGCCGTCTTTGGCTTTGACCTTCTTCGTTCTCGGACTTCTTTCCGCAAAACTGAATCTCCAGTAAGCGAAAGCAAAGATCAGCGCCCCCACGCCTATCCAGATCAGCCGGTTCCACAGCATGAATCCGGAGTATCCGATCGAGAGCGTGTTCTTCTCGGCCACGGTCCAGTATTTCGTCGTATACAAAAAAGGATTGATGCCGAAAGGATCGATCAGCGCGGCCAGTTTCTGGTTCTTCAAATCGCTGGTGAGCACCTGCGAAATTCCGTATCCCACCAGCAAGTCCCAGACTGCCCAGAAACGAAACGACGGTGCTCCGAGTCAATACCGCGATGGCAAAGATGACCGCCGCAATGAACAGCGTGTTGGGAACGGCAAAAACCAGAATCGCCTTCCAGTGCGCCGCCCACACCACGGGCCCAAAGCGTTCCGCATCTACCCAGGGCATGTATTTTGCGGCCAGAATTCCTGCGGAAACGCCGAGCAAAGGAATCACCGCAACCAGCGCCGAGCCCAGAAATCTTCCCGCCAGATAATCAATCTTGCGGATGGGCGTGCTGAACAGGATCTGATGAGTGTTGTGAGCGAAATCGCGTGATGCGGCTGAGTTCACGAACGCCGTCGTCATCAGCAGAGTCAGCAGGCTGCAGACCGCGTAGAAGTTCTCGACGACCCAGGGAGCGTTGCGGAAGGTATTTTTCAGCGAACTGCCGACGGTGATCTGGTCGCTGCTGGCTGCCCCGAAAAACATCAATGCAACGATCAGGAAAAATACCCAGAGCATCCACGAGCGCAGCCAGAACCGGACCTCGAAGTTGAAGAACTGTTTGAACATGGCTGGCCTCAGGCGATCCCGGAAATGCGGCTGAAGAATACGTCTTCGAGATCGGCGGTCACCGGCGTGAAGCCATCGCCCGGATTCTCGGCGGAATAAATGTGAATGAGCGGCTTGCCCGCAATCAGCTTGCTGGAGATAACGCGATAGCGCTGCTCGTAGTCCTTCACTTCGGACTTGGCCACCGATTTCTGCCAGATGCGTCCTTCGAGCGATTTGACCGCGTCGTTGGGTGCGCCGGAAAAGAGCACCTTGCCCTGATGGATGATGGCCATGTTGGTGCACAATTCCATTACGTCTTCGACGATGTGCGTGGAGAGGATGACGATGACGTCTTCGCCAATCTCCGAGAGCAGGCTGTAAAAGCGATTGCGTTCGCCGGGATCGAGCCCAGCCGTCGGCTCATCCACGATCAGCAGGCGCGGATTGCCCAGCAGCGCCTGCGCGATCCCAAAGCGCTGCCGCATGCCGCCCGAAAATCCGGACAGCGCCTTCTTGCGATGTTCGTAGAGATTGGTGCGGTTGAGCAGCGCCTCGACCGTATCCTTGCGCTGCTTCGAGTCGGTGATGCCCTTCAGCAAGGCCAGGTGATTGAGCATCTCCTGCGCCGAGGTCCGCGGATAAACGCCGAATTCCTGCGGAAGATAGCCCAGCGTCTTGCGCAGTTCCTGTTTTTGCCGCAACACGTCCAGCGTTCCCAAGATGGATCTGCCCGCTGTCTGGCTCCTGGAGCGTGGCGATGGTGCGCATCAGCGTGGACTTGCCGGCCCCGTTTGGTCCGAGCAGTCCATACATGCCGACGGGAATCGTCAGGGAGACGTTGTCCAGCGCGCGCACGCCGTTCTTATAAACCTTGGATAGATTCTCAATCTGTAATTCCACGAAGATTCGCTCCTGGGGACGCCATCGAAGCGTCCTCGCACTCAATACGTTACCGCAGGTCCAATAGTTCCTTGCCCTCTTGAGACGCGTCGAGGGAAGGCCGGGATTCTGTACTCTCGTCCGAAGCTTGTCAAGCGACGGCAATTTAGTAGCGCCGGCGTCTCGCCGGCTGTCCGGAGGGCGTCTCGCCCTCCGCTTGATGCTTCCAAACCAGGCGGGCAAAGCCCGCCCATCGGGCCGGCAGGATGCCGGCGCTACAAACTCGCCCGCTTGCCGCACCCTCAATCCCACCTGTAGCATAGAGATTCACGCATTCTTCCCTGCAACTCAGGAGACTTTTATGGCAACTGAAACTTTGACCCCTCCAGCCACGCTCGGCAGCAATCCGACCAAGGTTTACAAGAACTTCATCGACGGCGAGTGGGTGGAATCCTCGACCGGAGAGACCTTTGAAAATCGCAATCCCGCCGACACGCGCGACGTAGTCGGCATCTTTCAGAAATCCGCGAAAGCTGACGTGGACAACGCCGTCGAAGCCGCCCGCAACGCCTACGCCAAGTGGCGTCTGGTGCCGGCCCCGCGCCGCGCCGAAATCGTCTTCCGCGCCGCCGAGATGCTGCTCGAGCGCAAGGAAGAATACTCCCGCGACATGACTCGCGAGATGGGCAAAATCCTCAAAGAAACTCGCGGCGACACCCAGGAAGCCATCGACACTGCGTATTACTTTGCCGGTGAAGGCCGCCGCCTGTTCGGGCCTACGACGCCGTCGGAGTTGCCCAATAAGTTCGCCATGGCGGTGCGGACACCCATCGGAGTCTGCGGCATGATCACGCCGTGGAATTTCCCCATGGCGATTCCGTCATGGAAGCTGCTGCCGGCAATCGTCTGCGGCAACACCTGCGTGATCAAGCCGGCGCAGGACACTCCGCTGTCCACTTACAACCTGGTGCGGACGCTGTCTGACGCCGGCGTGCCCAAAGGCGTCATCAATATCGTGAGTGGATACGGCCCCGAAGTTGGGGGACCGCTGATGGAGCATCCCGAAGTCCGCGCCATTTCGCTGACCGGTTCTACTGCGGTCGGGCGCATCGTTGGCACCACCGCTGCCAAGAGCTTCAAACATTGCTCGCTGGAACTGGGCGGCAAGAATCCCATGATCGTGCTCGACGACGCGAACCTCGATCTCGCTATCGAAGGCGGCATCTGGGGCGGCTTCGGCACCACCGGCCAGCGCTGCACCGCAACCAGCCGCATCATCGTGCAGAAAGGCGTCTACGCAGAATTTGTCGAGCGCTATGTCGAGTGGGCCAAGCGACTGAAAGTTGGCAACGGCATTGACGAGAGCACCGAGATGGGACCGGCCATCAACGAAGGACAGCTCAAGACCGATCTCAACTACGTGGAAATCGGCAAAGCCGAAGGCGCAAAGCTGAAGTGCGGCGGCAACCGTCTTGACCAGGGCGAATACCAGCACGGCTACTTCATGGAGCCGACGGTTTTCGTCGATGTCGATCCCAAGATGCGGATCGCCCAGGAAGAAATTTTCGGACCGGTCGTCTCCATCATTCCGTGTGAAGATCTCGAAGACGCGATCGCCATCGCCAACGGCATCGAGTACGGACTGTCATCCGCGCTCTACACCAAGGACGTTAACAAAGCGTTTACCGCCATGCGCGATCTGCATGCCGGCATCACGTACATCAACGCACCGACCATCGGCGCGGAAGTGCATTTGCCTTTCGGTGGCGTGAAGGCCACAGGCAACGGCCATCGCGAAGGCGGTATGGGCGCGATTGACTTCTACACTGAGTGGAAGGCGGTGTACGTGGATTATTCCGACCGGTTGCAGAAGGCGCAGATCGATCGGGTAGACTGAGAAACAGTCGTCGGTCGTTCGGTCGTCAGTCGTCGGCTCACTGGTCGGGCGCACTGCAGCGGAAGATTTCTTTGCGTCCTTTGCGGCAGTCTTTGCGCGCTTTGCGGTTAAGAGCTTTGCTTTAGCCAAACAGAATTCATGCCCAGTACTCAGATCCGCGAAATCGCAGCCGCCCAGCGGCTCGACAATGTCCGCTATGCCATCCGTGACCTCGCGTCCGTTGCCGACGAAGTCACGAAGCAAGGCCACAAGGTCCTCGCCCTCAATGTCGGCGATCCCAATATTTTTGATTTCAAGACGCCGGACCACCTGGTCGAAGCTGTCTACAAGGCGATGCGGGAGAACAGGAACGGCTACGCGCCATCTCCCGGCATTCCGGAAGCGCTCGAAGCCATTCGCGGCGATGCAGCGCGCAAAGGCATTACCACGATCCAGGATGTATTCGTAACCTCGGGCGCCAGTGAAGCGGTGGATTTATCTCTCACCGCGCTGGTCAATCCCGGCGAACATATTCTGACGCCCAGCCCCGACTATCCGCTCTATTCCGCGGTGCTGTGCAAGCTCGGCATTCCGGTCACGCCGTACGACCTGAACGAAGACGACGGCTGGCAGCCTGACCTGATCGACATTCAGCACAAGATCAATTCGCGCACTCGCGCCATTGTCCTGATCAATCCCAATAATCCGACGGGCGCCATGTGCTCCCGCCGCATGCTGGAACAACTGGCGGAACTGGCGCGGCGCAACAATCTGGTGATCTTCGCCGACGAGATTTACGACAAGCTGATGCTGGACGAAGGCGAAAAACACCAGCACCTTTCGATCGCAGCCGTCGCTCCTGATGTGCCAGTCGTGACTTTTGGCGGACTCTCGAAAAACTATCTGGCGCCGGGCTGGCGTATCGGATGGGGAATCGTCAGCGGCGACGCGACTGCGGTGAAACCGTATATCGAAGGCATTCATCGCCTGCTGCGGGCACGACTGTGCGCCAACCATCCGGAACAGTACGCGATCAAAGCCGCGCTGGACGGGCCTCAGGACCATCTGGTGGAAGTCCGCAACAAGCTTCGCGCGCGCCGGGACATCACGGTCAACTGGTGCAATGCAACGCCACGCTTGAGTTGTGTTTCTCCGCGCGGCGCGTTCTACGCTTTCCCCCGCATTGACATCACGGAAGGCGACGACGTATTCGTCAAAGAATTATGCCGGACGAAACACGTGCTCGTGGTGCACGGCTCAGGTTTCGGTCAGAAGAAGGGTACTCGCCACTTCAGGATTGTATTCCTGCCGGACGAGCCCACGCTGACCAGGGCATATCAGTCAATCGGCGATTTCATCGCTGAGAGATACAAATAGAAGTTCATGCCAACTTCCCCGCCCTGTCTCTCCAAAAAACGGAGAGACGAGGACGGGGCACCCGGAAGCATTTCTGCATCTCCTCCACCTGTTCGTCCATCTACTAGGTCTGTAGCTCGGACACCTTGTTTCGAACTAATCCAATAAACCTGTTCATAAGGAAAAAAATTATGAAAGCTGCACAAGTCACTAAACCTGGTGGAAACTTCGAAATCGTCGAGCGCCCGATCCCTGAGCCAAGCCGCGCCCAGGTTCGGATCAAGGTAGAAGCCTGCGGCGTCTGTCACAGCGACGCGATCGTCAAGCAGTCGGGATTTCCCGGACTGCAATATCCGCGCGTTCCGGGACACGAGATCGCTGGCCGCATCGACGCGGTTGGCGCGGATGTCACGCAGTGGAAGTCTGGCCAGCGTGTTGGTGTCGGCTGGCATGGCGGGCATTGCTTCGTGTGCGACCCCTGCCGGCGCGGTCACTTCATTCTTTGTAAAAATCAGAAGATCACCGGGGTCAGCTACGACGGCGGCTACGCGGAATATGTTGTCGTCCCATCCGAGGCGGTCGCGGCCATGCCCGACGATCTCCCAGCGGACGAAGCTGCACCGTTACTCTGCGCCGGCATTACCGTATTTAATTCACTGCGCCATTCCGGTGCGACTGCCGGACAACTGGTGGCGGTGCAAGGTATTGGCGGACTGGGTCACCTGGGAATTCAATACGCACGCCAGATGGGATTCCGCACGGCCGCGATTGGCCGCGGCGGTGACAAAGAAGCGATGGTCAAGAAACTGGGTGCTCACCATTACCTTGACGCCGACGCTGGCTCGCCAGCCGCAGCGTTGCAAGCGCTGGGCGGAGCCAACGTAATTCTTGCCACTGCGCCAGATTCGAAAGCGATCTCGGCGCTGGTGGATGGGTTGGGGCCGGACGGGAAACTCGTAATCGTCGGCGCCGGTCTGGACCCGCTCACGATCACTCCCCTGCAACTCATCTTTACACGCAGGACTGTGCGCGGATGGCCTTCAGGCAGCGCCAAAGATTCCGAAGACACGCTGCAGTTCAGTTCGTTGTCCGGAGTGCGTCCGATGATCGAACGCTATCCGCTGGAGAAAGTGGCGGAAGCCTACGATCAGATGATCAGCGGACGGGCGCGCTTCCGGGTCGTTCTGACCATGGGCAAATAAAATGTGGGCGCGAGCGTCCCGCTCGCGCCTACACGTTTGCCTTTGCCCCGAAATCTGCTTAAATTTGTTCAGCGCCCTTCCTAGACGAAATTTCATGATCGATATTCATTGCCACATCCTGCCCAACGTGGACGACGGTCCCAAGTCGTGGGAAATTTCGCAGGAAATGTGCCGCATGGCAGCAGAGGACGGTATCGAGCACATCGTCGCCACTCCTCATGCCAACGAACGCTACAAGTACGACCGGCAGCTACTGGCAAGCGAACTCGAATATCTCAAAGGATTGGTGGGCCCAGCGCCGAAACTGAGCCTGGGTTGCGATTTCCATCTCTCCTACGAGAATGTGCAGGACGTCCTGATTACGCCGGAACGTTACACCATCGAAGGCAGTCACTACCTGCTGGTCGAACTGAGCAACTACAGCATCCCCGCGCAAATCAACGAGTACTTCACCCGCATGGCCGACGTGGGCATCACGCCCATCATCACGCATCCCGAGCGCAATCCCATCCTCCAGGACGCGCAGGACCGGGTTCTGCAATGGGTGGATCAGGGATGTGCGGTGCAAGTTACCGCTTCGGCGGTAACCGGTATGTGGGGACAAAAAGCCGAGCGGGTTGCGGAGTGGTTGTTCGAAAGAAACGCGGTCCACATTCTGTCAACCGACGCCCACGACACCAAGCGGCGTACTCCATCGCTCTCGGTAGCACGCGATAAAGTCGGGAAACTCTACGGCCACGACGTCGCCAAGGCACTTGTCGATGACAATCCCCGTGCTGTCATCAACGATCAGCCCCTGCCTTACTTTCCGAATCCACAGATTTAGGAGCAGTCGTCAGTCGTCGGTCTTCAGTCGTCAGACCGGCGCGAGAGATCGGGCCTTTTGATCATCATTGCTGGCTGCAGTTGAACTCAGAAGAATCGAAGCAGCTGAAAGATGGGATTCGCTAACGACTGAAGACCGACGACTGAAGACTATTTAGGATTCTGATCCAACGCCGGGGCGGCGTGGGGTGCTTGAGGCTGCGACGTCATCGCACTTTCCGGATTCAACAAATGCTGGTGGTCGGGGCCCAATCCCATTTTGATCAGTGCCCGTGAGTCAGGAACCACCTTGCTTTGCCAGCCGTTGTCAGACTGGTAGCGCTGCATGGCAGCTTGTGATTTCGCGTCCCATGTGCCGGTCGCTTCACCGTCCATGTAGTGTTCGCGGATCAAAGCTTCCTGGATTTCGCGAGCGCGCGTGGGATCGATTTTCTGCTGTCCGCGCTTGCTCGCCTTCGTACTCTTACGCGATTTCTTTTTCTTGCTGGAAGTCGTGTGAGTGGAGACGGTCAGAAACTTCGCCGTGGGACTCTTGTCGATCGAAGTGGGTGGAGTGCTTTTGGTTTGTGCGTTAAGCGAGCCACAAGCCAGGAGCACAATGCACCCGGCGCTCAGACAGGTCGTCGAAATGGCGTTGCCAAGTCTCAGAATCGTAACCCCGAAGTGACCCTCTCCTCGACCGGTAACTGGTTACCCGCTTATTACTGGTCGAGGAGGCAGGGTACCTCATCGCTGACCTTGGTGCCAGCCCCCATTGGGCCAGCAGCCAGTTACGGAAGTGTACCGGCCAGGAAGATGGTTCCGCCCTGGCGGCCCGCGCCTCGCTGGCGAACCAGGAAGACCACGTCCTGCCCGCTCTTCAATGTGGCGGAGACGCGGGTGAACGCGTCTTCGCTGTCCACCGCTTGCTTATTGACTTCCAGGATAATGTCGCCGCGACTCAGGCCAACGTCTTCGGCAAACGATCCGGCCTTCACATCCTGCACGATGACGCCCTTGTTTGCCGGGACATCCAGCCGGTCGGCCATCTCCTGATTCAGCGTCCGCACGGTGATGCCGAGCTTGCTCTCTTTGGGTCCGGCATCCTGGCTGCTTTCATCCTCGTCGCCCAGTCGTGCTGCAAACAGCTTGGCGCGATCGGCGACAGTGGCTGTGGCTTCCTGCTTCTTGCCATTGCGGATGAATCCCACCACAATTTTCGAGCTGGGCTTGCGCGCTGCGATATCGGCAACCAGTTCGTCGCCGTTCTTCACCGTTTTGCCGTCCACAGAGACAATGGTGTCACCCACTTTGAGACCAGCCGCTTCGGCCGGACTGCCCGCGGTCACGTCTGAAATAGTTACGCCCGAGCCGGTTCCGTAGACTCTTGCGATGGCGGGGTTGTCGAGCGCGTTAAACATGATTCCGATTGATCCACGCGATACCCGGTGCTCGGGACTTACGAGCTGGTTGTAAACCTGCGCCACGGTATTCGAGGGCATGGCAAAACCCACGCCGGCGTAAGCGTTAGTGTCAGTAAGAATCGCGGTGTTGATGCCAATGACTTCGCCCGCCATGTTAACCAGCGGACCTCCCGAATTGCCTGGATTGATGGCTGCGTCGGTCTGGATAAACGACTGGAACTGGCGTTGTGGCACGATGTTGCGGCCCTTTGCCGACACGATGCCGGCAGTCACGGTTTCCTGCAATCCGAAAGGACTGCCCACCGCGAGCACCCAGTCTCCCACCTGCATGCTGTCGGAATTTCCCAGCTTGGCGACGGGGAACGCCTTGTCGCCCTCGATCTTGATGACGGCCAGGTCGGTCTCCTGATCCGAGCCGACGACTTTGGCGTCGCGCAGCAATCCCGGCGGATCGTCCTGCAACTTCACCCGAATACGGTCTGCCTTCTCCACCACGTGCCGGTTGGTGATGATATAACCCTTCGGATCGACGATTACGCCTGAACCCAGGGAACGCTCGCGAACGGAGCCGCCACCCGCACCGCCCTGGCCACCTTGTCCCCCCTGGCCGCCAAAGAAGCGGTCGAAGAAGTCGTCGAAGGGGCTGGCGTCGTCGTCCCCGTTGGGGACACCACGGCGCCGCTTGGGCGTCTTGATGGTGGATTCGGTGTTGATGTTGACCACGCTCGGCTCAAGCTGCTTGGAAATCTGCGAGAACTGGTTCGAGAGCTGCTGCGGCGAAGGCACGACCAACGGAGTTACGTCGGAGGAAGATGACTTCTTGTCCTGGCCCTTGACCCCGGAGGAGATCACCGTCCCGATCAGGATACCCACGGTCAGCGTAAGAAGGACGGAAAAGGTGTACGCGAGACGATTCGCCTTCAAACGTACCCAAAGAGCGCTTGCGCGCTGAATCATAATGACTTCCTCCAAATAATAGGTGCCTTAAGAATTATACCTGCCCATCAAGCCACTTTCAGTAGGTTAGACGCGGATACGAGCAAAAGTGTTGCGACGCCACGTAGGCCCGGACGCCCTCGTCCGCGCTTAGGGTGAGCGTAGTTTGCCGAGGATTTGTAGCACCGAAATTGCGGAGCTTCGCTCCGCGGGCGGACGAGGGCGTCCGCCCCCCGCCTTACGTGTAGTCGTAGTGGCTGGGGACAGCCGCGTGGTCCGGAGAGACCGCCATCGACTCAACGCCGGCCTTCTCCTCCGAAATCAGCAGTCCGGCCAGGATGGATACCGCGCCAATGCCTGCCCGGCCGCCCAACCGCTCTCCCAGAAAAATGAATGACGTCAGCCAGGCAAAGACCGGTTCCAGAGTGAAGATCATGGCTGTATGCGTGGCCGGCGTGAACTGCTGGGCCCATGCCTGAATGGCGAACGACAGCGCCAGGCTGAGAATCCCCGTGATCCCAATTCCCCAAAGCACCCGAGGAGACCACGCCACGTGAACCTTCTCCACGATCGGCACGGTAAGGATCATCAGCAGAGCGGTGACCGCCACCTGCACCACCGTGATCTGCTGCCATCCCTGAGTGCGGGTGGCGTGCTCGATGAAAATGATGTGGAAGGCAAACACCACGGCTGCGCCCAAGAGTAAAAAGATCGCCCTGATTCATGCTGCGTAAATTCAGTCCGCCGCCAGCGGACGCTGGTACGGTCAGCAGATACAAGCCGGCAAACGCCAGCACAATGCCTGCGGCGGTCCAGCGATTGAGTCCGCGCTTCCAGAACAGCGCCAGCAAGACCGGCACCAGCACGACCGAAACTCCGGTCAGGAAAGCTGATTTCGATGGCGTCGTGTATTGCAGGCCGACCGTCTGCAGTTCGTTCCCCATATAAAGAAAAACGCCAACCAGTAGTCCGGAGCGTAGCGAACTTTTAGAAAGACGTCCCAGTTCGCGATAGAAAACGATCGCCAGCACCACCGCGGCCAGGCTCATGCGCACAGCGTTAAAAAACAGAGGAGAGATGTCCGCCAGCGCATTCTTGATCACAACAAAATTCGAGCCCCAAATCAGAGTGATCAGGACAAGAAGAATGTGAGCTTTAAGGGAGCGGGACACAGGGCTAGAGTAGCAAACGGGAGAGGACGGGAAGCGTCGTTGGTCCTTGGCCCTTGGTCGTTGGCCAAAACCGAAGCCGCGAATTATCAGTGCTGTAAATGGCGATGGGCCAACGACCAAAGGCCAAGGACCAACGGACGATATTTACAACGCCACTCCCGCAAGCCCGAGCAGCGTAAGCAGAATACGCCTGAGGCCGAGTTCGCGGCCGTTGCAGTCGAACCACTCCTGCAAGGTGTGGGCTCCGCCTCCAGTGCCGCCGCCGCCGATGGCGATGGCTTCGAGTCCCAGCGACAGCGGGATGTTGGCGTCGGTCGAAGCGCGTTGCACCTGCGCCGCATTGCCCAATTGCGCGTCCACCGCTCGAACTACGTGCAGGATGCGGGCACTGGGACTAAGCTCTCCGGCGGGACGATCGCCGATCACCACCACTTCACTGCTCAGACCAATCGTCCGACGCCTTGAGTTGGTTCGCGCCTCGAAGGCCCGCGTTTCCTCGGCGAGTGCACGATCGAGGGCCAGCCGCAGCGCATCTTCCAGGCGCTCCATTTCCGCCATCGAGGTGGAACGGATGTCCACCCGCATGCTGGCCGATTCCGGAATCGAATTCACCGAAGTGCCGCCACGAATCACTCCCACGTTGAAAGTCGTCTTGGGCGATACCGGAACCGGCGTCTGCGAGAACGCCTGCACCGCCCGAGCCAGCACGACGATGGGATTAGGTGCGCCGAAATCGCTCCAGGAGTGTCCGCCGGGGCCGCGCACGATGACTTCGAAGCGGCGGCTGCCCAGGGCCTCGGCGACGATCGTGTCCGAACCCGCGCCGTCCAGCACCAGGCTGTAGTGGATCTGACCCTTCCAGCGCGGCTGGGAAAAAATATGCCGCATGCCGCGCAAGTCGCCTTCGCCTTCTTCTCCAACGTTGCCGATGAACAAGAATGGCAGCGCATGTCCGATATTCAGCGCCCGCAATGCCGCAACCATGGCCAGCATCGCGGTCACGCCGGCGCCGTTGTCCGAAACTCCAGGGCCGTATAACCGGCTGCCCTGTTGCCGGATGTTCAGCGGCGTGCCTGCGGGAAAAACCGTGTCCAGATGCGCGCTCAGCGAGACGTGACCTTCTCCGTAGCCGGGATGCGTTCCGAAAACATTGCCGACTTCATCGGTGTGAACCGATTGCAACCCGAGTTCGCAGAACTTGTCAGCCAGCCATTTCCCCCGCGCGCTTTCGCCAAACGGAGGCGCCGCGATGCGCGCCAACTCCATCTGCCACTGCGCGAATTGCGGCTCCTGTGCGCGCAACCAGGTGAAGGCCGAGCGAACTTCAGGAAGCTCACAGAGGTGTGCCACCTCGTGTTGCACTCCAGGAAATGGGTCGGATATGTCTGGTTGAGATCGCATGGCAGTCGTCAGTCGTCGGTCATCAGTCGTTCAAATGCTCTAGTTTGGGACGCGCTGACTTCCGCTCCGCGAATTCGCCATCGTCAAAAGCTGAAGACCGACGACTGACGACCGACGACTGTCTTTCCATCTTACAACTTCGTGCAGTGAGACCGACCCCTACGGCCTGCCAGGTCGCTTGTCGACGCTGAACTCAGGCGCCGCATAGGCATTGGTAAATTTGAGCGTCACCACCCAGTTCTTGCGGACATTGGTCACCAGCGCTGGCCGGAAACATGCCAAACAGATGCCTCCGCGATGGCGGACGCTGGGATAGATCACTCCCGCCGATCCCCGGTTCAAAAGATCTCGCGCCAGTTGTTGTGAAGCGGCATAGCTCTCCGGATCGCAGACAGTCGGCGTGCTCTGAACTCCTTCGAATGTCGTGAAATTCCGCGCGAAAATCAGCCAGATATTCCCGGTACGTGGCAGTTTCGCTCTCTTGCCAATTTACCTCGCGCAAACTTTGCGCAAAATGAAACGCAACTTCCGCCTGCGCCGTATCAAGTGAAAATGCGGCGTACCATGCTCCGCGATCGGGACCGTTGAAACGGCTACCTTCTGGCCGGGCGTGAGTGAAAGCGGCATTTACGATGTGCCAGTTGGGAATGCCGAACACCAGTTCATGGACCGTGATTCCCGGCAGCAGGTTCGCCTCTCCCAGCAACCTCTCGTTGGTCGCGCTCTCGAGTTGGAATAGATCCTGCAGTTGCTGACGGTCGGAGGTGAGCCTCGCAAGCACGCTGGCATTGTCGTCGCTGTAGCGAGCGGGAATCAGACGGTGAGTATTGTCTTGATGAAGCTGAGTGACACGAGGAGGCATTAGCGGCCGCCGCGCCGTGCATCCACCAACTGCCGCACCCGGATCATCGCGGGCACGCCGCCCCTGATCATGGAAACCAGCGGCGATTCCCCGCCAAACATCGGATTGCTGTTCGGCAGTTGCACCCAGGCGTCCGCGAGTTTCTTTGTGTACAAAATGTTCAAGGCCTTGAAGAGGCCGAGCAACAGTGAAATTCGAGTGAGTTTGTCCTGATCGAGGACCTTGGCAGGATGTTTTTTCAGGCTGTAGTAGCTTCCGTTGGAAATCCCACCGAGCAGGCCGCGGGCATCTTCGTCACGCAGCTTCCAAAGTTCAGTCAAGCCGAAAGAATCCTACGATGGCCGAAGAACTGAGTTTTTCCTGGATTTTCCGGTTGGAGAGATCCGCCGGCTTTTCCAAAGCGATTCCCGCGAGATGTGCTGGTTCGGAATGGACAATCGCTGTCTCCAAATATGTATATATAGATACTACTAATTTGGAGTAGCTGACGAGATCTTTCATTGCGAAGCTTTGCGCGTGAAAGAGTTGCGCGGTCGGGCGCCTACACCAGGCATGCTTGTTTCAGGCATTCGCGGATTTCTGTTTCGCTGAGGGTGTGGTTGGAGGCTTTGGCCCGCTGGTAAATGCGATCTACCACGTCATCGGTTGCGGGCACGCCGTGGCGTTCCAGCCAGAACAGGACATTCGACTTTCCGCTCATGGGCCCGATATCGATGATCTGCTCCAGTCCGAACATCTGCGAAGGCACGCCGGAGTAGACGGCGTTGGCCAGTTCGACGTCGTTCTTCTTGTAGGCCTTGATGAGAGCCGCCGCGTGGACGCCGGTCGCGGTGCGGAATGCATCCTCTCCCACCACCGGATAATTCGCGGGAATTGGGACGCCCGTGGCCTTCGACACCGCCTGGCAATATTCCTTCAGCTTGGTCAGGTCCTGTTCTGCCCACGGGGAGATGCCCATCAGCTTCAGGTTCACCAGCATCTGGTCCATCTGCGTGTTGCCGACGCGTTCGCCGATTCCAAGCGCGCAGGCGTGAACGCATTCCGCCCCCGCCACCAGCGCCGCCATCGAATTCGCAATCGCCGAGTCCGCGGTCGCAGTGCCCGTGCCAGTCCACGCGAATCTTTTCGCCGGAAGGCTTCACCACTTCTTCGATGACAAACCGTACCAGCGCGAACGCGCCCATCGGCGTGGCGTGTCCCGCGGTGTCGCAAATCACGATCGCTCGCGCTCCACAGTTGATCGCCGTCGAGTAAAGACGCTTGACCATGGCGGGATCGCAGCGCGTGGTGTCCTCGGTCACGTACATCGAATCGAGGCCGAGCGACACGGTGAACTTCACCGCTTTCTCGGTGGTCTCGAGGAGAAAGTCGTCGGTCCAGCCTTCGGTGTAACGGCGGATCGGGCTCGATCCGATGAAAGTCGCAGCCTGAATGTTGAGGCCGGTGCGCTGCACGATCTCGGCGATCGGCCGGATATCGTTCTCGTGGGTGCGCGCCGCGCAGTTGGCGCGAATCTTCATTTTGATTGCGGACGATTTCGCGCGCCAGCGCCTCACAATCCGCAACTGCACGCGGTCCTGCACCGGGCAATCCCATGTCGAGGGAGTTGATGCCCAGCGCTTCCATCAAATGCAGAATCTCGATTTTCTCCGCGATCGACGGATCGCGCACCGAAGGCGACTGCAAACCATCGCGCAGGGTCTCGTCGTTGAGCAGCACATGGCCCAGTCGGCCGCAGCTTGGCGGCATCCATCTGGTTCCAGTCGTAGATAAGTTCAGAAGTATTCACAATGAAACATCAAGGCACGCAGGCAGCTCATGTGCCCACGTGGGGACGGCCGCCCTCGGCCGTCCGCCGGGTGAAACCCGGCAGTGTTGTTAACGACTACTTCTTCGGCGCCACGGTCAACCCGAATATCGACGTCTGCCCCTGCCCGGCCACATTCAGTCCGCGCACGCCTTCATCATGCGGCAAGTACAGGGTCTTGCAATGCTCGCAGCGATAGACTTCGGCGTCAGGTCCCCAGGCTTCTTCGGCGTCGCCGCAGGCTTGCTCGACCACGTCCGTCGTGTAAAACCAGCGCTTCAGATGTCCGCCGCAGAATTTTCCCTTGGCGTCTTTTTCGTTGCAGGAACGCTGTCCCGGCTTCTTGATCTTTACTTTGTGATGGGGAAGCTGCGGAGGAGCAGTCACGGTTTCGGTAGTGGCCAAGGGCGATCCTCGTCGCTGCGGCAAAGTGCCCGCCAGATTTACGAAATCATTTTACTCGAAGGCGTTTCAGAGGAGCTACAGCTTCAACCAAACTCTTGATTGGGCGGAGCCTGCTCCGCTCCCACGCGGCCAACAACGATTTCAGCAGGTGATATAGCCTTCGCCTTTGATCGGACTGTCGGCCATCCGCCGCAGCATTGCGATCTGGCCGATGTGAGTCAAGGCGTCGGCGATGGGAGCTTGAAGGAGTTTCTCCGGCGTTTCATGCAGCGGCGCAGGCGACGCCAGGTAGTCATCGAAGCGCTTTAGCGAGGCGAAGAAGCGTTCGGTCTCTTTGTCCCACGGCAAGGGTTTGGAATCGTTCCAGCGCTGCGCGCCTTGCGCGATGGAAAGTGCCCATTCAAACAAGTCGCCGATGTGCGCCAGGATCCGGCCAGCAGTCCGTCCCGAGGGGCAGCCGCGAAATTCGGCAAAGCCAGCAGGGGCATTGCGGACAGCTTTGCCACCGCGATACGCCACCGTAGCCAGGGAGTGGCGCAAAAGTTCACGCTTTGGATCAGTCATCGATACTCCTTACCGTACTGTGTGTGGGGCGGACACTTTTGTCCGCCGTCTTTGACTTTGACTCTGTTTTTCAAAAGCAATTACCCACACAAACGAACAGCAAAATCAACTTCAAAGGCGGCGGACAAGAGTGTCCGCCCCACACGTTACTTGCCTCTTAACGCTCCTGCGGCTCTTATCGCACCCGCGAGACGCTTCCGTATCCCGCGGGCAAACTGAAAGTCCAGTAACCCTTCCATCTGACGCGAGAAGGCCGTGCCGTATCCGTACCACCAGATTTTTTCCATTCCTGGCAGGCGGTCGGAATCCAGATATTTTATTCGCACCATTTCTTCCAGACCAAAGCGTCCGTGAGAACGGCCGATGCCGCTTGCCTTCACGCCTCCGTGCGGGGCTTCGCTGATTCCGAAGCAGGAGACCACGTCGTTCACCATTACCGTTCCCGCCTGAATGCGCCGCGCCAGTGCCTCTCCTCGAGCGCGATCTCGAGTCCATACGCTGGCGGCCAGACCATACTCCGAATCGTTGGCCAATCGAACCGCGTCATCGTCGTTCTCGAACGGCATTACCGGCAACACCGGTCCGAAAGTTTCTTCGCGCATGATGCGCATTTCGTGGGTGACGTCTGCCAGTACTGTGGGCGCGTAAAAATTTGCTCCGGCTTCCGGCAGACGCTTTCCGCCGATGAGCACGCGCGCTCCCTGCGCCCGGGCGTCGTTCACCTGGGCTTCCACGTTCAGCAGCTGGCGCTGATGGATCAACGGGCCAAGGTCCGTGTCAGGGTCCATGCCGTTTCCCACTCGCAATTCTTGGGTATGGCGAACGCAAGCCTCGAGAAACGGTTCATACAAGCTGCGATGAACATAGCAGCGTTCGACCGACAAGCAGGCCTGCCCTGCATTCACGAATGCGCCCCAGACCGCACCCCTGGATGCGATTTCGATATCGGCATCGTCGAGTACCAGCATAGGATCTTTGCCGCCCAGTTCCAGAACCACGGGCAACAGTCGAGCGGCTGCGTTCTGCGCGATTCGTCTGCCAGTAGGGACACTTCCGGTGAAGACCAGTTTGTCGATCGCAGCGTTCGTCAGTGCGGATCCTGTGACGCCATCGCCAGGAACTACTTGAAAGACTTCCTCGGGCACGCCCGCCTGATGCAACAACACCGCCAGTTCAATAGCTGTAAGCGAAGTGAACTCCGAGGGCTTCAAGACCACCGCATTGCCTGCCACCAATGCAGCCAGACTTTCCGTTGCCGGAATCGAAAAGGGATAATTCCAGGGCGAGATGATTCCGATCACGCCATAAGGCTCGCGCAACACGCGTCCAGACTTGGTCTTCATGGCCAGATTGCCATGAGGAACGGGTTCGTCCCGCAGCAACTGGTAAGCATTGTCGATCAGGAAGCGCGCGGCATCGAGCACAACCAAAACTTCCGTCAGCAGAGCTTCTACGTAGGGTTTGCCGGCTTCGCGAGTGACTAACCGCGCTACTTCGGATTTTTTGTGGTGCAACAGGCGTTGGAATTCGCGGATGATTGCGATTCGCTTGCGCACTCCTAAACTAGCCCACGATTCCTGTGCCGCTTTCGCTCGCGAAACGGCCGTCTGGACCTCCGATTCTGATGCGGATTCGAATTCGCGTAGCACTTCGCCGGTCGCTGGATTAATTGATGCGACCTTGCCGGCTGCGATTTTCAGATCGGTTGCCATTGAGGAAACCCAACTCAAAGCCGCGGAGCGAGTCGCCCGCGACCGCAACTGTCAACTAATACTCCACCCTCACCAGGCACAAGCCGCTCGCTGGAGCAGTGGCTCCGGCGGCGGAGCGGGAACGGGCCTCCAGAATCCTTATCAAGTCGTGGGCTTTCAGAGTTCCCTTGCCTGCCAGTAGAAATGTTCCCACCAGGTTGCGCACCATGTGGTGGAGAAATCCGCTGCCTCGTACGGTGTAGACGAATTCGTCGGCCTGCCGTTCCCAGCTCGATGCGAAGATTTGTCGTACGTTCGAAACTTCTTCTTCGCGTCCTCGCTCCGGATCAACCGCCGCAAATGAGGTGAAATCATGTTCACCGACCACCAGGCCTGCTACCTCCTGCATCGCAACTTCGTCCAACGGATAAGGATAATGCCACACATATCTCGCCAGGAAAGGCGGACAAATGTCGCCGCGATAAATTCTGTAGCGGTAAGTCTTCGCTCGGGCCGACTTCCGGGCATGGAAGTCTGGCGCGACCTCGGCAGCTTCGAGTACGCGTATCGCTGCCGGCAAAATGTCATTCAGCGCAATCACCAGATTTTCCGGTGGGATGGGCGACTGAGTGGCAAAAGTTGCGACCTGGCCCAGGGCATGCACCCCAGCGTCGGTGCGTCCCGAGCCTTGGGGCAGGACTTTCTCGCCTGTAACTCGTCCAACGGCAGAGGCGACAGTGCCCTGGATGGTGGCCGTCTCGGGCTGAACCTGCCAGCCGGAGAAATCCGTGCCATCGTAGGCCAGAACCAATTTGAGATTGCGCATGGCGATTGTTTGGAGTCCTACTGCGGGCGACCGTCATCCAATTCTGTTGCGAATCTTTACAAAGCTTTACCTGGCGCGGGCGGCTGCGACTGCCGGATACCCAGGCTAGCTCAGCTATACTATGGCATCCATTTCGCGCCCTGGGGCGAAAAGCAGAAATCGTGCCATGAGCACAAAAATGAAACCTGGCGCCCCTGGTTTGCGTACCATCGCTTGATTCAAAAAGTCTTTTGGGCTCTTCATCGTCAGATCTTGCAGGGAGAGAATCGAATGTTTTTGTCGGCATTGCAATGCACCCTTCGGCGGACTCTTGCGGTCGTTCTGGCCGGTACTTTGACAGCCACGGGCTGGGCCCAGACGGCCGCCCAACCAGCCGCCCCGGAAGGGCCAAAACCGCAGCAGTTTGTGGTCTCGGACTACACCAAGCCGCACTCTCATTTTCCGAACCCGATCGCTCCTTATCGCCCGCAGACCCTGCCGGCGCCGGACCTCAGCAATACTTCGCGGATTGACACCTTAATGCGGGATGGCAAGCTCTACCTTTCCATCAATGACGCGGTGGCGCTTGCGTTGGAAAATAACCTCGACATCGCGATCCAGCGCTACAACCTGGCCATCGCGGACACCGATATCCTGCGCACCAAGGCCGGTGGCAGCACGCTGGGCGTTAACAGCGGAGTGGTCACCAATACGCCCGGAGGCGGCAGCGGCGGATTGAGTGGAACGGTCGGATCCGGAAGTGGCGGCACCAGCGCTGGAACCGGCGGAGCCGGCACCGGTGCGGGCGGATTGGTCAACTCGACTCTCGGCAGCGGTTCGCCGATCACCAGCTTTGATCCCGTCCTCAGCGGCAGCATGCAGATGGACCGTGCATTCACCCAGTCCTCCAGCATCTTCAGCCCCATCCCGGTGGCCAACCAGAATACTGGAACCGCCAATTTCAGCTACCTGCAGGGCTTCCAGACCGGCACCAATTTGTCGGTGGGATTCACCAATACCCACACCACGACCAACAGTCCGACCGCAACCTACAGTCCTCTGCTGAGTTCAGGACTTAATGCCCGCGTGACGCAGCACCTGCTGCAGGGTTTCGGTTTTGCCCCCAACACGCGATTCATAAAGATCGCCAAGAACAACCGCGAGATTTCCGATATAGCCTTCCGGCTGCAGATCATTTCCACCGTGGACCAGATCCAGAACATGTATTGGGACCTGGTGTTCGCTTACGAGAACGTACGGGTACAGAACGAATCGCTGGCCTTCGCCAACAAGACTCTTTCTGACACAAAGAAGCAGGTAGAAATTGGCACGCTCGCGCCGATCGAAGTGGTGCGCGCCCAGAGCACAGTTGCCACCGACCAGCAACAACTCACGCTGGCTCAGACCAATCTGCAATTGCAGCAGTTGCTGATGAAGAATGCGCTCAGCCGCACTCTTGTAGACCCTAGGCTGGCGGATGCGGAAGTGATTCCAACTTCGACCATGCAATTGCCCCAACAAGAGCCTGTTGTGCCTACGCAGGACCTGGTGACGGACGCGCTCAGCCATCGCGCAGAGCTTGCAGAAGCCCGAATTACTCTGTCCAACACGGAAATCAGCAACAAAGCGGTACGCAACGCTCTGCTGCCGAGCCTGGATCTTTACGCTTACTACGGCGGAACGGGCATTGGTGGAAACGTGGCATTGCCTCCTTGCCCTCCGGGCGGTGGTGGCGGCTTCGAAGCCTGCTTCGATCCAACCAATGCTGCGCCGCCCTTCCGCAATGGCGGCCCGGTCAGCTATGGCAGCGCCTTGAGCCAATTGGTGGACTCCAGCGCCCCCGACAAAGGTGTCGGCCTCAGCCTGACCATTCCTCTTCGCAACCGCGTCGCCCAGGCGACTCAGATTCGTTCCGAACTGGAATATCGTCAGTCCCAGATGCGGTTACAACAGCTGGAAAATCAGGTGCGCATCGAAGTCCGCAACGCGCAGTTTGCGGTGCACGCAGAATCGGGCCAGTGTCTCTTCCGCTCAAGCGGCGGTGGACCTGGGCAAACAGTCGCTGGACGCGGAGCAGAAGAAATATGCTCTGGGTGCCTCGACTACAACCCTGGTGCTGCAAAACCAGAGCGCACTGGCGACGGCCGAATCGACCTTGGTTTCGGCCATGGCGGCTTACGAGAAAGCGCAGATCGAACTGGATCGCTCGACCGGACTCCTGCTCGACCACACCGGCATCCAGATTTCCGATGCCGAGCGCGGCGAAGTTACGCACATGCCGACGATCCCGTACGTGGCTCCCAGGGCTGAGGTGCAGCCATCGGCACAGCCGAAGTAAGTCCGCACGGTATACGTAGGGGCAGGTGTCCCACCTGCCCTGGCGGAGCAACGCTCCGCTCGCTTTTAGGCGAGCTCACACTCGCCCGCCCAGACGAGACGTCTCGGCCTACGTGGTTCGTTGGGCATCCCTGCGGCCATTCCACCGCCCCCTGCTTCCGGTTTATTCTCTCCGGCGTGCATCTCTCCGTCGTCCTGATCACACACAACGAGGAACTCAACCTCGGGCGCACGCTCGAAAGCGTGAAGGCGCTGGCCCGTGGCGGTCAGAGCGAAATCATCATTGTGGATTCAGGCTCAACGACCGCACGGTGGAGATTGCAAAATCTTTCGGCGCAAAAGTATTCATCGAAGAGTGGAAGGGCTACGCCGCGCAGAAAAACTCTGCCATCGACAAAGCCACGGGCGACTGGATCCTGAGTCTGGACGCAGATGAGGAACTGGACGAACGCCTGCAGCAAACGCTTGCAAACACAATCGAGAGCCTGGAACGCGTGGATGCCCTTCGCAGCCAGCCTGATACTCATCCCATCATGCTGCAGGGCGCCCAAGCCGAGTTGGAAGATTGGATCGGAGAAAAGGTAGACCCCAAACTCGCCGGCATTCGGATTGCGCGCAAGAACGAATTCCTTGGCCAGTGGATCAAGCATGGCGGCTTCTGGCCTGATCCAAAGCTGCGCCTCTTCCGGCGCGGCAGTGGACGCTTCGAAGATCGCGCCGTGCATGAAACCGTCAAGATAAATGGCCCGACCGCCAGACTTGAAGATGGTGCTCTCCTGCACCATTGCTATCCCACCATCTCCGATTACATCCAGCACATGAACCGCTATTCAACGCTCGGCGCCGAGATGGCCGTTGCAGATGGACGCACCGGATTCGGCGTCATCAATATTGCAGTGCGGCCGCTGGTCACGTTCATCTACAACTATTTTTTTCGCCTGGGTTTTCTGGACGGACGCAAAGGATTGCTGATGCACCTGTACCACGCGGTCTATGTTTCGTGGAAATACGCCAAAGTCTGGGAACTGACCCACTCGCGCAAGCCTTAGCCAGCACGGGTTCCGTCTGGCACGGGATTCTCCGGATTCGCCAAGCACGGGTCGCACGCCGTCAGCGTATCCGATATCGAACAGCATTCCTTCCGACATTACACCTCGCATCTTGCGCGGCTCCAGATTCACTACGAACAGCGCCTGCCGTCCGATAATTTCCTGTGGATTGGCGCGTTCAGTTTTCATTCCGGCGACAATCGTGCGTTCGTGATCGCCAAAGCTCACGCGCAACTGGAGCAGTTTGTCAGAATTGGGAACGTCGTCGACCCCGCGGATTGTTCCCACGCGAATGTCAATCTGATTCAGTACTTCCAAAGAAACTGTGGGCTTGATCGGAGCAGGCGTCATAGTGAAAATTTAACCACAGAGGACACTGAGGACACAGAGGAAAGCGCTTAAGTTTTCTCAGTGTCCCCTGTGGTTAGTTTCAGCCTTACAAAGTCGATGATCTCGGGTGTCACGTAGTTGGGAGGCTGGATTCGAAACATGGGCCGTCCCGTAACCGGCTTCAGTGAAGTCTCCCGCCAGGCTGGTGTTTCGGTTGCTCTTTCGTGCAGAATGACTGCGTCCGCACGATCGAGAAATTCCTGGGCTGACTTCTTGAAGTCTGCAGTCGCCGGATCGAGAACGGTCAGATACAGATCCGGACGCAAAAACTTCAGAATGCTGTTCGACTCCAGAATCGCGTTCCGCGCCCCAGCCAGTCTCTTCCGAATCGCCGGCATCGCCTCAGCCAGCCGTCCCTGCTCGGTGCGCACCCACCATGCCCGCACCGCGCCCGCCATCAGAAAACGCGAGCTGTCGGATGAACCACTGCGATCTTTCTCTTCCGAGACCGCCCAGCTGTGATCATCAGTCACGCAGTCGCAGGGCTGCCCGTCCTTCGAACAAATGCCGTGCCCGTATTGCGTGATCTTGAATGCGGTCCAGTTATATTCCGGCAAAGCAGCAATCAGACCGGCCACCACGCTGGTCTTCCCCACGTTGCGAGAGTGCCCGCCGATGACGATGAGAGACATGGGAATTCGTCGTTGGCCATTGGTCGTTGGTCGTTGGCCTTTCGCCTCCGGCATTTGTGGCGGATGGTTCTTCTGCTTTTCGGTTTGGCCAACGACCAAGGGCCAAGGACCAACGACTATTTTCTTGCCAGCCTCGCTAACGCCGCCAACTGTTTCAAATACTCGCGCACTGGACGCGCCGGAGTTCCCCAGAACGCGACGCCTTTCCCGCGCAGCACTTTGTTGGGGAGAACGCCACCTTGTCCGCCCAGCATCACGCCTTCTTCGATGCGCGCATGTTCTCCGATGCCCACCTGTCCGCCGAGAATGACATTCTTCTCGATCACGATACTGCCGGAGAGCCCGGTCTGGGCTGCGATCACGACGTCTTCACCGATCTGGCAGTTGTGTCCGATGTGCACCAGGTTATCGATCTTGGCGCCGCGTCCGATGCGCGTCACTTCGAGCGCTCCGCGATCGATCGTCGTGTTCGCTCCAATCTCAACGTCGTCTCCGATTTCGAGACGCCCGACCTGGGGAAACTTTTCGTAGTGTCCCGTGGCCCGGTCGCGCACATAGCCGAAGCCATCAGCGCCCAACACTGCGCCAGCATGAACGATCACGCGATCACCGAGCCGAGCTCCCGGATAAATGGTCACGTTCGGATAAATCTCGCAATCGTTTCCGACAGAAACACCTGCGCCGATCACGACGCCGGCGCCAATCCAGGTCCGATCGCCGACTTCTGCCTTCTCGCCAACGACCACCCGCTCTGCAACGCTGACATCTTTGCCCAGCCGCGCTGAAGCATGCACCACCGCGCTGGGATGGGCTCCTGGCGGGCGATCCGGCGGCGAATACAGCAGGCGTGCCGCCCGCGCAAAAGCCAGCTTGGGATTCTTCGCAATCAGCAGCGGTTTGGAACCGGCCTTCCCTTTCAATGACTCCGCTTTGGGAAATTCGGCCACAATGACCGCCGCAGCCGGAGACTCCAGCGCGGGGAGCAAACTCTTTTCGTCCTCGACGAATACGAGGTCCGCTGAGGTCGCCAGCGCGATGCTGGCAATCCCGCTCACTTCGACTGCACCGTCTCCCACCAAATGGGCCTGCAGCGCTTGGGCAACCGAAAGGAGTGACCGCTTCATTGCACCTTTGTATACGTTTGGAGAGCGAAAGAAAAGCTGAGCCGGGACTAGAATGCTGACATGGAGAAGAAAATCTTCTGGATCACGTTCACGGTGCTGGGCCTCATCGCCGACCTTCTCCTGCCGCTCT
>CAVSYI010000003.1:0-77273 GCA_963732045.1 Terriglobia bacterium | reverse complement strand
GCTTCTCTCGCGGCAACAGGGTGTCAGCCCGTGCCACCTGCAGGCGCTGAGGCGAGGTCAAAAAGCGGATCGAGCGGCCTGACCCCAAGCCTGCTCGCCAAATCTCTTCTGGACTCACCATTGATCTGCCGGGCTGCCAGCCGGCACCGCAGAGCGAGCCATCTCGTACCGGTACATGATGTCGCAAGCCTGGTGGTCACCTGTGCTACACATCCAGACGGCCTCCTGATAACTGAGAGACCAAATCCGCGAAAGAGCGCAGTGAGGATAAGCGAAAGGCAATAGAAAGATTGCCGACACGACGGCAAATTTTAATCCTGTGACCATGAGTGTGACTCACCCTTCAGGTGACTAATATTGGCTCATCGCGTCACCACGAATGTGAAGGACGTCACACATCATGCGAGCTATTTATCGGACATAACAGATCGTCGCCTTTGAGGAATCCATCATGCGTTTCATCCTTTCATTGCTCGCCTGCCTCGCTGTCGCCTTCGCCAATCCCGACCGTGCCGCCGCCGACCCTCGCATGACCGACATCGTGCAGGCTGGCAAGCTCCGGATCGGCGTGTTCCCCGTCCTTTCAATTCTCGCGCGACTCCGCCGGAAAACCGCGCGGGCTCGCGCCCGACATCGCGGCTGCACTTTCCAAACGGCTCGGCATCGCCGAGGTGGTCGTGGTCGAGCATCCGACGCCGCCGCAGGTCATTGCCTGCGTGAAGGCCGCCGGCTGCGACATCGCATTCATGCTGATTGATCCCGCGCGGGCGGCGGAGGTCAACTTCACTCCGGCATTCGTGCGCTCTGACTTCACCTATCTGGTGCCGGCAGGCTCCGCGCTGGGCAGCGCGGCGGACGTGGATCGTCCCGGCATCCGAGTGGCGGCCGTGCGCGGGCACGCCTCCACCATCGCACTGGTCCGGCTGCTCAAGCAGGCGCAGCCGGTCTATGCCGACACCTATGATCCGACCTTTGAGCTGCTGCGGTCCGGGAACGCGGACGCATTCGGCTCGATCCGCGAGATGCTGATCCAGTATTCGGCGCAACTGCCGGGGCTCTCGCGTGCTGGACGACAGCTACCAGACCAACCTCGCCGGCGTCGTAGTCGCGAAGGAAAAGGTGGAGCGGCTCGGCTATGTCAGCGAGTTTCTGGAAGAGCTGAAGCGTTCCGGTTCGCTAAAGAAGATGGTTGACGACAACGGCCTGCGCGGAGTCGAGGTGGCGATCGGCCGATAGGTAGCCCCGAATGACGTGTCGAATGGCGTCGAATGGTTAGCTCGACGGTGTCGAATGGGTGTGTCGGACGGCGTCGCATTAGTTGGTGAAAATCTCAACCGGACGGCCGCCTAAACCGAGCCGCAGTTTCTTAAGCCGGAACCTCGGTGTCTTTGAAGCCAACCCGGAGCAAGGCCTCGCCGACGTCTCGCAATGGCTGGAAAATGAAGCCAGTTTGATAATTGGCGTCACCAACGCTAGAGCCATAATTCACGCAACCACAAAAAAATAGACCCTCTTCCGACCCGCGACCTACGCCTGCATCGACTCGGTCTTTGTACCACGTCGCGAGAGCGCGATAGTCCTTTTAGGTGTGAGAGTGCGCCGGAAAGAGAACGACGAGATGCCGGTGCGGATCGGGCTCGCTGTTTTTTAGGTCCTCGGAAAGGCGCCGATATTGTCGCTGACGGTGCCGCCGTGTACTGCGGCCCGGTTTTGAGACACCCGGCTGGGCCTATTCAGGCGGCCAACTTTAGATTGGCCATTACATTCTGATCGAGCCGGCATTGGTCGGCCCGCACTTGGGCTGGGGTACGATAGCCGTGCCGGGCCGGGACGAGCCAAGTTTCGTTGTAATGCCTGGCGAACTTGATGAGCGCGGCTCGCAGTTCTTCGATGGTATCGAAGGTCCTCACCCACAGCAGGTTCTCCTTCAAGATCCCATGGGGAGGTGGATAGCGACCGGCACTTTGGCAGAGTGAGGTTGCTACCACCCACTCTGGAGGCGACCATGCAAACCGTAGCTGACCGACCCGAAGCACCGACTGCTATCCGTACTGATCTTGGCGCTATTTTTGTCTCGTTGGAACTCAGTCGATCGACATGGCTGATCACTTCGCTGTCGCCAGGCGGCGGAGAGAAGTGTCGAAGCAAGTGGTGCGTGGTAGGCGATGTGGCCGAACTACTTGAGCGCTTTGCGCGACTTCGCGAGAAAGCGCGGGCGAGGACGGGGAAGGTCTTCCCGTTCGTCGTCATTCAGGAGGCTGGCCTCGACGGATTCTGGATCGATCGCGCGCTGCAGAATGAAGGGATCGAAAGCCACGTCGTGGACCCGGCCTCGATCGCGACATCCCGTCGGCGTCGGCGTGCGAAGACTGACGGGATCGACGGAGAGGCGTTGGTTCGCGCGCTGCTGGCATACAAGCGCGGTGAACCTCGAGTGTGTGCGATGGTGAAAGCACCGACCCCCGAGGAAGAGGACCGCCGTCGCCTCTGTCGCGAGCGCACGGTGCTGATCGGCGAGCGGGTCCAGCATGTCAATCGCGTCAAGGGGCTGCTGTTGCAGTCCAAGACTGCAGTCCAAGACCGCAGTCCAAGACCGTTACCGGTTTTGAAGCGGACGTGCTCCTCAAAGGCCCCTGCGACTAGCTTAGCGATCTTGTAGGTCCGGCGCGCTTCTTGCCAACAACTGCCGTGTGCTTGCCAGCTAGCGGAACAAGGTACGTTTCGTCAAATCCTGCCTCTCGCATCCATGTCATGCATTCTTCTTCAGTGAATTCAGAGCCGCCATCGGTTTGGATCAACATGTTCAGGCTCGCAAGCAGGCTGTGAGCTCGATCGCGTCTCGAATTGTCGATGAAGGTCTCATGGACGACAAGTGCCCCCCCACGGGGGAGCGCTTCGTAAGCTTTCGCCAAGAGTAGCTTCCTCAAAGGGATGTCCCAATCGTGCAGGATGCGTCCCATGATGAGCACGTCCGCGTGTGGAAGGGAATCCTCGAAGAAATTTCCGGGCTGGAAAGCCAGCCGGCTGTTGAGCTCGTGTTCCGCAACGTAAGCCTCGAAGGCCAATTGAACGTTTGGAAGATCGAAGCCACCACCGGTGAGATGCGGATGCGCCTTCGCAATTTCCACCAGCACGCATCCCTGTGCGGTTCCGATATCGAACACCGTTCTGTGCGCCTTCCAAGGAAACTTTTCGGCGAGTGAGCGGGCTACGAGACGGCTTCCTCCGGTCATTCCTTTTAGAAATAGCGCCAATGCGGCCCCATCCGCATAGTAATTCTGGAATCCTCCGGCCGCAGCCGGACCGCATTGCGCTTTGCCTTGCAAGAGTGCTGGCGTCAGATAGTCCCACGTCCGGTACATGCGTGCGTTGAGATATTCCAGCAGGTCACCGATATAGGTGGGCTGACGAGGATCAAGATACGTCGAACAGGTTGGCGCGTTGGAATAGCGCTCATCTTCATCACGATCGAGCAGCTTCAGTGCAACGAGCGCGTCCAAGAAGTCGCGCGCGCCGCGGCCGTGCAGCCCCAGTCGGTTCGTCAACTCATTAGCGCTCTGAGGGCCGTCGGCCAAAACATCGAACAGCCTGAGCTCGACGGCGCTCAGCAATGCCTTGGATTTGCGGAAGGCGAACGCGATGTCGAGAATGTGCTCCAGGTTCATGGCTTTGCTGTACCAAACTACTCAAAGGCCAGTCCGATATGGCGAACCAAAGGACGCCAGACCCGCTCCTGATCGTGGACGAAGGTGGTTGTTTCCTCCGGCCCCATCGCACGCACATACGCACCCAGCGCTAGAAGCTTTTGCGCCACTTCCGACTTGGAAACGATCGTATTGAGGTCCTGATTCACTTTTCGGACGATTTCGGCCGGGACTTTCGCAGGGGCCGACAGCACAAACCATCCGACTGCTTCGAATCCGGGGACCGTTTCGGCCACTGTCGGTATGTCTGGCAGATTGGGCAGCCGACGGGCCGATGCGACGCCCAGTGGCTTCACCGAGCTTCCCTGCATCGCGCCGGTGAGTGCACCCACGCTCTCGACGATCATAGCAATTCGGCCACCCATCAGATCCTGTAAACCTGCCGAAGCACCGGCATAAGGCACAAACGTAATGTCAGCGTTCGTTTGATTTCGAAAGAGTTCACCGGTGAGGTGGGGAAATGAACCGCGATTGTTGGCAGCGTAGAACAGGGAGCCGGGCTGCTTCAGGGACAGTTCGATGAACGCCTTGAGGGTGCCAACCCGCAGCGCGGGCGAGACCCCGATCATCATGGGCGTTTCGGCCACGAATCCAATCTGGGTGAAGTCGCGCATCATGTCGAAAGGCAGTTTGCGCTGCACTTCCGGCATGATGACGAAGCTCGTCACCGTCGGAATGTACAGCGTATAGCCGTCCGGGTCCGCCTCAGACGCGGCACGCGCTGCCATGACACCGCCGCCACCGGGCTGGTTGACGATCACGACCTGCTGTCGCCAGTGGCGACCGAGCTCCTCGGCAACAAGTCGGGCAATCACGTCGGGACCGCTGCCAGCCGCGCCCTGAGTGATGATCTTCACCGGCTTGGCTGGGTAATCCTGCGCTCCGGCGACTGAACCAAATGGGAGCACCGCTGAGAGCACTGCGGCCGATAGAAGGCGGAATCCCTCGATGCGCATGTCGAACCTCTCCAAGTTCCTCCCAGCGGACCTCGGAAAAACTAAGGGCACACGATATTATCTCCAGTTCTATTTTGTGCTATCCCTATCACGAATTTTCATGGGCCTCCTCGAATGCCCGTCGACGAACGCACCCTGCGCCGGCTCAAGCTCAGTGATCTGCGACTTTTCCAGGCCGTGGTGGAACGCGGCGGCATGGCCAAGGCGGCTGCTTCTCTGAACATCTCACAGCCTGCCGTTTCCAAAGCCATTGCATCGTTGGAGACGACGCTGCGGGTGCGGCTGCTCGACCGCAATCCGCAAGGGGTGGAGCCCACCATCTTTGGACGCGCGCTTCTTGATGGCGGGATTGCGGTTTTCGATGAGCTGATCAAGAGCGTCAAGCAGATCGAGTATCTCATCGACCCGACGGGTGGCGAGGTCAGTATCGGCTGCACCGAGGCGGGCGCCGCCGGTTTTGTTCCCACTGTCATCGCGCAACTCTCGCAGGATTATCCGCGCGCCAAATTTCGGGTCACCACGGCTGACCCCGTGGCGCTGGTTTCGCGCGAGCTGCCGCAACGCAGAATCGAGCTAGCGATCGGGGCGGTTCCAGATGCCGTACTTCACAAGGATATCGAAGCGGCCGCGCTCTTTGACGACAGGCATTTCGTGATGGCCGGGGAAGCAAACAAATGGGTCCGTCGTCGCAAAATCAAGCTTTCTCAGCTGATCGACGAGGCTTGGATTTTGCCGCCAGCTGATAGCCCGATGGGCCTTTCGATTGGCGAAGCTTTTCGCAGCAATGGCGTCGAGCCACCGCAAAGTCGCGTGACGTCGTTTTCAATTCCGCTTTGCCATCACCTGCTTGCGACCGGCCGATTTCTGACGATGCATCCGATCGTCATGGCGCGACTTGGAAACTATTTGCCGCTGAAACGACTGGATGTTGACTTTTCTGGAGTTCGCCGTCGCGTGAGCGTCATGACGCTCAGGAATCGAACGTTGAGCCCGCTGGCGCGACTGGTCATCGACTGCGCCCGCGAGATGGCGAAGTCCCTAGCCAAAAGCTCTGCCGAACGCTGAATGGAACGTCGGATATTGGCACATCTGTATGGACCGGACGGCAGCTTGCCAGCGTCCGCTACGCGCCTCTCGCCTGTGGCGTGTCATTCAGATAAGCCGCTTCTTATTGAGATGGCTTGTGCTTTGGCTTTTCGCCAATTTCTCTTTCGCCCCGGCTGTTGGTCCGGTATCCGGCAGACGCCAGAACAAAATAGGAATACGGTACATCATCACCGACGGCAGCAGCGGAATTCGCCCAGGCGTCGGTGTCTGAGAGTTCGACCGGGTCTGGGATGCCCTCTGAGGTTCCCAGGGAGCTGGCGCAGGGAATGAAGCGGGCGGGCCTCCACCTCACTCCGCAAGCGCGCCGCCGAGCGCTGGTTCTTCTTGCCTCCTGCCCCGACGGATGCACCGAGGCTATCTTTGCAGCTCACAACCTCCCGGCCGAAATCGTGGCGAAGCTTCTGCGCAAAGGACTTGCAACGGCAGCGGCCGACCGCGTGGGGCGCGTGTGGATCACTTTATGCCCTGGGCGCTGCAGCAGCTCGCACACCCGGATTCGAACTCTGCGCACAGGCCGACTAATATACCCGCATGTTGCGTGTTGTCGCGGCGCCGGCTTGAAATCGAGAACCTTTTTCTTCGACATCAGCTCAATATTGCCCTGAGGCGTGCACCGCACCGTCTGCGGCTCCGTGCGAATGACCGGGCGTTATTGGTATGGATGACTTGGCTCTGGCCAAGCTTGCTCGGTTTGTCCCGCGTCGTTCAGCCTAGCGCCCCGCATCCTTGCCTCATAGCTACGCGCGGATATGATTTTGGGAAGAACAGGGAGCGGAGGCGGCCGTGTTTGACCATTTCCCCAAGGAACGAGGCGCCAAGCGGAAGATGCTGCTTGACGCGATCGAAGGGATCGCCACCGCACTGCGCGAATCCGGCCCACGCAGCGAAGAACAGGGCACGCTGGCGCCGGAGGCCGTCAAAGCCTTACGCGACACGGGCATGTTCCGGCTCAAACTCTGCGCCGAGATGGGGGGAGCCGAGGCCGATCCTGTCACCGAGATGCTGGTGCTTGAGAATCTCGCCTATCACGACTTCACCAGCGGCTGGTGCACCATGGTCGGCGCCACTGCGATCGCGTCGCTTGGCACGTTTCTGCCACCGACCGGTGTCGCGCAGGTGTTCAAGAACGGGACGATCCCGACCGCCTCGATCTCCTTTTTCCCGGCGGGCCGCGCCGTGCGCAAAGGCGAGGGCTATCGGGTCAACGGCCGCTGGCGCTTCAACAGCGGCATTCGCCACGCTGAATGGGTACTCGGCGGGACCGTCGTCGAAGGGACCGAAGCCGAGAATGGCGGGAAACCTATCGTGATGTTCTCCGCCTTTCCGGCCGCCGATGTTACGCTGCACGACAACTGGGGCGGCGTGGTCGGGCTTAGGGGCACCGGCTCGTGCGACTTCTCGGTCGAGAACTATGAGCTGCCCCCGGATTTGACCTTCGTCTGGGATCTGCTTGCACCGAAGCCGCTGCGCGGTGGTGTCTCGTATTTGCTGCCGCCGTTCAGCTACGTCGCCAAGGAGCATGGCAGCGTCGCAATCGGCGCCGCGCGTCGCGCACTCGACGAGCTGATCACCATCGCTACGACCACACGTGGCACGTTTCGCGCCTCGAAGTTGGACGAACGCCAAGTCGTACATCGTTTCATCGCCGAGGCCGACCTGAAGATACGGGCCGCGCGGGCGCTGATGCACGAGCGTTACGAGGCGCTCTACGACAAGGTGACCGTCGGCCGCCTGCCCGACGGCGCTGACATAGCCGATGTTCGGGCGATCTGCGTCTATGCCACCGATGTCGCCATTTCCGTCGCCACGATGGCCTACCACTTCGCGGGCAACACCGGCCTGCACCATCCGAACGTCATCGGTCGGCTACTGCGCGATCTCAACACCGCCGGTATCCATCAGGTGATGAGCGACACCGCTTACGAGAACCACGGCAAGTTCCGCCTCGGCTTGCCGGCTGATCCGCTGGCTTGAAGGGCTGAGCTGCAGCGTTCGCGACACGTCGAGCTGCACAATCGAACGAGCTCGATCATCAACAAGCGCGCCGATCACCCAGGAGCGCTTAGACGTCAACTAGGGAGGGTTTGCCATGACTGACAGGACGACTGACGTCCGCAATATCGCGTCCGCCGGCTTTTCCCGCCGCACCTTGATGAAGACTGGGATCGGCGCCATCGCCGCGCCCGCCGTGCTGCGCGTCATTCCGGCCAATGCCCAGAGCAAGATCATCAAGATTGGTTACGTCAATCCGCGCACCGGGCCGCTCGCGGGCTTCGGCGAAGCCGACAATTTCATCATCGACCAAGTCAAAGGCGCAATGGGGGACGGCCTGAAGATCGGCGGCAAGACCTACCCGGTGCAGATCATAGCCAAGGACAGCCAGTCGACCGGCACACGCGCCGCGGGGGTCGCCTCCGAGCTGATCCTCGGGGACAAGGTCGACATATTGCTGGCCTCATCAGCGCCCGACACCACCAACCCGGTGGCCGATCAAGCCGAGGTCAATGAGGTTCCTTGCATCACCACCGTCTGCCCGTGGCAGCCCTATTTCTTCGGCCGGAGCGGCGATCCCAATAAGGGCTTCACCTGGACCTATCACTTCTTCTGGGGGCTGGAGGACGCCATCGCGGTGTTCCTGGCGCTATGGGATGGCGCGCCAACCAACAAGGCGGTGGCTGGGCTGTTCCCGAACGACGCAGACGGCAATGCCTGGGGCGATCCGAGGCTCGGCCTTCCACCGGCCTTGTCTACGGCCGGCTACAAGCTAGTCGATCCTGGTCGGTATCAGCTCTTCAACAACGACTTTAGTTCGCAAATTTTGGCCTACAAGGCCGCCGGCTGCGAGATCGTCACCGGCAACATGATCCCGCCGGACTTCGCCACGTTTTGGTCTCAGGCGGCGCAACAAGGCTTCAGGCCGAAAATCGTCACCATCGGCAAGGCATTGTTGTTCCCCTCGGTGCTGGAGTCGCTCGGTCCCCGCGGCGATGGACTCAGCACTGAAATATGGTGGACACCGCACCATCCCTTCAAGTCCGGCCTCACCGGACAGAGTGCGAAGCAGCTCGCCGATGCCTACACGGCCGCCACCAAGCGGCCCTGGACCCAGCCGATCGGCTTCGTGCATGCCTTGTTCGAGGTCGCGGTTGATGTTCTTAAGCGGTCAAAGGCAATCGACCCCAAGTCGATTCTCGATGCGATCACTACGACAGATTACAAGTCGATCGTGGGTCCCGTGCATTGGAGCGGACAACCAGTGAAGAACGTCTCCAAGACACCGCTTGTTTCCGGTCAGTGGCAACGGGTCAACGACCAATACGATCTAGTGATCTGCCAAAACAAGACGGCCCCGGAAATCCCGGTGGGTGGAAAACTCAAGCTCCTGTCGTAGGTCAGAGGCGCAAGCTTCCGGCATTCGCCGCCGCGGGATGACATTTCGTCATCCCGCTCGACGCCTTGCTGCAGGTAACTACATACCATTGAGGTTTTGGACCAAAAGGTATGTGAGCGGTACTTAGCATATTAGAAAGAAGGCATACCCCTTGGGCAGCGTATGCCCGGGGTCCACCCCCGGGGGGGCCTACCCCTAGGGGGAGAGCGCGCTCCCCCACAGCGTGGGGTTCGTTCGTCGAACGAATAGCACTCCCGAAATTCAGCCCGAGTTTGATTGATAGCTGCTCAGAGTGTGGTCGCGTGCAGGCTTGATAGCGCGAGCGGTCAACGACGGTGATGCCGATCGCACGTCCTAGCTCAAATGAGCAGGGCAGCCGCCGCGATCACGACTCCCGTGACAAACGCGGCCAAGCAGGAAAACAGCAAAGGGTCTTGCAGGATTCCGGACATGACAGCCTCCCGAACCCTCTACGCTGGCGATCGGACCTAGCGGAGTAGACCAACTCCGTCTGTACAAAATTGATCACCCGCAACCTTTGGTGTCGTTCACGCGTGCCCAAGCGCTGGCAACAGCAGCAGCGCAACTGCTCGGTGAATAGCTACGCTAGCATAAAAGTTGTAAAACTTGTAAGTTACACAAAAAATGCTGGACATCGACTTTTCAACGGGTTATGAGCTTGCAAAACTTGGTTGTGAAATTGGAGCACCAAAATGGCCATTGTCGGCTATGCGCGGGTCTCAACGGAAGGCCAGAATCTGAGCGGCCAGCTTGCGGCCCTCAAGGCCGCCGGAGCGACCACGATCTATCGGGAAAAGGTCTCGGGCGTCCGGGCCAATCGCCCGCAGCTTGCCAAGCTCATGGCTGGCCTGGGCGCTGGTGACGTTGTGGTCGTCACCAAGCTCGATCGGCTCGGCAGGTCGACCCGTGAGCTGCTCGACCTGATTGACCGCATCAGCAAGGCTGGGGCGAGCTTTCGCAGCCTGGGTGACCCGCTTTGGGATACTGGGAGTTCGCAAGGTCGTCTGCTGTCAACAATGCTGGCCGCCATCGCGGAGTTCGAGCGTGAGCTTATCCGCGAACGCACCGGCGAGGGACGCAAGCGGGCGATGGCGAATGGGGTCAAGTTTGGCCGCAAGCGCAAGCTGTCGGAATATCAGCGTGCTGAAGCCGTCAAGCGCCGAGCTGCTGGCGAGACCTTGGCCTCGATTGCCAAGTCCTATGCGGTCGACATCAGCATGATCTCGCGTCTGGAAGCGCGTTGCAGCCGGCCATGGAGGAGAGAGAGAGAGAGAGAGAGAGGCCATGGAGGCCATGGAGGCTGCTGAGAGAGAGAGAGAGAGAGAGAGAGAGAGGCCAAGGCCAAACGGGTGGAGTTCCGTCCGCCAGACCCGAGTTGTAATCCGTACATGGCGTTTGCGGCGATGATGATGGCTGGGTTGGACGGGATCGAGAACAAGATGGACCCGGGGCAGCCACTGGATAAAGACATCTATGACCTGGGACCGGAAGAGTTGGCCAAAGTGCCGTCGATGCCGGGTTCGCTTGAGGATGCGTTGGACGCGCTGGAGCGGGACCATGCGTTTCTCCTCAAGGGCGATGTGTTCACCGAAGAGTTGCTGAGCACGTACGTGGAGTACAAGCGGACGAAGGAAGTAGATGCGGTGCGGTTGCGGCCGCATCCGTATGAGTTCGCGCTTTACTACGATATTTAATCCCACCCTGTCATCCCGACCGGAGCGAGCGAAAGCGAGCGTAGTGGAGGGACCTTGCGCTTGCTTGTGCTGTGATGAACTGAGCGTTCTCCTTCGAACTTCGATCGCAAAATCTCTTCACCACTGCGACTAAACGCAAGGTCCCTCCACTACGCTCGCTGCGCTTCGCTTCGGTCGGGATGACAGAGTTTTGGGGTTCAATTTTGCGGAGATACAGCAGTCGAACTTAGATTGTTTCTCTCCTGCCCGGTTCGCGCTTGAGCCGCCACGTTCATGCGCTTCGCCTGTTCGGGCGTGAATTGTAGAGTCCCCATCAACAGCAGACGGACCTGGTTGGGATCCCAGCGGGGCTGCATGATTCCACTCCCGGAATGACCGTCTGAGCCAAGCAACAGATGGCCAAGTTCGTGGGCGATGACACCACCCAGAATCACCGGAAGCTCAAACTCGGCATCATCAACTTTGGCCCGACGCTCCGCGTAGTCGTAATACACGCTCGCCAGAGCCGGATGGACGGCAAAACCGAATACTGAGTCCTGAAACTTGTTCTGAATGGATGCTGGCAGTATCCGCAGCCGGAGGTCGGTGGCTTCGGGAGCTTTTTGACACGATTCGGGCGATCCAGATGCAGGAGGCTTCACCGGGCACTCCAGCCAGACTGGTTGTAGTCCGGCGGCACCAAGAATGAGCCCGGCTTCACGCTCGGCTCGGGCCACTATTTCCGGTGAGGCCGGGGAGTAGTTGTAGATCTGCACCGTGATTGTCGGGCGGCCATCGTTCTGAGCGGCCAGCAGGGTTTCTGGAAGGGCAAGAATCCCGATACCAATCAAGCCGGCTGCAACTGCGAAGGTGACTGCGTGGAGTAGCCAGGTTTTCACTTCGTCCTCCTCCGCGCCGGTTGCGCGGTGTCGGCGAAGGTGGACTTGGGCTGCGGCTACCTCAATGCAGGGGAGGTAAATTGAGAGTCAGAGGAAGGTCGAAAGAAAGTCAGAAGGTAACTTGCAGGAACGAATGCGTTTGAGAGCGCTTCTCGATTAGCGGAGCCGGGCTGATCGGAGTTGATTGAATTGGGTTCGGTGCTAGACTGTCGGCACTTGAGGCGAAGTCCCTTGGAAGAAGCTGTCCGTTCCCCTCGGTTGGTCCGGTTCGGAACCTTCGAAGTTGATCTCGCTGCGGGAGAACTGCGCAAGAGCGGCGTGAAGCAAAAACTTACTGGCCAGCCGTTTCAAGTTCTGGCGATTCTGCTGGAGCGGCCCGGCGAAGTGGTGACGCGGGAAGAATTGCAGAAGCGGTTGTGGCCGGATACGTTTGTGGACGTCGACCACAATCTGAACACGGCTATTAATAAGATTCGTGAGGTGCTGGGGGACTCGGCGGAGAGTCCGAGGTTTGTTGAGACCTTGCCGCGTCGAGGCTATCGCTTCGTTGCTCCGGTGGAAGGTACCCAGGCTACCGAAGTAGCTGGTGGCTCAGGAGTGCGGCAGGAATCGCGGATGCCGTGGGTCCGACCCACATCGATCCTGTTCGTCGTCCTCGCGTTGCTCGCCGCGGGATTTTTCATTTACCGACGTTTGCAATCTCCTGCATCGACGGCGCAGCGAACACTGACCCGCCTTACCTTTGACGATGGCTTGCAGATCGGCGCTACCTGGTCACCGGATGGACGCTTCATCGCCTACAGTTCCAACCGTGGGGGCAAATTCGACATTTGGGTGCAACAGGTGAGTGGCGGCGACCCGGTGCAGATCACCAAAGGACCGGGTAACAACTGGCAGCCGGAGTGGTCACCTGACGGCAAATTCATTGCCTATCGTTCCGAAAACGGCGACGGTGGCCTATTCGTTATACCCGCCCTGGGCGGCGAAGGATTGGCGAGAAAAATCGCGTCTTTCGGATATTACCCTCGCTGGTCCCCAGACAGCTCCCAGATCCTGTTCCAAACAACAGCACTTACAGTGTCGAACAGGTTTTACATAGCGAACCTGAGTGGAAGTCCGCCCAATGAAGTCTTGCGAGGCCTATTCCCGGATTCCGTAGTCGCAGTGTCAGCTGCGTGGCATCCAGACGGTAAGAGAATCACGGTTTGGGCCTGGGATTCTGTGCCGGCTCCCATTCCTACATTTTGGACTGCGCCAATCATTGGGGGCGTGGCGGTAAGGACGGAGATCCCTGCTGAGTTGATGAGACAAGTAGGAGTCATGTCGCGCCGGGAGTGGTGGACGACGGATTTTAAGTTTTCCTGGGCGCCCTCGGGCACGGCGATCTACTTCGAGCGGACGTCTCGATCGGCGAGAAATATCTGGCGGTTAAGCGTGGATCCCCAGACACTAAGGGCTGGAGCTATCGAGCGCCTGACCACCAGCCCCGGGCTTGACACCGAGTTCTCTCTTTCAGCCGACGGAAAAAAGCTCGCGTTTACCGGCGAATCCAAGCGTATCCGTGGGTGGCTGTTTCCGTTCGACGCGACCCGGGGCCGGATTTCCGGGTCCGGCCATGCCGTGACCTCGCCCGGGACGGATGTTTGGCTGCCGAGTTTGTCCCGGGATGGCAGGAAACTAGCCTTTTCTGGCGACCGTGGGGGCAACCTGGAGCTGCGGGAAACGTCGCTGTCGGATGGGCGGGAGGTTCCCATCGTGGCCGATGATTTTTATAGCCGGTACTATCCGCAGTGGTCGCCCGACGGCGCCTACCTTGCCTACGCCCGCGAGAAACCGTCGGGCGAGGGTCAGCTCATGTTGTGGTCAAGCCAGAGCCGCACCGAAGAACCACTCACTACGTCAAGCCAGACCTACCGGGATGTCGTTCGATTGGTCCGGTGATGGCAAGCGGCTCTTGATATCGCAGGGAAATAGCGCCACCGGGCACCCGGATCTCTGGTTGTTGCCGGTGGCCGCCAGGCCTGCCGCAGAAGCAGCGGAGCAAAAAGTCACGTCCAGCCCGGTGTACGACCTTTATCAGGGCCGTTTCTCTCCCGATGGTCGATGGATCGTCTTTGAAGCCTGGAGACAGCAATCCAGTACACAGGAATCCACCCTGTATTTAATGGCTGCAACCGGCGGGCCGTGGATTCGCATCACGGACGGCAAGCATTGGGACGATAAGCCTCGGTGGTCACCGGATGGGAAGACAATATATTTTGTCTCCAGTCGGGAAGGCTTCTTCAACGTGTGGGGCATCCGCTTCGATGCGGTCAAAGGAAAGCCGCTCGGAGATCCCTTCCAAGTAACGTCGTTCGAAAGCCCAAGCCGATGCTGGCCGAAATATCCGAACTTTCTCTTACCCAGGACAAACTCGTGCTGACCATCGCGGAAGTCTCCGGCAGCATCTGGGTGCTGGACAATGTGGGCCCGTGAGATCTGAATGACGCTGAGATTTTGGTTCGTTGCAATGGGCCAGGTGACAGTCCCTGCTAGACTGTCGGCACTTGAGGCGAATTTCTGTGGAAGAAGCTGTCCGTTCCCCTCGCTTAGTCCGGTTCGGAACCTTCGAAGTTGACCTTCCAGCGGGAGAACTGCGCAAAAGCGGGGTGAAGCTGAAACTCACCGGCCAGCCCTTTCAGGTCCTGACCATCCTGCTGGAGCGCCCCGGCGAAGTGGTGACCCGGGAGGAATTGCAGAAGCGGCTGTGGCCGGACACGTTTGTCGATGTTGACCACAACCTGAACACGGCCATTAACAAGATTCGCGAGGTGCTGGGCGACTCGGCGGAGAGCCCGCGTTTTGTCGAGACGTTGCCTCGGCGGGGTTATCGCTTTGTCGCGCCGGTGGAGGGTGCCCAGACCGCCTGATGGACCGGCCCAGGCGGGCGCGGACCGGACTCACGGAGGCGCGCTGGGCCGCCGCAAACCATCGATCCTGTTCGCCGCCATTGTGTTGCTGGCCGGCGCGGGTTTCTCATCTACAAGCGGCGTGCGAGTTCCTAAGCCGTCAGGGCAGCGGGCGCTCACTCGCCTCACTTTTGACGATGGCCTGCAGATCGGCGCTACCTGGTCACCCGACGGCCGCTTCATCGCCTACAGTTCCAATCGTGGGGGCAAATTCGACATCTGGGTGCAGCAGGTCAGCGGCGGCGATCCGGTGCAGATCACCAAGGGACCCGGTCACAACTGGCAGCCGGACTGGTCGCCCGATGGCAAGTACATTGCGTATCGTTCCGAAGACGGCGAGGGCGGCCTGTTCGTCATGCCCGCGCTTGGCGGTGCAGGATTGGAAAGAAAGATCGCGTCTTTCGGGTACTACCCTCGATGGTCGCCTGACGGCTCGCAGATATTGTTCCAGAGAAATTTTCGCAACTTCCATATTTTACGAACAGGTTCTACGTGGTGGGTCTGGACGGAAGCGCACCGCGTGAGGTGCTTTGCCGATTTCGTTTCACATCAGAACCTCCGAGCGATTTCAGCCGCGTGGCATCCCGATGGCAACAGAATCTCCATCTGGGGGTGGGACGACCCTGGGCGTCGCACACCAACGCTCCGAAGCTTTTGGACCGTATCGCTTGCGGGAGGTGCCGCTGTCAGGTCGGAGATTGCACCTGAAATTCTAAGACGGCTCAGGGAAGTGTCGGTATCCGCCAGGCGGCGGGCCCGAAGACACGAGTCGGACGTCAAATTCTCCTGGGCGCCTTCGGGGAAAGCGATTTACTTCGAGCGCACCTTTAGAAGCGCTAAGAATCTGTGGAAGATGACCGTCGATCCAGACACATTACGAGCCACCGCGATCGAGCGCCTGACCACCGGACCTGGGCTTGACACCCAACTCGCAGTTTCTGCCGACGGAAGGAAACTGGCCTTTACGGGGGAAACTCAACATGTCCGGGCGTGGCTCTTTCCATTCGATGCCAGCAATGGCCGCGTGACTCGGTGCGGGCGCGGCGGTGACAACGCCTGGAATGGACGCCTGGTGGGAGAACCTGTCGCGAGACGGCAAGAAGCTGGTTTTCGCCGGAAAACGTGCCGGTAAATGGAACCTTTGGGAGAAGTCGCTAGTGGACGGTCAGCGAGGCTCCAATTCTGGACTGACAATTACATTCGTGAAGTCCCGCAGTGGTCGCCCGACGGCACGCGGCTGGCATATTCGCGGACAGAATACGGGAAAGACGGACGTGACCGACCTTGTGGTTTGGTCCAGCCAGAGCCACGACGAAGAGCCACTCACAGCACTAGGACAGGGGAAAGGCCGTCTACGATTGGTCCCCCGATGGCAAGAGCTCTCCTCGTGTCGCAGGAGAATAGCGACACTCATCGGTACGAAGTCTGGCTGCTGACCGTGGCCGATGCCCCGCATGCGGAGGTATCGGCGCGAAAGATCCTTTCCGACCCAGGCTACGATCTCTGGCAGCCGCATTTCTCTCCTGATGGCCGATGGATTGTTTTTCTAGCCTTGAAGCCTTCTCCGCTCGAGTGCAGACTCTACGTCACACTCGCGTCGGGCGGACCGTGGATTCAAATCACGGATGGCAAGCATTGGGACGACAAGCCTCGCTGGTCTCCCGATGGAAAGACGATTTACTTCGTTTCTGACCGTGGCGGCGTTTTCAACGTGTGGGGAATCCACTTCGATCCTGCCAGCGGAAAGCCGAGGGGAGAACCGTTCCCGGTGACGGCATTTGACAGTCCCGGTCCTACGGTTCCCAGGCGAGATACAAGATGTCGAGCTTTCGCTCACCCAGGACAAACTCGTACTGACGATGGAAGAAGTTTCCGGCAGCATCTGGGTGCTGGACAATGTGGGTCAGTGAGATGTTGCTGGCAATCACAGCCTGATCGGATATCCAGAGCCCATAATCCACAGTTTTTTTTCTTCTTGCTCGCAAGGTTATCCATGAAACATTGCAGCCCACCGGAACGCAGGGTCCCTCCACTGCGCTTCGCTCCGGGTCGGGATGACAGGGTGGGAGATTGTCACCGCACCAAGGATAACAAACAAAAAAAGCCCGGCACGATGCCGGGCTTTTGCAGTTTCTGAAAGTGTTTTTTAGACCGGGCTGCTGATGGCAGTGCGGTCGTGGCGAGTGGGAATTCGTTCCATGTCCAGGTCGTGGACGGCTTTGGATTCTTTGGCGTCTGGAAGGCCGAGCACAATGGCTCCCAGAGTTGTATTGGACTTTTCAAGGACCATGAGCAGGTACTTTTGGGCGACGGCGCGATCGGATGGATGAATGAGCTTCCACCAGCGTCGAATGGACTCTTGAACTTCTAGCGAGTTCTTGTCCCCTTCGACCATTGCGTCCACCAGCTTGTAGACCTTGCTCTTGACCGCTTGGTAGGAGATAGAGACCTCCTGTGGCATTTGTTCACCCCCGGTGCATTCCTTACATGCAATACGCTGGCCAAACGTATGCTTAAGAAAAATCATGGGTTAGGCGAAGGATAGATTCTAGTTGTTGGAGGAATAGAAAAATTTGATATGAATTTACGTAGACAAAAATGGTTTAGGTATGATGATTGCGTCCGCGGAGTGGAGGCGGCATCGGAAAGGCTTGAACCACGAAGGGCACGAAGGTTCACGAAGGAAAAGCGTCAGATGCGATGCTTCGTGATACTTCGTGTCCTTCGTGGTTATGGGTTTCGCGGGCTACTACTACTATTTCTGGCTCAACTCTTTTTCCACAGCGGAAACCACTTCTTTCGAATCTGGAGTGACCGCGGATTCGAAGCGCTGGACTACATTTCCGTTGCGATCGACCAGGAACTTGGTGAAATTCCACTTGATTTCGCCGGCGATGGGCGCTGCGGTTTGTTTGGTGAGGTACTGGTAGAGCGGCGTCTGATCGTCACCCTTTACTGAGACTTTGCTGTACATCGGAAAGCGTGACGTTGTACTTGCGGGAACAGAACGTCTTGATTTCCTCGTTCGTGCCCGGCTCCTGCGCGCCGAAATTGTTGGCAGGGAAGCCGACGATTACGAATCCCTGGCCTTTGTATTTCTCGTACAACGCCTCCAACCCGGTGTATTGCGGCGTGAAGCCGCAGCGGCTGGCGACGTTGACCACCAACACCACTTTGCCTTTGAACTCGGCCAGAGGCATGGGCTTGCCGTCGATTGAGGGCAGGGTAAAGTCGTAGATGTTGGCAGCGAGCGCGGATCCAGCCATAAGAATCACCAGTCCCAGTATCAAAGATGCTCGGACACTTCCATTGCGAACAGCCTTCATTCGAGGTCTCCTTCGCGCTGCTGAACGTCCGGATAGATTAGGTCGAGGATACCGGAGGGGATTGCTCGGCGCAACCTGGGTGGCGCAGGCAAGGTCAAAAGCGTTACCGCAAAGGGCGCAAAGGGCGGCCGCAAAGTTCGCAAAGGAAGAAATTCAAGTAGGGATGCTCGTCCTCCGGCGTGAGACTCCACGTGATACAAATTTGAGCGCACATAAACCCTGACAAGCGGGAGGAATCGATATGTCCGGAACTTGTGCGGTGCTGCTCTCTCTTTGCCTTTTGAGCGCGCAGGCCGTAGCGAGGGGTGAGGAGAAGATCGCTCCGCCGTTGCATACCAGCGGCCACCAGATCCTGGACGCGCGGGGGCAGCGCGTGCGGCTGACCTCGGTGAACTGGTATGGCTTCGATCAAAAAGAATACGTGGTGGGCGGGCTGGATCATACGTCGCTGGAAAAGATCATCGGCCAAATCAAAGCCATCGGCGTCAACTCGGTACGTTTGCCCTGGGCGAATGAAACTTTGGAACACAATCCCCTCGTTCCTGACTATGCGGTGAAGGCCAATCCCCGGTTCCGCGGGAAGCGTGCTCTTGATGTGATGGATGCGGTCGTCGCTGCGCTGGCCAAGGCGCACATCATGATTGTTCTCGACAATCATATGAGCCGCGCGGACTGGTGCTGCAGCGAAACGGACGATAACGGGCTCTGGTACAACGCGGAATATCCTGAAGAGAAATGGCTGGCGGATTGGCAGGCGATGGTTCGCCGCTACCAGAATCAGCCGTGGGTGGTCGGAGCTGATTTGCGCAACGAACTACGCAGCGGAGCGCGATGGGGCGGGAGCGATCCGAAGCTGGACTGGCACGCGGCGGCGGAGCGGGGCGGTAATGCGATTCTGGAAGTGAATCCGAAGCTGCTGATTATGGTGGAAGGTCCGGAGTATTCGACCGACCTGACTGGATTTGGCAAACTGCCAGTCCTGCTTAAGGTCGCGAACCGGCTGGTTTATTCGCCGCATGCGTACGCTTCGGCCGAGCATGTGTTCCAGAGTTACGAAGAGCTGCGACAGGTTTACGATGCGCGGGCTGGATATCTGCTCAAGTCTGAGCCTGCGGTCCCACTCTGGGTGGGCGAGTTCGGCACTTGCCAGACGCTGGACTGCGGTCAGAACAGCCAGTGGTTTCGCTGGTTTGTGCAGTATCTCTCGGAGAAAGACTTGAGCTGGAGCTACTGGCCGCTCAATGGCACTCAGTCGAGCGGCGTCGGGCGTAAGTACGACACGGTGGAAACCTACGGATTGCTGACTACCGACCACCAGCACATCGCTGCGCCGAAGATTGTGGAGCTGTTGCGGACGATTGAGACTCCGGCGCAGCGCGACCACAAGAAGTCGCCTGCACATTAAGGCAGAACTTCAGCAGAGCCCGTCCGCAAATTTCTCCGAGCAGGTTACAATGTGGCGCCCTAGTGGGCGGCTGCTTTTGTGTGGCGCAGCCAAATTTCTTTTGGAGGCCTCATGAAGCAGGCGCTGCTGTGGATGTTTCTATGTCTGACGTTGTCGGGATTTCTTGCCGCACAAACGGAAGGGGCGAAACCGGCCGTCAGCTATGACAGCACGGAGCGGATGTTTTTTCCTCGCGACACATTCTGGGGATATGGACAGTTTGACCTGGCGCCTCCACATAACGAGATTGATCCCAACATCTGCCGTGCCGATGCGGGAATCTCGGGTGGAGTAGATAGTCCGTGCAATGCGTTCGCGCGCTACATGATGTCTGGATACGTCGAGGCGCATCCATTTGGCCGGGGGCCGTTTCGGAGATTGTTTGCGTTTGGAGAGCCGCGATTCCTGTTTGGCAAGAATTTGCCGCAGACGCTTTACACCTGGTCGATGGCTGCCATTGGGGTGGAGAATTCATGGGGTGGCGGCATCTATCTCGGCAAAGGTTTCGAAATGCGGGTGACGCAACACATGCTGTTCACCCGGTTCGGAGCGCGAGACCGGAACCTCGGTCCGGGAGATCTCGGGCCGAACGGGCCATGGGGCCGGTACAACACGATTGGGGTGAGGAAATATTTCGGGACGAGGCGGTATTGAGGGTATGCTGAAAATTCGGGTCGAGCGTCTTGCCTCCATCGAAACTTCCAAATGAGCCGAGCGAGAGTTCCGCTCTCGGTGAAAATAGCCGGGCTTTGCCCGGCCTGGGCGGGTCGGAGACCCGCCCCCACACGGCCATTGCCACCGTCAATCTGAATCTCGAACCTGTTCGAGGGCGGCTGTCGCCTGCGCTGGCTGCGGCTTTGCCGGGTTTGCTGGGGGAAGCTCCCGATCCGGATGCGGCTTTGCTTTTGTTTGAGCGGCTGACTGAATCGCCGGAGATTGTGCGGTTGCTTGACCAGCACAATTTCCTGGCGCACTACGCGATTGTGGTATTCGGGCACAGCCGGTTTCTGGGCGAAACGCTGATTCAGAATCCGGATTTGCTGCCTTCCTTTCTGCGGGAGAAGAATCTTGACCGCAGCTTTTCTCAGGAAGAATTTCACGAGAGCCTGGCGCGTTTTCGGACTCGTTCGCTGGATGGCGATGTCTCGCTGACACTGGCGCGGTTCAAGCGGCGGGAGTATGTCCGCATCATGTTGCGCGATGTGCTGAAGATCGCGCCGCTGGCGGAGACCACTGCGGAAATTTCAGCGCTGGCCGATGTGCTGATCGCGGAGGCGCTCAGCGAGGCGGACAGCAAGCTGCAACGGCGTCACGGGACGCCGCAGCATGTGGATGCACTGGGCCGCCTGGTCGATACTCCGTTTGCCATTCTTGCCCTGGGGAAACTGGGTGGCAACGAGCTGAACTACAGCTCAGATGTGGACCTGATGTTCATCTACGGCGATGGCGAGGAGCCGCCTCGGGCGCCGGTTTCCAATCGCGAATATTTCATCAAGCTGGCGCAGCATACGACGGAGATTCTTTCGCGGATCACGCGGGAAGGTCCGGTGTTCCGGATTGATTTGCGTTTGCGTCCGCAGGGTGGGGAAGGGGAGTTGGCCATCCCATTGTCGCAGGCGTTGACTTACTACGCCGAGTCGGCGCACGACTGGGAGCGTCAGGCGCTGATCAAAGTGCAGCACGCCGCGGGAGATTTGGCGTTGGCCCGGGAGTTTATCCGGGCGGTGCAGCCCCACGTTTACACCGAACAAGTGAACTTTGCCGCAATCAAGACTGCGCTGGTGGCGCGGGAGAGGATGCAGACGCGGCGTCTGCAAGGAAAGACGCTGGGGCAGCCGGCGGAGACGATCGACGTGAAGATCGATCGCGGAGGGATTCGCGATATTGAATTTCTGGTGCAGTGTCTGCAGCGAGTGTATGGCGGGGCCGAGCCCTGGCTGCGGTCGGGCGGGACTTTGTTTTCACTGCACAAGTTGCACGACAAAGGGCACATCAGCGGCAAGGAATTTCATGATCTGACCAGCGCGTATGAGTTCCTGCGTCATCTGGAGCACCGGCTGCAACTGCGTGAGGGGCAGCAGACGCATCGTTTGCCGGCGTCGGAGGCGGAGCGCAGCGTGCTGCAGCGTGCGATGGAAGGTCACGCGCCGGGGGAATACCGGACTGGCGATCTGACGTCGATTGTGCAACGGAGGATGAAGGCAGTAGCGGAGATATATCAACGGATTGTTTACCAGCAGCAGACGCGTGGGCGGCAGCAAGCACCGGGGGCTGAGTTCAAATTACTGAGCGCTCTTGAGCCCACCACGGTGGACACTTCGAGTTCTCACATTCTGGAGCGGTTGGCGACAGATGCGCCGGCGCTGCACGAAATTGCCAGCCGTCCGGATCTGAGCCAGCCGGCGCGGAAGAATCTGTATCGCTTCCTGGAGGCGGCGTTTGGCAGTTCGCGGCGCTATGCGGCGATGCTTCGCCATCAGGAGGGAGTGCGCCGGGCTTTGATCCTGTTCGAGAGCAGCGAGTACTTGACCGAGATATTAATTCGACATCCGGAGGAGATTGTCACGCTGGCGGAGTTGGAGGAATCGGCTCCGCGAGCGCAAGGCAGATATTTGTTTGAGAAGTCTCTGGGGCTGTCGGAAACGGCGCGTGATCCGGTGTTTGCGTACCTTGCCGACTCGCCGGCTCCGTATGCGGAGAAGCTGGTGTGGCTGCGACAGCACTTCAGGCATCGGGCATTCGTGGTGGGAGCGCGCGACGTGATCGAAGGGCGCGATGTGTACGACTCGTTCAAAGCCACGACGGCAGCGGCGGAAGATGTGATGGCTGCGGCAGTCCGCATGGCCGAGGCTGAGGGACTGGCGGTGATGGGACTGGGCCGGCTGGGAAGCGGTGAGTTCGATTTGTTGTCGGATGCCGACGTGCTGTTTGTATGCGGCGACGGCGGCGACCGGACGGCGCTGACCAAGTCCGCGGAACAGATGATGCACGCCCTGTCGGCCTACACGCGGGACGGCACGGTGTTTCCGCTCGACGCGCGCCTGCGGCCGCGAGGTGGAGAAGGCGAACTGCTTTCCACTCCGGCGCAGCTGGCGGCGTATTTCGAGCACGAGGCGCAGGCCTGGGAAGCTCTGATGTACACCAAGCTGCGATTTCTGGCTGGGTCTGAGATTCTGGGTGAACGCGCGACGGCGGCGCTGAAGATCCTGTTTGAAAAGTTTGCCGCCGATTCGGGTTTTGCGCTGGCTGTCCGCGAAATGAGGACGAAGCTGGAAACCGTGGAAGGGCCGGAGAAGAGTTTCAAGTATTCTCCCGGAGCGATCTACGACATCGATTTCATCACCAGCTTTCTGCTGATCAAGCATGGCGTGGCGGACAAGCGAGGGAGTTTGCGCGACCGGTTGTGGCGTTGCGCCGCGTCTGGGGTGCTGAATAAGACCGACGCGGGAGTGCTCGACCACGCCGCGGAGTTGCTGCGGACCGTCGAGCACGTGACGCGTCTGGTCGTGGGGCGGGCGGTTCGGTGGCTGCCAGCGACCGAGCATGGGCGTGTGGTTACGGAGAAGTTAACCGGGCAAATTCTGGGCCGATCATTTTCAGACGGGCTGGAGGGCGAGTTGGATCGGACCTTCGTTGGCGTGCGGGCGATTTACGAGCGGGTGCTTGTGTAGGGTTTGTGTGTTTGTGTGGGGCGGGCGCCCTCGCCCGCCTGGTTTGGCTCAGGAAGGCATGAAGATCTACGGCACTGCCTTCGATCCTGGTGTCCGTGCCGCATGCGGCTTTTCGCGGGCGAGGTCGCCCGCGGCCACATTGAACCTTGAACCTCTCAGCTTCTTCGTAATGTGTAGGCGGGGACTGGGGCGGGGTGGCGGCTGCGTTGCACCATCCAGATGATGAGGGCGATGATGCCGCCCAGGAACAAGAAGGGCGTCAAGAAGATCAGGAAGATCCATCGACCTCCTCCCACAGTGGTGACGTCGCCGCGCTACGCTAGCCTGGGGATCGCGGAGAAGGTCGCCGCCAATCGCGGTCAGGTCTCCCGCCACCTGAGTGGCGCTTTCGGCGTGGGCGTTGCCGCCGACAACGGTGACGTCTCCGGCGATCGAGGCGCCTTGTTCCAGGAATACGCTTCCGGCGATGGTGGTAACGTCGCCGGAGACTTGTCCACGGACATGAACGGAACAGCCGATGCAGGTGACGTCGCCAACCTTGTCGTTGGACCCGATGCGGATGTCGTGACCGAACTGGATGCGGTCAGGATCGGAAGAAGCCAACAAAGAGACTGGAATCAGAAGAAATGCGAGACCAACAACAACGCGAAGGGTTAGGAACCGGGACATGGGCTGTCTCCCACGAACTGAATTGGAGACAGTATAAGCCTAAGCTGGCGGCATTTTCACTGGCGATAGGTCTGACGGTTTCCGCTGCCCAAGTCGCAGTTGCTCAGACCTCGAATTCGGCTCAAGGCCCAATAGTCAATGATGTGACCCGTTTAAATCCCGTCGAAGTGCGCCAGGTTTACGAGGTGCATGACGTCGAAGAGATTCGGTCGGTACTGATGCGGGCCCGGAGGGAGCATCTGAAGGTGTCGATTGCTGGCAAGCGTCACAGCCAAGGCCAGCAGACCGCCTTCCGGGGCGGTTTGGTCATAGACATGACCCATTTCAATAAGGTCCTTCGTTTGGACCGAAACACCAGAATTCTTACCGTGCAAAGCGGTGCGACCTGGAAGGAGATTCAGGACTACGCAAATCCGTACGGTTTAGCGGTCGAGGTACAGCAGGCATCAAACATTTTTACGCTGGGCGGTTCCTTGAGCGTCAATGCTCACGGGCGTGACCCCAGATTCGGAACAATCATTCACACGGTTCGGAGCTTCCGGCTGATGAGTGCGGACGGATCGGTTGTGCAGGTCAGCCGTACCGAGAACCCGGAATTGTTTTCCCTGGCCATTGGGGGTTACGGTTTATTCGGCGTGATTCTGGATGTTGATCTGGAATTGACCGCCAACGACGTTTACGAGAAACAACATTTTTCAATGGACTACAAAGAGTATCCAGCCTTTTTTGACAAGTTAAAGGGGAATCCCGAAGTTGGATTGGAATATGCATGGCCGTCGATTCGCAAGGCCGATTTCCTGCAGCATCTTGCGGTTTACAAGTTCGTGAAGACCAATAAGAGGCCGGCAGAAATCTACAAACTAGAGGAAGAGAGTGGTATCGGTCGCAACCGGGCCGCCTTCGCACTTTCAAGACATTCAGAAACCGGCAAATCGGTACGCTGGTTTCTGCAAGAGACCATTGCGGACATGCTGTCCACGCATATCATTTCCCGCAACAATGCGATGCGGCCTCCGATTGCGTTCCTGTCTTACGACTCGCCTCAGGATACGGATATTTTGCAGGAATATTTTGTGCCGACCAGTAGGTTCATTGATTTCATGGATGCGATGCGGCGTGTACTGGTCCGGCATCGGGTTGACTTGCTCAGTCTGACAGTCCGCTTCGTGCCGAAGGATCCTGATTGCTTTCTTTCGTACGCCCGGGAGGATTCTTTCGCCTTCGTTCTCTACGTGAATTTGCCGCTGACCGAGGATGGAAAGAATTCAGCGCAAGCCTGGACGCGAGAGCTGGTTGATGAGGTCATTGCGAACCGGGGGACGTTTTACCTGCCTTACCAGCTGTATCCGAGTCAGGAGCAGATACGGCTTGCCTATCCTATGCTGGATCAGTTTTTCGCCAAGAAACGTCAATACGATCCGGATGAAGTTTTTGATAGCGGTTTTTACGAAAATTATCGAATGCGCTCGAAGTAAGTCGACCGCCTCATTTTCATTGGGGATGGTGGGATTTCAGCGAGTAGTTGCTGACCACGCCCACTCCGGTGACGACGATGTGGCCGATCGACATCCAGCGTTCGAGTTTGTGGTGGTTGGTGCGGTGTAACAAATAGGAAATGCCGACGGACGCCATGGTTGCGGCTGCTTCCAGGCTGGCAAATCCCGCGGAATTGTTGACGACGTCGTCTGGGATCAGGATTTCTCCCCGTCCTCGGGCCTGGAAGTTACGAGTGGAAGCGTAATCGAGGCCGCGGAAGACGGCGACGCCGGAGAATAGAAGGATGTTGGTGCGGTCCCAGAAGCGGTGAGGTTGGGCTTTGGATGGAGCGTCGGGGATGGGGGCTGGGCTTTGGGTTTGGGGTGCGGGTTGCTGGGCCCGGGCTGGAACTGTGATCAGAATGCAGATCGTGAATATGCATGTTAGGAGGCGGGAAGAACCAAGGCGCATGTTTGCATTGTAACGGGTGCGCTTTTTGCCGAGCTTCGCTTGGCTGGGCAGGTGGGACACCTGCCCCTACGTGTGCATTGGTGCTTTATAATTACGTGTTTTGATCAACAGGTCTTTATTCATCCAGTGCGGAGGGTTTAATGGCGGGTTCCTACAACGGCGTGCCGGTGCCGGCGAATGGCGCGCGGATTACTTACAGCAACGGAACGTATCAGGTTCCGGACAATCCGATTGTGCCTTTCATCGAAGGCGACGGCACGGGGCGCGACATCTGGAAGGCTTCGGTGCGGGTGTTTGATGCGGCAGTCGAGAAGGCTTACAAGGGCAAGCGCCGCATCGTCTGGTATGAAGTGTTTGCCGGCGAGAAGGCGATGGCGAACTTCAACACCTGGCTGCCGGATGACAGCGTCGCGGCGATCCGCGAATTTCGCGTGGCCATCAAGGGGCCGCTGACTACGCCAGTTGGTGGCGGCATTCGATCGCTCAATGTGGCGTTGCGGCAGATTATGGATTTGTATTGCTGCGTGCGTCCGGTGAAGTACTACAAGGGCGTGCCGTCGCCCGTGAAGCATCCCGAGCGCATGGATGTTGTCATCTATCGCGAAAATACGGAAGACGTTTATGCCGGCGTTGAGTGGGAGCAGGGAACGCCGGAAGCGGCGCGGCTGATCGAATTCCTGAACAAGGACATGCTGAAAGGCGGCAAGAAGCAGGTACGCCTGGATTCGGGTGTCGGGATCAAGCCGATTTCGATTACCGGAACAAAGCGATTGGTTCGAATGGCGATCAAGTTCGCGTCTGGAAACCGGACGGAAGAGCGTGACCCTGGTGCATAAGGGCAACATTCAGAAATTTACCGAGGGAGCTTTTCGCAAGTGGGGTTACGAACTGGCGACCGAAGAGTTTCGCGACAAAGTTGTGACCGAGCGCGAGAGCTGGATTCTGGGCAACAAAGATAAAGATCCAAACATGACGATCGAGCAGAACGCTGCGCTGATCGAACCGGGCATGGAGTTCGCTACCGAAGATTTCCGGCAATCGATTTACAAAGAAGTCGAGGGCGTGCTGGAAACGATCTACGCCACGCATGGCAAGGGCGCGTGGAAGAAGAAGCTGATGATCAACGACCGCATTGCAGATTCCATCTTTCAGCAGGTGGTGACGCGGGCGGATGAGTATTCGGTGCTGGCTTGTCCCAATCTGAATGGAGATTACATTTCCGATGCTTGCGCGGCGCAGGTCGGCGGGCTCGGGATCGCGCCGGGCGCGAACATCGGCGACGGCTACGCTTGCTTCGAAGCTACCCACGGGACCGCGCCGAAGTATGCCGACAAAGATGTCATTAATCCCGGATCGGTGATTCTTTCCGGAGTAATGATGCTACGGTTTCTGGGATGGAACGAGGCTGCCGATCTCGTCGAGAACGGACTTGAACGTACCATCGAGCAGAAGAAAGTTACCTACGACTTTGAGCGGCTCATGGAAGGCGCGACCAAGGTCAAGACCAGCGAGTTCGCGAATTACATCATCGAAAATATGGGCGCGGGTGTGCTGACCGCGAACTAAACCTTCAAAGACCTGCCACGGATTTCACGGATACACACGGATTAACTTCTTTCTTGTTTTATCCGTGTTTGTCCGTGAAATCCGTGGCTCGAAAGGGAATCATTCATGCGTAAGAAAGTGACGATTGTTGGGGCGGGCAATGTGGGGGCTACGGCGGCGCACTGGATCGCGTCCAAGGAACTGGCGGACGTGGTGCTGATCGACATTATGGACGGTGTCCCGCAGGGCAAGGGGTTAGACCTGCTGGAGGCGATGCCGATCGAGAAGCGCGACTCGTACGTGCTGGGCACTCAGGATTACGCCGACACGGCGGGCTCGGATGTCGTGGTGGTCACTGCCGGCATCCCGCGCAAGCCGGGGATGAGCCGCGACGACTTGCTGAATACCAACCACAAGATCATGAAAGATGTGGTGGGCAAGGTGGTGCAGTACTCGCCGAATTGCATTCTGATCATTGTCTCGAATCCGCTGGATGCCATGGCCCAGGCGGCTTACAAGATGGCGGGATTCCCGCGCGAGCGCGTGATTGGAATGGCGGGCGTGCTGGATTCGGCGCGCTTCCGGACGTTTATCGCGCAGGAATTGAAAGTCAGCGTGGAGAACGTGACCGCATTTGTGCTGGGCGGGCATGGCGACACCATGGTGCCTCTGCCGCGATATTCGACTGTGGCCGGGATTCCAATTACTGAACTGATGGACGCCGCCACTGTCGAACGCTTGGTCCAACGCACGCGGGACGGTGGGGCGGAAATTGTGAAGTATCTGAAGACTGGGTCGGCCTACTACGCTCCTTCGGCGGCGGCGACTGAGATGGTGGAGGCGATCCTCAAAGACAAGAAGAAGATTTTGCCCTGCGCCGCTTATCTTGCAGGGGGAATACGGGATCAGCGGGTTGTATGTGGGCGTGCCTTGCAAGCTCGGTGCCAAGGGGTTGGAGCAGATTATTGAGATCAAACTGACTCCTGAAGAAAAAGCCGCGCTGGATAAGAGCGCGGCTGCGGTGAAGGAGTTGGTGGCTGTGATTGGGGTTTAAAGAATCAGTTCTTAGATCTTTAGTTCTCGGTTCTCAGTTTCTTTCGATCACCACTGACTTTACCACTGCGTCTTTCACTGGTTTGTCCTGCCTATTGCGCGGGGTGGCTACGATCTTCTCTGCCACCTCGTAGCCTTCTACTACTTCTCCAAAAATTGTGTGTTTGCCGGTGAGCCATTGCGTCGGCGCAATGGTGATGAAGAACTGCGAGCCGTTGGTGTTGGGGCCGGAGTTGGCCATGGCCAGTTTGCCGGGCTTGTCGAAGCTGTGCGGTGAGCCCTTGGTTTCGTCCTCGAACTGGTAGCCGGGGCCGCCGAATCCGGTGCCGGCGGGGTCTCCGCCCTGGATCATGAAATCGGGGATTACGCGATGGAAGATGGTGCCGTCGTAAAGGCGGTCTTTGCTCTTCTTGCGGCTGACGGGATGGGTCCACTCGCGTTTGCCTTCGGCGAGTTCAACGAAATTGGCAACGGTTTTGGGAGCTTCCTTTTCGAAGAGGCGGCAGACGATAGTGCCTTCACTGGTATTGAAGATGGCGTATGTACCGGGTTGACGGGGCATTGTGGTCCTTTCGTTTTTACGAAGACTGCGAGGGCAAGATGCCCTCGCGACAGCCGGCGGGCCTGTCCTGAGCAAAGTCGAAGGAACGCCGGCGCTACTTTGGTGCGCGTTGCCGGTGCGGCCGGCTTCTTGACCGCCGGTTTGGCTGCGGTGGCCGCGGACGGCTTGGCCGCCGGCGCTCCGGCTTTTGTGATCACGATGTGTGTGATCTTTACCGGGCGATAAGGTTTGTCGTTGGCATCGCGTCCCATGCGCGCGATCTGCTTTACCAGAGCGATGCTGGGCTCGTCGCATTGGCCGAAGAGGGTGTATCCGCCGTTCAGGCTGGCGTAGGGGACCTCGGTGATGAAGAACTGGGAGCCGTTGGTGCCGGGGCCGGCATTGGCGTAGGCCAGGCGTCCGGGGCGGTCGAACTTCATGGTCGGGGACGTCTCGTTTTTGAATTCAAAGCCGACGTCGCCGCTGCCGGTGCCGGCGGGGTCTCCGCCCTGAATCATGAAGTCCGGGATCACGCGGTGGAAGATGGTGCCGTCGTAAAGCGGGACGCCGTGTTTCTTGGCGTGCGAGATTGGATTGGTCCAATCTTTTGTGCCCTGGGCGAGGCCGATGAAATTGGCGACGCCGATGGGGGCGATGTCGGGGAAGAGGGTGCAGGTCAGCTTGCCCGCTGTGGTTTCGATGACGGCTGTTGGCCGGGAAGGCGCGGCGGCTGCGGCTGGCTTGGCTGCGGTGGCTGCGGTCGGCTTCTTAGCGGGCGCGGCCTTGGGGGCGGGAGTGGTTTGCGACCAGCACACTGCAGAGATCAGCAAACAGATTGAGAGACATGCTTTCATGGACGCTCCTCAGAGCCGGGCTTTGCCCGGCCGGGCAGGTGGGACACCTGCCCCTACGTGGTTTGTGATGACTGCGACTCTTGATTCTATCTCAATTGGATTTCAGAGAGGGTGCGGGCTCGGGGTCGTACCTGCAAACACAAGGTCCCTCGACTGCGTGAACGTTTCGCAAGCGAAACGTTGCACTTCGCTCGGGATGACAGGTTGAGGGAAGAATTATTGCTGCGGGAGTTCGGCGGTTTCGTTGGCGTCTGGGATCGGTTGTTCGCCGGCCAGCATTTTCGATTCGCGCCAGTCGGTATAGCGACCGGAGACCATCACGTGGAAGACCCATTGATGGCGTTCTTCTTCCGGCTCGATCAGGCCCTGGTCTTTCAAGGGGCGCATGTAATCCTGGACCCACTTGATCTGTTCGCGACTCAGGCCACGGCGCTGAATATCGACTGTGATACCTGCGAGATGGGATGAAGCGATCTCGCCTTCGGCCGGAGCGGCGTTGCGATTGTGGCGGCGAAGCTTCTTCTGGATCTTTACAGTCCGCACCGCGGAGTTCACCTGGATCTGCTGGTGAAAGCGGTTGTAGTAAGAGGTGCTGAGATCGTCGAGAAACTCGCGCGTCCAGGGACGGCAATAGCGCCGGTCAGGATCGAGACGCGGATCGAAGCGCAGCGACTGGCCGGCAACGATCGGAACCAGATCTTCGCTGGCTTTCAGTTGCTCGAGTTCGGCGTCATCCTGAATGCGGGGCAAATCCATGCGGTCGATTTCGTGATTCTGCAGCAGCAGCGATTCACGAGAAGGACGGAATACCGGATTCCAGCGGAGGCGACGAAGGTGAGCGCGACGAACGGCCCGACGAGGGCGGCGTGGCGCAACGTAGCTGTGCAGCGCGAACGAAGGCGCACAGAGTGCGGCCAGCAAAAACAAAAGTGTCGCGCTTTGAATTCTACGTTTCACGAAGTGGCCTCTAAACTTTTTCTCGCCAGGTCTCAGGGCGCTTGAGACAGGCGCGTATTCTAAACTGGGGCTGCACAAAAACAAGGGCTTTTTTTTATAGCCCGGGTTGGCTCCGAAGAGCCCCCCGGGCGTTACCCCTGGTTACTGAAAATCGCGCTAACGGCGCGGCCGTGGCAACCGTACTTTACAGAAGCAAACGGGCTGCCAATCGCGGACAAATTATTTACAACGGGTTACGGCCAAAAAGCCCTATTTACGCGGCTTTCAGCGTGTCTGGAATGACAAACAGTGGCTGGGCGATGACAGTTCCCGACATGCCACTTTCGTGGTGTTACCGATGAGCGTTCGATTTTCGCGGTGTTATCTATTTTCTAAACAGGTCGCCGATGGCCTGTTTCATGACATCGCCGCCGACCTCGGCAATGGAGCGGGTCAGAGGAATGTCCTTGGGGCAGACTTCGACGCAGTTCTGGGCATAGCCGCATTCCTGAATTCCGCCGTCTCCCATCAGTGCGACCAGACGCTCGCGCTTCAGCGCCGCTCCTGTGGGATGAGTGTTGAAGAGGCGGACCTGGGAAATTGTGGCGGCGCCGACGAAGCCGGTGTCCTCGTTGAACTGGGGACAGGCTTCCATGCAACAGCAGCAGGAGATGCAGCGGGAAAGTGGATAGGCCTCTTCCTGCTCCTGCATGGTCATGCGGGGGCCGGATCCGAGGTCGTAACTGCCGTCGATCGGGACCCAGGCTTTTACGGCTTTGAGATTTTCGAAGAGCACGCTGCGGTCAACCGCCAGATCGCGGACGACCGGGAATTTTGAAAACGGTTCGAGACGGATCGGCTGTTCGAGCTTGTCGACCAGGGCGGAGCAGGCCATGCGGGCGCGTCCGTTAATCAGCATGGCGCAGGAGCCGCAGACTTCCTCGAGGCAATTGGAGTCGTAGGTGATCGGCGTCGTGGCTTTGCCGTCACGAGTCACCGGATTGGCGGCGATCTCCATCAGCGATGAGATCACGTTCATGCCCGAGTGCCAGGGGAGTTCGAATTCTTCCCAGTAGGGCCGGACGTTGGGGTTCGGCTGGCGCTTGATTTTGAAGAGGACTGTTTTTTTGTCGGACATTTTTAGCTTTTAGCCTTTAGCTTTTAGCCCTTAGCTCTAAAACCTCTGCCGAGCTTCGCTCGGCTGGGCAGGTGGGACATCCTTCGACTTCGCTCACGCAAATCGTAAACGTTGCCTCATTTCACTGCGTCGTATCTTCTTGGGCGCGGCGTGATTAATGAGACGTCTACCGGCTCGAATTCAAACTTAGGTTCGTCGGCGTCTGGCGCGAAGGTTGCTTTTGTTGTTTTCAGCCAGTTCTTGTCGTCGCGCTCGGGGAAATCTGGTTTGTAGTGTGCGCCTCTCGACTCGTCGCGCAGGCCTGCGCCTTGGGCGATGACGCGTCCCAGTTGCAGCATGTTGTAGAGCTGCCGGGCGAATATCACCGAGGTGTTGGCCCACTGGGTGCGGTCGCTCAGGTTGATGTGGCGGAAGCGTTCCAGCAGCTTGCAGAGTTCGGCGTCAGTGTCTTTGAGATTCTTGTTGTAGCGGATGACCGTGCAGTTCTTGGTCATCAGGTCGCCGAGTTCGCGCCAGAGCTTGAACGGATTCTCGGTGCCGTCTGACTTCATCAGCGTGGCGTTGTTTTCTTCCTGACGCTTGCGCTCGGTGTCGAAGAAGCCGTTGCTGGGTGCGGCCTTGAGATTGCGGGCATAGTTCACCGCATTGGGCCCCGAGATGAATCCGCCGAAGATGCAGGAGACCAGGGAATTCGCGCCGAGGCGATTGGCTCCGTGGTACTGGTATTCGCATTCGCCCGCGGCGTAGATGCCTGGAATGTTCGTGGCTTGCGTGAAGTCCACCCAGAGGCCGCCCATGGTGTAGTGCATGCCGGGGAAAATCTTCATGGGCACATCGCGCGGATCGTCGCCGACGAACTTTTCGTAGATCTCCAGAATGCCTTCGAGCTTGCGATCGAGAATCTTGCGATCGATGTGGGTGAGGTCGAGATAGACCATCGGCTTGCCGTCGATGCCGAGGTTGTGCTCGTACACCACTTTGTGGATGGCGCGGGTGGCGATGTCGCGCGGCACCAGGTTGCCGTACTTCGGATACCACTCTTCGAGAAAGTACCAGCGCTCGTTTTGAGGAATCGAGAGCGCATCGCGTTTGTCGCCGGGAGTTTTCGGGACCCAGACGCGTCCACCTTCTCCGCGGGCGGATTCGGACATCAGGCGCAGCTTGTCTTCACCAGGGATGCACGTGGGATGGACCTGAATGAACTCGCCGTTGGCGTAATAGCAGCCCTGCTGATAAAGAGCCGATTGCGCTGATCCGGTGCAGACCACGGAATTTGTGGATCGCCCGAAGATCGCTCCGTTGCCGCCGGTGGCCATGATGATGGCGTCGGCGGGGAAGGTGCGAACTTCCATGCGAACGCAAGTCCATGGCGCAGATGCCGCGGCAGACGCGATTGGAATCGAGTACGGCGGAGAGAAATTCCCAGTGTTCGAACTTGCGTGACTTTGCCTTCGGATTCGTAGCGCCGCACCTGTTCGTCGAGCGCGTACAGAAGTTGCTGGCCCGTGGTGGCGCCGGCGAAGGCGGTGCGGTTGAAGAGCGTGCCTCCGAAGCGGCGGAAGTCGAGCAGTCCTTCGGGAGTGCGATTGAAAGGCACGCCCATGCGGTCGAGCAGATCGATGATGCCGGGAGCGGCTTCGCACATGGCCTTGACCGGAGGCTGGTTGGCCAGGAAGTCGCCGCCATAAACGGTGTCGTCGAAATGTTGCCAGGTGGAATCGCCTTCGCCCTTCAGATTCTTGGCGGCGTTGATGCCGCCCTGGGCGCAGACGGAGTGCGAGCGCTTCACCGGCACGATGGAAAACAGATCGACGCTTCCGCCCATCTCGGCGATTTTGATGACGGCGGCCAGTCCGGCGAGTCCGCCACCCACCACTATGATTTTCGGAGTTGATGCCATCTAGTTTGAATTTCCTGTCTAACGCGATCTTTACTTGTTTCTGTATATGGGCGCTGCTGCTCCCGCATACGAATCGTGGGCGCCGTTCTCCGGACCTATAGGCTGCAATGGTGTTCTCAGGAACGAAGCCATGGTCAGGGCTCCCACCGTCATGAACAGCAATCCGATGGCGAAGCAGACGTAGCCGAACTTGCGGCGTGCTGCATCGCCCGTTGTGATGCCCCACTTGGCGGCGAACAGCCATAATCCATAAGCGAAGTGCCAGGAGGCGGCGAAAATTCCCAAAGCGTAAAACGCGATCGCCCAGACGTGCTGGAATTCCAGTTGCACTTTACCGAACGCGGCGTCGGGATGAGCTCAGGATGTGAACACCGCTGAAGCGCAGGTGCCAGGTGTGCCACACGATGTAGCAGAAGGCGATGGCGCCGGTCCAGCGCTGGAGAGTGAACATCCAGTTGCCGGTCCAGGGATAGTCGCTGACGTTGCTCTCGCCGCGGAACCAGATGTAGAAGCCGTAGAGCGCGTGATAAAGGATCGGCAGCCAGATCCCGAACAGTTCGAGGTAGAAAACGAAAGGGAAGCTGGAGAGCAGTTCGACCTGCTTGGTGTATGCCGCGGGACCGCGGGTGGCGAAGGCGTTGGAGACGAAGTGCTCGACCAGAAACGCGCCGACCGGGATGATGCCGCTTAAAGAGTGAAGCTTGCGGAGCAGGAAAGAGTGTCCCTGCCCGGCGCGCAGAGGAGGAACTCCGGCGTGCGTGCTGGCGGGAGTTGCGGGACTGGCGGTTGTCGCCACTGGGCCTCTTGTGATGTCAGAGATGACTAGAGAACCTTTTATTATCCCGTTGCGGGAGACGGGAGTCAAGAACACCAGTTCTCGGTTCTCAGTTCTTAGTTCGGTACCAGTCGAGGAATAGGCGGAAGGCTGCGCCACGGTGGCTGTATTGGGCTTTTTCTTCTGGGGTCAGTTCGGCGAAGGTTTTTTGAATGGATGGAAAATAGAAGAATGGGTCGTATCCGAATCCTTCCGTGCCGCGTGGTGAATCGAGCAGCGTTCCTTCGGCCTGGCCACGAAATGTATTCAGGGTCTGACCGTCACGGGCGGCGGCGATCACGCACACAAAACGGCCGGTGCGGTTCTGCGCGGGAATCTTTCTGAGTTCGCGTATCAGGCGCGCATTGTTGGCCTGGTCGTCGGTATTATTTCCGACCAGGTGAGGCTGGTCGGCGGCATAGCGGGCAGAGTGTACGCCGGGAGCGCCGCCCAGGCTATCGACTTCGAAGCCGGAATCGTCAGCGAGAACGATTTCTCCTGGGGCAAAACGCGCTATAGTACTCCGCTTTTTTCCGGGCATTGGCTTCGAAGGTGAGGCCGTCCTCGACTGCGGTGGGAATGGACTCGAAGCTGGGGAGAGACTCAATCGCGATTCCCAGCGGAGCGGCGGCACCGGCAAAATCGCGGAGCTTGCCGGGGTTCGAAGTCGCAATAAGGACGCGAATCATGGTCGTGAAATAGTTGCTGCGCGACGCTCGAAAAGTATGACTCCAAGTATAAGGATAACGGTGAGGAAAGAGATATAGCCGCCGATTGTGCGATCAGGGGTGCGGGCGAAGTGAATCTGGACTTGATTCTCTCCTGCTTCCACCGGGATTACGACCTGCGCGGTGACTTTACGCGTTTCGGTCGGTACCGGATGTCCGTTCACTTCTACTTCCCACGCCGGGTAGCTGAACAGTTTCAGAACCAGCTTTCCGGAATGGCTAACGATAGCGCTGAATTCTTTCGACTCCGGATCCCATCGGGAAATGCGAATGCGCGAGCTGCCCGGGCCGTCGAAGGCCACGCGCCGTGCGTCGTTCTTGATTTCATAAACGTCGGCGCCGTTGGGGACGTACTCGTCGATGCCGTCGTATCCCACACCGGTTTGCTGGTTATCCAACATTTCGGCGATGTCACCTTCGGTGTCCCACCAAGGTGGCTGGACACGATGCCATACGAAGATGAGGACTGCCAGCATGCAGAGGCAGATAAAGGCGCGCTGCCACCAGTGTTTCGTCGCCATGGTTGCGAGCATGGCGAATCCAACATTCAGGCAGAGCAGCCAGCGTAAGGGCAGCTGCACGTATCGCAGTTCCGGCAGGAACCGATAGAAGAGGAGACTGAGTGAACAGAGAAGGAGCGCACAGGCAGCCGACCAGGCGGTCAGCATCCACCACAGCTCTCGGGCACGAGTGCGCCAAGAGCGTGACATCCAGCAAAGGATGACCAAAAGAATTAGCTCAGCGGTGGAAAGCAAAGAGATCAATAAATTGAAATGATCGTGATCCGGATCGTTAAGCGAGGTGAATATGAAGTTGTCCTGGGGACGGACGCCTGGCGACAGCACCTGCGCGATTTCGACCCACTTTTGTTCGTACAACACCGGCACGATGTAAAACGAAGCCAGGGCTAATCCGATCAACAGAGCTGCCGCACCAAGTGCGAGTGGTCGAATCGAACGGCGAAGAATGGCGGCGACCACCAGCAGCAGCGCCAGCGAGTAGGTCAACATGACCGCGGACGGAATGTTGCTCAGCCACGCTGCGGCAACGATCAGAGCGAGAGGGAGAACTGCCTTGCGGGAATCTTTTTCAGAACGCAGGACAAAGAGTACGAGCAGCGGAAGCAGTGCGCCGGCGAGCAATTCGGCCAACGCACTGCGCCAATAGACGATCACGATGTAATACGGATTGGCGGCGTAGAGAGCGGCGGCGAAGACGGCGTCGCGTCGCGGCAGATAGTGGCGGGCCAGCAGGTACATCGAGCAGCCCGATAGAGTCAGGGCAATCCACTGATACACAAATGGGACGATTGGCCAGGGTAGGAACGATCCCAGCGCCGCGCCCAGCATCCAGGATGCGGGAGGATAGAAGATAAATCGGGCCTCGCCGTATCCGAAATGAGCCAAGGCTGCCCAGCGAGGGTAGACGATGCCAAGTCTCCACTGGCTCAGGACTTCCATCCAGGAGTTCATGTGGAATTCGAAGTCGTGGCCGGAGGGAATTCCCAGAAAGAATGTGGGGACGAAAATGGCGAAGGCCACCAGGGCGATGGTCAGGAGAGGTGCGCCGAAGAGAGGGCTTTCTGGTTGCGGAGCAGCGCTTTCTCGCGGGCGTTTCGGCGGCACGGAAGAGATTGTTGCTTAATCGCAGCAAATGGGCAAACAGGTTCACATGGGACAGCCCGTTAAGTTGTCTCCGGAATTTGACAACAAATTCATTGCACTGAAATATTTTTCGGGCAGCGTGCGCGGTAGAGTTTGACTACAGGGTGGAGCAAAGCCCGAGAGGGCTACGAGGTCTGCAGGCGAGATGCGTGCGGGCCTTTTTTGTTGCTGGGTTCTTCGACGCGGTCGGGGAACACAAGGTCCCTCGACTTGTCCTTACCGCGCTGCGCGCGGCTCGGAGCGGCGCTCGGGATGACAGATGTATGTATGCGGGTCTATGGCGCTACGACGCAGGTACTTCTTCGGAGTTGCGCTGTTGGCGGAGTTCGTTGAGGAATTGTTCCTGGTTTAGCGATTCGGCGCGGTTCAGCAGGCCGAGTAACAGGTCTTCTGGTTCGTCGGATGTTCTGATCGTGACGGTAATCTTCATCGTTGGACGCGGCCAGAGCGCGTGGTGTGATCAGTAGTTGGGGCTGAGTTCCGGGGCGGCTGGTGAGGAAGCCGATAAACGAGCCGACCTGCGCACGCTGTTCCAGGGTGCCCGAAGCGAATTCGATACCCATGCCGAATTCTGGGTGCATGACGCGGACCATGCCTTCGGCCTGGACTTCCAGGTCTTCGGCTTTCAGGCACAGAATGATGCCGGAGCGTTCTGGAAACGGCGACTCGGTCTGAACGTAGCAACCACCCAGGCTGAGGTCGGTCAGCTTGCATTCGGAAACTGGTTCGGGATCTTCGGGAAGAAATTCAGCAGCGCTGGCGACGACCCAGGTTTTAAGTGTCTGTCGAAGATTGTCCGGTAGATCGATGTAGCGAACGCCGGATTCGCCGTTGGGATTCGCCCAGGCAACTTCGCCGCGAACATCCAACTCTGCGATCTGGTCAGGCAAGGAGAAGCGGGCGTTGATGATGGCGGCCGGGCACAACGGTTTCGCGGCCAGGACATCCAGACCGTCCTCGCTCAGGTCGAGCAGGATGCCTTCCATCTCGGGTCCGTTTTCGACCCGCAGTTTGACGGGAAGCTGGACCGGAACGCGGAAAGAGCGGCGGCGTTCACGCTTCATCAAGGCAGTGGCGGCACGCAGACTGGCCTCAGCCTGTTGTTGGGAAATGGGTTTGTACAGAACGAAATTTGCGCCTGCGCCAAAGACGTTGCGCACCTTGGTTTTGTCGCCGAGCAGGGCAACGGTGACCGGGTTATGGCCAGCGGATGCCTGGCAGGCATTTTGCAGGACCAGAGCCGCGCTATGCGGATCGTCGTAGTCGACGATGACGGCATCGAACTTCTGTTCGGTCAAGCGGCAGAGCGCGTCAGGATAACCGCAGCACTGCACGCCCAGGCCGAAACCGGCGAGGACGGGCGTGAGCACGTCCGATGCCTGATCGTCTTTCGAAACCAGAAGTGACTGAAATGTCATAAGCGGGTCTAACGTTCCTGACTCACAATGCCGCGGATCAGGGCCAGCGCGGAGCGCGTGGCGCCGGCTTGGGAGCGGAAATGGAGGAGCCTGAAGACGATGCTCCAGCCCCGGCTGCCAGGCTGTTCTGGTCCTCTACTTCGGCCAATACTGCGGTTTCCTCTTCGTCATTCTCGGCGAGCAGAGGGGCGACTTCGCGCAGTTTTTCGGCCGCCTGTTGCAAAGCTTCAATCTGTTTGCTCAGTTGGGCGTACTTGGCCTGCTTACGGCGTAATACCTCGTGAATATCCTTCATTACGTCCCCCTGTGGCGAATGTAAGGAATACGGCCCATAGGGTCAACGCCAATCCCTTTCGTGCAGATTACGGGAGTAACAGAGCTTTTAGCTGTTGGCTCTTAGCTTCTAGCTTCTGGCTCCGGCTTCATGGCTCTGGGCTGGCTTGCTGCCGGCGCCATGGGCATGATTGGGCAGCCATGGCCTTTTGGTGCTATGAGATTGGCACGAAGGTGGAATTTACAGTTTAGGGGGTGGGTTCTATCTTTCTACCTGAGCAGACCTGGGGGAGGGCTGTTCGGGCGTCCCAAAACTCGCGAGAGTTCGGGGCGCTTCTTATTTGTGGGTCATTTTTCCCGGTCATCGCTTTCATTCCTCGCAGTCTGGTTTCAAATTCTGGCGTCGATCTGTTGTCCAATCTCAAAATCTGCAAGTTCGGCAGTTCAACCCTTGGGAACGACCTGAGTCTGGGTTCCCGCCTGCCGGAATTGGAGCTCGTGTAGTCCTCGAGCCTTGCCGGTCTCGCACGGGGGAACGCCCGCGCCCACATCTTTACGTCTACATCCTGTCGGCATTTTGGATCAATTCTGGCACTTTACTTTTCGGCGACGTGGGTTATGATGTGCGGCCACAACTTGCTTATGACGACGAGGGGGTCTCGTTTTCATCGGTGGCTCAGTCATCTTTGACGATGACTGTGAATTTGCTTGGGAGAAGTGCATGCGACCCGTCCGTCTTCATACTTCCTTTCTTTTCTGCATTGCTTTTCTTGCGTTATTTTCCCTGATTCTCTCGAATCGGGCTTTCGCACAACAGAAATACATACCTCAGCGAGTGAATGAGCCGGTTGATGACAGCCGAAGGGTTGTCCTCAAGGGAAACGTCCACCCTATGGCGCGTTCACAGTACGACGTCGGCGCCGCTCCTTCTAACCTGCCGATGGAACGCATGCTGCTGGTGCTCAAGCGCAGCCCGGAACAGCAGGCGGCCTTATCGAAGCTGCTCGATGACCAGCAGGACAAATCTTCTCCGTCGTATCACAAATGGCTGACGCCGGAGCAGTTCGGGCAGCAGTTCGGTCCCGCTGACTCGGATATTCAAGCTGTGACCTCATGGCTGCAATCTGCACGGATTGCAAGTGTCGCGAGTGAGTAAGGGACGGACGATGGTCGAGTTCTCCGGCACCGCCGCCCAGGTGCAAGGAGGCCTTGCACACTTCGATTCGCAAGTATGTGGTGAAGGGAGAAGCTCACCTCGCGAATGCGAACGATCCGGAAATACCGGCGGCGCTGGCGCCGGTGGTGGCGGGCGTGCATTCGCTGCACAATTTCTATCTGAAGCCGTTGAGTTCATTCTCGGGCGAGCGGTTTACCATTACGCGCCGCGAAGGGTTATCGCCTCAATTGACCGGCAACGGTTCGCACGCGCTGGTGCCGGGCGACTATTCGGTGATCTACAACATCAATCCGGTCTATCAGGGAGGAATTGACGGCACGGGCACGACCATTGCAGTGGTGGGGCGTTCCAATTTTCTGGTGCAGGATGTGATTGATTTCCAGCAGCTCTTCGCTTTGCCGTCCAATCCTCCACAGGTCATTTTCGACGGAGCCGATCCCGGCAACCTCGGAGGAGGAGAAGAAGCGGAAGCGTTGCTGGATGCGACCTGGTCGGGCGCTGTGGCTCGGGGCGCGGCGGTGAAATTTGTGCTTTCCGCAGGAACGGATACGACGGACGGCGTGGTGCTGTCCGAGCTTTACATCATCGACAACAATGTGGGTGATGTGATGACGCAGAGTTTTGGTGGGTGTGAAGCGGCATTCACCAGCACCGAAGCGTCGGGATTCTCGGTGCTCGCGGAAGAAGCGGCGGCGCAGGGCATCACCTACGTGGTGGCTTCAGGAGATACGGGAGCGGCGGGTTGCGACAATCTGGCCGAAAGCATTGCACAAGGGCCGATCTCGGTCAGTCTGCAGGCGTCCACGCCGTTTACGATTGCGGCCGGTGGCACGCAGTTTAACGAGAATGGTCACGACAGCACGTATTGGAATTCGACCAACGATCCCTTTACGTTCGCATCAGCGAAATCGTATATCCCGGAAAATGTGTGGAATGAGACTTGCACCACGCAGTGCGCGACCGGTGCGGCTCCGCTGGCGTCTGGTGGCGGAGGCGTCAGCACATTTTTCAGCAAGCCTTCGTGGCAGGCGGGAGTAAGCGGAATTCCGAACGACGGCCATCGCGATATTCCTGACATATCGCTTTCGGCGGCGTCTCACGATCCCTACATCTTGTGCTTCGAAGGTTCGTGCCAGTCGGGCAGCGCTTTGGGGATCTCGGGTACTTCCGCGTCGGCCCCTTCATTCGCAGGAATGATCGCGCTGGTCAATCAGCAGACCGGTTCGCGACAGGGACAGGCGAACTACGTTCTCTATCGTCTTGCGGCCGCTGAAACTCTTTCCCAATGTAATGGGTCAAAGACCACGGCACTGCCCGGGGCGAGTTGTGTGTTCAACGATGTTACGGTGGGCAACAATGCTGTTCCCGGCGAAACGGGATACGGAACGGTATCGGCGAAATATCAAAGTACGGTGGGGTATGACCTGGCTACAGGCCTGGGTTCGGTAAACGTCGCGAATCTGGTGAACGCCTGGAGTTCCGTTACGTTCAGGCCGACCACGGCCACACTCACTCTCACCCCGGCGACTTTCACGCACGGCTCCGCCGCGAATGTGAGTATCACGGTTGCGCCCGGCAGCGGCAGCGGAACACCGACAGGGGACGTATCGCTGCTGACCGACTTGCCCAGTTCACAACAGAGCCAGGTGTTCTACACGCTCAGCGGTGGCGCTGCTTCGGGCACTGCTACGGGCCTGCCCGGCGGCACGTACAACATCCGGGCGCACTATGCCGGCGATGCGACATTTGCTCCGAGTGATTCGGCGGCCGTGCCGATCACTGTTTCAGCGGAAGGCAGCACAACAACACTTGCTGTGTTTGGTTTCGGCGCGGGCGGTGCTCTGGTTCCTTTTGGGAGTCAGCCCTACGGCGTTCCCGCTTACTTGCGGGCCGATGTTTCCGGACAGTCGGGCAATGGCACGGCGACGGGAAGCGTTGGATTCATCGACAACTCGGTGAACTTGACGGGTGGGTTCTATCCTTTAAATAGCGAGGCTACGGCGGCCACTTCGCAGGGAGTGTTTACGATTCCAGTCGGTCAACATTCCGTGGTGGCGAACTATGGTGGTGATCCGGGATTTAGTCCCAGTTCTTCGTCTGCGGTAAGCATCACGGTGACGCTGGCTCCGACCAGCAATGCGGTGGTGGCAAGCAGTAACAGCGCGGTAACGGGCACTCCGGTCACGTCTGACGGCCACGGTGAACACGAATAGCGGGGGACGGGCTCCGGGCGGGACGATGATATTCCTCTCGAATGGATCGCCACTCAACGGGGGCAATCCCATCCCGGTGAGCGGTAGTGATGGAATGGGAAATATTCAGACCGGGGCCTTCCGTACTTCCCAGGCCATCGCAGGTGGAAGCTTTGTTTTGCCCGTCGGCCAAAACAGCATCACTGCGCAATACAGCGGAGACACGAACTACGCCGGATCTACGGCTTCGGCGACCGTGGTCACGGTGCAATCCGATTTTGCTTTTGCAGCGGCTGCGCAGGCGATGACGATCGCGACTCCTGGCGGCAGCGGGACTCTGATGCTTACCATCACCGGTCAGTCGGGATACAACAGCACCATCAACTTTACAGCGGCATCCTGTTCGGGCTTGCCGCGCGAGAGTACGTGCAGTTTTAGTCCTGCTGCGGTTACAGGAAGCGGTTCATCGACCGTAACGGTGACGACGACTGCCGCTCACAATGCGAAGCTGGAAAATCCGGGATGGTGGGGCGCCAGCATCAGCATGACGCTGGCGGGAGTCTTTCTGCTGGGCGGAGGTGCGAAGCGGCGCAGGTTCGGCAGGCTGCTCTCTGTTTATGCGTTTGCACTACTGATCACGATCGCGGGATGCGGTGGCGGCAGTAGTAGCGGGGGCGGCGGAAATCATGATCCGGGTACACCAGTTGGGGCTTCGGTCGTGACCGTCACCGCCACGGGGGGGAGCATCACGCATACGGTTACGTTTACGCTGAATGTGCAGTAGTGCTTTTGTCACGGAATGACCGACTTAACGCTAAAGTCACGAGAAAATGTCATCCTGAGCAAAAATAACGTCCAGCCGGTTGGGCGGTCGCATCCCGGAGTGATTCTCCGTGAGGAGTTTCGGAGCCCATGAATATCTCGCCTTACAGGCTGGCTGTGGACCTGCGGGTCTCCCCCCCTACGGTTAACGACATTGTTCGCGAGAAGCGTGGCATTACCCCGGAGATGGCGATTCGCCTGGCCAAGTATTTCGGGAACTCCGAGCAGTTCTGGCTCAATCTGCAGGACGCCTTCGCGGTGTATCACGCCAGGAAGAAATACTCCAAGGAACTCAAAGCCATCAAGACGCTGGCGGGCGCCGTGGCCCGGTAAAATCAAATCGCAAGTGAGCAAGGCGTGCTACTTGACCGATAGGAGATCGAGATTTCTCATGGCAACATAGCTTGCGGTCAGGGAGCCTTTCGCAGATGCTCCCTGGCAACGAGGGGGCAGCATGGTGAAAGTCGGTCTTATATTCGGCTGCGTGTTGCTGAGTGGTTTTTTGCTGGCTTGGGCTCCGCAAAATAATGCCACCGCGGATGCAAGCAAGCTGATTGCTCTCGAGAACGCCTGGAACCAGGCGCAAGTGCATCATGACGCGAAAGCTGTGAGCAACCTGGTGTCCGACAGTTTTATTTATACGGATTACGACGGCACGGTGATGAACAAAGCGGACTTTCTAAAAGACCTGAAAGATCCGGACTATCGCGCCAGCCTGGTTGCCAACGATGGTGTGAGAGTGTTTTCTTATATCAACGCGGCGATCGTGGTGGGGACCTACCACTCCAAGGGAACCTACAAACGCCAGCCCTTCGAACACTACGGACGCTTCACCGATACCTGGCTCTACCTGGATAACAAGTGGCAGTGTGTGGCCAGCCATACGAATTTGATCAAGAAATAACTTTCCGGCTGCGTGCGTCGTGATTCTGAACTTGCTGTGCGCAACCATCCCTCCGCTTTAAATTAGGATGAGCCCTTCCGTCATGAAACAAGAACTGGCATTACGAACTGTTGCCGGCACGCTGCGAAACAGCGATGTCGTCGATTTTGTGAAGGCGTCGGTCAAGGCGGGCTATCGGGAATTCTTCGGCGAGTTCAGCGATGAAGTTTGCGGGATGGTGGATCAATCATTCGATCGGCTCGCGCATAGTCAACGTGACGGAGTTGAGCCGGCGCGGCTGGTTGAAGTGACGTCGGCGCTTCTCGACGACACGTTCAGGAAATCAGATCCGTCTTTCTGGTTCAACCGGATTTATCACAAGTACAAAACGGTGACCAAGCCTGAAGACGACTTCCAGACTCTGCAGAAGCTTTTGCCGGGAAAGAGTGTGTTGGACTATGGCTGTGGCAGCGGCTATCTGGATGCCCGGCTGGCGAAGGGTGGATACAGAGTCTTTACCACCGACGTGCTGGACTACCGCTACGAGGAGGCGCGGCAGTTGCCGTTTGTACAGATGTCGTCGGCGACAGACATTGGTTATCCGGATGACAGTGTGGATGTGGCGTTGGTGCTGGCGGTGCTGCATCACATCGACCCGGAGGACTTGCCGCGCGTCATTCAGCGGCTGAGAAAAATTGCGCGCTATGCGCTCATCAAGGAAGACACATACGGTTTGCCGGACGGTGTGGAAGGACTGGCGGAGTGTTTGCGGACACAGCCGTTACTCAGGGGTTTTGTGGGAATGACGCTGGAGGCGCAGCAACAGGTGCTGGCGTTGATCGATTTCTTTTCCAACGCAGTTGCCCAGGGGATCCCGGAGATGAACATGCCGTTCGCCTTCAAGACGGTGACGGAGTGGGAGCGGGTTCTGCTGCAGAACGGATTCAGAGTGACGCGGCAGCATCGTGGCCGGTTTCGAACCGGGGCGGATGCACAAGAGTTGTCACGTCTGGCTGGTGTGCGAGAGAACTTGATTCTAGTTTCTAGTTCCAGTTCTCAGTTCTCAGTTCTCAGCGCAACCAGCTAGCGGGACACTGCCGCTTCGGGGAAACTCACAGCTATCACTTCGTTCGAGATGAAAGAAACGGTGATATTGGTTTCGCGTTCGAAGTCCGTAGCTGTGCCGGAAGCAGGCTCGTAGCGCCATTGCCGGACGGCTTCGACGGCGGCTTTGGCCAGAATACGGTCTCCGGTCAGGACCCTGACGCGGCTGACTTTGCCATCGTATTCCACCACAGCCTGAAGAGAAACTTTGCCGCGAGACCGAGTCTCGGGACAGATCGGATAGATAAGTTTCCGCGGCCGGCCCGAGATCTGCGTCCTGGGCCGATCGTCCGATGCCTCGTACACGACGGGTGGATTCGTGCTGGAGCGATATGACTTTCCCGCCCGGTAATTGGCTGGAGCAGTACTGGTTGCAACCTCGGAGGGTTGAGACTTTACTGGGGACAGCTGGAGTCGTTTGCGCTGGCTTCGCTGCAGTGTCGGTTGCCGAAATCACTGGAGCAGGAGTTGGTGGAACAGGAATAGCGACAGCGACGAGCGTTGGGCGCAACCGGTTCCGAATTCCTGGCGGCCGGGCTGGTTTCTTCCGTCAACCGTGCAGCCGTTGCGGCCGGAGTCGAGGGTGAATCGGTTGCTGCGGAATGGGAGACTGGTTGGGCCCCCAACTGGTGCCATGCCAGAATTGCAATGACGGCGACCAGCGCTCCTGCCCCAATTTTCAGAGTCATTCGACCGAGGTCAAATGGGGCGCGCACGCGCTGGTCGCGATCCAGGACAGCAACGTCCGCCGGTTTTTCGTGGGGAGGGCTGAGGGCGGGCGTTCTGTCTTTCCTGGAAGTGGGAACAGCTGCAAGTTTGTCTGGATCAAACTCTTCGATTCTGCCGACTACAAAGGCATCGCTCAGTCCGCGCAGGGAGTGCTCGGAGGCGTCGCGGTACAAGCGATGCCATCAATTGCTGCTGACGTGGGTTGAGAACGTTTTGGGGGAGGCTGCGAAAATTTCGAAACGTCCATAAAAGATAGGCTTGGTCCCATCCCGAAACTGGCGCGTAGACCATGCCTTGACGATTCTCAAATGCAACCAGGAACTTCTGCGTGAACAAGAAACACTCCCAGGCAGATTGGCATGCCTGTCCCGGGATAGGGCAGTTTGGCTGCCAGACGGGTAATCTGGTAACTGGTTACCAGAAAAGGTGTTGTGAGGCAGGCGGTTAATCGTGGTGGGCGTGGTGTGCAAAAGTTTTCACGGTGCACCGGTTCTGAGTCGTCGCAAGGTGAACTGTGCCCTTGGGTCATGATTGGTGCCCGGAAGAGTAATTTGATCAAGGATGACGGAGACACAGAAAAATTCAAACAGTGATATCTCTGTGGCTCCGTGCTTCCGTGGTGAGACGACTATCCGAAGTAAATTCGAGCCCCATCCACCGCCGTGGGAGGGCGCGTTTGGTTCGAGTGTTTTCGAATCGCCACCTGGTAGTCCTTCAGCAAGAGATCGTAGCTGCCTTCGAACGCTGTGAGAAAAAGATCGATCGCCATCTGCGGACGATCGCTGGCGGCTTCCTCCTTGTCCCACAAGTAGTCATCGAAGATCAGCACTCCGCCCGGTTTAAGCCTGTACCAGCAGAGCATGGCGTCCATGAGCACGGGCGCGGCGTCATGCGATCCGTCCACGTAGATGATGTCGAAATGATCGAGCGGCTGCGTGATCAGAATCGCGTCGGAGTGTCCCTTGATTTTCGTGACCTTGGCGGCGGCTCCCGAGTGGCGAATGTTGTGGTCAAAGCGCATGCTAAGTGACAGGCGCGTGAAGAAATCGATGCAGACGATGCCGGCGGTGGGATGAGTGAGAATGTTTTCCAGGAACCAGACGGCCGAGCGCCCTTCATAGCTGCCGATCTCGAGCATCTGGATGCCGGGACGGCCGCGATATTCTTCCAGCAGTCGGGTCCAGTTGTCGAGGTTCTTGGAGATGTAGTCGCTGGTGAAGGAATATCCGCTCTCGCGGGCCAGCTCGCGGGTCATACGCCATTTCTGGAAGTTGCGTCTGGTGTAGCGATAGGCCCGGCCGAGCATGGAGAGTCCCCCTATTCAAATCTATAGAAGTTCAAATCTATAGGAAAAAGATGAGGCAGGCGAAGCTGGTAGCGCCGGCGTCCCGCCGGCTGGCAGGTGGGCGTCCCGCCCACCTATTCTGTAAGAATTCGAGTACGCCACGGTTTGCCACTCGGGTTTAGAGTCGCCGCAGCGGCGGGCGAGGGCGGGACGCCCTCACGACAGCCGGCGGGACGCCGGCGCTACTCCAAACCCGCTAAGAATCTTTTTTTCGCGGATCGTCTTTTGCGCTCACGTATTCCAAACCGAGGGGCCCAATCGCTGTCACTTGCGTGACGTACTCACTGGATTTCGCCCAGTGGAAGTGGGATGTGTTGCCGGGCAGAACGATAACGCTGCCGGGCGGATATGCTTCCAGCTTATCCGGATCGAATTGATCGCCGAGTCCGATGTAGAAAACGCCGGAAATCACAGTGTAGACGCGATCCTCGGAGTGCTTGTGCGGCATCAGCTTTACGCCGTGGGGAACTTTGACTCTGACGACGTAGGGCTCGGGCTCCAACGGCTCACCGACAATGACCGCAAGCCGGGCCTCAGGCGGGAACGCCGGGAAAGGCTTCCATTCGATGTCTTCAGACAGAATCGATCGATAGACCGCCTGGCCGGGATGATGGGAGCCAACCGCCGTTTGCTTGTCTGACATTCAACTCTCCTCGTAGGTTAAGCGTTGACAGTTGCGCGTAGCGGCCGACTGGCTAGCCAGCACGCCGAGACGCGAGGTCTTGGCGTGAAGAACTGACAAACCCCTCGACCAGCGTAGCGATCTCATCTGCAGCGGTGTCCAATGCGAAGTGGCCGCCGTCGACGATGTGGACTTCAGCCTTTGGCACATCTTTGCGGTAGCGCTCCGGCTCGCCGGAATCGAACGAGAGTTCATACTTGCCCCAGATCACCAGCAGCCGCGGTTGCTTCTCGCGCATCCATGCTTGCCATTTCGGATAGGCGTCCACGTTGGTTCGATAGTCATAGAACAGGTCGCTTTGAATCTCGGCCTGGCCGGGCTGGTTGAGAAAATAGAATTCGTCGGTCCAAAGGCCGGGGTCGTAGCGCTCCAGGTTCGGATCGTTTCCGACATGGCGCGTCCGCGTTGTCGCAAGCGACAGAAGATTGGTGCGCAGCGCGCTTTCGTTGGCCGCGCGATCCGCCCAAAAGGCTCGCCGTGTCTTCCAATTCTCTCCCAGGCCTTCGTTGTGCGCCACTGCGTCCTGGACAATGAGAGCCTCGATCCGTTCCGGGTGCGCCAGGGCCATGCGAAAGCCCACAGGGCCGCCGTAATCCTGCATGTAAAGCGTGTAGCGCGAGAGCCCCAGAGTTTCGGTGAAATGATTCATGATCTCGGCGTAGTGATCGAACGTGTAGTCGAAGTTTTTCGGGTCGGGCCAGTCGCTGTGTCCGAAACCGGGATAGTCGGGCGCAACCAGGTGATAGCGATCGGAAAGCCGCGCAGAAGAGTGGCTCGAACATTCGCGACGATGAAGGCAGTCCGTGCAGCAGGAGAAGTGTCGGCGCGTCTTTCGGGCCGGTCTCCCGGTAGAAAATGGAGAGCCCATCAATCTTTGTCGTGCGATAAAGGGTTGGATACTTCATCGTTCGTTCCTTTCCGTCGGATTGAGCGAGCAATTGAAATGCGAGTGTCAAAGAAATTACAACTTTAATGCGGGAGGCCAGCAAGAATCGAATCCGTCGGCGAGAAGTCACAAGGCGAATTGCCTAGCTCCGTTCATGCGAGCGGGCACCCGGCGCTCGCAGATTTTACTTTGCTATGGTAAAACCTTGAGCCTGCAAGACCAAGATCTCTGGAGAGAATTAATCAAGACGCGTCTTATAAAATGTCGGATCGCAGGGAGAGGTATTTAACAACCTCTAATTCCGTCGCCCAAGTAAGCCCACCTGTTGTCCTTGCCTCACTGCACAATTAGAGTGATGGTCGTCGATGGGTGAAGGGCACCGCTGGTGCCGGTGATTGTAATCACGTAGGTATGGCTCTGCGCCGGTTTCCCTGCGAACCCGCCGTCGCAGCCGGTCATTAGCAATGTCCCGCCAGCCAGGCTGATTAGCACCAGGAATGTCGCTGCCGACCTGCCCAGGCGCTTCCGCTGGCTGACCATGATGCAAAAACCGGCAGCGAAGCTGATGGGTACGAATGGGAACTGCGACTTTCGGTTCTGGGGAATACTTCCGGTCTGAACCGCGGTTCGAATTGTCATCATGGTCGGGGCGCCCGCGCTGCCTGGCGTGACAGTGCGGGGGTTGAAAGTCGCAACCGCGCCTGCCGGCAAACCTGACGCTGACATGGTGACCAGGTTGTTGTAAGAACCACCGACGGGCGGTACAAAGACCCTGACATCGACCGAACCACCACTGATCACCGTGAAGGGCGTATGAGAAGCGGTGACGTTATAGACTGTGGCGCTTCCCACAGCCAGGGAGACGGTCGTCGAAGTTGATCCGGCATAACTTGCGTTGCCGGAGTAAACCGCGACAAGGTTGGCAGTTCCTGCTGTCAGGTCGCTGGCCGTAAAGGTTGCGACTCCAGATGAATTGACGGTCCCGGTGCCAAGCAATGTAGTTCCGCTGTAGAAACGAACCGTGCCCGTGGGCGCGCCTGTGGGCGTCGGGCTGACGGTAGCAGTCAGTGTGACAGGCTGGCCGGCAAGAGCAGGATTCGGGACCACAGCAAGAGCCGTTGTTGTCGGAATCTTGTTGATCGTCTCGGTCAACGGTGCGGACGTCGAAGTCGCGAATCCCACGTTCCCGGAATACACCGCTGAGATAGCATTGGTTCCCAGAGCAAGGACGCTGGTCGAAAATGTTGCGACGCCGGAAGAATTAACGGTTCCGGTGCCGATCAGCGTGCTTCCATTGTAAAAGCTCACGGTTCCAGTGGGGCTTCCGGTCGGAGTCGGGCTTACTGTAGCCGTGAACATGACTGACTGTCCTACGACCGCAGGGTTCTGAGACGCGGTAAGCGCGGTTGCGGTCGGGGTCAGGCCAATTCCGTTAATCGTTTCCGTTAAGGGTGAAGAAGTCGAAGTCGCGAAACCGGCATTACCTGAGTACATTGCCGAGACGGTGTTTCCACCTGTCGGTAGGCTGCTGGTTGTAAATGTTGCGACGCCGGATGAATTGACGGTTCCTGTGCCGATCAGCGTGCTTCCATTGTAGAAGCTCACGGTTCCAGTGGGGCTTCCCGTTGGAATCGGGCTTACGGTGGCGGTGAACGTAACAGACTGACCTGAGGATGCCGGATTCGGCGAAGCAGTCAGCGTCGTCGTGGTTGCCGTTAAATCGGAACCCTCCAGGGGGACGGTAGTCGACTCACTCGCCGCGTGATTGTCATCGCCCGGATAGCTGGCGAGAACGTCGTGTGTTCCTGGAGTTGGCACAGAAACACCCGTCTTCGTAGCGGTTTCTGTGAGTTGACTGAGCAGCACGCTGACTTCACTGGGTGCCGTGCCTCCGATCGTTGCCAGATCTGTGAGCCCGTCCCCGTTCCAGTCGGCAACAGTCAGCCCGGTGGGGCCAGCACCGACAGGAAATGTAACGTTTGTCTGAAATGTCCCGTCTGCGTTTCCGAGCAGTACGTTCACCGTGCCGGTGACGGAGTTCGGTGATGTCAGATCGACTTTGCCGTCTCCATTGAAGTCAGCTGCGGCCAGAGGTCCGGGCGAGCTGTCTACCGCGACAGTTGTCTGCGATTGAAATGTTCCGTCGCCATTGCCCAGCAGCAGGCTTATGGTGTTATCGCTGCTGTTTGTTGCGGCCAAGTCGATGTTGCCATCTGCGTTGAAATCAGCCGCCGTCAATCCCACCGGAGAGTTTCCAACGGCGTATGTCACCTGGGTGTTGAAAGTTCCGTCGCCGTTGCCCAGCAACACGCTCGCGGTATTGTCGCTGTGGTTTACCGTAACTAGGTCGATGTTGCCGTCTGCGTTGAAATCGGCTGTTGTTACAGCCACGGGAGAAGTGCCGACGGTATATGGCACTTGCGTCTGGAAAGTTCCGTCTCCGTTCCCCAGCAACACGCCAACCGTGTTGTCGTCTCGATTGGCCACCGCCAGGTCGGCGTCTCCGTCCCCGTTAAAATCGCCTACCACAACCGCGGAAGGGAAGTTCCCGACCGTGTAGGCAACATACGATTGGAATGTTCCATCGCCATTTCCCAACAGGATGCTGACCGTCGCCGATCCTTCTGTGCCCACATTCGTGACGGCAAGATCCGGATTACCGTCGCCATTGAAATCTCCTGTGGCGATTGCATAAGCCTGGCCGTCTGGATTTGTAGCATAGGTGACCTGAGGCATGAAGGTTCCATCGCCATTACCGAGCAACACGCTGATCGTGCTGGCTGATCCGCTTGGAATTGCCAGGTCAAACTTTCCGTCATTGTTAAAGTCGCCAGTGACCGCGAGGTATGGGGAACCATCGACCGCGGACGAAGCCGTCGCTGGAGTCATGGTGAAGCCCAGCGAAAGCGGATCGAGATCGGCTGTTGCCAGTACGGAATTCGAAGTAGTCGTGTCCAGGAACGATATGGTTCCGGTCGGAATGGGTTTCCCGAAAGCTGTCACTGTGCCGGTTAGCGTGTAATTGTTCACGCTGCCAGTTGCAGCGATGGTGGTTGTCGTCGTATATCCGCCGACGCCGTTCACTGTCAGTGCTTGTGGCGAAGATTCACTCTTCTGATAAGGAGTCGTGCCCGCAAAAACGGCCTTGATGCTGTAACTGCCCGCACCCAGAACCACCTTAAGCGTGGCAGTTCCAGGACTCGTGAGTTGCGCCGTTCCGAAAATTGCGTCGCCAGTGCACTGCGCCGCGTTCGCATCGCAGAAGGTCACCAGACCCGGAAATGCCGCAGTACTCCCATGCACTACCGTTGCGGTAAGGGTTACGGTTGCTCCGGCGTTTACGGAACTGCCCGGCAGAATCGTCAGGGTTGTCGTGGTCTCGGTCTGCCCCTGCGTGCTCACAGTCGTGGGATCGCTGGCGCTGTCGTTGCTGGTGTTCGACTCACCGCCGCCCGAGACGTTGACGGAGTTGGTTAGTGAAGCCGTCGCATTCCCCGCGACGGTCACGGTCAAAGTGAGGTCCGGATAGCTGCTGCTGGCGGAAAGTGCGTCGCTGCGAGTACAGGTCAAAGTGCCGAGCGTGCAATTCCATCCTGTGCCGCTGATGGCGGTCGCAGTCATTCCGGTCGGAAGTGTGTCGATGGCGGTCACCGTTCCACTGGTGGAACCGGTGCCTCCGTCGCTTACGGTGATGGTGTAGGTGGCTCCGATCTGTCCCTGAGTGAAGTTGCCGCTATGACTCTTGCTGATAGTCAGGTCAGGTAACTGCGAAATCGTGGTCACATCGCTGGCGCTGTCGTTGCTGGTGTTCGACTCACCGCCGCCCGAGACGTTGACGGAGTTGGTTAGTGAAGCCGCCGCATTCCCCGCGACGGTCACGGTCAAGTGAGGGCCGGATAGCTGCTGCTGGCAGAGAGCGCGTCGCTTCGTGTACAGGTCAGGGTGCCGAGCGTGCAGTTCCATCCCGTGCCGCTGATAGCGGTTGCGGTCATTCCCGTCGGCAGTGTGTCGATGGCGGTCACAGTTCCGCTAGTGGGACCGGTGCCGCCGTTGCTTACTGTGATCGTGTAAGTGGCTCCAATCTGTCCCTGAGTGAAGTTGCCGCTATGACTCTTGCTGATGGTCAGGTCAGGCAACTGCGAAATCGTGGTCACATCGCTGGCGCTGTCGTTGCTGGTGTTCGATTCGCCACCGCCGGAGACGCTGACCGAGTTGGTCAGTGAAGCCGCTGCGCTCCCACTCACCGTCACAGTCAGCGTGAGGGCCGGATAGCTGCTGCTGGCGGAGAGTGCGTCGCTGCGTGTACAGGTCAAAGTGCCGAGCGTGCAATTCCATCCCGTGCCGCTGATGGCGGTTGCGGTCATTCCCGTCGGCAGTGTGTCGATGGCGGTCACCGTTCCGCTAGTGGAACCAGTGCCGCCGTTGCTTACTGTGATGGTGTAGGTAGCTCCGGTCTGTCCCTGAGTGAAGTTGCCGCTATGACTCTTGCTGATGGTCAGATCGGGTAACTGAGTCACAGTGGTCACATCGCTGGCGCTGTCGTTGCTGGTGTTGATTCGCCACCGCCGGAGACGCTGGCCGAGTTGGTCAGTGAAGCCGCTGCGCTGCCGCTCACCGTCACGGTGAGGGTGAGGGCCGGATAGCTGCTGCTGGCGGAGAGTGCGTCACTGCGCGTGCAGGTCAAAGTGCCGAGCGTGCAGTTCCATCCCGTGCCACTGATGGCGGTTGCGGTCATTCCGGTCGGCAGTGTGTCGATGGCGGTCACAGTTCCGCTAGTGGAACCAGTGCCGCCGTTGCTTACTGTGATGGTGTAGGTAGCTCCGGTCTGTCCCTGAGTGAAATTGCCGCTGTGGCTCTTGCTGATGGTGAGATCGGGTAACTGCGTCACAGAGGTCACATCGCTGGCGCTGTCGTTGCTAGTGTTGGACTCGCCACCACCGGAGACGCTGACCGAGTTGGTCAGTGAAGCCGCCGCGCTGCCGCTCACCGTCACGGTGAGGGTGAGGGCCGGATAGCTGCTGCTGGCGGAGAGTGCGTCGCTGCGCGTGCAGGTCAAAGTGCCGAGTGTGCAGTTCCATCCCGTGCCACTGACGGCGGTTGCGGTCATTCCGGTCGGCAGTGTGTCGATGGCGGTCACAGTTCCGCTAGTGGAACCAGTGCCGCCGTTGCTTACTGTGATGGTGTAGGTAGCTCCGGTCTGTCCCTGAGTGAAGTTGCCGCTATGACGTCTTGCTGATGGTCAGATCGGGTAACTGAGTCACAGTGGTCACATCGCTGGCGCTGTCGTTGCTAGTGTTAGATTCGCCACCGCCGGAGACGCTGGCCGAGTTGGTGAGTGAAGCCGCTGCGTTACCTGAGACGGTCACGGTCAAAGTGAGGGCCGGGTAGCTGGTGCTGGCAGAGAGCGCGTCGCTGCGTGTACAGGTCAGGGTGCCGAGTGTGCAGTTCCATCCCGTGCCGCTGATGGCGGTTGCGGTCATTCCGGTTGGCAGGGTGTCGATAGCGGTCACCGTTCCACTGGTGGGGCCAGTGCCGCCGTTGCTTACTGTGATGGTGTAGGTGGCTCCGGTCTGTCCCTGAGTGAAGTTACCGCTGTGGCTCTTGCTGATGGTCAGATCGGGAGAACCAACGCTCAGATTCACCGAGGCTGAAGAATTGTCGGCAGTCGAAATCGTCGTATCAAGCTGAGTGGTGCCGATATGCGCGACAGCAGAATTTGTATACGTGCCCACCACATTCGGTACGGCGGCCTGAAAGGTAAGGTCTGCGCTTCCACTCGCCGGAACGGCAAATGTGCCAGTCCACGTCAAAGTGCTTCCCGAAATTGTGGGATCTCCGATGGATGTTCCACCAAAGGATGAACTCGAGGAAACGTAAGTCACGTTGGCCGGCAGGGTGTCGACGAAATCATCCAATGTGATACTGGAAGAACCGGAGTTGGTGACCCTCAGGGTATAAGTAGGTGTGCCTCCGGTCGGCCAAAGTCCCGAGTCGACTAACTTGGATATGGTCAGTGTGTTATCAGTCGGGCCGATGGCAGGCAAAGACGAATAAGAGGACGTGTTGGTGTGTTTGACCTGATTTCCACTGCTGATAAACGCAACTGGACTCACAGCCGTTGAGGTCGCCTTCATGCCGACTACAAGATAAGTTGCCACGACAGTGTAACTAGTGGATGAGGTGGAGCTGAACGCCGATGTTGGAATTAGCAGCTGATTTGTATACGTTCCAGTATTAGCGCCGCTGAAAGTTATGCTCGTGCTGTAAAGGCGGAACACATTGGCCGGAAAATCAACGTAAGCCTCTGGCGTGTCATAGAAGACTTTGTTACTGCCGATCGTGCCCGTATCACCTGTTACCGTGACCGTGAGCAACATGCCGAGGTCAGGATCGCTCGATGAACTTACGACCGTGCTGACGGTGTTGCTTTGTGCCGCAATTGTCTCTTGGACCGTGTCCGAGAATGTCTGTGAGGTGACGAGAGTCGTTGATGGCGGTCCTGAATAAAGGCCGATGGTGAAACCTTGCCCTGTGCTCACATCGCATTGACCGGCGTGAAATGATGAGCAATCTACCTGCAGATAAAAGAAAACAGTCCTGGTCGCCCCGGATGCCATCGTTCCCAGGTGCGCGACTCCCGTTTCATTGGGAGCGAGCGAAAGGAAGGATCCGGTGAAACTGCTGGCCTTGACCCAGGCATCGGCTATTGTGGATCCCGAGTTATTCGTGACGTTGAAGCTGACGTAGTTTCCAAGCAGATTGGGGGACGTATTCGAGGAGCTGTCGACATAGATAATGTTTCCAGAGGTTGACACTATGGAGGTCAGCGGGGCTGCAAAGGACTGGGTCGCGGCCGCAAATATCGCAAGCAGGCCTAACACGAGATGCAGGAGGAGCCGTTCGGAAGAATGGGAATACTTTCGGGGCCTCATGGGCGAGTATTGGCTTTCTTAGAGTGCGATTTGGTGTCACGACCAACGGTGAATGTCTGAGGCGTGGATGAGCTGCCTGGGACTGGGGGCACACTGCGTGGAGTTCCTATAAAAACTGCTTTAACGGAATAAGTGCCGGCCCCCAATGTCAGTTTTACGGACGTAGAACCTGCGCTGGTCAACTGCGCAGAAGCAAGAACCGCCAATCCCTGACAACTAGTAGCTTTGGCATCACAGAACAAAATCGACCCGTGCTGGACCGGAGTTGTTCCGAGCAGGACCTTAGCAGTCAGGGTCACAGCCTGGCCTATCTTCGCCTTGCCAGGCGATACATCTAGCGTCGTCGTACTGGACTGAGGAGCCCCAGCGGCGTGGGTGAATCCACAAGCAAACGCAAAGAAAATCGACACCACGAGCAGAACGTTCGTCTTAGGCATGTCTGAAATTCCCTCTCAGGAGATCCGCTAACGCGCCGACTCTTCCGCCATCGGGCGCAAGCTCTTGTCCCGCGCAGACTTCAGGGGGTGTGTGCGAGAGTGTTCGAAGACTTCAAAGCAATTGATGTACCAATACGCTAACTATCGGAAGGAAAGGCCGTTCGCTTGATTGAGCAGTCCCGATGGCTGATATTGCGGCTCCATTGTCTGGATTCTGGAATGGAAATCCGAGATTGGGCCGACCTGGGAATGGTGGTGAAGCTCTTCTAGTAGATGGTGCTAGAGAATCCCAGCGCGATAGAACCCGCCGCGGACATGGTCATCAGCAAGTTGTCCCCGGCACCGTGAGAGGCTTGCTTCTTTGGCGCCCGTGTCTAGAACGGCAAACGAATCGAGAGGATGGTGTTGTGATTACTTGTATGGAAGCGGGTCGTCGCGATCTGGTATCCGCCGCCAATCGTGAATCCCATTCTTCTCCAGAGACTAAATCGTCCGAGAACCAGTCCCGGCGTTACGAAATTCTGCTTTTGACCGTCGTTCGGCCCGTTCTGAAAGAACATTGAATCAAACTCGACTTCGGGCCATAGCTTCCGGAGTACGCGGTACTGGAAGGTGTTATTCCATAGATAGTTCCGCCCCAACACTTTGGCGTCTGCCGTGGGAAGTCCAACGCCGAACGTACCTTGAATATCAAAATTACCGAAGCCCTTACCGTAAGCAATAGTTGGTGTAATCACGGGGTGGAGGGAGCCGTTCTTATGGTCGCCCGTGGGGAGGCTCCAGCCCAGGAATGCGGTCAAGATGTAGTTGCCGCGTTTTTCGTTTGCTGAAAGAAGGCGGTACTTCACCAGAAAGGCTGTGTCGCCGAATCCATCGTGGACCGCGGGATCGTTATGCGCGAGATAGGGCGGCACATTAAAGATAATTTCTACTCTTTCGAACGGAATGAGCTCGAGGCCTTTCCCGCCATCGAAATTGTCCGTGGTGATGCCCTTGGAATTCACCTGCCATAGCTGGTCGTAGCGATACTCCTCCTCCAGACGAGGGGTAGTCGTGGCCAGGGGGGTGATCCAATGGGGCTGCTCGTCTTTGGTTTTGTCCACTCGCGCAAACCAATTTGCAAAATATCCGTCCTGGGCATGGATCAAGGGCGCCAGCCATAGTATGCAGAACAAGCAGAGAAGTCTTTCCTTACCCATCCGTCTCTCCGATTCGGGGAGTCACGATGACGCCGTAACTCATTTCTGTGACCGATACTCATGCTGGTCCTTGTTGTGTCCGCAAAGCATCTGCCGGGTATGCAGTGTCACTGCCGAGGCGCCGTTTCCGCGTTCAATGATCAGATTCGCGGCCGTGCCTTCTTCTCCATGAAGTTGCGCCGAAACTTGCTCCGCACTCATGGATGCCACGGACTTACCATTGATCGCTCTGATTCGATCGCCAAGCCTGATTCCGGCCAGATCAGCCGGAGAGTTCTTCCAGACCGACATCACCGTGTATGTACCCTGATCGTTCCTCGCGAACTGCATACCGACGGTAACGTATCGGTAAGGATCGGGTTTCCATCGCGGATCTCTCTTCAAAAAAATCTCATCGTGCTTCAGATCGAATGTCACTTCAAACTGGCGCAAGAATTCAGAACCCATGGTGCCGCCAAACCCCGCTACTGAGAATGCGCCGGTGTTCACGGGGCGCTGCACTCGGACCGCTTGATCTCGAATCTCAATCTCGCCCAGCCGCACTTCGGGTAAGCAGACCAGGAACGCAGGTGGCGCTGGGACGCCAGCGCGTATGACGCCGTCAATCGTCGATTCGGGCGTCCAGACTCGCGTCAGTTGTTGCCAGGTTCCCCAGGACAGATTTGTTGAGTTGGTGCCCGTATCCAGCAGAAGAGCTTCGGACAAAGACATCAGTCGAAGGGGAAGAAAGAATTCGTCACCCGACCGGCGCAACTTGAGGGGAACGCCAAGGTCTCCTAGCTGCGCGACTGGGCCTGTAACCATCTCTCCTCTTGAGTAGTTCAACCTGAAGACGAAATCCTGCAGGATGTCGTTGCCGACAACACCGTCGACAGGGACCCCTAATGCATGCGAAACAGAACCGAGGTTGAGAACGGTGAGGACTTTATGATCGAAGGCGAGATCTCCGACTTCAATTCTGATTGTTTGATCGGCCGTCGCAGGTTGCGTCCTGTAGTTTTTCATTACTTCAACGTCAGCAATCGGCCCCAGGTTCAGCAATGATGCGACGTTGCCATCAATTGCCGAATGTTCGCTTCCAGTATCAAGAAGGAAGCTGAGGTCCTTCCCATTTACACGCACTGGAACCAAGACCACATTGTTCACCACTCGGATTTTGACAACTTCGCGGGCAAAGCAGGACGACGCCGCTAGCAACAGGAGAAGAAACGTCTTGCGCATCATCGTCGCCTCAATTGGGACCATCAGAATCACGGTTCTAGAGTCCCGAAGTCTGGTAACGCAATACGGACAGCGCAAGACGGTATCCATAACCAGCCTGCGCATTGCCAATTTCGGCTTGCGTCTGCTGAAGCTGCGCCTGGCTCAACTCGACGATTGAGCCCAGCCCAAGCTTGTAACGAGTTTGCGAGAGATCAAGTGCCTGGTTGGCCTGATCCAATAGTTGCCGGCTCACGCTCAACCGCTGGTAAGCAGTGCTGGCATCCAGCCAACTGGTGCGCACGTCGCGTGAAATCCGGTTACGCAAATCCAGATATGCGTTGCTTTTGCAGCCTGCGCCCTCAGATCGGCCTCATGCGTCTTCGCAGTAAACAGAAAGCCGTTGAAAATCGGGATCTGGACGTTCACGCCCACTGCGCCGTACCAACTGGAGAGACGGCTGTCGCGGATGGGCGTGTCTCCGATCGCTCCCAGCGCACTAATCGTGGGGAAAAGCTGATCGCGCTCCGCGATTCGTAACTTGTCCGCTGAGTCTGATTCGAACTCCAGGGCCAGAATCTCGGGACGCTTGCTGAACGCTTCCGCGATTAGCTGGTCTGGATTTCCGACAGGCGCAACCAGAGGTTCAGTGTCTTCAACCAGAGTGACATTCTGCATCGTGGGGAACCCCAAAACAGCGGACAGGACGGCAAATGCGCCTTGCTCGTTGTTCTCCGCGTCCAGCTGCAGAAGTTTCGCTTGCGCAAGATTTACGTTGGCAAAGCTCAAATCCAGGTCTGACTTGAGTTTGCTTCTGGTCAGAGCTGACACCTGATCGCTCAGCAATTGCCGCGAGTCGACCGTCTGTTGCGCAACCTTTAGCACTGCCTGTGCCTGAAGCGCGTTGTAGAACGCCTGATCCACTGCTAGACAGAACGTCTTCTTTGGTCGCGAGCGCGTTTTGATCCTCGGCTTTGGCGTGCAAACGAGCACTGGCAACCAGATTGGTCGTGTGGCCGAAATCCGTGATCAGTTGGCTGACAGTCGCACCCGCCGCGGCACGGGCATAGATGACTGGATTGTTCAATCCACCCGCGCTGATGCGACTGTCGTCATAGGCATCCACGCCGGTCAGGTTGGCGTAGGCGGTGGGCCACAGACTGGACCTGACTTCGCGCGTCACCTGCTGCGAAGCCAGCGCATTCAACCGGGCTACGGAAATCGCTGGATTGTTTTTGAGAGCGATGGCTTCCGCATCCTTCACTGAAAGATTGAACGTATTATTCGGTTTGAATTGCGGTGTCGGATGAAGCTTGCGCTTCCAGTGTCGCTATCGTCATGCTCGAGAGTTTGCTCATCCTCCAGAGTTGCCCAGCGCACCGACTGGCGCATCGGAAGGGTTTTGCAGGATGAGAGTGGACTGCGCCCAGCATGTCGCCGCACCGAGAACAATCCCGAGCCACAAGGCCAGCTTCAATCTCATGCTGTCACCTCGGGAGATCCAGCTTCCTCTTTGCGGTGAACCCAGAGATAAGCAGCGGGAACGAGATAGACCGTGACCACGACGGAGACGAGCAGACCTCCGATGATGGCGCGGGCCAGCGGCGCGTAAGCTTCGCTGCCGGTTCCCAGTTTCAAAGCCATGGGGATCAGTCCGAGCAACGTGGCCAGCGAAGTCATCAGCACCGGCCGCAAACGCAGACGAGAGGCGACCGCCACGGCTTCCCTGAGTGCGGTGCCCTGGTGACGCATCTGCCGGGTAAACTCGACGATGAGAATGCTGTTCGAGACCACGATGCCCACCATCATCACCACGCCCATGAGCGACATGACATTGAGCGTCGTGCCCGTCGACCAGCAGGAACAGCAACACCCCGGCCAGCCCCGGCGGCACGGCCAGCAAGATAATCAAGCGGATCGAGGAAGGATGCGAACTGAGCCACCAGAATCAGGTAGACCAGCACAACCGCAAGCAAGCAGGCCGATGCCGAAGCTCTTGAACGAAGAATTCATGCTTTGCACCGATCCACGCAAGTTGACTCTGACTCCCTCCGGTAATTTCGTGTTGGCCACAATCCGGTTGATCTGACTGCTGACCCGGCCCAAGTCTTCGCTCTTGGGCGACACATAAAGATCGATCACGCGAAACAGCTGGTAGTGGTCCACTTCGGTGGGTGTCGGAATAGTCTTTACGTTGACGACGGTGTCGAGCATGGTGGGCTCATTGCTTTTGCTCCCCCGCATCGGAATCTGTTTCAGATCCTCGAGCGTCTTTACGGAATTCTCCGGGTACTGCACGGTCAGCATGTAGGGATTCCCGCTCTTGGGATCGATCCAGTAATTCGGGGCGATCATGCCGTTGGAGGTAAGGGCGGTGATGACGTTGTCCACCACCTCTTTTTGTGAAAGGCCGACCAGGCTCGCCTTTTCACGGTCAACGTCAAGTTGCAGGGCGGGATAGTCGATGTCCTGTGGAATCAGAACATCGCTCACGCCGGGTAGAGCGCGCGCCTGGGCTGCGATTTGGGAAGCAACCTCGAAATCGCTTTTCAGGCTGTTGCCGCTGACCTGCACATCGATGGGCGCCGGCATACCCATGTTGAGTACCGAATCCACAAGTCCGCCCGACTGGAAATAGGCGCTGAGTTGCGGCAATTCCTGTGCCAACCGCTGCCGCACCCGCCGCATGTATTCGTAGCTGCCGATCTTGTGGTCTTCTTTCAAGCTGACCTGCACGAAACCCGTGTGAGGCGCCGAGTTCGGGGTGTAGATGGCGGAGAAATCCGGAGTGATCCCGATGTTCGAAACGATCATCGACAGCTCGTTTTCGGGGACAACCTGCCGCACAATATCTTCCACCTGTTTGACGTACTGCTCGGAGAGTTCAATGCGAGTTCCCGATGGGGCTTTCACGTTGATCACAAACTGGCCAGGATCGGTACGGGGAAAGAACGCGACTCCAAGCAGCGGATAGAGTGAAAAAGATAAAAGGGAGACTCCCACCAGCCCAACCACGGTCGCCAGCGGTTTCAACAGCGCGGTGCTCAATGTCCGGTCATACTTCCCGAGCATTTTGTCGAAGTAGACATTGAATCGTTTGGCGATCACGCCAAACCGTGCACCGATAGAGCCTTGCCCAACTTCTTCGTCCGCCTGGTGCTTGCCGATGAGCTTGGCGCAAAACAGAGGCACGACCGTCATCGCGACAACATAGGAAGCCAGCAGAGAAAGAACCACAGCCATGGCCAGCGCAACAAACAGAAACCGGCTCACACCGTAAAGAAAGATGACGGGAAAGAAGACGATCGCGGTAGTCAAGGTGGCCGCCAGAACCGCCAGCGAAACTTCCCGCCCTCCTTGCTCGGCTGCAACCTCGGGTGCTTCGCCCATTTCCAGATGGCGGAAAATGTTTTCCAGAACGACCACCGAGTTATCGATCAGGCGCGAAAACGCCAGCGCCAGGCCGCCGAGGACCATCGTGTTGACCGTCCCGCCGCCAATGCTGATTGCCATGAAAGCAGCCAGCGCCGACAGAGGAATCGACAGAAAGACCGCGGCCGTGGCCCGCATGCTTCCCAGAAACAGCAGGACCATCAATCCGGTGAGCACCAGGCCGATCGCGCCTTCGTGCAGCAGATTCTCGATCGCCACCTTCACGAACACTGACTGGTCGAACACCACCTTGGTGACAAGTTGCTTGGGTACGTCAACCAGATTGCGCAGCGCATCCTTGATTCCATTCACCACCGCGATGGTGTTGCTGTCGCCACCCTGCTTCAGAATCGGCAGATAGACGGACCGCTGTCCATCCACGCGCACGATGTTGGTCTGGATCTGCTGCGCGTCCTTGGCTTGACCGACGTCTCGCACCAGCACCGAGGCGTTGTTCACGGTCTTCAGCGGCATGTCGTTGATCTGCTGCGTCGTGGGCACCTGGCTGTTGGTGTAAAGGTTGTAGTCAACCGGACCGATCTTCACGTCGCCCGCAGGCAGAATCACGTTGTTCTCGTTGACCGTGCGGACCACATCCATGACCGACAGTTCATGAGCATCCAACTTGAGCGGATCGACATACACCATGATCTGGCGATAGCGGCCGCCGAACGGTTGCGGCACCGACGCTCCCGGAACGCCTGCGATCTGATTGCGTATGTTGTACTGGCCGAGATCACGCAATTGCGTTTCGCCAAGCCCTTGGCCCTTTAAGCGTGATCAGGCAAACCGGCAGGCTGGAAGCGTCGAACTTGAGAACTACCGGCGGCAGTGTGCCCGGAGGCAGCCTTCGCAAATCAGCCAGCGCCAGATTCGAGATGCTGCTGAGATCGGCGTTGGGATCGGTCCCCGGCTGGAAATAGATTTTGATCAAACTGACGCCGGGCAGCGATCGCGATTCGATGTGATCAATTCCGCTACCCAGCGTGAAGAATCGTTCGAAGGGATCAGTAATGTCCGTCTCGATCTGCTGCGGCGGCATGCCGGAATAAAATGTCGCCACCACCACCACCGGAATATTGATCGGAGGAAACAAATCCACGGGCATGCGGGCCAGTGTGACCGTGCCCACGATGGCCACCATCAGGCAGAGAACGATGATGAAAAACGGGTACTTGATGGCGAAGCTGGACATTAGAGCTTCGCCTCCGACTCGGCCGTGCCATCCGCAACGACTTTGGGCTGTACTTTGTCGCCGGCCCGAAACTCGCTGCGGCTTCCAATCACGACGCGATCATTCTCAGCCAGACCGCTCAGCACCTCGACGCGATCGCTGCCTTCTGCGCCCAACTTCACTTGCCGCTCTTGAATCTGTCCTTGAGAATTCACGATCAGCACGCTGGCGCCGGAACCGTTTCGCTCAATCGCCTGGATCGGCACCGTCAGCGCGTTCTTGTTCTCAGTAAGAACCAGGCGTGCCTCGGCATACATTCCTTCCACCAGAGTTCCGTTGGTATTTTCCACGTCAATCTCGGTGTGCATGGTTCGCGTTTCATCATTCAGAGCGTCCGCGAACCGCGCCACTCGACCTTCAAAATCACGATTCAGCGCGGAGACATGCACCTGAACCGTGCTGCCGAGATGCAATTGCGGCACCGCAGATTCTGGCACTGGTACGACCAGCCGCAGCCTGGACCACTCCGCCAACTGCACCACCGGCATGGATTGTGTATCGGAGGCCGTACCGGCCTGGATCAGTGCGCCGGTATCGGCGTAACGCTTTGTGACCACTCCCGAGAACGGCGCCGTGATGTGCGAATAGGCCTCCAGCGCGGACCAGCCGATCAAGATTTGCTTCCGCGCTGGCGTACTGACTCTGCGACTCAGCCAGAGCGGAACGGGCGCTGCTCGCCTGGGCTTCCGACTCTTTGTCTTTGGCGAACGAGTCATCGAGTTCCTGTTCCGCGATCAGGCCGGGGCGGGCTTCGGAAGCCTGTTTCAGCCGCGTGTAGGCCGCGTGATATGCGGAGTGCTCCGATTCAGCCCGTTCAATCTCACTCTGCGCCCGGCGAATCGCATCCTGGCTGCGCTGCATGTCCGCTTTCGCGCCCATGACTTGCGCATTCAATTCCGGAACTTCAAGAATCGCCAGCACCTGTCCCGCCTTCACGTGGTCGCCTACATCCACAAAGATCTTTCGGATATAGCCCGCCACCTTCGCGTGAACATCCACTTCCTGATACGGCCGGAAGGCGCCCGAAAGAGTCAGCGTATTTACCAGCGGACCCCGCTTGACCAGAGCCACTGCCACTGGGCGAAGCGAAGATTCCTCTCCCTGATCGGCCTTGGCTTTTTTTCCCGATGCCCGAAAGAAAATCACCAGGCAGATTGCAACAATAGATGACTCCCGAAACCGTGATGTGTTTGAGCTTGCGTTTCATTCGTTATGTCTTATCCAAAGACGTTTTAAGTACCTAAGTAAGGCCTCGCCTCCGTGCGCTGTGGGACGCACGAAGGCGAGGGTTCGCACGCTACGGCAAGTAGTAGCGGAACGAAGTGAAGAACATGTTCTCGATGCCGTGCGGCTCACCGCCGGCGGCACCGGACCAGGTATTGCGGACCACGTAGGAGTACTGCGGTCCCCACTGCACCGTGCCCTTGGAGCCCTTGTAGAAGCGATACCAGAATCCAAAAGTGCCCTGGATGATGTTGCGCGTATCGCCCGTGCAGTTCGCCAACGCGCCCGGAGTGAATCCATTGCTGTCCGGGCAGCGTTTCAGTCGAGCAACCTGCGTTGCTGAACAGCGTTGAGCCGTAACCCACTCCCTTGCCCGCGGAATTCAGGTAAGCAGTTCGCGCCGCGTATTCACCTCCGGCATTGGTGTAGATGTCCCACTTGGCGGAGTGCCACTCCAGAGTTCCGAGCGCCTGGTAAGCGCGAACCAGGGCCAGCGTGCCGTCGGGACGGACGGTCGCATCCGGCAGTCCGGTGGTTCCGTAACGGCCGACGCCATCGCCGCCGAGGAAGTGCAGACCCACATCAACATGCTTGTGGAACAGCGATCCCCGCGCGTTCGCTCCGATCCCTCCTCCCACTCTTGAATCGTTGAAGGCGCCCGCCGCCGAAGGAGTGGCCGCGGTTCCGTTGGGGAAAACACGGTCACGGAACTGACTGACCACACCGAAGACTTCGTAGTGTCCCCAGCCCGGCTCGAAGGCCGCCTTCACGATGAAGTCGGGAGCCGAGTTGAAGGAGTAGTTGGCGGTGGGGTTGTAAAGACCGCCAGCCGTGCCCGGAGCGCCCAGCAGGAAATTGCTGGCGTTGCCGTGCGCGGCAAATGTGGTCTGAGGATTTTCCACCGAGAAAGCCAGCCAGACTTTGTCGCCAAAGTCCTTGGCGACGCGAAACCCGTACTGACGGGCCCAGCTGAATCCCACGTGGTATTGCGCGTCGATGGTCATGGGCAGAGCTTCGGTGCGGTTATCCACACCTTTTCTGGTTTCCGTGACCAGGCTCCACATTTGACCGCCGGTAAAACTCCAGCCATGAAGCGCGGCTTGTCCCCACACCTGCCGTTGCCGCATTGGTGTAACTGTTGCTTTCGTTGTTGTTGGAAGTCACGCCCGCAGACAGAAAATCCGTCTCGTAGTAACCCGTCAGCTTGGCGTCTTTCAGCTTGCCTTCGGCCAGCAGCGAAATACGCGACTGACGGCCGGAGCCGAAGAACTCGGACAAGTTGCTTTGTGAACTCCCAGGAAGCGGAATCGAGTTGAAAGGAGTGTTGACGTCGGACGCCAGTCCTCGTTGACGCCAGACTGTTTCGGCCGCCAGAAAGCCGCCCGGCGTGAGCGTGATCCCCTTGATGCGTAACGCCAGGGGGCTTTCGTTGACTGCCTTCTGCGTCTCCTGCATCGCCAGCGCCGTATTGGTCACCGTGTCCTTGAGGTCAGTCACGTCACTGCGCACCGCACCCACATCCTGCTTCTGCTGGCGTGCTCTGCGACGACTGCCGTGTCCGCCTTTTGTTGCGCCTGGCTCGCCGTGCTCTGTACCTGGTTCATTTGCTGTTGCAGTTGCTGAATCTGCTGGTCGCGGCTCTGCAGTTGCTGCATCAGCTGTTGAATCTGTTGCTGCTGTGCATCAATCGACTGCTGCATCTGTGAAAGTTGCGCAGAGATCTTTTGGGAAGATGAACTACTCTTCTTTCCCCGCGTTGCGGTCGTTGCCGTGCCGCATTCCCTGAGCCATAGCCAGGTCGGCGGCACAAGAAGACCGTTAATACTGACGCTCGCTACTTGCCTCATGTGCGTTTCTCCTGTTGTCATGTTTTCAACATATTGGGGCTCCTTTCGTTTCCTCTAACCGGGAGACCTTTGTTTTTCCTGTGGGCTCAGGAAGTTCGTCCACGGGTTGCGGTGGTCCGCTGTTGTTAGTGCGGCGTTTGTTTTCCTGGCCGCAACCCGCGTCGAAGGTTAACGACTGGCGTCTACCGGTGTCGCAAGAGTTCAGCGGTCGATGTTGCGGTGCACGAATACCCATCTTCATGTCACGCTCTCCGGGAACATCGAAGTACATGACATGTTTTGTAAGGCGCACCGGGATTGCTTTGTTCGCGCTAAAAGCTGAAGGCAGATAGTCGATGTAAGACTCGTAGCGGCCGACGTAGGTTCCGCATCCCACCTTGCACAGAAACATCGAATGCGTAATACTGAGTCTGCAACGGTGCATCGGTCCCGCTGTAACAACATTGATTGGGACTTGATGACTTCCTGCCTCTCAACACTCACTACGGTTCCTTGCTGGAATCCTTTGGGTGGAACCTCCTTTGCGTATGCGCTGAGCAGGAGCGTAGTGACGACGAGTACAAGAACAGATAATAAGCCTTGTGTTCACGGCCTTCCTCCCTCGCGATCGCAGACTCGAACGGCAATCGCAGGCGCACCACTCCCATCCGGACCAGGACGCTGGGCTTAAGAAGCGAGTGCGCATCGAAAAATCCCGTTCGAGTTGACTTCGCCATGTGCAGACCACGACAGCGAAGACTTTCTGGTCAGTGACCAGACTCGAATTAACGGGAACGCAGAGTTAACTGCGTAAACGCAACAGAAGAGGAACTTCAGCAGGAGGGAGGAGGTCGGTTGTAAAGACTTTCATCGAACAGCAAATTGGGAAGCGGAGGGCCTGCAGGCGCGACACGTGGATAAAAACTTGGGACCTGTAAAACTGTAAGAACTGGAGTTGGCGCTACCCACTGAATCGCATCGCCATCAAGATGTTGACGGGTAGCCTGAGTCGAAGCGGACTGGGCAGTTGCGCCGTGAAAGTCAGTAGGAACGCTGGTACGAGTAGCCAGAGCTCGCAGTGAGGGCAAAGATTGCCAGGAAGACTACAAACAGGCACCAACAAGAACGCCGACAATTCGTTCGTGATGAATCTGATGGCGACACTTAGCACACCAACCTACGCGGATTGTAACACTTGAACATTCTGTCCACAACTAAAATTGGCCGGCTCATGCCAGGTTCGTCGGTACCGAAATATGGGAACGGCTTACGCTTTTGCTTAAGATGTGGGAAGCATCAAGAGAGACCGGGCACGCACTGGCTGCCCCCAATCGAGCGCAATGCGCCGACGCGAAAGAACGGCTGCACGCGAGCGCGCTCTATGCGCGCCACGATCTGTGGGTGCGGATTCGCAACCGCCTCCCAATTAGCTTACCTTTAGCAACCACGACCGGCCCACTGTGATGGTGTCCCCTCCCCAGATGACGCCAACGGAGTGCTTTTCAGCTTTCTGCACGGTGCATTGAATTCCTGTGGGAACCCCAAACATGTCCAAAACTACAACCGTGTCTCCAGGACATAATGGAGCGTCTGAATTGATATGCTCCGTTTTCAAGCTTTCACGAACGCGTCCAATTGCGGTGCTGGTCTTTGGGTTTAGCATGTGTTTTCCCCTGAAAAACTGAAGATAGTAAATGTAAGGTAACTATTAGCAGAGTTACTGAATGGCGCTCAATACGGCAGAATGCCGATTACTAAAGTTCAATACTTCTTGCCATTGCGTTTCGCAGTTATTGGTTGCTGTTGTCATCTGTGAATTACCTTTTGCCCTTACGGGCTCGGCAAGGCTTGCCAGGGCCGCCGTGAGCTGCTGTGGAAGCTAAGCCCCGCTCTTGTCCCCGATGCAGTGATCCGCAAGCCACGGGCGCATCCAGGCGCACCGTCCAATTTTGTCAACCATTGTGCTGCTAAAAATTTAAGTGAGTAATTGAAAAGTATGGTGCGCCCTGAGAGATTCGAACTCCCGACCTTCTGGTTCGTAGCCAGACGCTCTATCCAGCTGAGCTAAGGGCGCGATGGGGGTGTGGCGGTCAGCAGCGTCTTCGATTATAGCGAAAGCGTGGCGTCTTGATAAGATGCTGGCGCGGATTGCGGGCTGTCGGCCTGGGATTGGGGTTGTGATTTTTAGTTGCCAGTTGCCAGTTCTCGGTTCTCAGTTGTTGGTTCGCGCTGCCTCTTCTCTCTCCTATGAAATCGAATAAATGGGTGATTCTTTCTTTAATCCTCTTCTTTTTTCTTGCCGGATTGGCTGGCCCTGGGTGGGCTCAGGTTTCCGGCGCCAGTGTGTCGGCGCAAGCGAAGGGCGGGGCCTCGGCGTTTGACGTCAAGGCTGCGGTGGATGCTTACCTGGCAACCGTCCCGGCGGATCAACGGGCGCGGTCGGACGCTTATTTTGAAGGCGGCTACTGGCTGCTGTTGTGGGATTTTCTGTCTACCGTCCTGGTGATGTGGATTTTGTTGCGGTTCCGCTGGTCGGCGCGGATGCGCGATCTGGCGGAGCGGCTTGTCCGCTTCCGCGTGTTGCAAACGATTATTTACTGGGTGCAGTTCGCGGCGGTGACCGCGGTGATCACGTTTCCGCTGACGATTTACGAGGGATATTTTCGCGAGCACAAGTACGGGCTCTCCAATCAGACCCTGGGCCAGTGGATGCAGGACCAGATCGTGGGGCTGGCGGTGGTGTTGGTGCTGGGATCCCTGCTGATGGTGATTTTGTTTGGAGTGGTCAGGCGGCTGGGGCAGAGCTGGTGGGTGTGGGGAAGCGTCGTGTCGGTGATTTTTATCGCGTTCGTGTCGTTCATTGCGCCGGTGTTTATTTCTCCGTTGTTCAACAAGTACACCAAGCTGGAGGACCCGCGCTTTCGGGATCCGATTCTGAGTCTGGCGCGGGCCAACGGAATTCCGGCGACTGATGTGTACGTATTTGACGCTTCGCGCCAGTCGAACCGGGTGAGCGCGAATGTCAGCGGCTTTGCCGGGACCACGCGGATTTCTCTGAACGACAATCTGCTGAAGCGCTGCTCGCTGCCTGGAATCGAATCCACGATGGGCCACGAAATGGGGCATTACGTCTTGAACCATCAGTTCAAGGGAATGGTGCTCAGCGGTGTGCTTATTGTGGTTATGTTCTGGCTTTTGAACTGGGGTCTGAAGGCTGGGCTGGCGCGCTGGGGAGAGACGTGGGGAATCAGGGACATGAACGATGTGGCGGTTCTGCCGCTGGCAGCGTTGCTGCTTGCGACGTTTTCGTTTGTCCTCACCCCGGTGGACAACACAATCACCCGCACCATGGAGTATGAAGCCGATATGTATGGCATCAATGCCAGCCAGCAGCCGGACGGGGAGGCGGAGGTCGACCTGATGCTGGGAGAGTATCGGAAGCTGGATCCGGGGCCGGTGGAGGAATTCATCTTTTTTGACCATCCCAGTGGGCGGACGCGGATTACGGCTGCGATGCGGTGGAAGGCGGAGCATTTGCCGGGGGCGCCGCTGGGTCCCTCAGGGCGTTAGAATCTACGACTTCGAGTGTGGGGAAGTGCCACGTGGGGCGCTTGCGTTTGCTTTGCGGAACGTCCCAAAAGTGGCTACTGTGGCTGATTCTGGAGGATTTCCACAGGGTTCGGAAGGGTTCGTGCCAAGGGGTCGGCTCAACGTAAAACTTTCCCCCTACGCGGCAATTCCTACTCGATTACGCGGGTTATGGGTGTAGCAGTTTCAGCAACTTGAGATTGGCAACGAGGGTGCTTTAGACATAAACAGACGAAGTGGCGCGCAACGGGGCGCTCCAGAGAAAAAACTTCGGCCAGAGGTTTTCTTGAGCGCCCCTTGCATTTTCTTTGACGTAGTTCAAGATTGGCCCTCCTCCCCTCCCCCTTTAGCTTCTTACTCCCAGGTTCTTTTCCAAGAGGCAAACACACGCGGGCGGCATCCATCGGCCGTTCTTCTAATCCCTCTCAAGCCAAGATCAGTTGTTCGCCCAGATCCAGGCCGGTTCGCTTCAGTAAGGCCGCAATTACGGGTTCCTTAAAGCGTGAGGCGTCGAATTCGACGCGAATGATGCGCTCGGCCTCTTTGAAGGTGATTCGGCGGACACCGTAGACTTCGCGCAGATTGTCGAAGGCGCGCATGGTGGCCTCGGTGGGTGGGGTGTGGTATCGGTATGCCACTTCCAATTGGGTCATTTGGGCCTCTTCCTCGTAGAAAAGCATAACCGCAAAGTTCGCCAAGGATTCCGCAAAGTGCGCAAAGAACTGCTCCTGGTGATCGCGGTCTGCTGCTCTGCCTCGTTCTCGCAAGTCTTCCGCTTTGAAGATACAACAATCGATTGTATAAGCGAATGAATCTAATATGGTCAGGCTGAGATTTTGTGCAGCTTGCCGCTTCGATTATGGAACATTCCCCAAAGTCCGCAACTACCGCGAAAGACCCGGTGTGCGGCATGAACGTGGAGCCCTCCACGGCCAAATACAAATTCGATCATGCCGGGAAGGACTATTACTTCTGCTGCGCGTCTTGCCTGGAGAAGTTTCGCGCGCGTCCTGAGGAGTATCTGGCGGCGCGTTCGGCGCCGGGGGTCGCAGATGATCGGCATTGCACCGGCGCAGAGTTCGCCATGCGAAGAGTGGTCTGGTGACGCTCGGAGCGGCGCCGTCTGCTGCCGTAGTTCCTGGCGCTGCATCTTCATCCGCGACAGCTTCTGCTTACGTTTGTCCCATGTGTCCGGAAGTGCGGTCGGCTGTGCCGGCGGCTTGTCCGCGTTGTGGGATGGCGCTGGAGCCGGAGATGCCGGTGGCTGCGACGCGGGTGGAATACACCTGCCCCATGCATCCTGAAATTGTCCGGCCGGGGCCTGGCCACTGTCCGATTTGCGGCATGGCGCTGGAGCCGCGCACGGTCACTGCGCAGGAAGAAGAAAATCCTGAGCTGCGCGACATGACGCGGCGGTTCTGGATCAGCGTGGCGCTAACTGTTCCACTGCTGGGGATAGCGATGGGGCACATGCTGCCGGGCATGCCGACGCAGCGCGCTGATCCCTGGCGGCTGGGAGCCCTGGATTGAATTGATTCTGGCTACACCCGTCGTGCTTTGGGGCGGGGCGCCATTTTTTCAGCGTGGCTGGACTTCGATTGTCAATCGCTCCACCAACATGTTCACGCTGATCGCGATGGGGACGGGCGTGGCGTATCTCTACAGCCTGGTGGCAACCGTCTTTCCGCAAATATTTCCTGCGTCGTTCCGCGAGATGGGCGGAATGCCTGCGGTGTATTTCGAAGCGGCGGCAGCGATCACGACGTTGGTGCTGTTGGGGCAGGTGCTCGAATTGCGCGCGCGCAGTCGAACCGGCGCCGCGATTCGAGCTTTGCTCGATCTGACGCCGAAGATGGCGCGAGTTTTGCGGGATGGTCGAGAGGAAGATATTCCGCTTGAGCAGGTGAGGCCGGGTGACCGCTTGCGGGTGCGTCCGGGCGAGAAAGTTCCGGTGGATGGAATTGTGCTCGAAGGCACGACCGGGATCGATGAGTCGATGATTACGGGCGAATCGATCCCGGTGAGCAAGGGCCCGGGCAGCGCCGTGATCGGGGCGACGGTGAATGGAACGGGCTCGCTGGTGATGCGCGCGGAGCGCGTGGGAAGCGACACGTTGCTGGCACAGATTGTGAAGATGGTCAGCCAGGCGCAGCGCAGCCGTGCTCCCATTCAGCGACTGGCGGACCGCGTAGCGGGCTGGTTCGTGCCAGCTGGTGGTGGCAATTGCTGTTCTGACTTTTGTTGTGTGGAGTTTGTTTGGCCCGCAGCCGCGGCTGGCACATGCGTTGGTGAACGCGGTGGCCGTGCTGATCATTGCTTGTCCATGTGCGTTGGGGCTGGCGACGCCGATTGCGATCATGGTGGGAACAGGGCGGGGTGCGCAGGCCGGTGTGCTGATCAAGAATGCCGAAGCGCTGGAGTTGCTGGAGAAAGTCGACACCCTGGTGGTCGACAAGACGGGCACGTTGACGGATGGCAAGCCACGAGTCGTGTCGGTCGCCGGGGCTCCGGGACGGATGAGAACGAATTGTTGCGGCTGGTCGCCAGTTTGGAACAGGGAAGCGAACATCCGCTCGGAGCTGCGGTGGTGGAGGCGGCGAAGGGTCGAGGCTTGGTCTTGGCGAGAGCGAAACGATTTTCAATCTCAGACCGGGCGAGGAGTGAGCGGCCGTGTCGATGGCAAGAACATTCTGGTCGGAAACGAGCGGCTGTTGCATGAGAGTGGAGTTTCCGTGGCGTCGCTGGCGTGGAAAGCGGAAGAGCTGCGGCGCAACGGGCAAACCGTGATTTTGGTCGCGGTGGATGGGCAAGAGGCCGGGTTGATCGGCATTGCGGACTCCATCAAAGATTCGGCGGCGCAGGCGCTGCGCGACCTCAAGCGTGAAGGACTTCGCGTAATGATGCTGACCGGGGACAATCGCGCCACGGCGGAAGCGGTCGCGAAGACACTCGGCATCACGGAATTCGAGGCGGAAGTTCTGCCGGACAAAAAATCCGAAGTGGTTCAGCGGCTGCAGAAAGAAGGTCGCACCGTGGCCATGGCGGGCGACGGCATCAACGATGCTCCGGCATTGGCGCAGGCCGACGTTGGCATCGCGATGGGCACCGGCACGGACGTTGCGATGGAGAGCGGTGGCATCACGCTGGTCAAGGGCGATCTGGTGGGCATTGTGCGGGCGCGCAAGCTCAGCCAGGCGACCATGCGGAATATCCGTCAGAATCTCTTCTTCGCGTTTCTCTACAACTCGCTGGGAGTGCCGATTGCGGCGGGCGTGCTGTATCCGTTTTTTGGTCTGCTGCTGAGCCCGATTCTGGCGGCGGCCGCGATGAGCTTGAGTTCGGTTTCGGTGATTACGAATTCGCTGCGATTGCGGAAGGTGAAGCTGTAGAGTGGCGATTGTTGGCCCAATGTACCTAGTCAGCAATAACCCTTCACCACAGAGGACACAGAGACACAGAGGAAATCCTTAGATCGCTGTCGGCGCGCGGTATTCTGAAGTTCGGTGGCACAATGGAAGGTAGTGAGCCCGAAACCTCTTCGACAAATTCTTCGGTAGTGACCAAGCCTGGCATCTCGCGCGCCTGGCGCTCGCTGCGGCATCGGAACTTCCGGCTATATTTCGGCGGGCAGAGTATTTCTCTGATCGGAACGTGGATGACCCGGCTGGCGACCAGTTGGCTGGTCTATCGTCTGACCGGTTCTGCCTTTCTGCTGGGCGTGGTGGGATTCGCGGGACAGATACCAACGTTTCTCTTTGCACCGTTCGCCGGGGTCTGGGTGGACCGGCTTGATCGACGGCAGGTTTTGCTCGTGACCCAGATTCTGGCAATGGTCCAGTCGCTGGCGCTGGCCTTTCTTACTCTCGCCCGGCACATCAACATTCAGGAAATTATCTGGCTCAGCGCGTTTCAGGGGCTGATCAATGCCTTTGATATGCCGGCGAGGCAAGCGTTTCTGGTCCAGATGGTGGAAGACAAACAAGACCTGGGGAATGCGATCGCGATCAATTCCTCGATGGTGAATCTGGCCCGGCTGGTAGGTCCTTCGCTGGCGGGAGCGGTGATTGCAATCTCCGGTGAAGGTGCCTGCTTCCTGATCGACGGCATCAGCTACATCGCGGTGATTGCCTCGCTGGTGGCGATGCGATTGACGCCGGTCGCGATGAAGGCCACGAAGGACTCGATGCTGGTTCAGTTGAAAGAAGGATGGGCATACGTTTCCGGCTTCGCTCCGGTGCGCACGATTCTGTTGTTGTTTGCGATCGTGAGCCTGATGGGTTGGCCGTTCACCGTGCTCATGCCGATTTTTGCGGGGAAGATTCTGAAGGGCGGTCCGCACACGCTGGGCTTTCTGATGGGCGCTCTCGGAATCGGAGCGCTGGTTTCTGCCGTTTCTCTGGCTTTGCGAAAGTCGGTGCTGGGACTGGGCAAGATGATTCCCATTTCGACTGCGACTCTTGGTGTGGGACTGATCTGCTTTGGAACGTCGCGGATTCTGTGGCTTTCACTTGTACTGATGCTGGTGTGCGGTTTTGGCATGATGCAGCAGATGGCGGCCAGCAACACGATCATCCAAACCATTGTGGATGACGACAAACGCGGCCGGGTGATGAGTTTCTATGCCATGGCTTTTGTCGGCATGGCGCCTTTCGGAAGCCTGCTGGCCGGCGTGATGGCTCATGCGATCGGCGCGCCCTTCACGGTAATGTTGAGTGGAGTGTGCTGCATCGTGGGAGCTGCGTGGTTCGCGACGCAACTGCGTCCCATCCGAAAGCTGATTCGACCGATCTACATCGATTTGGGCATTCTGCCGGCGCCCGGACGCAATCATCGAGGACAGCGCGGCGGGTTAGGAAACGCTCACCATCGGTTTCGCTTGCACCATTCTGGCAATTGACAGTGCGCCCCCTGTATTCAACAATTACTTCAACATTCCATTCTGATTGGCGGAGGGTCTTGTATGGCGGACGAGGGAGAGGTTCACGTCGCGTCGGAGAGCGGCGGCAGTGCGGGAAAATGGATTCTTTTAGCGCTTGCGGTGCTTTACGTCGCGGGGTCGCTCTATTTTATTTTTGACCTGCGCGGACGGCTCGACAAGATGAGCAAGGACCAGGCGGCGAGCAGTACGCAGATCGCCGACTTGAGCAAGCGCATGCAGTCCGCACGAGGCCGACGACGAAACGCTGGCCACGCAGTTGGGCATGACCAAGAAAGAGATGGCTGCCCGGTCCGCGGACTTGGTGCGGCAGCAGCGTGCGTCGGAAGCGCGTCTTGGCGGAACAGCAGAAGCAGCAGATCAGCGCAGTCAGCGGGGAAGTGGCTGGAGTAAAGACCGACGTTGGTGGAGTCAAGACCGATGTGGCTTCCACCAAGGCTGATCTGGAAGCTACCAAGGCGAAGCTGTCGAGTGCGGTGGGCGATCTCGGAGTGCAAAGCGGTTTGATCGCCAATACACGTGGCGACCTGGAAGTCCTAAAGCACAAAGGCGATCGCAACTACTACGAGTTCACGCTGATCAAGGGCGCCAAAGTCTCAACCCGTTTCCACCGTTGGACTGCAGTTAAAAAAGACGGATGTGAAAAAGGGCAAGTTCACTCTGAACGTGACCTCAGACGACAAGACCATCGAGAAGAAAGATCGCAACGTGAGCGAGCCGATCCAGTTTTATAGCGGACGCGATCGCATGCTGTATGAGTTGGTGGTCTGGACTGTCGATAAGAACAAGGCAACCGGTTACCTGAGCACTCCGAAGGGTGCGCCGACGCCGATTACAGCTACCCAGTAAGACGCATGTATCCGGGCGGTCATGTTCTTCTCTTCATAGCGCTGCGCACGACTGTGATTTATGCAGTCGTGCTGCTGGGCATGCGGCTCAGCGGCAAGCGTGAAGTGGGGCAGATGACGCCCTTCGATCTGACGCTGCTGTTGCTGCTCAGCAACGCGGTGCAGAACGCGATGACCGGTCCGGATACCTCAGTTCTGGGCGGAGTGGTCGCCGCCGGAACCCTGCTGTTGCTCAACTACCTCATAGCAGAACTTACGGGCGGGAACAGGCGCTTCCGCAAACTGGTGCAAGGGCAGCCCAGTCTGCTGGTTCATGATGGCCAGCTCATCCGCCGCGCACATGGCCCGCGAGCACGTCAGTCTGGACGAATTGCACCAGGCCATGCGGGAGCACGGAATCGCGGGATGAGCTGATGTGGCACTGGCGGTACTGGAAATCGACGGATCGATCAGTCTGATGAAGTACGACGATATCAAGCCCACCGCTTCGACCCACCTGGCACGTCGAAGAATCATCAAGAAGCACGAATAAGAAACCAGCCACGGATTTTCACGGATCAAAACGGATTAAACTCTTGGAAAAATCTCACTTGGGTCAATCCGTGAATCCGAAGATCCGTGGCGTCTTTTATGGATTTTGCCTGATCAGCACCACAGGCAGCGGCTGATCATAGGGCTGGATCGCCACGCTCAGCGACTTGCGCTTATCAAAGTCGTCTTTGGTCACCGGAAAACTCACCACGATCGTGCCCTGAGCCTGACCGCCGATCGGAATTTTTGTTTCCGGAGGAATGGCGGCGATGGCGTGTTCCTTCAATGCGGGAAAGCCTGAAAGTAGCGGGTCGAAGTCGATAGCGGATGCGGCTTCATCCGTTAACTCGCCGGCGTCGGTGGTGATCTTGGCTTTGATGTCGTGGACCCACAGCGGCTTCTCACCAGAATTGTGGATGGTGATGTTCAACGCGACCATCACTGCGTGCTGGTCAGGAATCTCTACCGCCGCGATATTGTCTATTGAACCTCCGCCCTGCGGCTTGGCTCGCGTCACGAACGCGAAGATTCCGAGCAGGACGGCGGCGACCCCGAGAACGATAGCGACGATCTTTGCCGGGAGGAGATTTCGCTTTGCGGTGCCAAATTCCTCGCCGATGTTGATTCCGGGACCCGGACCGAGATCCTGAATGGGAGTGCGGACATCTGAGGTGGGCTCCGGGTCGGGGTCGGGAGAAGGCTGTGAGGGAATCTCTTCAGGCGCGGAATTGGATCGCGTTGTCACTGCCCATGACTGCGTGCTGGTCAGGAATCTCTACGGCCGCGATATTGTCGATTGAACCTCCGCCCTGTGGCTTGGCGCGCGTCTCGAGCGAAGATTCCGACCAACGGCGGCGACACCGAGGACGATGCGACGACCTTTGCGGGAGGAAGATCTCGCTTTGCGGTGCCAAATTCCTCGCCGATAGTGATTCCGGGGCCCGGGCCGAGATCCTGAATGGGAGCGCGAGCATCAGAGGTGGGCTCCGGGCGAAGGGCGCCGAAGAAGGCTGTGATGGAATCTCTTCGGCATGGTGGGCCTCGCGTTCCGTCATTCTATACGCTTCGGGGGCGATGCTGTCAGTTGGCTGCCGTCCACAGATTCGGCCTTCCGATGCTTATCCCAGCGTACTATCCGCTGCGCGACAGATCCCTCGCAGTCGGGATGACGCCTTTTGGACGGCATGGGGATTGCCGCTGTCTGCAGTGACTCGTATGCTGATCGTTCTTTTCGACTGGGGGTACAGATGAGTTCACCAAAGACTTGAGTTTCGTCGCTTGCGTGGCAGCTGGGCTTATGTTGTCGAACGCCGCTGCCCAGCAGTCGGCAGTGCCAACCTCTGCGATTCGCGCCGGAAAACTCATCGATGTAAGAACCGGTCGGGTTACGTCGAACGCTTACATCCTGCTGGCGAAGGACCGAATCCTGCGCATTGCGGATTCGGC
>CAVSYI010000002.1:0-433622 GCA_963732045.1 Terriglobia bacterium | reverse complement strand
CATTCGCGAGCGCCTTGACCGAAGCTGGATTCGAAGTCGAATTCCTAAGTCAGTTCATGACCTTTATTTTTCCCCTCGTCTGGCTGGTGCGAAAGATAAGCGGTCGAGGAAAGGAGTCTGGCTCCGAAGCAGCCCGAAATCTTACTTCCAGGGAATTTCGGGTCGTACCGGTTTTGAATGAATTACTCACGGGGCTTCTGAATCTTGAAGCCTCATGGTTGAGCCGGGGGCACCATCTTCCCATCGGAACTTCGTTGATCGTAGTGGCCCGGCGTGCTGCAACCGATTGACGATCGCCAGTAAGTCTGCACAGGAACTACAAACTTCATGTCCGCCATTCGAAAGCTTGCGAAATCGTGCGTCGTGCTGGCGTGGGGGAGCGAGTCCAAACCCCGGACGATCCTTCGCGGACTGGCATCGGGCTATCGGATTTGCGTCTCCCCCAATGAGCATCTGGGATATCTGCTTGGCACTGCCGAGTCACATCTGCAAAGAGCAATCCGAAAGTACGTCGCCGCCGGCGACACGGTGTACGACATCGGAGCAAACCTGGGTTACGTTTCCCTGTCACTGGCAAAACGGGTCGGTCCGAATGGGCGCGTCGTTGCATTTGAACCCGTCCCCCGAAATATCGAACTGTTTCGACGCAACATTGAGCTGAACGGGTTACGGAATATCAGATTGATCGAGTGCGCAGCTTCCGACAAGGCTGGAGATGCAGTCATTCGATTAGCTGAAAATCTGGCGACGGCAAGCATGGTCTGGCACCGAAATAATCCGGCTGCCGCCGAGTTTTCCATAAAAACCGTAGCAATCGATGATCTCGTGGCATCAGGAGATCTGGCGTATCCGGCATTCGTGAAAATCGACGTCGAAGGCGCGGAAGGCTCGGTTTTGCTCGGCATGCGCCGCACGCTGGCAGAGTCCAAACCAGTGCTGTTCGTCGAGTGTTCGGATGCAGGCCGGGAAACTGCCTGGAACCTGCTTCAGGACCTGGGATACCGCTGTCAATCGGCAATCACCCGCCGCTGGGTCAATACGTTTGCGGAATACCGTCACTCCGACTTCCTCTGGTTACCTGAGCGTCTTGCTGGCGGCTCCAGTTAGGAACTGACACCGCAACCTCGGCTAAATCGCGCGCGCCTTTTTCGAGGACAGCAAGTCATCCGCCAAAGCCAGCAACTCGTCCACGTGCTTACTCCAGGAGAAGTCTCGCGACCTCGCCAGTCCACGCTCCGAAAGTTGTTTGGAGAACTCGCTCCTGGCGGCGATCCGGCAAACCTGCTCCGCTAGTTCCGCCGCAGAAAAGCGCTGGAAGTAGATCGCGCGCGTCCTGACAAATCTCGCGGTGCACCGCCAGATCGGAGGCCACTATCGGCAACCCGCTTGCCATGCCTTCCACCAGAGGGTGGGCAAATGACTCCGCATAAGCCGGCGTAACGTATATGTCGCACTCGCGATATACCTGGTGCAGAAGCGGATAAGGAACGGCACCCAGTTCCACCACCACATCCTCGACTCGCAGTTGCCGGACCAGGTCGGAAGCTTCGTGGGGGCGGTAGCCACTTGCGTTGTCCTCAGAACCCAACCGGCAAGTCAGAAACAGTTTGAGCTTGCGGCCGCTCAAACGGTCGCGAAGCAGAGGCAGAGCACGCAGCAGAGTCTCAAAATTGCGGTAGTAGTTGTAATGGCTGACGTAGAGCAGACGCACCGCCCCTTTATCACGATCAAGATCCAGTTTGTACCGGACCTCGTCTGGAAGCGGTCTGACGTCGCGGAAAAATGCTTCATGATCGAAACCGTGGTGGATCGCTGCCACGCTGCGCCCTGTCCACTGTCGCAATTCCTGCGCGAATGCCTCGCTGGGCGCGACCGTACGGTCTGCCCATGCGATGGAACGCCGAGCCAAGTCACCCTTGATTCGCGTCTCCAGCCAAAAACCATACTCCCGTCGCTGGCGCAGGTCGCGGAAGAAATCCGTGGATGTGTAAAGTGAGTTTCGCGACAGCAGAATCTGCGGCACAGGAGACTTGCGCAAGGCAAAGTTTCCCGCCGAAACCAGCACATCGGCACCGCTCTTCAAAATGACCGCCGGCAATGATGATTGCTCCTGCCAGAAACGCATCAGAGTTCCGGCCGGAGGTTCGATTTCAGCAAGAGAGACTCGAGGCAGATCGCAGAATTCCAGATGCAGTTGCGGATTCACTGCAGCCGTCACCTGCACATCTCCACGGACAGACAACTGGGGAAGCACGTTGCGCAAATACGTAAGTCCGCCGCCGGCGCTGGCTGCCAGGCCGTTGACGAACAGATGCATCATCGCTCGGGCGCGGCTGCATGCACGTCTCGCCCGAAGCTTCCGAAGCCGGGGTTTCGGATTAAGCGATATGCAGCAGCAGGCGCTTCGGAAGGAAGCAGATCCATGAACGCAAACGCCAGCACCCAGAAGAACACGCTGAGGTAGTAACCAACCGCGAAAAGCCAGTCCTCGAAGCCGGCATGGATCAATCCCGCCGCCAGCACCATGGCGACAGGCACGGAGAAGTGCCTGAAGTTGGCGGTGCGGCGAAGCCAGACAAAGACACCACCCACTTTCAACGCCAGGACCAGCACCAGTGCGATAAACGGCACTACCCCCAGCAAGCCAACCCCTTCCATGATCGCCAGGTAACTGTTGCCGTGTTCGCGGGTCGCGGCCGAGACGGTCGCATACTGGCCGACTTCCATATCGGATCCATCGTCACCCACGCTGGTTCCGAATCCGCTTCCGAACCAGGGATGGTCCTGAATGACTTTGATCGTATCGTCCCAGGGACTGCGGCGCGAGCCAAGAACGCCGCCTTCGTCGTGTCCCTTATAGAGCAGCGTCGAGAGCAGAGACGAATTTTCCCGCCGCCCGGGCATGTCCTCCGCTGATTCGGAAGGCGTCACCGTGATGACCAGCACCGCCACGCACAAGAACGCTATGACTCCCTGAACCATCAGCCGGTATCGCCGCAAGACCACGCAAGTCAGGCAACACGCGACCAGGGCCGCCAGAATTCCAGCTCGCGCCTGGCTGTAAAACAACATGGCGACGCTGAGCGTCAAAGCGAACATCATGCGCCGGAACCGGACCTTTCCCTGGACGGTCAGGACTCCCCAAAACAGCAGCGGCACGCCGACTACACCCATAATTGCGCCCAAGGAATTCGGGTTGCCAAAAATGGGAATGCGCAAAACCAAGTAAGCAGCGGCCGAGACATAGACCACAATCTCCATCAACATCAGTAATGTCGGAAAAAATTGTTCCTCGCGCCCCGCCAGCGCCAGGCGTGCCCCCGTGGCGGCATACAGAAAAAGCAAAAGCAGGCTCAGCGCTTTCATGAAGGACAGCATCGGAAGCCCTGATACCGCGGCAGAAACCAGCGCTGCCAACACCGAAAAAATCGCCAGCAGGTGGAAAGTCGAGAACCGCGGTTGCGCGCTCCGCATGTAGAGCGCGAAGCCCGCAATCGCGCCGGTCGGCGAGGACCGGCCAACGCCCGGAGGTCCATACTCCGCTGAACGGGAGGACATGCCGGCCCAAAGAAAAACAATCACCAGAAGAGGAAAAAATCTTTGCTCGTACTTCCAGACTGCCGCCAAAAGAACCTGCAGGAACATCAGCCCGCCCAGATAGTATCCGCTGCTCAGATATCCGGGCATGTAAAACGCAACGTAGGCGGCCATCAGGCCGATGACCAGAACGATGCCGGGCACGATAAATCTGGCGTAACGCTCATTCATGGCATGGTCCTGCACAACAATGTTCGCGACGACAACGCCGCTTCCGCAATTCCGGCGGCACAGGCCTCCGGAGAATATCTCAGGATACGCTCCTTGCTGTGATTTCCCATCTGCGCACGCAACGACGAATCCTGTGCGAGTTCCTCCATTGCCGACGTCAACTGCGGAACATCACCACGGCGCACCACTCTTCCGTTCCAGCCATCTTCCACCAGGTCCGCCGTACATCCCGCGGCATCGCTCGAAATCACCGGCAGACCGCACGCCATGGCTTCATTCACCACCAGTCCCCAGGGATCGGTATGTGAAGGAAAAACAAACATTTCAGCCAGCGCATAGTAGCAGGCCAACTGCTCGCGGTGGACGAATCCCGCAAACTGCACCCGACCGGGATTGATCTGATTGCTTCGACGAGTCAATTCCGCTCCAGCGGGGCCCTCTCCAACCAGGACCAGGCCGACCGCTGCGCGTACTTCAGCAGTCAGTTTGCCATAGGCCTCAAGCAAGTCAAACACTCCTTTTTCCTGCACCAGCCTGCCCACAAACAGAAAAAAACGCGACGGCAACTTCAACGCCTCGCGGCTCTTTACTTCTTCCTCGCGCGCCGTCACCGCCTTCCCGGCAAACAGTTCCGTGTCCACCGCATTGGGCGCCACGAAAATATTCTCCTCGGACGCCCCATAGTTCATCACGTACCGCGACGACGATTTACCCGGGACGACAAAAGCGCTGCACCGCCCCATGAACTTCTTTTTCAGAAATTCGATTGCCGGCTTGCGGCTTCGGAAATCCTGCTCTGTGCTTTCCACCCACGCCATGAACGGAACCTGATTCCTGCCCGCCCAGCGCAGCGCCTGCCACGCCGCCAGATAGTTGTAGCCTCCGCACAGGATCGCGTCTGGCCTGGCCTTCCGCAGCGCCTCTTTCATTCCCCGGTTCAGCAGCAGCTTGTGCCCGGCAATACGTTGCCGCCACGAGGGCAGCACTTGATACGAAAATTGGATTTCATCCTTGTAGACCCGCCACTCGCGCAATCCAGGATCGCTCTCCGCCAGAAAGATTACGTGCAGATCGATCTCCGGATGCCGCGCCAGCGCGTTGAATACCGGAATCCGGTAAGGCGCGATAATCTCGCTCAGAATGACCAGCCGCCGGCTCATGCCACGCACTCCCGATAGAGCCGCACCAGTCGCTCCGCCTGTTGTTCCAGAGTGAATCCCTGAAGGATCGTCCGACGCGCCGCTTCCCCGATCTTGCGCCGGAGTTCCGCCTGCTGCAAGAGAGCTGCAAGAGTATCGGTCAATCCCTGCAGATCGTCAGGCGCGATCAGACATCCGTTCACGCGCTGGCCGAATCACTTCCTCAATACCCTGCCCCTGGCACGCAATCACCGGCTTGCCAGCTGACATGGCCTCCAGATACACGCATCCCAATCCCTCATAGCGGCTGGGCAAGGCGAATACAGTCGCGCGGCGCATCGCGTCCGCAACCTCGCGGCGACTTTGGCGTCCTCGAAAATGGACTTTGGCGCCGATACCCAGTTCTTGAGCCAACTGCTCCAGACGAGCACGCTCCGGCCCGTCGCCAATAATTTCAAGCGAAGGAGCCGCAGTGCTTGCCGGAAGCCGATCCTGAATCGCGGCAAACGCACGCAGCAGCAGATCGTGGCCCTTGATCGGAATCAGATTTCCTACGCTCAGCACAGTCACTGCTCCGGCTCGCTCTCCGGCGGAGAAAACATTTGAGGATCGACACCGTTGTACAGAACGGTTGTGTTCACCGGCCCGGCCGCGCCCGCGATCACCTGTTCGCGAACTTTCTCGCTGACACAAATCACCCGGCACGCCGAGCGATAAACCGATCGTGATACCCCGGCACACCATCGCCCGGCGCGGCCTTCAACCTGTCGGATAGAAAAAGCGTCAAGGCCATGCACCGTGACCACAAAAGGGATTTTCAATTCACGGCTGAGCAGCGAGGCGGCGTGGCCGCAGGGCAGAGCCGAATGAGCGTGAATCAGATCCACCGGATGAGAATCATGCAGACGACGAATCTCAGGAAGCAGGCTGGCAAAAAGAAAAGCACCCGCGCTCGATAGACCCCAGCCGCCGGGAAACGAGAAAAAACTCACCCATCGAGCGGGAACCGCGGAGTCGCTGGCAGCGCCACGTCGATAGAACGGCCGCACCGCGCGAACCGTGTTCGTCACCCCCAACTGCGCCAGCCACGGCAACGGCTCGGCGACAAAACAGCCTTGAGCATCGTCCCCCTGCACGGGATAGAACGGCGTCAAGGTCAGCACATGAAGTGGTTTCTGAGACGATAATTCTGGAATATTTCCGCGGTCAGCAGTCATGCCGCGCGAGCCGTCTTCTGTGACATCAAATCGAGGAAGATCTCCTCCCAGCGCCGGGTGATGGGATCCCAATCGAATAAAAGGCTGTGTTTGCGGCCAGCCTCGCCAAGCTTTCGACGTTGCTCCGGATGCGCAAGCAGTTCCCGCAACCGGGCAAACAGTTCGTCATCCGAACCAACGAGGTAACCCGTTTCCCCATCCACCACGGTTTCGGGCTGATAATTATTTCGCGCAATCACGGGCAGGCCGGATGCCGCAGCCTCCAGCAGAACCTTCGGAGATCCTTCCCATTGCGACGGAAACAGGAAAATATCGGCCTGCTGATATTGCTGCTTCAACGCTTCCGCCGCCAGCAGACCGACCAGCGTTACGTTGCTGAGTCGTCTCGCGCTCGATCCGCGCTTTCAACTCGTCGGCCATGAGACCGTCGCCCGCAATGACAAAGTCCGCCTCAGGAAAACGGACCGCCGCCTCCAGCAGCATTTGTGGCTGTTTGAACGGCCGCAGCGATCCGACAAACAACACTCTCGGACGAACATTGGCTGCGCGGTTCGAGCCGGGCGTAAAAAACTTCGTATCCACTCCGGTAGGCACAACCTCGCTGGGCAGGTTGTACTCACGCTGCAAGCTTCGTTGCACTGCGCGCGAGTTGCTGAAGAGATAGTCGCAGCGCAGCACCGTCCGCTCCCAGAGATTCACCGCCTCCGGTGCGATCGTTGGCTCATTCCGCAAGTCCGATTGTGACTCGACGGTTCCGATTGTGATGCGGCCATCTTTCCATTTTCGATGCAGCGCCAGATACATCCGGCTGGCGGGCGCCGACTTCACATAGAACAGGATGTCATGGTTCCCCAGAACAAACTCGCGGAAGATTCGTACGGTACGCCGTCGCTCTGGCAAAAATATGAGAGAAGTGTTGGGACGCTGCCTGATTCCGCGATCAGGTTCGCCTCCGCAAAAAACGCTCACGTGAAACCGTTCGGGATCCAGTCGCCGAATGATCTCGCGGGCATTGGTCATCTGGGCATTGGTCAGACCCTGGTCCGCCAGACTGTCCACGAGGATTCGCACAGGAGGCATTCTCTTTATGGCCGAAAACAAGACGGCAATACTAGACAGACACTGGAATAACAGGGTTCGCCCATTCTAGACGAAGGTCTCGCAGGCGGGCCGCCATGCGGTGGTCGCCATCCCGCGATTGCAAAGAATCGGAGAGATGCTGCCGCGCCCGCTCCAGCAACCGTCTGCGAACTGGTTTCTGCTCATTCGTTGGGATAGGCCGCAGTTCGCCCGGGTCCGCCTGCAGGTCGAACAACTTCTCCCCTGCCGACGTGAAATCCAACACCATCTTGTAACGCGCCTCGCGCACCGCCAGCACGCGCCCTTGCAAACGATTCTCCGCCACAAACGGATTGGTGCAACCGGCAATGCATTCAATGACCGCATCACTCTCCCACGCGCCGCCATTTTTCAACAGGCTCGCATGGCTGCGTCCCCGAAAGCTGCCAGGAATCGGGATATCCACGAGATCCAGCAACGTCGGAGCCAGATGCATCAGACTGAATGGCGCAGTAACTTTTGTTGCCTCCGGAAGACCGGGTCCGTGCAATAACAGAGGAACTCGCACCAACTCTTCCGCCACGCTGGAAGGTGGATGATAACGTCCGCCATGGTCAAGAAATTCTTCGCCATGATCCGCAGTGAGGGCCATGACGCAGTCCTGCCAAAGCCCGAGCTCTCGAAGCGTGTCGACCAGGCGAGCGACCTGCGTGTCCATCCAGCGAATGCCGGCGTCGTAAAGAGTGACGATATCTTCACGGTGCTTCTTCAATCGGGATGCCCCAATGTCGCCCCGGTTCCAGTAAGAATTCAAATATCGCGCCCGCGATGCATCGAGCGAACTTCCCATGAGATTGAGCGCTTCCTGTTGCGGATAGTACGGCGAATGCGGATCCATCAAATGCAGCCACAGGAAAAATGGCTGGCCCGCGATACTGCTCAACCAGTCGCGAGCATGGTCAACGATGACATCCGCCGAAGGAAAACGCCGCAACTGGTCGAGCGAAGATACCCCGGCGATCCCAGTCGCTGGCAGTATTGAAAATACAGTTCGTCATAAAACGAACCCACGGGACCAAGCGCATGGGACGCCTCGGCGAGACGCCGGTTCCATCGGCTCGCGAAGCGGGCGTTTCCGTTCTCAGAGTCCGTTGCGACAGGAGCAGCTTCGACATCCAGAAAATCCTTGAAAGTACCGAACCCCGCATCGTATCCAAAACGTGGCGAGAGATAAGGATTCCCTGCCAGAAATGCGGCCGTGGCATAGCCAGCTTCGCTCAAAGCCGACGCGATCGTGGGTTCCGCTGGCGCCAGGCCAATCACGTCCCGCCCCAGACTCAGCGGATAACGCGAAGCCATGATTGCGGGAAATGAAAAATACGTCGGAGCGCCTGCCACGATCGCGTTGGAAAATACCACGCTCTCCCTGGCCAACGAGTCGAGGAACGGAGTCGTGGGACGCGCGTAACCCAGAAAGCCGGCATGGTCCGCGCGAAAACAATCCACGGTGACCAGCAGCAAGGATCGCGGTGATCGCATGCTAGCCCGCTCCCAGCGTCATGTGTTTCGAATTGCCGCCGCTCTGCTTGACCTCGACCGAAACTGGCCCACGCGGACCTTTGAATTTCCCGCGAGTCACCAGTTCATACAAATTCATGTCATGCACGTACAGCAAATTAGGATGCTTCGCTTCCAGTGCCGAAAGAAATTCATCCAGCACGCGCAACGCAGGACCGCGAAAATCTTTGAGCGACGAATGGAAATTGATGGAATGAATCGAAATAATTGCGGGAATGCCCCGCGCGAAGCAGCGCTCCGCCAGTTGCATATATTTTTCCAGCGGGAGATCGCGCTGAAAAGGTTCTACGTCGATGGTGCGATGCAGATTCAGCATCTCCCATTCGTCCATATGAGGAGGCAAAGCGCCGCCACTGCCGTTCTGCGCCACGCGAATGCCGCACTGCGACCATGCCCGATGCGTGTCAGTCGTTAGCGCGATATCCCGGAGCACCCGCCGACAGTGGAGCCATAGAAAAAACTTTCTCGAATTCCCGCGCCGCTTCGGTGATCAGCTTGCCCTGCGTTTCCGCATCCAGAAATCCGGCCTGCGGTTTTTCTGGATTGCAATATTCGTAACCGATCCAGGGCATTCGCCAGTAGATGTAGGGCGTTTCCGCTTTCCAGAGAGTGTCGCAGCAAATTGTTGCGCTCGCCAGGCAGGGTCAATGCCCGCTCTACCGCCGGCCGGCAGAAATGGGTCAGCCCGTGAAGTGCCGGATAAAAGACGTCGTCGGAAATGCCCTGCCGGTATGCTTCAAAGAGTCCCGGCCGCTTCCAATCGCCCGGCAGCCCCTGGCTTAGAGGGAGCAGATGGATCTGTTCGAATCCGGTGTCGGCAATCTTTTGGAAGTCAAGATTGGCCAGCAGAAAATTCATCACCATGCACGCCGGACGGCCGGTCGAATCGCGATGCCGCTTCAACAGATCTCGCAAGGCAATCACATCTTCGGCGGTTTCCAGCGAGTAATAGTCGTAAGGATTTTCCCCGAGATGAACTTCGCTGTGGCGAAGCTGTTCGTAACCTTCACGGTCGCGGACGCCCACGCGTCCCCAATCATCGCTCTGCAGCAAAACCAGGGGACGGGTAAAGCTGAATGTTTTCTCCGGCAGCGCGGGTTTCCGGCCCAACAACTTCCGCAACCCCGCCTTCAGCATAGGACAACCTTCGCCTTGGGCCGGGCACGACCATCAAATGTATCCCAGGTCTTTCAATCGCTGCTCAATCACCCGCCGCTCGGACTCGTCCATCTGCGCCGCCTTGTCGCGCAGCAACTCTTGCAGGACGTGGACCAGAAGCTCTTCCACACTGCCAAAGCGCGCGCCAAAACGGCGCTCGGCGTCGATGCACAGTTGGGCCGGCAGACGCACTTCGCGCACATCGCTCGACATCAAGCGTTCCCTTCGGCGCCTTGAAACGCGCCCCGCACTTTGGACCAGACCGCGCCTGCAATGAGCCGGTCATCTGCGTCAAGGCCAAACACGATGGCAGTGCCGATAAATGCGAGATACGCCAATGCCAATCCTGCCATGATCACCGCCCACTCCGGACGCACGGCTTTCAAAGTTGTCCTGATCAGCAGTAACGCACCCAGGTTTCCGACGAACGGAAGCACCAGTCTCCAGTAGCTGCGGCTGTAAGCGAACAGACCCAACCGGCTCCGGACTTCCCGGAGGTACCAGATATTAGTCGCGGCGTTGGTCACGGCCGCCGCTACCGCAGCCCCGGCGATTCCCCACCTTGGAATCAGAAGAGCGCTCAGCCCAACCATCACGCACGCCATCACTGCCTGGATCCGGACCACACGACCCTGGTTTCCTGACATCATCAGCAGATATCCGACCGAGCCGACGCCACAGTTTATCAGCTGACCCAGCGTGCCAATGATCAGGATGGGCCAGCCCATCTCAAAATCGTGGCCGAAAATTCGCATCAGCGCAGGAGCGAAAATAATGATCCCGGCGGCCAAGGGCAGCGTCAGACCCAGTATCCACTTGGTCAGCGTCTGGTAAATCCTGCCAAGCAATTCGATTTGTCCGCGCGCATAGAGGTCGGCAATGGTTGGTGAAAAAATCTGGTTCACCGACTGCAGAATAATCGGAACAAATGTCACCATCGCCGCGGCCACGGCGTATATTCCCACCTCCCGCGGATTGAGGTAAAACCCGATCAGGATTTTGTCCGCCTGTGACAACAGGTATTCAAGAAAACTAATGCCGAAAACTGCCGTGGAAAACGAAAGCACTTCGTTCTCCATCGGCGCCAGGCTTCCGGAGAGTGCGCGCGCTGGGCGAGGAGTAAGTTTCCAGACCGCGGTCACCAGCAGGACCAGCACCACAAACGCGCTCCCCACCTGGGCAAAGATATAACCCCATAGCCCCAGCCCGGCTCCGACCAGTCCCAGGGTGAAGAGCATCGTCAGCGGGCTGCCGATGAAATTCGTAATCACGGTGCGCCGCGCGATGTCCTTGTACCCAGCCAGCACCTGGCCGAGGAATCCGGTCAAGGCTCCGAACATCATGATCAAAGCGAAGAGGCCCATGTAACGATTGAGTGCCGGGGCGTGATAAAAGCGGACCGCCACCCACGGCCCGACCAGCAGTAGGCCTCCGCCCAGCACAACATTGCAGAGCAATAAAAGAAGCACGCTGCGCCCCAGAAATCCTCGCAGCAAGTCGAGCTTGCCCGTGGCACTGTACGCAGCCACAAAGCGCACTGCGGAGTATGGCAGGCCAAGCGCATTAAAAATTCCCAGCAGCCCGACAATCGTCATCCCCAGCGCGTAGATGCCGAGAGCTTCCGCTCCCAGTACCCGAGCCAGATAGATTTTGAAGAGGTATGCCGCTGCCGTGGTAAAAATCGTGCCGGCAAAGAAAACCGCCGAGTGGCGTGATATATGCCCCATCTGCTGCCGAAAACCCGGTACTTCGGTCGGCCCGGGACGAGGCTCCAGGACGGCATCGGCAGACTGCGTCTTCTTGATCGGCAAAGCTCCTGGCATATGGGGAAAGTACAACTAAGCACTAAGCTTTGATGGCTTCAGAAAATGAACCGGTTCGCAACAACAAGTCACGCAGTTTCCTGGGATCCATGGCGTCCCACACTGCAGGCCGCAACTGAACCGTTCTGGCCTTTTCTTCAAGAAGCCGCGGAATTTCGCTCAACTCCTCAGCCGACTCCAGGATGTGTCCAATGCCGAATTTCGCAAACTGTTCCGCGTATCCCGTGGTCAAATCCCGCAACCAGTGGCACAAGAACACCGGTATCCCGAGCGAAGCACACTGTAGAGCCACCGTGGACTGCACGGTCAAAGCGCAGCGGGTGTTACTCCACAACTGCTCCGATGGCGCACCTGCAATCACCAGGATTTCGGATTCCTGCTGCGGCAAGTATTTTCGCAGCATTCGCCGATGTCCCTTCACGCTTTCAAAGGGATGCAGCTTGAACACAAGCTTCATCCCGTTGTTTTGGGCCAACGACCACAATTCCGGAAGCAGATTCCCGTACACCTCATCACTCCGCCACCCTGCCGCCTCATACGGTTCGGTAAAAAACACCAGCCAGTTCGCCCTGGTTTGCGTCAATCCTTTCACTGGTCCTGGGCCGGTCGGCAGTCCCTGGCCGCCCAGCATCACTTTGTCCGCAGACACTCCGCACGATTGCAAAAGGTAGTCTCGTTCCATTTCGCCTTTGGCGATGTAGGTGTCCGCGTGCGGAACCTTCACTGCCATCTTCGAATCCAGCGCCCCATGATGACAAGCCACAGTCGGAATTCCGCGGTTACTGGCAAGGATCAGTGGGATACGGGTGTAAGGATTGCTGTCGTCAGCGCACAGACACCCCACGATGTTTTCGGACTTGAAAACCTGGCTCCAGGCGTCTCTTACCGCGATTCCCCAGCGCAATAAGCGGGGAATGCTATCGAGCATCCCAACCGAGTTCGCTACTGAGTATTCTTCAGAAGCAGCGATCAGGTGAGTCTTCAACGAATCCCATGTATTTTCCAGCACGGCGGCTTCAACGGCATCTGGCGTAACGAAATAGGGATCCAACGATGCGCTCGCTACATTCGGCGGCAAAGTTTTCAGACGGGCGCTGTTCCGGGCGTAGACCATCAGAAACTTCTGGCTGGGTAACAGTCCCGCATACGACGACGCCGTCCGCGACACATTGACGTATGCCGAGGGCAACAGCACAACCGGGTCTCCTGACACTCGCCGGTTGCGCGCGAACCGTCGGCGCACCGTGTGTTCGCGATCGAACTTGTCCTGGAACACCTGCCTGATCTGTTCCGTGTCCAGGCGGGAGAATGCATCCCGATAATGCTGTGCCCACCTTCTGACTGGGCCAACGCCTTTTTCTAAATGCACTTGTTCTGCCCGAATCAACATCTGAAGCGCCTTGACCAGACCGCCCGGACGGCTGGCATGAAGCTCGCAACCGGCTTCGAGTTCCTTTGCCAGCAGCCGGATCCGCATCAGTTGGCGAAGGTCGGGCTCAATCATCAGCGAGAGCACATCCCACCAGTCGATTCCCAGACTGTCGACCCAGCGGCCAAGTCCTAGTTGCAGCAACTTCCGAATCCGATGTCCATCCTCAAAGCCCGTTGCTGAAATCGTACAAACTGATGACCCGGCCTCCCGCATCCTTGCTCCAGCGCTCGGTAGGTGGCCACCGGTGCGCGGCCGAGATCGACAACCAGATCCCACGCCTTCCCCACGGGAAGCTGGTCTTCGGGATGGAGTAACAGGACTCTCATGCTTTCGCGTTTTCCGCCGGAGAACGTCCCGTCAATCTTCGCACCCAATGTTCCAACCGGGACGATGATTTGACCGCCGACGCAGCGTGATAGCGCAGCTTTTCCCGAACGTGGACTGCGGCAGAATCGGTAATTGTAGCGTGCAAGGTCTGGCGATATCCCGTAGCGAATCGTCCCTTGTAGCTCTCTTCACCTAACCCCAAATCCAGAACTTGTATTTCCGGATTGTCACAGGCCTGCTCCACCATTTTGGTCAGCAGACAGAACCCTGGAGAATACTCCCGCCAAGTCGCGTCGAACGTCGGCTGGTAGTAAAACCAGCTATTGCCAAATCGAAAACCATAATTCCAGGCCACAGGCTGACCGTCTACCAGCAGTCGCGTCAGTGCCAGCCAGCCTGCGTTTGAAAGCGATTCAGCGAGTAAGAAAAGAAATGCCTGCCGCTCCGCGCTCGCCAGGTTGCTGTTCTTTCGGCCGCCGGCCTCGAAGCGCGCCACATGGGCATGAATGAAGCGCGGCAACTCGATCTGGATTTCATCCCACGACCTGAGGTGATCCATCTCCACTTTGCCCTTTTTTTCCAGACCCTTGAGGTAATAGCGAAATGCCTTCCGCTTGAGCGCTGCCTGCTTCACCTTTTGCCGCTCATCAGAAGATCCAGGCGTGACCCGCGCACACTGATATGCCGGACGGGAAAAAACCCGGTAAGCGTTCTGCCCAGCTGCGGCTCTCAGGATTCGTGAAGTCAACGAATCGGCTGGCAGATTCGCCAGCCGCAGCATCGGCAATTGCAGGTTGGCCAGTTCGCTCAAAACAGCCGCCACAAAATCCGCTCTGCCCGCGGGACGGCAAATGAAATCGCAATAGTCAGCCGTGTTTCCGGCTAAAAAGCTGGTTTGCCTCTCAGCAGCGTCGGTAGCCAATGCCGCCACTCCCATCAGGCTGTCACCTTCATACGCCAACACCAGCAGTGTCTTTGTGGTCGATCCATAGGCTCGCTCAACCGCCCTAGCCCACTCAAAGGTGTAGAAAACTTCCGGATGCTCCATCTGAAGCACCAGCTCATTCCACTCATGGCGGAGTTGTGGGTCGTCCGGAATCTCTCGATTGACTTTTATGCGCAAAGTTCACCAGCTGCATTCCCGGCCTTCGAGAACACGTAGTAATACCAGTCCGTGACCAGAGAGTGGCTGTGGCTGGGATAGTCATCGCCCTGCAAAGTCTCCGGACGAAAATCGAACCTGCTCAATTCTTCCAGCACTCGCCCCGGAACTGCACAGTGAAGCATCAAGCCCCCGTGTGCAGGATCGAATACGTAGCCTTCACCCCGCCAGAACGCCGGCTTCGGAAGACGACTCGCGATCCGCCACACCGACCCACCCATAGCCCGCAAGAGAGAATGGACTGCCTTCGCCACCGTCAGTATCGCAAACGCAGCTTCATGAAATGCGCTCCTCTCCGGCACAAGCTTCGCAGTGAAAGCGCGTAAGCGGTCGCGGTTCCATGACGGGCGCAAGAAAACAGAACGCGGATTGTGAGACGAAAAGATAAACACCCCTCCGGCGCGTAGAACACGGCTGCATTCCCGTAGACATTGCCACCGCCGCTCTTCCGGAGACGAGGCAGTCAATACCATTGAAAGAGATGACGACAGCGTCAAACGAGGCGTCGGCAAAAGCCGACAGGTCTGAGGCGTCTGCGACCTCGAATTCCAGGTGCGGAAATTTATTTCTGCACCTGCTGATCATTTCGGCTGAATAATCGACCCCCACGTAACGGGATGCCTTGTCCGAGAGATAGGGCGTAGTGCGTCCTCCGCCAACCCCAATATCTAGAATCTTCATTCCCGGTTCTATGTATGTTTCGAAAAGAAGGCGCTTCGCACGGCGTCAGATAATCGAGCGCCGCATAATGCGAAACTACTTCCGGATCGCGGTAGACTTGCAAGTTCGCCGCTTTGGTTTTGGCCTGCGAAGTAGTTGCCATAAGTCTCTTCCGTATTAGCCACTCGATTTTTTGGCCGATGACTGACGACTGAAGACCGACGACTGATTGACCGCCGACTGCCCCCTGCTTCAGGCTGCGCCCAGAAGACGCTCTCGCAACGAACGGTAGAAGCCCGACACATGCGCTTCAAACTCGCCCAGGTTCATCGTACTGGTGACATGTACCCGCGGCAGGGCGAACCGCGGCAGCTGGGCGCCAAGGCCTCCACCCGAATTTACGAAGGCGCAGGTAAACCCGGCGCGTTCAGCCATCTCGCGCTCCCGATCCGTGACCGAAACCGCATCTCCAAACGGATAAGCCAATGCCCAGACCGGCCTGCCGATCGCTTCTTCCAGCTTGCTACGGCTCCCCGAGATTTCACACCATGCTTCCTCAGCCGACAACTGGGAGAGTACCGAATGGGTCAACGTGTGTGCGCCAACATCCATGCCGGCGTCTACTAGCGCGCGCAACTCGACCCTATTCAGCATCAGGAAACGCCGGCGCAATGGGTCGGTCAGCAGCGCAGTACTCCAATCGGTGGGCAAACGAAGCTGGATCCTGGCGTCATCCAGCAAGCTTCGCCTTGCACCCGTGCTATAGCGGGATAGGTATTTCACCAGGTCCCACCATAGCCGCCGCTTCTCGGGCACGTTGACGCTGTGGGCGACGAATTCTCCATGCGCCAGATCAAGCGCAATCTCTTCCCTGGCCTCAAGCAGCATCAGATAAAGCTCTTCGCACCACAGCATGGCCGGCACTTCGCTGAGAGAACTCCCGGTGACGAAAAACAGGCAGGACAGCCGCTCTTCCTGCAGAATCGGCACCATCTCGGTCAGCGTATTTCGCAGATCATCATCGCAAGTCAGAAGCACTGCACGTGGAGGCAACTCGTGCTTGCCTTCACACCACGCCATAAATTCTGCCGGAGAAATCACATTGTATTGCCGGCTGAGAAGTTGCAACTGGCGGCGAAATGTTTCCGCAGTCACCAGACCACCATCAAGATCGGAGTCAAATGTCTTGTAACCCTGTGGCAGGATTCCGTGATACGTCACAACTGCGGGCCCCGCGTCGCCCCGCCGGCGGAGATAGCCCATCTTGGCCAAACCCGGATACACCGCGTGCTTTAGAAGCGGACTTACAAACTTCATTGCTTCTGGACCAAATCCCAATCGAGTGGCGTACCGCGAACAATATCCCGTGACGCACGTTTGCCGAGTACTTCAGGAAGATGGCGCGTATGCAAGCCGTGGGCAGGCCGGATAGAACGCACATTGTGCGCCGTAAATTCCTCGCCGCTGCGTACATCTTGCACCACGAAGAGCGACCTGCGGAACACCCGGCTGCTGGCCTCCCGCGGGCTGGGACCCGAACTGAACTCCGCCCAGAGCGCGTTCCGTGGTCCGGATCGCATCCACTGTCGCTTTGAACTCTTGCGGCTCCAGCGAGAATTCGCTGTCCGGCCCTTTCAGCGATCGTGACATCGTAATGTGTTTCTCAATGATGCAGGCGCCCAGCGTCACCGCGGCGACCGCCGCTGTGTTCTCCATCGTATGATCGGAGAGTCCCACGGGAACATCGAAGCGCTTCGCCAGTTCAGGAATGGTGTGCAAATTCATATCGTCGGCCGTGGCCGGGTAAGCACTCGTACACTTCAACAACGCAATCTGTTTCGCGCCGGCCTGTCGTGCCACCTGTACCGCCTCGTCGATTTCTTCGATCGTCGCCATTCCCGTTGACAGGATAAGCGGCTTGCCTGTTTTCGCCATCTTCCGGATCAATCCGATGTCCACCAGTTCGAACGACGCCAGCTTGTACGCCGGAACGTTCATCTTCTCCAGAAAATCGACCGCGGTATCGTCAAACGGGCTGGAAAACAATTCCATGCCGAGATCATTGGCCGCCTGTTTCAGCTTAGGTTGCCACTCCCAGGGCGTAAAGGCTTCATTGTAGAGTTCGAATAAGGTACGGCCATCCCAGAGCGTCCCGCCGCCGATGCGAAACTCCTCACGATCGCAGCGGAGGGTAATCGTCTCAGCCGTGTAAGTCTGAATCTTGACCGCGTCTGCGCCTGAGTCTTTTGCCGCCTGAATGATGCGGACCGCCTGATCGAAATCCTGATTGTGATTGGCGGAGAGTTCTGCAACCACGTAGACAGGAGAACCCGGCCCGATCAGCCGTTCACCGATTTTGAATCCCATCATGAAGACCTGTTCTTCTCGAGAATCAGGTGGACTGCTGGTTGCCCCGCGAAACTTGTATCCTCTTGCCGCTGAAATCCGGCGTTCAAAAACATCCGCAAAGAACTCTCATTCGCGGGCTTCACATAGGCGTCAATCAGGGTCGCACTCGTGCTCCGAAACAGTTCGTCCACCGCCAGGGACAAGCACCTTCCGCCAAACCCCTTGCCCCGGAATCCCGCGCCCAGACTGATGGAGACGAGCGCCCGCAGCCCGTCGATATCATATCTCACCTGCCCGATCGGGCAGTCGTTGGGAGCCATCACAACATAAAGGACCGCGTTTGGATCAGCTATTTTTTTGCCGAACCATTCCCGATGCCGCTCCCACGAGATCACCTCGCTTGAGAATGAATTCGCCCGGACGTCGGAATCATTCGCCCATCCGAACAGCAACTCGCAATCCGCCGCTTGCGCTCGCCGCAGACGCAGACTTCCAGCGGTCATTGCCGCGACCACACGCTCAGTGCCGCGTCCGTCCACCAAATTTCTGCCTCGTTCCGACATCGCGGCTCTTCGCTCCTGAGAGGCCAGAAGCGTTTTCAATTGATCTGCAATCTTCTCGGCCGTGATATCCACGCTGCTGCCGAGATGAATCGCAATGCCCCGGCGATCCAACTCCTGACCAATGGGACGCTGATTCTCTGCAACATCAATTACGATTGCCGGCAGCCCCAGAAAACACATCTCCCAGCAGGTGCTTCCAGCACCTGAGATGGCAACGTCGGCATCTGCCATGAGTTCGGGCATGTTGAAAACATCTTTCAGCAAGCGGATCGAACCGCCAGTGTTACGGATCTCGGCTTCGATTTGATCGCCGTACGGATTACTCCCGCCCACCACCACAGTGGCGTCCGGTTGATCTGCAGCCAGCAAATGCAGAGCGCGGATTGCGATAAGCGTCAGATTGTCCGGATCGCTGCCGCCAATCGTCACCAGAACTTTGCGTCCGCTTGGCGCAATTTCCCGGTTCCACTCGCGCCAGGCATTGAACTCCCGGCGCAACAATACATAGCGGGAACCCAGCAGAAGCCGCGTGTCATTCCCCCTATGTTGATAGAGATTTTCATCAGCGTGCGCATTCTGGTCCAAAACCAGGTCGGCGGCGTAAGCACCCACGTGAGCCGTATCGTCAATCACAAGTAGTTTCAGTCCGGCTGCTTTCACCGCACGCTGATATTCAACGTCGAACTGATAACCATCCACAACGATCCAACTGGCATGACGGGCAATCCCGAGTTGAACCAGTTGCGCGGCGTCCTGCGGGGTGCCAGGGGCGGCCGTGATTCGAACGAATTCAAATTTCTCGTCGCGGAGACGTGCTTCGGAAGCGCTCGTACTCTCCGCCGCCGCAAACACGCACTCTCCATTCTGGTCTTGCCAGGCTTGGGCAAGAGCAATGCAGCGCATAACGTGGCCCGTTCCCATGGCAACGCTGGCATCGACGCGAAAGATCACGATGGGCTGACCGGGCGGCATCAATGCTCGCGAACCGACTTCTGGAGAACTCCCGAGTTGAGCTCGGCCAGTTCCGGCTCGCGCTCCATGAGTTGAATGACTTCCTGCCAGGAGAAATCGTCTCGGCCGTCGAAGCGTGAGTAGATCGTACGCAGACAGTTCCAAATCCTCCCGCGTATCCAGGGTCCAGCGATAGCGGCTGTAGTCCGCAACTCCGGTCAGCGAAGCCTGGCGAAACTTCTCAGGATTCTCGTAGAAATACGGAGTCACATGCTCTCGTTGATGAAGCTCGCGAGCCTCACTCCAGGCCCGATCCAGAGCGGCTACGCTAAAAACCTCCGCATCGAGTCCACGAGGATAAGTCCGGGGAAAAACGTTGCTGGCATAGTCCGCTCTCTGGTCTCGAAAAATGCTGAACGTGTCATCCACTATTTCCGGATCAATTAAAGGACAGTCTGAAGTCACGCGCACCACGGCATCAGCAGCATTCTCATGAGCGGCCTTGTAGAAACGATCCAGAACATCCCGCTCGGCTCCCCGGAAGCATGCCACCCGCAATCTCTCACAGGCGTCGACGATCGGGTCATCTTCTGTCATGTCGGTCGTAGCCACCACGATCCTGTCGATTTCGCGGGAGCGTCCCAGTCGATTCACTACGCGACCTAAAACGGTTTCTCCCGCCAGTTCCATCAACACCTTGCCCGGCAGCCTGGTGCTGCCCATGCGGGCCTGGATGATGGCCACCGTGTTCATGCTCCAGCTCCCCGCCCTCCGAATTGTGGCGATGAAGCCTGCTTCCGCGACAGCAGAAACATGGAATCGACGTTGGCGTCGTTCAGGTAAGGGACTTGCTCCACCTTTACCGCATCAAGGTCGTCAAACAGATCGAGGTAGAGTCTGGCGTAATCCGCTTTCCACAATAGTGACTGGTGCCCTCGATAACGGACCTCTGTCTGCTGCGGCGAATAGTATTCGAATCCCCATATGAATTTACGGGTGCAGCGATGGATTTCTCCCAGAGCTTTCGGCAAGTCGGCCGGGGCAATGTGAATCAGCACGCCAGAGGTAAAGACAAGATCGAAGAATCCGTCGGGATAAGGAATCTCAAACGAGGACGCCTGAGTGAATTCGGCATTCTCCAGCCGGGCCCGAGCCTTGCGTAACGCGTAATCCTGTATTTCGATTCCATACAGGTGCTGGAATCCCATCTCCCGCAAGGCGCACAACTGGTTGCCTTCATTGCATCCCACTTCGAGGATGCGTGCATCGCGCGGCATGTCCGCCAGGAATCGCTGGTTGAGTTCGCTACGGGTAACCCCGTAGTTCTTGCGATACAGATCGTCGAGCGCCTCCGGCGTCAGGGAATTGCGGTCCGTGTATTCACGCCCGAAATCGCTCTGCCAATGTTCCAGCTGAACCGTCTTCATATTTTGGCTGCCTCCGCACCCTCAACCCGCGTCGCGGAAGTGGGACACCACCTTGTCGACCGCCCGTATCACGTCGTCCACATCCTCATCCGTCATGCCGTGAAACATAGGCAGACTGATCAGCCGCTCGTAAGCATCTTCCGCCACCGGATATTCGCCGCCCCGATAACCAAAGCGTTCGCGGTAGTAAGGATGGTGATGCACCGGAATGTAGTGCACATTCACGCCGATATTCTCCGCCCGCAGCGCCTGGAAAACCTGGCCGCGGTCCGCCTTCAGCTTTCCGCGATCCAGCCGAACCGGATAAAGATGCCAGGCCGGATTCGACCTCATCGCGCACGGCGGGAGAAATCAATCTCAGGAATCTCGCGGAATGCGGAAGCATAACGCTCCGCAATCTGCCGGCGCCGCGACAGATTCGCATCCAGCTTCTTGCAGTTGCTGAATGCCCAGGGCACAGGCGATGTCAGTCAGCCGGTAGTTGAAACCGAGCAGCACCATTTCGTAGTGCCACTGCCCTGCCGACTGCCGCTGGCGCGCGTCGCTGCTGATGCCGTGATTGCGAAAGCGGCGCAGCGTTTCGGCAAACTTCGCGATTGTCGGTCGTGACCATGCCGCCTTCACCCGTCGTGATGTGCTTTACCGGATGAAAGCTGAAGACGGTCATGTGCGCCAGACTGCCCACCCGACGGCCTTTGTATTCGGCGCCCAGAGCGTGGCACGCATCCTCGATCACCACCAGCCCGTGGCGGTCGGCCAGTTCAAGAATCGGCGTCAGGTCGGCGGGATGGCCGGCGTAATCCACGGGCAGAATCGCTCGGGTTTGCGACGTAACGCGGGCGGCTGCCAGTTCGGGATCGAGATTCAGGGTGTCAGGCGAGACATCGGCAAAGACCGGAACGGCATCCTGATAGAGCACGCAATTGGCCGTGGCCACGAAGGTCAACGGCGAAGTGATGGCTTCGTCCCCCGCCTTTAGTCCTGCTGTGAAAGCCGCTGCGTGCAGCGCGGCCGTGCCGGAACTGAAACTCACCGCATACTTCGCGCCGTCCGGGCAGCGAAACGCTTCTTCAAATTCGGCGACCTTCGGACCGGTGGTCAGCCAGTCCGAGCGCAGCGTTTCGACCACCGCCTGAATGTCCGCTTCGTCGATGGACTGGTGGCCGTAGGGCAGCAAAGTCTTTCTGACCGGAGGCCCACCGTGGATGGCCAGCAGGTCACGGCTTGCTGGAGTTACGGTCATCGCTGTTCGCTCGGTTTTCAGGCCTCGCGCTCGCCCGCGCGCTGGCTACCACCCGCAGCTTCTCCGCGGCGGGAATTTCCGTCTCATCGATCAGCGCGTGCAACTCGTCCGAAGTGAGCCAGCGGGCATTGGAATCGCTGCCGTAGCGAAATCCATCCGGCAGGGGCTGGGCGTCTTTCCAGTTTTGTCCGCTCCACCAGGGGTGCGCCGGCTGGATCACGTACATATCATCGAGCTCCACGCGTGTTGCGGGCTTCATCCTCGGAGACCAGCACTTCGTGCAGCTTTTCGCCGGGACGGATGCCGATGCATTCCACCTCGCAGCCCGGGAGCGATGGTCTCCGCCATGTCGGTCAGCTTCATGCTGGGAATCTTGGGGACAAAGATTTCGCCGCCGTGCATCTGCTCGATGCAGCCCACCACGAAACGCACTCCATGTTCCAGCGTGAGCCAGAAGCGGGTCATGCGGGAATCGGTGATCGTGATTTTGCCGCGCTTGCGCTGTTCCAGGAACACCGGAATCACGCTGCCCCGGCTGCCCACCACGTTGCCGTAGCGGGCGCAACTGAAGCGAGTATCCTGGGCGCCGGCGTAGGCATTGGCCTGGACAAACATCTTTTCGGCGCAAAGTTTGGTGGCGCCGTAAAGATTGATCGGATTGACCGCCTTGTCGGTGCTCAACGCCAGCACCCGGCGCACGCCCTGGTCGATGGCGGCATCGATCACGTTGCGCCCGCCCATGATGTTGGTCTGGATCGCTTCGAACGGGTTGTACTCACAGGCCGGCACCTGCTTCAGCGCGGCCGCATGGACCACCACGGTCACGCCGGAAAACGCGCGCTGCAAGCGTTGCGGCATCGCGCACATCGCCGATGAAGTAGCGCAGGCTGGGATGATCGAATCCCGCCGGTGCGCATATCGTGCTGTTTCAGTTCGTCGCGGCTGAAGATGATGAGCTTTTGGGGATGGTACTCACGCAGCATCACTTCGACAAACTTCTTGCCGAATGATCCCGTCCCGCCCGTCACCAGCACAACTTGTTCCTGCCAATTCATCCCGTGATAGCCCCTTTGCGCGTGTCCGAGGATTATAGCGGAGTTTCGGAATCGCCCGACACTGGTTTGGACATACCGTACGGTCAGTTTGCAACTTCATGTACCTCAGTGCGGCGGTCATGCTGAACTGGCGAAGCATCCGGCCTGCAGCGTCGCCACTGCTGTCTTTGCGACCCTTTGCGGTACAACTTTGCGCCCTTTGCGGTAACGTTTTTTGAAAATCCAATCAATTGGTCATAGCGAACCCATTCCAGACTCTCAACACGCACGTGAACCAAAACAGAACCCGGGGCAAATTTAAGCTCAGGGGACTTCGCTCGCCAGTGCTAGAATGTGGCTTCTAGCGCCCAACAAATCTTCTTGGAGTGTGGATGGATTCGGGTCCTTTGATTCCGGTCAATGGCCAGGTTTTGCGCGAAGTTCAGCCTGATCATCCCATCGAGTTGAATCGTCAACTGGGCCCTTCTGCCTATTCCACCTTGCCCGGCCAAGATTCCGCGCTGCGCGAATACCTTCGCGTCCTCATCAAGCGCAAGTGGCTCGTTCTCAGCTGTGTGGCAATTATCTTCGGAGTGGTGGCGCTGGCCACCATGCGCAGCACCCGCATCTACGACGCCTTCGGCAGCATCGCCATCAACAAGACTGACCCGGCGATACAAAGTCTTAAAGACCCAGGCAGCCGGCGGCTCCGCGGATTACTACGATCCCACCGACCTCGATACCGAAGTCCGGATTCTGAAAAGCGATCTGCTGGCTCTACAGGTGATCAAGCAGTTGAATCTCGACAAGAAGCCGGAGTTCGGTGGTGGCGAAGAAACACCCTCGAACTCCCTGAGCCTCACCACCGACGCGCTACAGCCGGACTCGGAAAAGACTACCGCCCTGCTCGCCGGATTCAAGGGCGGACTTCGGGTCACTCTGGTCCCCAATACCAGAATCATCGAAATCCACTATCGCAGCGCCGACAAAAATCTGGCTGCCAACGTCGTAAATACCCTGATCAGCACCTATATCGAGCAGAACTTCAAGACCCGCTTTGAGTCCACCATGCAGGCCTCCGACTGGCTGTCGAAACAACTGGTCGATCTCGAAATGAAGGTCCAGACCTCGCAGGAAAAACTGGTTCAATACCAGAAAGCAGCACGAAATCCTGGGCATCGACGAAAAGCAGAACATCACCACCTCCAAGCTGGACGAACTGAACAAGGAACTGACCGCCGCGGAATCTGACCGGATGGAGAAAGAGTCCGTCTATCGCCTGGTGCAGTCAGGAGATCCGGACACGGCGGCCGCTGCCGCCGTCAGCGCCGGCACCGGAACCTCAACCTCGGGGCTCATGGAGAAAATGCGCGAGCAGCAGGCCGACCTCAAGATCCAGATCGCGCAACTCAGCACCCAGTTCGGCAACTCGTATCCCAAAGTCGTGCAGCTGAACACGCAGCTGAAAGAAGTCGACGCCCAGCTTCAGATCGAGATGACGAAAGTTGTCTCCCGCGTCCGCAGCGGATACCTGGCCTCCCTGCAGCACGAAAGCATGCTCCGCGAGGCCATGGACAACCAGAAGCAGGAAGCCAACAAGCTGAACGAAAGCGCCATCGAGTACAGCCTGCTGAAGCGCGATGTCGAGAGCTATCGCACCCTGTACGAAGGCCTGATGGAGAAATTGAAGGAAGCCGGAGTCACTGCCGGGCTCAGGTCGAACAACATTCGCAGCGTGGATAAAGCCCGCGTTCCTACTTATCCTTCCGAGCCTAACGTGCCGCGAAATCTCACCTTCGCCCTGGCTCTCGGCCTCACCACCGGGATCGGCCTGGCATTCCTGCTCGAAGGCATCGACAACACCGTCCGCACTCCCGAGCAGGCGCAGGTCATTTCCGGCTTGCCATCGCTGGGCATGATTCCTCTTGGTTCGAAGAACGGCATCGAGGCTGCCGCACGGCGGCTGACGGTAGCAACCTCTCGCGAGGCGGTTGAACTGGTGACCCAGTCGCGTCCGCAGTCGCAGATGGCGGAAGTCCTACCGCGCACTGCGCACATCCCTATTGCTGACCTCGCTGGGCGGACCTCCCAAAGTGATCCTGGTCACCAGCGCTCTGCCGCAGGAGGGAAAGACCACGACCAGCATCAACACCGCGATCGTACTGGCCCAGAAAGGCACGCGGGTACTGTTGATCGACGCTGACCTGCGCCGTCCCAGCATTCACAAGACTCTGGGCATGGGTCCCAAGACCGGCCTCAGCAACGTGCTGACCGGAAACGCCACGCTGCAACAGGCCGTGGTTCGTTCCGCCATCTCTGCCAACTCTCTTCATACTCACCGCAGGCACTCCGCCCCCGAATCCAGCTGAACTCCTCGCCTCCTCGAATATGCGGGACATTCTGGCCGAGCTGCGGGAAGCAGTACGATCACATCATCGTGGACACGCCGCCCACGCTTTCCGTGACCGACGCTGTCGTCATGTCCACTCGTGCCGATGCGGTGGTGCTGGTCATCCGCTCCGGACAAACCACCAAACAGGCCCTTCGACGCTCGCGCGACCTTCTGACTGCAGGTCAATGCCCGCGTCGCTGGCGTGCTTTTGAACGCCGTCGATCTCACCTCTCCCGATTACTACTACTATTACGAATACCAGGGAAAATACGGCCATCGCTACTATCAGGAAGACGAACTCGTGGATCACACGGAAGAAGACGATCCCAGGGCAACGTCCACCAGCGCATAATCTGACCGGTGATTCGCGTTCCGAGCTTTTCCTGTAAACCAACATGCAGATTCCCCTAACCAGTTCTGCCAGGAGAATTTCTCTGGCGCTGGTGTCGGCCATTCTGCTGGCTGGATACCTCTGGTTCGCCGGCCGCCAGTTCGGCGCTGCTGTCTTTTCTGACCGTCCCGATCTTGCCAGCCTGCAACGGGCCACACGCTGGCAGCCAGGTAACGCGGATTATCGTCATCGCCTGGGACGCTACTTCTTCCTCATCGAACGATCTCCGGAAGCTGCGGTGGAGTCTTATCGCGCGGCAGTAGCGCTGAATCCCTTCGACGCCCACTACTGGTTCGATCTGGCCGCGGCCTATCAGTGGCTCGGCAACACCGGGCAGCAGGGAGCCGCGCTGGAGCACGCACTCGCCGCCGACTCTTCGACCCCCGATCTCGCCTGGGAAGCAGCCAATTTCTATCTGGTACAGGGTGAATCAGAGAAGGCGCTGCATGAGTTCCGCGTAGTCATGGAAAACGAAGCCAGCATGATTCCGCCTGCCCTGGCTTTATGCTGGCGTATCAAGCCCGACATCGACGTCTTGTTGCGCGATGTCGTCCCTCCGACCCCGATGGCATACGCCAACCTTCTCTGGATTTTCTGGTCTCCAAAAAAGAGACTGCCGCCGCAGCCAGAGTCTGGACCCAGCTAGTGCAACTGCAACAAACCCGTGACGCACGCGCTGGCCTTCCTTTATATCCGCTACCTGGTGTCCCAACACGAAGTCGATCAGGCCCGTCTGGTGTGGCAACAGTGCGCCACTCTGTGCGGCCTCTCGGCCTACCAGCCATCACCGGAGAATCTCATTGTCAACGGCGATTTCAGCCTGAACGTCCTGAATGGCGGATTCGATTGGCAATATCACCAGTCGAAAGAGGTCGCGCTGGCCCTCGATCCGACACAGTCCCACGACGGACATCGTTCCCTGCTGATTACCTTTGACGCTCGCACGGTCAACGACGCCGGCATTGGACAACTGGTTCCGGTCAAGCCCTCCACCACCTACGATTTCTCGGCATTACTTCAAAGCCGATGACATACAGGGCGCAGGTGGTCCGCGCTTCGTCGTTCAGGACCTTTACAACGAGACAACTTACTTCAGCCAGCGACGAATTGAAGAACGCCGATTTCTGGAAAGAAGTAAGTGGCAGTTTCACCACCGGGGCCGACACGAAGATATTGCTGCTGCACATACAGACGCGATCCTCCCGGAATGCCGATTCGAGGCAAGTTGTGGATTGACGCAGTTCATCTCTCGGAAGCAGGAACAATGACAAGACATCTCCTCCTCTCGGGCTTTGCCCGTGGTGACCGCACCCGTCAGTGACGCAGTCGTACCAGCCGGTTCGCTCCTCGCAACCGGACCGCATCGTCTTCTACGGCGTATTTGGCTTGTTGCTGTTCGGCCCCCTGGCCTTTGGCGCGATCGAACCCTGGTCGATCTTCATTCTGGAGGCCGGATCCGCGTCTGCTGCTGATGTTCTGGATCATCCGGCAAATCTTGTCCGGCGAATTGTCGGTCACCGGAAATCCGCTGTTTGCGCCCATGCTGGTGTTCGCGTTTCTGCATCGCTCTGCAACTTGCAACCGGCCGCACCGCTTATCGCTACGAGACTTTTTCCGCCAGTCTGCTGTATGCGGCCTACGGCATTCTTTGCTTTCTGGCAATTCAGGTCCTGCGCCGGACCTCGCAGGTCCGGATCTTGACCATAGCGTTTTCGGCCTACGGGTTTCTGCTGGCGTTGTTTGCCATGCTGCAGGGCTTCTCCGGTACCTCCCGACTCTACTGGCTTCGAACGCCCCGCATGGGCGGATGGATCTACGGTCCTTACGTAAACCACAATCACTATGCCGGACTGATGGAAATGCTGTTGCCCATCCCGTTGGTTTTTTGCCTCACGCGGGAGGCGCACGGTCCGCGAAGAAAGTCGCCGCTGGAATCGCAGCGGCGCTGATGGCCGGCACCATCTTCCTCTCCGGATCGCGCGGCGGCATGCTCGCCTTCGTCGTACAGATGGCACTCCTGAGCGCAGTTGTATTCTGGCGGCAGAAGAATCGCAAAGTGAGTTTGGCGCTGGCCACTTTTCTGGTCCTCGGAGTCGGTCTGATCCTCTGGCTCGGCGGCAGCGAACTCGCCAAACGCCTGGCCACCATTCATGCCGAAACCCGCACCGAATTAACCGGCGGCACACGGCTGAGCATCGATCGCGACGCGCTCAAGATGTTTGCGGCGCAAGCCTGTTACCGGCTGGGGACTGGGAGTCTTCCCTGACGGTCTATCCCCAGTTTCGCAGTTTTCACACCAACTTTTTTATCAATCGAGGCCCACAACGACTATCTGCAGCTGCTGGTCGAAATGGGAGGCTTGGGATTTGCGATTCTGCTCTGGTTTCTGTGGACGCTCTATCGCAATGGCGTCAGAAAGCTGAAGAACTGGTCGGAAGATACCAATGGCGCAGCTCGCTCTGGCGGCGCTGCTCGGAGTGACCGGAATCCTGGTACACAGCCTGGTGGACTTCAATCTGCAAATTCCCGCCAACGCGGCCCTGTTCTACGTGCTGTGCGTATTGGCAGCGATGGACTCAAAATTTGGCAAGATCGCGGCGCAAGAAAGTACGGCAATTTGATCTGATCACTGAGATTCCCAGCCCTGAAGAACGAATAGGGCAACACGAACCCGTGTCCGGATCCAAATCCGGATTTTAGAGAGGGTTTTAATCAGGATTGAAAACGCCGAGTTGATTACGGCGCTGAAGAACTAACCGGCTTGTTGTCCTGCAACAGCACCCAGGTCAAGAGTCCACCCACCGCCGCCGCGCCGCCATAAATAACCATGGGAGAATCCAGAACGGCCCCGCCAGACGCCGGAATGGCTCCGCCGCCCTTCCTTCTCTTCTTCTTTTTCTTTTCCGAGTTTTCGACGGTCGCCTGTTGCCCTTGAGCCAGTGTGGAAGTGTTCGACCCGTCGCTGACGTTCAAGTCGCCCTTATGCGCCATGACCTGGACCGTGCCATCCGATACTTGCTTCACTTCGAATTCCGTCCATCCATTCGAGGCCGGAACCACCGTGATCTCGCCGTCGTGCATGCTGAGGCCTTTGGAAGTGGCAACAGTCAAGCCACCATGTTCAAGCGACACGGCCGATCCTTCAAACTTCACCAGCGAATCTGCCAGGACCACCACATTCGAACCCGAAGCATTGATGCTGGCCGCGGAATCGGATCGGGTCTGCACCAGGTCGCCGGGAAAAATCGCAGAGGTCCGTGGCACCGCGGCGCCATTGATCCAGGTCGCGCCTTTGGCATACAACATCGCCGCACCGGAATCCGCCGCCCACAGTGAAACAGGCACTGCGGAAATCAAACTCCAGCACGCAATATTGCGAAGCCGATCTCCGAATTTCGAGACACGCATGCGCAACTCCGATCCAGTGTGATTGCTAAACCACATCCTAGCCGCTGCCTGCTGTAGCGTCAATTACTTAACCGTCACTTTTGTCTGAGGATAGAAATCAAGAGGACCAAAGCGGTTCAGTCCCAAGAAGGTTCATCTCCGTTGCAGATTTTCCGCTTTCCTACTCGCCCGCTTGAAGAGTTCTCCTCACTCCACTCGTTGGTTCCAATCTTTTAGTCCGTTACTGCCGTAACCGTAAACTGTTGAAATTACTCAACCAACGCAGCGAATTCTGAAAAACTTATCCATTCTCCCCAACGGGAAGATGCCGGCACCTGACGTGCTAGTATCGGAAATGAAAGCTTATGTCTCAAACAACTTATCCCACTCCCACTAGCAATTCCGTCTCTGAACTGTTGACGCAAGATTGAGAAGCGTCAAGCGCGCGTCGCCATCATCGGTCTGGGCTACGTCGGTCTGCCTCTGGCCCTGCTTTATACCGAGCAGAAGATTAAGGTCACCGGCTTTGATATCGATCAGCGCAAGGTCACGACCCTGACCCAGGGCGGATCGTACATTGTCCGCATCCTGCCCAGCGAAATTCAGGAAGCCCGCGCCAAAGGCTTCGAAGCTACGTCGGACTACGCCCGCATCACCGAAATGGATGCCATCATCATCTGCGTCCCGACGCCGCTGAACGAATACCACGAGCCCGACCTCAGCTACATCACGGACACCGCCAAGGCCATCGCGCCGCACCTGCGCGCCGGCCAGCTGGTCGTCCTCGAAAGCACGACCTATCCCGGCACCACGGAAGAAATCATGGTTCCGATTCTGGAAAAGGGAAACAAGCACGGTCTGAAAGCTGCCCGCGAAGGCTCTTCCGACGGACAGCAGATCTTCGTCGCCTTCTCACCCGAACGCGAAGATCCAGGCAACACCACGGTGGCGCGTCGCGACATTCCGAAAGTGGTTGGCGGTCTCGATCCCCAGGCTGCCGAAATGGCGGCCGCCATGTACGGCACCATCTTTAACCGAGTGGTGCGCGTGTCTTCGCCCGCAGCGGCGGAGATGACCAAGCTGCTGGAAAACATCTATCGCTGCGTGAATATCGCGCTGGTCAACGAACTGAAGATGCTCTCGCTGCGCATGGGCCTCGACATCTGGGAAGTCATCGAAGCCGCTTCCACCAAGCCCTTTGGATTCCAGCCCTTCTACCCCGGCCCCGGCCTGGGCGGACACTGCATTCCGGTCGATCCTTTCTACCTTTCATGGAAGGCCAAGGAATGGGATTTCCGCACTCGCTTCATCGAACTGGCCGGCGAAATCAACATCGACATGCCGTATCACGTGATCGAATACGTGGGCAAGGCGCTCAATCAGCACAAGAAAGCGCTGAATGGCTCCAAGATTCTGGTGCTGGGCGTGGCTTACAAGAAGGACATCGACGATCTCCGCGAATCTCCTGCTCTCACCATCATCGAACTGTTGCAGGAGCAGGGTGCCGTGGTCAGCTACAACGATCCCTTCTTTCCCACGGTTGGAAAAGGACGCAAATACGATCTGCAGATGAAGTGCGCGCCCCTGGAAAACCTTGGCCAGTACGATTGCGTGCTGATCGTCACCAACCACTCCGACTACGACTACCAACGCATCGTGCGCGAATCCCAGCTCGTGGTCGATACCCGTAACGCGACCAAGGGCATCGACAGCCCGAAAATCGTACGCTGCTAAGAGCTGAACGGGACCTGCGGTTCGCTCGGCAACCCGGTTCACCATCTCCGGTGCCTTCTCTCCTAACGCAAGCTTTCCGTGTCTGAACGAACGTCTACCTGGTTTTCCTCAACGACGGCCGTAGCCTGCGTTGCTGCTTCACGCGCAGCGCGATCGGTACAGTCGGCGACAGAGTGACTGGCATACCAGCGACCGTATTGGGCCAGGCTGAGTTAAAATTCTGTCAGATAAATATTTCGCCAGCCTAAGGCATCAATTTAGAATCACATTACATCACTATAAGAAATCCCCCGACCGGATCAGCAATTATGTCTGAATATCAAAACGCTCCGTTCGGTTTGCTTCCGGAACGGCGTCCGCCCTGGAAAGAGTTCGTACTCACCATGGGCGTGCAGGGGATCGCCTTGTTCGTGTTGGCTTGGGCCGCCGTATTGAACCTGGCTGTGCTCGACCAGCCGGCGCACGACTATCATTTCATTCGACTGGTTGAAACTCCGCCGCCCGAAAATCATGAACCGGCGCCGGTGCGACAAATTCCTCCGCCTCGAGTTGCGCAGATAGAAACGCCGCCGGCTGAGGTGCTGCGCGTCCCGCCGCCCGAAGTGCGGCCGAAGACTGCTCCGGAAGAAGTGCCGGTCGCACCCAAGGTGGAAATCGCGGCCACCAAACCCGTACCTCTTCCGCCGACCGCTCCGGTAATTCCGAAGCAGTTGGTGAAGACTCATGTATTTTCCACCGGCAGCTCTGCTCTGCCCACAATTGCGGAAGCCCCGAAGAACGTCCAGACCGGAGGCTTCGGCGATCCCAACGGAGTTCCGGCGCGTGAAAGCAATAATCGCCCAGTCAACATCGCCCAGGCAGGATCGTTTGACTTGCCCACCGGACCTGGCTCCGGCAACGGCACGGGTGGCGCGAAAGGTGTTCGCGGCGTGGTCGCCAGCGCCGGATTCGGCAACGGCGTGGCGACCGGTGATGGCAGCGGCAAAGTAAATACGTCGCGCGGTAATGGCATTCAGAAGAGCGGTTTTGGCGACACGCAAGCCGTGTCCGTAGCTCAACTTCGCCCCAAACAAACCGACGATTCCGCCGGCAAGACGATTCCCGCCGAAGTCATTTCCAAACCGACTCCGGCTTACACCACCGAAGCCAGAAACCTACGCATCGAAGGCGAAGTTGTTCTCGAAGTCGTCTTCGAAGCCTCCGGCAAGCTCCGCGTCGTGCGCGTCGTGCGAGGTCTGGGCCATGGACTGGACGAATCCGCCATGCACGCCGCAGAACAAATTCGCTTCAAGCCCGCCCAACGCGACGGCCAACCCGCCGACTACACCGCCACAGTCCACATCGTTTTCCAGTTGGCGTAGATAGACGCATCACGAGACGGTGCTCCCGTCACAAGCTCCGCGTCATTCAGGGCGAGAGATGTTTGTTGCTGCGAAGCGGAATGACATAGTCTGAAGAGTCGACCTCGGTGTCTAGCCTCCTGGCACATGTTAGGCACACAAATCGTCAATTCGACTGGCGCAGACATCAAGTCGCGAGGACCACATCAAATTCCCTGTCGCTGTCCGAATCATTCGGCGCGAGAAAACCTGGTGACGCTGTGGGAGTCAGTGAGAGGAAAAGGGGGACCCTAAACCTGAACCCGGTTGGAGGCTGGGGGCCAACCCGGGGTTCGAGCCTACTGAATCGCGCTGCCGACCGTCGAGAAAACGTTGTTGGCGTTGGAACCAATCAACCGGATCGTGCCGACCACAATGACCAGAATCACCGCCAACATCACGGCGTATTCGGCTACGTCCTGTCCCTGATCGTCCTGCCAGATATTTTGCAGCCACTGTGCCATCTGCGCCCTCCTTGGGTCACTCGTTCGGCTCTGCCATTCTGAGTACACGTCCAGCCGAAACTATCGGCAGGCGTCTAAACTCAGAGCTTAAGTCTGCAACTAGGTTAGCTGCAGGCCTCTCAACTGCCAATAGCCCAAATGTGGAAATACATAGCACCAAAGTGCTACGACCTCAGGCGATCGTCTTTAGCGGCAAGTCCTGATTTACCGCGAAAAGGGCCAGTTCCAGGCGGGTCGACACGCCCAGCTTGTCGAAGATATTGCTGAGATGATGTTTCACCGTATCTTCGCTGATCTTGAAGTATTCCGCGATTTCCTTGTTGGAATAGCCCGCCACCACGGCGGAGACAATCTCCAGTTCCCGAGGTGTGAGCCCGAATTTCTTCTGCTTCGCCTCTTCTCCGGAAGACTGCACCAGGTTCCGCAGATATTGCACCAGGTTGGACACGCTCTCCCGTCCCACCCAGTACTCCCCGGACATCACGGTATGAATGCTTTTCAGCAGCAGCTGCGTGGCGGAATCTTTCAACACCACGCCGCGCGCTCCTAGCTGCAGCGCTTCGACAATCTGCTTCTTCTCGGCGGCAGCGGTCAGAAGAATGACGCGGACCGTATGTGCTGGTCCGGTGCTCAATTCGCGCAGCGCTTCGAGTCCCGGCATGCGCGGCATCGCCAGGTCCAGCAGCATGATGTCAGGCTTCAACTGGCGGGCCATCTTCACGGCTTCGGTTCCGTCGCAGGCTTCTCCAATCACTTTCAGATCGGATTCCGCCTCCAGCAGACGGCGCAGACCATCGCGAAAAATAGGATGGTCATCGGCGATCACAATTCGTACAGGGTGAGGTCTTCGATTATCCATGCATCGCTTCCGGCTTTTGCGGGACAGTGATTTCCAGACGCGAACCCTGTCCCGGATTCGATTCTATCGTGAGTTCCCCGGCAATAACACGCACCCGTTCCTTGATCACCAATGGCCCTTTGCCCAATGCATCCAGGTCCGTCTGGGAAAGCCGCCCCGAGAAGGGAAAGCCGCGCCCGTCGTCTTCAATCACCAGTGTCCAGTTGCCATTTTTCGCGCTCAACCGGACCAGCGCAGTCTTCGCCCGGCTGTGCTTGCGGACGTTGACCAGCCCCTCCTGCACGATGCGGGATAACTCGCGGCACACCGGCTGCGGCATGTCCGGCTCTTCCAGATCGGAAGAAAAACGCGCGGTGATTCCGGTTTCGCGCTGAAATCTTTCCACCGTGTCCGCCAGAAACCCGATCAGCTTTCTGGAATCCACATCCAGCGATTTCATCTGCTGCATCAGTTCCCGCAGCTTCAGAACTTCTTCCCGCAACAGTCCCTGAATTCGTCCCAGTTCCTCCGGAACGACCTCCGACTTTGTCACCGACTGGCGCCGCAGCACATCCACCTGCATCTCCACCGCGATCAGCGACTGCACCGCGCCATCGTGAAGTTCGCGGGCAAAGCGTGCGCGTTCCAGTGCTCCGGCCCGCAATCGCAGGCGCCGCAGCAGATACACGTTGTACACCGCCGGACCGATCTGCCGGACCAGTTCCTGCAGGAAGCGCAACTCTTCGGTAATTTCTCCGGTCAACGCCGGCTGCAGAAAGAAAATTCGCCCCCACCATTCCTTTCCGAACACGAACGAAACCATCATCAGTTCGTTGAAACGGTATTGGCGCGCCAGCCGGTCCAGAATTTCCGGGGACGCGCCGGGAAGCTTCTGCCCCGACCGGTCCAGACCCAGCAGCGTGTAGCTGTCGTTTTCCTTGTGGCCGTTGCGCCATGCGTAGGACGTTTCCGCGGAGTAGTCGAACAAGTAGGTCTCGCGGTCGGAACCCGAGGGATCGAGCCAGCGGAAAAACGAAGCCTCGCCATTTCGCAGCAGCATTTCCCCCACATAAACGCGATTGCCGGTGGCCTCCTGCGATGCGATCAGGGCCCGCTCCGCGCCGTACATCACCAGCAAGCTCGCCCACGATCTCCTGCAGCGTTCCGCTCAGACCAGCCTCCACCCGCACTTTGCCTAAAATGCGCGCGATCACCGCCTTCTCCGAACGCAACTGTTTCTGTTGCTCGGCCAGGTATCCCAGGAGCAGTCCCATCACCAGCAGGTAAATCGAGAGCATGAAAAGACGCTTGGGCTCGAAATCCGCAGCCTGCACCCCCAACTGCGGCAGGTGATAGACGTATCAGCAGACGCTCTACCCAGTCGAAGAAACCCAGATTGAAAGGCGAGGCTCTCCAGCCACAAAGCGATACTGCCGATGCCGCCGTGGCCACTGTCTCCCACAGCACCCCAGCGATAGGCGGCTGCAGCCAGCACGAAAACAAAAAACAGAAAAAATGGATTGGCCACGCCCGTGGCGAAAATCGACATCAATGCCGGCCAGACGATGTCCGCCGCGTGCACCAGCCGGCGAAACGATACCGTCGAGGACTTTCGTGCCGCCGCAACATCAGCATGACGACGACGCCCTGGGCGATGTAAAACGCCAGCAAGCCGTAAGCCCAGAAGGAGTAGCGGATCTCCTCCGGATCCATCCTGATGGCGACCAGCGCGGAAATAGCGAGGAAGACGCGAGCAGTGGCCAGCCATCGTTCGATACGGCGTATCTCGCCGGGATCGATGGGAGCTCTTTGCCGCCACAGAAACCGATGTCGCAGCGCTTGGAATGGCAATCGAATTCGACTCACTCAGTCGATGCCCACGATATTATCGGCCACGAACCGTGTAGGGGCGGGCGCCCCGCCCAGTCGGGCAAAGCTCGACTAGTTTCTATTTATCGAGCCCAAGCCTCACTTCCCTGGCCCGCCGTTTTCAAAGTCCGGTCAAAAAAATCAGCCGTCGCCCCGTATGCCCTGATCCAGTTCTTCCACATCAGAAAGTCATGTATCTCATCCGGAAAAATCAGCTCCTCGAACTTGACATGCTGCTCCCGCAGCCGCTGCGCCAGGTCCACCGTCTGGCCAAATGGAACGTTGCGGTCGTCATCCCCGTGAATCAGCAGCACCGGAGATTTCCAGGTTGACACCGCAGCGTCCGGCGAAGAATCAAAAGCCAGCTTCTCCGCTTCCTTCGCGTCCGGCGCTCCCGGCTGGTTCTCCCAATGAGGCAGGAACACTGACCAGTCGTGCACGCCATGCGATATCCACTCCGGCCGCGAAAAGATCGGAATTGCGCGCCAGCCCCATGGCGGTAAGAAATCCCCCATACGATCCGCCCCAGAGCCCGATCTTTTTCGGGTCCACCGTTGGCAGGCTTTGCAGATACTTCGCGCCAGCCACCACATCTTTATATTCCGCCGCTCCCCGCCAGCTGGCTATTCGGGAGCCTCCCGAAAGGCACGGCCATACATGATTCCCAACCGGTAATTCACCGAAAGCACGACGTAACCCTGGCTCGCCAGGTACTGATTCATGGCGTAGGCGTTGTGGTAGTAGTACATGTAGTGGAAGCCGAGCATCATCTGCCGCACCGGGCCGCCATGCGTGAAGATCAACAGCAGGTCCAGGCCGGCTTCGTCCCGCCGGAGTAAACAGCTGGCCGTGAATCTCCAGCCCGTCTTCGCTTTTGAAAATCACCTGTTTCGGGCGTGACCAACTGGCTGGAAGGAAAGTCCGCCGGCAGCGCTTGCCGCGCGATCATTTCCCTGCCCTTCGCTCCCACATGAAACGGCATGGCAGGAACTGTGGCGCTCGATCCCAGGCACACCACCTGGCCGCCCGTCCCGACTTCCACCGGGGTCCACTCCATGGTTTCGCCCTTGGTCAGCGGCTTGCGGCTTTCCTCCCTCAAGATCAACCCGCCAGAGATGACGGCGGTCAACGTCATCCTGATTCGAAGAAAAAATCACCGAACGACCGATCGTTCGCCAGCGTGACATCTTCCACCTCGAATGAGCCAGGCGTGAGCAGCGTCGCCGCGCCGCCCGAGGCGGCGATCGAATACAAGTGATTCCAGCCATCCTGTTCCGAGGCGAAAACCAGTCTGTCGTTGCCTGCGAAATAGAAAGATTTGTCCGCGGTTTCTGCGGGAAACGAATCGTTGGCTTCCTTTCCGCTGTGCCAGATTTCTCTGCCCTCGGCCGTCGTGGCATCCGCCACCCAGATCGCCCAGGGAATGCGGGCGGACCGGAATCAGCGGCACCTTCTCCTGAATTCCCGGCTGCCGGACGAAAGCAATGCGCCGGCCATCCGGGACCAGCGCGGCATTCCATCGCGATCCGCGCTGGGAGAAAGATAGCGGACCTGCTTCGCGTCCGAAATCGTAAATAGCGATGAAGCTGTGATCGCCGCGAGCGCTGACCAGCGCAATCTGGCGTCCATCGGGAGACCATCTCGGATGCGAATTGTCGCCGCGCAGATCGGTGAGCTGGTGGGCGGGCGTCGCTCCCGAAACCGGCGCAATCCACAATTGCTTGCGCGCCGCCCAACCGCGAACTGTCCGTCAGGTGAGAGCTGGACATCTTCGCAGTCCTCTTCCGCGCATCCCATCTCGCCGAGCAAGCGAGGAGCGCCTGCCTCCACGTCGATGGCCCACACCTGCTGCTTGCGGGGCCAGATACCGTTGGTGGGATCGGCCACTCGTCCGCTCTCGTTGGTCTCGCTGCCGCGCACGTACACCAGGGTGCGCCCATCCGCCGTGATGCGCAGGCTCGCAATCGGCAAACCGTCATCGCCGTCGTAGTGCGTGATCTGTCGCGCCGCGAAATCGGGCGCGTCCGCCACCCAAATGTTGCGCACGCCTTTCGCATCGAACACCCAGGCCACTCTGGGGCTGTGCGATGCCGCCACCAGGTTCGGATGGAAACGGCGAAGCTCATCACCTGTTCCAGCGTAAAGTTCGCGGCGGCTCGCGAAATCGGCCAGAAAAAAGCAAGTGAGCAGCAAACAGCGATGAGTCCACTTCGCAAAAAAATCCGCGCACGCAGAATTCGCATAGGACAGAAAGCCTACTCCGTTGATTTGCAATCTGCCAAGCCGAATGTGGGCGCGAGCGTCCCGCTCGTCGCGGCAAGCGCCTGCAGCGCCCGACCACTGTCATCCCGAGCGACGCCTCTAGCCGCGCTTCGCGCGGTGAGAGCAAGTCGAGGGACCCCATTGGTCGCGGACCATCCGACCATAGCGGTCTTCGACGCGCCCGATGTCTCGCAGCGAAACATCTGCTCCGCTCAGGAGTACAAGAATATGAGATGCCACACGTTCGCTCCCAGAATCATAATCCCAGTTCACGAATTCCTATCACGGAGGAAATGAATGCGCTCTGGCGCCCGGCTCTTCTTGCTAGCTCTTTCCTGTTTCCTGCTTCTCGCCGCATCTCCCGACACCGAACAGCCTTTGAACGGCTATTCCGCGGCTTCCTCCCGCATCCAGCGCGATTGGGAAACGAAATTCCGCGCCATCCCCGAGCCCCAGAACCAGCGCGACTACATGCAGCGCCTCTCCGCCCGTCCCCACCACGTCGGCTCGCCCTACGACAAGGACAACGCCGAATGGATGCTCGCCAAATTCAAAGAGTGGGGTCTGGACGCCAGCATCGAGACTTTCGACGTGCTGTTTCCCACGCCCAAAGTGCGCGATCGTCGAACTGGTCGAGCCCACAAAATTCACTGCCAAGCTGCAGGAACCGGCGCTGGCCGTCGATCCCACCTCCAACCAGCAAGCCGAACAGCTTCCCACCTACAACGCCTACTCGGCCGACGGCGACGTTACCGCGCCGCTGGTGTACGTCAACTACGGCACTCCGGATGACTACGAGAAACTGGAGCGCATGGGCGTTTCAGTCAAGGGCGCCATCGTGATTGCGCGCTACGGGAATTCCTGGCGCGGCATCAAACCCAAAGTCGCGGCCGAGCACGGCGCGGTCGGATGCCTCATCTATTCCGATCCCACGGACGACGGCTACACGCAGGGCGACGTTTTCCCCAACGGCGCCTGGCGTCCGCGCGACGGCGTGCAACGCGGCAGCGTGATGGACATGCCGATTTATCCCGGCGATCCGCTGACTCCCGGCGTCGGCGCCACGAAAGATGCCAAGCGTCTCGACCTGAAAGACGCAAAGACGCTCACCAAAATTCCCGTGCTGCCCATTTCCTACGCCGACGCGCAACCGCTGCTGGCCGCACTGAAGGGCGAAGTCGTTCCCGACGCCTGGCGCGGTTCCCTGCCCCAGACCTATCACGTGGGACCTGGCCCGGCGAAAGTTCATCTCAAAGTGCAAGCCAACTGGGACATCAAGCCGCTCTACGACGTCATCGTAAAAATCCCCGGCTCCACCAATCCCGACGAATGGGTCGTGCGCGGCAATCATCACGATGCCTGGGTGAACGGCGCCGAAGATCCCGTCTCAGGCACCGTCGCCCTGATGGAAGAAGCCCGCGCCCTCGCGACATTGCTCAAGCAGGGCTGGAAGCCCAAGCGCACCATCATCTATTGCGTGTGGGACGGCGAAGAACCGGGACTGCTCGGCTCCACCGAGTGGGGCGAAGCTCACGCCGACGAACTTCGCCAGCACGCCGTGGCTTACATCAACAGCGACGGCAACGGTCGCGGCTATCTCAACATGGGCGGATCACACACGCTGGAGAAATTCATCAACGGCGTGGCCCGCGACATTCGAAGATCCGGAAAAGAAAATCACGGTCTGGAAGCGCGACCAACTGAAAGCCATCGCCGATGCCAAGACTCCGGAAGACCGCAAGGATGTGCGCGACCGTCCCGACCTCCGCATCGACGCCCTCGGCTCAGGATCCGACTGGACCGTATTTCTCGATCATCTCGGCATCGCGTCGCTTGACCTCAGCTACGGCGACGAAGACGGCGGCGGAATCTACCACTCCATCTACGACGATTTCTACTGGTACACGCATTTCTCCGACACCGACTTCACCTACGGTCGCGCTCTCTCGCAGACCGCAGGGACCGCGGTCATGCAGACTCGCCGACGCCGATCTTCTGCCTTACGATTTCACCGGCCTCGCCGACACCATTCATCGCTACCTCGATGAACTGCAAAAGCTCCTGCAGACCAAACAGGACGACGTCATCGAGCGCAACAAAGAAATCGAAGAAGGAGTCTTTACCGCCACCGCCGATCCCAAGAAAACCTCGGTTCCGCCTCCCGCCGAAGAGGTGCCGCCGCATCTCAACTTCGCGCCCCTGCAAAACGCGTCCGACGCGCTCACTCACAGCGCGGAGCGCTACCAGAAGGCGCTGGAAAAAATCACCACCAACGGCGAACTGAGGGTCAGCGCCGCTCAATTGCAAGCCCTGAACGAGAAGCTGATGCAGAGCGAACGCAAACTCACCTCACCCGAGGGATTGCCGGGCCGTCCCTGGTTCCAGCATCTGATCTACGCTCCCGGCGCCTACACCGGATACGGCGTCAAGACCATCCCCGGCGTCCGCGAAGCCATCGAACAGAAACAGTGGAAAGAGGCCGACGAGCAGATCGTCCGCGCCGCCAACGCCCTGCAGGACGAAGCCGCACTCATCGACTCAGCCACGCAAGAACTGGAACAAAGCCATTAATCGGCAGTTGCGAAACTGAGAACTGAGAACAAAGACTGAGAACTAATCCTGGAATTAACCAAGAGCTTCGTCACGATTCGACGGCGCAACCTAAGCCGGAGCCAGTTCAATCGTTCGCTTAAGCTGTCCGCAGGCGGCATAGATATCGCGCCCTCGGGGACGGCGGACAAACGTCGGCACTCCCGCGGCCCGCAAGATATTCTGGAACTGCAGTACCCGCTCCTGCGCCGGGGTCTTGAAATCAATTCCGGGCCCGGGATTCAGCGCGATCAGATTGAGTTTCACCCGCACGCCCCGAACCAGTTCCACTACTTCCCGGGCGTTCTCGGCGGAGTCGTTCACGCCATCGAGCAACACGTATTCGAACGTCACCTTTTCCCGGTTGCGCAGCGGGAATTCCCGCGCCGCGGCCATCAGCTTTTCCAGGTTCCACTTGCGATTGATCGGCATCAGGCGGGTGCGCAAGTCGTCATTCGAAGCATTGAGCGAAATCGCGATCTTCGGACGTACCGGTTCCAATCCGAAATCGTAAATCGCCGGCACGATCCCTGCCGTGGATACCGTCATGCGCGATTCGACGATGCCCACTCCTTCCACCAGCAGGTGGACCGCTTTCATGAAATTCGCGTAGTTGAGGAAAGGCTCTCCCATCCCCATGAAGACCAGGTTGATGCGGTGCAGCGGTAGAGAAACTCCCTGATCGTTCAGCACCGCACACACCTGTCCCACGATTTCTCCCGCCGTCAGGTTGCGCTTTATTCCCAGCAACGCGGTCAGGCAGAACTGACAATCCACCGCGCAGCCGACCTGGCTCGACACACAAATGGTCGCGCGCTCCCAGGTGCGGCCCGATATTTCAGTCTGGTCGCCAGCTTCGCTGCCGTCTCCTGCTTCGCCGCCGTCGCCCTGAGGCATCCAGACGGTTTCCACGCTTTGCCCGTCCGCACACGCCACCAGATAGCGGACCGTTCCATCAGTCGATACAAACTTCTTGTCGATTTTGGGCAGACCGACGGAGATTCCTTTGTCCAACAGTCCTTGCCGAAAATCCTGCGGCAGTGTCGAAATCTCGTCCGCAGTTGCGACTCTTTGCCGGTAAAGAGCCTCGAACAGCTGTCGGGCGCGGTAAGACGGCTGACCGAACTCCTCCACCAACTCAGCTCAATTCGGGAAGCTGAAGCCCTAACAACGAATTGTGCGCCACCTGGGTCATGAATCGTAGCCTTCAGAAATGCTTTACTTTGCGTACTTTGCGGCCCCTTTGCGACCTTTGCGGTAAAGATTTCGGTCTTCTCAGCTAATTGTAGAGGACAAAGGCCCACCTAAGATGCCTCCGTCGATAAAGGCACGTAACTATATGATTACAAAAGATTAAACTCGCATTCGCCGGACTCGGTCGCATTGTGCAACAATACTTGTATGGTTCAGGAAGTCCGCAACATACGTCGCGAGGTGCTCCCCAACGGCCTCATCCTTATCACTGAGGAGATGGAGCACATTCGCTCCGCCTCGATCGGTATATGGATCAAGACCGGGTCCCGCGACGAAGACCTGCAATGGAACGGCATCTCCCATTTTATCGAGCACATGGTGTTCAAGGGGACGAAGAACCGCAGCGCGGAGAAAATCGCCCGCGAAGTCGACTCCATCGGCGGCAACATGGACGCCTTCACCGCCAAGGAATGTATCGGCTTCAACATTAAGGTTCTGGACGAACATCTGCCTATCGCCATGGATGTCCTCAGCGATCTGGTGCTGAATCCCATATTCGATGCCAATGACATCGGCCGCGAACGTGGAGTGATCCTTGAAGAAATAAAAATGGACGAGGACAATCCCGACTACCTGGTCCACGAAATCTTCACCCAGAATTTCTGGAAAGATCATCCGCTCGGCAAACCGATCCTGGGAACCAAAGATACGGTCAAGAAGTTCGAACGCGACCCCGTGCTGGATTTTTACAAACAGCGCTTCTCCCCCGGCAACATGATCATTTCCGCCGCGGGTCACCTGAAGCACGAGGAATTCGTGGAGTTGGTGAACAAACACTTCGGACACATGAAGCCCGTGAAGAATGGCTTCCACGGCTCCGAGCCGAAGATTGCCGCGCGCATCATCATGCGCAACAAGAAAGCGCTGGAGCAGGTGCAGATCTGCGTCGGCGTGCCTTCGCACCCCATCGCACACGAGAACCGGCACGCGTCCTACATTTTGAATACGCTGCTCGGCGGCGGCATGAGCTCGCGTCTGTTCCAGAACATTCGCGAGCGCCAGGGCTTGGCCTACGCCATCTACAGCGACTTGTCACCCTACCGCGACACCGGATGCCTCTCTGTCTACGCCGGAACCTCGCGCGAATCCGCCGGCAAAGTCGTGCAGTCGGTCGTATCGGAGTTTCGCAAGCTCAAGGAAGAGCCTGTGCCCGAAGAGGAACTGCGGCGCTCGAAAGACCAGTTAAAGGGCAGCCTGATGCTATCGCTCGAATCCTCCAGCGCGCGCATGTCGAACCTGGCCCGCCAGGAAATGTACTTCGACCACTTCAACACCCTCGACGAACTCATCGAACGGATCGAGAAAGTCACTGTCGAGCAGCTGACCGAACTGGCCAATGAATTTTTCCAGACAGAATCGATCGCCGTAACTGTTCTCGGCAATCTCAACGGCCTGAAGCTGACCCGCGACCAACTAGCCTGCTGAACGTTCTTCGCCACGGACCACGTGGGGACAGCCGCCCTCAGCCGTCCGCGATTTCTTCCAACAACAAACGTCGTGCTTTGTTTTCGGCACCGCCGAAAGCGTTCCCCTTGGCTTTCCTACATGGAAATACCTGATGACACTTCTTCCAACGCTTTGCATCTAATTACGTAATGAGCAGACCACCTGGCACGGTGATGCTGCAGCAAGGCAGGTGGGCTGCGGTGGATCGGAGGATGCCTTATGGCACAGGTGATTGAGTTCTACATTCCGTCGCGGTTCAAGGCCAAGGTGAAATGGATTCCCCTGGAGCAACGGGGGAAGATTATTGCATTCCCAATCGACTTCAAAAAGTCGGCTTAAGTGAATTTCACGCCCGGTCGCTTCTCACGCGAGCCGGGCTAGTTTTTTCCAGCTAAAGCTCCTGAGGCGCAATAAGCCTTTCGGTGCCAATTCGACTGTCCACCTCAAGCTCTGCGGCTTCCCTGCGCGCCTTTGCGGCCAAAGCAGTTCCCCGCCAGTCATCACAAAGAATACTAAGAGCCCGACCAAACCACTGGTTTCGCTGGCTTAGATAGAAATTTCGAGGCATACTATGCGGCAGGCCCGTCTCTCCACGGGCGGGGAGGGACTCCGCGTCATGGCGTTGCTGGAGGAGAAAGAACTACAGGTCACTGACCTCAAGCCTTCGTTTAAGACGACGGGGCTGCCGAACAAAAGCAGCGCCGCCAGATGTTGATTGCTCTGGCTTTGCTACTGGCAGCCCTCATCCTCGTACTCATCAAAGATTATGATTTCTGGTTTCCGCCCACGCCTCCAGCACAATCAGAATCGGAACCAGTGGAACAGCCCGCTCCTGACGTAAAGACTCCAGCCGAAACGGCGACCACGGTTACGCCACCGGCAGTTGTTCATCCACGTCCGAAGGCCAGACGCACCTCAGTTCCCAGGGTCATCGATCCCAGTCCTGCTCCGGCTTTGGCGCCAGTCGTCATGAGCCGCGCCGTGCTGCCTCCACTCGAAGTTGAAGTCGTCGCCGGAGACGAACGCCGCACCATCCCGGCGACCAACAATTCCGTCAGAGTGGACTTACAAGCCAGAGCACCGTTCTCGCAGGCTCCGCCGCCTGCTTCACCCAGCCCCTATGCCAACACGACTCCCGATTCCAGCGGCGTTGCCGACGCCACCGCGAGAGTTCACATCTCTCCCGGCGCGGCCGAACTGCTGTCTCGCCCGGTCGAACCGAATTACCCCATGCTTGCCAAGCAGATGAAGGTCCAGGGCGCAGTCGTGCTTGAAGCTCTCATCGGACGCGACGGCAACATTCAGGACTTGCACGTCCTGAGCGGCCCCACCATTCTCTCAACTGCGGCGCGCGAAGCAGTGAAGCAATGGCGCTTCAGACCATATCTGCAATCGGGAGAAGCCGTAGAAACCGAGGCCCGCATCACCGTAAACTTCACCATCTCCACCCAGTAGCTTCGCTTCAAAAAACGCAGCCACGGATTTGCACGGATTCCCACGGATAACCGAAAAGCAGAAAAAGATTTGATCCGTGGAAATCAGTGAAAATCCGTGGCTGGTTTTGCGGAAGCTGGCAGAAACTTCGCCGGAAAAGTCAAAACGGGCGTCCCGACTCTTGCGAGTCACCCAACGCCCGGGCAGCCCTCCCCCGGACTGCTCAACCGTGAAGATAGACCGTCAGCCGAGCCTTTGAAATGGCACCGGCGTGCCTGCAAACCCTCAAAAGTGCCACATCACCGGCAAAGTCATTGATTCGTTTGAAGATAACGAAGGCCAGCGACCGCTCGCTGCCTTCGGTTCAAGGGTGCGCTTTGTGCCATCTTGATCACTCGCACGCTTAGTTTGGTCTCTTAATGGGAAAAAAGGCGGCCGCCAATCCACGTTGCTATTTGCCCTCGGGACCTTATGCCTTCGCTTTAGCGGCGAGCGCAGTCGCCAATCAAATCATCGAGACTATTTTCTTTTTTCCAGAGGTACATGACCGTTCGCTTCGCCACCTCGTGTTTGACCAGTAAACACGCACCTTTTGCTTAGTTTTCCACCTTTCCTCCGGCTAAAGCCCACTGCCATTCCGCCGATGACTCAGACACATGGGAAGTCATAGCAATCTCTCCTGCCCGTTCTCTTATTTCTTCGCGATGATGTCAACCACTCCAATGGCGTCTCCGGGCAGGATTCGCGATGAGCGCAACCTCGACCGCGACTGCCCGCAAGGACGACAAACCCAAGCGTTGCGATCAAGCCCCAGTTCGTGTTTTGCTGGTCGAAGACAATCCCGCAGACCGGGATCTGATCCTTGCAGGAATTGGGAAAAGGCGAATTCGATGTCATCAGCGACGTAGTCCAGACCGCCGAAGAGTTCCGCCAACGGATAAAGACCAACCTTCCCGACGTCGTCCTGGCCGACTACAACCTGGGACAGTGGCGAGGCACGGAGGCACTGGAGATCCTGCGCGACGAAGGCCTGGACATCCCTTTGATTCTGGTCTCGGGCGCTCTGGGCGCCGTAACTGCGGTCGAGTGCATCAAGCAGGGCGTCACCGACTACGTGCTCAAAGACTCACTCGCGCGTCTGTCGGTAGCATTGCGCGGCGCCTTGAAAGACAAGGAAGCGCGTCAGGAACGCAACCGGAACCAGCAAGCTCTGGCCGGGAAGGTCGAGGAACTGGCCCGCTCCAATGCCGACCTCGAACAGTTCGCCTATGTGGCATCGCACGATTTGCAGGAACCCTTGCGCATGGTCTCGGCCTACACCCAATTGCTGGCGGAACGTTATCGCGGCAAGCTCGACGAACAAGCCGACAAGTACATCAACTACGCGGTCGACGGCGCCGCGCGCATGCAGAGCCTGATCCAGGACCTGCTGGCCTTTTCGCGCGTCGGGCGGCAGGAGACGGCGCTCGAGATCACCGATTGCAACGAAATCGTGGGAGAGTCGATGCGAGATCTGCAGGCCGCGATCCTGGAGAGCAGAGCCTCAGTCACTCACGGGCCTCTGCCCCGCGTGATGGCCAGCGGTACCCAACTGCAAGCAGGTGTTCCAGAACCTCATCGGAAATGGCCTGAAATTTCGGCGCTCCGAGCCTCCCGTCATTCACATCTCCGCGGAGAAGCGAGGCTCCGACTGGATTTTCTCGGTGGCCGACAATGGCATCGGCATTTCTCCCGAGCACGCCGAAAGTATCTTCGTCATTTTCAATCGCCTGCACACTCGCACCGAATATCCGGGCAACGGCATCGGGCTGGCCATCTGCAAGAAAATCATCGAACGCCACGGTGGCACAATCCAGGCCCTCCCCAACGAGGTCGGCGGCACCATCTTCAGATTCACCTTACCCGCGGGAAAACTGGCTAAAAGGCAGGACCCGGCATGATGGCAGGCACCTCCGAAATCCTCCTGGTGGATGACAATCCTGCCGACCTCGATTTGACCATCGATGCCCTGGCGCAGAGCTCGTGGCCAAGCCACGTCAATACAGTCTCCGACGGGGCCGAAGCCATCGCTTACCTTCGCCGCGAAGGAAAATATTCCGGCGCCGCCCGTCCCCACCTGGTATTGCTGGACCTGAATCTGCCCCGCAAGGACGGCCGTGCGGTACTGGCCGACGTAAAAACCGATCCTGCCTTGCGTCGCATCCCGGTCGTGATCTTCAGCACCTCGCAAGCCGCCAAGGATATCGAGCGCAGTTACGAGCTGGGAGCCAACAGCTACGTCAGCAAACCGCCCACTCTGGGCGAATGGGTTTCCGCCGTGAAGCTGCTGAAAGATTTCTGGATCGGTTGCGCGTGCCTGCCACGCGAGGAGCAAAATGACTAACGAATCCACTCATGTATTGCTGATTGAAGACAACCCCGGCGACGCCGACCTGATCCGCCTGCGCCTGGTGGAAGCCAACTCCGACCTGTCCGTCTCCTGCGTCAACCGGCTCTCCACCGGCCTGGCCTCGATGATCGTGTCTCCGCCCGCCATGGTGCTGCTCGATCTGAATCTTCCCGACAGCCACGGCGCGGAAACGTATCGCACCGTGCTCAAGGAAACTCCCGGCGTGCCCATCGTCGTGCTCTCCGGCCTGGACGACGAGGAACTGGCGGTCAACGCGGTCCATCAGGGCGTGCAGGACTATCTGGTCAAAGGCAGCTTCGACAGCAAACAACTGGCCCGCGCCATGCGCTACGCCATCGAGCGCCAGGCCTTGCTGACTTCTCTCGACATGAGCCGGCGCCAGCAACTCCAGTTCAAGAACGAATTCCTCTCCCACGTCTCGCACGAACTGCGCACTCCCCTGACCTGCATTCACCAGTTCGTCACGCTCATGCTCGACGGCCTGGCCGGTCAAGGTGGTTCCCGAACAACGCGAGCACCTGGAAACAATTTTCCGCAGCGTGAATCAGCTGCGAGCCATGATCACGGACCTGCTCGAAGCCACCCGCGCCGAGTCGGGAAAAATCTCCGTCGAGCCGCAATGCATCGTCATCGGCGATGTGATCCAGCCAGGCGGTCGCCATGCTGCAGGCCACGGCCGAGACCAAACACATCGGCATCGAAGTGGGCGTTAGACATCAGGATTCCATTCGTCTACGCCGACCCCAACCGCGTCCTGCAAGTGCTGACCAATCTCCTCGACAACGCATCTAAGTTTACGCAACCCGACGGTTCAGTCATGGTAAAGGCCTGCCTGAAAGACAACGATCCGGAGTTCGTTCAGATCTCTGTCACCGACACCGGCCGCGGCATCAGTCCCGAAGCGAAGGCCCTGATCTTTGAGCGCCTGTATCAGGACCCGAATTCGGTGGACGACAGCCGCAAGGGACTGGGCCTGGGTCTCTATATTTCGAAGGAACTGGTCCGCCTTCACGGTGGACAAATCTGGGTGGAGAGCCAGCTCTCTCACGGCAGCACTTTCGTTTTCACGCTGCCGCTGTTTTCGCTGGCGAAATTTCTCACTCCGGTCATTACTCACCATGGACGATTGCGCGAGTCTCTCTCCCTGATCACGGTTGAGATTGCGCCCCTCCAATATCCCCTTCACCGGCAACTGGGACGAAATTCGTCTGCATTGCCTGCAGCTTCTAGAACCCTGCATTCTCGGCGACAAGGACGCAATTCTGCCGGCCATGGGCCGCACCGGATTCGGGAGAGACTCTGGTCATTGTGGCCTCGACCGATCAACAGGGAGCCCGCGTGGTCGAAAAGCGAATCCGTGAACAACTCGACCGGTCAGACCGCCTGCGCGCCAGTTGCGTTTTCAAACTCTCATCCGTGGCCCTGAAACTTCCAACACTGGACTCGCGGAGCCTCCGTGGCTAAGGTTGTTCAGGAAATTGCCGATACCATTACTGAACTGACCATGGCGACTCTCCGGCGCAGCTTGCCCTGCGCCAACTGATTGCCGCATCAATAGTTGATTGACTACCGCAATTCTGGAAATTGGAATTAAAGAGAGGAACGAAAATGGAAAAACACAAGATTCTAATCGTTGACGATGATCCCGACCTGAGGCGAGGTCTGAACCTGCGGCTGCGCGCCAGCCACTTCGACACCGCCTACGCCACCGACGGCTTCTCCGCCATCGCCATGGCCCAGAAAGAGCGGCCCGACCTGATCATCCTCGACATCGGCCTGCCCGCCGGAGACGGTTTCGTGGTTCTCGATCGCCTGCAGCAAAGCGCCCAGCTTTCGTCGATCCCGGTCATCGTCCTGACCGCTCGCGATCCCCAATACAATCGCGATCGCACGTCTCAAGGCCGGCGCCTGCGCGTTCCTGCAGAAACCCGCCGACAACAACGTACTGATGACCACAATTCGCTTCGCCCTGAACCCACCCTGGCCCGGCACCACAGTCGCCGCCCTAAGCACTTAAAGGATCGGCAGTGTCATCCTGAGCTGCGTGAGATGTTTCGCTTCCGACACTTCTCACGCAGTCGAAGGATCCCTATAAGCAGATGAATCGTGAGTTCCGTGGTTGGGCGCCAACTCCGCTAGTTCAAAACCGCGAAACCAAAAACAACCCACCGCCAACCGCAACCACATCTTCCAGCACAGCAATCACCCAATCCGGACAACCCAACTTCGCCACCAGCCGCTTGCGAGCCTGATAACCGCCGAACGCTCCCACGACTCCACCCAAGCCTCCCAGGATCGAGCCCACAGCCAGCGAATAGCCGCCCGCGGCACATAGCGTAGCCCCGCAGAGCGCGCCCAAAACAATGCGGCCGAACAGCGGACCCGGCGAAGTCCGATTCGGAATGAAGGGCAACTTGTCCGCGATTAATTCGCCAATGGCAAAAGCCGAAAAAGCATACGTGGCCACCGTCGATCCCATCAGCGCCAACCGTGAGTCCTCAAGCTTGAGCCATCCCAGGTGTGCCGCCCAACACACAACCGCAGGACCAGTCATCGACCGCAGCCCTGTCACCACTCCAATGCCGAATGCCAGAAGAAAAACCATGTTGGAACTCTCCAGTAAACCTCTTTTCAGAAGCCACGTCGTCAGTCTACAAAAACAAAGCCCACCAGGCATTCGCCTGGCGGGCTCATTTAAAATCGCAGTCGCCTTCTACGCCGCTTTCTTGGCTTGCCTCACCTTCGCCCAGCGCGCTCTCTGCGCCGCGGCGATTTTGTTGCGCGCGGCCACCGATAGCTTCCTGCGCCGCGGTTTGGTATAGGATCTTCCGCTGTCCAACTTACCCAGGACCGAAAGAGCTGCGTCCACATGTCTTAACTGGTTCACCAGACTCGTTCGTTCCACTCTGAGTTGCGTTACTACGGACTCCAACCCCTTTAGGTTCGGCATGATTCCCCCCTCGGCCAACGATATTAACAAAACATCGCTGCTCCCGGGGATCGCTTCGCCGGGCCTGACACCCAATCTAAGTCTGGCCAGTCTGGCGTGACTTCTTGACGTGGCGCACGCTATGGCCCTGCACCAGATGAAACAACTCTTCCGCCAGGTTCTTGGTGTGATCGCCCGCGCGCTCGAAAGCCTGCACCATGAAAAGAAGGTTGGTCACCTCAAGACTTCGCCGTCCCGCACCCTTTTCCATGTACTCCCGAAAAACTCCGTGACAGACCTGGTCCATGTCGTAGTCCATCTTGATCACGGATTCGGCCAGTGCTAGATCGCGGTTCACAAATCCCTGATGGATACGCCCCAGCATCTCCTGCAACACCCGCACCATCCCAATGAGGACCTTCGATTCCTTCGCATCGAGCGGCTCTGGCAGATCGTGAATTCGTTTGACCACGGACCAGATCAAGTCGCCAATCCGTTCCAGATCGATAGTAAATTTCAGGCATGCCAGCAATTCGCGGGCCTGTGCCTCCGGCACCTGGGTGACTGCAGCGGGTGTGGCATCGTCAATTTGCCGTTCGATCTGGTCAAGTTCTTTTTCGCATTGCTTTACCTGCAGAAAAGCAATTTGCGATCCCGTCCCAATGTAATCCCCGGCATTGAAGGCAGCGTCTTTCGCGATCAGGCAAGCGCGCAGCGCGGTATCGACAGCCTGTTTGGTCGCTTCGGGCTTCTCTTTTTTGGATCGCTTCATGATGGTGATCGCTACTTGAGGCAGAGTTAGGCTAGCAGACTCGCCGCAGTGGCGCGAGTCCCGGTGGACAGTGGTCCTGAGACCCCGGCACAATATCGCTATGGCGCAGTCGAGAAAAAAATTGGATGCTGCATCACCCCAGACTCAACTCAACGGATTCATCGACAAATACCCCTCCGAGGTGGCAGCCACGGCTCGTGGATGTCTGAAGAAAATGCGCGCTCGCCTCCCCGGCGCCATTCAACTCGTCTACGATAACTACAACGCATTAGCCATTGGTTTCGGCCCAAGCGAGAGATCTTCCGAAGCCATTTTCTCGATTGTTCTTTACCCCCGCTACGTCACTCTGTTCTTTCTGCAGGGAAAAAATGTGCCTGACCCAAATATGTTGCTCCAGGGCAGCGGGAAGATTGTTCGCACCATCAGGCTGGAGAGCGCTTCCGATCTGGATAAGCCGGCCGTTAAACAACTAATCGGCGCTGCACTGAAAAGCGCCAAAGTCCCAATCGATCACAAAATGAAAAACAAGCTGATCATCCGCGCAGTCCTGGCCAAACAACGCCCCCGCCGCCCCACCAAATAACATCCTGTCTTATACTGCCAAGACCAAGGAGATCTTCGGAATTGTCGAGCAACGTCCAGGCAGTGGAACTGGTTTTTTTGTTGCTGTTGCTCTTCGTCGTCGCCTTCGGAGCGCTGGCGCGAAAACTTCAGATCGCATATCCCATCGTTCTGGTCATCGCCGGAGGCCTACTCGGCTTCGTACCTGGCATTCCCCGGATCGCTCTCAATCCCGACGTCATCTTCTTCGTCATCCTGCCGCCGCTGCTCTACTCCGCCGCCTGGCAAACCTCCTGGCGCGAATTTTCCTACAACTTGGTGAGCATCCTTCTCCTGGCTTTTGGCTTGGTTACGTTCACCGTGGTCGGAGTAGCTCTGGGAACGCAGTGGTACTCCTCCGGCTTTGACTGGAAACTCGGCCTGGTACTGGGCGCAGTCGTCGCGCCCACAGATGCCCTTGCGGCAGCTACAATCGCCAAACGTGTCGGCATTCCCAAGAGAATCACCGATGTTCTCGAAGGCGAGAGCCTGGTCAACGACGCCAGCGGACTGCTGGCTCTCGAGTTTGGTATAGCAATGGTCCTGGGTCACCAGACTCCCACGTTTTCCGAAGCGGCGCCATCCGCCTGCATGTACCTGACCTTCGCCGGCCTTGCCGTCGGCCTCATCACCGGGTGGATCGTCGACCGCATCGAACGCCGCATCGACGACGGCCCCATCGAAATTGCCATCAGCATCCTGACTCCCTACGCCGCCTACCTCACCGCCGACCGGCTGCATGCTTCCGGTGTGCTTGCCGTGGTGGCCTGCGGACTCTATCTAAGCCGCAGAAGTTCGACTTTCTTTTCGCCCGGTGTGCGGCTGCAGGCCTGGGCAGTTTGGGAAGCTCTCGACTTCATCCTCAACGGCGTAGTCTTTGTTCTGATCGGACTGCAACTTCCCTACGTCTTGTCCGGGATCCACGGCTACAGTCACAGCAGACTGCTTCTGTACGGAGCATTGTTCAGCGCGCTGGTAATCGCATTGCGGATGGTCTGGATATTCCCCGGCGCCTGGCTGGCATACCGGATTCGCCGCGGCATACTTCACCAGAAGGTGACCATGCCACCGGTAAAAGGCATGCTGGTCGTAGGCTGGACCGGAATGCGCGGAGTCATCGCGCTCGCCGCTGCCATCGCCCTGCCTCAATCTCTTGCCGATGGCAGCCCGTTTCCCCAGCGGAACCTGATCGTATTTCTTGCGTTCTGTGTGATCTTCGTGACCCTGGTATTGCAAGGTCTGACGCTTCCCTGGGTGGTCCGAGTTCTTGGTGTCGCCGACCCCGCCGGACCGAATGTCGAAGAAGAAAATGCGCGTAAGGAAATATTGGAAGCGGCGCTAGCCTACCTGGAAGGCGAACGCACGAAGGACGCCACTGAATATGCCGCGATCTACGAAGATCTAACCAGGCACTACCGTCATCGTCTTACCGACGTCATCGGCAAAGAGAATGAAGAAGAGGGCATCAGCCCCAAACATCACGAACGTTTAGAACGTATTTCCCGCGAACTGCTCAGGCTGGAACGGAAAACCGCAGTCCGTCTGCGAAACGAAGGCCGCATCAACGACGAAACCCTGCGGACTCTGGAACACGAACTGGACCTGCGCGAAGCTGGCCCAGGCCACGTCTGAGGCAAGCTTTTTAGACGGGAGCATTCACCAGCGGCAGAAAAATCTGGAACCGCGTGTTCCCAGGCTTCGAATCCACCTGAATCGAACCTCTGTGTTTCTTAACGATCCGCAACGCAGTATCGAGACCTAGCCCGGTTCCCTCTCCCACTCCCTTGGTGGTGTAAAAAGGCTCAAAGATGTGCGGTTCGACCTCAGGCGGGATTCCCGGACCGTTATCGCCAATCTCAACCACCACGCAATCGTCGTCGCGATAAGTTCGGATTCGCAACTCGCCCGTTCCTTTCATCGCGTCGATTGCATTGTCGATAATGTTCGTCCACACCTGGTTCAACTCGCTTCCATACGAATTCACCAGCAGCGGGATTTTCTCGTACTCGCGGTGCACCGTGATTCCACGCTTGATTTTGTGATTCAGGATGGTGAGCGTATTTTCCAGGCCCTTCGCGATGTCCACATTTTGCGCGGTGGTCTGGTCCATGTACGTGTACTCCTTGATCGCACGTACCAGGTCGGAAATCCGCGACGTGCTGCTCTCAATCTCAATCAGCAGGTTCGCAATCTCCACTGAGGCTGCGATCCTCACCAGGGCGGCCCGGGCAACGTCGGCGTCCATGGTCGCAAACAGCGACTCCAGCGCTTCCGGCTTCACGCCTCTGCGGGCCAGATCGGCGGCCAGCTGCCACAAGTCGTTCTGCCCATGACTCCGCAACAAGGAATCGATCTGGTCTTCAAGGTCGCTGATGGCCAGCGTATCAAGCGGTGTTTCGTCGCGCTTCAAAAACGACGCTTCCAGCTTTTCGATTTCCGACCTCTGGACATCCGTAAGGTTATGTTTGCCCAGTTCCTGAGCTGCGTCTTTGATTCGATACATCGTTTCTCGCAGCAGGCTGGTGGCGCGTTTCGCGGCCGACGCGGGATTGTTCAGTTCATGCGCCAGCCCCGCGGAAAGTTTTCCCAGGCTCGCTAGCCGGTCCACCTGCTGCTCCCACCGGGTAGTCTCGCGGATCCGGTCGGACATCTGGCCCACCAGGCGTTGAGCCAGTTCCCACATTCTCTGCACCAACTCCGGAAATTTAGCCGAGGGAAATTTCAAGATACGGCCGTCGGTAACCGCCCGGCCGGTCAACACCGCTACCTTCATCCGCGAGAAGGGCAACAGACCGGTAATCGCGCCCGGCTCAAGCGGAAAGGACACCGCCTCGCCGCCCAATGCGCCTCGCATCTGCATCTGCCCTTCAAGCATGATGATCATCCAGACCGCGGGCGTGCCTTGCTGCAGGAAAATGTCTCCCGCCTTGAGAACGACCTCGGTCGACTGGCTGATGAACCAATCCAGTTGATCGTCGGGCAAACCCTCAAACGCCGGGATGTGAAGCAACTCTGATTTTTCGATCATGAATCTCCTACACCTTGCTCAAATACTGATGGATAAACTGCACCGCCACGGATCCTTCGCCCACGCCGGACGCGACGCGCTTCACCGATCCATGCCGCACATCGCCCACGGCAAAAATCCCGGGCACATTCGTCTCCAGCAAAAACGGATCGCGCTCCAGATTCCATCCCTTGGGATGTTGTCCGTCCCGTATGAGATCGGGACCAGTCAGAATAAATCCACGTTCGTCACGCTCGACCAGACCGGCCAGCCAGTCGGTTCGCGGCAGAGCTCCAATAAATATGAACATCGAACTGGCCGGCACACGCTCGATCTTGTTGGTGTCCGAACACAGCACCGAAATTTCTTCCAGATGGGTCGTCCCGTGCGCCTCGACCACGCTGGCATGCGCCCAAAGCTGAATGTTGGATTTTTCCTTGATCTGGTCGATCAGATACTGCGACATCGTGCTGGCCAGCGAATCTCCACGCACCAGAATGACCACGCGCTCCGCATACTTGGCAAAGTTCATCGCCGCCTGGCCCGCTGAATTCGCGCCGCCCACGACGTAAACAATTTCGCCCTTGCACGTCAGCGCCTCGGTGGCGCCGCCGCCGTAGTAAATTCCCGCACCCTGCAGGCGATCGATTCCCTCCGCCTCCAGCTTGCGCCACTGCACTCCGGTCGAGATCATCAACGCATGGCACGAGATTTCGTTTCCGTCCGCCATCTTGAGGATCCGGTAAGACCCTTCCAGCCGGACGCCAACCACTTCCACCGGAGAAAGTATTTCCACTCCAAAACGCTGCGCCTGCACCACCGCGCGCCGCGCCAGATCGTTGCCGCTGAGTCCGGCCGGAAATCCCAGGTAATTTTCGATCCGCGAACTCATCCCCGCCTGTCCGCCGGGCGCTTCCCGTTCGATCATCACCGTGTTCAGACCTTCGGACGCGCCATAAACAGCGGCAGCCAGACCAGCCGGCCCTCCGCCGACGATCGCCAGATCGTAAAAATTCGTCTGCGCTCGCGTCCGCAATCCAACCTTGTTGGCGACATCCGCGGGAAGGCTTTCTAAAAGCTTGGTTCCGTCGGGAAAGAGCACCACAGGAAGACTCGCGGCGTCAGGCCCCAGCGCCTCCAGAAGCCGCTTGGTTTCCGGATCATTCTCAGAAATTTCCACGTCGATCCACTGATACGGAACATGGTTCCGCGCCAGAAAGTCGCGCAAGTCATAACACTTCGGCGACCAGCGCGTCCCCAGCACCCGAATCCCTTCGAATGCCGGACGGTAGGAAGCCTGCCAGTCGTCGAGCAGATCATCCAGCTGCGGATACAGATGCTCGCTGGGAGGGTCCCATGGCTTCAAAAAGAAATAATTGATGTTGGCCTGATTGATCGCGCTGATGGCGGCATTCATGTCGGCATAAGCAGTCAACAACGCCCGCTTCGCCTTGGGAAACACCTGCATGCCCTGCTGCAGAAACTCGACGCCATCCATGCGCGGCATGCGCTGGTCCGCCAGCAGCAAAGCCACGCTGTCATTTCGCACCTTCAACTGGTTCAACAGATCGAGCGCACCCTCCGGCGAATCGCTCCCGATCACCCGGTACTCGGCCCCATACTGTGAACGCAAGTCGCGCTCGATCGAACGCAACACATCAGGATCGTCATCCACACTCAATAAAATTGGTTTGGCCATAAATTCAATCCCAAATAAAAATAAATGATGGAGGCTATTTTAGACGCGTGACGCCCCGAATGTCCTCTAGATGCCACAGCCGCAGAATTGGAATCACAGTTTTCCATCCACAGGCCACGTAGGGGCAGGTCCCTGACCTGCCCAGCCGAGCGAAGCTCGGCAGCGGTTTTAAGCTGGTGCCATTCATTCCGCTCCAATTGCCTCCCACACTCGACCACCATCCCCACCAACTCCTCAATCTGCGCCTCGCTCACCGAAGGATTCATAAACGTAAACTTCAAACACTGCCGCCCACGAACCCGCGTATGCCCAATCACCGCGTCGCCACGATCAAACAACCGCTGCCGCATCGCCGCATTCAACTCATCCTCATCGATCCCCTTACGCTCTGGAACATAACGAAAAACAACCGTGCTCAAACTCCCGCCATGAACGAGTTCCAGCGAAGACATCACGACTCACAATCCCTGGGCGGCGAAAGACGCCAACTCGATTGTCCGGTCAATCATCGCCCCCAACTTCTCCCGCCCCAGAAGCTGAAACGAAAACCACAACTTCAGCACATCGAAGCGCCGGGTCGTAAGCAGAGAACTCGTCACGAGGTTGGGAATTCCCTGCTCCTCATGCGTCTCCGGATTGAGGTAGTCGGCATGCAGTTCGATAAGCTCAAAGTTACGCGCATCGCGCAACAGAAACGCACTCGCAGGAATCGGCTGCCAGAAAAGCTTGTGAAAATCGATGCTCAGAGAGTCCGCGGATTCAATCCCGTTCAACTTCTCCCGATGGCGAGGCGAAAACAACAGGACGCCACCATAGGCGGCATCCACATGCAGCCACGCCCCAGCCGCCTTAGACAGTGCAGCAATCTCAGGCAGTGGATCCACAGAACCAAAATCCGTAGTGCCCGCCGTCGCGACAACGGCAAAGGGCAGCAAATCCTGGTCCCGCATTCCGTCGAGCGCGATACGCAGACTCTCCGGCCGCATCCGGAATTCGTCGTCCACGGCGACTCTAACCACCGCGTCAGTTCCCAGCCCCAACTGCGCCGCGGATTTCTCCACGGTAAAATGCGCCACCTCGGAGCACAGGATGCGCATTTGCGACGCCTGCGCCGGCAGACCTCGCTTCTGCGCCGGCCATTGCAGCCGCGATTTCAGAAACGACATCGCGCGCCAGCAGCAATCCCATGTAGTTCGACTGCGTCCCTCCCGAAGTGAAAGTTCCACCCGCGCCCGACGGCAATCCCGCCTCGGCAACGAGCCATTGCACAAACTTCTGCTCCAGCACGGTAGCCATCGGCGCCTGATCGAACGAATCCATCGACTGGTTCAAAGCGCTGATCACGACTTCAGCAGCCAGTGCCGTCAGCAAAGGCGGAGGATGCAGATGAGCGGCAGTATTGGGATCGCTCACCGAGATTGAATTGGAAACAATTTCGCCCAGCTTGCCGAAAACCGCGTCGGGAGCAACCCCAGCGTCAGGAAGAAATTAAGGGTCGATCAACGCAGACAACTCACCAGGATTCTTGCCGCGATAAGGATGTTCAGGCAGTGACGAACAAAGCAATTCGACCACCCGCGCCATCAGTTCCCGATACGCCGCCTTGCTCGAAGCCGTGTTGGTCAGAAATTCCGATTCAAACAAGTCGAAGCCTCGATGAATGGGCTTTTCTTAGCGACCTTTGCGGAGTCCTTTGCGCCTTTGCGGTTAAAAGCTTTTCACCGCAAAGAGCGCAAAGTACTCCGCAAAGTTCGCTAAGAAATTCTCTTGTGGCAGGTTCAGTCTAAAACGCTCTCAGGTATTGCGGAGGCACCGGCATCTCTCCCTTGAAATGCAACGCCTTCGCCGCCCGGAACGGCCAATAAGGATCGCGCAACATTTCACGCGCCAGCAGCACCAGGTCCGCGCGTCCATTTCTGACGATGTCATCCGCCTGCATCGGCTCGGTGATCATTCCGACCGCCGAGGTCGGAATCTCAGCCCCGCGCCGCACTCCCTCCGCAAGCGGGACTTGATAACTCGCTCCCACCGGAATCTTGGCCAGCGGGCTTCCTCCGCCCGAACTGCAATCAATCAGATCGACGCCTTCCGCCTTCAACGCCTTCGCCAGTTGAATCGAATCGTCCAGCGTCCATCCGCCCTCCACCCAGTCCGTACACGATAAACGAACCGACAGTGGCAGCTCCGTCGGCCATTCTGCGCGAACCACGCGAGCCGTTTCCACAAGAAACCGCGTACGGTTCTCCAGACTCCCGCCATACTCGTCAGTTCGATGATTGGAAAGCGGAGAATAGAAACTGTGCAGCAGATATCCATGAGCTCCATGAATCTCGAGCCACTTGAATCCCGCTTCCCTGCGCGCGAATTGCCGCCTTCCGAAACGATTCGCGAATGCCCGCTATTTCTTTCACCGTCAACTCATGAGGCACGCGCCAGCCCTCTGCGAACGCGAGAGCGCTGGGCCCAACAATCTCCCATCCACCTTCTTGATCGGAAAGCGTCTTGTCACCATCCCACGGACGCGACTTCGAAGCCTTACGCCCGGCATGCGCCAACTGAATTCCCGGCACCGCCCCGTGCGCGGACACGAACTTCGCGATCCGTGCCAACGGTTCGATGTGCGGTCCGTCCATATCCCCATGTCGTCGGGAGTAGATTCGTCCGATCGCTTCGACCGCGGTCGCTTCCACCATCACCAACCCCGCCCCGCCGACCGCGCGCGATCCCAGGTGAACCAGATGCCAGTCGTTCGCCATCCCATCTTCCGCACTGTACTGACACATGGGCGAAACCCCAATCCGGTTCCGCAAAGTCACACCGCGTAGCGTCAACGGCTCGAACAAGTGCGCCATTCGTTCTCCTCAGTCAATTCGGACCGCTAAAACACGGTAAGCAGGCAGTCATGAATCGAAATACTTGTAGAAGTAGCGTCATCCTGAGGGACTTCAGTCCCGAAGGATCTTGCGCGCATCTGCTTAATTGCTGCCACTTTTGTGCTGCTACACGCTAGATGCTTCGCAAGCTCAGCATGACGCCCTTGATGAAGAGCGTGAGTTTCGCAAATCAGACGTCTACAGTAACAGCGGACCTAACCTCGATGCCCTTCGCCACGCCCGCCACCCGCTCATACGATTGCAGCCGGTCGGCATGTTCGTAGGTATCAGTCACAACGATCACTTCGTCGGCCGCCGGTGCTCTCCCACCAGCTTCTCGAGACCCGCCTTCACCGTTGCATCCGACCCCACGATCGCCGCGCCCAGCCTGCTCTCCACCGCTGCCCGCTCCAGGTCGTCCCGCCACAGCGGCTCCATGGAATCGACCGGCGGCAGCAATTCTACCGGCTGGTTTCGGATCAGACGCAGAAAACGCTGTTGCGGCGTCGTGAACAGTCGCCGAGCGGCTGCGTCGGTCTCCGCCGCAATCACCTGCACCGCCACAATCAGATAAGGATTTTTCAGGACATCGCTGGGACGGAACTGTTCGCGATAGAGCCGCGCCGCGGCATACAAATACTCCGGAGCAAAATGCGCCGCGAATGCGAATGGCAATCCCGAGACGTCCCGGCCAGTTGCGCGCTGAAGCCGCTCGACCCCAGCAACGTGATGGGCACATTGCTTCCCTGCCCGGGAATCGCTCTCACGACCTGCCCCGGCTTCTCCGGACCGAGATAAGTTCGCAACTCCTGCACCAGCTCGGGAAAATCCTCGCCGGTCTGCCGCAAATCCCGCCGTAGCGCTCGCATCGTCTGACCATCCGAGCCCGGAGCGCGTCCCAACCCGAGATCGATTCGTCCCGGGATACATCGCCTCCAGCGTCCCAAACTGCTCCGCCACCACCAGTGGGGCATGGTTCGGCAGCATCACGCCGCCGCTGCCCACTCGAATCGTCTTGGTCGCTCCCGCCACATGCCCAATCAGCACCGACGTAGCCGAGCAGGCCAGTCCGGAAATTGAATGGTGTTCCGCCAGCCAGAAGCGCTTGTATCCCCATAGCTCCACGTGTTGTGCCAGGTCCACCGACCGCGCAATCGCACTGCCCGCAGGCTCGCCGGCACGCATGCCCACAAGGTCGAGCACTGAAACTGCCAACCGGTTACTCATGCAGGGTTAGATGAGCTCAGGCGGGAAAGCGATGCGAAGGTTAAAAAGACAAAGCCAGGCGGACTGAGGACAAAACCACCAGGGGTGCGAATCACACGAAGGCGAATCAAATGATTTCCTTCGTGTACCTTCGTGCCCTTGGTGGTTTCAGATTTTTTGAAGCTTCTTACAGCGAACTCATGTTCGCCAGGAACTCGCCGTTCGACTTGGTCTTGCTCAGCTTGTCGATCAGCAGTTCCATCGCTTCCACCGGCGAAAGCGGGTTCAGCACCTTGCGCAATACCCAGATGCGCGTCAGATCTTCCTTCGGAATCAGCAACTCTTCCTTACGCGTACCCGAGCGCTGAATATCGATCGCCGGGAAGGTGCGCTTGTCGACCAGCTTGCGGTCGAGGATGATTTCCGTGTTGCCGGTACCTTTGAATTCTTCAAAGATCACGTCATCCATGCGCGATCCGGTATCGATCAGCGCGGTGGCAATGATGGTCAGCGAACCGCCTTCTTCGATGTTACGGGCCGAACCGAAGAACCGCTTCGGACGCTGCAACGCGTTCGAATCCACGCCGCCTGACAGCACTTTGCCGCTGGGCGGAACGATCGTGTTGTAAGCGCGCGCCAGACGCGTAATCGAATCCAGCAGGATGACGACGTCGCGCTTGTGTTCGACCAGGCGCTTGGCTTTCTCGATCACCATTTCCGCGACTTGCACGTGGCGCGCAGCCGGCTCATCGAAGGTCGAAGAAATGACTTCGCCCTTCACCGAACGCTGCATGTCCGTAACTTCTTCCGGACGCTCATCGATCAGCAGCACCATCAAAACAACTTCCGGATGATTGGTCGTAATCGAATTGGCCACGTTCTGCAGCAGCATGGTCTTACCGGCGCGAGGCGGCGAAACGATCAGACCGCGCTGACCTTTGCCGAGCGGCGTCAGCAAATCCATCACGCGCGCGCTGACGTTCTCGCGAACGGTCTCCAGCTTCAACCGCTCCTGCGGATACAGCGGCGTCAGGTTGTCGAACAGAATCTTGTTGCGCGCTTCTTCCGGCGACTCGAAGTTGACCGCTTCAATCTTGACCAGCGCAAAATACTTCTCGCCCTCGTGCGGCGGACGCACCTGGCCGCTGATGGTGTCGCCGGTCTTGAGGTCAAACTTGCGAATCTGCGACGGGGAAACGTAAATATCGTCCGGGCCGGGCAGATAGTTGTAGTCGGGCGAGCGGAGAAAACCGTAGCCGTCGGGCAGAATTTCCAGCACGCCTTCGGCAAAAATGTGGCCCTCTTTTTCGCTCTGGGCCTGGAGAATCTTGAAGATCAGGTCTTGCTTGCGCAATCCGCTGGCTCCGGGCAAGTCCAAAGATCGGGCGATCTTGGTTAGCTCGGTAATATTCTTTTCTTTGAGTTCAGCAATGGTCATCAGTCACCTGCGAGGAGATTTTTCAAAGGGGGGTACGCGAAAGAGAAGGATCCATCCAGCGGGGCAAAGGGGCGGGCTAAACTACGCAGCCCGCCGTTGTGCCTCAGCAAAATGTTCCGGTTCGGCCAGAACCGACTGCCGCTCCGAACTTGCAATCCGATCCAGGACCTCGTTCATGGTCTCCTGGATTCTGGTGTTGGGCTTGTGAAACTTACGGGTAGCCTTCGATGCAAGCTGACAGAGCATATAACGGTTCCGCAAAGTATGTAAAGCATCAAAAACTCGATCAGAGCGCTTCATTATTCTTTCTCCTGACCCGAACAAAATGGCGGTTTTCTGCTTTTTTGCGACAGGACACGTCCCCGGCCAGATTGATAAGTCTTTCAGTTCTTATGGGTTGAACGGGAATGCCCTGGCTACTTGGTATAGATGCTCCGCATGACCCGAAAGTTTCTTCCATTTCGAATCAGTTCCCACTTATCTGCGGAGGTACCTGGGACGTTAAAGACCGTCCCTAAGTCCGTGGAACCTTGTAATTTAGCGGGTAACAGGGGCGCGGTCAAGATATTTGTTTCGCCCGTTCTACCCCCAGCCAGTTTTAGGCCGAGGCCTCGATCTGAAAGCGTCGGATATGAGTTTCAGCCATGAAATGGGACTGCGTGATGCCGGGCCTGTTCGTGGGGCCAGATCCGAGAGAAGACGCGGATTTCGACGCATTAAAAGCCGCGAACATCACGGCGATTCTTAGTCTTCAAACCAACGACGACCTCAGGGATCGTGCGGTCGATTGGGAAGAAAGATCGGCTCGGGCCGCAGGCATGGCGTACCGAAACGTGCCCGTGACCGATTTCGATTCCGCCAACCTTAGGCGCAAACTGCCTGAATGTGTCGTCGCCCTAAACCAGATGCTCCGCGCAGGGCACTCGGTGTACGTTCATTGCACAGCCGGCGTCAGCCGCTCGCCCACGGTCGTGGCCGCCTATCTTCACTGGTGCTTGGACTGGCCGCTGGAGGAGGCAGTATCCCATCTGAAAGGGATTCGCGCATGCACTCCCAACTGGGAGGCAATCAATCGTGCACGATGGCCCGTTCCCTAGCCGTCACGATGCCAACTGAAACCCCTATCAAAGATCAGGACGCAACTATGACTTCCATCACCCTCACTCCCATCGGCCGCGTGCACTCGCCGCGCACCGAAGTAAAAGATGATTTCTGGGGAAATGTGACATCTGTCATTGAACTCGATGCCACCCATTTCACGCCTGATTCCCTTCTCGGCCTCGCCGATTTCTCCCACATCCTCGTGGTCTACCACTTGCATAACGTTCCCGACAGCAGCGTCGTCACCACTGCCAGCCACCCGCGGGACAATCCAGACTGGCCGCGCGTCGGCATTTTTGCGCAACGAAAAAAGCACCGGCCGAACAAACTCGGCGTGTCAGTTTGTGAGTTGATTGAAGTAAACGGATTAAAGCTGAAAGTGAAGGCGCTCGATGCGATCGATGGAACGCCCGTGCTCGATATCAAACCCTACGTTCGTGAATTCGAACCCGACCCGTCCCGAGTCCGGCAACCGCAATGGATGACCGAACTGATGCGCGACTACTTTTCCTGACTGCCGGGTTTGGCGATCAGTCTCATCCGAAGCGCGGAGCCCTCGTCCTGCCTGCGGCTTCTCTTACGCGCCCAATGTCGATGAACTGAACTTTCTGCGGACGCACGACTACATGCGGAACTTCGCCGGCGAAAACTTTTAATCCGCGTCACCGCGCGGTCCACCACGCGCGCCAGTTCAGTTCCGAACTCAGGACTGCGATCTTCTTTTAACCTTCGCTTCGCCTTGTCGGCGGAAAACCACGTAGGATTGCGACCTGCCTCCTGCGGCGGAACCTGTCGCAAAACTTCACAAAGATGCGCATTTACGGCGGGCTCTGTCTCCCGCGTCTTCGCCCCGGCGGCGGACGTAGCGGGTGAATGATGCTTCTTCCATCCGGCCATGAACCCCGGCTTCCTCGAAGGCCTCCAGTGCCGCGGCCTGGGCGTGGGTGAGTCCCGGCTCGACGCTGCCTTTGGGAAAAATCCAGCGGCCTTTGCCCGTCTGCACCAGCAGGAATTCGATCTCCCCCGCACGCACGCGATAGCAGACTGCCGCCACCTGCTCGCACTGCCTTCAGCTTGCGCAACTCCGCCAGTCGAATGAATTTCGCAGAAAGCTCAAGCGTCCGGATCTGTGACCATCCGACCGTCAATCGCGATTCGCCATTTCCCCTGCCATCATCTCCCATAGCAGCAGAGTGCACGACACCGTTCCCTTCTGACTAGAGCAAAGCTTGGTTCAGGCCCAACATCCGCGCGCTGGACAGCCACCTTATCCTCTGCCATCCTCAATTTGTCCTATGCCTTATCACGTAGTGGCTTTCACCATGGCGCAAGTCCGGCAAGGCGCTCTGGAATTCCAACGCCTTTTGGGCACCGCTCTGCGTGAATCCAGAGATTTGAAAGTCTATTCGGTAAGCCCGTTCGATCTGGAAGAACGCCGCCGCTTCAAAGACCGCTTCGGAGGCGACGTAGTCTACTTCTTCAACGACGCCGCCCGAGACCTGCTCCGGATACAGGGCTACGCCATAGAATTCGCCGCCGAGATCCCCGAGAAAGAACTGCCGCGCCGCCGCTCCCTGGTGGTCGGCATCCCCGAGTAAAAATCGAGCCACGGATTTCACGGATTCCCACGGATCAAACCCTTTTTCTGTATTTTTATCCGTGAAAATCCGTGTAGATCCGTGGCCGCTTTTAGGAAGTTTCCCACAAGAGGAATCTCTCTACCTACTTGCGCCTCACCATCCCGCAAGCCAGTATTTTCCATCGAGCCGCGAGGAAGAGATCTTTTGGAAAACCTGTACTGCCTGCGCTGCAATCGCGAGATCGAAGTCGGACACAAATCCGTCGCCGTCTACATGTTCGCGCAGACGGTCGGCATCCGGCCGCGGCAAAAATCCTCGGCGCAGCGCATCTGTTTCTGTCCGCAATGTTCCGTATCTCTGGCCATGGGCCCTCCCCCCGAAGGCGCTCTGAACCTGGCCGCATGGAACATGATCCGCGACCTGGTCGGCGCCGATCCCGCCCTCAACCAGGCCGCATGGGAAAATCTGCGAGGAGTTGTAGGCCTGCTCCCCTCTGGCGAAGCCGAACCCATCTCCGTCCAGCGCCGCGCCGCCGGCGGCTACTTCGAATTCTGAACTGAGAACTCGAGAACCAGGAACTAACAACTGGTTTCCCCTTGGATAGCGCTACCTCACTGTCGAGGAGTCAGCACCGGCCCATCCGTCCCATTGACCGGCACTTTCACGGAAACCAACTGCACCACCGACATCTTCCCATCGGTCACAATGTCATCCCCAGTAGCATTCGACAGCCTGCCGAGGCGCATGCGGACGCTCCACATCGACATAACCTTCCGCAGTTCCGGCGAAAAGCAGATCGGTTTCCACCCAGTCGCGCTCCCGGTCAACATGCGGATCGATGCGATGTGACCACTTCGTTTTTGCCCGACTGTTGGTAGTGGCAATATCGTGAGTAGCGGCTCCCACCCAGACGTCCCGTCCGTTGTATTGCTTGGCCAGCTTCCATATCCGCACGTGATGCCGTTTGGCAAAAGTGTTGAGCGACTTTTGAAACACCAGGTCCGGCGGCCGTTCGTTCATCAGCAGCGACGACACGGGAGCCCCGGCATACCCGCTCTGCCGCATGGTGGCTTGTACCACCTTCAACGCCGAACCCGCGTTCAAACTGTCGGCTTCGAACCATCGCGCCTCTCCGAAAGCCGCCATGATTTCTTTCTGAGACCCGATAAACATGAGATTCGTCATATCTGAAAGGGTCTTGTTCGAGGTATGAGTACGCATCGGCGCTGCTGCCACCAATTGTTGCAACTCCGGGGTCAGAGAAAGCTGCGGCCATCCCTTCCACGAGTCTTTCTCCTTCAGCATGGACGCCCGCACCACCTGCACCTGGATATCAGTCCCCGCAGGAAAAAGAATTTCGCGGCGCAAAGACAAGCCATAGATCGTCGACACGCCCTTCACCGTATAGCCCGCAATCGGATTCGCGGCGCTGAACGCCGCCATCACCATCGACACCTTCTTGGACGCATGCGGCTGAATAATCCCCAGAATCTCGTTGTTGCGCACCGTCTCCCGCGCATTGTCCACATCAAGCACCCGCGCATAAAGAGGTGTGCGCTGGCCATCCTTGTGCACGATGTTGGAAAAATCGAGCACCAGTCGTGGCCGCGAATATTTGTCCGGAGCCTTCGCCGCGAACAGAATGGTTCCATTGATCTTGGTTCCGGGCGAGACCAGCAATTCGCCATCCTTGCACGCCATCTGCTCTCCGTTCTTGCACATCGGGTAGGTAACGGTCGCCTCGATCGGGTCACCCGTGCGCGAGCGATCGCTATAGACGGGCGCATCCAGCCGTATCGACATGGTCGCCCCCGGAGCCAGATCAGCTTTTCGCGTTTGCGCAACCGCGGCCTCCGACGACTCCGGCAGGCAAGCAGAAATCCGCTTGAAGAAGTCGTAGAACGCAACCAGAAATCCGCTGGTCGCCCCGTTCTCAACCAGCAACGTCTGTATTTCAAAACTCGGAGAGTACAGCAGATAATCCAGCGCCGTGTCCTGATACACGTCCTGCTTATTGATCTCCACCCCGCCACGAATCAGCACGTCGGCAATTTCCTCGTACGCCACCAGAATGTTCGGCTTGGTGTGGTAGCTCGAACCGAAAATCGCCCAATGCAAAGCGGTCCGCCCCTGCGGATCATTCGCCTTCAAATCCGCGCCGCCCTGGATCAGCTCCTTGGCGTGCGCGAGCCGCGCCAGCACATCCTGTTCCTTGGTCTCGCGCGTCGCCTGGTAAAGTTCCTGCATCAACGGCGAAACCGTGGAAACATCCAACTGGACAGCCGCCGGCGCCAGTTCATCCTCCGCCGGGTCCTGCTCGTAGTCAGAGTCGGACTCCTGCGCCTGCGCATCTTTTTCCGAAGCTTTCGCAGGAGACTTATCCGAAGGAGCGGCGTCGCTGTAAGCACGAACTCGACCACTGGACAGCACGACGATGGCAACGACACACAATGCGAGGATTAGGGCGCGACAAACTCGACAAGGCAGGCATGAGCGGTACCTTCCTGGGAAAAGGCGACAGCTCGATGTCCCGACAACCCACTGCGAGCGCTCGCCTCCTGATTTTAGGCTTGTAAGACTACCATCAAAATCAGGAACGAGACCACGAGCGTCCACCACTCCGCACCTTTTCAGTGCGAATCATTGGTCGAGTCAATCAATTGGGCCTGACCTTCGATGACGAGATGGGCGGGAAGAGGAACGCTGCACCGACTGTCGCTGAGATCAACCATGACTTTATTGCCGTCGAGAAAAAATCTCCACGCGCAGGCCGGATCGCGTGGCAGGCCCGGTTTGAAAAGGTAGTCCGAGTTCGATCGGCGCCCTCGTCTGCGGAGATGGCGCAAGCATCACCGACTTGTTGATTCGGGTGTCGCCGAGGCTCTCAAAATACAACCACGCAAACCGCGATCCGCGAGTCCGCAATCCAGACTGGTATCTGCGCATTGCGCATATTTTGCAGGTTCGTATCGACGGTGTAAGAAACGAATCGAGGACGCTTCTGAAGTTCTGCGACGAGCGTCTCCTGCTTTTGCAGCCGAAGCTCTTGCTCTGTCACCTGATTTCGCAGTTCGCGAGTGATAAACCACGTAGCCGCCACAATGATGGCGGTAATCAACAATAGAGCAACGGCCGTTTTCATCGGTCCTCCGTCAGGGACTACGGTGGCGTCGCAAAAATAGCCGAAACCATCAGATAGCAGAAGAAGCCGTGAGGTTGCCCGAGGGTTCTCCACCTCGTCGCGCACTCCGCGACAGGGTGGGAGAAAGCGGTAAGGACACAGGGTTTAGCGCCAGCCCTGAGCGCGAATGAAGAGTGCCTTCCCAAGTACCGCAGACAGGAAGGTCACGGCTTCAAGAGCCTGCCCTGCGCGAAGTCGAAGTTACCCACCAAAGCACAATCACCACAAACGGGAAGGGCACGGCTTCAGCCGTGCCGCCAAAGCGCAACAACGAACGCGGCTTCAGCCGCTGAGGCCTTGGGTCACCTCGACGGAGAAGAGTCAGTCACCCAACGCTCAACAGATTAGTTAAGGGTACGAGGGTGCCCCATTTCTCGCGTCCTTTGCGAGAAGTGGGGAGCATCCCGCGAAACACAGCGGTAAACCATCCCTACTTCTCCTCCCCACGCAACAAATGCCAAGCCTCGCGATACGCTTCCCACCGCGGCGCCTTGCTTTCAATATCCGGATAGAACCGCAAGCACTTCGACCCCACAAAATCCGCCACCGGAATCACATACCACGCATCGCACGGAGGAATGTGTACCACCAGCGTATCAATCTCCCGCGCCCCATAAGCCATCTTCCCTTTGCCGTACACACTATGGATCGGCTGGATTTCATATCCCCGTGAACGGATCGCCAGCGTGCACTTCAACTGCACCCGCCACAACAGCTCTCCCCACCCCAGTATGAAGTCGTAAAGTTCGCTGTCTCCCCACGGCTTCGCGACCATAAATCCCAAAGTCCGAGCTTTCAAAGCCAGCGCCGCCTCCGAAAGTTCCCCAATCCGTTTCGAAGTCATCCGCCGCGCCGGATGCTCATCATCCTCCGCCACCCCAGTTCAACTCCTCCAAAATCGCAGACATCGCCGGAATCAATTTCCTGTTCATGATTTTCTTATGCATGATTTTCCTATGAAAACTTTCCCCATCGTCGAATCGTCCTTACGGGCACAAAAAAAGGCGCGAGCCCGCAGGCCGCGCCAAACTTTACCCCTACTTATAGGATATCGATTTCAACCCCCTAAATGGGACACACCCGCAAAGTTTATTTCCCCTCAACTAGCCCCACTTGGAGGAAATGAGCCGCACAGGCGCCGGGGATTAATGTGGACGCGAGCGCCCCGCTCGTGCACAAGCGCCACAATCGCCGTAAAGCGAACAATCTCCCCAACCCTGTCATCCCGACCGGAGCGGAACACCGCGAGAGCGGTGCTCGCGAAGTGGAGGGACCTTGTGTTGTGATGTCATCATGCCGGGACGGCCAGTGAAAATCGAGGACGCCCATTCAAGCCCGATTTAGCCTTGAGTGGGGACTTTATCAACCTCCCCAACCCTGTCATCCCGACCGAAGCAGAACACCGCGAGAGCGGTGCTCTGCGAGTGGAGGGACCTTGCGTTGTGATGTCACGATGTCGGAAGGCGCGAGTAAAAATCGGAGGAGTGGCCCATTCAAGCCCGACTTTGGCTTGAGTGGGGCACTTTATCAACCTCCCAACCCTGTCATCCCGACCGAAGCAGACACCGCGAGAGCGTGCGCAGTGGAGGGACCTTGCGTTGTGATGTCATCGTCCCGGATCGAGAGCGCCCATTGCTCGCGCCCTTGCGAGACGTGGGCCCATCCAGACAACAGATGCCAACGCAGCAAAATCCCGCCCAGGCCCAAGACAAAGAGCCGCGAAGCGGCGCCAGAATAAAGCCGGGCGTAAGCCCCGGGTTCGCAGCCAAAAAGATCAAGCCCCGAGGGGCGAAAGAATACCCAAGAGAAAGACAACCAACGGCGTCCCCACCCTCGTCGCGCACTTCGCGACAGGGTGGGAACGGAGATCGCTACACTCTCTACCCATTGCGCAAAATCCATTCCGTGAAGTACGATCAACCCTTCCTCATCCCCCAGGCCCAGGGCCCCGGCACCAATCAAACCTGCAAAGCACCTCATTTCATGCCCGGAGGGCAAATGCGATCTGTCGTCACTTCTCTGTCCATAACCATCCTGCTGATTTCCTCATCAGCGCAAACAAGCGGCAAAGCCAGAGTCTTCATCTCCGACAGCCAATCGTGGGAAATGTCCGGAAACGCCGGAGGCGCCAACGGAACCTTCGCCGCCCACAGCGCCGGCGGCGCGCGTCCGCAAACCGCCGAAATCGTAAAAACTTTCGGAGAGCGCTGTCCCGACGTAATCGTGAACAACAAGTCGGACAAGGCCGACTACGTCGTCCTGCTCGATCACGAAGGCGGTAAGGGCCTCGCCAAGCGCGACAACAAGATGGCCGTCTTCAACAAGGACGGCGATTCCATCGTCAGCCATTCCACTCGCTCCCTGGGCAACGCCGTCAAAGACGCCTGCGACGCCATCACCGCAGACTGGCCATCTCGCGCCGCAAAGAATGCAACGCCGAGTCAACCAGCCCAAACGTCGTCATTCGTCAGCAACTCGATGGCGACTTCTTCCACCAGCAAGATTTCAGTCTCCTCAACTCCCGCCAACGCGGATATCGAACTCGACGGCAGCTTCGTAGGAAGCACGCCATCCGTGATCGACGTCCCCGCCGGAGATCATTCGGTGGTCGTCAAGAAAACCGGCTACAAGCCCTGGGAACGCAAACTGAAAGTGACAGGCGGGGTCGTCAACATTTCCGCAGAACTGGAAAAGCTCCCCTGAGAGTCATGTGAGGGACGGGAGGGTGGGCGGTGAGAGCTGGAAGACGGGAGGGAAGATGGAGGTTGGACGGATAGAGCGTGCCCGGTCGGAGCTCCGCTTGGGCGGGTCTTTCTCCGGATTCGCACCAAACCCGAAAAGCCGCCGGCGCGCCGCCAGCTGAGGCCGGTGGCCCATTCACGAACGGCTAGAGTACCTTCACGTCCCCAACCCTTCAAACCGGAGCGAAGCAAAGCGAGCTATGGAGCGATTCTGTTCTATAAATCCACCAACAACCAAACGCCCCAAAAACAAGATCCAACCTCCAGCAGCCTGAATGACGCCCGTCGGTACCCACCCTTCCGCACGAAACGCAAAAGGATAGGCCACCCTCAAGCTCGATAGCATGACGAGAAAAAGAACAGGCCACCCACCCACAAGAACAAGGTCGAGGATGCCCCATCCTTCGCGCCCTTCGCGAAAGGCGGGGTGACGGGATCATGGTCACAAGGGAGACAGGCCAGCCTGCCTCTCTGTCCTCTGAATTCCGAACACCCACCCTTCGCCGACTGCAACTTACTCCGTTACGTGGCATACGGCTCCCTCAGCAGCTTCTCAACTGAATCTACATCCTTCACCGAACGACGTACCTGGCATGGTTGATGAATGCGTACTATTCGAGAAGGGATACTATTATGGTAGAAGACAATGCAGTCATAAAGCTGAGCTCGGCAAACGGAAGAAGGAATCAAGAAAGAATTCATGCCTATGACGTTCTGCGCGGGCGGGAGGGCACTCCGTGGATGTTTCCGAAGAACACGACAGGTACGCCATACGCGTTGCTGAAGGCAATCGAAGACAAGAATGGTGGGAATCCTGATGCGTGCCGAGAAAACGCCCGCGCGCGCGCAGCTTCGGCTTCAATCAACCTGGCGATTGGCGTCTCTCAACACCTGGTCAAAGGCTGCGCGCATGTACGCCTTAACGTCGGGGTGCAGGCCCAACGATCCTGTTTCTGAGAAAGATCGGCCATGATATTGTCGCACCAAGTTCTCCACAACAAGGCTCAGGATGCACTTCGCCAGCTTTCCATAATGTCGAGCCGTTCAAGAAAGGGAGACTACTTCTATAAGGGAAAGAGAGAATCCCCGAAGACGAGCAGTACTTTGAGGATGCGCCACACGTGATTTCGGCATTTTGCGTGATCGCGTAGAGAAATTCGCGGAGATCTTCTCAGCAAAATCTCCAGTTTCTTCGGGTCCTTTGATGTAAGCACTGAGGCTGAACCGTGCCCAACTGTCGCAGAGGTTCAGCCGGCAAAGACCCAGCAAGAAGGGCTGACCCGTAGAAGCCGTCCATCGAAAGAGCCTAGGGTTCGACAATTCCTCGACACACTGCTTCGTGATGATGCCTTTCGGCTCGTGGGGTCACCGTTACTCATCAGGACATCTATGTTCCTGCGATACGGGATGCTGGTTTTGAACGAGTGCGCGCCGACGAGCTCTTTTCGACTGGAAGTGTGGTCGAGCAGATATGGAGCAGATAGAGAAATCGAAAGTCTTATTGGCAGAGCTTAAGGACAAGAATGCCAATGTGTTTATGAACTCGGGCTAGCGCACGCGGCGAGAAAACCTGTGGTTTTCACCTCAGGGCGAGTAGATGACGTCCCGTTCGATCTTCGGCATCTCAGAGTTATCGTCTACGAGACACGCGAACCTCTGTGGGCCGACAAGCTTCAACGCCTCATAACGGATTACCTGCGAAATGCAGCCAAGGACCCAACGCGATCAATCCCTCACCCATTCAGGACGTTGGTGTCAGGTCCCGAATCGCCCTAGAAATCGCTCCGGGGGCAGAGTCTAGTCGCTAAGAGTGTACGCACGGGCCCTTCAGCCAGTGTTTAGAGCAGCTCTCCAGTGGTGTTAGCACGGCGAGAGTTCCTTCGTCGGAGAAAAAAAATGACTGAAGCCGAGATTCGGACTGAATTTGAACATCAAGAACGTTCATATTCAGCATTAGAAGAGGAGGCAACGTTCGTGCTTGCGGGCGCTCTTCGACAAGCCAATATAAAAATTCACTCAATTCCGACGCGTGTTAAGGAACTGTCGTCGTTTCTTGACAAGGTGAAACGTAAGGAGCTAAAGGAGCCTTTCAAAGAAATTCACGATATCGTTGGGCTCAGAGTGATCTGTCTTTTTCTCTCCGATATTCCACGTGTCGGGGAAGTCATTCGAAAATCGTTTAATGTTCTTTCTGAGGATGACAAAATTGAAGGGGTGGAAATTAGCTCTTTCGGATACCTGTCGTTCCACTTCAGCGCGGAAATGAGAAAAGAATATATAAAGGGCCGAGATACGACTCTGTTGCAGGTATGCCTTTTGAAATTCAAGTTCGCACGATCCTAATGGACGCATGGGCAAATGTCTCACACTACCTCGATTACAAGACTGATGTTGACGTTCCAAAGGCACTCAGGCGCGATTTTTATGCGCTAAGTGGTTTGTTCTACGTGGCTGACAGCCACTTCGAATTGTTTTTCAAGTCTAGCAAGGATTCTAGCGACAAGATGACGTCATTAGCCTCTGAGAGTAAGCCAGAACTTGTTCTACAGGAGCTTAATCTTGACAGCATGACTGCCTATCTACAAACTCGACTGTCGGATAGAGATCACGCCTCGCCTAAGGGTGTCTCTGTCTTAGTGAGTGAGCTCAGTCTAGCGGGGTACACAACAATTGAGGAGATTGATAAGATTCTGGATAGAACAGCACAGGCGTTCACCGCTTACGAAAAAGATCACCCTCCAACGCCTATAAAGAGATATCAGGATATCGGTGTGGTGAGAATTTCGGTCGGTATCGCTGATGACAAATTCGAGAGAATAACCAATAGAAGATCGGGAGTAAAGGCTTCTCGCTACGACAAAAAATATGCGGCTTTGATAAAGCAGAAATGATCGCGCTCTGCACCAGAGAACCTTCAGCCACTTCGCTATACTCGCATGGCAGGCTGGTCACTGTTTCAGCTTTTCTCAAAGAAGAAACGAACACCCTCCGTGCGGCGAGTTCGTTTCAACGGGTTCAGGCGAACGGCCCACGCTTTCTCAAACTTGGTAAGGGATGCCTGCGCTTTGGAAAAAAAGCGGCAGCCACGGACGCAGCGTCAACGACCAACGCCCGCCCTACGGCTTCACCCCCAACTGCCAAAACAAAAACGAATAAACATCCGTCCCATCTTCAATCTGCTTGGTAATCGGCTTGCCCTGGCCGTGTCCGGCTTTGCTGTCGATGCGCAGCAGAATCGGACGCTCGTTGCTCTTCCCGTTGGCGGCTTCGGCCTGCATCAGCGCTGCCATCTTTTTCGCGTGCATGGGATCGACGCGGGTGTCGCTGTCCGCGGTCATGAACATGATTGCCGGATATTCCGTGCCCGGCTTCACGTGATGGTAGGGCGAGTAGGCGTAGAGCCAGTCGAACTGCTTCGCGTCTTCGGCCGAGCCGTACTCCGGCACCCAGAATTTCGCGATCAGAAAATTCTGGTAGCGCAGCATGTCGAGCAGCGGGACCTGGCACACCACGGCGCGAAACAGGTCAGGACGCTGCGTGATCATCGCGCCCATCAGCAGGCCGCCATTCGATCCGCCCTGGATCGCCAGATGCTCTTTGTCGGTGATCTTGTCGGAGATCAGAAATTCGGCGGCGGCGATGAAGTCGTCGAAAACGTTCTGTTTCTTGTCCAGCATGCCGGCGCGATGCCAGTCTTCGCCAAACTCCGATCCGCCGCGCAGGTTGGCCACGGCGTAGACGCCGCCATGCTCCAGCCATAGATAGCGCCCGCCGGAAAAACTCGGCGTCAGGCTCACGTTGAAGCCGCCGTAGCCGGTGAGCAGCGTGGGATTCTTGCCGTCCAGCTTGATTCCCTTTTTGTGGAAGACGAACATCGGGACTTTGGTGCCGTCCTTCGACGTGTACCAGACCTGCTTCACCTCATACGCCGAGGGATCGATGCCGGGCGTGGCCACCTTGTCCCACAGCGAAGTCTTGCGCGACGCCAGATCAACCTGATACACCGACGGCGGCACCGTGAACGACTGGAATCCGAAGAAGGCTTCCTTGCGGTCATATCGTCCGCCGAGCCCTTCGATCGAGCCGATGCCCGGCAGTTCAATGTCGCCCAGCGCTTTGCCCTCGAGATCGAACAGCTTCAGCTGCGAGCTGGCATTGTGCTCGTACTGCGCCACGAGTTTTCCGTCGATAATGCCGGCGCCCTTCAGAATGCCGTCCGCCTCCGGAATAATTTCCTTCCAGTTGGCGCGCGCGGGATTGGCCGCGTCCACCGCGAACAGATGGAAGTGCGGCGCTCCTTCGTTGGTCGTGATGTAAATCTTGCCGCGGAAAATTTCGCCGCTGTAGTGAAAGTCCTTGCCGCTGGTGATTTCGAGCGGAGGCGTTTTGGCTTTCAGGTCCTGCAGAAAAAGCTCGTTCCGTCCGGCCGAGCCCTGGTACGCAGTCAGCAGCAGCCAGCGGTCATCGTCATCGGGCAACTGCGAAACCAGAATCTCTTCTTTCTTGCGCCCCTCGCCCCAGATCAGCGGATCGTTGTCCGGATCGGAACCCAGCGCGTGATAAAAAATGTGCAGATAGTAGACGTCGTCGCCCTCAGGCACGTAGCCCTTCTTGGGATTGCGTCCGTAATAAGAAACCGGAATTGTCTTTCTTCCACGCCACCTGCGCGATGCGCGCCCGGTCAATCGTGTCCGGCAGCAACTTGCCGGTGGCGGTCTCGATCAAATACAGCGTGCTGTTCTCCGAGCCGCTGGCCGAAGTCCCATAAGCCACATACTTGCCGTCGTCAGACGGAAACCACCAGTCCAGCGCGACCGTGCCGTCGGCCGACATCTGGTTGGCGTCCACCAGCGACCGGTCTTTCCCATGCAGCCCTTCCCGCACCAGAAGCACAGGCTGGTTCTGATTGCCCTCGCGCCGCGTATAAAAGAAGTAAGGCCCGGCAATCTGCGGCGTCCCAATCGTCCCAATCGAAAGCAGCTGCGCCAGCCGCTCATGGATGCGATCCCGCCCCGGCAACGGATCCAGCAGGCTGCGCGTGTAAGCCATCTCGTCCCGCACATAAGCCTGCGAGTCCGCACTGCTGGCATCCTCCAGCCACCGGTAAGAATCGGCAATCGTGTGCCCATGAAGAGTGTCTTCGACAACGTCCACCTTGGCCTTGGGAGGCCCGTCAGCCCACGCCATCGCAACCATCAACCCCAACCCAACAAAAATCCAGAGCAACCGAATCCCTCCAACCATAAAAAAGACCTCACGCAGGGAAATAGGGTATCAGTTTTGCCCAACCCCACCCGGATGCTAATATAAACGAGGTCGTCCAACACTCCTCAGTAGCTCAATGGCAGAGCACCCGGCTGTTAACCGGGGGGTTGTAGGTTCGAGTCCTACCTGAGGAGCCATTTCTTTTTTAGACAATTCTCAAACAAATTGGGCATTGACCGCTCCGTATAATGAACTCCATTATTCGGTTGGCGGGGGTGCACTTTGCGATTTCGGAACCTCTTGTTGGTAGCTTTTGCCCTTAGTGTTTTGCCGCGCCTGCGGCGGTGACTCAAACCAACCCATTGCGGCTGCCCAATCCTCCGGCCACCGAACATGTTGGAGGACCGGACGAACCACGGCGCAGGATGGAAAAAGAGATGGCCAAGCGGGCCAATCTGGAGCGGCAGGCTGATATTAAGCGCGACACGGACAAATTGCTGAAGCTGGCGACCGAACTGAAAGAATCCGTCGACAAGACGACCGAGAGCACACTTTCACTCGATGTGGTCAAGCGAGCCGAGGAGATTGAAAAACTGGCGCACAGCGTGAAAGAGAAGATGAAGGGACCTTACTAGATAGAGGCAATCGCCGCGCGATGACGATCTGCCCACGCCCCCAGGGAACTGTCAGCCACATCGCGAGAGCTCCCCAAGCGAGCGCCGTCACGCTTGGCGGAGCGCCAGCGAACAGCGTGCTGGACCATCCCAGGAAAAGAAATGTCTCCAGTGTGCACACTGCGAGCACAGAGCATCAACCACAAAGGACACGAAGTATCACGAAGGCTTCATTCTTAGGTACCGCAGGGGCTAAAGCCCGGTTGGATGCACCAAGATATGCAGGCCTTTAAGGCCTGCTCCACCTTTTTTGGACCACGTCTGCAGGAATGGGTATCCCGCCGTGCATCCGGTGAGTGCGTAAACACGCACTAATACTTGCATCTAGTTGCAACTGGTATGCAACAAATAGTGTGCTCAAACATTGACGGGCGCTCGGGCCGCAAGCTAGATTTGAAGTGCATCCCACCTAGTTGCAACTGGTTTGCAAATATCTGATTCAAGGAAATCGTGAAGACTTATATCAGCTTTTTGCCTGCTGGCTCTAGCGATTCTGGCGACGCCGGTCGCGGCCCAGGAGTGGCCCTACTTCGTCACCTATTCCCACGCTCTGGAAGAACCTGGGAACCTGGAGGTCGAATTCAAGGGTGTCCAGGCCACGCCCAAATTCGGCAATGCTTTCAGCAGCGGCACGATCGAGTTCGAATATGGCGCCACGGCGTGGTGGACCACCGAGGTGTATCTGTCGGGCCAGCATACTTCGAACGACAGCACCGTTTTCAATGGCTATCGCTGGGAAAACCGTTTCCGGCCGCTGTTGCGGGAGCACTTTATCAATCCGGTGCTCTACGTGGAATACGAGAACCTCAACTCGCGCGGACCGAAGCCTGCTCGAAATCGTCGGTCATGACAGCATTTCCGACTTGCGAATACCCAATGCGGCAGGCCGATCCGAGACCGAACGCGAACTGGAACTGAAACTCATTTTGTCGAGCAATGTGCGTGGCTGGAACATCTCCGAGAATTTTATCTCGGAAAAGAATCTGACCGAGCCGGAGCCCTGGGAATTTGGATATGCGTTCGGAGTAAGCCGTCCGCTGGCCCTGAAGGCCGGGTCGAAGAACTGCTTTTTCTGCCGTGAAAACCTCAGTGCTGGAGCTGAAATCTACGGCGGTCTGGGTGACATGGACAGCTTCGGTCTGAAAGAAACTTCGCACTATGCCGGTCCAACGGTAGCGTTCGACATTCCGCACGGTCCCACCATCGGTTTTTCTCCTTCGTTCGGATTGAACGCCAACAGCGTCGGCGCGATTTTTCGATTCAAGGTGTCTTACGAATTCCAGCAGATCTTCAGCCACTTTCACCGGGGCGCGCGATGAAGCGGGCGTTGATATTCGTATGGATATTCTTCGCTGCTTCAATGTGCACGGCGGCAGACACGGGCTGGATGAAACATGTCTCCGAGGCCGACCGGGCGCGAACGAATCCGTACGCCGGCCAGGCCGATGCGATTGCCGGTGGATCGAGATTGTTCGCTGACCATTGCTCCAAGTGTCACGGTGAGGATGCGCTGGGCCGTGGCAAGAGGCCGAGCCTACGCACCGAAGAAGTACAACAGGCATCGGACGGTGAACTTTTCTCGCTGCTCAAGAACGGATATCTGAAAAAAGGCATGCCGTCCTGGAGCGCGCTGCCGGAAGCGTCGCGTTGGCAACTCATCGCCTACGTGAAGAGCCTGGGAGAACACGGCAGCACAGCCGCTAACCCGACACCGGAAAGCCGACAGTGACGCGCGTCGGCCGAATTCTGGCTTATGTGGGTGGCGGCGCTTACCGCGAGCCTTTTCATGATGAGTTGCAGCGCGGGCAACGCGCCGAACTTTCCGTCGGAAGCTGAATCCACGCCAGCGGAGGACTCGATCGGAGAGCGACTCTTCCTCGACACCCGGTTCGCGCAATTCTTCGCCGCCCATATGACAGGCGTGAACCAGCCGCTGCCCTCGGGAGATCCCGCCATGGACCTGGTCTACACCCTGACTGGAACTCTGCCGGGTCCGTTTGCAGGTCAATCCATCAACTGCCGGTCGTGTCACTTCGTTACGGAATTTCAGGGCGTCAGCGGCGCAGGCAATCGCACGTATGCCGACTTACACAACCCGCAGTCCGCTGCCGCGCGTGCTTGAGGGTTTTGACCACACTCCAAGAAATTCCATGCAGATGGTGGGCTCGCTTCAACCCCATTCCGGACCGACATTCCTGCATTTCGATGGAGAGTTCGCCAGCCCGGTCGATCTGGTCGAAGCCACGTTGACCGGACGCAACTTTGGCTGGGCGGCAGATCAGCACGATCAGGCTGTGGCACATATCGCCAGCATCATTCGCGGAGACGATGGTTCCGATCAGCTGGCCAAAGACCGCACTTTCAGCTTTTCTTACGGCAAACTTTTTCTCGGTACGGATCCCAGGCATTCCCAAGGACGTTCTGATTCCTGCGGCGGACCGCATTGACGTGAACAAAGCCTCAGACGCCGCAGATTGTGGCGCTGGTGGCCAAGTGCATCAGCACTTACATGGGAGACCTGCGTCTTCCAGCAGGACGAATTCGGACGTTTCATCGGATCGCCCTACGATGTCTTTCTGCGCATCAATCATTTGCCGGTCCAGCCCAACGCGGGCGAGACGGCTACGCAGTACGACCAGCGTCTGGCAAAGATTCTGGAAGGATTGAGCAGTCCCACTTTCGTTGACGGGAAGTATGGAGCATTTCAATATCACGACCAACCGTTCCAATTTGGCGCGACCGAACTGGCTGGTCTCAAGATTTTTCTGAGGGCGGCAAACGGCGCGACCGACGGGTCTCAGCACGCGGGCAACTGTGCAGCCTGTCACCAGGCGCCGACGTTCTCGGACTTTTCCTTCCACAACACAGGGGCGTCGCAGGAGGAATACGACGCCGCCAACGGAGCCGGGGCTTTCGCGGCTCTTTCTATTCCCTCGAAAGCGGACCGGGACCAGAACTACGATCTCTATCTTCCAGTCACCACGGCCCACCCTGGAGCTTCCGAACGCTTCCGTCATGAGGCAGTTGCGGGCAGTCCACAGTTCGCAGATCTGGGTCTCTGGAATGTCTATTTGAATCCTGACATGCCGAAACCGCAGGCAAATATCAAGAGCGTGATCTGCGGGGCAAATCAGGATTGTTCCGTGGACCAGGGGCTGGGAAATACGATTGCGCGATTCAAGACTCCGACGCTTCGCGATCTGGAGGACTCCGCTCCCTACTTCCACAACGGAAGCAAACCCAAGTTCGGCGATGTGGTGGAGTTTTACATCACCAGTTCAGGATTGGCGCGGCAGGGATTGCTGCGCAATGCGCCGGCGGAGTTTCAGAACATGTCGCTGAGCGAAGAGGATGTGGCGGCGCTGGTGGCGTTTCTTAAGTCGCTGACGGAAGACTACGACGACGCGTAGCAGTGTCATCCCGAGCGGAGCCGCACACTCCGCTCAGGATTAACAAGCGTTCGAGTTAGTGGCGGCTGCTGCTCCTTCCTTCACGATCCGCATGCCGTAGAACGAGCGGTATACGAAGATGAAGGACACCAGGAAGAACCCAACCGCCAGCAAGTGACCCAGCGTGCTGCCGGCTTCTGCCGTCAATTTCACCGCCAGTTCGACTGCGAGCAGTCCAAACAGCGTGGTGAACTTGATGACCGGGTTCAGAGCCACTGACGATGTGTCTTTGAAAGGATCGCCTACAGTGTCGCCTACGACGGTAGCGTCGTGCAGCGGAGTTCCCTTCTGCTTCAGTTCGACTTCGACAATCTTCTTGGCGTTGTCCCATGCGCCGCCGGCGTTGGCCATGAAGATTGCCTGGTAGAGACCGAAGACTGCGATGGAGATCAGGTATCCGATGAAGAAGAAGGGTTCGACGAAAGCGAACGCCAGGGTCGCGAAGAATACTGCCAGGAAAATATTGAACATTCCCTTCTGCGCGTACTTGGTGCAGATTTCGACGACTTTCTTGCTGTCCGAGACCGAAGCCTTGGTCACGCCCTCGAGTTTGATGTTGGCTTTGATGAACTCGACCGCCCGATAAGCGCCGGTAGTCACGGCCTGAGTGGATGCGCCGGTGAACCAGTAAATCATGGCGCCGCCAGTGATCAGTCCGAGCATGAAAGGTGCGTGCAGCAGCGAAAGCTTGTTCACGTTTTCGGTGAGGCCGCTGGTAAGGGCCATGATGATGGAGAAAATCATCGTCGTGGCGCCGACTACGGCCGTGCCGATCAGCACGGGTTTGGCGGTAGCTTTAAAGGTGTTGCCCGCACCGTCGTTTTCTTCCAGCAGGTCTTTGGCGCGTTCGAAGTTCGCGTCGATGTTGAAGTCTTTCTTGAGCTCCTGCTTGATGTTGGGGACCTGTTCGATCAGCGAAAGTTCGTAGACAGACTGCGCGTTGTCTGTGACCGGACCGTAGGAATCTACCGCGATAGTTACGGGTCCCATGCCCAGGAAACCGAAGGCAACCAAGCCGAAGGCGAAGACCGGGGCCGCAATCATCAGACTCTCCAGCCCCAGAGTGCTGAAGTAGTAGCCGGTGGACATCAGAGCGACCATGGAAAGTCCGAGATAGTAGGCAGAGAAATTTCCTGCCACGAATCCGGACAAGATACCGAGCGACGCGCCGCCTTCGTCGGCTGAGGTGACGACTTCCCGCACGTGCCGCGACTCGGTCGAGGTAAATACCTTCACCAACTCGGGAATAATGGCTCCCGCCAGAGTGCCGCAGGAAATGATACTGGCCAGCTTCCACCACTGCGTCGTATCGCCACCGAGGTTGGGAACGATGATGGCGGAAATGACAAACGTTACCGCGACGGAAATCAGTGACGTAAGCCATACCAGCCAGGTCAGCGGGACTTCGAAGTTCATCTTGTCGGCGGTGCCAAAGCGGGCCTTGGCGATGGCGCCATTGATGAAGTATGCCACCGCGCTCGACACCAGCATGGCGATACGCATGACGAAGATCCAGACCAGCAGTTGGACCTGGACGGTCGGCTCTTTGACGGCCAGCAGGATGAACGTGATGAGGGCAACGCCAGTGACGCCGTAGGTTTCGAATCCGTCGGCGGAGGGCCCGACGGAATCTCCAGCGTTGTCTCCGGTGCAGTCGGCGATCACGCCGGGGTTGCGGGCGTCGTCTTCCTTAATCTTGAAGACGATCTTCATCAGGTCGGAGCCGATGTCGGCGATCTTGGTGAAGATGCCGCCGGCGATCCGCAACGCGGCTGCGCCCAGGGACTCGCCGATGGCGAATCCGATGAAGCAGGGGCCAGCGTAGTCGGCAGGAATAAAGAGAAGGATGATGAGCATCAGCAGGAGCTCTACGCTGATCAGCATCATGCCGATACTCATACCGGCCTGCAGCGGAATGTTGTAGATGGGATAGGGCTTGCCAGCCAGTCCGGCGAAAGCGGTGCGCGAGTTGGCGAAGGTGTTGACCCGGATGCCGAACCACGCCACGCCGTAGCTGCCGGCGATTCCAACCAGACTAAAGAGAAGAATGATGGGCAGGGTGATGGCGATCGGCTTATCGGGTACGGGAGACAGTACGCCGAAATAGAGCACGATGACGACGGCGATGAACAGCCACAGGATCAGCAGGAACTTGCCCTGGGTGACCAGGTAAGTCTTGCAGGTCTCGTAGATTAGCTCGGAAATCTCGAGCATGGAACGATGTACGGGCATCTTGCGCAGGCGGGTGTAGATGATGAGGCCGAAACCCAGTCCGAAGATGCAGAACAGGATGCCGATCATCAGCAGGCGATGGCCGTCGATACCGAGGAATAGTACCTGCGAGAGATCGGGAAGCTTTAAGCTGGCTTCTCCGCCGACTTCGTGGGCGGATTGGGCCAGCGCGGAAATGGAACCTAGAGTAAGGACGGCGATGGTGGCTGCCACCGTCCGGGTGAAAAAGTGGGCGAGTTGGCGTCTTTCAGACACAGCTTTCGCCAGCCAGGTGCGCATAGGGATTCCTCCGGTATGAAGACTAAGTCAGGACCATCACGTGTTTAGGCACTGCCACCCAGCGAACAGCACTAACCGGACGCTCTGAAGCAGAGCGCCGGGGAGCGCATTGGCCGGAGTTCCGAACACGCTTCCACTACACGGCAATGAACAAGGAGTGTTGAGCTTGGCCGCGTCGGATGTTTCGTACCGCAGAGGCCGCCGGATGGACGCCGGAGGCCCGATACAAAACCAGTCTTTATAGCATGTTGGGGAGGGGTGGTCAATCGGAGAAGAGGGGTAGATCGTGTGGCGCGGGCGCCCTCGCCCGCGTGGTTTTGGTGAGGGAAATCAAAAGTCAAGATCAAAAGCCGCGGGCGGGGGCGCCCGCTCCACACGATCCTTGCCCGTCCCCACGCAGCCATAGCCCGCTCACGCCCAAAACGTGCGATCCAGGGTGCGGTATTGGATGGCTTCCGCGATGTGTTTTGGCGCGATGGCTGGTGCGCCTTCGAGGTCGGCTACGGTTCTGGCTACCTTTAGTATGCGGTCGTGGGCGCGGGCGGTCATGCCGTGCTGGGTCATGGCGCGTTCGAGGAGGCGTTCACAGTCGGCGGAAAGTTCGCAGGATGCACGAATGTGGCGCGGGGCCATCTGGGCATTGCAGTAGAGGCGAGACCGTGACGACGCGAATCTTTGCATCTGGATGTCACGGGCTTTCATGACACGCTCGCGAATCTTGGCTGAGCTTTCCGGCTCGCTTCCTGCTCTCAGCTCTTTGTAGTTCACCGCGGGCACATCAATATGGATATCGATGCGGTCGAGCAGCGGCCCGGAGATTTTCCCCATGTAGCGTTGGATCATGGGGCGGCTGCAATGGCATTCGCGGGAGCGGTCGTTGAAGTATCCGCAGGGACAGGGATTCATGGCGGCGGCCAGCATGAATCTGGCCGGGAAGGTGAGAGACATGGAGGCGCGGGCGATGCAGACGGTGCCGTCCTCCAGCGGTTGGCGCATGACTTCGAGAACGTTGCGGGGGAATTCGGGGAGTTCGTCGAGGAAGAGAACGCCGTTGTGGGCGAGCGAGACTTCTCCTGGACGGGGGACGGCGCCGCCACCGATCAGGCCGGCATCGGAGATGGTGTGATGTGGCGAGCGGAAGGGACGGACGCCGACTAACCCTGCACCGGCATCGAGGACGCCGGCTACGCTGTGAATCTTGGTGGTCTCAAGTGCTTCTTCAAAGCTGAACGGTGGGAGGATGGTAGGCATGCGTTTCGCCAGCATGGTTTTGCCGGAACCGGGAGGGCCGATCATCAGGATGTTGTGGCCTCCGGCGCAGGCGACTTCGAGGGCGCGTTTGGCGGTTTGCTGTCCGCGGACGTCTTTGAAGTCGACGGCATAATGCTGGGATTCGCTCAGCAGGGTGTCGCTGTCTACTTTCAGGGGCTGAATGCCGTTGCCGGTATTTACGAAGCGGATGACATCGAGCAGCGACTTTACGGGATAGACTTCGACGCCGCCGACCATGGCAGCCTCGCGGGCATTCAGTTCGGGGACGATCAGACGAGGGATCTTTTTGCCGCGGGCTTCGATTGCGATGGGTAGCGCGCCGCGAACGCCGCGAATGCCTCCGTCGAGGGAGAGTTCGCCGACGAAGAGACAATCGGGCAGCTCCTTCTTGGTCAGGCCTCCATAGGCACCGAGGATGCCCAGGGCCATGGGCAGGTCGAATCCTGAACCTTCTTTACGAATGTCTGCCGGCGCCAGGTTGATGGTGATGTGGGTAAGAGGGATATCGTATCCGCAGTTCTTCAGGGCGGCACGTACCCGGTCACGGCTTTCGCGCACGGCGGCATCGGGCAAGCCGACGGTGTGGAAGTAATCTTCCTTGGTCTTGATGCCGGAGACGTCCACTTCAACCTCAATGATGCTGGCATCAATGCCATACACCGCTGCGCTCAAAGTCTTATAGAGCATGAGGTTGAGTGCGTCAGACTCGCCTTGTCTTCAAGTCAATAACCATGAAGGCCTGGCGATGACTACACACTTGGGGATCACCATACAGACCTGATATGGCGAACGGCAGTGACGATCATCACAAGGCTGGGTGATGAGCGAACTTTAAGGATCTTCACCCTCGATGACTGCGAGAATCAAGTTGCCTAACAAGGCTTCCATTGTCTGGACTTGGCTGGTGCACTAGGATTCACTGACATCTTTCCTGAAACCTGCGACTCCAAGGCGCGGCTCCAGGAAAAGTACTGGCAGTCATGGACGAAGAAGATCAACCTAAGCGCCCGCGCCGCGCTCCGGCAAATCTGGAAAAAGAAGAAGCCCGCCTGTGGCGGCTTGCCCTCGGGTTTCTGGTGCTTTTGGCTACCGGGCTGGCGGCGCTTTCCTGGGAGCGCCTTCAGGATTTGCCGTATCACCTGGGTGCGGTTTCGATTGGACTTCTGGCCCTCTCCATTCTTTTCGCGGTGTATGTGTACGGCCGTCGCCGCGAAGTTTCCGAACTGAAACACTTGCTGACCGATCTGCACGATCGTGCGGGAGTCACTCCATCTGATGAGCAGCTTGACCAGCTGACTCAGGTTATCCAACGCTCCCAACGCAGCTTCAAGGAACTCATCGATTCCTTTGACGACGTGGCATTTGCCTGTTCACTCGACGGCACGTTGAGGACCGTCAATCGGCGCGTTACCCAGTTGCTTGGTCTCGCCTATACGGATGTCGTAAACCACAAGATTGATGACTTTCTGACGGAACCCCTGCGGCGCGACGTCGAGACGGGGCTTCCGCGCTTTCTCGAAAAGCGCCGCTGGTCGGGGGTGGTGCGGGTGCAGCTCAAGGACAGCACGCGCGCACTGTATTTTGACTGCGTGTTGAACGCCATCATCAAGAGCGACGAAGTGGTGGGCATCAGCGCTCTGGCCCGGGACGTCACCGAGGAACGCGAAAAAGAACGCCGCTTCACTGAACTTTTCGAGACCCTGCAGGAGGGCGTGTACTTCAGCACTCCCGAGGGCAAGTTGCTGGATGCCAATCCGGCGCTGGTGCAAATGTTGGGCTGCAACAGCCGTGACGAGTTGCTCTCCCTCGAACCCAGCTCGCTCAATCTGGATGGAAGCCAGGGCGCGGTACTGGGAAGGAGCGCCGACGATCGCGGCAGTGAACGCAGCCGCGAGCTGACGTTGCGACGCAAGGACGGCACGACCGGAGTCTTTCTGGACACATCGCGCGCCGTGTGGGACGGGACCGGCAAGATCATCCGTTACCAGGGCACGCTGGTGGACGTAACCGAACGGCGCAAGATGGAAAAATCATTGCGCCAGCAGGAGGAATTTCAACGTTACCTGCTGGAAAGCTTTCCTGATCTCATCCTGGTGGTCGATCTGGAGGGGCGGTACAGCTTTGTCAGTTCCCGCATTCGCGATCTGCTGGGCCGTACTCCTGCCGATTTGCTGGGCAAGAAAGTGGACGACGCCGAGCAGGAACAGTCGGCGGAATTTCTCTCGCTGTACCACGATGTAAGTACCGGGGCCAAGAAGTTTGGCTTCTGCGAGTTCGGGGCGCGGCATCGCGATGGCAAGCTGGCGCACCATGCGCGCAAATGCCAGCCCGCTGTTCGATGCCGAAGGCAAAGCCAGCGGCGTAATCGTTTCGGTGCGCGACATCACGGTCGAGAAAAAGCTCGAACAGCAGATCATCCAGAGCGAGCGGCTGGCGGCCATGGGGCAGATGATCGGAGGCTTTGCCCACGAGCTGAACAATCCGCTCACCGGCATCATGGGCGTGGCTGAATTGCTGCAGGAAGGCGAACAGGACGAAACCCGGCGCAAGCATTTGGTGATGCTGCAGCAGCAGGGGCGGCGAGCTGCCGATATCGTGCAGAACCTGATGTATTTTTCACGTCCGCCAGCGCCGGGACGAGGTCCGGTCAACCTGAGCGAACTAGTGCAGCGGACCCTGCACCTGCACGCGTACTCGCTGCGCAAGAACAATATTACGGTGGATTTTCTGCCGGAGCCGGTCTTCCCGGTGGTAAACGGCGATTCGCATCAGCTGATGCAGATTTTTCTTAACCTCATCCTGAACGCGGAGCAAGCCATTCGCGAGACTCGCGAGCTTGGCACCGTGAGGATTCGACTGGAAAAGAACAGCAAGACGGTTGCGGTCACCTTTCAGGACGATGGGCCTGGCATTCCCGCCGAGGTGCTGCCGAATATCTTCGATCCGTTCTATACCACCAAACGTCCGGGGCGAGGTACCGGGCTGGGCCTGAGTATCTGCAAAGCGATCCTGCGGGAGCACGGCGGAGAAATTGAAGGAAGCTCCGGGCCCGGCGGTGGGGCGGTGTTTAAAGTTACGCTGCCGGTGCCAGAGGCTGCAGGCGAAAGTCTAGGCATAAGATTCCGCAAAGGTCGCAAGGTAAGACGGCGGGTTTGATTCGCGATCGTCTAATCATTAGCCACGAAGGACACGAAGGTACACGAAGGAAAGCGGAAATCGAAACCTTCGTGATACTTCTGCGTGGCATCCTTCAGAGCTGGATCCTAACCGACCTACCGTTCCACCGCCATCGCTACCGCATTCCCGCCACCTAAACACAGCGCAGCGATGCCGCGATGGACATTGCGGCGGGTCATCTCATAGATAAGAGTCACCAGGACGCGGGCGCCGCTGGCTCCGATGGGATGTCCGATGGCGACTGCGCCGCCGTTGACGTTGACCTTGTTCGGATCGAGACCCAGCTCGCGCATCACTCCCAGGGCCTGCACCGAGAAAGCCTCGTTCAGTTCGTAGAGGTCGACGTCTTCGTTTTTCCAGCCAGTCTTTTCCCAGATCTTTCGGACCGCATCCACCGGAGCCATCATGACCCACTTGGGTTCGACACCGCTGGTGGCTTGGGCCACGATGCGCACCATGGGTGTAGCGCCCAGTTCTTTCGCCCGCTTGGCGCTGGTGACTACCACCGCGGCGGCGCCATCGTTCACTCCCGGAGCGTTGCCGGCGGTCACCGTGCCATCTTTCTTGAAAGCAGGCTTCAAGGAACGTAAGACTTCGATGGTGGTGTCTTCGCGCGGAGACTCGTCCTTGTCGAAGATGACAGGATCTCCACCCTTCTTCTTCGGAGCAAGTTCGACCGGGACGATCTGCGACTTGAAGCGGCACTCCTTGATCGCGGCCAGCGCCTTGCGATGAGAGTTGAGCGCGTACTCGTCCTGCTCTTCGCGCGTGATGCTGTATTTCTCCGCCACGTTCTCGCCGGTGATGCCCATGTGGTAGTTGTTGTAGATGTCCCACAGGCCATCGTTCACCATGGAATCGACGATCTGCGCATTGCCCAAACGATATCCTTTGCGCGCTTGCGGCAGAAGATAAGGTGCGTTGGTCATCGATTCCATACCGCCGGCAACGACGATGGAACTGTTTTCCGTCTGGATCGCTTGTGCTGCGAGTGCGACTGCTTTGAGTCCGGAGCCACAAACCTTGTTGACGGTCATGGCACCCACTTCCGGAGGCAGTCCGCCGAAGATTGCGGCCTGACGCGCGGGATTTTGTCCCAATCCGGCGGAGACGACGTTGCCCATGATGCATTCGTCGACCAGCTTCGGATCGAGATTGGCACGCTTCACCGCCTCGCGAACCACGATGGCGCCCAGTTGTGTAGCGGTAAGATCGGACAGGCTTCCCTGGAATTTTCCCACCGGTGTGCGACAACCGGAAATGATGACAACCTCGTCGTAAGCAGCCATTTATGTGCTCCCGCGATGATTTCTCAACTGCAATTATAGATGCGCGCGGCGCGTATAAAGATTGAAATTCGCGAGAGCTTCCTCGCAACATGCGGTCGTGCCGAGGAACATGGTCGAGTGATTTTCTCGATGTGTCCGAAATCAGAAATCGTGAATGTCGCTCGAATTTTTGAGAGAAAACTTTGATCGCGACGCTTGCCGCAACGAAAATTTCTTCGCCGATGCTCTCAGGTGACTTTGGTTCAGCGGTCGGATGCGTGTGTGAGCATCATTTTTTTCTTGACATCACTTTTTAATGACTCTATACATTCAATTAGTTGCAACATTCGATCGTTGCATAGCAAGTCCATGAAAAATGGAAAGGGAGAATAGAACAATGGCAACCAAGAAAAAGGCAAAGAAGAAAAAGAAGCACTAAGAGAAGTATCAGTAAGCAGCAAACCGGGGACGCGGAAGCGTCCCCTAAGTTTTTTCCGCTGAAAGTTTTTTACCCTCGAAGTAATGTCCCGCCTCTGCTTCACCACTTTCACTGCTTGCGTGCAGTGATGGCTTTTTCCTGGGGCGCGTGGTCCGGCACCTGCTTTTCAGTGGCGGGGCACAAACTTCTGTAGGCACAGAATCTGCAATTGAAGCTGGGCTTGGGATCGAACTTTCCGGCGGCAACGTTGGCTGATACTTCCAGCACGCGGCTCTTGGCCGCTTCCAGTTCATGGTGGGTGCGGCGGGTCACGACTTCGCTGTTCCCTTCAAGATTGTAGAGCGCGAGGCGGTCGGCGTGATATCCCCACTTCTCGCGCGCCGCGAGGGCGTAAATGGAGAGTTGCAGGCTTTCGTCGGAATCTTCCTGCGACTGGGCTTTGCCGGTCTTGTAGTCCGTGATGACCACCTGGCCGTCTTCAACCTGGTCGATGCGGTCAATGCGCCCCACCACAGTGACGTCACCGACTTTCACATCGAAATATTCTTCGGTGTGCAGAACGTTGGGGATGGGGTTCCGCCGGAACGCGGCCAGGAAATCCGTCAGTTGCTGAACACCCTGGGTCTCGTAGAGGTCGTGCTGGTAGCGGTCCTGGATGCCGGCCTGCGCAAGATCATCGCGAAAGAGTTGGATCAGATCTTCGTCAGCGATCGGCCGCTCCAGCCGCACCGAATCATAGTGGGCGCGCAGCACGCGATGCATCACCGCGCCATATTGCATGGCGGCGGGTACTTCGTCCGGAATTCTCCATTCGCGTTCGAGCTTGAACTGCAGCGGACAGGTTTCGTAGGTCTGCACCGCGCTGGCGCTCAGCCGGGAGTGCAGATCGGCAGCCGGAGGCATGGCAAGCCATTCGTTGGTCCGCGTCATGGTCGGCGGCGCCGCAGCCTCGGCAAACATGTCGGTCTGAAATCCGCGAGGCACACCTGGCACCAGCCAGCGGCGAAGGCTTGAATCTTTCAACAGGTCACGCAGAAAGCCGGCAGGGGTGGGATCGGTCTTCCCGGTTCCCTTCTTGGCGTAAATCGTGAGTGAGTCCCGCGCCCGCGTCATGGCGACGTAGAAGAGGCGACGCTCTTCCTGCTGATTCAGTTCTTTGTCGTCGCCCTGAGCGATCGATCCGGGATCGTGCAACTCCCTGGGAAACTCGATAAGTGGTTCCTTATACGACGCAGGAAAGGAATTCGAGTTGGCCCGAATAATGAAGACGTGGGGAAACTCGAGGCCTTTGGCGGAATGCGCGGTCATGAGGCGGACGGCGTCCTCATCGTTGGAAGAGAGCGGGATCACTCCGCCGGCTTCCCGGAAATACTCGAGGTAGTCGAGGAGTTCGCCGAGCTCTCCGGTCTTGGTAATCGACTTTTTCTCCCAGTCGCTTACGAATTCGAGTACCGCCTTCAGAGGCCGGGAATTCTTATTCAGAGAGAAATTGCGCACCAGGATGTCCACGGCGGTGCGGCCCTTGGCATTGATCCTGGCAACATCCGTGCGCGTGCGGCGCACGGTCTCGAGAACCGCGGGGCCACCCTCGATCTGCGAAAGCACGGACGCCATCGCCGTGGTGCCGGCGTCGCGGGGCAGCGCCTTGATGCCGGCCCGCAACTTCTCCGGGTCGATCACGAACTGCGGCAGGGCGGCGATACGGAACAGACTGCCACCATCGGCCTCCGAGACTACCGCACCCAGGCAGGCGAACAGGTCGCGCGCCTCGGGCGTATCCATTACGTCCATGTTCTCGATGGTGAAAGGAATGTTCTGCCGCGCCAGTTCGGCGGCCAGTTGATCGCGGTTCACGTGAGTACGGTAGAGGACGGCGCAGTCGCTCCATTTGGCGCGCGTCTTGCGGCGTATGTCGATCAGCTTGGTGATCAGCTCGCCCGCCTCGGTGTCTTTGACGTCAAGGGCAACTGACTCCACCGGCGTGCCCGGCAATTTATTGCCAGCCTGCTCCGCCTCTTGTTCACGGGCCGAGATTAGAACCGAACGCTGGTACTCGGGTGTCGAACCGTGTCTGGCATCGAAGACGTTAGGGTTTTTGGAAATCAAGCGCAAAGGCGCAATTCAGGATGGGCGACAGCGAGCGGCGATTTTTTTCCAGCTTGATCAGATTGGCGCCCGGAAAGTGGCGCTGAAAGAGGACGAACGCAGCGCTCGAAGCTCCGCGGAAGCGGTAGATGGCCTGGTCCGGATCTCCGACAGCAAAGACGTTGCGCTCCTGGCCAGCCAGCTTTTGCAGGACCTTTACCTGGGCGAAGTTAACGTCCTGAAATTCGTCTACGAGGATGAACCGGGCTTTCGATCGGCTGGCAAGTTCGGCGTCCTGCTGCAGCAACTGGTACGCGTTGGTGATCATGTGGCTGAAGGTGCCGAGATTCTCTTCGCGCAACATGCGTTCCACGGTCGTAAAGACGCCCGCGATTTCGCGGCATCGCCCTACCACTTCTTCGTCGGACAGCAGGTCAGCCTCTCTTGATCTGCTCACCCGTGGCACGGTCAACTCGCCGCGTTCGAGCTTCTGCACGTACTCTTCGTACTTTTCCGGGCTGACCAGTTCGTCGTGACAGTGCCGGAAGAAGGCAAGCAGGTCGTCGAAAAACTTGCTCAGGCGGGCGGCCTTCACGAAATAGTTCAGGTTCAGTTCGCGGATACGGCGGCGAAGGTAAATCCAGAGGTCCTTCTCGTCGAGCACGCCAAACTTTTTGCCGTTGTCGATCAGCAGAGTGTTGCAATACTCATGAAAGGTCGCGAGCTGCAGTCCGGAGAGGTCGGTTCCACGCAGTTCCTCTTCTACCCGCTGCCGCATTTCCTGGGCTGCATTCTTGGTGTAAGTGACGGCCAGGATTTCATCGGGACGGGCGTGTCCTTCACGAACCAGATGGGCGATGCGTTTGGTCAGGACAGTAGTTTTCCCCGTACCCGCGCCGGCAATGACCAGAACGGGTCCGTGGACATGTTCGATCGCCTGGCGCTGATGTTCGTCCAGTTCGATCGCGCGAAGACGTGGATTGTTTTTTGCGACTGCCACTGGCTGGAGAATATCAGAGTAGCTTGAGGATTTTTCTGAGGAGAATCTTAGAGCAGCTCTGACAGAGTGATGGCAACGGCGGCGATCACTGCAGTTTCGGCTCGCAGAATGGTGCTTCCCAAAGACGCGGTGATCCAGCCCGACGATTGGAATAACTTAAGCTCTGACGCAGTCCATCCGCCTTCCGGACCGAAGGCCAGGGTTATCTCGCCGCGATGGGTTGGACTGCAGGGCATCCTTCAACATGATTTGCTCTTCGGATTCGGCCAGCACGATTCGCGTGCCCTGGAACTCGGACAGAGCTGATTGCAGGCTCAAAGGCTTAGCGATTTCCGGTGCTGATGCCCGGCGCGACTGCTCGGAAGCCTGCAGGGCGATGCGCTGCCAGCGTTCTACACGCTTCTCTGCGGCTTTGGCGAGGTGGGACTCAGTACGCTGCGCGACGACCGGGACGATTCGAGTAGCGCCGAGTTCGACGCACTTTTCGATGGCCCATTCCATACGGTCGAATTTAAAAATGGAAAGGAGGATGGTCAGGTTGAGAGTTGGAACGGCAGGAATGACTTCGCCGAGCTCGAACTCGACCCGGTCGTTCGTGATGCTCCTGATACGGCCTCGGCGGACGCTGTCACCGGTGGCGATATCGAATTCCTGTCCGACGCGTCCGCGAAGCACTTGGGCGAGATGCTGGGCGTGGGCACCGGTTAAGGCGGCGCGACTGCCTGAGACTTCGTCGGCGATCCAGCGGCGGCGCGTCATGCGGATGATGACACTATCCGAAGATGTCTTTGACTTTGCCCAGCAGGGTGCGGCGTTGGGGACGGTTTTCTACCCGCGTGGTCGCTTCCAGTTCGTGCAGCAGATCGCGTTGCCGCTTGTTCAGCTTGCCCGGAGTCTGCACCCGCACTTCGACGTATAAGTCGCCTTTGCCGTGGCTATTCAGAATCGGTACGCCCTTGCCCTTGATGCGTATCGTGGTGCCGGACTGCGTGGTCTCGGGAACTTTCAGAACGTGTTCGCCTTCGAGAGTGGGGACCGTGATCTCCGCACCCAGAGCGGCCTGGGCAAACGAGACCGGAATCACGCAGTGCAGGTCGTTGCCTTCACGCTCGAAGAAAGGATGTTCTTTGACGTGCAGAACGACGTACAGGTCGCCGGGAGGGCCACCATGAAGACCGCCTTCTCCGTAGCCGGTGAAGCGGATGCGGGTGCCGTCTTCCACGCCGGCGGGAACTTTCGCATCGACCGTACGCTGGCGCAGTACGCGGCCTTCGCCTTTGCATTTCACACAGGGGTCGGTGACCACACTGCCCGTACCCTGGCAGGTAGGACAAGTGCGCGCAATGCTGAAGAAACCTTGTTGGTAGCGGACCTGGCCTCGTCCGTTGCAGGAACGGCAGGTGATCGGGGCTTTCCCTGGCGCTGCGCCTGAGCCTTTACATTCCTCACAGCTCTCGTGGCGCCGCACTGTGACCTGGGCCTCGGTGCCGAAGACTGCGTCTTCGAACTCCATGTTGATGTCTTCGCGCAAGTCCGCGCCGCGCTGGGTGCGGCTGCGCCGGCGATTGCCTCCGGCGCCACCACCAAAAATCTCACCTAAGCCGAAGAAGTCTCCGAAGATATCGCCGAGATCGGTAGCGTCAAAGCCGGCTCCAGCACCCGCGCCTCCGCCGCCCAGGCCGGCATGGCCGAAGCGGTCGTAGACGCTGCGCTTTTCGACGTCCGCCAGAATGGCGTAGGCCTCGCTGCACTCCTTGAACTTTTCTTCCGCGTCGGGATTATTGGGATTGCGGTCGGGATGGAATTGCAGCGCCAGCTTGCGGTAGGCGCTCTTGATCTCCTGCTCGGTCGCGGTGCGGGTAACGCCCAGCACCTCGTAGTAGTCGCGTTTTACGTTGCTGGTCAGAATGGCCTTTCCCAAATCCTTTCAGGTCTCACGCTGCAAATCTCAATACTGGATTCAGTGCTTGGGGTTGCGAGCGACCCTCACCATCGAGGGACGAAGCAGTCGGTCTTTCAGTTTGTAGCCGCGTTGCAACTCGTCGAGTACATGATGATCTTCGGCCTCATCGGTGTCCACCATTTCAATCGCCTGATGAAGGTGAGGATCAAAAGGTTCACCCTTCGCCGGAATGGGACGCAGTCCCAGTTTGCTGAGAGCGTCCTGCAGTTGCTTGTAGATGAGTTCGACGCCGCCGCGGAATTCCGACTTGTCGGAAGCGCTGGTCTGCAGTGCGCGCTCGAAACTATCGAGGCTTGGCAGCAACGCCTTCAACGCGTCGGACACCGCGTACTCCCGGAACTCCTGCTGTTCGCGCGCGGTTCGCTTGCGGGCGTTCTCAAACTCCGCCTGAAGGCGAGCCAGACGATCGACGAGCGAGTCGCGCTCACTCTTCAACTTGTCGAAGTCGGAGCCCTGCCCGGAAGCGATAGGGATGGCACCATCCTGCGTATCGTCGGATGCCGGCAACTCGTGCTCGGGATCCAACTCCGCGGGATCGACTTCAGATTTTCCGTTTCCTCTTGCCATAAATGTCACTCAGATTCGTTCAAAATTTTGTCAAACAGACGGGCGATGTACGAGACCGCCGTCATGGTGTGCTGGTAGTCGATGCGGGTTGGCCCGATTACGGCAAATGAACCCATCACATCTTCTCCAACACGCGCGGGAGCGCCGATCAGCACCAGATTGCGCATCGACGGCAGTGCTTCGTCCAGTCCGATGACTACTCTTACAGCTTCCTGCTTGGCGTCGAGATACGCGCCCAGCAGTTCCACGATCTTTTGTTTTTCTTCCAGTGTCTGCAGCAGTTCCTGAAGGCGTTGACGGTCCTGCTCCCCGGTTACCAGATTGGATGCACCTTCGACGAAAACGACTTGCGCGGATTCGTCCGCCGTTAAAGCTCCCTGCTTGTAGAGCTGTTCGACCGATTTCATCAAGCGGTCGTACTCTCCGCGTTCCTGCTCGAGGCGGCGTGCCAGTTCGGCGCGCAGCGATTCCATTGTCCAACCACGAAAATTCTCATTGATAAAGCGCGCGGCCGCGTCCAGATCAGATTGCGGAAGATCGAGACGGAGAATCCGGTCGCGTACCAGACCGGATCGCGTGACCAGCACAGCCAGGACTTTTTGATCACCTAGCCGGGAAAAGTAAACGTGCTCGAGGGCATTCTTCGGACCGCCGACAGCGACCGTTATCCCAACGTTGTGGGATATTAAGGAGAGCACGTGTGAAGTGCGCTCCATGAACTCCTGCACATCGGAAACCCCGCGCAGCGAATCCTTAATAATGCCCTGATCTTCCTGCGAAAGACTCGCCTTGCCCGTAAGTTGTTCTACATAATAGCGATACGCTTCAGAACTGGGCACACGGCCGGCCGAGGTGTGGGGCTGTTCGAGGTATCCGGCGTCGGCCAAATCCGCCATAACATTGCGGATCGTGGCCGCACTCAGGCCTTCGCGGTTCGACCGGGCCAGTGTTCGAGACCCGACGGGGTCTCCTGTGGCGATGAAGGTCTCCACGATGGCGGTCAGAATCTCCCGCTCCCGTTCTCCGATGGGTGATCCAGGCGGCATATTAAGTACTTTTAATCCAGAAACTTACGGTATGGCAACCCACAATACCCCAGCTTCGATTCTAGGAAGGGGCAGCCCCACTGTCAAGGGTTAGCACTCTTAGGGCCAGAATGCTAATACCTAAAGTTTTGATGCCGGTGCGGGGTGCGGGGTTCGCGGTTCTTCAGGCAGGCTAGATCTAGAGCTTAAACCACTAAGGACACGAAGGTTCACGAAGGAAGGCCTTCGGATTCTGGCTTTTGTCATAGTTCGTTTCTTGGTCTGTCGCTGCGCGAGGCTGACCGGTACAGGTTTGTGACAATATGTTGGAACATGGCTGCTTTTTCCCGCCGATTGTTGTTGAAAGTGGTAGCAGCAGCCGGCGGGCTTACTGGCCTCCCGGCGCGATTCTCTTTCATGAATTTCTCCTCTACGAATATCCTCAAGCAGGCGGATGACCTGGGAGCGACAACTAAGTTGAAAACGAAACCTCATATCGCAGTGATCGGTGCGGGCGCGTTCGGCGGGTGGACAGCACTTTATCTTTTGCGGCGAGGGGCGCGCGTGACTTTGCTGGACGCCTGGGGGCCGGGCAATTCGCGGGCATCATCGGGTGGTGAAACCCGGGTGATCCGCGGGACCTATGGACCGAATCAGCCTTACACAAAGATGGCGGCGCGGGCCACGCAACTGTGGAAAGAGAACCAGAAGCGCTGGAACATGAAGCTGATCCACCAGACCGGCGTGCTTTGGATGGTGACCGCGGGCGACGATCATTTCGAACGCGAGTCCTTGCCCGTGCTGCGAGATGCCGGGATCGATTATCAGGAATTGTCCGTGCAGGAGATGGCGGCACGCTGGCCGCAAATCAATCTAGAAGGAGTGCACTGGGGAATCTACGAGCCTGACGGCGGATTTCTCACGGCGCGCATAGCCTGCCAGGCAGTGCTGGATGGATTTCTAACTGAAGGGGGAGAGTACAAACAGGCGGCAGTCGCACCTCAAGGTCTCGACGGTGGCAAGTGGGACAAGCTGATTCTCTCCGATGGATCGAATCTTACGGCCGACCAGTACGTCTTTGCCTGCGGCCCGTGGCTGGGAAAACTATTCCGAGAAACCGTGGGCAATCATATTCGCGCGACCAAACAAGACGTATTTTTCTTTGGCGCCCCTGGCGGCGATACCCGCTTCAACGAAAACACACTGCCAGTCTGGGCCGATCATCGCGACCGGTTCATCTACGGCATCCCGGGCAATGCTGGTAGAGGCTTCAAAGTCGCCGACGATACGCGCGGCCCGGAATTCGATCCGACGTCAGGCGAAAGAACAGTCAGCCTCGATGGTCTCAAGATCATTCGCGATTACATTGCGTTCCGATTTCCTGCCTTGAAAGATGCGCCTCTGCTTGAGACTCGGGTTTGCCAGTACGAGAACAGTCCGGACAACAACTTCATCATCGACCGGCATCCTGGGCGAGAGAATGTCTGGCTGCTGGGCGGAGGGTCAGGGCATGGGTTCAAGCATGGTCCGGCGCTGGGGGAGATGGTGGCTGAGCTAGTTCTGGATCACAAAGATCCCGATGCGTTGTTCCGGCTGGCAAGATTCCAAAAAATAATCGGTGCCATAACCACTGCCTAATTACTGGATCTGAATGACGCTCTCGCCGGCGTTGGCTTTGATTTCATCGACCCGCGTCACGACCTTGCGGGCAAAATCATAGAGCGATTTGCCGGATGACGATCCTTCTCCGGCAAGGACTGTAGGCTGGCCGCTGTCGCTGGCTTTGCGGATGTCGGGATCGAGTTGGACCTCTCCGAGGTATGCCACTCCGAACGTCGCTGCTGTCTTCTCCGCGCCACCGCGCGAGAAAATATCGGTCTGATGATTGCAGTGCGGGCAGACGAAATAACTCATGTTTTCGACCATGCCGACTAAGTCCACTTTCATCTGGCGGAACATCTCGATGGCCTTGCGCGCGTCCTGCAACGAAACGTCTGACGGTGTCGAAACCACGATCGCGCCGGTAAGCGGAACCGTCTGAATCAGCGATAGCGCAACGTCTCCTGTGCCGGGAGGCAAATCGACGACGAGGTAGTCGAGTTCACCCCACACCACCGATCCCAGGAACTGCTTGATGATGGAATGCAGCATAGGGCCGCGCCAGATCAGCGGCTTGTCGCCGGGATTGAGGAACCCTACCGAGATGACTTTGAGGCCATGCGCTTCGAGCGGCTCAATGCGGTTGTCGCCAAGAACTTTGGGTTGCGCGTTCAGGCCAAGCATGAGCGGGACGTTGGGCCCGTAAACGTCGGCGTCGAGCAGGCCGACCTTGTGTCCGAGCTTCGATAAGACGATGGCGAGATTGACTGCGAGTGTGGTCTTCCCTACACCGCCTTTGCCGGAACCGACGGCGACGATTGCGCCTACGCCGGGCAAGGGCTGCGGGGATGGTGGTTGCTGTCCTGGGCGTGGGGGAAGAGGAGTGCTCATCACTGAGATTATACGGGAGTGGTGGTTTTCACGTACCGGGTCTCAATTGCCAGTTTTTAGTTGTCAGTTCTCGGTTCTCAGTTCTCGGTCTCAGTTAAATCTAACGTCCGGTGGCGAGTTTGCGTTCGATCTCGAGGCGGCGGATTTCACGCCTGCGTCCGGCATCTTCGTAGCGGCGTCTTTGTTCGTCGGTTTCGGGAACTACGGGAGGGACTGGAAGGTGTCGTCCGGCGGCGTCTACCGCTACAAAAGTCAGGTATGCGGAACTTACGTGCTCGCAATGATCCTGGATGTAATTCTCCACCCAGACTTTGACTCCAACTTCCATCGAAGTGCGATACACGCGATTAACCGATGAGCGCAGGATGACGAGATCGCCGACGTGCACCGGGACCTTGAAGTCGAGATGATCGATGGACGCCGTCACGACATAATTACGCGAATGGCGGTGCGCCGCCATGGCTGCTGCGAGGTCGATCCAATGCATGAGGCGTCCGCCGAGGAGCGCGCCCAGCACGTTGGAATCGTTAGGCAGGACGATTTCAGCCATCTCTGACTGCGAATCGCGGACGGGACGGGGCAACGCGAGATCTTCGCTGTTGGTCATAGATTTTCGCCTATGGTCGTGACGGGCTGGATTTTACGCTTTAAGTAAGACTGAACGTAACACTCCACCATCTTCTGGATACGCGAGGTCGGCGTGTGACGAAATCCATTGCTGGCGTTCCACGTCGTACTCCAGGTTGCCATGTTTCGCGGGACGATGCCCGGTTTCGCATACAAACCACACCTGCAGTCGCGAACCTTGATCGCGGGCGACCGAGAAACGTACCGCATCGAAGTCGCGCTCCACCGGCAGACGTGAACACTTGGCCGCATATCCCATATTGCAGAATTCGTGCAGGTCCTGATCGGAAGGCCGGATACCCTCGTGACCAGGGGCAGAGCAGTGACCGTCCCATCCACTACCTAGAGGCAGGCGGGAAGGATGCAACCAGCCGCCATCCAATTGCTGCAGCGGCATGAAAAAGGGGCAAGCCAAAGTTTCTCCTGAGTTTCGGTGATCGCAATTGTACTGTAAAGCAGCTCCTGGCTCCTGGCTCCTAGCTTTAACATCAGAACTCTTGGCCACACAAAGGCTGTAGTAATCTGATGTTTAAGCTAAGAGCCAGGAGCTAGAAGCTAGAAGCTGCCTTATGGATCGCATCGCCCTGCTGAACGAAGTCCTCTCGCAAAATCCTGCGGACGCTTTCGCCCGCTATGGCCTGGCTATGGAGTATTCCAACGCGGGAGATGTCGAGCGCGCTCTGCAGGAGTTCGGCAAGTTGCTCGCGACCCATCCCGAGTACACAGCCGGATACTTCATGGCCGCGCAGACCCTGGCGAAGGCGGATCGCACGGAAGAAGCGAAGACGATGCTGGCAGATGGAATTGCTTCCGCGAAGAAAACCGGCAACGGGCATGCGCAGGCGGAGATGGAAGGCATGCTGGCCGAACTCGGATAGTCCGAATCGGCTAGTTGGCGCCGTCGCGACATTCTCACCATCGCCCACTCCACCAGTCCCGGAAACAATTGATAGACCTTGATCGCTGGATGCATGGTCCAGGGCACCACCACTTCCCTCTTACCCTTCAAATATCCGTGGAGAACGGCACGGGCAACACGCTCCGAACTGATCCCGCGGACTGACGATGGGCGCACTGTCTTGGCTTCCCTTCCCTTGATCGCATTGGCGCTGAAATCGGTACGCACGTAGCCCGGACACACGGTCATCACGTTGATCCCCGATCCTTTTAGTTCCACATTTGCCGCTTTGCCGAAAGCGTTCATGGCGAATTTGGTGGCACTGTAGACGGCGTGAAACGGAAGCGGCAGATGACCGGCAACGCTTGAGATGTTGATGATCGCTCCCGCACCTTGCTGCTTCATCACGGCCAGGGCTGCCTGCATGCATTCGACGGTGCCAAAGAAATTGGTGTCGAAGGTTTCGTGCAGAGCGTCCATATCGACGTTGGCGACCGTGTCCATGAGTCCGTGGCCGGCATTGTTGATCCAGATGTCGATGCGCTGGAAGTGGTGCAGGGTGAGGCTGACTACGCGGTCGATCTCTTCCCGGTTGCGAACATCGCAGGAAAGCGCCAGCGTGTTTTCCGCGTGACCGATGCGCGCTCGGGCAGCCTCGGCACGGGCCGCGTCGCGTGAAAGCAGTACCACTCTCGCATCTTCGTCCGCAAATAATTTGGCCATGGCTTCCCCGATGCCCATGGAAGCGCCGGTGATGACAACAACTTTTCCCGAGACACTCGGCTTGCTGGAGTTCATGTTTTAGTTTCGCATTTCCTTCGCGATCTTTGCGGCCGGTCGTCAGTCGTCGGTCGGCAGTCTTCAGCAAGAGCGACGTGCATCTACTGACGACTGATGACCGACGACTGACGACTGACCGGGCGTACAATCAATAAATCCTACCCGCATTTGCCGGGAAACTTTTTTGGAGCCGCGTGCGTGAGTCTTCTCCCGCTGTTTCCGTTGGATCTGGTGCTATTCCCCGGAACTCCTTTGCCATTGCACATCTTCGAGCCACGCTATCGGGAGATGATCTCCGAATGTGTGGACCAGAAGAAGGCTTTTGGCGTTGTCCGTGCCAAAGAAGATGGAGTCGCCGAGATCGGATGCACAGCAGAGATTATCACCGTGGCGAAAAAATATCCTGATGGGCGCATGGACATTGTGACCGAAGGGCGCGAGCGTTTTGAGATCATGCAGGTCAACCATGAACGGTCGTTTCTGCAGGCTGAAGTGCTTTATCTGCAGGATGAGCCCGAGGAGGCCACCGCGGAGGATGTCGCCGAAGCGGGCAAACTTCGGGGCGAGATCATTGAACTCGCTGGTAGTGCGAGTCCCGCCGAAAACGATGTCCCGCAAAATTCTTTTAATCTGGTCGCATCTCTTCCGCTCGATCTGGATTTCAAACAGACTCTGCTAGGGATGAAATCAGAAGCGGAGCGAATACAAGCAGTCATTTCCTACCTGGAGACTATTTTGCCGAATTTGCGGCGGACGGTGCGAGTGCGGCAGAAAGCAGGCGGGAATGGCCACGTCCACTAGCGGTCAACGGCGTATAATCCGAGCAGAATCTGTTTCCCTCGGGGGTTTTCCATCATGAGTCTGCCGCGCACGCTCGGCGAACTGCGCCAGAGTCCTTTCAGCGAACAACAGTTGAGCACCCGGCGCGTGAAAGACGAGATGCGCGACAACCTGATTGTGAAGTTGCGTCAGGGCGGTACCGATTTTTCCCGGCATCGTCGGATATGACGACACGGTCGTGCCCCAGATCGTCAATGCGATTCTGTCGCGGCATAACTTCATCCTGCTCGGGCTGCGAGGGCAGGCGAAGAGCCGCATTCTTCGCGCCTTGACCTCGCTGCTTGATCCGCAGGTGCCTTATGTCGCTGGCTGCGAAATTCACGACAATCCGTATGCGCCGATTTGCCGTCCCTGTCAGGAAAAGATTGCGAAACTTGGAGACGACACGCCCTATCGCATACCTCACGCCGGAACAACGCTACGTGGAAAAACTGGCAACGCCGGATGTCACGATTGCTGACTTGATCGGCGACATCGATCCCATCAAGGCGGCGCGCGGCGGACACGAACTCAGCAGCGAGTACACCGTGCACTACGGATTATTGCCTCGCGCCAATCACGGCATCTTCGCCATCAATGAATTGCCCGACCTGGCGGGAAAAATTCAGGTCGGCCTGTTCAACATCATGCAGGAAGGCGATGTGCAGATTAAGGGGTACCCCATTCGCCTGCCGCTCGACGTTGCGCTGGTGTTCAGCGCCAACCCGGAAGACTACACCGCGCGCGGCAAGATCATTACTCCGCTGAAAGACCGTATCGGCTCGGAGATTCGCACTCACTACCCTGCCACTGTCGAGGAAGGCATCGCAATCACGGCCCAGGAATCGTGGACACAGCGCAACGGTCACAAACTGCACCTTCCGAAATATGTGCAGGAGGTGATCGAACGCATCGCCTTCGCCGCGCGCGACGATAAGAAAATCGACAAGCGTTCCGGGGTCAGCCAGCGCTTGCCGATCTCGACCATGGAAAATGTGATTTCAAATGCCGAGCGCCGGGCCATCCATCAAAAAGAGACACTGGTAGTGCCGCGCATCGCCGATGTCTACGCCGCCATGCCAGCGATTACCGGCAAACTGGAACTGGAATACGAAGGCGAGATGAAGGGCGCGGACAACGTCAGCCGCGAACTGATTCGCTCGGCCGTCGCGAAGACTCACGACGCATATTTCAAAGGCGTCGACATGCAACAGATCGTGCAATGGTTCGATCTGGGCGGAGAAATTCAACTGGCCGATACCGCAAGTGCCGCTGAAGCGCTGCCGTCCCTGCGAGGCATTCAGGGCCTGATGGAAAAAACAGTCAAGGTTGGCGTCGGCCCCAAGGACAGCACTGAAGTTCAGGTTTCAGCGGCTGAATTTATTCTCGAAGGCCTGCACGCGCACAAACGAATCGGCCGAAACGAAGAACGAATCTTCACCGCCGGCGAGAAACAGCCGAAGCAAACTGAAAAACCCTTTGAGCGAGAAGACATGCCTTTTCGCGGGCGCAGACCTTATAACTAAGTCGTCAGTCGTCAGTCGTCGGTCGTCAGTCGTCAGCAAGGCGATTTGGTTCGCTGAAGACTGAAGACCGACGACTGACGACTGCTTTTCTTATGAAACGCATCCGTTACAGCAAATACGTTCCTGACCCCGCCGGCGAGATGAGCATGGAAGACCTGCTCGGCGCGCTCTCTGATTACCTTCTGCAGAGCGGCTTTCAGAACTACATGTTTTACGACATGGATGGAGAGGGCGAGCAGACCCTCGACGATCTGCGTCGTGCCATCGAGCAAGCGTTGATGGAAGGAAATTTGCTTGACGAGGAAATGCAGGAACGGCTTCGCCAGATGCAGATGGATGGCACGCTCGACGAACTGATCGAGCAATTGATCGAACGGATGGAGCAGGAAGATTACATCAGCGTCGACGATCCGCACGATCCTTCGCGCGAGTCGAGTGTTGGCGGACAAACCGGCGAGGCGCAGCAGGCGAAATTTGAGATCACCGACAAGAGCCTGGACTTTCTGGGCTTCAAGACGCTACGCGATCTGATGGGATCGCTGGGAAAATCGAGCTTCGGCCGCCATGACACGCGCGACCTGTCCACTGGAATCGAAGCCAGTGGTGCGTCCCGGCCGTACGAATTCGGCGACACGTTGAACCTGGACATTACGGCCACGCTCTCCAGCGCCATCCAGCGCGAAGGCTTGAACCTGCCGCTGAACATCGAGTATTCCGACCTGCAGGTGCACCAGTGCGAGTACCAGTCGTCGTGCGCGACCGTGCTCATGCTGGATTGCTCGCACTCGATGATTCTCTATGGCGAAGACCGCTTCACTCCGGCCAAGAAAGTCGCCATGGCGCTTTCGCAGCTGATCCGGACGCAGTATCCCGGCGACTCGCTCTCGCTGGTTCTGTTTCACGATTCGGCCGAGGAAGTCCCGCTATCGCAACTGGCGCGAGTGAAGGTCGGTCCGTACTACACCAACACACGCGAAGGTCTGCGGCTGGCGCAGCGCGTACTGCAGCGGCAGCGGAAAGACATGAAGCAGATTGTGATGATCACCGACGGCAAGCCGTCCGCGCTAACGCTCGAAGATGGCCGCATCTACAAGAACGCTTTCGGCCTCGATCCGATGGTGGTGAGCCAGACGCTGGAGGAAGTTTCAAAATGCAAGCGGGCGGGGGTGATGATTAACACCTTCATGCTGGCTTCCGACTACGGCCTGGTGCAGTTTGTGCAGAAAGTGACCGAGATGTGCCGCGGCAAAGCCTACTTCACCACGCCTTACACGCTGGGCCAATACCTGCTGATGGATTACATGTCGCGGAAGACCAAGACGATTCACTAGATGCTGCGATCAGGCAGTCATTGGTTCACGACGAATCTCTAAGTAATCAGTTTCTAGTTTTCAGTTCTCGGTTCTCAGTTCCTGGTCTGATGCCGTATGGCTTTTTTAGCTGGTGCCGTCGGCCTTCTTCACCGCCGATTCCGCTCCCTGGAAGCCGATGCGGCTGTGGGTGCCATCGCAAAATGGTTTAGTGACGGATCCGCCGCAACGGCAGAGCGAGAATGCCGGCTTGCCGGTGAGATCGTATTTGTTGCCATCCGCGTCAAGCAGTTCGATCGTGCCTTCCGGATCTTCAACGCGATAAGGACCATTCTTGCGGATAGTAATTTTGACTGCAGCCATGAAGCCTCCGTCAGGTCTATTACAGTTATGAAGATAGCAGAAGGCAGCTGTCAGCTGTCAGCTCTCAGCTTCAGTAAAATCTCAGCACTGGCCTTGCGCAGAATCATCTCACCGTGCAGTGCCGCTGCAGCGGGAACTGATAGCTGAGAGCTGAAAGCTTCTCTACGCCGCTGCCCATTTCGTCTGCAGCAGGTTGCCGTAGAGCTCGAGATATTGATCGATCATGCGTTTGGAGGTAAAGCATTCGCGGGCTCTTTGATAGGCGCGATTGCCGTAGGTGCGGCAGAGGTCGCGATGATCGCTCAGGCGGCGAATGGCGGAGGCGAGACTGGCAGCATCGTTTTCCCGGAAGTAAAGGACTGCGTCGCCCCATATCTCCCGGAATGGAGGAATGTCATTGGCCACGATGGCACAGCGCGAGAATGCGGCTTCGACTGCCGTCATATCGAAAGGCTCGTAACGCGATGTCGCGGCGTAAATGGCAGCCCGGCTGTAGAGGGTGCGCAGTTGCGCTTCGGTCTGAGGACCCTTCAGCGCAACGTTCACCTGGTCGATCGAGAGTTTGACATCGGCGCTGATCGGAATTCTGGCGGCGCCGTGGAGAGGCGTTTCGGATCCCACGATACAAACCGGCAGAGGATGCGTGTGTTGGGTCAGCAGCGAGATCTGTTTGCCCGCATCCCACAGCCGGCCAACCGCGAGCACGGAGTCATCCTTGCCAACGTAAGGATTGAAGAAGATGGGATTGCGTCCGTTATAAATAACGGATTCGTGCGCGGCCCTGGTATAGCAGTCGCGGATTGTGTCCCGCATCCAGACGGACGGCGACACAACAACAGACGCTTCAGAGACTCCTCTGGTAACCACTTCACGGTACCACTGCAGCCAACGGTCCGGCTTGGGATCGCGGCCATGAACCGCCCGCCACCAGGTGATCATGTCTCCGTGCGCCACCACGACTCGCGGTACTGAAACAGGAAGAGCGCCGTAGCACAACTGGTTCAGGTGAAGAATGTCGGGCTTAATTTCTTTCACCAGCGCCGTAAGGTACGCCGAGGAATCCTTGAAGTCCTCCGGCCCTTCCTGCATCCAGTCCAGGCGAAAAGCCGTAGGACGATATTCCAGGCCGTGCAGGTTTTCCATCCAGAGAGTCTGTTGCGGAAGGGGAATCTCACCGAAACTTACGAGGGTGACCCGCAGACCGCGACTGACGAGCCCGGACACCAACTCACGGGTGTATGTCCACGTGCCACTTAAGGTGTCGGCTGTAACCAGAACGTGCACGAGTGTCCCCTGGAAGAGTGTTGATGTTCGCGATCACACTGAGCGCAGGCGCGAACGCTTACCGCTGCGACATTGTAGTTCGGGAAAGGCTGTATTCGTAAGGTTTTTTGGTGGAGGTGAGTACGCAAAATATTGCACTTCACGGGTGATTCTCAGTGTCCGGAGAGTTAATGGTTCGGTCAGCTGAAACGGCGTCGGGATCTTCGAGCTTGGCGCGGACCTCCTGGGTGAGTTGGTAAACGGTCCGCAGTCTGGTTTCGACCCCGCTTTGAAGGTTCGGGACTTGTAACGCCATCTCACAAGAGAGCAGGAGGGCCGTGATGGCATCCTTCAATTCGTTCCGCACCGCTTGCCGAGCTTCCTGCCGCACCACCAGAACAGCGCGCTTGTGCCGGGTCAAGGCAGCGCGCAGCTCGCGGGCCACCCGTTCCATGCCATTGATGGCAAAGTTTACGTGGACTGGAACCGCCATGCCGATGTGTGCGAGCACCATGTCGCTCTCGACCGGCTCGGTCTCCAGAAATGCCTGATCGATGAGAACAGCCACGTATTCCTGGGCGCGCAACCGGGCCAGCGCCTGGGTTGAGGTTGCTGCCACATGAGTTTCTTCAGAAGTGACTTGTTGAATCGTCTGGGCGCAACCCCGGACTTTGGCGGAAGGCGTTATGACTAGAAGCATGACGACTTACATTGCACGTTCCATACCGTGATTTCGGTGCTGAAAACAGACAGGTTATGCGAAAGAACATTCCGGCAACATTTCCCAGTGCGGGAAGCCAATTCAAAATCAGGAGAATATCGAGAGAGTGCATTGCTCAAGGACGGGCGAAAGACGGCATCAACAGGAGAAGATTACCCAGGAAATCCCTGCCGAGCTTGCGCTCGGCCTGGACGGGTCGGAGACCCGTCCCCACATAGTCCCGGATGACCGCTGCGAATTTAGTCCTGAGCGACGTACTCCTTGAGTTTGCGATAGAGCGTGGTCTTACCGATGCCCAGCATTCGGGCTGCCAGCAGCTTGTCGCCGTTGAGCTGGGCGATGGTGCTCAGGATCGTCTGCTTTTCCAGTTCTGCCATGGGAACGATGTGGGCCTTGCCGTTTCCTGCAGTTGACGGGGTCGCAGGGACACCATGGATCGCGCTGGGCAAGTCTCCCACCTGGATCACCGGGCCGGAGGTAAAGGCGCAGGCCCGCTCCAGGCAGTTCTCGAATTCCCGCACATTGCCCGGCCAGTCGTAGGCCAGCAGCGCTTTCATGGCTTCGTCGCTTAGGGTGCGCTCGTGTCCTGCGCTTCGCGACAGCCGCTCCATGAAATAGCCGGTCAGCAGTGGAATGTCCTGGCGGCGATCGCGCAGCGGTGGAATTTTCAGGCTCAGGACGTTGAGCCGGAAATACAGATCGCGGCGAAAAGTTCCCTGGGCCACGGCCTGTTCCAGATCGCGATTCGTGGCGGCGAGAATTCGTACGTTGATAGTGATCCGCTTGGTGCTCCCTACCGGACGAATCTCTCTCTCCTGGATGGCGCGCAGCAGTTTGGCTTGCAGGTCGACCGGCAGTTCCCCGACTTCGTCCAGAAAAACGGTGCCGCCTTCGGCGATGGCCAGCAAGCCATCGCGGGATTGCACCGCGCCGGTGAACGCTCCTTTCACGTAGCCGAACAATTCGCTTTCGATCAGCGTGGGGACGAGCGATCCGCAATCCACCGGGATGAATGGCTTGTCGTGAAAGGGCCCGGAGAAATGGATGGAGCGCGCCACCATCTCCTTGCCGGTGCCGCTCTCGCCCAGAATGAGCACGGGATGGCTGCTGTGCGCGGCTTTGCCGATCATGCGATAGAGCTTTTCCATTTCCGGCGCGCGGCCGACAATGCTGCCGAAACCCAGTTTGGATTTGATCTTCTCGCGCAGCGTGCGGTTTTCGGTCTTCAGCTTCAGGTGGCCGGAAACCCGCTCCAGCAGCAGCTTCAGTTCGTCCATGCTGAAGGGTTTGGTCACATAGTCGTAGGCCCCGTTCTTCATGGCCTGGACCGCCGATTGCACGGTGCCGTATCCGGTGACGACCACGACGACCGCATCGGGCTTGCGCTCGCCAATCTGATGCAAGGCTTCCAGGCCGCCCACGCCGGGCAACTTCAGATCGAGAAGAACGACGTCGATGTTGTGGGTGTCGAGCAGACGATAGGCGTGCTCGGCGGAATCGGCGACGGCGGTGTTGAAGCCGAGCGATTGCGCAACCTCGCGGCAGACCTCCCGGATGGCGCGTTCGTCGTCCACGATCAGAAGGTTGAGAAAGTTTGCCCCTTCCATCTGTACCGGAAGGGATGCGCTGAGTGCGGCTGTGGTCATGAAATCACCTCTGGAATTCCTGGATTGGTTGGACCATGGGTTTCGACTCGCGGCAGGCGCAGGGAAATCCGTGTGCCCTTTCCCGGTTCGCTTTCCGCGGTGATGCTTCCACCCTGCAACTGCGGCCAGACGGCGTGCCGTCGCCAGTCCCAGGCCGCTGCTGCGGCCGGGCTTCTTGGTGGTGAAGAAGGGATCGAAGGCGTGGTCCAGCGTGTCGGCAGCCATGCCGCATCCGGTATCAGTCACTCTCAGTTCGACCCAGCGTGCGGTTTCCGTAAGCGAGTCCGCGGTCAGGGAGCAGTTGCGCGTTGCCACCGTGATCCGGCCGCCGTCGGGCATGGCGTCGCGGGCGTTCAGAACAAGGTTGAGCAGGATTTGCTGCACCTGAGCCGGTTCCATTGCTACCGCGCCGAGGTCGGGGGCCAGCGACGTCTTCAGAACGATGTTTTCGCCGATGAGGCGGGTCAGCAGGTCCTGAATTCCTATTACTACGTCATTCACTGCGCATTCGCGAGACTCCGCGCCAGCCGGGCGGGCAACGTTGAGCAACTGCTGGACCAGCGCGGCGCCGTTGTCGCCGGCCATGCGCATCTCCTGGGCGTGGCGGTAGGCGCGAGCTGTCTTTGTCCAATTCGCCGATGAGCAAGTCGCAGTACAGCATCATCCCGGTAAGCAGGTTGTTGAAGTCATGAGCTACTCCTCCCACCAATCGCCCGACGGCTTCCAACCTTTGCGCTTCCCGTAGTTGTTCCTCAGTGTGTCGATGCCGGCTGATGTCGCGGGCGCGGATTACCTGAAAGGCATCGCTTCGGTGATCAAGGCCGACGCTGGCGACTTCGATGTAGCGCCGGGTGCCGTCGGCGCGGGTAAGAACGAAGCTCGTGTCGGGAGCAACTTCGCTGGCTTGGCCGGATTGAGCCCGGAACATGAATCGAGACTGGGTGTTGAGGCAACAAAGTCAGCCAACTCTCGTCCCTGAAGTTGTTGATGATTGCATTCGAACATTTCAGACCAGGCAGGATTGGCATACACGATCAGGCCGGAGGCAACGATGGCCAGACTTTCGGGGAAGACCTGCACCGCAGCCAGCAGCACGGCGGGATCAGGAACTTCCGGAGGGTTGGGCTGATAGTTGGGCGAACGCACTTGTCATTTCAAATATCTCTCAGTCGGCATTCCTCAAATTTCTGGATGCCATGCTCAAACGAAAGCATTAGCCAGAAAGCATGTTTTGGGAAAGCACCAAATAGGTGCGGGCGCGCTGTCGAAGGACGTACCTTCTCCCGAATTGGGAAGTCGGAGGTGACAGATTCGCTTTGGGACGCGCTCGCCATTTCGGGAAGTCTAGGCGGAGGCGGGCGTGATGCTAAGGGTAGCGGTCACACATCGCTGTGATGGAAGAACATCGGAAGGGCGATAACCACGGAGGACACTGAGGACACAGAGTAATTCTCAAACGTGTGTTTGAGGCACCTCTGCTCTCCGTTGCCTCCGTGTCCTCTGTGATTATTGATTCTTCAAGACTTTGGCTCCGCCTTTTATCGACTTGATTTTCGATCCCCATGTGTTACTGTTGAGTTCCTCCCCCGCGATATCTCCAAATAAGTCACGATTCTGAAACCGATGGCTGGTTCGCCACCCGGGCAGACGTGAGACCTAAAAAGGGCCTTCTATTAATGAATGGACGCTGGGGGTTACTCGCAGTTGCAGGGTTAGTGATTGCAGGGTTTTCAGCATGCGGCGGTGGCGGGTCGATCGCCAACGACTCCACCTCCCAACACCACACCGCCTTTCCAGACTTCTTTTACGGACCCCAGCGGCACCGTCAATACGGTGAGTCAGCCGGAGATCAAGACGACGAATCCTTTCTTCGCTGTCCTGGGCACGAATACCCGCACCTGCGCCAGTTGTCATGATGTGGCCGACGGATGGAGCGTCACTCCGACTCACTTGCAGCAGAAATTCCAGTCGACCCAGGGGAGCGATCCGATATTCCTTCCCGTTGACGGGGCAAATTGTCCGAGCGCGGATGTTTCTACTCTGGCTGCCAAGACTTCGGCGTACAGCCTGCTGCTGAATTCGGGACTGATCCGAATGACACTGCCAGTTCCTGCGGGCGCCGAGTTCAGCGTCACTGCCATCAGCGATCCGTACCAGTGTCCGGAGACGACTGCGACCCAGCTCGCGCTCTACCGGCGTCCGCTGCCGGCGACCAATCTGAAGTTTCTCAATGGAATCATGTGGGACGGCCGCGAACCCGATCTCGCGACCCAGGCCAAGGACGCGGCGACCGTGCATATGTTGCCCAGCACTCCGCCGACAGATGCGCAGATTCAGCAGATCCTGAGCCTTGAGACTGCCCTGTTCACAGCGCAGACCAGCGACAGCCTCGCCGGAGACTTGACCCTACAAGGCGCAAATGGAGGCCCTGACTTCCTCGCGACGCTGCCCTTCACTGCCGGGTATGAACTCGGGAAGCGCTTTTGATCCCAACGTATTTACGCTTTACGCGAACTGGGCAAACGCGACCGGCACGAATGCCGCGGCACAACAGTCCGTGGCGCGCGGTGAAGTTTTGTTCAATACTTTCCCCATCAGAATCACCGGCGTCGCCGGATTTAACGACGTTCAAGGCCAGACCCAGATTTTCGGCACCTGCTCGACTTGCCACAACACGCCCAATGTTGGCGGCGACTCGGTATTCGAGACCATGAACATCGGGACGGGCGCTCCGCAGGCCGGTCTTCCCTCGTACACCATTCAGTGCAGCGACAACACCACCGTGGTTACGACCGATCCGGGACGGGCGATGGTCACCGGAAAATGCGCCGACATCGGGAAATTCAAGATTCCGGGAATGCGCGGCCTGGCGGCGCGCGCGCCGTACTTCCACAGCGGCACAGCACCGACCCTGCTGGATGTCGTCAACTTCTACGATCAGCGTTTCAGCATGCTGCTGAGTGACGACGAGAAGGCCGACCTGGTGGCGTTCATGAACACGCTATAGGTGTTGCGTGGGGCGGACACTCTTGTCCGCCGCCTTTGACGTTAACTTACGGGTCGTTCAACCCAGCACTCGTCGCGAATTTCCAGCGAACAAAATCAAAATCAGAGTCAAAGGCGGCGGACAAGAGTGTCCGCCCCACATGGGCTGGATTAGAGGGGTAGAGACTGGGCCAGCCTGAAGGTCAGGCGGCGTTCGGGGGCGACGCCGACGTCCATGCTGCCGGTGGCGAAAGTCGTGCCCGGGGCATCGACAGAGGCCCCGATCAGAGCGCCTTTCTTGCCTGAGCCGTCGCGAAGGATGGTCACATTGCGTTGCTCGTGCGAGCCACGCTTCACGAAGATGCTGGAAGTCTGTATCGGAACCAGCTTGCCGTTGAGAGAAATTGCGGTCAGGGCGAGGCGCAGGTAGCCGGGTTCCTGAAATTGATCTGCCGGCTTCGCATCCAGGACTTTTCCCACGAGGACCGCACCGCGAGGCGCGATCAGTCTGTCCCCGAACCACGATGGGTTCATCCAGCACTGCATCAAAGGGATCACCCGGCCTCGAGCTTGCACTGGACAATGACAGTTGCAGATGAATGGTCACGGGAGTTCCGGCGGGGATAGCGGTGGGAGTGAGAGAACCGGTGGGAAAATTGCCGACCTTGTCGGATGTGCCCTCAAAAGGCAAGTGCTGGTCCGCCGAGACGGTTTCCACCGACGTCGGAAGACTCTCACGTTGCGTACATCCGGCCAGAGATAACGCCAAAAGCAGAACGACGAAGCCGGTTTGGTTTCGTCCATTCCTCTTTGACAACTTCATGAAACAATCCTGCAGCGGGCCACCACGATCCGACAAGTCGCAAGCTGGATGCCATCCTGAATCTCCGCTTTTTCATGGACTTAGTGGGGTGGTGGAAAAGTTCTCGTGTAGTAATTGCCTTATGATCGGGCAATTCGAGAAAGAGCGGCCACGGATTTATTAAAAATCGAAAGCGTCGTTGGTCATTGGCCTTTGGTCGTTGGCCCCTTGCCACGGGCTTTGATCTTAGCCAACGACCAAGGGCCGATGACCAACGACGCTTTCGAAGTTTATCCATGCTAATCCGCAAAATCCGTGGCTGCTTTGGTGGGCAAAGAAAAACGGAGGAGCGATTGAAGCCGCTCCTCCGTGGATTAACAACTGTTTCGGTTTGCTTACTCTGACGATCCGCCGAAGCCGGCTGATGCGCTGGCCGCTTCGTTTTCGGGCTGGACGATCAGGCCGTCGAACGGAGTGGCTCCGACGAAGCGTCCGCGAACTACGCTGACGCGGCGCAGCGGATATCCGGAATCAGGACCACGATGCCAGCTGCGGCCGCCGTCCTTGCTTTCGAAGATCACGCCGGTAGCGATGCTCGTCGCCAGAAGACGCTTCTTGCTCTGGTCATAGGTGATCGAGCTGATGTTCTTGTCGGGAATGCCTTTCACGACATGCTCCCAGGTCGCGCCGGAATCGGTGCTCCGGAAAGCGCCTTCGCGGGAGGCAACCAGAATCTCCCCTTCAGGAGTCAGGGTCACGCCGTGAATGGCTGTGATGTAGGAGCTCAACGGCGCCTGCTGCCAGGTCGTACCGTTGTTCGAAGAGTAGAGGACGTTGGTGCGAGTCGCGGCAACGATCAGCTCGCCGTTAGACTCGACTGCAACGAAATCGCTCTTGCCCAGCACCTGACCGCCGGTCCAGGTCTTGCCCTGGTCCACGCTGCTGTAAAGTCCAGCAGAGGTGGCCGCCAGCCAGCGCTTGGGTGTGACTTCGATGTCGCTCACGCGAGCATCCAGAACCGAGCGAACTACGACTGCGGGAACTTTTGCCGCCTTCGTGCCCTTCTTTGCTTTCACCAGGCGTGCGGGCGATTTCTCGGTCACGATCGTGTTGCTCGCGCGCCACTGTGTTGGAAGTGCGATCCAGCAGGAAGATGCCCTTGTTGGTGCCGGCGATCAAGCCGTCATTCGGAATCTGCTGCAACGCGAAAACATCGCGTCCGCCGAGGCCAGCACTCTTCTGCTGCCAGGTTTGTCCGGCATCGCGGGTAGCGAAGACGCCGCCGAATTCGCGGTCGTTCACCACACCTACGAGAATGTTGTTGGTATTGTTCGGGTCAGCCAGAATCGAGCTGACATAACGATGAGCATAGCCGTGATTGGAAGCTGAGAAAGTCTGCGCCGCGTCGTCACTGGCCAGAACGCCGCTGCGATCGGTTGCGAGCAGCACCCGGCTGGGATTCCGCGGATCGATCAGAACATCGTTCACCACAACTTCAGAACTGGTCACATGCTTCCAGTTCTTGCCACCATCGAACGGTCTTCCACAGGCCTTCGGTAGTACCGGCATACACGGTCGCCGGATCTTTCGGGTCCTGCTTCAGAACGCGGGTGCGGCGGGCGGAAAACGGAATGCCCTGCAATTTGCGGAACAGATCGCCGGCGCTGTCGCTGCGGTAAATTCCGGAGCAGGCGCTGGCGTAAACGACCGTCGGATTGGTGGAGTCCACGATGACCGAGAACACATCGGAGTCATCGATCATACCCTTGTTGATGCGATGCCAGTTGGCGCCGCCGTCGTCGGTCTTCCACGCCAGATGCCACGTGCCCGCGTAAACCACGTCGGGATTCTTGGGATCGAGAGCGAGCGACTCGATGTTCTTCACATCGTCAGCCTGCTTCAACGGAGAAATCCGGTCCCAATTCTTGCCGCCGTCCTTGGTACGGAACACGCCGTCGAGCGCGCCGATGACGAGAACTTTCGAATCGTAGGCGGCGATGGCCATGGCCCGCACTGATTTGCCGTGCACGCCGGGAAGCGCTTCCCAGTTATTGCCACCGTCAGTTGAACGGTAAACGTCCCCGGCCTGCTGATTGACTACGCTCCAGGCAGAAACGTAAATGTGTTTCGGATTCTGAGGATCGATCGCGATGTGGTCGAGGACGTTGTCGTCATCGCCCAGATGAGCCAGGCGCGACCAGTTGTGGCCGCCGTCCGACGACAGGAACAAGGGTACCCGTGCTGGTTCCGAGATAGATGCGGTCGGGATTCTGCGGGTCGAAATTCAGGCTCCGCACGTCGCCTCCGTCGGGACCGAGGGCGGTCCACTGACCGGCCCACACGGTGGTGACGGAGAGCATCCCAATCGCCAATGTTATCAATGTCTTACGAGAAATCTTCTGTATCGCACGCGAAATCATAGGTAATTTTACCTCTGGCCGAAAAAGTATTCGCTCGCGGCTGAGATTGACAGCGTAACTGGTCCTTTTCAAGTTACTGAAGGCCAGATGAAAAAGGGCCGGTCGAGTATGCACTCGGCCGGCCCTGGTCAGCTAAAGGTCACTGAGCCTTGGGCTTAGCGGCCTTCTTTTTTCCAGCGGCAGGATGATCTGGAACGGCTTTCACCATTGATTCATCCACCACGGTGGTTCCGGGAGCGGAGAAGGTTGCACCGGCCGGGACTACCCAGTATTCGGCAGTCTTGGTTCCAGCGCCACCCGTACGCACTTCAATCCGGCTGGCATCGATGGCTTGCTTGGCTTCGCCACCGGACAGATATGCCTTGGAATTGACCGCGCGCTCTCCGGCCAGGTTCTTACGTTTCTCGCCGGGTTCGGAGTTGCCAACAATAACCAGCTTGGCATCGGGATCGTGCTGCAACCGCGCGGCAACGTCGTCCAGGATGGCTTTGCAGGTGTTATCCACGCGCCATGGTTTCACCTTGTTGGGGAATTCGCACTCGCTCAGCTTGCTCGCCTCTGGCGGAGGTGGCGGAGGATTCTCCACTGTCACCTGGGCCGAACTCGAAGCGGTGAGGCCGCGAGAGTCGGTACAAGTCGCGCTCGCGGTGATTGTGCCGGACGGTGCTCCGGTGGTGTTGAGAGTGGCAGTACCGCCGTCGCCGGAGATGGTGCCACCGCTGGCAGTCCAACCACTGACTGTGACCGGAACGTTGTCAGGACTGGTGCAGGTGCAGGTCAGCGTTGAAGGCGTGCCGGCCTGGACCGATGTGGGATTCGCCGAGCAAGACATCGTCGGCGGATTCTTCGGCGGTTCCTTCACTGTGAAAGTGGCGCTGCAACTTGCTTCGCCGCCTTTTTTCATCTTGGCATCGACCACGCGCGAGGTCACGGTGTAGCTGCCACCGGCGACTCCGGTGGTGTCAACCGTCGCGGTCGTGTCTTTGCCGGTGATCTTTCCACCGGTGCTGGCCCAGTTGTAAGTCAGCGTGTGCTTAGGATTGAAGTTGCTTCCGCTGGCGGTGACCGTGACCGGCTCACCCACCATGACTTCGCTGGGCTGGATGGAGCAAGCCGCCGCTGGCGGCGTCAGAGTCGGGAAACCGAAGTTGAAAACCAAACCTGTACGGAGACGGACTCCACTCTCTTCGGGACGCCGCAGTTCCGCGAATGAGGGACCGACCTCGTTGGCGAAATTGTGGTTTGCCCAAACCCAATCCGCTTCAAACAAGCGCAGAGACAGCCGGCGCCAGATATTGAGATCCATTCCGCCGCCGAGGATTGCGCCCACAGCGTTGCTGGTATCGACATTCGGCACCGTCAGGCGGTTGTAGCTCAACAAGGTGTGGACGAAGAAGGTGGTCCCTTCGCTGCGCCACGCGAGGCGTGGTCCAATCGAAGCGGTGTTCACAGAACCATATTTGTTCTTGTTGCCGCCGTAGTCGGCTTCGAGTGCCAGCATTTTTGTGAAGTTGTAGGCCAGCGCGGCGCCCCGCACCTTGCGGAATATCGCCCATCTTTACTCCGATCGGCTGCATTGACAGGTTGGAACGGCGCAGGCACTGTGATACCGGGATGCAGCCATTGATAACCCACAAAGAGATCCCACTTGGGAGTGGCATCATCTTGTGCCATACCAGTGGCTGACATCAGCGACAGACAACACAGAGTTAGAAATAGAACAGACACCAATCGACGAAGTGACATGCAATTCCTCCAGAAATCGTAAAGCAAAAATTCTTAGTCCACGCTCAGTGCTGGGCACAACCGGGAGCCTGCGTGGGAAGCCAATACCTGCTCGGGTATGGGAGAGATAATTCTACCCCAGACGAAGGTCAAATCAAGTGGAGTGAGAACCTTTTAATCAACTAGCTAACACCGCTAAGTGTCTCAGATTGATATTGCTACCCGGATTCAAGTTGACAATTCGTCGTCTCAGGCTGAGTCCTCGCGAGTCAGGAAGCCGCGATTCAGAATGACCGGACCACGGCAACTGCGTGACGCGGCTTGCAGCAAGGAGCGAAAGCCTAAATAATGGCAAATGGCCGAATATGAATTCTGAAAAGGTTCTAATCGTCGAGGACGAGGAAAACGAACGCACTGGCCTGGCTGAACTCATCAACAGCTGGGGCTACCGTGCCGAAACCGCCAAAGATGGAGCGGAGGGACTGGAAAAAGTTACATCCTGCACTCCGTCGATCGTCATCACCGATATGAAGATGCCGCGCATGGGCGGCCTGGAGTTATTGGAGAAACTCGCCACCGACTCCCAGACCATGGCAGTGATCGTGGTGACGGCGCAGGGCACAATCGATAGCGCCGTCCAGGCCATGCGCATGGGCGCATACGATTACATCACTAAACCGATCGACACCAACCGGCTGCGCACCATCCTGCAAAATGCATCTGCTTTGCTGGGCACTCGCGCAGAACTCGAAGTCACGCGCCGCAAATTGCGCGATGCCGGTTCCCTGGGAAGCCTGATCGGGTCTTCCAAGAAGATGCAGGAGATTTTTCATCTCATCGAAATGGTAGCGCCCAGCACCGCGTCGGTACTGATTACCGGGGCCAGCGGCACCGGCAAAGAACTGGTGGCCCGCACGGTTCACGAACTGAGCCCGCGGCGAAACAAGCCGTTCGTTCCCATCAATTGCGCGGCAATTCCGGAGACGCTGATTGAAAGTGAGATCTTCGGCCATGAAAAAGGCGCCTTCACCGGAGCGCTGGAGCGGCGCACCGGATGCTTCGAGCTGGCTGAGGGCGGGACGCTGCTGCTCGATGAAATAGGAGAAATGCCCGTAGCGACTCAAGCCAAACTGTTGCGCGTCCTCGAAGACCGCAAGCTACGCCGCCTGGGAAGTAAGGTCGAGACCACTGTCGACGTCCGGGTTCTGGCCGCCACCAACAAAGTTCCCGAAGAAGCGGTAGCACGGGGTGAACTGCGCAACGATCTTTACTATCGGCTCAACGTCTTTAACATTCACATGCCGCCGCTGCGCGAACACAAGGAAGACGTCCCTGAACTGGTGCAGGCGTTGCTGTCAGACATGAACGAAAAGCACGGCCGCAAGGTGGCAGGTGTGAGCGAAGCGGTTCTGAATGCCTTTCCAGAGTTATTCCTGGCCGGGCAACGTCCGCGAAATGCGCAACACGCTGGAACGGGCGATCATTGTGTGCGACGGCGCGATCGTTGAAACCAAGCACCTGCCGCCGGGTTTCGGTCAATCCAGCCTGCGCAGCACCTCCGAGGATTCCGATACGGTACGGCTCGGCGTTGGAACCACGGTCGAGGAAGCCGAAAAGCTGCTCATCCTGAAAACGCTCGAAGCCACTAACAACAATAAAACCCGGGCCGCCGAAATTCTCGCAATCAGTTTGAAGACTCTGCACAACAAGCTGAAGGAGTATGGCAATGCCGCGGCCGATGCGGCTCTGGTGCGGGAGGAATAGGCTTTTAGCTGTTAGCTCTTGGCTCTTAGCTACGACCCAACGCTGGCGCCAGATGCCGCAGGATCCAAGAAGCGCTGACAAATAGCTGGAAAAGAAGAACTGAGCCACTGCGGATAGCACTTGGTCAACGCCCATGGGCTGTAGCTAAAAGCCAAGAGCTAAAAGCTAAAAGCTGCCCCTATGCGCCGAAAAACCAAACTCGTATTGGCGATCACCTTCATGGTTGCAGTGTTGGTGACGGCGTTTTCCTACGTTTACATCTCGGAGTTGCTGCGGCAGCGGGTAACCACCGCGCGAGAGTCGGCCGCCCAGTTGACTTCGAACCTGGCTTATCTGGCGGCAAACGCTGCGCCGGACCTGAGCAGCACCAAGGTGGATACCACGAATCCCCAAGCCATGCGCCGGGCAGTGGCTTACTACCTGAGCACAGACCGCGATCTGAATAATTTTCTGGAATCGGTCGTGGGGACGTGGCCCATTATTTACGACGCGGCGATTGTCGATAGCGACGACAAAGCCATTCTGCACACCAATCCCGATCTGGTGGGCAAAGCAGTTCCCGACCGGCCGGATTTCCATGCGGTCGAAAATGCAAATTTTCGCCGCCAGTTCCGTATGGTCTATAACCCGCCGACGGTTTATGACGTGCGGATTCCGCTGCAGTTGGACGGCGCCCGCTTCGGCAGCATCCGCGTAGGCGTATCGACAGTCTTTCTCAAGAACGAACTTACACCGCGCCTGGAGCAGGCGGTGATTTTCTCCGGTATTGCGATTCTTCTTTCTCTGATTATGGCCGCCGGACTATCGCACCTGGCGCTGGGCCCGCTGGAGCAGATCAATCGCAGCCTCGATAGCGTCACTGCCGGCAGCCCTGAAGTTGTCGACGAACCAGACGCGGGTCACGACGAATACGGACTGGTGAGCCTGAAAATTGCGCACCTGGGACGTCAGATGCGCGACGCGAAAGAAATTTTCTCCGCCCTGAAAGATAACGTCGACCAGATCATGGGCAACTTGCAGGACGGCCTGATGCTCTTCACTCGCGATTCGCGGGTGGTGCTGGTGAGCGCGTCGGTAGAAAGATTTCTGGGCCGGCCGCGGCGGGAACTGCTGGGCCATGCTGCCCGTGAAATCTTTTCTTCCGAATCCGAGTTTGGGGCGCTGATGCTGCAAGCTTTTGAACGTCGCAGCCCTGTGGCACAACGCGAGATTGAGTTTCCCAGCGGGAAGCGGGTACAGATTGCCCTGGATTTCATCCGCGAGAAGGAAACCCAGATCGGTGCACTTTTGACCATGCGTGATGCCGAGTCAGTGCACAGGATCGAGGATGAAATCGAAATGTCACGCCGGTTGTCTGCCAGCAGCCGCATCACTGCGGGCGTGGCCCACGAAGTGAAGAATCCGATCAACGCCATCGTGCTGCACTTGCAATTGCTGCAGGGAAAGTTGCGACAGGTCGATCCTGACACTCGCCGCCACATGGACATCATCGGCAGCGAAATACACCGCCTGGACCGAGTGGTACAGATCCTGGTGGATTTTTCCCGTCCCCGAAATCTGCATCTGGAAGAAACTGACTTGCGGCGATTATTGGAGGACGCAGTCCAGTTGGCCGGGCCCGACGCAGGGCGACACGGCGTGAGCGTGACTTGCGAACTGCCTTCCCAGCCGCTGGTAGTGAAGGTGGATACAGACTTCATCAAGCAAGCCATCAGCAACGTGGTCCTCAACGGTATTCAGGCCATGCCCGAGGGTGGCAAGCTGGCGGTATCAGCGAGGCGCGACGAGGATACGGTTGTAACGGAAATTCAGGACCAGGGCGGAGGCATCCCGCTGGACGCCCAGGATAAGATTTTTGAGCTTTATTTCACCACCAAAAAAGAAGGAACTGGCATTGGACTGGCGCAGACCTATCAGATTCTGCAATGGCATTATGGGTCGGTGGACTTCGAGTCGGTTGATGGAAAAGGCACAACGTTCCGACTGCGGCTGCCACTGGTCCAGTCACGCACGAATGCGCTGCGGGAAGCTGTGACTCGGGGATAGCATGGGGCCGCGTGAAAATTCGATGAATTCTGGCTGAATTCTGATCTAATTCTGATTAAGAGAGTAGCCGGACTCGACGGCGACGCGTAGGATTTCTAGCAACCATGACGGATGGTTCGTAGCATCCAAGTTCCAATGAATATATCTCTGGCCGCTGTGTTCGGACTTTGGGCTTTGACAGCGCCGTACCTCGCGGCGGTGACGCCGCCCAGGCAACTTTTGCCACTAAGCCAGGAGACCCAGCCGGCTCAGGATGCGCCGCCATCCAGCCCTCCAGCTTCCCCTGGCGCAGTTCAAGAACCTTCACCACCAATTGCGCAGCCCAAGGCTGAGCCGACGACGCCGGCTCCGGCGAATGCGCAAGAACCACAGAAGCCGGAATCGAAGAATGCGGCTCCGAAACCTAAAGTGGCAGCAAAGAAAAGGCGTCACCGAAAGAAGGCCGCTGCGCTCGCTGCGACTCCGGAGAAGAAAGTTGTACGCAACGGTGGAACTGCCGATCCTATCGTCCAACTCGCCCCGGGCATGAGCGAGGAGCAGGCTTCCAGTCAGCGACAAAACACGAGCGAACTGCTTTCAACCACAGACGCCAACCTCAAACAGATTTCGTCCCGTCAGTTGAACGCAACCCAGCAGGACTGTGTCAGTCAGATCCGGAAGTATATTGAACAGGCGAAGGCTGCAGAAAAAGCAGGAGATGTACAGCGAGCACACAATCTCGCGTCCAAAGCCGTGATGCTGTCTGACGACTTGGCAAAGCACTGAAGGCTGGAAATCCGTTTCTAGTTTCCGGTTTCTAGTTTCTAGGTTCCGGTATCCAGTTCTCCGTTCTCAGTTTTTTCCCCTCGACATTACTTTCCTTTCGCGCGGGCAGCGTTCACTTTGGCCAACAAATCCTGAGACAGGGGCTGTACCGGCCCAGGAATCTTCGCGGCTGCCATCAGCGCGTCACGAGCTTCGGTGTTATGGCTTAGCTTCGCGTAGGCGTAACCCAGCCGATATTGGGCAACGGCGTATTGTTGATCGTCCACGCCATTGAGCAGTGCCGCAGCAGACTTCAATTCAGGAATCGCAGCCGCAGTCTTTTCCTGCTTCATGTAGGCATAACCGAGGGTGGAGTGTGCGACTCCGCCGGAAAGTTTGCGGGCACGATCTGCATCCGGTGCGTCAGCTTTGGCCGCCGCGATCGCTCTTTGAGCATAAGCTGCGCCTTTGGCAACGCTACCCGGCTTCGGGTCGTCTACGTAGTTGTTCGCCAGAAGCAGCAGCGCTGCCAGGTTATTGGGATTCGCGGCCAGAGCTTTTTCACCGTAGGCCACCACCCGGCTCGTGTCTTTGAGTTCGGTCAGCGCCATCATGGCATAGGACGCGACGGGTTCGTCAAAGCGCGACGCTGGAAATGCCGGCGTGAAGCGATCGATGTCGCTCATGCGCGCCTTGGCGTTGGTTTCATCGACGATCACGTTGAAGGCGGCGGCCTCGAGAAATTCGTACGAATTCTTGGCCGCACTCTTTTGCTCCGCCGTCTGGGTGGCAAAATCCTGATCGCTCATGCCGTCCGGCTTGGTCTTGCCGATGGAGTTATAAAGTTCGCCACCACGCACCGAGTAATCCAAGAGCTTGGCGTTGTTCTTCATCTGCTGAGCGATGCTGGCCTGCGAAACCAGAATATCGAGGCTGTGGGGCGCGCTCGCCAGGGCCTTGTCTCCGTAGTCGAGCGCTTTCGGCAAGTCCCCAGTGCTCTGGTACGCCTGCGCCAGCTGCCAGTTGGCATAAGCAACGGCTTGCGGATTGGACGAGAACTGTTTCAGGAAGTCCTCGTACATGGCCAGCTTCTTCTGGTCGTCGGGTTCTTTGGTGATGGCTTGCAAACCTTGATCCTCCGGCGTGCCGGCGGGAATCACGAGAGTATCGATTTGCGTGAAAGAGAGAGGAACCACAACCAACAGAAAGGTAACCAGCAGGACGGACCAGCGGCCGTGCTTCATACGTCACCTCCGAAATTGCGTCGGCATAGTAGCTCCGAGGGTGGGATTATGCAAGTCGAGAGTAAAGGACCGTGTGAGACGCCTGTGCTAGTCTGACCCCATGCAGGGTCGGGGGGAGACGGAGATCACGGAAAATTCGCGTCCTGGATTCAAACGACCCTGGACGCACTCCATATTCTTCATCGTCCTCGTCGCGTTCGTGCTCCGTCTCGCCGTTATCACCATTGGCCATACTTACCGCATCACTCCGCGCCGCGATCACTTCCAATTCGGATGGGAAATGGGGCGCATCGCCCGCTCCATCGCAAACGGACAAGGCTTCAGTTCGCCGACGGATTTGCCGACCGGGCCAAGCGCATGGGCACCGCCTGTCTATCCCTATATTCTGGCGGGGATTTTTAAGCTGTTTGGGATTTACAGCAATCTTTCCGGATGGGTCATTCTCGCCTTCAACAGCATTTTCGGCGGCGCTGACTTGCCTCACTTTGTATCGCATTGCGGAAAAAATTTACGGAGTTGCGGTCGCGCGCGCCACCGCCTGGACCTGGGCGCTCTTTCCCTACGCCATCTATTGGCCGGTGCGTGTGGTTTGGGAGATGAGTCTGAGCGCATTCCTTCTGAGCCTGGCGCTGTTGATGACCTTACGCATGGCGGACGCGCCGCCGCGTCCCAGAATGTGGATCGGTTTCGGACTCCTCTGGGGACTGCTGGCGCTTACCAATACTGCCGTGCTGTCCCTCCTGCCGCTTTGCCTGCTCTATTTATTTTGGCGTTTGCCACGGGCGCCTCGACAATTTATCGGATTCGCCATGTGCATCCTGACGGCTGGGCTGGCGGTCAGCCCCTGGCTGGTGCGCAACTATTCAGTCTTCGGAAAATTCGTTTTTGTTCGCGACAATCTTCCGCTCGAGATGCACATGGCCAACAATGATCAGTCCACCGGCCTGTGGACGCGTAGCGAGCATCCTGGAAACGATCCCGAAGCGATGCGCAGATTTCAGCAGCTGGGCGAAATTCGTTTCATGCAGGAGAAGCAACAGCAGTTGCACGATTTTATCCGCGAGCATCCCGGGGAATTCTTTCGTTTCACTCTCGCTCGCATTCTCTACTTCTGGATCGGACCTCCGCAAGCCGACATCGTCGCTGGATATGACTTGATGGTCGCTCGCCACCTGATGTTCATTCTTCCAGCCGTCTTCGCCTTCGCGGGCCTGTGGCTCACGCTTCGAAAGCGATTGCCTGGTGGATTTTTGCTGGCTTGCTGTCTGCTGATCTATCCGCTTCCGTATTACCTGGTGAATCCTTTTCCACGGTACAAGCACGCGATAGAACCAGAGATGATCCTGCTTGCTGTCTTTTTTTTCTGGGAAGCAAGCAAAATACAGATTCCGTGGCCAGCGCGGTCAAAGGCGTAGGGAAGGAATTTCTTCGCACCTTTGCGGAATCCTTTGCGGCGGTTAAAGATGTCCGCATCCCCACTTCTCGCACACGACGCGAGAAATGGGGCACCCTCATTTCATCAACGCCAGAAACGAAACCTGAACTTGCAATGACAACCCCTTCGCATTGGAGAGTCTCCTTCGATCATTTACATTTGAAGTATGCGTGCGATCCTGCAGAAAAAAGCGCTGCGGTATGTTTTCGGCGCCAACATGATCTCGATGCTGGGCAGCGGCATGAACTCCGCCGCTGTCGCCTGGTACATCCTGCAGGCTACGCATTCGGAAATCGCTCTCGGGACGTTTGCCGTGCTGCAAACCCTTCCCGCCATGCTGATGCTTCCCTTCACCGGGGTGCTCATCGATCGCGAAGACCGGCGCCGCCTGGTGATGTGGCTGGATGCCCTTCGCGCCGTCATCATTCTCGCGGTTGCGATCCTCTCCTTCACCGGCAAAGTAAAAGTCTGGCAACTCTATGTGATGAACACGCTGGTCGCTGCGGGCTTCTGGATGTTCTGGCCAACGATCACCGCACTCATTCAGGAACTGACTCCGGGCGAAGAGTTCATTCACGCCAACACCTTTCTGCTGGCAGGAATTCAGGGCGGTTGGCTTATCGCGGGATCGATTGTGGGATTCGTCTACAACCACATTGGCCTGGGCGGGGTGTTGCTGATTGATTTCTCCACTTACCTGGTCTCTTTTCTTCTCTACTTCGGGGTGCGCAAGGGACGTCATGTGGTGCCGCGTCCGGCAGAGTTACGCACCGATCTCGTGGCCGCGGAAACCGCGGTCGCACGTTTCGTCCGCGAGATGCGAGAAGGGCTGCAATTCCTTCGCGGCCATCGTCCGGTAGTCACGCTGGGAATCAGTTGGGCGCTTTTTCTGGGGGCGATGCTGACGGGCGTCGTGGTCACTGCGCCGCTCAGCGATAGCGTATTCCACGCCGGCGCCGTCGGCTACGGCTGGCTGAACGCCGGATGGGGCACGGGGGCATTCCTCAGCGTGCTCTATGCACCTGCGCTGATCGCGAGCGTGGGTGCTCGCCGCTCGATTGCACTCTCCATGGGCTTCCTGGCGATCGGAATGAGCCTGGCTCCGCTGTCGCCGTGGCTGGCGTTGGCGGTCGTGATCTATGCTGTCATGGGCTCGGGCCGCGGCGTCAGCGGCGTCGCCATGAACACCAGCATCATGGAACAAGTGCCGCAACACTTCATGGGACGAGTGCAGAACACGTTCTACTTCGCCGGAACGTTTCTGCAAATCGTCTTGGGATTCCTGGTAGGAGCGGTTTCGCAATGGAACCTGGTTGCCGGATTTTCCATCATCGGCATGGTGTATGCGGTGGCGTTTGCGACGGCAGTGTGGCCGGTGGCTGATAACTCGGCCGTGCTTGCGGCTGAGACCGTGGAGAGAGGGTAGATTTGATTTCAGATTTCAGATTTGTGATTTGCGCGTTCATCTCAGACTTTGAGGACTTCGGTTTTTGGATTTTTAGTTATCAGTTCTTAGTTCCCGGTTCTCAGCGCAAACTGGGTCTGTGCTGGGTAAATCTGAAATCTCAAATCTACAATCTGAAATCTGCTGTATTCTTTCCAGTTCCAGGAGGCTCACATGTCATCCAGCCTTGAAGGTCGGGTTGCGGTTGTTTTCGGAGTCGCCAACAAGCGCTCGATCGCGTGGTCGATTGCGCAAGGATTGCATCACGCGGGCGCCAAAGTCGTCGTGACCTACCAGAACGAGCGTCTCGAACTGGAAGCCAGGGAGCTGATCACTTCCCTGCCGGGCGCGGACAGCTTCATGTGCGATGTGTCCGACGACGCAGCCATCGACCGGTTGTTTGTCCAGCTAAAGGAGCGCTACGGCAAACTGCATGTGCTGGTGCACAGCGTGGCGTATGCTCCGCCCGAGGAACTGAAAGGCGAATTCGTCGCACACCTCGCGCGAAGGTTTTCGCGTCGCGCACGATGTCAGCGTGTATTCGCTGGTTGCGCTGGCGCGCGCAGCCGCGCCACTCATGGAAGATGGCGGCAGCATCATCACCATGACCTACTACGGGGCAGAGCGGGTGGTGCCGCGCTACAACGTGATGGGCGTGGCCAAGGCCGCTCTCGAGTGCAGCGTGCGATATCTCGCGTACGACCTGGGAAAGAAGAAGATTCGCGTGAACGCCATCTCGGCCGGGCCCATCAAGACCCTGGCGGCCCGCGGCATCTCGGGCCTGGGCGACATGCTGAAAGCTCACGCCGAGCGCGCGCCTTTGCAGCGCAATGTGGATGTCAACGAAGTGGGTTCGACCGGCGTTTTTCTCGCTTCCGACGCAAGCTCCGGCATCACCGGCGAAGTGATTTACGTGGACTGCGGATACAACATCATGGGCTTTTAAGCTACCGCTTCTTGCGGAAAATCGCCCGTTCAATCTCGGGATAAAATTCCTTCAATACATTGAAGCCGGCATCGAATGCAAATTGGATGCCCGCGCGCTCCGCCACATTGGAAAAATCCCGTTCGCTCCTGGGATAATAAGTCATCGCCAAAGCTGCCGAAGAAAAACCACCCAGGACTTCCGAGAAATTAAACGCCTTGCGTGCCGAATCCTGCCGGGTGACCAGAATGCGACTCGCCGAATAGATAAACCGGTGGGAGAAACCGCCATCACCCATACGGTAGTATCGCGGATCCTGCCGCAAAAGAGCAGGATAGACGCCAGTAATGAAGACACCGGCGCTCAGGCCGTCCGCAAAACCAGCGCCATATCGTTTCGCGTACCCTTCCGCTCCCTGGCCATAGTCCTTGGGACTATTGCGCGCCTGGTTTATGCCAGCCTCCGCCGCCACAAAGAAAACCGTGTAGAGATTGAGATACTGCGCCGACAGTTTGAACTTCTGGCCGGAGGTTAGAGGTGGCGGTTGTCTCCCGGCTTCGACCATCCCATAGGACGGCATAAGGCCGAACAGCCGCCGTTCACCGGAGGGCTGGGTGGAAGAGTCCGCGGGCTTCTGGTTTGGGGAATTCGAACTCGGAGGCAGTGGTGCATCCTGAGCGCGGCAGAGTGGCGCGAGCACTACGAGCCCTACCATCACCGCCAACAACAGGGGAAAGACAGCTCTTGATTTATGTGCTGATCCGGATGCGCCGGTCGTTTTCAGCGCCTGGCGCTGTACTAAGTTTGTCATTATCGGGGGGATGCATCCTCTCCAGCGCAATCTCCACATCTCGCTCGCGCTCGAAGCGTGCGAACTTCTCTCCCCACTCTATCAGGAGAATGCTGTTGCTGGAGATAAGGTCGTCGAGTCCCAGCGTCTCTAACTGGCGCGGCGTATCGATCCGGTACAAATCGATGTGATAAAGATTGGCTTCGGCACCGCGGTATTCGTGGATCAGCGTAAAGGTGGGACTGGTAACGTCATCGGCGGATGACGCGTGAAAAGCTTCGGCAATGCCTTTCACCAGGGTGGTCTTGCCCGCGCCCAGATCACCGCGCAGCAACACGACCTTGGGCGGAATCAGCATCGCCGCCAGAGTGCGGCCGAGAGCAATGGTCTCATCCGGTGAGTGAGTGATGAATTCCTGCGTCGCCATGGCTGGTCGAATCGATTGACCAGTATAGCGATTCTTTCCCCCGCAAATGGAAAAGGACACGGCTGCGCCCGCGGCACAAACGCGTATAACAATTCTTTTTGCGATAAACGGAAAGGGCACGACTTCAGTCGAGTCGCAATCAGCGCCCGCAGGCTGCGGCTTTTAGCCGCCGTGGGTTCAATTCTTAGCCTAATTTCAGATTGACTTCGGTGCGGTCCACTGGCTGGATCGCAGCCCCTGGAAGCTTCTGTCCGCGGCTGAATCCACCACCATGCGCAGAGCACGATGGTCATCGTCACCCAGCGCGACAAAGCGGAATGGTTGCAAAGATCCGTTGGCAGTCGCGCAGACCGGAGTCAACATCTCGGCCATGCCCCGGACGGCTCCCGATTGGGTTTGAAAAGCTACCTCGACGAAATCACCTTGCGTCAGCGACCTGGCCAGACGTAATAGCCCGCCGGTTACAGAAACGGTTTGGAGTTTCGCTTTGGCGCGCTGACCGTCTTCCAATATGACTGAGGCCAGAACGGAACTTCCAAGCTGAATGCGTGGCGAGCGGCGTTGCGGGTGCACTTGGGGGAAGTGAGTCATAGACCAAAACTATGTCACGGCCCAACTCGGCGTGACAGGTTACTGAAGCCGCATGTCCAAACGCCAGCAAGAGTGCCCGATCAAGAGCAGGTAAGACCAATATCTTCAATGAGATACGGTCGTGGTAACCCCATTCCCGAAGCGCTTCAGACGCCGGAGGAATATCAAAGAATTCTGCTATCATCACCGTCGCTTTCAGGAGACTCAATGTCCCGTTTCACGCTAAGGTCACTTGGACTTATTCTCACTTTCTGCGTTCCTTCCATTGCAGGCGAATGTGCGCCAGCCGATCTGATTCTCAGCAACGGCCACATCATCACGATGAATTACGAGCGCGGCACCGCCTCAGCTCTGGCGGTGCGCAACGGCCGCATTGAAGCTGTGGGGACGAATCAGGCCGTTGCCGAGTGCTCCGGAACTTTGACCAAGAAAGTCGATCTGAAGGGACGCACTGTGTTGCCCGGTTTTATCGACGTCCACACGCACGCTCTAGCGTGGGCGGAGGGAATGGTTTCGGACGAAGTCGATGCGACCTATCCCAAGGTACACACGATTGCTGAGATCAAGAGCGCAGTGGCGCAACATGCCAAAACCGCGACCGCTGGCGAATGGGTCCGCGGCGCGGGCTGGGACGACGCTAAATTGGACGAGCACCGCTATCTCAACAAGGATGATCTGGATGCCGTGGCTCCCAATCTTCCGGTGTACCTGATTCATGTGAGCGGACACCTGGGAATCGCCAATAGCGCCGCACTCAAGGTTGCCGGCATTGACCGCAACACTCCAGCACCGCCCGGAGGCGTCATCGAACACGACGCCCATGGTGAACCAACCGGCATCGTGAAGGACAACGCGATGAACCTGGTCGAGTCGAAGCTTCCTGCATATCCGCCGGGCAGAGCCATTCGCGCCGTAGAATTCATGAGCCAGCAAGCTGCCGCTGTTGGCCTGACTTCTATCCACAATGCATCTCTGCACGCAGAAGACATTCGCGCCTATCAGGACGCCAACCAGCGCGGCCTGCTGAAAATTCGCTTGCAGATGGCGCCACTGATCCGCAACCTTGCGGACGCCGAGAAGCTGGCATTTTCAGGTGTACACACCGGCTTCGGCGACGACCATCTTAAATTCGGCGCGGCTAAGATGTTCGCCGACGGCGGCATGGGCGCCCGCACCATCGCGATTTATCCGCCAGGCCTGCAAAATCAGGAGACGGGCAAGGAAGATCTCGGGCTGCTGATCTGGTCACCTGAAGAAATGCTGAAGGCTCATCGCATTCTCGCTCAAGCAGGATGGCAGCTTTCGACGCATGCCATCGGCGATCGCGCGATCGACGAGGTGATCACGTCCTACGCGACGGTCACAAAAGAACTGGGGCTGAAAGACCCGCGATTCCGCATCATTCACTGCGGGCTTTCCACGCCTGCGATCCTGAAGCGTCTGCGCGATGAGCGCGTGCTGGTCGACGGCGATCCCGCCTTCGTCTATTGGATTGGAAGCTGGTTCACAAAGTATGGGCCGGAAAGAGTGCGGTGGTCCTATCCCGGAAAATCCTATTTCGATTACGGCATTGTGGCGGCGGCAGGGACCGACGTTCCAGTCACGCCGCTCAGCCCGTGGTGGGGACTCTGGGCGGCGGTCGAACGCAAAGAGTTGAAGAGCGGCGAAGTGCTGGCACCGGAGGAACGACTCTCCGTGATGCAAGCTCTGGAATTGTTTACACGCAATCCTGCCTACCTTGGTTTTGAAGAAAAAGAAAAAGGCTCACTCGAAGCGGGGAAGTTCGCGGATTTCATTGTGATCGATCGCGACGTGCTGACGATTCCGCCGGAACAACTCAAAGACGTTCAGGTAATGCAGACCTGGGTCGGCGGCGAGATGATCTATGAGAAGCACTGAGGTTTTGTAGCGCCGGCGTCCCGCCGGCGCTACAGAGAATCAGCCGATTGTGACTCGCGAATCCTGCGCCGATTTTCGCGTCCGACGAAAGGCTTCTGGCAGGGCTGCAAGCAAATCAGTCGCGACCATCGAGTGCTCGCCCATGCTCTCGCGAGCGACGTCCCCCGCGAGGCCGTGAAGATGAACTGCCGCAATGACCGCCTCGGCAATGCGATCGGGATTCTGCGCGATCAAGCCTGCAGTCATTCCGGTGAGTATGTCTCCAGTGCCTCCGGTCGCCATGCCGGGATTTCCCGTAGTGTTCACCCAAACCGTGCCGTCCGGTTGAGCAATCAGAGTGCGGTGACCCTTCAGCACGACAATCAGATCGTGATCGCGGGCGAACGTCCGTGCAACATTCAGCCGGTCGTGCTGCACGGCAGCAACTGACAAGCCGGTCAGGCGAGCCATTTCTCCGGGATGCGGAGTGATCACGAGCGTGCCGGGTTTTTCTTTCAGCTCCGCTGCACAACCTTCAAAGGCATTGAGGCCATCGGCATCGAGGACGATGGGCATCTTGTACTTCCTGACAACGCCTCGCACGAACGAAGAAGTCTCGGGATGACGCGAAATCCCCGGCCCGACCGCCAGCACTGTCTTCCCTTTTACCAGGTCGTCGAGCTGGCCCCGCTCCAGGGAATCCTCGGAAATGCTGCCTGCTTCCGTCTCCTCGAGCGGATCTGTCATCAGCTCAGGATGAAAGCCAGCGACAGTCGCGAATACGGATTTTGCGGTGGCGACGGTAGACAGTCCCGCGCCGGATCGCAGAGCTGCCATGCCCGCCATCGCCGCCGCTCCGGCTTTGCCACGCGATCCACCCAGCACCAGTACGTGACCGAAACTTCCTTTGTTAGACGCGGGAGGCCGCGGACCGATCAGCGGCGCAATCTCGCGCGCCGTAATGACATTGAGTTGTAGAGAAGAAACGATGGCTTCGTCCGGTGATCCGATTGGCGAAATTACCGTCGGGCCGCTGGTGAGCATTCCGAAGATGTGAGCGGGACGTGGCGCGGTAAAAGTCACAACTGCATCGGCCCTTGCTACGGCGCCGACTTGATCGCCCATGACATCGGCATCGGCGCCGGATGGAATGTCGATGGCGACTACCGGTGCAGAGACTCGCATTCATCGCGGCAATCGCTTCTGCGTACAAGCCGCTCACCGGCGGGCGAAAACCCGTACCGAGGATGGCATCGACCAGGAGTTCTGAGTCGAAAACTGCGCGCGCAGGGCCGGTCTTTAATAGCTCGCTCGTTGAAGCTATGACTGGCGCCATCGGCAGCTTCGAGAACATTTCTGCGGCATCGCCGCGCAGTTCCGATTTTTCCGCCAACAATAAAACCTGCACGTGTTTGCCCGCTTCGTGCAGTTTGCGGGCGGTAACGAATCCATCTCCGCCGTTGTTTCCTTTTCCGCAAATTACGCCAATGCGTTTGGCCGCGGGATAGTGCGAGATCACGAAGTCCGCTACCGCTGCGCCAGCGTTTTCCATGAGCGTCAGCGATGGAACACCAAAGCGCTCAGTGGTGACGCGGTCAATCTCGCGCATTTCGGCGGCGGTGACGATTTTCATGGTGTGATGGAATCCGCTTTTCGTAGCGCCGGCGTCTCGCCGGCTGTGCGGAGGGCATCTTGCCCTCCGATGGGGCGGCGGAACGCCGCCCCGCAGCTCGCCGGGACGGCGGCGCTACAAAACCAGCGGCGGCTTGGCTGACGACTGAAGACCGACGACCGGCGACTATTTTCCCGCGTTCTCCGGCAAGGCCTGCACTTTGCTGTGCTTCCGGCCGTAAGTGAAGTAGACCACCAGCCCGATCGCCAGCCAGATAATCAGCCGGGCCCAGTTGATCCAGCCCAGGCGGTACATCATATAGCCGTTGAAGAGGACGCCGAGAATCGGCACGAGCGGCACCCAGGGGGTGCGGAAGGGACGCGGTTGGTCTGGATCGGTGCGGCGCAGCAGAACGACGGCGATGCACACGATGACGAATGCCAGCAGCGTGCCGATGTTCACCATCTTGCCGATATCGTCGATCGGCACGAGGCTTCCGACGACTGCGGCCAGCAGTCCTACCAGAATCGTGTTCTTCCACGGAGTGCGCCACTTGGGATGGATGTCGGCAAAGAATTTCTTGGGCAGCAGGCCGTCGTTCGCCATGGAGTAAAGCACGCGAGTCTGGCCCAGCAGCATGACCAGCATCACGCTGGTAAGTCCGGCCAGCGCGCCCAGAGTGATGATGTGCGAGGCGCCGACCAGACCGCGATCCATGAATGCGCGGGCGATGGGAGCTTCGATGTTCACTTCACGCCACGGCACCATGCCAGTGAGGACCGCCGCCACCGCGATATAGAGCGCGGTGCAGATCAGCAACGAGGCAATGATCCCGAGCGGCAAATCGCGTTGCGGATTCTTGGCTTCCTGCGCGGTGGTCGAGACGGCGTCAAATCCGATGTAGGCGAAGAAGATGTAGGCGGCACCTGCGCCGATGCCGGAGAATCCCATAGGAGCGAACGTGTGCCAGTCTCCGCCCCAGTTGCTGGCGCTCACGTATCGGAAGCCCAGTCCGATGACGAACAGCACCACCGCCACTTTGATCACGACGATGGTGGAGTTGAAGCGGGCGCTCTCTTTAATTCCGATGGCGAGAATCGCCGTGATGATCAGCGCGATGACGAATGCCGGCATGTTCCAGCCCAGCTCCATTCCGAAAACTCTGGGAGCATCCAGCAACTTGTGCGCGCCTTCGAGAAGTTGCGGAGATTGCGCGGCGATGATGTCGGTCACCCGGTTGAGGAAAGCTTGCGTGCCGGGGACGAGTGAAGAGTCGGAAGCCTGCGCCATCTGGCGGGCCACGATATTTTCGGCGGCGCGCAGTCCGGTCCAGTGGTCGTAGGCCAGCCACAGCGGCATCTTGATATTGAAAATGTCGAGCAATTCGATGAAGTGGTTCGACCAGCCGGATGACACTGTGCTGGCGCCCATGGCGTATTCGAGCGTGAGGTCCCAGCCGATGATCCAGGCGAGGAGTTCGCCGAGGGTGGCGTAGGCGTAGGTGTAAGCGCTGCCGGCCAGCGGAATCATGGCCGCGAATTCGGCATAGCAGAGAGCCGCAAAAGCGCATCCCAGTCCGGAGAGCACGAACGACAGCATCAGGCCGGGTCCGGCATAGTGCGCGCCTAATCCGGACAAGCACGAAGATTCCGGCGCCGATGACCGCACCCACTCCCAGCGCGGTGAGTTGGAAAGGGCCGAGGGTACGTTTCAGGCTGTGTTCGCCCGTCTCCCCGGCTTCCGCCAGAAGCATGCTCATCGGCTTTCTAGCCCAGATATTTGCCATGCGTTTCGATTCTCCTCGGCTCGTGAAACTCGGCGATCTTAACAGCGAACCGCAGCGGCTGAAGCCGCGTCTATCCTTCGAAATACGGCACGACTGAAGCCGTGCCCTTCCCTATTCAGAACACCGCGTGTTGATATCCTGAGCGGTTTTCTCAGGGACTTTACGACTCATTCGCAATCGCGACGCCGGAACGCCGCGACCACAGGAAATAAACTGGAATTCCCAGCAGCACGATGATCAATCCCGGCCACGTGTACTGCGGTTTGTAGCGTAATAGTACGACATCGATAAATAAAGCCGTCACAATATAAATCGCCGGCAGCACCGGATAACCAATGGCCCGATAAGGACGCTCCACGTCAGGCCGGGTGCGTCGCAGCACGAACAACCCAAAGATGGTGAGGATGTAAAACACCAGCACGGCGAAGATGATGTAGTCGAGGAGCTGTCCGTAGCTTCCCGAGACGCACAGGATGCAGGTCCAGACCATCTGCACCATGAGTGAGACGGCGGGCGTCTTGTAGGTGGGATGCAGCTTGGCCACGCTTTTGAAAAACAATCCATCCTTTGCCATGGCGTAGTAGACGCGCGATCCCGCCAGGATCAGGCCGTTGCAGCAGCCGAAAGTTGAAAGCATGATGGCGATTGCCATCAGCGTTCCGCCAGCGGTTCCGAGCATCTGGGTCATGGCCGCCGTGCCTACGCGGTCTTCGGTGGCGTATTTGATGCCGCGTTCCAGAATGGTCGCGCCGGTAGCGCTGCCATCCAGCGGCAGAACGGTCAGATAGATAAAGTTGCAGGCAATGTAGAGCGCGATCACTACGCCGGTTCCGATCGCCAGCGAGAGCGGCAGATTGCGGCTGGGATTCTTCACTTCTCCGGCGGTGAAGGTCACGTTGTTCCATGCGTCGGCGGAGAACAGCGATCCAACTTGCGCGACTGCGAGGATGGTCAGTGTGCCCACAAACACAGTCGGGCCGCCCACGCCTACCTGGACCGCGTGTTGCGCTCCTAGCGATGCGTTATGCCAGAAGTTGCCTTGAAAATTCGCTGCGATCGCTTGCGCGTTGCGGCCGATGAAAAGCCCCAGGAGCGCCAACCCCAACAACGCGGAAACCTTGGCGAAGGTGAATACGTTTTGAATCATTGCGCCGGTTTTCAGACCGGTGACATTAATTACCGAGAGAATGACCACCACCAGAATCGCAACGAGGTTCTGTGTGCTCAATCCAGTTTCCATGTTCCCCAAAACCATGGGACCGATATGAATGGGCGGGACTTTCCAGAAGTGTACGATCCAATTTGAGGAAGAAATCGAGGGGAAGAATATGCCGAGGAACTTGCCGAAAGCCACGCCGACGGCGGCAATCGTTCCGGTCTGGATCACGAGAAAAAGTGTCCAGCCGTAAAGAAATCCCCACAGCGGTCCGAGGGCTTCGCGAAGGTAAACATACTGGCCGCCCGCACGCGGCATCATGGCAGCCAGTTCGCCGTAGCTCAAGGCGCCGACGATGGTCAGGAAGCCGGTCACCAGCCAGGCGCCGATCAGAAGCGCCGGAGAGTTGACTTCGCTGCCAATCTCGGCCGAAACGATAAAGATGCCGGAGCCGATCATCGAGCCCATGACCAGCATGGTGGCGCTGGTCAGTCCAAGGCCCTTTACCAACTCCTTGTCTTGCTTGCTGTGGAGATCCCAGTCGGTGGCGGCTTTAGGTGGCGTAGGTTCGGTACTCACAGCCCTCCCTGATGCTTGTCTGGACGCGGGCGACCGGCGAGCGTCCGAACTCCATGGACTTTACCCCAATATGCGGAAAAATTCCTCTGCTGATTTGCGGGGCTCCCGTATCAAGTCGGATATCACAGCCACCGTATCGGCCCCGGCTTCGATGACGGATCGGCAGTTTGCACGGGTGATCCCGCCGATTGCCACTAATGGTTTGCGAGTTAACGCTCTGGCCCGGCGAATGCCTTCGAGTCCGATGACCGGGTCGGGATTGGCCTTGCTCTGAGTCGAAAAAACGGGGCCGATGGCGAGGTAGTCAGCCGTAGTCTTGTCGGCGGCAGCGAGTTGTTCGGAATTGTGAGTGGAGACTCCAAGCCAGAGGCTTTTGCCAATTACTTTTCTGACGCCTTCGGGAGAGAGATCGTCCTGTCCAACGTGGACGCCGTCGAAGCCGGCGGCAAGGCATAGGTCGGCGCGGTCGTTCATGATCAGTTTTACGGATGGGCCGAAGCGGCGTCTGAGTTCGCGGGCCTGGTCGAGCATCTGGCGGGCGTTGCCGGATTTGTTGCGATATTGCAGCAGGGTGACGCCGGCGGCGACGAGTTCGGTAGCTGATGAGCAGAGAGCCTCGGCGTCTGGAAAATTCGAGCTATCGAGGATGGCGTAGAGGCGGGGAGCATCGGAATCAGAACCGAATTTTGTAGCGCCGGCGTCCCGCCCACCCATCGGGCCGGCCAGAGGCCGGCGCTACTTGACCCCTTTTGCCGCCACTTCCCGCTTCTCGGTCTTGCTCTCTGTTTTGGCCAGGAATCGTTCGATGAACGTGGTGTCGAATTTGCCGGCGCGGAAATCGGGATCGGCCAGGATTCTGCGGTGCAGCGGGATCGTCGTGTAGATGCCTTCAACGATAAACATCTCCAGCGCGCGACTCATGCGGGAGATGGCTTCGGCGCGGTCTTTGCCGCGCACGATCAGCTTGGCAATCAAGCGAGTCGTAATACGGAGGAATCACGCCTTCGGCGTAGGCGGCGGTGTCGATGCGAACTCCGGTGCCGCCCGGAGGATTGAAAGTGGTAATTCTTCCCAGCCGACGGCGTGAATTTCTCGGGATGCTCGGCGTTGATGCGGCATTCGATGGCGTGTCCGCGATGCAGGATGGGGCCGTGCAACACGTTCTCCAGGCGCTCGCCGGCCGCCAGCAAGATCTGGCTCTTCACCAGATCGACGTCCGTCACCATCTCCGTGACCGGATGCTCCACCTGAATGCGAGTGTTCATCTCGATGAAGTAGAGCTTGCGGTCTTCGTCCATCAGGAACTCGATGGTGCCAGCGTTTACGTAGCCGATATCGGACAGCGTCTTGCAGAGCACTTGGCCAATTTGTTCGCGCAGCTCCGGCGACACCTGCGTCGACGGCGATTCCTCCAGCAACTTCTGGTGGCGGCGCTGGATGGTGCACTCGCGCTCGCCCAGGCTGGCGACGTTTCCGTACTGGTCGGCCAGGACCTGGAATTCGATGTGGCGCGGGCGCTCGACGTATTTCTCCATGTAGAGATCGCCGTTGCCGAAGGCCGCCGCCGCTTCGGATGACGCTGCCTTGAACAATGCCGGAAGCTCTTCCTCGCTGCGCACGATGCGCATGCCGCGTCCGCCGCCGCCGGCCGACGCCTTGATGATGACCGGAAAGCCAACCTGCTTGGCCCATTCCATGGCCTCGCCGTCGCTGGCGAGAATTCCGTCCGAACCGGGAAGAATGGGCACTCCGGCGTTCTTCATCGCTGCGCGGGCTTTTTCCTTCTCGCCCATCAGGCGCGTGACTTCGGGAGGAGGCCCGATGAACTTGATGTTGCAGGTCTCGGCGACCTCGGCGAAGTTCGCGTTTTCTGCCAGCAAGCCGTAGCCGGGATGGATGGCGTCCACGTTGGCGATTTCCGCCGCGCTGATCACCGATGGAATATTGAGATAGCTCTGCGCCAGTTGTGGCGGGCCGATGCAGATGGCTTCGTCGGCGAAGCGGACGTGGAGCGAATTGCGGTCGGCCTCGCTGTAAATGGCGACGGTGCGGATGCCCAGCTCTTTGCAGGCGCAGATCACCCGCAGGGCAATCTCTCCGCGATTGGCAATCAGGATCTTTTTGAACATTGGCTAGCTAAAAACTTTTACCACAGAGGCACAGAGACACAGAGAAAAGCAAAACAATGAAAAAGAACATTCGAAATTACAGTGCAGTCACTGCTGAACTATGGGCGTCGAGAGGCTTTTCCCAGTCCCAAGGTTTTCTCTGTGTCTCTGTGCCTCTGTGGTGAAAGACGGCCGTCCCCTACTTCCGCGGCCTGATGGCGAACAGTTCCTGCCCGTATTCGATGGGCGCATTGTTCTCGACCAGCCTCTTCACGATCTCGCCTGCCACGTCCGACTCGATTTCGTTCATCAACTTCATGGCTTCGACGATGCACAGAATCTGGCCGACTTCGACGATGTCTCCGGGCTTCACAAACGGCGGCGATCCTGGCGACGGCGACTCGTAGAACGTGCCTACGATCGGGGAGCGCACAATGTGCAGGCCTTCTTCGGGCGCGGGCGGTTTTTCGGGCGCGGCGGGTGCGGACACGGTTGCGGCGACCGGAGCTGTCCCAGCTTCGGGAGCCGGGGGCGGCGCCGAGTGAACAGCGAAGAAGCGCGTATCCGGCGCAGACGCCGAAACTACGGGCTCGGTCCCGCGCTTGATCCGCACCTTGACGTCACCGCGTTCCAGTTCGAACTCGGCAATGTCTTTTTCGATCAGGAACTCTATGAGTTCTTTTAGCTCTTTCTGATTCATCGTGTGCGGTGGGACCGACTTCGCCTTCTTGTGCGTCTGCCGGATAGGCACAAACCAGTGCCGGGACCCGCTCCCGTTCTACGGGAGATTACAGCTGCTCAAATCTCTACTAGTTCCTTGCTGGTGGGTGTCAGAACCTCGCACCCTTGTTCCGTGACTACAACCATGTCCTCGATTCGTACACCCCATTTGCCGGGGATGTACACGCCGGGCTCGATGGTGATGACCATGCCCGGCCGCAAGATTTCAGTCTGTCCGGCAGCGAGGCGTGGCGCTTCGTGGATTTCCAAGCCTACGCCATGTCCGGTCGAGTGCGTAAAATATTTCGCTAAACCGCTTTTCTGCAATGACTTGCGGGCGGCTTTGTCAACTTCACCCACACTGATTCCGGGCCTGACGGCATCCACCCCGGCCTGCTGCGCCTGCTTCACCGCCTGGTAAACCCTGCGGGCTTCGGCAGAGGCGCGACCCACGTATACGGTGCGGGTCATATCGGAACAATAACCCGAGAGTATAACACCGAAGTCACAGACCACGAATCCCTGGGCCGGGATGGCGGTCCGCGAAGCCCGGCCATGGGGCAGCGCCGACCGCTCTCCTGAAGCAATAATGGTCTCAAACGACATCGCCTCGGCTCCGGCGAGGCGGGCGGCGTATTCCATTTCAGCGGCCACTGCAGTTTCAAGCACCCCGGGACGAATCGTCTCCAAGGCGCGGTCGAAAAGGCTAGCTCCCAGCAGGACGGCGGACCTTATACATTCGATCTCCTGCTCATCTTTCAGCAGCCGGGATTGTTCGACCAGCGGAGGAGCTTCGCGCAAGCGGATGTTCGAAGGCAGAAGTTTGGCGAGACGGGAGCGCGCGGCTACGGTCAGGTGCTCGCCCTCAATGCCAATCTTTGCTTGAGAACCCGATGCACCGCGAGCGGGCTTCATATGCGTGGATAGCCATCCGGCGGCTGCAGCAATTGGCCCTTTGCGAGTGATCACAATCCGGGCGGCCTGGACTTCGGCACGGGCCTGGTCCGTGTAGCGCCCATCGGTGAAAAACACGCTCCGGGTGCCGGTGACTAATAAGACTCCGGCGCTGCCGGTGAATCCGCAAAGATAACGAACGTTGGGCAGATGAGTGACCAGCAGCGCGTCCAGACGATGTGTGGAAAGCGACTTTTGCAGACGCTGTTGACGGGCTTTATGGTCCATGTCTGGAGTTTAGCAAGTGACTGGCGTAGAGGTCATGACGAACGGTAGTCCTGATTTCGCCTCTGGGTTCCTTTGCGTTCTTTGCGGAATTCCTTTGCGAACTCTGCGGTTAAAGGCTTGATCTTCGTAGCCGTCCGAAAAGACAAAATCCTAAACCGCAAAGTTCGCAAAGCAATTCCGCAAAGAACGCAAAGTCTTCTAAATTAGGACACTAGCTGGATTAGGACACTAGGTGGCGGGCAGCACTGGGGTCGTCGATCTAAGGGCCTGTTTCGTCAACAGTCCACTTCTAGCTAAAATTCATCGTCAATTGCCAGCGTATCCATGATCTGTTTGCCAATTTTCCACGCGGCATCCCACTCTGTATCCGGGCTCTCAAAAATGAACATATATAACGTGTTGGTCTTTGGATTAGCCACCGTCAACGTTTGCATCACGATAGTGCCGCTGGAATCCGTATCCTTCGTCAGACAGCCGAACTCTCGAAATGGCCCTACGTCCCGAGTCCACTTTTCTCCATGTTTAGTGCTTGCCAGCTGGTCGATGATGTATTTGCCCCTCTCGACCGCAGGGTCTTTCTTTAGGTGAAATACATTTACAGTGAGGCCGGTCTGGAACTGGCCGTCCTTGTCGATGTTTTCCTTGGTGATGAAATAAGCCAGCGTGCCTTTCTGCTCCTCGCGTTTGAAGAACCAGCCGTTTGGCTTCAGGAAGGCTGCTTTCAGTTCCGGGATTTCTTGCCAAGCGAACCCGGGCGGTGGCGGCGGAACATCGACAACTGCGATGGTCTGCACCGGAAGCGTTACGAAAAAAGTGAACAGGACAAGTCGAACGAACTTCGTCATGAGTGGTGTAGTCACCTTCGTTACCCCAGCAGTCTGGCCACTGCCTGCGCTGAAGTCATCAGCAGGTCGATCCTTGGGATGTGGTCAATTGGCATTCAGCGCTTTGACGCCGCTCCTGTAGGCCTCCAAAACTCCGAGCAGCAGCGGCAAGGCGTCGGTCAATCCCTTTTCTGTCTTTGAGCTGAGCACTACCAGGGCAATAATCTTTTCTTCGTCGATGTAAGCAACGGCTTCCGAGGAGCCCTGGTTGATGCCGTGAAAATAGCGCACCTTGGCGGTTCGGCCTTTGAAAGGCATGTCTCCGTCGACATAGGTCATTCCTGGATTGTCTTTACGAAATTTTGCCAGGTCCGAATCCATCAGTTGCTGGAGCGTTGCCTTCCCTGGTCCTTTGGTCACGATGTTGGGATACATCACGGTTTCGGCGGTATCCCACGATCCTTTTGGATAATAGACGCAGCAAACACCAAGGCGCCGTCCAACCTTGCGATCGGCAATCCAGTTCCTGGGCCCTTCGATGGCAAACGATCCTCCGTCTGACTCAAGAACAGCGGTGTGGCCTTGGCCACTGGTTGCCGGTTTCGGTGTAGTCTGTTGCGAAAGAGCAGGCGAAGTGAGAGCAGCGGCGACCACGATGGCGACCAGGCAATTCATAAAGAGCCAACGCGGCAAGCATAGCTGACTCACGACGACACCGACACGGGTCCCGCGAGCGATGGTTAACTGGGGTGATTCTCGGGTGTGTACATGTGTGCGCTGAAGAAGCGCTGGGCTCGTCATGCGGCGCCGTGGGCAAGATGGTGGACAGGTACGGTCTGATTGGTGTATGAACCGACCGTGCCGGATGCTCTTCAAAGACTTTTAGGACCCGTGGCCGGCAATTGGAAGATCCTTGCACTCCTCCTTGCGATCTCATTCGGCTGGTCGCTGCGGCGCCGCGCTCGCTGGTCGCGGCAAAGTGCAACCGTCAACACGGTAGCCAGGACGATCGGCTTTGTTCCACTCGAAGAATTGCCGATCGGGCGAGATGAACTCAAGTCCTTCGACTTTCCCCTAGGCTTAGGAAAGCTACGCAACATAATCGGTGGAAGCGTGGACAGGAACGAAGTGGTTCTGTTCGACACTGAAATCGGCCACCCTCACGCAGAGCCGACTCTACAGACCATCGCAGCTTTCAAGCTGACTGGAAGCAACCTGCCGAATTTCAATCTCCAGCCAAGAAGCGTTGCGGGCAGAGTACTCTCTGTGTTCGGAAAAGGTATCGAGTTTGGCGATGCTTTTTCCCGCGACTATTTTCTGACGAGCGCCGACGAGTCCAGTGTTCGTCTGTGCTTCACGCCGGAGTTTCGAAATTTTTTTGAAGGGCTCGAGCAATATGACCCGGTGAAGAATTGGCACCTGCAAAAACGCGGCCACTGGATGATCGTCTTTCGCAAAGGTGAAGGCGCCGGGCCCGATGAGTTGCAGACATTTCTCGAGGGAACAGCGGAAATCGTCCGCCAGATAGAAAGTGCATCCGGGAATGGTCAACGAACCTAAACCTGCATTGGAGCAAACGGCAATGACGAAAGACGAGGCCTGGAATCTGGCCAACCATTGGGTTGCGGCCTGGAACAGTCATGATCTGGACTTGATCATGACGCACTACGACGATGCCATCGAGTTGACTTCGCCCGTTGCCGCCCAACTGCTGGGGACGTCCGATGGCAAGGTCGTCGGAAAGGCGAAGTTGAGGGCCTACTTTCAGCGCGGGCTGGAAGCTTATCCGGAACTCCACTTTCGCCTGGAGGACGTTTTGTGGGGCGTCAACAGCGTGCTGCTTTACTACACCAATCAAAAGGGCACGCACACCGGAGAGTTCATGGAGTTATCGGCGACTGGGAAAATAGCCCGAGTGGTGGCGAATTACAGTGCCTAATCTTCTGAGGATGAACCTTACTGTCAAAGCAGCGCTCTTGGTTGCCGCATTCTTGGGTTCGCTGCTCGCGCAAACTACATCCCGGGCTCAGCCAGTAACTTTTCACGTTGAGGGAACGATCAGCAGCCCGTGGGATGCTATGCCCGCTGGCACGCTCGTTGCCCAAAAAGACCTCTCTTTTCATGGAGAGCAGCCGATCAAAACTGTAACCGCCGACGACAAAGATTCCTACGTTGCTGTCCCTAGAACCGAAGTCACGTTTCGTGGTGCACACGCAACCAAAACCGTAACGGTTGATGACAAAGGCTTCTATCAAGCGGACCTTCCTGTCGGACTTTACAAGATGACCATTGAGACTGCGACAATTGTGTCTCAGGCGCTCACGCCTTACGCTCGGCTATTTGGTGTGAAATCTCCAGGCACCGTCGTACTCAACGGCTCGCTGTATATGGCACATATGACCTGTGACATCATGGTCGGCGGCACTCCCGAGCAGCAGGTCGAAGAGACGAAGAATGCCTGTGGCGGCGAGGATAGGTTTTCCATTCCCTCCAAAGACGACGCGCCTTTGGAACTCTACATCCGCTACAGCAATCGGGAAGTCACGGAACAAGGATACGGCTATGGGGGCGACAAGCACCCTGAGCGTGTGCCTGTGTTCGTGGCTTACAACCTTTTCACTCTACAGGCCGACGGAATCTCTTACGACAGGAAGAACGGCTCGATTACCGCGGTTGGGAATGTGGTGACCGAGGATGGATCGGGCAAAATACAGCACTTTGATTCGGTTGTCTTCAGGATCGAAAACGGCAAGGCTACAGTTCGCACGAGAGACAAACAGACAAGTGGACAGACCCGGTGAATAGGATAGAGTGGTTGTCGCATTTTTGAGTCTAGTGCTGGTTCGATCTCGTTCTCGTGACACGAGGACGATCGATTGCTTCTTTCAACAAATCTCACGGTTACAAATGGTGAACCAATGCAGGAGAGCATGCACAGCAAAAACCTAACGCGAAACCAGTCATGGACACTCGGTGTACTGGCACGACTGCTGATTTTGATCGCGGCCGTGAGCTCGGTCATGGCGCAGAACGCCAACCAGCCATGGATGAATACCAGCCTCTCGCCCGAAGAACGTGCCGCGCTCGTCCTGAAGGAGATGACCCTGGAGGAGAAGATCGCGCTGCTGCACGGCAACGGGATGGAGCATGCTCCGCAATGGCAGATGCCGCTGACTCATATCTCCAACGGCGGCGCAGGCTACGTCGAAGGGGTGAAGCGTCTCGGCATTCCTCCGCTTTTCATTTCTGACGCAGCTTATGGTGTTCGCGACAGCGGGGCGAATGGCCGCTACGCGACGGCGATGCCGTCCAGTCTGGGTGCGGCGTCCAGTTGGGACACGCAGGGCGCCTGCGAATACGGCGCGCTGATCGCTCGCGAGTTGCGGGCTCAGGGCTTCAACATGACGCTCGGCGGAGGCGTAAACCTTACGCGCGAACCGAGGAACGGTCGGACATTTGAATACGCGGGTGAAGATCCGCTGCTCGCCGGAACCATGGTGGGAAATCTGATGAAGTGCGAGCAAGGAGAGCACGTGGTTGGGGACATGAAGCATTACGTCCTGAACGACCAGGAAACCGGCCGGAACGTGGTGAACGCGATCATCTCCAAACGTGCGCTGCAGGAGACCGATCTTCTCGCCTTCCACATCGGAATTCAGATTGCGAATCCGGGCGCGGTCATGTGCTCCTACAACCGAATCAACGGCGACTACGCATGCGAGAACACCTACACGCTGCACGACGTTCTCAAGGGTGAATGGGGTTTCAAGGGTTTCGTGATTTCCGACTGGGATGGTACACACAGCACCGAAAAAGCGTCGGCGGCGGGCCTCGATCAGGAACAACCGATGGCCAACTATTTCGGACCGGCGCTGCTGCAGGCCGTAAAAGACGGCAAGGTGCCGATGGCTGAAATCGATGACCACGCGCGCCGGGTTCTCTATGCAGAGTTCATGTCCGGCATCGTGGACCATCCCGTTGAGAAGGGCGTCGTCGATGTAGTGGGCGGCCTGGATATCGCCCAGCGCGTGGAAGAGAAAAGCATTGTGCTGCTCAAGAACGAGAAAGAGATTTTGCCCCTCAACCCGGCCAGGATTAAGAGCATCGCGGTAATCGGCGGTCATGCTGACGTTGGCATGATTTCCGGCGGCGGCTCTGCTCAGGTGGATCCGCCGGGCGGCAATGCGATCATGCCGCCAGGCAAGGGCGCAACACACTGGCAGGACCACATCTGGTTCCCCACATCCCCGCTCAAAGCGCTGCGGGCAAAGTTTCCCAATGCCAAGGTGGAATTCGATTCCGGTCAGGACGCAAGCGCGACCGCCGCGCTGGCAAAGAAATCCGATGTCGCCATCGTCTTTGCCCACCAGTGGCTGGCGGAAGGCATGGACCTGCCTAGCCTCTCGCTGCCAGACAATCAGGACGCATTGATCGAGCAGGTGGCGGCGGCAAATCCAAACACAATTGTTGTTCTGGAAACCGGCACCGCTGTGACCATGCCCTGGATCGCCAAGGTGCGCGGCGTGGTGGAAGTTTGGTTCGCGGGCAGCAGCGGACACACTGCTCTCGCGAACATCATTGTCCGGAGACGTTAACCCCAGCGGAAAACTGGCGATGACTTTTCCCAAGAGTGATGCCGACCTGCCGCATCCCGTCATTCCGCCGCTTCCGAAGGAAGACGCAGGCCAGGGCACCGGTGTAGAGAACGGGCCTACGCACGTTGCCTCGAAGTACACGGTGCACTACGACGATGGTCTGAAGGTCGGATACAAGTGGTACGAGTCCGAGCACAAGGAGCCGCTATTTCCGTTCGGATTTGGGTTGTCCTACACAACCTATGCCTATTCCAACCTCAAGACTGACGACGCACAACGCAGCGTGAGCTTTGCGGTGAAGAACACGGGCAAGCGCGCCGGCGCGGAAGTCGCCCAGGTGTATGCCACCCTTCCGGAAGCTGCCGGTGAACCCTTCAAGCGTCTTGTGGGATGGCAGAAAATCGAACTTGCCCCTGGCGAGTCCAAGACCGTGACTGTGGCGGTTGATCCGCGGGTGATGTCGATTTTCGATGAGCAGAAAAATGGTTGGAGCCTGCTGCCGGGTGCTTACAAGATCTTTGTGGGTCCGTCGTCGAGCCAGACGCCCTTGAATGCGGCACTGCAGATTCAGTAGTCGACAACAATCGGTGGCCCATTCAAGCCCGATTTTGGCTCGAGTGGGAACGTCACCCTTTACATTGCGGCCGTCAGCGGGGAAAATCTTGCTGAAATGTCGGACACGCCTGTCACAAGGACTGCTCTCGAATGTACGAATTTCCTGGTGAATCATCTCGCTGGGGAAGAGATGCCCCATGTATGGAGTGAGTTCACATCCGTACCAATAGCAGACCCGAGACTCGACAGGATACGACTTCGATGCGTACAACTTGAGAACGAACAACCTGACGTTCGTGTCGCCGAATTGAGAAACGCCTTACGGTTATTACAACACTTGCAGCACGTTCATCACATCTAGGACGGGGGAACACATTCAAGTGCGGTTTTGGCTCGAGTGGGCACGTCGCATGTCACGTTTCAAGCGTCCTACGGGATGAAATTGTATTCGGCACTTACCCGGCGTTGAAACGCCGGGCTACTATCAGGTGTCCCTCCGGGACGCGGCTCAACCGACTAGGTGTTAAAGTCTTCGAAACTCTTCCGACATCAGCCGACCGTGAGTGTGATAGCGGACGCCACTGTCTGCTAAACTACGCGGCCATGAAGACATTCCTCGTCCGAATCCTCTTCCTGGTGGCGTTCCTGGCGAGTCGCTGCCGCCGCGCAGGATGTCATTCCTCTCTACCCTGGCACGGCGCCGGGATCGACGCCGGAGAATTATCCCGAGAAAGAATATTTCTCGAATGTATGGCACACCCAAGTTGTCACCAATGTGACCAAGCCCAGCCTTACCGTTTTCAAGCCGGCTCCGGAATTAAGAAACGGCACGGCTGTGGTCATATGTCCGGGTGGCGGTTTTATGGCCCTCTCCATCAATAGCGAGGGCAACGATGTCGCCAAATATCTGGCGGCGAAAGGCGTGACGGCCTTTGTTTTGAAATACCGTCTGGCCCGCACCGGCGACGACGGCACGCAGGAATTTATGACCCTGTTTGCCAACCGCCCAAAATTTGATCAACTGGTAGGACCGGTCATTCCTCTGTCCGTCGCGGATGGATTGGCGGCAGTCACCTACGTTCGGCAGCACGCTTCGGAATGGGGAGTCTCTCCGGAGCGGGTCGGCATCATCGGATTTTCGGCTGGCGGCACGGGTCGTTTCCGGAGTCGCGTTCCACTACATGCCGGAAGGCCGTCCCGCGTTCGTGGCGCCGATTTATGCGGGCGGCGAAATATCCAAAGACATTCCCGTTCCAGCGGACGCGCCGCCGATGTTCGTTGCCGCCGCCACCGATGATCAACTCGGACTCGCGCCGGAAAGCGTCGCCTTGTACGAGAGGTGGACGGGCGCTCATAAATCGGCAGAACTGCATCTGTACGCAAAGGGCGGCCACGGCTTCGGAATGCGCACGCAAAACCTACCGACGGATCACTGGATTGACCGCTTTGCCGAGTGGCTGGAGTTAGAAGGGTTCTTGAAGAAGTAATTGCCCAGATGCCAATCAAGGACTCAGTGATTTCGAACGATCAATCTCGAGGATGAACCCGAGCCTGAGTCGCCGGTAACGGAGAACGAATCGAAGTAAGCGGTTGTGCCATGGGCCGAATTGTCGCCGTCGATCTGAAAATTCGCAACCTGCAAACCCGGTGGATACCAACGCAGCGCAAAATTGCTGGGTCCGGACGCGTCATTGAAAGCTTGCACAGTCCCGTCAAAACTGACTGAATCGTAGGTCACGACACCTGTTTCATCTCTGTGAAACTTGAGCACCAGGTGGTGCCAGGTGTTGGCCGTCCATTCCGAACGGCTGCAGGTCGGACTTGACGTATTCCAATGCGCCCGCGTGCCGTCTCTGGTGGTGAATTTCCATCTCCCCAACTTGAAGGAGCACTGCGTGCCGTAGATGATGGTTTCCCGGTTGGGCAGCACCTGGTTGAGGTCAAATTCGAGGTTGTTTATGTGGGTCAGATCGGTGATGTACCACCAGACATCGTAGGTGAAGTACCTGGACGTGCCATCAAGAGGCCCTAACGTGGTACTGCAGCGCTCGCCGCCGTAGGAGTTCCATGAGATATCGAAGCGCCGCGCTTGCCCATCCCTGGAGGGACTATCGACGAGAGAGGTAGTTCCTTCGGCGAATCCGGGAGTATCGGCGTCGTGCTTGCACTTCCACGAATCGCGTGAATCGATGTTTGGAATCGTTCCCGCCAATCCCACGGCAGACGTCAGCACCACAGCCAGTAACAGAGTCAAGCTTGCACATCGAACTTACTTTACCAGTTGGAGGGGAGACGCGTCTGCGTCAGCGGGGATGGGGGAGCTGTTTCATCTGCCAGCATCCCCACCCGCCTGCGATTTGACTATCGTTTCAAGAATCGGTCAACGAATACCGCGACACCCGAGCGTCGAACTAAAGCTCTAATGTTTTTACCAATAGGTAAGGTGCAGTTTGTCCACGTAAACGGTGTAGGGAGTTTGCTTGTAGTTGCCATCCATCTGAAACTTGACAGTGATTCCATACCAGTCGGACGGGGCCGCAATCCGCCGGATAGTATTTGTTCAGCGTGTGGGTCACGCCATTCAAGGTTATCGACTGGTAGAGCACGTAATTGTCGCTGGTTCGCCTCGCTTGAATGACGACGTGATTCCAGCCATTGTTGGCGGGCTTACAGGCAACGCCTGTGGATTTCCAGTCGTGATTGACGTTGTCCCAGATGTCCCATTCATGTCCGCCGGCAATTCGGCATTGGGTTCCATAGATGAAGCTTTTGCCGCCGAAATATTGACTGATGTCAAATTCCAGGACCTGGGACGCTTCGATCGTGCTGGAAAAGAACCACGCATCGTAGATGAAGTTCTTGGTGTTGGGTACCAGTGTCTTGTTGGAGTCCGGCAAGTTCAGCAGGGATGAAGGACCCACCACTGGGAAGCTCCACAGCACATCCGAATAAGATTGGGTGCCGCCGATCGAGAACTTGGTGGCCCCGCCGGTCTGGTTCATGGACCAGGTAACTTCGGGGCTGCAGTCGGTGCAGATTTCATAAGCGGGCCTGAGTTCTCCCCAGCCTCGCCATCCACTACGGGCTTGCAGGTTCGTGATTGTGGTGGAATTTGAGCCCTCCACTTTGATGGTGACCGGCTTATAGGATGAGCCTCCGCAATTGTCCCACTCCTGCACGACCGTGTTGTAGGTGCCGGGACTCAAAGACAACGTGGTATTCAGGCTTGCCCCCTGCGTCACGTACACCCGCTTGTCCGGCGAAGGCGCAGTGTAGATTCCCATCGAGGCCACACCCTTGGAGCAGGTCGAAGTTGCGGTGGCGGTGAAACGCACCGGAGATCCGACGGTGCTGTTGTTCGCCGGAGACGTCACCCACACTCCGGATTCGGCGGCGACTCTGATGGGCACATCAACGTTCGTCGCGCCGCCGCAATTATCCCATTCCTGTACTTCGGTCATGTAGGTGCCCGAACCCAATGACAATTTGGTGTTCATGCTGGCACCGTTTACGACATATACAAGCTTGTCATTTACATAAATTCCCATGGAGGCGACGCCCCGGGAACAAGTTGCGCTGGTGGCGGTAGCGACAAAACTGACCGGCGAACCAACCGTGGCCCCACTTTTTGGACTGCTGACCGTGACTCCCGCCAACGCAGAGGTGGCAAAGGCCGTTATAAGACAAATAACTACACAGAGCCTTTTCATGGCCGCGTATTTCTCCAGCTTGTATGATTTGCTTACGCGAAGTGGGCGCTTATTGACCTTCGATTTACCCAGATTCTATTGAGATGGTTCCACGACAGCAAGCACAAAAACCCCGTTTTTCCAATCATAAGTACATGTTCTCCGGCAAAACCGGAGAACCTGGGGTGTTCTGGGGCAGTAAGGAACGCGGATGAAATGAGGATTTGGCGTGATTACGGAGTGAGGCCGTACACGTTCAGGTGGTCCACAGCCACGACGTACACTCGTCCGTCAATGACGGTCGGTACGCCGAAAACTGCGCCGCGTCCCAAGGAATCCCGGGCAGCGTTCTGTTCCGTGTTGTAGAGCTCATTGGCCAGGTTGGTAGCGTCGTACGCATGCAGAATAATCGTGTTGCTCAGAGTATATTCCACGGTCCACACGATGCCCTGGGTGGTCCCATTTGCAGAAACCACTGGGATCGGCCCGCGGCCCTGTTGTCCGTTGCCCTGAAAAACCGTGGTTGACACAGATGTCTGCGTGAGTTGCCCGTTCGTAAGCTGAAAAGCGCGCAAATTGCTCATCACCGAGCCGATGTAGACGAATCCGTTCCAGTATGAAGGGGTGCCGTAGATGCGAAGAGTATTGTTAGGATCCAACTGGCCGCACGGAGTTGGGTTGATGAGAATCTCCTGGGGTATTTGACTGTCACTTCCGAAATTGAAATTCCCCAGGTTGTCGCGGTCAAGCAGATAGATCCGCCCTTCCTTGCTGCCGCTCACCATCAAATGAGGATGCGTCCCGGTTTGGTCGGGAATCAACATAGGGCCACCGGATCCGAGGTCGAGGTCGTCCTGATCGATGCAATCCTGATCGTAAGGCATGAACCAATCCGCGACCGCAAGCGACCCGTTGGTGATTTTCAGTTTTAATACCGCGTCACCCCAGTTCGGTCCGCCTACGATATTGAAGTCATGACCGTCGCCGGTCTGGATATAAATGTTTCCGTCTGCATCGGCGGTGGGAGCTGCTCCAGCCTGCCATAGACCCGCCCCTTCACTGTTGGGTGAAAGATTCAGCACGGCAAGTTGTGCCAGTGTGGCCGGCATCAAATGCAAAAAGCCAACCATGGTAGGGCTCGGTGTCCGAAAATGACGCGAAAGCGATGTAGACGACGCCGTTCACCAGCTGCAATCCGGCACGCTGGTTTTGTGTCGGCGGATTGAATTTGATGTTCCCTTGCCCGTCAGTATCGATTCCTGTGCCGGGCACGGTGGCCGTAATCTCCTTCGGTCCACCAAATTTTTCTGCCCCGGTAGTGATGTCAAGCGCGTGCAAGCGATGAAAGGTAACGCCATTCTCTTCCGTCATCGAAGAGAGGTACATTGTTTTTGTCGACGGATCGATTACTGGCGTGCCCGTTACTCCAACCAGGGGCCCGATGCCGGTGCGCCCTCCAAAATTGCCATCAGCTGGAGTGATTCCATTCGCGGTATCGATGAAACTGCGCTGCCACAAAATCTGAGTTGGGTCTTGCGCATCCAGGGCGTATACGCTGTCGTTCTCCGTCGCCACAAAAATAACATTGTGCTGTGCGCCGGCGATGGTGAGGTTTCTTACATAAAGAGGCTGAGTGAAGATCACACCGTCCAGATGTGCCGACTGTGTGAGCTTTCCAAAAGTATTGACGTTCACATTGGCGGGAGTAAGAGTGGTCTCGTTGAGGTTCGCGCCCGTGCCTGCCAGGTCGAACTTGTATCGGAGAACCCCATCAATCGATGGAGGTGGCGGGGGCGGGGGTGGTGGGGGCGGGGGGGTAGAAGCACCAGGGGTTGACGTGCCAGGGCCGCCGCCGCAGCCCACCATGTAAACACTTGCTGCCACCATCGCGCACAAAAACACAACCCACAAATATTTCATGGACATACCTTTCAGTCTCATCCCGATCTTGGCACTCAGCCAACAGGATCAGGGCAGGTTGGGTCGTCCCCGGCCACCGATGATCGACGATCAGCTCGGAAGGAACCAGGAAAGCGCTCACTAATTGCGCACGTTCGATGTGAAGTCGTGTCGAGCGGTTGGCTGAGAACGCTGCAAGTTGTGAAATTTATTTGAACCGTCGCTTTAGGGTGCAAACGGGCAACGGGAATTGGGGTCAGCGCCAATGGGGAGATTGAGACTTTCGCCGGGGGCAAAGTCTTCTACATAAGCGATGGCAGCCACATTTTTATCAGCGCGTAGAGGCTGACAATTGCCGCGGCGACGGCATCGCTTTGTCGTACTCGGCTACGTACTCATGCCCGAGCACTTCCATCTGCTGATCAGCGAACCGCAGATGACGACTCCTTCGATTGTGATGCAGGTACTCTAAGCAACGCTTCGCTCACCAGGTCCCGCGCCGATCACGACTGGCTCACCGCAACGGACAAGGCTTTCTTTTTCCGAAACTCGCGGGACCGAAACTCACGGGGCCCGATCTCGCGGGAGAAAATCTGGCAACGCCGATTCTACGATTTTAATGTCTGGACGGAACGCAAACGCATCGAAAAGCTGCGCTACATGCATCGCAACCCGGTCAAGCGCGGAATGGTAGGCCAACCTGAACACTGGGCGTGGAGCAGCTTTCGAGCGTATGCTTTCGGCGAACCTGGGCCGGTACGGATCAATGACTGCCAGGTGCTGGAAATGAAGGCCCGATCTCCGGCAGTTTCAGAGAAGAGTGGCCACACCCACCCTTTCGCACCGAACGCGAAAGGGTAGGGCACCCTCATGGTTCGAGGTCATCACTAAGGGTAGACCACACGTTGTGTGTCATCTTCCAAATCAATCTTCACCGGTTCTGATGCAAAGATGAAACGCAAGGTCCCTCCACTCCACACATCATCGCACGGCGCTGATCTGTTCCGGCCGGGATGACAGCGCCTCACTTTTGTGCGGGCAAAACAAAACCGCCGGTTCCTTCTCAGGAGGCCGGCGGCTGTTTTACTGCTACCTCGTTACCACCACGCGCTATGTCTGGATGATGCGGGGCGTGATGAAGAAGATCAGTTCCTGGTTGGAGGTGCTGACCGTTGTATGTTTGAACAGGTTGCCCAGGTACGGGATGTTGCCCAGCAGAGGAACCTGCTGAACGTTGAGCGAGTTCTGGGTCTGAATCACACCACCGATGACTACCGTGCCACCGTCGGTCACGAGGACCTGTGTGGTTGCCTGCTGGGTGATCAGAGTGGGGTTGCCCTGTACGGTGCGGCCGAAGTCAGGAGTCGTGTTTTCCACGTCCACGTTCAGGAAGATGGTGCCTTCCGACGTGATCTGCGGAACCACGGTCAAGCGCAGGAACGCATCCACGTAGGTAACCGTGGGCGGTCCACCCAACTGCGCCTGCGTCACGATAGGAACGCGCACGCCCTGGCGAACCAGAGCCTGAATGTTGTTCTGCGTGACGACTCGCGGACGGGACAGAATTTTCAGCAATCCGCGCGACTCAGCCATCGTAAGGATGGCATCGATGCGCACGTTGTTGCTGGCATTGACGAAGCTCAGACCGCTGCTCGGGCTGGTGACCGGCAGGTTGGAGAACAATGGAATCGTGCTGCCCGTGGTGGAGCCAGCCGAGTGCCGCTGGTGATGTAGCCCGGTGTCAGACCGCCTACCGTGGTCGGTGAAGTTCCTACCGAGGAAGCGCCGCCGATAGCAGTTTTTCCGTCGCCCCAGCCGAAACCAAGCTGAGTACCGATGTCGCGAGCGAAGCTGCGGGTTGCAGCCACTACGCGAGCTTCAATTTCAACTTCCTGAGTCTTGCGATCCAGCTGCGTGAGCAGGCGATCGATGGCCGGCATCACGGAAGGAATGTCCTGGATGATCAGGGCATTGGTGCGATCGTCAGAGATTACGTCGCCGCGCTGGGTGAGGAAATTCTTCACCGTGGGGACGACGTCCTTGGAGTGAGCGTAGCTCAGGAAACGGGTGACAGTAACTTTGTCGACCGCCAGAGCTTCGGCTTCAACCTGGGCGCGCCGTGATTCAGCTTCCTTGCGCATGGTGTCCACGGTAGCGATGCGGAGCACGTTGCCTTCGAGCTGGCGGGCCAGGTCGTTGTTCTTCAGAACGATGTCCAGCGCCTGGTCCCACGGCACATCGTCGAGGACGATGGTCAGGGTGCCTTTAACGTTGGGATCGAGAACGACGTTCAGACCGCTGATCTCGTGGATCAGGCGGAAGAAGTCTTTCAGGTCCACATCCTTCAAGTTCACTGAGATGGGCTCGCCGGTGTACTTCGGTCCGGTCGCGGTGACTGGCTGCGAAGCCTGCACCTTCTGCTCGGCAGCCATGTTCACCGCCGGTTGCACGCCATTGGACTGCATGGCGGCGCTGGCCGGGGGCAACAGGTTGCCATCGGGCCGGGCGGCAAATTTTACGGCAGCAGCATTGGCGCGCGCGGAAGGCTCGATCGCGGCGGATTTGTCATCCGTTGCTTCAGCCTTGGGCGAATAAGAAGGTTCGATGAAAGCGAAGTCGGTGGCTTTGGCCGAGGCCTGGATCAGTTTCGCTTCCTGTACGGGAGCGGCAACTGCTGGCGCAACGGCAACATCAGTCTTCGCTTCAGCTGCGACTGCCGCCTTGGGCGCCGATTTCGCAACCTCTGACTTGGTGTAGAGCTTCAGGACGAGCGTGTTATCGCTGCCCGCAACCAGTTCGTGGCGGCACGACTTGGTCAGATCGACCACGAGGCGGGAAGATCCCTGGCCGTCCATACCAAGCCGGACGTCCTTGACTCCGTCGCCATCGACGCTGATCTGGCCGCGCGAAGTGCCGATTACCGTATTCGGCAGATCGACGACGATGCGCGCCGGGTTATCGAGCGTGCTCATCCGCGGCTTCACTGCGCCGCGGGATTTGATCTCCACGCTGACGCCGTCGTCGGTATGCAGAACGTTGACCTTCTGCACTGCGGCGTGCCTGGGAGCGTCGGTGCCCGCGCTCTGGGTCTGCGCCGAAGCGGTGAGTACCACCACCAGCGCCGGCATTAATACGGTCAGAAGTTGCTTTCGCATTTCGCTCTCCCCAACGGGTCTTGCGCTTGGCCAGCCCCGTGATCTTTCTAGCAAGATTCGTTTCTGCCGGAATCCCGGCCAATCCCCTCGCCGCCTAGACTGCCGACGTCGTAATCTTTTTGGTCACTTCCCGAGTCAACGGTTTGCCCAGACGATCCTGGACCGTTTCCTTGAAAATGATCGAATCGCCGGTGATCTTTACTACAAAGCCGTTGAACACCGGATCGTTCTCCCGCAGAAAGTACGCTTTATCCAAACTGTTGACGACGACCGCGATCATCCCGGAATCAGCTTTGACGATGCCTTTGAGGTTGATCTGGTCGATAGCCAGGCAGCGCTTGCCGGTGCTGCATCCCGAACCCAGCATGCTGCGATTGACTACCGGGCTGACGAACGGATCGCGCCGGCTGGTCAGATTGATCTGCTTAGGCGCGTCGTTCTTGGCCTCCGCTGGCTTCTTCTGGTTCTCGACCGCGATCTGCTGTTTGGGCTCCGCCTTCTTGTGAGCGGCAGCCGGCTTCGCTTTGAGGCCGCTACGGCCGGAGCGGAAATCTTCTTGACGACGATTTTGTTCGCCGGTTTCTGGGCCGCGCTGCTTACAGGCGCCGCGGGATTGGCTCCGCCGCCCTGCGTTCGACGCCAAGGGCTGCATTCGAGGCGGCAGCCTGCTTCTGCTGCACACCCTGAAGCGTAGTCCGCGTGTTGTTGATGACGGCCGGGTTCTGCGCCAGGGCAGTTCCTGCCACCATTCCCAGGAAAATAATTCCGGTCGTCAGCTTCATATGGTCCCCTGCTTTTTCACCGGAGCGGCCTGACCCGGTTTTGCACCAGCGCCTCCCGATGGATCCATGTCATGACTGAAGAATGTGGTCGCCGTGCAAGTAGCCACAACGCTTTCGGAAGCGGCGTACTGATAAGTATGCTTCGCCTTGGCGTCGGTCGGCTTCTTGGTGGTTGACACCATCAGACCCGAGACATTGACGATGCGCTCGAGCTTGCCCACGCTGTCGAAGAAATTCCGCATCGAGTAGTACGGGCCATCGAGTTCCAGCTCGAAAGGCACCTCGGTGTAGTATTCCTTCGCCGCAGTCGGCTTGGAGGTGTAGCGCCGCAATTCGATCCCGGCTTTCGCGGCCTCGGCGTTCATCATCTTCATGAAGCCAGGCACTTCTTTCTCGTCGGGCACGATCTTGCGTTCGATTTCCAGCTGTTGTTTCAGGCTAGCCAGCTGGCGTTCGATATCCACCAGTTTGGGCCGGTAGGATTCCAGTTCCGCGTTTTCACGGATCTTGACATCCAGGGCGGCCTGGGCCGTCGCATTGGCTTCGCGCTGGCTCTTGAACATGGTGAAGTACAGAGCGCCGGTGATTAATACGGCGACGCCCACCACCGCTGCCCACTGTTTAATGCCCGACATTTCGTTAAAGTTGGCCATAATTTTCCGCCCTTACTAGGACTTCGCCTTTTCGCAGGTCAGAGTAAAGTTGAACGCCTGCATTTCCTTGAAAGTGTCGTCCTGGTAGGTCTCTTTGATTTCGATGTTGGTGAAGTATCCGGTCTTCTGCAGATTCGAGATCAGGCTGGCAACGGCGTCCGTGCTCAACGCCATGCCGTCGATATCGACGCTGCGTGCCCTGATCCTTCATGCTGTTGAGCCAGACCGCTTCGGTGTTGTTCACCGTCTGGCCAACCGTGTTCAGAAGGTTGACCGGACCGGCCTGGGCCGCGCGCAGCTGGTCGATCACGTCTACCCGCCGCTTGTAGTTATCGGCTTCACGCTGGCGCTCCATGTAACGCGCTTTGACGTCGGCCAATTCGGCGTTCTTCCGCAGCGCCACTTCCATCTTGGCGGCGATGTCCCGGTGCTGTTTGTCGAGCTGATACCAGTAGCCCGCGTTGACCAGGCCAGCCAGCAGCAGCACCACCAGGACTTTCATCTTCGGTGAGCCTACGTCACCCACTTCCATGACGGCGGCGGCCGAAGCTGCTCCGGATCGCTTGTTCTTTCCCTTACTTTGTGCACCCAGCAGGTTGATTCGGATCATAAGTCTTCAAAACTCCTTAAGGCCAACCCCACCGCGACTGCCATCTGGCCCGCATTCTGCTCGATCAGCTGCACTCCCGGTCCTTCGGTCGGCAAGCCGATCTTCTGGAACGGATTGAAAATTTCCACCGGCAACGAAAACTCCTGGCGCAGAGCTTCGACCAAACCGGGGACTTTCGAAGAGCCACCCGCCAGATAAATCTTTTCGATATGCTCGCCCGACGAACTGGCGCGGAAGAAATCAAACGTCTTCTGAATTTCGAGGACGATGATTTCCGTCACCTGCTGCAGGATCGGCGTTTTCGCATCTTCGCTCACCGTTCCTACTTTGTTGCCCAGCTTCAGAGACTCGGCGTCGTCGAAGCTGAGGTCCAGCTCTTTCTGCAGCGAATCCGTGTACTGGTGCCCGCCCACGCTGACGTCGCGCGGGAACAGCGGCGTTGTGCCCTTCACGATGTTGATGTTCATTACGCTCGCGCCCAGGTTCAACAGTGCCACCACTTGTCCCGGCGCGGGTTCGTAGTTGTACTCGTAGCAGTTCTGCAAGGCCAGGGCATCGATGTCCACAATAGCCGGAGTCTTGCCTGCCATCGAGAGTACGTTGGTGTAATTGAGAATCTTGTCTTTCTTGACAGCGACCAGCAGCACGTCCATTTGAGGACTGCCGGCATCTTCAGAAAGAATCTGGTAGTCGAGATTGACGTCGGCCAGATCGAACGGAATGTGCTGGGCGGCTTCTTTCTCGATGGTCTCGGCCAGTTCCTGGTCGCTCATCGAAGGCAGCGAGATCTTTTTCACGATCACCGAGTGGCCGCTGACTGCGGTGGCCACGGCTTTCGCCTTGATCGCGTTATCGGTGAACAGCTTCGAGATCGCGCTCGATACGGTTCCGGAATCCACGATCATCGAATCGACGACGATATCCGGCGCCAGGGGTTCGAGTCCCAGGTGCGCTACTTCGATACCGTTGCGTCCCTTCCTGAGCTCTACAGCCTTGATGCTGGAAGAGCCTACATCCAGACCAACAATCGTTTTTGATCCCAATCCAAACATGTGCCCGCCTTTTACGGTTGCCCGGCAGCCTTACCAGCCGCCTTCGGTTTCTTCTTGCTACCCTTCGCTTCCATCTGGGTTGATTTCTCTTCCATCCACTGGTCGAGCCTCGATTTTTTGAAGCGCCAGCGGTTGCCCAGTTTGAAAGCCGGAATCTTCTGCTCGCCTACGTACTTGTAAAGCGTGTCCGGACTCACTCCCAGGTATTGCGACGCCTGGCGAATGTTCATCACTTCCCGCGAGTCGGCCATAGTTCCAAACCCTTTCCACAGATCAGGCCCAAAATTGCAGCCGGTTTTCCGGACTGCCGGGCAAAACGTTGGGAGAAAATTCCTCGCACAAAATTGCGTTCGAGTGAATTTAGGTGTGCTGAGCATATATCAACCCCGAAAGTGCCAAGGTCAAGGCGTATCTTCGGGTTTTACCGGGTTTTATACCTGTTTTCTGGAAAACGACTTGGAGGGAATTGCAGAATGGTACTAGGGATAGTGGTTTCAGCGAATAGACATACTACTAAATGCGGTGTTTATTCAGACGGTTCAAAGGGTACCCCCACTCCGTAACTAAAGTACTACAGACGTTACTCAGGTATCTGGACAGGCAGGAAGGGGTTGGGAATCAGCAAATTGGCGTGGGAATTTGTAGCGCCGGCGTCTCGCCGGCTGTCCTGCGGGCGTCCCGCCCGCAGAGTGCTAGAAGTGGCAGAAAAGCCGGGGGTTAGAGGGGTTCTACGATACCCACTGCGAGGGCGGGACGCCCTCGCGACAGCCGGCGGGACGCCGGCGCTACCAAAACCGGGGCTGCGAAAACCTAATACTCCGACAGCTCTTTCATGGCCTGGAACAGGTCGGCGGTCTGGGGCAGGATGGCGTTTTCCAGGTCGGGGTGGTAGGCGACGAAGACGTCCATCGCGGCCACTCTCCGTACCGGGGCGTCGAGATGTTCGAATAGCTTGTCGGCGATTTGGGCTGCGATTTCCGCGCCGTAACCCCAGCTCAGGGTGTCTTCGTAGGCCACCAGCGCCCGGTTGGTTTTTTGTACGGAGGCTGCAATCGTCTCCCAGTCGAAGGGATTCAGGCTGCGCAGATCGATCAGCTCCGCTTTCACGCCGTGCTCGCGTTCGAGCTTTTGAACGGCCTGAAGCGCTCTGGGAACGACCGCACCATAAGTGATGACCGTGAGATCGGTTCCCTGCTGCACCACTTTGGCCTTGCCGAACGGCACCATGTAGTCCGGACCCGGATAGGGCGCGCGGCCGTAGGTTTCGCGATAGAGACGTTTGTGTTCGAGGAAAAGGACAGGGTCGTCGCAACGGATGGCAGTGCGCAGTAGACCCGCCGCATCGAGCGCGTTTGAAGGAAAGACAACCCGCAGGCCGGGAATATGAGTGAAGACGGTTTCGCCGCACTGCGAGTGATAAATGGCGCCGCCAGTGAGATATCCGCCGATGGCGACGCGGATCACGCAGGGCGCGGAAAAAGTATTGTTGGAGCGCCAGCGAATGAGAGGTAGTTCGCTGCGCAGCTGCATCATGGCGGGCCAGATGTAGTCGAAGAACTGTATTTCCACGACCGGCTTCAGTCCGCGCTGGGCCATGCCGGTGGCACGGCCGACGATGTTGGCTTCGGCAATCGGCGAGTTGAAAACGCGGTCGGATCCGAAGTCGCATTGCAGGCCGGCTGTCAGCTTGAAAACGCCGCCCTTCCCTTTGACCAGTTTCTGCTTGAGATATTCTTCGCGGCTGCAGTCGGCAACGTCTTCCCCGAAGATCACGATGCGTTCGTCGCGGCGCATTTCATCGCGCAGCGTCGCATTGATCAGATCGGCCATGGTCTTGGGCGCAGGCTTCTTGCCATCGGCGCCGGTGACCTCATGTTTGGACGCCGCAGGCTGGGTGTCGAAGGCCGATGATGTGGGATCGAGATTCGGCGAATAAATGTATTGCAGGACCGTGTCCGGAGTCGGAGCAGGCGCCTTCAGAGCGCGATCGGTCGCGATCTGTAGGTCGTCGTCGACCTGCTTCTCCAGTTGGTTGATTCCCTTCTCGTCGAGAATGCCTTCGCGGATCAGGAACATCTGCATGCGGGAGATGGGATCACGCTGGGCATCACGCTGGCGCTCGGCATCCGGACGGTAGAGCCGTTCGTCGTCCGAAAGCGAATGCGAGTAAGGACGGATCACGTGAGCATGCACAAAAGAAGGACCATGCCCGGCGCGACTATGGGCCACCGAGCGCACGAAGGCGGCATAGGTGGCCACCGGGTCGGTGCCATCGACTTCCTCAAAGTGGAAGTTGGGAAAGCCGCTGACCAGGCGGGAAATATTTCCGCCCGCAGTCTGCACTTCGACGGGCACCGAGATGGCATACCCGTTGTCTTCAATCACGAAAATAATGGGCAGGCGGGAGTTGGACGCGGTATTGAGCGCCTCCCAGAACTCGCCTTCGCTCGTGGTGCCTTCGCCGAGTGAGACGTATGTGATCTCGTCGCCGTGGAACTTTACGTCTTTGAACTCGCGGTAGTCGCCGGTTGCCTTGCGGGCCGCGTCCGGATGGGCGGCATAGTAACGACCGACTTCGGCGCAGCCTACGGCCTGCAGAATCTGGGTTCCGGTAGGCGAAGAACCGGTGACAATATTCAGGTCGGGGATACTCCAGTGGGAAGGCATCTGCCGCCCGCCGGAGCTTGGGTCTTCGCCCGAGCCCACCGCCTGCAGCAGCATGTCGTAGGGGGTCACACCCAGAGCCAGGCCAAGGGCCCGGTCGCGGTAATAAGGATAAAACCAGTCATAGCCGGTTTTCAGGGCCAGGGCGGCGGCCACACCCACGGCTTCATGTCCGGCCCCGGATATCTGGAAGAAGATCTTCTGCTGACGTTTGAGCAGGATCTCTTTATCGTCTACCCGCCGGGAGGTGTACATGTGGCGGTAGGCTTCGATCAGTTGCTCGCGGGAAAGGCCTTCGTAGGTCTTGGAGGCCTTCTTGACATCGCGTTCGGATACAGCGGCCGATTTAAGGTCAGTCTTGGTGGTGGCCATCCGGTTTCCTTAGATGCGAGTGTACAAGACGCCTTTGCATTGTAAATCGGGAAGGGGGGTGGGGGAAGGTAGTTTCGGGAGTATGGCTAAATTTGTGACCTTCGTCCTTACACTTCGAGCACCAAGGACGACGCATAGGTTCGCACACCTGAAGGAAAGCCTGAGCCATCATTGATCCGGGTTCACTAAGGAAACCGAGATCAGGGCCTTCGTGATACTTCGTGTCCTTGGTGGTTGACGGGTTTTGCGGCCTGCCCTCATCGGTTATTCTGGAAGCACGGCATGATCCAAATCAATCGTCCATTCGATCCCAAGACAATTCAGCTTCTGATCTTCGACCTTGACGGCACCCTGATCGACTCGCGGCTCGACCTGGTGCACTCGGTCAATGCCACTCTTCGGTATATGAAGCGTCCCGAACTGCCCGACGACGTGATTGCCAGCTACGTTGGGGACGGCGCTCCGGCGCTGATTGGCCGCGCACTCGGCAACGAAGCCAATGACGAGAAACTGGTTCGCTCGGGCCTGGAATATTTTCTCTCTTACTACCGTGAACACAAACTGGATCATACCCACTTGTATGAGGGAATACTGGAAGCACTGGCGTCCATCGAGAAATCAGGCAACGGACAGCCGCGCAAGATGGCTGTGCTCACGAATAAGCCGGTAGTCCCTTCGCGGGCGATTGTCGAGGCGTTGGGGCTGGGTAAATTCTTTTCTCTGATCTACGGTGGCAACAGCTTTCGCCACCAAGAAGCCCGATCCGGAGGGAGCGCAGAACCATCCTGCGGGAAATGGGGGCCGACCCCAGCTGAAACTCTGATCGTCGGTGACTCGGGAGTGGACGTCCTCACCGGGCGCAATTCCGGCACGTGGACCTGCGGCGTGACATACGGGTTCGCGCCGCACACCCTGCACGACCCTCCGCCGGACGTGGTGCTCGACAAGCCGCTAGAGTTGGCAGAAGTTGCTGGCCTAGCCGGTCACTCCGTGTCCTCTGTGTCCTCGGTGGTTAACGGTGTTGCGCGGTTTCATCAGCTAAACTGCCATCGAGGATGACGAAACCCGCAGCGTTACACAGCTTCACTCCCGCCGAACTGCGCAAGCTGCGCAGCCTCAAAGATCCGTATGGCATTCAGCGTTACATGGACGACATGCCGTACCATCTCGCCGACACTGCATGGTCGCCGCGCCGCGTGCTGCACGAAAATACTTCGCACTGCCTGGAAGGAGCGATGTTCGCCGCAGCCGCGCTGCGCGCGAACGGCTTTCCGCCGCTGATCTGGGACCTCGAGGCCGATCACGACACCGACCACGTTCTCGCCATCTACAAAGTGAAAGGCCACTGGGGAGTGGTAGCGAAATCGAACTACACCGGCTGCCGCTTTCGCGAGCCGGTCTATCGATCTCTGCGCGAACTGGCCATGAGTTATTTCAATCTATATTTCAATCTGCGGCGGGAGCGGACGCTGCGCAGATTTTCGCGTCCGGTGGACCTGAGCCGCTTCGATCATCTGCACTGGATGACCACGGAAAAACCCATCTGGTTCATCGTGGATTACCTGTTTGAAATTCCTCACTACAAGCTGTTGCGTCCGGGGATGGCCAAGAAGTTGCACCGCGTGGACGAACGGTTGTACCGCGGCGAAGTGGTGGGCAAAGCGGAGAAAGCGCGATAGATCTACGAGCCCTTCGCCACTACTATCATTGTTCGGTGGTGATCTTTCATGGCGGCGAGAGCGCCCAGGCGGTAGCGAATGGAAAATCTAAGTTGTGCTGCGGTGGTTGACGTTGGCCGCTTTTTGGCTCCGTTTCCATTGGCATGCGCGTTGGCAGAGGTTCCGTCTCCGCGGAGACCGGAGAGCGCCTTGTTCATCCACATCTCAGGGACGATGGAGTGGCGCGCAATGCCGAGCATGTGGAAGTTCGTCAGTCGCAAAAGCGATTCGATGTTTCGGGTGCTGAAGAAGAAAAGATGATCGGGATACTGAAAGAGTCGAATCTGCTTTATCCGGTCGGCGCGAACATCGCCCATATTTCCGGTCTCGAAGATTAGAACTCCATTTTCGGTGAGCCGCTGCCGCATGGCTCTGAATTCAGCGATAGGATCGGAAAGATGGCTGATCACGTCGCAGTGGTAGATCACGTCAAACTGCTCGCCCGGGAAGGCGTCGGCGATCGACCTGGATTCGCACGGAAGAGACAACTTGTCGCGAATGGAATCAGCCTGCAGGTGATTTAGTTCGATGCCATACGGGGAGAAGCCGGCAAGGCGGGCTTCGTCCATGAAATAGCCGGCGCCCGGACCAATCTCGAGCAATTTCCCGCCACTTACAAATTTGCGCAGGATCCGCAGCGTATTGCGGGCTTGCAGGCGCTTGTACGGTTCGGCGGCGATCTGAGCTTCGGCACTGACATTCGCCTCGTCATGGCCGTAAAGATTCGCGATCTCTTCAGGCGATGGCCGAGGCGAGATATAAATGAGCCCGCAGCGGGCGCATTTCCTTCCTGTAAAACCGTTCTCCTGTATAAGCGCGCGGGAATCGCCCTCGCCACAGAAAATGCACGCAATGGTCTCCACTTACCAACTATATATCCGAGAAAACCCAGCGCGGCGCGATAGCGGCTGCACTTTGGTCCATACCTTTTGCCATACTTGCCTTCCCTGTTTTCGGGACTACAATTTCTTCATGAACTGTCGGTTCTTGCTTGTGCTGCTGTTGGCTCCCATGGCCTGGACTCAGACCGCTCCGGACATGGCCACCGCACCTCATTACCGGCAGTTGCTGGTCAACAACCAGGTCCGTGTTTTTGCGCTCACGCTCAGACCTCTGGAACGCACCATGGCGCGGCACGACAACAACTTCCTGGTGATTGCGCTACTCGATAGCGATGCCGTGATCTGGCCGGAAGGTGAATCGGACATTGTTAACTTTCACTTCAGCCAGGGTGATATACGCTTTAACTCGGGCGGGCGCGCGATCGGCATGCGCAATGACCGGACCACGGAGTATCGCAACATCACCGTCGAATTTCTCGATCCTAAAGTGAACAACTATGGCTATCAATCCTATTCTGGTACATGGCAGTTCGGGGCCGCGTCAGTTGCCCCGCCGGTCGACCCTCACGCCAGGTTCATGAACTCACTGGTGCTGGGAGCCGCCAGTGTATACGACATTCAGCTGCTCTCGCGCGATCCCTTCACTCCCCCTGAGAAACCGGGGCCGGAACTGCTGATCCCCGTCACGAATATCGATATGAAGGCGGGAGAGTACGACAGGATACGCAAGTCGTCGGGCGAGCCAGTCTGGATTCCAGCGGGACGGAAGGCAACATTTCTGAACGCAACCTCTGAGCCCATCCGGTTTGTCGAGGTCCTGTTCAAGGCCGAGGCGAAAAACTAGAATTTCTCGAGGCATCTCGGTTGAACTGAACGGGTTCTAAAAACGTATCCATTCTATGAAGCACTCCGCCGTTCTGAAGCAGTACACAGCCATCCTCGTTCTAACGTGCCTCGCGTCGCCCCTTCTTTCACACAGCCAGACCGCGGAAAACCCTGCGCAGAATATTCCGGCAACGCCGGACATGTCCCAGGACCAGATTCGCGACCTCATTCGCGAAGCGGCTGAAAAAGACATGCAGAACGACAAGAAACAGCGCGACTACACCTACATTCAGCGCGAGGAGGAACACAAGCTCGACGGGAACGATCAGGTGAAGTCCAGCGAGTCGAAGACGTACGAGATCATGGTGCTGTACGAGGAACCAGTACGGAAGCTCATAGCCCGGGACGACAAGCCTCTCAGCGAGCAGCGATTCACGGAAAGAAGATGAGAAGGTCCAGAAGATTATCGAGAAGCGAAAGAACGAGAGCGACAACGATCGGCAAAAGCGCCTGGAGAAACAAAATAAGGAACAGGAAGAAGGACGGCAGTTCGTGAAGGAAATCGCCGACGCCTACAACTTTCGCTTTGTCGGCGAGGAGAACCTGGAAGGACGCAAAGCTTCGGTGATTGACGCCGATCCTCGGCCGGGCTACGAGCCGCACATGAAAGACGCGAAGTTTCTACCCAAGTTTCATTTTCGCGTTTGGCTCGATGAAGCCGAGAAGCAGTGGGTGAAACTCGACATTCAATGCATCGACACAGTTTCGGTCGGCCTGTTTCTGCTGCGGCTGCACAAAGGGTCGAGCATTCAGATCGAACAGGTGCGGGTGAATGACGAGGTGTGGTTACCGCGCCACGTCTCGCTGAAACTCGACGCACGGTTGGCTTTGCTGAAAGGCTTGAACATCAGCGAGGATGTGACGTTCCGCGACTACAAGAAGTTTCGGACCGATACGAAGATTCTCACTATAGGGGAGGCTCAGGAGCAGCACTGAAGCTGAAAGTGCGAAGTCCGCGAAGATGCCAAATGCATAGGACAATATTTTCGATTACTTCTTTTCGGCTACTTCCAGTCGAGTCTCAGCGCGTTTGAGAGCGTCTTCGGCGTGAGTGAAATCAGCTTCCGTTTGACCCGTCTTCAACGCCTCTTCAGCCTTCTGCTTCGGTTCCTGCGCGCGCTTGACGTCGATTTCCTGTGGACGCTCAGCAGTCTCAGCCAGGATCGTCACTTTGTCTGGAAGCACTTCAGCGAAACCCCACGCCACTGACAGATAAAAAGTCTGGCCGCCCTTGCGATAGGTGATTTCCCCAACCGCCAACTCAGTGATGAGCGGGGCATGCCCCGGCAGGATACCCAGATATCCATTCTTGCCAGGAATCTGGATCTCCTCCGCCACATCATTCACCACCATTTTCTCGGGGGTGACGATTTCGAGTTGGAAAGTATCAGTCATCAGTCTTCGGTCGTCAGTCTTCAGCAAATCACGTCAGCTGTGGTCAGTCATAGGTCGGTCGCCTAACGACCAAAGACCAACGACTGACGACTGTCCTTACGCTGCTTTCATCTTCTCTGCCGCTTCCAGCACTTCTTCGATCGTGCCCTTCATGTAGAAAGCCTGCTCCGGGATGTCGTCGTACTTGCCTTCGGCGATCCCTTTGAAGCCTTTTACGGTGTCGGCCACTTTGACGTAGCGGCCTGGCGAGCCGGTGAACTGTTCGGCAACGTGGAACGGTTGCGATAGGAAGCGTTGAATCTTTCGCGCGCGGGCCACGCTGATCTTCTGGTCTTCACTCAGTTCGTCGATACCGAGGATGGCGATGATGTCCTGCAGATCTTTGTAGGTCTGCAGAATTCTCTTTACCTGTTGCGCGACTTCGTAATGTTCTTCGCCGACGATGCGGGCATCGAGAATACGCGAACTTGAAGCCAGCGGATCGACTGCGGGATAAATTCCGATCTCGGTCAGAGCACGCGAAAGCACCGTGGTGGCGTCGAGGTGAGCAAAGGTCGTTGCCGGTGCGGGATCGGTAAGATCGTCGGCGGGCACGTAGATGGCCTGCACTGAGGTGACCGAACCTTTTTTCGTCGACGTAATCCGTTCCTGTAGTTCGCCCATTTCCGTCGCCAGGTTCGGCTGGTATCCCACGGCGCTGGGCATGCGGCCCAGCAGTGCGGAAACTTCCGATCCTGCCTGGGTGAAACGGAAAATGTTGTCGATGAAGAGCAGCGTATCTGCGCCTTCTTCATCGCGGAAAAATTCAGCGACCGTGAGACCGGTCAGCGCGACCCGGAGACGCGCGCCGGGGGGCTCAGTCATCTGTCCATAGATCAGCGCCGCCTTTGGATTTCGACGGATCGCCCGGCTTGATGACGCCGGACTCGGTCATTTCCAGCCACAGATCGTTGCCTTCGCGAGTACGCTCGCCGACTCCGGCGAAGACGGAATATCCGCCGTGCTGCTTGGCGACGTTGTTGATCAGTTCCTGAATGAAGACGGTCTTGCCGACACCGGCGCCGCCGAACAATCCAATCTTGCCGCCCTTAAGAAACGGCTGGACGAGATCGACGACTTTGACGCCAGTCTCAAACATCTCGGCGGTCGTGGCCTGATCTTCGAACAGCGGCGCGGGCCGGTGGATGGGCATCGTCTTGGTGTGCTCGACCGGGCCGAGTTGATCGACAGGCTGGCCGATGACATTCATCACGCGCCCCAGCGTGCCGCGGCCCACGGGCACCGAAATCGGGCCGCCCTGGTCGATGGCTTTCATGCCGCGAACCATACCCTCGGTCGCTTCCATGGCAACGCAGCGCACGCGGCCCTCGCCGAGGTGCTGCTGCACTTCCAGAATCACGCCGATCGGGTTGGGCACGGTGAAACCGTCGCTGACGACTTTCAACGCCTGGTAAATCGGAGGCATCGCGCCCTCGACAAACTGCACGTCGACGGCAGGACCGGAAATCTGAATTACGCGTCCAACTCTCTCTGGCATAACACCTCAGCTCTTAGCTATTAGCTTTTAGCCGTTAGCTCGGGCTCGGAAACTTTGAATTCACCAATCGACCTGCACTTCGGTTCAGCTAAGAGCTAACGGCTAATAGCTAAAAGCTGCCTTACTGTGCTGCTGCTGCTCCGCTTACGATTTCGATAATCTCTTTCGTGATCTTCGCCTGACGGGCCCGGTTCATGGCCAGAGTCAGCGAATCGATCATGTCTGTTGCATTGTTTGTGGCGGCATCCATGGCGGTCATGCGCGCTGCGTGTTCCGCGGCCACCGATTCTTGCAATCCGCGAAAGACTTGAATCGCCACATACTTCGGCAAGAGCGATCGAAACAACTCTTCCGGAGACTGCTCGTAAATGTAGTCGACGGGCGCGGTGGCAAATTTTGCGGCTGCGGCATCGATGTCGCGTGTGTCCGTCGGACGAACGCTGACGCCGGCTTCCTTTGCTGCCTCCAGGGCGCGCTCTTTTTCCTTCTGGGTCATGCCCTCAGCCTGCAGCACCTCCGGCGTGCCGATCTGCTCGATTGGCAGGACTTGTTCGACGACCAGTCGTTGGGCGATCACCGACTTAAACTCGTTGTACAACAGGTAGACCGCATCGATCTCTTCTCTGCCGTAACGTTCAATAACACGTTCGGCCAGCTCCGAAGCCATGGCGTAATCGATCTTGTTCAAGACTCCGATTTGCTCACCGACGAGTGTGGTTTGCGCCTGACTCTGAGCATCGGCCTTCCGCGGCTCGGCAGTCGGGAAACGGCGTCGCAGAAAATCGCGCCCCTTGCGGCCGATAGTTTCAATTTCGAGATTCTTATCCGACTTGGTCGCGATGAAACGAGCAGCCGCCTTCAGAATATTGGTATTGAACGCCCCGGCCAGACCTTTGTCTCCGGTAACAACAATCAGCAAAACACTTTGTTCCGGACGCCGAGCCAGCAGTGGATGCTTAGCTTCTCCAGTTTCGGGATCGTAGATTTCTGCGCGAGAAACCAGCGACTTCAACACATTGGTCAGCATCTGAGCGTAAGGACGCGCCGCCAACGCGCGCTCCTGCGCCCGGCGCAATTTCGCCGCCGAAACCATTTTCATGGCTTTGGTGATCTGCCGCGTGTTGGTCACGCTGCGAATACGCCGCCGGATATCGAGAATGTTTGGCATGAACTAGTCTTCAGTCGTCAGTCGTCAGTCTTCAGTCATTCGCCGTTGGCTATTGGTCGTTGGCGCTGAGCTAAAGCTAAGAGCTAAAAGCTACTTTGCTGCCGCCTGTCGATCTGCTACGAAAGCTTCTTTGCTTTGCTTGATGACTTTGCTCATTTCGGCCTTGAGTGCGTCGTCCAAAACTTTCTTTTCCATGATGGTACGCAACAAGCCTGGAGCGGTTGCATCTACATATTTATAGAGTTCGGCTTCGAACTCTCTCACCTGATCGACCGGGAGATCGTCGAAGAATCCGTTGGTCCCGGCAAAGATGATCAGAATCTGCTTGGAGAATGGCAGCGGCGAAAACTGTTTCTGCTTGAGCACTTCGACCAGGCGTTGGCCACGATTCAACTGGGCCTGTGTGGCTTTGTCGAGATCGCTGCCGAACTGCGCGAATGCCGCCAGCTCGCGGTACTGAGCAAGTTCGAGCTTCATGCTACCGGCGACCTGGCGCATGGCCTTGATCTGGGCGCTGCCACCGACGCGACTTACCGAAATTCCAACGTTTACTGCCGGGCGCACGCCACTGTTGAACAAATCGGTTTCAAGAAAGATCTGGCCGTCAGTAATTGAAATCACGTTGGTCGGAATGTACGCCGAAACGTCTCCGGCCTGGGTCTCGATGATGGGAAGCGCAGTCAGTGAACCGCCGCCCATTTTGTCGCTCAGCTTGGAGGCCCGCTCCAGCAAGCGGGAGTGAAGATAAAAAACGTCTCCGGGATAAGCTTCGCGTCCGGGTGGACGGCGCAGCAGCAGCGAGATCTCGCGATACGATGCCGCGTGCTTGGAAAGATCGTCGTAAATCACCAGCGCATGCCGTTTGGTATCGCGGAAATACTCACCCATGGCGCAAGCCGCGTAGGGCGAGATGTACTGCATGGGAGCCGGCTCCGAAGCGGATGCGGCCACCACGATGGTGTATTCCATGGCGCCGGCATCGCTCAGGATTTTTACGACCTGGGCAATCGACGAACGCTTCTGCCCGATCGCGTTGTAGATACAGATCAGGTCGTTGCCGCGGCTGTTAATGATGGTGTCGAGCGCAACTGCGGTCTTGCCGGTCTGGCGATCGCCGATGATCAGCTCGCGCTGTCCGCGGCCGATCGGGATCATGCTGTCGATGGCTTTCAGTCCAGTTGCCATCGGCTCGCGCACCGGCTGACGATCGATCACGCCCGGCGCAATACGCTCGAGCGCGATGAACTGATCGGTCGCAATCGGCCCTTTGTCATCGATCGGTTGCCCCAGCGAGTTCACGACTCGGCCGACCAGAGCCTCGCCCACGGGGACGCTCATGATGCGACCGGTGCGCTTGACCTCGTCGCCTTCGCTGATCTCCGTGTACTCGCCCAGCAACACCACGCCGACCTGGTCTTCTTCCAGGTTCATGGCAATGCCGGCGACATTGTGCGGAAACTCGAGCAGTTCTCCGGCCATGACTTTGTCGAGGCCATGGACGCGGGCGATACCGTCGCCCAGGGTGATGACCGTGCCGACTTCGTCCACGGCGATCTTGGATTCGTAATTCTCGATCTGCTGCCGGATCAGCTGCGTGATCTCGTCTGCTTTGATTTGTGCCATAAGTCAGCTCTTAGCTTCTAGCTCCTGGCTTCTAGCTTTTTCTTCTCTTTGCGTACTTTGCGGAATTCCTTTGCGATCTTTGCGGTCAAATTCTTTAAACCGTTCTGACTCCCAATCGATGCGATCTGGGTTCTAGCTAATAGCTAAGGGCTAAAAGCTAATAGCTCAGGAACTGATCGCTTCCCTGATCCGCTCCAGCTGCCCTTGAACCGAACCGTCGTAAATCGTGCTGCCGATCTTCACGATGGCGCCGCCCAAAATTGATCCGTCTTGCGAGTAGCGGGCGCGGACTTTTTGGCCGGTCAGCTTTGCGACCTGGGATTCTAAAGCATTTCGCTCGGGCTCGCCTAACTCACGCGCGGTCGTAATCTGCGCTTCGATGAATCCCATGCGGCGGTTCAGTTCCTGCTCGAATTCTTTCACGATCGGATCCAGAAACCTGATGCGCCGGTGATCCATCAGCACGGCGACAAAGTTTCGTACAGTCCGGGAGTAGCCGGCGCGCGCGACAATCGCATCCAGCAATGCCCTTTTCTGTTCCGCCGGAATTGACGGTGCTTCCCAAACTTCGCGCAATTCCACGCTGCTGGCTGCCAACTGCGCCAGGGACTGCGCCTCCTGCAAGGTCTGCGCAGGATCCAGATGCTTGTCGAAAACTACGTCGGCGAAGGCGCGAGCGTAAGTGCTGGTCACGGATGCCATGCGCTAGTTTCCGTCCTGTCCGGTTTTAGTTTTCGGCGACAACTCGTTAGCGAAGCCTCGCACCAGTGCCTGGTCAGTGGCAGTATCGACCTTGATCTGCCGGGCAGCCAGCGAGACCGCCAGATTCGCAGCGTAGGCGGTCAACTCACGCCGGGCCAACTTGGCTGCCGCCGCGATCTCCTGCTCGGCGGACTCGACAATTTTTCGCGCGTCTTCTTCCGCTGCAGCTTTAATCCGCGCTTCTTCCGCCGCAGCTTCCTTCTCCGCGTTCGCGGTCATTGTCGCGATCTCCGCGCTGAGACGCGACAGACGGTTTTCAATTTCAGCCAGACGCTTATTGGCTTCCTCGCTCGCCTGCCGTGCTTCCTGCATCGCCTTCTGGATGGTTGCCGTGCGATTGCGGAACAGGGATGGAAGGTTCTTCCTGGAAAAATAAAATATTGCGCCGGCGATCAGCGCAAAATTGAGCAGAACGCAAAGCCAGTAGGCGCGATCCAGGCTCAGCCCGGTAACCCTGGCTACCCACTGCACGGATGCCGACTTTTTGAACTGGGCCTGCTCATCTTCGCCCGCCGCTACGCGCGATTCCTTGGCCAATTCACTGTTTCTGCCTACAACAGGTTCCTCGGGTGTGGCAGAACTTTCCGCGGCTTGAGCATTGGCAAACGATGCCGCCAGCAGTCCCGACAAAAACAGCGCAGCCAGAAGCAGCCGAATAAAGCGTGAGATCGGCATCAGTCGCCTCCCGCCGTACTTTGAGTCGCAGGTTGCAGCACGGTGCGAATAATCTCAGCCGCCAGTTTTCCGCTCTCAGCTTCCAGGCCGGATTGCGCCGTAACTTTATCCTGTTCGATTCCCGCCCGCGCCTTTTCCACCTGAGCCTGTGCCTTGTTTCGTGTTTCCGCCACAGCCGCGGCTCGCTTTTGCACCGCAACCTGACGATGCGCTTCCTGACTCTTGAAAACGGTCATACGAGCCTCGCGCATGCGCTGCTCATATTCCGCGGTGCGCGCCTCAGCCTGGGCAATGTCAGCTCGCGCTTTTTCTACGGCGCCTTCCGTCCGGTTGTGCCGTTCGGCCAGTACTTTGCTCATCGGTTTGTCCACCACGTAGGTGTAAATGACAAACAACAGCACGAGAAAAATGATGGTCGGAACGGACCCGAGCAGTAATCCGCCTAATTGTCCTAAAATCACGTTCATTGTGTGCTGATCAGGGTCTAGAGCGTAAGGAGGCTTAAGACCATTGAAAATAACATGTTACGAATGGAGTGTCAACGCAATCGCAGGCTGATGGGAGGCTGGTTTCCAGATTGAAATTCAGCCTGGTGAACTATTTCTTAAGGCAGTGGAAAGTCGCTTGACATCCGGCATAACGGGTCTAGCATGGATCTATCACCTCCGATCCAATCCGGATCGAATGGGCCGATAGCCAAGGAATGTCACCGCTTCTTGGTTGCCGGCCCATTTAGTTTCAGTTCTTAGCCATTAGCTCTTAGCTTTAAGCGCCCGTGACTCGTTTAGACATCGACCGACGCCAAAAGTTTTTTTCATACCCGCTCGCGAATGATTTGGCTAAGAGCCAAGAGCTAAGAGCCAGAGCCAAGAGCTAAAAGCTAAGAACTGCTCACCACCCATTCCCTTACCTTTCGGACCACCGACTCCGGCGCTTCCACGTCCAACTCCACTGATCCCTCGCGGTACTTCCGCGAATAGATTCGCGATCGCGCTTCGAGCAACGCCAGCAACTTTCCTTCTTTCTGCGGAACGCTCAGATGCACGCGGCTGATCGGGTCCTCGGACAACATTTCATCGATGCGGTCGAGCAGGGTGGTCATTCCAGTTCCCTTTGCGGCCGAGACATGGACTCTGGTCGCATCGTCCAACAGCGACTCACGCTGCTTCGGCGGCAGCAGGTCAATCTTGTTCATCACCCGCAGGCGCGGTTTGCCGTCGACTTCGAGTTCTTTCAGAACCTTGTCGACTTGCGCGTCCTGTTCGGCGGTCAGCGGGCTGCTGGCGTCGGAAACTTGCAGCACCAGGGACGCGCGTTGCACTTCCTCGAGCGTGGCTCGAAACGCCGTCACCAGCGTGTGCGGCAGGTTGCGAATGAATCCGACTGTGTCGGACAACAACACCTTTCGTCGCGACGGCAAGGTCACGGACCGAATTGTGGGATCGAGCGTCGCGAACATGCGGGGAGATTCGAGCACCGCGGCGCGGGTCAGCGCGTTGAATAGCGTGGACTTCCCGGCATTGGTGTAGCCCACCAGCGCAACCGTCGCGACCGGCACCGCTTCCCGCCGCGCCCGCTGCTGGGCCCGCACTCGCCGCACATTTTCGATTTGCTCTTTCACATGGCGGATGCGCCGGTGAATTTTTCTGCGATCGGTTTCGAGTTGAGTTTCGCCTGGGCCCCGGGTGCCGATGCCGCCACCCAGTTGCGACATCTCAATTCCGCGCCCGCCCAGGCGCGGCAGCATGTATTCCAGTTGCGCGAGTTCCACCTGCAGCTGGCCTTCACGGGTCTTCGCGTGTTTCGCGAAAATATCGAGGATGAGCTGGGTGCGGTCAATCACCCGGGTGTTGACCAGCTTTTCAATGTTGCGCTGTTGCGAGGCGGTGAGATCGTGATCGAACAGGAGCAGATCGGCAGAGACTGAAGCGGTGGCTCCGGCAATTTCTTCCAGCTTGCCGCTTCCAATCAGCGTCGCCGGATCAGGGCGGTCGCGATGCTGTAGAAATTCTCCGACAATTTCCGCGCCGGCGCTGACCGCAAGAGTTCGCAGTTCGTCCAGTGACTCTTCAGCAGTGAACTCAGGAATGTCGGGAGCTTTGCTCCCAACTGGCCCCTTCGAAGCATCGCGGGCGGCTTGTGCGGCAGCGGTCAGCGGACCACTTCTTGCTCGCGAAGACGCAGGTCCGCGAGATCGGGTACGAAGCTCAAGGCCAACCAGAAACGCACGCTCCTTGGGCGGACGGCTCGAATCTACGGGGCCGCGCACACCGCTGGCAGGGCCCTTGCCGGCAGAATCTTTTCCGGAAGATCTGGACTTTGGACGGCTCAATTTGATGGATTCACAATGCCACTGGGGCTCGCAACTGGTGATTCATCTCTGGCTTTCGCTGCACACAACACAGGCGAACGGAAAAATAGATCAAGCCACGTGCCGACCGCCTGTTGCTGACCTTAGTTGCTTCGGAAGCTCTCTATCCCTCGGTCCCCGAAGGACGCGGCATTGCAGCCGGCTCCGGACCCGTTGCACCCGCGGCTGCTGAAGCCGTCATCATGGTTGGCTTGTCTCCATGCGCGTGCACAGTCTTTCCCATGGCGACGGTCGAAATGGCATGTTTGAAAATCAACTGTTCCTGATTGTTGGTCTCGAGCACGACCGAATACTTATCGAAGGAGCGAATCCGTCCTGTGAGCTTGACTCCGCTCAACAGGTAAATGGTGATATTGGTTCGCTCCTTGCGTGCTGTATTAAGGAAAGTATCCTGGATGTTCTGCGCCGGCTTATTTTCCATCGCCGACCTCCTTGGTACTGACACGACATTGGACTAATCAGTCTGTACCTTCACTGCCACCAGGACCACTCGCCCTGGATATTGACAGTGGAAATAAATGGCAGCCCGACCGGGACACGGCTCCATGTACGCTATCGCACACTGCCGAACCGCCGACGGTATTTTGTACCATACGGCGGAACCTTTCGCTTTTCAAGTTGACGCGAATATTGGAGCGCTGGCCTTCGGCGGCCAGTCGTGAACTGCGCGCGTTCGAACCGCGCGTTCAAGACCGCACGTTCAAAACAAATCTCAGATTTAAAAAGGACCGCCACCCCCGCTTACATTGAAGGCCCAATTGACATCGCTACTGCAAAATGACACCATTCTCGGCTTCGAGGAGTCACCCCATGCATTCTGAGATCGCTGTGTTCGTTATGCCCACCCACACCGGAACGGAGGCATTGGCCTTCCTGCTGCGCTGGGTCCACCTTCTGGCCGGGATCACATGGGTGGGATTGCTGTACTTCTTCAACCTGGTCAACGTGCCCTTCATGAAGCAGATGGACGCTGCCAGCAAGCCGAAAATCTTCCAGTATCTGACCATGCCCGCGCTGCAACTATTCCGCTGGAGCTCTATGCTGACCGTCTTCGTGGGCTTCTGGTACTGGTCGCAGGTCTACGTCGCAGCCGACGCTCATCGCATGGGCGTGAGCCCGGGAAGCACAATCGGTCTCTTTCTGCTGATTTGGATAGCAGCGTCAATGATCCTTTACTTCGTGATCTCAAAGACGCCAAGCGGATACGTCCTGGGCGCGATCACGGCGGTGCTGGTTTGTGCCGCGGGCTGGCTCTTCGTGAACTACACGCCAGTGGGACAGGACGATAACCACGTACTCTCAATCGGCATCGGCGGAGGACTGGGCTTCATCATGCTGTTCAACGTCTGGGGAATTATCTGGCGTAATAACAAGAAGATCATCCGCGGCACGCTCGTCGGTACGCCGCCCGCGAATGCGGCGACCCTGGCCCGGCAGGCGTTTCTGGCCTCGCGCGTGAACCTTTTTCTCTCCGTCCCCATGATCTTTTTCATGGCCGCCAGTTCGCACTACACGATTCTGGGAAAATAGGCAAAATCTCTTAACCACGGAGGACACAGAGGACACTGGTACGTGTCTCAGCTGTAAGGAACGCGTAGGTTGCTCGGGACGTTTGCGCTGCCGCTGTATACCTCGTGAGTCCTGCAGTGGTTGCAACTGGCCGTTCGAGCGTCCTACTTCACCTGAAAATTCTTGGGATCGAGTGGCTGGTTATTCGAAATCTCGTCAGCAGTAAGGTCCCACTCGTAGACCTTGGTCGTGCCGTTCTGAAGTTCCTCGGTGAAGTGAATGGAATACTTCGAGGGCAGGGTCAGACCTTCGGCGGTCTTGAAGTCGCTGAAGCGTTCTTCGATGGTGTAACGAGTCTCCCTTTGCTTGGCGCTTTGGGTGATGTCGGCGCCGCCGGCATTCGTTGATGAGGTCAGTCCAGCCTGGTCTGAAATCGATGGCGAAAAGCCTCCCAGTCCGGAAGCGAGCGTGATGGCGTAAGTGGTCGCAATGTGCTGAAAAGTCTGCGGATCGAAATATAAATGGACGGTGAGCTCGTCTCTCTTTTTCGAGTGATAGGTCAACTGATAGGCGGAGCGGCCATCGATTTTCTTTTCGCCATCGAAGTTGAGCTTGGCCTTGTTTTCGGTCAAGATTCAGCAGCGCCCATGCGGTGGTCAACTCTCCGCCCAGCAGTCCTTCGCGGACGATTTGGTCCTGGGCGCGTACGAAGTCGCCAAGGTCAGACCATTTGTGATCGGACGTAGTCGCCGCCACGGAAACCTTGTCGCCATCGGTGACGAACTGCTCTCCGCGATAGTCGTTGTTGCGCGAGCTTGATCATCAGGACGGACTTCCGTCCTTCCGAAACCAGGGCACTCGTACCCGATGAGTTCGCCGCCGCCTCCGACACGAATTTTGAACAGTGACGTGCCCTGCACGATTCGCGATTTGGCGCCAGCCCGGGCTTCCGCGGTGCCGATGGAATCAAGATGCTTGGCCACCAGGTCTTCGGGCTTCATGTCCGCGGCGCACATCAGCGACGGAGCTGGCCGTCAAGAACCGACAACGGTGGCAAGAACTCGATATAGCGAACCGAAAATCGCTTTACGAAAATTCATGCTCTCCACCTTTCAAGCGGATTGACATCCGCCGCACTGGAGCCTTGCAGCTGCTTCGAAAGCCGGCTGCCGAAAACCAGCAGAAAAAAGCCTGCGGGCGCAAACCCGCAGGCGGCTAGTTTAGTCTTTGCCTCTAGAAATTCAGCTTGAGCGCCACCTGCATCTGCCGGGCCGAGGTGGTGGCATCGGGTCGGGTCGCAGTGGAGTTAATCAAACCGAAGTTGGACGCGGTAATGCGGTTCGACGCGCCATCCGTTCCCGGGTTGTTGAAGTGCGGATGGTTGAAGATGTTGTAGCACTTCGACCCGCAGCTCGGCGTTAAACCGCTCCGTGATCTTCGTCGTCTTGGCCCAAACCATGTCGAAGTTCACAAACCCGGTCCATAAAAGTTGTTGCGTCCGGAGGTTCCCGGACCGCGAATAGAGTGGCACCGCCGTTCGCATCCGTCCGGCCGGAGAAGGCTGCTGGGTTAGTAAACCAGACTTTGTTGCCCGCCGCCGTGACGTGGCATTGTTGGCGCCTGGCGCGTAAGGATTGCCCACCAGGTCAGCGCGACCGCTCAAGCCCGTGCGCTCCATGTCGGTCGAGCTGAACACATCAAACGGATGCCCGGTCTGCACCGTGGTGATGCCGGAGAGTTGCCAGCCTTCGAACACTTTGCCCACGAAGCCCGCTGTTCAGAAAGCCCTTACCCTTTCCGAAAGGCAGTTCCCACAGATAGTTGATAACGGCAACGTGGCGGATATCGTTGTCGGAGTTGCCGCGTTCCTCATTCAGTTCTCGCGAATTGCGAGGGAAAGCCGCGATTCCCAGCGGCGGGAGCCAGGGGATCGTTCGAGTTGTCAATCGCATGTGCCCAGGTGTAGGCGGCCTGCAACTGAACCCCATGGTTCAAGCGATGGGTGAACTTCGCCTGCAAGGAGTTGTAGATCGAGTTACCACTCGAAGTCTGGAAGAAGGGCTGGAACAGAGCGTTGTTGCGCGACTGCGTTGAAAGGCAGAGCGCCAAATTCGGCCCCTAGGTACAAGTTAGTGAAAGTGACCGTGGCCGGAGTGCAACCAAAGGCATTGCTCGGATCGCTGCAAAAGGCCACTAACTGTTGCACCCGCGCAGGATCCGGCGAGTTCGCATCCATCTCGCGGTAAATGTGGTGGCCTTCCGATCCAACATAGGCAAGGTCAAGAACGTTATTGCCAGGCAGTTCCCGCTGAATACCGAAATTCCAGTTGTTGCTTGCAGCGTTGCGGAAATGGGGGTCGAAGAGCACCGGCGCGAGTCCGCCGACTCCAGGTTCGGATCATAGTTCGGGATAGTGGGTGACGGGTGTGGTATCACGGATTGGCGCAGGCAAACGCGAAAGGTCCCATCTGGTTGCCGTAGAAGCTGTTCACCGTGTCGAAAGGAAAGTGATTGTAGTCCTGCTCGAAGGGCGGGATTGCCGCGGGCGTTGCCGAAAAGATTGCCGAACACGCGATCGTGGAAAATGCCGAACGCGGCCCGGACCGCCATCTTGCCGTCGCCTTTTGGATCCCAGGAGAAGCCAACGCGGGGCTCGATGTTGGAATAGTCGCTGTTATAAACCTGCTTACCTGTCCCCGGACCCACGATCGTCAACGTAACTGGGGCTGCAGTCGGATCGCCCAAAAGATTGGAAAAATTCCCATTCTCCTCGTACGGCACTCCGTCGAGCTGATAGCGCAAGCCCAGAGTCAGGGTCAGGTTGCGCCGAATTTTCCAGGTGTCCTGTCCGATACCAATCGTACTCATGCTGGCGGAATTTCTTGTTGTCGGTCGCCTGGCGCGCGCCAGCCTTGTTGAAGAATTCTGCCTGAAAATCCTTGTCCACCAATCCGTAGTAGGCCTGGGCCGCGTCCTCCAAGCGTAAGATCATCGCTGGGAACGCCCTGGACGACCGGTACTCCAAAATTAGACTGCCAAGGCCGCTTATCGGTGACCTGTCGGCGGGAAAAGAAACTATTCGGTCCACTTTCGCCAATATTGCGAAAGTCGCCGCCAAACTTGAAGGTGTGGTTCCCATGAGACCAGCTGAGGTTGTCGGTGTAGCTGGTAGTTCCGGTCTTCCGGTACTGGCCATCAGAAACCAGCGCAGTGCAGCCAAAACTGGTGAAGGGGAACAAATTGAAGTCCCAGCCGTTACCGAACCGATCCACTGCCGGGATGACGCTGTCGAGTTCACTCGGTACCAGTGCAACCAAACTTCGCGTAAATTTTGTTCCAGCCAAAAGTAAAGGAGTTGATCAGGTTGCTGGTGAAGGTGGAAGTCAGGTTGGCAGAGAGTCCCTGGCCGATCGCTTTTTCGTCGTAGCCTCCAATATTTCCGGGAAGGAGATCTGCATGGCCGGGGTTGGGATCAAAGAAGTCGTCGTATCCGTAACGCACACTGAACGTCTCGCGATCGGTGAAGTGGTGGTCGATCTTGGCCACCGTGGTGTAGCTGTTCTGCGCCGAAGTGCTGGGGAAGAACAACGTGCCGGTGATTCCATCGCCGTTGTCAATGGTCGGGTTCGGATACAACGCGAAAATCTTCTGCATGGTCGGATCGGCCGGAGCAGGAGCCACAAGCGGCAGCGTGCTGTCCCCGAACAACGTTGGGCAATCAAGGGCGTACCGTTGTTGGCGCCGGTCTGAGTCAGGTCAACCGGGTCTCCGAAATAATTGAACACGCCGGTCTTGAAGGCCGCGGTAGGAACGGTCGCATTATTCGTCAGAGTGGTGCGGAAGCGATCCAATTCGTGGTTGAAGAAGAAGAAGGTCTTGTCCTTGATGATCGGGCCGCCAATGGAGTAGCCGAACTGGTTGCGGATGTAAGGATCCTGCTTTCCCGCATCGGCTGCGATTGAACCAGTCCCGCGCCCCGCCGAAAGCATTCCAGCGTCCAAATTCGTAGGCATTGCCGTGGAATGAATTGGTGCCGCTCTTGGTGACCACGTCGATGATGGCGCCGGTGTTACGGCCATACTCGGCAGCGAAGTTGTTGGTGATGACGCGAAATTCCTGGGTGGAATCCGGAGTTGCGCTGAGCACGCCGCCCAACCCGCCGGGAACCGAGGTGTCGTTGTTGTCCACGCCGTCCAGCAGGAAGTTATTGTTGCGTTCGCGGGAACCGTTCACCGAAACGCCGCCCAGGCCGCTGTTCGTCTGCGACGTTCCGGGAGACAGCAGAACCAGTTCGTAGGGGTTGCGCGTGATCAGGGGCAGGTCTTTGATGGCGCGCTCGTCCACCAGATTGCTGACCTGCGAGGTTTCGAGATCGACGTCGGGAATCTGGTCGGCGCGCACCTGGACTTCTTCGGACACGGCGCCCGGCTCCAGTTGTACGTTCAGACCGAGCGTCTGGCCGACGGTGATGTCCACATCGGTGACGTGGAAGGTCTTGAAGCTCGCCATTTTCACCGTGACATCATATTGCCCGGGAGCGAAGCGACGGAATGCTGTAGGCGCCGGTGCCGCCGCTGGTGACGATGCGCGTACGGCGTTAGATCCCAGGTTCTTCACCGTGACTTCCGCACCCTGGACGACTGCACCCACAGAGTCCGTCACTGTGCCCTGGATCGCACCGGTCTGCGCCAACGCGAAGCTGGCTACCAGGACCAGCGTCAGGCTTCCCAAAAGAAATCTCAACCTCTGCATTTTCTCTCCTCCGCGCTGCCTGTTCATTTGCGATCGTTCATCGCAACCTTTGATCGGCATTGGTAGACGCGCAACCCTTCTAGGCCCGCAAAACCCTCTAAAATGACTGGAAAACGCCCAAGAACGGTACCTTATAACAGGCTGTGTACAAATCGTGATGGCAATTGATCGGCCAGTCCAAATGTCTATGTGAAGTTGTTTATTCTAAGATACTTGCCTATCGGCTGGAACCTGCGGATGCACCGGTACTTAGGTCATTCTACGGAGTTGTAAATCGAGAGACTACCAAATTTCATATTATCCCGACCGCGAAACACGCGATGTCCTGAAGCCGACGTGCAAAGAGTAAGGACGGGGCAGTCCCTCGGCATTGGAGGAACTCAAGCCCTGGTCTCCCGACGTTCCAACTCGATCCAGATGTCCTTAAGACAAGCGTGGAACCCGAAGGTTCTCCCCGCGACTTGCAGTGATGTTTTCCTAGAAGGTCAATTTTACCCCCAGGGCCACCTGCGCGGGTTGCTGCCCCGGGCGTCATGGAAGTTAGAAGCGCTCTGGGAATGAAGTAATTCCTCTGCCCCTGACCGGTAACGCTGAACTCGTTAGCCTGGTTCACGCTGCCAGTGATGTACTGCGGATGGTTGAGGGCGTTCAAGAAGCCAGCCATCACATCGACACGGACACGTTCCGTGATGGAGATGTGCTTCACCAAGGTGACGTCAAAGTTGTTGATGGGCGGTGTCGTGAACCGTGCCACGGCTTGCGTGGCAAGGCCCGGTCCCGGCGACAATGTATTGCGCGTTGGGGTTCACAGCCTGGTATCCAACCACATAGGGACTCGGGTCGAAGTTGGGATCGGGTCACCGTTGCAAGATTGCCGGACGGGAGGCTGCTATTGCACAGCTGAATGACGTCGCTGCCTGTGCCAGGGAGTTCCAGCGTTGAAGATCGGGCGGTCACCCGCGCCGTCGGCATTCATGTTGGTGTCAACACCGCTCTGCGCCGTCCCCCAGCTGTCCGGTTTCCCAGGTGTAAACCGGCGCGATCTCGTAGTTGCCCAGAAGGTTGCGGGCCAACCAGCTGGAGCGCTTGCTTGAAGAACGGCATATCGTACACCGCCGAAATGGTAACGCGATGACGGTGGTCAAGAACCGAATTGCCCCGTTCCGCCGCCTGGTTGCGGAAGTCCTGCGGACGCCGTGGAGCAGATGACAGTCGAGAAGAAGTCCGCGGTGGAATTGTCGATCAGGTGGCTGTAGGTCTAAGCCGCCTGGAACTGCAAACCGTTGCGAAGCGGCGGTTCAACTGGGTCTGCAGTCCATGATAGGTGGAAGAACCCCAGGGACGTACCGAAAGCCACATGTCGGATTGGCAAATCCGGCGTTCGATGTAGTGCGGGGTTGAAGATGCCGGACTGCCGCTTGAAGGTCAGGCCAAGGTGAGGGGCAGACGCATCCAGAGTCGCCTGCGAGGGCGCCTGAAGATAGGTCGGCAGGTGATGGTTCGGCGTCGCGACCGCAATCGACGTTGTTGCGGGTCTGGACGTAGAGGTGAACTCCGCGTGTGCCGACGTAGCGTACTTCAGCCGTGTAGTTATTCGAAAACGTGCTGCACCCCAGGTTCCACGAACGAGTAAGGGTACTTCACATTCTCAGGCAGGAAAGAGGACGTATTTGCCCGCGCCGTCGCCTGGAGTCAGGACGTGATCCCGGTGCTCGGTTCGAGCGGAATGCCGCCATTCGCCAGGAACCCGGTTCGGCAGAACGTCAGGCCGGTCGGGACAATCGACCGTGGTACCGATCTGCGGCGGGCGCGACAGAGTACCCGATGTTGTCGTACAGAACGTCGTAGCCCATGCCGAAACCACCGCGAATCGAAGTGTTGCCGCTCGTTCCCGGGGACTAGGCAAATCCGACGCGAGGCATGAAGTCCTTGGTGGGCGCTTTGGGCGACGCAAATGTGATCACGCCCGGAACAGCAGCCACGACTGTTCAGACTCTGCTGCGTCCAGCCGTACGGAGTGCTGGTGTATTCGTAACGGACACCCAGGTTGAGGTCAGGTTCGGACGGAATTTCCAGATGTCGTTTACGTACCAGTAGGTCCGAACTGATCGCCCGAATAGCCGACGGAACCGAAGCTGCGCTCGTCGAATACGGGCAACGGGATCGATTGAGCGAAAGTTCTCCAGGGTGCGTACTCGTAATCGCCGCGCGACCGCTGAATGAACTTCTGCGGCGAAATATACCTTCCGGTACTCTGCGCCAAACTTCAGAGTGTGGCGCACCTTTGGTCCAGGTCAGGTTGTCCACTGCCTGGTAGGTGTTCTGAACTGTTGAACTGGGGAGCATTGGGATCGGGACCGACGTTGATGCTGCCCAGATCATCAATTGTGAGGTTCGGGAAATGATCGAGAGTGGGCAGGAAAGGAAGGTTCGGAACGGTGAAGTCCTGGGCACAGCGGTTATAGCCCGACCCGGAATTCGTTGGTGACCGACGGGCGAAAAAGTGTGATATTCGCTCAGAGTCGACAAGGTGGTACGGCTGCGCGATCGTGGTGTAGAAGACCGGGCAGGTTACGCCGATCGGCCAGTGTCGATCTGCGATCCACTTGTTGTACAGGTAGCGGCCGCGAACTCTGATCCGGTCGCTGATGTTCCTAATCCATCGACGTCGTCAGCGCATTGTAGATTTTGATAGTTCGGCGCCGACAGGCAGGAATGCCGATCTCGACATGCTCCGTTAACGGGAAGCGTGCCTGCCGGACCAGACCGAATCGCGACGTCAGCAGCGCTGCAAGCCGATGGAGCCACGGCATACTGCTGCATTCGCCGATGTTGCTGGCTGAGCACCCGGCAATCGCCAACCAGTTGATCATAACCACTCGAGGTCGGCGCGAGCAGAGGAGAACCAGGCGACGCTGCCTGACCTACCGGGTTGTATTCGTAGTTGGCGAAGAAGAACAGTTTGTTCTTGAAGATCGGACCGCCAAATCTGTCCGCCGAAGCGGTTGCTGTCGAAGCGCGGGTTGGTGAAGTATGCCCTGGTGTCGCCAGGACGACTGGTCGACCGCGTTCAGATTGCGGTTCTGGAAATACTCGTACAGCTTTGCCGTGGAAGTGTTGGTGCCGCTCTGCACGGTGAGATTGAACTGGCCACCCGAGGAGTGGCCGAATTCCGAGTTGAACTGGTTTTGCAGAATCGAGAAATTGGCAACCGCGTCCTGCGGGAATATAGATGAGTGGACCGGTGATGCCCTTGTTGTTGTTGTCGATACCTTCGACGGTGAAATTGTTGTTGCGGGGACGCTGGCCGCCAACGGACGGGCCGGTACCGGCACCCAAACCGCCGGTGCTGCCCACGCCCGAGTCCAACAGTGACAGGTTCAGCACTCCCAGATTCTGGCCGTTGGTTGAAACTCCCAGAGCCGGTTGCCGGCAAATCCAGCAACTGTACATCCTGATAGGTGGTCTGAAGCTGGGCCGTGGTGGTATCGATGATTGGCGCTTCGCCGGACACTTCCACCGTTTCAGTGGACGCGCCGGGCGACAAAGTCACGTTCGCGGTGCCGGTCTGGTTGAGCAGGATGGCCACGGTGCACCGTCGTAGTCCTGAAACCGCTCGATTTCACCGAGATTCTGTAGGTGCCGACCAGAAGGTTGTCGAAGCGGTATTCACCGCTGGTGCCGGTTCTGGTGGAAGCCGAAACACTGGTCGCAACGTTCGTTGCGGTCACGTCGGCGTTGACCACGGCCGCGCCCGAAGAATCGATTACGGTGCCGACGATGTTGCCGCTGGTGGCCTGGCCATAGGCCAATCCGGTGCTAAGCGCGATCAAGCCGAACAGCGCCAGCACGAACGCGAAAACTCTTAACTTGGGGACTCCTGAATACATGCGATCTCTCCTCAAAACTTGACGTTCCTGGGGTATTTGCGGGAACTCCGTGTCGGAAGTACAAAACATCGTTACAAATGCTTTGCATATCTCTACTGTCTAGCAACAAAGCAACTCGCATTCCAAAACAGTTCAACTATAACAAGCAGTGTTTTCATCTATTTACAAAGTTGGTTCCCCTTTTGATACTAAAAAGTGGAGGTTACCGAAGTCACCGCCTATGGAATTGCATATTATTCGGCCCCGGACGCGTGCCTGACGTATGCCACAATGTGACGTGGAAATTGAGCAATGCCGGGCTGGCATCGAGCTGTTCAATCGGGGCGAGTTTTTTGAAGCGCATGAGTCGCTCGAAGACGTGTGGCGCGCCGCGCCGGTCTGCGGAAAAGAAGTTTTTGCAGGGACTGATTCAGGTGGCGGTTGCACTCCATCATTTCGGAAACGGCAACCTGGCCGGCGCCCGCTCGGTTCTCAGGCGCGCGTTTCGGAATATATCGCTCTATCCGGAGGGTTTTGGCGGAATCGATTCCGCGGGATTGTTGCGCTCGCTTGCGGAGTGGCAGCGCACTTTGGATGAAGGGACGGCTGCGCCGGCACTCCCTGTTATCGTTGTGATTGAGTAGTCTCTTGGTTCTTAATCTTTAGTGCTTACCCTGAGATTTTGCTCCTCAGTTCTTAGTTCCCGGTTCTCAGTTCTCAGTTATTTCAGGCGCTTTTTCTTTTTTCTGACTGGTGGCGACGGAGCGATGACTCACAGCCGGTTGTTCTCCTGGAGCCAGGACGCGCCGCACGATGGGCGTGTTTAGTTTGTATTTACGTTCGGTGACGTTTCCCGCGTCGTCTTTGACCCGCACCGTGAAGACCGGGAGGTCGCCTTCCTTGTCGAAGGTTTCGTGCGAAACGGTCAGAGGGAAGAACTCCATTGAGATTGTGTTCGCGATAGGCCGTCTCGTAGCGATGCTTGCGGACATTCCAGGTGAATACACGAACCTGGTTGTAATCGAAAGGCATACCGTCTTTGTTCTCGGTGAAGAGGACGAGATATTGGGGAACTTGTTTGTCGCCGTCGGTGACGCGATCCAGAACAAATGAAGCGACGAGGCGCTGTCCTTCGGCATATTGCGCGATCTCGAGAGGCACATCCACATCGAGCATGCGGCCGAGCACCCAACCGACGTGGCCAGCCTCGTCGCGAATGAGCCACCAGTCTTCCATGGAGGGTGCGACCGGGGTTTGTCCTTCTTTCGCGGTATTCGTGGATTTGGGCTGTCCGCCAGGCAGTGGTTTCTCGGTGCTGGCGCGTTTCATGAGAGATAGCTTGGCGCCCTGCTCCACCTGGAACAAGTGCTCCGCGTCACGTTGCGGATCAAGATGGATATTGGACTGGTTGTGGGCCACGGCAGTCGCCTGAACCGGTTCCTTGGCCATCTGTGCCGCCAGCTTCTGGAAGGAGTCGTAGGTTTCCTTGGTGACCAGGTAACGCTGCTCCAGCCATCCTTCGGCTCCGGCCGAGTTGCGAACCCGGGCAAAGCGCCGGTCGCGCGCCAGGATCTGCACCGCCTCCCCGTTCTTCACCGTTCCAGCTTTGTTGTAAACCGCAGCTACCTGGTCGCGCAGAAAGGCCTGAGGAGCAGAGACGTAGGCGATTTCCTTGTCGCCGTTGCTCTTACCGCGATTGCAACCGTCGAACACAGCTACGCACGTTAGCAACAGCAACAAAAGACAAGCTTCGAAAAATGAATGACGGTATTTCACGAAGATAAAATCCTGCGATCAGGTTAAAGAGAGTATGAAACGATGCTAACGAATGCGGAGAGGAACAACCAGCACATACGCTGCTTCCGATTGCACCCGCAATTCATTTTCAATCTGTCGTCCGTTCAATCGCCAAAGGAGATCCCGATCGACTTGGCGGTCTGTACCAGCTGACCCTTTGGATCGACTGTTTTTAACTGTCCGATCGCTTCGGTGATGTCGACCGCTTCGATGCGCGCATTGCGCAAACATACCATCTTGCCAAAACCGCCTTCCGCAATCAGGTCTACCGCCGCCACTCCAAAACGGGTGGCCAGGATGCGGTCGAAGGCGGTCGGAGTGCCGCCGCGCTGGATGTGGCCCAGGACGCTGACTCTCACCTCTTTGTTGGCCATGGTGGCAATGGCATTCCCGATCAGATTCCCTACCGATCCGCCTCGCCGCTTCTCTTTATATGCCAGAGGAATATGCACGCCTTCCGCCACCACCACGATGGTGAACCTTTTGCCATAACTCTCACGCTTCTTCACGTGTGCACAGACATTTTCGATGGTGAAGGGGATTTCCGGGATCAGAATGACGTGTGCCCCGCCTGCAATGCCGGCTTCAATTGCAATCCAGCCGGCATCGCGGCCCATGACTTCCACCACCATGATCCGGTGGTGCGATTCGGCGGTGGTGTGGATTTTGTCCACCGCGTCGGTGGCGGTGGCGACTGCCGTATCGAAACCGAACGTTACTTCGGTTGCGGAAAGATCGTTATCGATCGTTTTGGGCACGCCGACGATCTTCATGCCGCGATGGAACAGCTCCAACGCAATGGTCTGCGAGCCCTCGCCTCCGATACTGATGACCGCATCGATGCCCAGTTTGCGTGCGTTGGCAATGACTTCGTCGGAAATATCGCGTGTGACTTCCTGTCCGTTCTCGACGGTGCAGTATTTGAATGGATTGCCGCGATTGGTGGTGCCAAGAATCGTTCCGCCGCGAGGCAGGATTCCGCTGACATGCTTCAGTGTGAGTTCGTAGGATTTCTCGGGCCAGATCAGTCCATCGAAGCCGTCCGGAATACCTATGATTTTCCAGTTGTATTTCAGGAAGGCGCATTTGACCGCAGCGCGAATCACGGCATTAAGGCCAGGGGCATCGCCACCACCGGTGCAGATCCCGATGCAGCGAATGTCCGTCATTGCACAGTGACGGTCAAAGTGTTGCTGGTGATGCCATCGAGGGTGGCGGTCACATCCGTGGTTGAGGCGGAGGTAGCCGTGGAAAGCACAGCGCCGCTTCCACCTGAGATCGTGGAGATCACCGCGGTGTTGCTGCTGCTCCAGGTCACGAGGCTGGTGATGTCCTGCTGAGTGGAACTACCGCTATATGTTCCCAGCGCCTTGAAAACAACAGTCGTACCCGCAGCAGGGTTGGGAGTGGTCGTACTGATGACGATAGCAGTGAGCGGCCCGGTGTTAACCGTGATTGCAGAAGTAGCGGTCAGAGTGCCGGACGTAGCGGTGATGGTCGCAGAACCTGGCGGGCTGGTGATGCTGGCGGCCGCGGTTACGAGGCCTCCCTTGCTGACCGTGGCGACCGTGGAGTCGGAGGTCGTCCAACCAGCGGTGCCAGTCAGATCTTTGGTACTGCCATCGTCGTAGGTTCCGGTCGCGGTCAACTGCTGGGTCTGAGACTCGACAATTGAGGCGGATGTGGGCGAGACAGCCAGTGAAGTCAGCGTGGGATTCACGAAGAAGCCCTTGCAGCCAGCCGCCACCGCAAGCATGGAAAGCGCGCCGACCGTAGCCAAAATCCGGAGTTTCCGACCAAAACGAGGCATGTTAAGAAAGTCCCGGCAGACGTACTTTTAGTGCACTGTCCGCATCGCGAGTGGTTATACAAAGAATTGTAGCAGAGAAGGTTTTGGCCACAGGCGAGGGGTGTACTTCTGTGTGCACTAAGGTAGGTAGCGACGTGAGTTACCCAAGACCGCAAGCCTCCACGCGCGATCTGCTAACCTTTCAGGTGATCGCTGCAAAGTTCTCCGAACTTAGAATCCGATAACTCGATGAAACGTTCCTCTTGTTTGCCTGAGCCTTTCTTCTTTCCTTCTACTGTGTCTGCCCATGGCAACTGCGGCTCAGGCCGCGGTCTCCACGTGCGTCCTCAAATAAGACTTGGCAGGGTCAACCGCGCCGGGTCCCCGCCCCTGTGTTGCCTGCATCCGGGCCCACATGGAGTTTCTGGCTTCGGACGCGCTACGCGGCCGGGGCAGTGGCACCGCGGATGAACTGGTGGCAGCTACTTACGTGGCGTCGCAACTGCGAGCGTACGGAATTGCTCCCGCCGGTGACGATGGTGGCTATCTTCAGCGCGCGACCCTGTTGCAGCCAAAATTTACAGCGCCTCCGCAACTCTCGTTCGCCAAACCTGGCGCCGGCGCAGAGAAAGTGGTGTTCAACTATGGCAAGGAATTCACAGTAGGTTATTTGGCACAGGCGCAATTCTCGGGAAATTTGCGAGTGATCAATGCCGACGAGAAGGATCCGCAGGTGGCGGGCGCGATCGTCCTCATTCTGGGGAACGATCGGCGGAAGCAGCGGGCCATGGCCTCGACACTGGCCGGAGAAAGAGCGGTTGCCGCCCTCATCGCTGTGAATGAGGACCGCGCCGCCCACTTTGCGGAACGGGGCAAAAAACTCCCTGCGCCGGCGGTAAAGATTGAAGGAATGGAGACCTCGGGATTGGGACCCGATTTCAATCTTCTGGAGGTAAGTCCGGATGCAACAAAGATTCTGGAATCGCTTCCCGAAAATACGATTCTGACTTTCGACGGCCCTTCGACGATCGAAAAGAAATACACATGGAATGCAGTCGGCATCCTGCACGGCAGTGATGCTAAGTTGAGCGACTTCGGCGGTGTTGCTCTCGGCACACCTCGATCACCTGGGAATCGGTCAGGCGGTCAAAGGGGACGACATCTACAACGGTGCAGATGACGACGCCTCAGGCACGACTGCGGTGTTGGAACTGGCACGCGTTCTGGGAAAAGGCACCAGGCCACGACGCACCGTGATCTTTGCGTTGTTTGGCAGCGAGGAAACCGGCGGACAAGGCTCGGCGTTTTTTCGCGAGCATCCTCCGGTGCCCCTGAAGGAAATAGCCGTGAACCTGGAGTTCGAGATGCTGGGACGAGCCGACGCTGCGGTTAGTTCGGATACAGTCTGGCTGACCGGATGGGAGCGCTCGAATCTCGGGCCCAGGCTGGCGGCTCGTGGAGCCAAGCTGGTGGCGGATCCTCATCCCGCAGAGAATTTCTTCGCCCGCTCCGACAACTATGTGCTGGCGAAAAAGGGTGTAGTCGCCCAGACCGTCTCGAGCTACGGTTTGCACACCGACTATCACCAACCCAGCGACGACGTCGCTCACATCGACTTCAAACACATGGACGCAGCCATCGGGTCGCTGTTGCTCCCGGTCAGATGGTTGGTCAATTCTTCATTTACGCCGCAGTGGAATGCGGGAGGGAAACCTTAACGGCAGTCGTCAGTCTTCAGTCGTCGGTCTTCAGCAGAACCACTGACGAGATTGAGGACTTGCTGACGACTGAAAACCGACGACTGATGACTAATTCGTTCTTTTCGCTTTCGCGATCTTCTCGTCAATTGGTTTGCGGCCGGCGAAGCCTTCGTCGGTGCCGTGCCAGTGCGTGATTCCGGTTTCTCCCAGCTTCCAGCAGAGCAGGACGGTGCGTCCTTCTACCTCGCAGGGGAAGTCGAGCAATCCAATATCAAGATCTTTTACCTGTACTCCGGTGGAGTCGATTTCGGCGAGAGCGTCTTTTACGCGGTGGATGGTCTTTTCACGCTCTGCTTTGCGGCGGGCTACCTGCACGATGTTCACCAGCAAGCCACCGCTTAGAAATACCTGGTGGGCGAGTTCCTGGAATTCTGCATCGACGGCTTCGATCAACTTCTTGCCGTCAATGGCAGTACGCAGAAGAGATTCCAGAATGGGCAGAAGGCTTTGGGCTTCATCAAAAGTAAAACTGCGTTCGGACATAGGAGTATGTCGTCATTCTAATTCATTCGGATCTGGAAGTTTTTGACAGAGTTGGGAAGTTCTGAGCCTGAAGACAAGATCAAAAGCGGCGGACAAGAGTTTCCGCCCTACACGTTTTAGCGGGTTCGTCCTTGCGAAGGATCTGGATTGGTTGCGGTGTTCACGTCGACGTGTAAATGCTTGGCCAGATCGACGCCCGGGGGATAACAGCTTCCGTCGCGATCGTAGTTGGCGGGGCATCCGGCGGCGACGTCGCGCCGCTTTGGCGACTGAGCAAACTGCCAGACCTCCGCGAAGTCTATTCCGCTTTCGGCCGGCCCAGGGGGGCGATTGGGAAAGGCGCAACCGGGCGACGGCGGACAAGCGTCATTGGCGATCCAATACGCAATCTTTCTTCCGCCTGCGTTCTGCCGGATGTCTTCGGCCGTAACGACGGTCACGCCCTTGCCTTCCTTCGCAGGGATTCCGGAACAGTAAATGCCCGCACGGAAACCAGCCGCGGTGACGCCATCGACCCAGGCATAGAGATAGGACTTCTGCTCCGGGAGCATGCGGCCGCCTTCTTCCTGATCGATGAAAATGATTGTTCCGGAGGGAAAACCTTCCCTCCGTGCGGATGCAACAGCTTCTTGGGCGTCGACGTTCCCCAGCCTCGCGGCGTTGGCTACCGTCTTCAATTGGGAGAAAAGGCGTCCGTTGAAGAGTACGAGAAATCCGAATCCAGCTGACTGCAATGTCGGTCGCTTCCCAGCCCAATTGTTGACCTTCTCACCGGGTGGCGGGTTCAGCCAGAAACCGGCATAGGTAAATGTCTGACGTAGTTGCTTCAGGTTCTCGTCTCCGGGATAGTCGTTGCGATCGAAACCCAGGTAGGTGGGAGCGGGTGCGGACTGCTGTGCGCTGCTCGCAAGATTGAAGAGAACGCTTATCAGCATTGCGGTTAGGAGGATCGCGGCGGCACGCCTCATGCTTCGATGTTACCGGGTTCAAAGTAAAGAGTGGTGGTGTTTTGAGTAGCGTTGCGTCTCGGCGGCTGTCTGGCGGACGTCTCGTCCGCCCATCGGGCCGGCCGGAGGCCGGCGCTACCAAAAAAATGCGGCTGGGGATATTGCTCCCAGCCGTTGGGGCAGAAATCGTGCTCGAACCTATTGCGGAATGATGACTGAATCGATCACGTGGATAACTCCGTTCGAGGCGGCAATGTCGGCCTTGATGACCTTTGCGTTGTCCACCATGACAGTTCCGTTCTGATCCATGATGGTCACGGTTTTGCCGTTAACCGTTTTGGCGGAAGTCATCTTCATGACGTCCTTGGCCATTACTTTGCCGGGGACGACGTGATAGGTCAGGATCGCAACCAGTTTCTCTTTGTTCTCAGGCTTGAGCAGTTCTTCGACGGTGCCCGCCGGCAATTTGGCGAAAGCTTCGTCTGTGGGCGCAAAGACCGTGAACGGGCCGGGCCCTTTCAGTGTGTCCACCAGGCCGGCGGCCTGAAGTGCAGTGGCCAGGGTCTTGAAGTCGCCGGCGGCGACTGCAGTGTCCACGATGTCTTTGTTCGCCGCGGCAAACACGTTAGTGGTCACGGACAACATCATTGCGAATGCGAATGCGAGGCAGGTCATTTTCATTGTTTTTGTCGCTCCTTACGATCTTTTAACGTTCTTGCTGAATTGATTATCAAGAACATTGTTTTGATGGTGGGGACAATTCGAGCGGACTGGAACGAATAACTTTCTTGGGAAGAGAAATCAGTGGGGGATTATGGACTGGGAAGAAAATCGAGAGCACAACCTCAGGCGCTAAAGCGCGAAGCTACCCGAGAACTTGGCGGCACAACTGAAGTCGTGCCCTTCCCAAAGAAGTCGTCACTCAAAGCCGAGCTTCGATTGGCACGACCGGGTCGGAGACCAGGTCCCACACAATCGGTATCACGCGACTGGTGCCATCGGCTGGATGCCCCTGCTAGCCGCCGATGTGGACCATGGTTCGCGATGCGGGTACGAAATCGGGCTCGCCGATGTGGTGGCGCGCTTCTTTTTTCTGGATTACGCCGCGAATGAATTCCCCGAGCTCTTCGTCCGAAGCACCTCGGCTCATCTGGGCGTGTAGGTCGTGGTCCCAAATGGAAAAGAGACAGGTGCGGATCTTGCCATCGGAGGTGATGCGGATGCGGCTGCAGTGTCCGCAGAAGGGATGCGATACCGGCGCGATGATGCCAATCTCTCCAATGCCGTCGTCGAAACGGTAGCGGCGTGCGGTCTCGCTGCGGGCATGCGGAATTTCTACCAGCGGGCGGTATTCTCCCATGCGCTGCACGATTTCATCGAGCGCGACCACGGTGTTGGGCGACCAGACGCGATCCTCTTCGAGCGGCATGAATTCAATGAAGCGGACGACTACACCTTCTTCGCGAGCGAACATTCCGAAGGGGATGATCTGATCTTCATTAAAGCCGCGCATCAGCACGCAATTCACCTTCACCGGCCACAACCCGGCGCGGCGGGACGCACGGATGCCAGCCAGCACGTTGTCGTATCCGTCGGGGACGCGGGTGATGCGGGCAAAGCGGTCGGGATCGACTGCGTCCATGCTGACGGTGACGCGGCGCAGGCCAGCATCCTTGAGCGGCTTCGCCATATCCGCCAGGAGATGGCCGTTGGTGGTGAGCGCAATGTCCAGTTCGTCGCCATTCGTGGTGCGCAGCTTGGAAAGTTCGCGAACAAAGTCGATCACACCCCTGCGTAGCAACGGCTCTCCGCCAGTGATACGGACTTTTTCGATTCCGAGTCCGACCAGCACGCGTGACATCCGCAGGTAGTCGGCGAACGGAAGATCACCGTAAAGAGCGCCTTCATTTCCAGTGCGGCAGTAAACACACTTGTAGTTGCAGCGGTCGGTGACCGAAATCCGGAGATCAGTGATGGCGCGGCCGAATTTGTCGGTGAGAGGCATGGCTTCTAGCGCTACAGCTTCCGGTTGAAAATACGCAGGAAGGGATACAGGCAGGCGGGAACATCCCGGCAGCTGTTTCCTTTCCAATGGCTTCTCGCGAAGCCGGGAGGTGCAGGCGTTTCCACCGGCACCCTTGGGGTTGGTTTTTCTTTGCGGACTTCGCGGAATCCTTGGCGACCTTCGCGGTCAAGAGCTCTTAACCGCAAAGTGCGCCAAGGTTCCACAAAGGACGCAAAGGAAAACCAACCCTCGCCGCCACAGCCGGGTATGCCCTTAGGCTGAGGCGGTCGGAAACTCAACTCTCATTATAGATGCGCTGGACGGACAGACGAGTCAAATTACGGGTTGCTCGCCAATGCCTTGGCGATGGCGGCTTCTGCCAGAGGGGCCATGATTTTGAAGCCGGCAGGGTTCGGATGCAGGCCATCTTCGGCCAGTTCTCGCTTCAGAAGTCCTTTGTCGTCCACCACTGCGGTGAAGTAGTCGAGATACACCAGGTGGCTGGCAGTGCAGTAGTCTTTCAGCCACTGGTTCAGAGCCAGAATCTTCGCTGGCGATCGTTGCGCGAAAAAGTCCTGCGACTTGGGTGTGTAATTGTGCACAGGCAGGACTGACGAATACACGACCGCGATGTGACTTACCCGCGCCAGTTCCGCCAGTGAAGCATAGTCGGCCTCGATGTCCTCGAGACGCATGGGCCCGGTGTTTCCCGCAATGTCATTGGTGCCGGCCAGGATCACAACCACTTTGGGATGCAGGTTGATGACATCCTGGCGGAAGCGTACGAGCATTTGCGGCGTGGTCTGTCCGCCGATGCCGCGATTGAGGTAAGGCTTGCCGGGGAAATAGTCGCCCAGTTTCCAGCTGTCGGTGATGGAGTCGCCGAAAAAGACGACGCGGTTCTCGCCGGGCGCCGGCGGCTCGAGCGCAGCATTGGCGTCGCGATATCGGGCGAGTTGTCCATAGTCGTCGGTGAACACGGCAATTCGCGAGGCGCGGTATTGGTCGAGTCCGGCGAAACCAGTTGTGGGAATAGAGGGCGCGGTTGCTGGGCGGAGGCGCAGAGGGTGAGGATCGCGATGAATATAAGGTGGGTGATCAGGCAACGGGATACTAGGCGCATGGTTTCCTCAAGAGTCCAAATGTGATGGCGTCAGCCAAAGTAACCCTTTTTGCATTTTCGACAATGTGTATACTTCACGTATATACATTCTGCGGAGATTGTTGATGGGTACAGCGAAGGTTTTTCGATCGGGAAATAGCCAGGCCGTCAGGCTACCGAAGCAATTCCGCCTGAAAAGCAAGGAAGTTGAAATCTTCCGCCGAGGCAAAGAAATCGTGCTGCGGGAGAAGGATGGAGCCATGGCACGGGCGTTCGATTTGCTCGCTGGCTTGCCGGATGATCTCGTGGTTGAGCGAGGAAAAGACCGGCCGCAGAAACGCAAGGGACTCTAAATGGAACCCCGCTTCCTGCTGGACACGAACATCTGCATTCATATCCGCCAGGAAAAACCGAAGCAGTCTTGCGACGGTTCCGCAGGCTCCGCCCAGGCGAAGCCGCGCTTTCGGTCATCACTTATGGAGAACTGATCTACGGAGCGGCAAAGAGTCTCGCACCGGGAGGCCGCGCTGGAGAGGTTGCACGAACTTGTTCATTGGTTGCCGGCGCTCCCTTTGCCGGAAGCCGCAGCAGAAGCCTACGGGAACATTCGCGCAGATCTGGCCGCAAAGGGTGAAATGATCGGAAACAATGATCTCTGGATTGCTGCGCATGCGTCGCGTCAGAGCTGATCCTGGTCACCAACAATGAGAAGGAATTTCGGCGAGTGCGTGGGTTGAAGCTGCAGAACTGGGCCGCGTAGGCCTCAAGAAAAACCTCGTCGAGCTGCGCTCGACTGGACACGGGGCGGCTGTCCCCAGTGTCATTTACATGCCGTCGTAGTTGGGACCGCCGCCACCTTCGGGCGGGACCCAGGTGATGATCTGGTACGGATCGGCGATGTCGCAGGTCTTGCAGTGCACGCAGTTCGATGGATTCAGACTGATGCGCTTTCCGTTCGGCTGCGTCGCGTCGTCGACCATCTCGTACACGTTGGCCGGACAAAAATTCTGGCACGGGCTGCCGAATTCTTTTATGCAGCGCGTGTTGCAGACATCCGTGTCGTGAATGACCAGGTGCGCGGGCTGGTCCTCTTCGTGCTTGGTGCCGGAATGATAGAGATCGGTGAGCTTGTCGAAGGTCAGCTTGCCGTCGCCCTTGGCGGACCGATGAGATGAGCTTCGGCGCCACCGTCCGCGGCAAGCTGGTGAGCTTTTTCAGGTGCTGGTATCCCGCGGTCGAAGGAGAGTGATTGTGCAGGCCGCGTCCGCCGGTGACTTGCTGCAAGCCGGCATTGATCATGCCGCGCCAGAATCCATGCTCGAAGCCCTGATGAAAATTGCGGACCTTCCAAAGCTCGTCTTTGATCCAGCTTGATTCGACGCGGCGCTGGTAATCTCCCAGCGACGCGGCGGAGAAATCATCTTTCTTCAGCGCTTCAAACGCGGTCTCGGCGGCCAGCATGCCGCTCTTGATGGCGAGATGAATGCCTTTCAGGCGCTGCGAATTCAGGAAGCCGGCGGAGTCGCCGAGGATCATCCATCCGTCGCCAGCCACGGGCGGAATCGACCACCAGCCGCCGTAAGGCAGGGACTTCGCGCCGTAGCGGATCATCTTGCCGCCTTCGAGCAGGCGGGCAACCAACGGATGCTTCTTGAATTCCTGCAAGACGCGCTGCGGATCAATGCGCGGATCGGGATAGTCGAGTCCGACGACGAAACCGAGCGAAACCACGTTGTCTTTGCCGCCGTAAATCCAGGCGCCGCCGTATTCCTTCGTGGTCAGCGGCCATCCCATGGTGTAGATCACTTCGCCGGGCGCGATGCGGCCGGCGGGAACTTCCCACAATTCCTTGATGCCCTGCCCGTAAGTTTGCGGGTTGCGGTCGCGATCGAGAGAGAAACGCGCGATGAGTTGCTTGGTCAGCGAGCCGCGAGTGCCTTCAGCGAGGATTACGACCTTGGCTTGCAGGTCGTAGCCGGGTTCGAAATTTGATTTCGGCTGGTTCTGTTTGTCCACACCTTTGTCGTCGGTGCGAACGCCGGTGACGCGGTCGCCGTCGAATAAAAGTTCAGATCCAGCAAACCCGGTGAAGATCGTGATTCCGGTTTCTTCCACCTTGCCGCCCAGCCACTTCACAAACCGGTTGAGCGAGATGACGTAGTTGCCATGATCGCGCAGCGGCGGCGGCGTGATGGGAAACTTGAATTTGCCTTTCTGGGTGAGAAAGTAAACCGCCTCTTTCGTGACTTCGGAATCGAGCGGCGCTTCCTTTTCGAATCCGGGAAGAAGTTCACGCATGGAGCGCGGATCGAGCAGCGCGCCGGAGAGGCAGTGCTGTCCGATCTCGCGAGCCTTCTCGAGGACGTAAATATTTTCTTTGCTGAGCTGCGAGTCAGGATTGCTGGCGTTGTGCTGATCGATAAGCTGCGACAGCCGCAGAGCACAGGCCATGCCGGCGGGGCCGCCGCCTACGATGACGACATCGGCGGGCATCTGGGGGCGTTCGATGTCCTGGTCAGCGGTTTGCGGAAAACTAACATTTGACGTCTGGCTTCAGCGGTTCAGCGTTCCTATCATATACGGCTGGATGATTCAACGAAACGGATGAGGCACATTGAGATCTTTGCAGATGCGAACCGCCGTCGGATTCTTGACTTCTCGATGACGCGGGACAGTCGCAGTTCGCTGGGCGACCAGAATTGTAGTAGACGCTGTGCTTGGCCCCTTCGCGGAGAAGAACGCAGCCATTTGACTCCAGGTGGCGAATTAAGTCTTGGCGCTTCATGCTCGATTCGAGTTGCAATTCAAGATTGTTTCCTGGTTTCAAGGTCCGAGCAGGATCCTCGTGCAGTGTCCCAAAGACTGCTGGAATTCGCCAGATGTCAGCCTCGACCTTGCCCTTCAGCTGATGTTCGACACAACAGATCACTTGCCGCCCGTCGGAGCTGCGATGTCAGTCCGCTAGGTTTCGGCCTTGGGAGAAAGCCTCAGTTTGCTGGTAAACGCTGAACGGCCAAGGTTTTCTGCCAATCTAGACTACGGTTTGTTCGTGAACACCTAAGCACGGAGACGGTGATCTTTTCCCGCGTGATTTTCTTGCCAGAAATCCGCTTTCCCGCTAGATCGCGGTTGGCTTCGAGGAGGAGTTCGACGGCGTCGCGCAAGTTTTCGCGCGCTTCTTCCAGTGTGTCGCCCTCGGAAATGGCGCCCGGCAGTTCCTCGACGTAGGCGACGTAGCCATCGCCTTCACTCTTCGAAACCTGCTCATAGACGGCTGTCAGAGTCATGTCCATAGCTTATTTTAGAAGGTTCCCCTGAAATGCATACCGAAAAATTGGTTACCTGTGGCGATGAACCAAAGCTTGTAACCTCAACTCCCCGCCTTCGCCTTCTTCACTTCTTCAATCAACGGCGGCACGATATCGAACAGATTCCCCACCACGGCGAAGTCGGCGATCTCGAAGATAGGCGCTTCTGAATCTTTGTTGATCGCGATGATGGTGCGCGCGCCCTTCATGCCGACGATGTGCTGAATGGCGCCGCTGATGCCCAGGGCTAGATAGAGCTTGGGTGCAACGGTTTGTCCGGAGGATCCGATCTGACGGTCCATGGGGAGCCATCCGGAGTCGCAGATGGGACGCGACGCGGCCAGTTCACCGCCCAGCGCTTCGGCCAGCTGCTTGGCCAGTTCGATATTTTTCTGCTCCTTGATGCCGCGTCCCACCGAGACGATGATTTCAGCTTGCGTCAGGTCGACCGCCTGCTTGGCTTCCTTGAAGACTTCCTGCGGCTTATTGCGGACGACGCCGTCGGCGATTTCGACATTGACGGTTTCGACTGGCGCAGCGGCGGCGCCAGCTTCAACTTTGTCCCCGCGAAACGCCCCGTTCTGGAAAGTCACAAACCACGGTGCTTCGCAGGTAAAGCTGACGTCGGCAGCCAGTTTGCCCTGGAACATCTGGCGAGTGAAGAGCAGCTTGTCGCCGTCTTTCTTGTATCCGATGCAATCGCTGATGGCGGTGCGCTCCATCGCAGTGGCCAGCTTGGGCACGAAATCACGCACCTGATAGGTGTGCGGCATCAGCACAAGCTTGGGCTGTTTTGACGAAATGAATTGCTTCAGTGCGGCGGCAAAAGCGTCGGGCGTGTAAGGCTCGAGTTTCGGGGACTCGATGGCGTAGACCTTCGCGACCTTCTTGGCCGCGATTTCATTGGCGAAGCTTGTCACTCCGCTGCCGGCGACTGCGGCTTCGAGCGTCCAGCCGGTTTCGGCTGCCAAAGCCTGCCCCGCAGTGAGCGTCTCCCATGAGACGCGGTTCAGCTTTCCTTCGCGTTGTTCGACGATTACCAGGATTGAATCGGGCATGATTTTGCGTCTCGAATCTTTTTGAGTCTTTACGACGATGGATCTAGAAACCAGTTCCCGGATCTCAGTTCTCGGTTCTCAGTTACAGGACGTGTACTTCGTTTCTTAATTTCTCTACCAGCTTCTTTGCCACTTCGGCCGGAGAGCCTTCCAGAAATTCTGTGTTCTTGGTTTTCTGCGGGATGTATAAGCGTTCGATCTTTTGCATGTTCGCGCCGATCGCGGATTGCACTTCGGCCAGCGTCACTTTACGCAGCGGCTTGTTCTTGGCCTGCTTGATTCCGATCAGCGTGGCGTAGCGCAGTTTGTTGATACCGGACTGAATCGTGAGGACCGCGGGCAGAGGCATATCGACGAACTGGAAGTATCCGGCTTCGAGTTCGCGCTTGACCCGGATTCCGGCGTCCGTCTTTTCGATCTGCATGATGATGGTGGCGTGCGGCCAGCCGAGCAGTTCGGCCAGCACGACGCCGGTTTGAGCGATAGCCGTAATCGTCGGACTGCAGTCCGGTGAAGATGAGATCGAATTTTTCGTCTTTGATGGCGGCGGCAAAGGCGCGGGCGGTGTTGGACGCGTCCAGTCCGACGAAGGCGTTGTCTTCAAGATGGATGGCGCGGTCGGCGCCCTTGGCCAGGGCTTCGCGCAATACCTGCTGGGCGCGTGCCGGACCGGCCGTGATGACGACCACTTCTCCGCTGTGCTTTTCTTTTTGACGCAGCGCCTCTTCGAGCGCGAAGGCGTCCGGCTCATTCACTTCGTAGGAAACGTCTTCGCGGATCCAGGTGCCGGACTCGTTCAGTTTGAGCGGCGCATCTTTCTGCGGCACCTGCTTCATGCAGACCAGAATCTTCAAGGCGTGACTCCCGTCCCCCGGCCTGCGGGCCGGGCAAACTGGTTAGTATAGATGAGAGCTGGGAGCGAGGGAGCGCGATCTAGTCGGTGAACACCACGGACTGCACGCCGGAAATCTCAAAGCGTTTGCGGCAGCGCACGTTCTTGCAGGCCATCAGGTCGTCCTTGCGCAGCATGTAGGAGCGGGCCTTGGCGAAGCGGGCACGATCGCGTTCGTCGGCGCGTCCTGCCAATTGTCGCTTCTTGGTGCGAACAATCCAGGTGACTTCGTACTCCGCGGGTTGATGGCAGTGGGGACAGTTCAGCGTAGACATCTTCTTCTCGGGCCGTTCGTCGAAAAATTCGCGTTCTTCCATGGTCGGTCAGTCTCTCGTTGTAATTATTACAGCTTTGGCGCTCACAAGCTATGGCAAGATGTGTCCGATGGCGAAGAAGAAGCGCAAGCCGAAGAAGTTCAGCAGGGTCGAACAGGTGAAGGCCATGGCCCGGGCCCAGATCGGCACGCCTCGCGCAGGCAGCGTAGTTCCGGATCGCAGAGATAAGAAGACAGGCAAGCACAAGCCGACGCTGGGAGAAATGCTGGAGCAGGAATAAAGTTTTACGGCGACGGCAACGGAGTTTTGCTCGTAATTCCCTGACCTTCGATAATCGTATAGATAAAATCTGCCGGAAGGTCGTGCAACGTTTCCACCTTCCCGCTCGGCCACTTGATCTCAACCTCGTTCATTCTGGATTCAGTTCCCAGGCCAAAATGCAGGCGGGGATCGTTCTGTGAAATGTAGCTGCCTCCGGCACGAACTTCGCTGAACTGCACCAGCTTCCCTGCTTTCACCGTTACCCGCGCTCCGATGGCGGACCGGTTGCTCTTCGTCCCTGACAGTTTGAACAGGACGCGATGGTTGCTGTTTCCGCCCTGGTTCAGCAACAGTGTGGGCAATGCTCCCACATTGACCATTACGACGTCGATGTTTCCGTCATTGTTGATGTCGCCGAAAGCCGCTCCCCGCCGGCTTTCTGGAGGAATCGCGGCCAGCGCGCTGGAGACATCCTCAAAGGTGCCGTCGCGATGATTGCGGAATAACTGAATGGGTTCGCGATAGGCCAGGCCGCCGGGGATCGAATCCACCTGCGGATACACGTGGCCGTTGGCGATGAAAATATCCAGCCAGCCGTCGTTGTCCATATCGAAGAAGGCGGTTCCCCATCCCACCTTGAGAAATGTTGGTTGCGCGATTTTTGCCGGCCAGCTTACGTCGGAAAAACCGTCGTTCCCCTGATTGCGGTACAGAGTGTCGGGCTGCTCGTGAAAATTGGTGACGAACATCGACAGCCGGCCTTCGTGCCGATAGTCGCCCCAATCGACGCCCATCGAACCTTGCGCCTGGCCGTCTCCGCCAAGCGCGACGCCGGAGAGCATTCCGACTTCTTCGAAAGTTCCGTCGTGCTTGTTGTGGTACAGATAATTCGGGCCGGCGTCGTTGGCCACGTATAAATCGGGCCAGCCGTCGTTGTCGTAGTCGCCCCAGATCACGCCCAGTCCGTAGTAGCGGTTTACATCTTCCATGCCGGCCTTCTTCGAAACTTCCTCGAAGGTGCCGTCGCCGCGATTGTGGAAGAGCAGATCCGATTCGCCGATCATGCCCCAGGGACCGCACTGGACCAGGATTCCCTTGAAGCGGCAATTTTTCTCGTCGCTGCCGAAAGTGGGCAAATGGTCCATGTCGAAGTGCACGTAGCGCGAAACGTAGAGATCGACAAAGCCGTCGCGATCGTAGTCGGCCCAGGCAGCGCCGGTGCTGAAGCCGCCGGCGGCCACTCCAGCTTTGTCGGTGACGTCTTCGAATTTGCAGTTGCCAAGATTGCGATAAAGAGCGTTTCCGCCGAAGCCGGTGACGTAGATATCCGGCAGGCCGTCGTTGTCGAAGTCGGCGACGGCCACGCCCATGCCCCAGCCTTTGCGAGTCAGGCCAGCGGTGCTGGTGATGTCGGTGAATTTGAAATTCGCGTCCTGATGGTAGAGCGTGATCATGGGATCGCCGCCCTGACGATAGCGATCGATCGTGGAACCGTTCACCGTGATGATGTCGAGTTTGCCGTCGTTATCGCAATCGATCAGACCGGCGCCGCCGCTCATGGATTCGACGATGTATTTCTTTTCCGGAGTGGAAATGTGGGAGACGGTCAGGCCGGCTTCTTTGGTTACGTCCTTGAAGTGGGGGACGGCGATTGAAGATTTCGAGGCGGCAGTCTGGGCAGGAGCAAGCGTCGAAAGCAAAACCAGAAAGAAGATGGCACGCATGGTGAGGAGGTTGCCGTGATTATAGCCCAGGGCAGACGGCGTAGTGGGTGTAACCTTTTGTCGCACTCGGACATCCATTTCTTCAGCGTGCAACACTTCACTTCGCGCTGGATCGGATATCGATTGATGAAACTCTCAGCTTTGCTTTTGGCTTCTGTTGTTGCTACGTCGCTATTCGTTTGTGCGTCCGACGCGCCACGCGGCGCCGCTCCGTCCCCGGTTCTGGTTGAGCTGTTTACATCGGAGGGCTGCTCCAGTTGTCCTCCAGCGGACACATTGTTGCAGCAACTCGACCGCACGCAGCCGGTGAGTGGAGCTGAGTTAATCGTGCTTAGCGAACATGTGGACTACTGGAACCACATCGGCTGGACCGATCCTTTCTCGTCGCGGTTTTTCAGCGACCGCCAGTCGGCCTACGCCGGCCGTTTTGGATTGGCCAGCGTTTACACGCCGCAGATGGTTGTCGACGGTGCCGTCGAGTTTGTGGGCGAGCGATTCACGTCTTGTCAGCCAGGCGATTCAGAAATCCTTGCCTGCGCCGAAAATCGCCATCAGAATTTCGGGGCTCTCGCTGGATGCCTCGAAGACCCTCAACGGCTCACGTCGACGCTGACGCCTTGCCCGAGAGCTGCCAAGGTGCGCAAGGCAGATGTCTATCTGGTTGTGGCACTGAATCATGCGGAGTCGCAGGTATTGCGCGGCGAGAATGGCGGCCGCCGTCTGAGTCACGTTGGAGTGGTGCAGAGTCTGACCAAAATCGGCAGCATCGAGGCCGGCAAGACCTTCTCGCAGGACGTTCATCTGAAGCTCGATTCCCGTTCGGACCCCGCTAATCTTCGCATCATTGCATTCATCCAACAATCAGGGCAGCGGCAGGTGCTCGGGGCTGCGCAGCAGATGGTTCAAAAATAGGCCGCCTTTGATTTCTTCGCGACCTTTTGCGAGTTCTTTGCGGCCTTTGCGGTTAAGAGCTTTTTACCGCTAAGTGCGCAAAGGGAATCCGCAAAGTACGCAAAGAAAACCTCTCTTTCTTCTTTCCTTCTTTCTCTGCTAAATTTAGCGCCTCAGATTGCTTTACCAACCGGAGGGACCGTGCGCATTGACCTGTTTCAGATGGAACGAACTCAGTGCCTGTACGAACACGAAGTCGAATTCAATCTGTCGGAAAGCGGCGTTCTTCCCTTGCGCGTCGAGGAAATCTTGCAGAGTCCGAAAGCTTCAGCTGATTTTCTTTCTACCGGACTGAAATATCCCGAATCGGATGGTTCGGACGAACTCCGCGAAAACATCGCTGCCTGGTACGGCGCAACTCGAGACCATGTGTTGGTCACTAACGGCGGATCCGAGGCCAACTTCACCGCTGTTTGGGGACTGCTGGAAAAAGGCGATCACGCGGCGGTGATGCTGCCGAACTATCTTCAGACCTGGGGACTGTCTCGCGCGTGGGCCGCTAAAACGAAAGGCTTTTACCTGAAGGAATCGCGCGACGACAACGGCAAAGCGCGCTGGGCGCTGGATGTTGAGAGTCTCCATCGCGCGGTGAGCAAGAAGACGCGGCTCATCGTAGTAACGAATCCGAATAATCCCACAGGCGCGGTGCTGAACCAGGAGGAGATGGACGAAATTGTTCGGGTCGCGCGCAGAGCCCGCGCCTGGCTGCTGGTGGATGAAATTTATCGTGGCGCGGAAGTAAGAGGGCCGCTTACGCCGACATTCTGGGGAAGCTACGACAAAGTGCTGATCACATCTGGTCTCTCAAAGGCCTTTGGGCTACCCGGGCTTCGACTGGGATGGATTGTTGCTCCGCCGAAGACCATTGCCAAGCTTTGTTCGTATCACGACTACACCACACTGACTCCGACGATATTGTCGGACCGGCTAGCGCGGATCGTGATGGAGCCGGAGCGACGCGAGCAAGTCTTGGAGCGCACGCGCACAATCATCCGGCGCAACTTGCCGCGATTGGAATCATGGATCCATTCGCACGATGACATTTTCAGCTTACATTCCGCCGGTGGCGGGGGCGATTACTTTCTTCAAATACAAGTTGCCGATTTCTTCCGCAGCGCTTTTTGACCGGCTGCGCAAGGAACGCTCGGTGCTGATAACTCCGGGGGACCACTTTGGCGTGGGCCGCTACATTCGCGTGGGTTACGGATATGACGTGGATTACACGCTGTGCGGGTTGGCTCGGGTCGATCTGACCTTGCAGGAATTGATGAAGAAGAGCGGCAAGGTGAAAACTGCGCGAGCCGAGACTGTGCGGCGTGGGGCGGCTTAGTTTTTGCTTTGAACTCTGAGGGCGGGACGCCCTCAGGACAGCCGGCGGGACGCCGGCGCTACGAAATTCTTTCGCCGATGCCTTGGGCTTTGGCGCGTTCCAGCACCAAAGAGGCCGCTGCTACATCTTGAACTCCTACCCCCGTCAGGTCGCAGACGATAATTTCGTCTTCTGAGGTTCTGCCCGGTTTGATACCTGCCGTGATCTCGCCTAGCTCTGCGTAGATCGTGTCTTTGGTGACGGCTCCATGTTCGACTGCGTGATGGATTTCGCCCAGGCGCAGGCATTGGGCAACACTGTCGGCGACGATCTTGTCGGCGCGTGCCAGCACATCGACATCGAGTTCCTGTTTGTCGGGTGCGTCGGAACCTACCGCGATGATGGTTGCTCCGGGTTTCAACCACGCCGCCCGGACCAGCGGTTCGCGGCTGGCCGTGACTGTGATGACCACGTCTGCGCCTTCTATCGCCGCCTGCACGGAATCGCTCACGGTAAAATTGCACGCCGGAATCACACGACTCTTTGGCAGTTCATCGGCGCATGTTTTTGCTTTGTGGGGATCACGTCCCCAGATTCGCACCTCGCTAAAGTTTTTTTGCAGAGCCAGCATTTCGATCTGGTACCGTGCCTGACCGCCGGTGCCGACTACTGCGACTGTGGCAATTCTCTTGCGCGCGAGATATTTGGCGGCGACCGCGCCAGCTGCGCCGGTGCGGAAGTCAGTGATGAAACCGTTATCGAGAAGAAAAGCGGCTGGGGCTCCAGTGTTGGCGTCGAACACTACGACCATGCCGTCGTTCGCGGGTAGTCCTAACCTTGGATTGTTCAGAAATCCCGAGACAATCTTAACCGCGTAGTAAGGTCCGCCGTTCAGGTAACCCGCTTTGATGTGAATCTCGCCGCGGTTGCGGGAGGTGTCACTGTCCGGGATATCGAGATGGATGACCGCGGGCAACTGCGCCTGTCCGGTGGAGTAAGCCGCGAAAGCCTTTTCCATGGCGGCGATGCAGGCGCCCGGATCAAGCAGGGCGCGAATTTCGGGTTCGCGCAAAATCAGGACTTCACGGCTCATCCGCAAAGCCTAACATTTCCAATTACTCCGTTGCGGGCTTAGTAGCTACGGCTTTTCTCCGCGTTCACGCCAGCCTTCGATGATCAGGTAAAGCACTGGAATGAAGAACAAGTTCAGAACGGTGGAAACGAGCATTCCGCCGAATACCGTGGTACCGACCGAATGGCGGCCGTGTTCCCCGGCGCCGGACGCAACTACCAGCGGCACTACGCCGAGGATGAAGGCCAGCGAGGTCATCAGGATCGGACGCAGCCGAATTCTTGCTGCCTCGACCGCGGCTTCAAACAGCGGCATTCCGCTATGGCGCAACTGCTCGGCGAATTCGACGATCAGGATGGCGTTCTTGCTGGAGAGTCCGACCAGCATCACCAGTCCGATCTGGCAATAAACGTCGTTCTCCAGGCCGCGCAACGACTGTGCCGACAATGCTCCCAAAAGCGCTACGGGGACCGCGAGCAACACGATCAAGGGCAGGACGAAACTTTCGTATTGAGCGGAGAGCGTCAGATAAACCACCAGCGTGCCGAGTCCAAACAGGATCAGCGTCGTACTTCCCGAACTCAATTCTTCCAGTGACAGGCCGGTCCATTGGAAGGCGAATCCTTGCGGCAGAACTTTCTGGCTCAACTCAGCCATGGCATCCAAAGCCTGACCTGAACTGAAGCCGGGAGCCGCGGAGCCGTCGATTTCAGCCGAACGGAACAGGTTGTAGTGACTGATCACCTGGGGAGCTGTGGTCTGGTTGATCGCAACCAGGTTCTCCAGCGGAATCATTCCACCGCTGTCCGACCGCACATAGAGCTGCGTGATGTCTTTCGACCGGGCGCGGAACTGCTGGTCGGCCTGAATGTAAACCCGATACGAGCGGTTGTTGAAGTCGAAGTCGTTGACGTACGCCGAGCCCATGTAGATGCTCAGCGCGTCTGTAATCTGTCCCAGGGGAACGTGCAGACTCTTGGCCTTTTCGCGATCAATGGTCACTACAAATTGCGGATCGTTGGCGGTGTAGGTGCTGTAGAGGCCGGTCAGATCTTTCCGGGCGCCGCCTTGCCGGATGAGTTGCTGGGTTACGTTTGCCAGCTCTTCCAGGGTGTGGCTGCCCTGGTCCTGCAATTCGTAGGCGAAGCCGCCGAACTGGCCTAAGCCCTGCACGGCCGGTGGCAGAAATGGAAGAACCAGAGCGCCGGAAATGCCAAACAGACGTCCGCGAATCCGGTTCACAACGGCGTCGGCGGCGTGCGCGTCCCCCTTGCGCTGGGAGTAAGGCTTCAGCGGGACGAAGATCAGCGCCTGATTCGACGCGCTGCCGGTGAAGCTGAAACCGGCGATGGCGAAAATCCCTTCAACCTCAGGAATATCCTGAAGAATCCCCTGGACCTGCTGGCCGATGCGCTTCGTGTACTCGAGCGACGCGCCCGATGGGGCCTGCACCGCGATGATGAAGTACCCCTGGTCTTCGTTGGGCACGAAGCCCTTGGGCACACGCTGGAAAACTAGAACTGTCAGGCCCAATGTGCCGAGAAACACCAGAGCTGCAATGAACTTGAAGCGCAGGATCAGGCGCAAGGTTCGCCGGTATCCCTCGGTGACGGCATTAATGGCTCCGTCCACGCGCTTGAAGAACCAGTTCTTTTCCCTGTGCTCGCGGCCCAGCAGAATGGCAGACAGCGCCGGCGTAAGAGTGAGGGCGTTGAAGGCGGAAATTGAAATCGAGAATGCGATGGTCAGCGCGAACTGACGAAACAGAATGCCGGTAGTGCCGGGAAAAAACGCCACCGGCACAAACACCGCAACCAGCACCAGTGACGTAGCGATGACCGCTCCCGCTACTTCGGACATGGCGACCGAGGCCGCTTTGTGCGTGTCGCGCTCGCCCTCCTGAACGTGGCGTTCGATGTTTTCGATGACGACGATGGCGTCGTCCACCACCAGTCCTGTCGCCAGGGTGATGCCGAACAGGGTCAGAGTGTTGACCGAGAATCCCAACACCTTCACGAAGGCGAAGGTGCCGATCAGCGAAACTGGAATCGTCACCGCCGGAATGATTGTGCTGCGCCAATCCTGCAGGAAAATAAAGATGACCAGGATGACCAGGACGACGGCCTCGATGAGCGTGGTGAGCACGTCCCGGATCGATTCGCCCACGGCTTCCGTGGTGTCAAAGGCGTTCTGATACTTCATGCCAGGCGGAAAATGGGTGGACAGCCGGTCCAGTTCGGCAATCACCAGGCGGTCCACTTCAAGGGCATTCGCGCTGGAGAGTTGCGTGACGCCGATGCCGACGGCATCACGCCCGTTAAACATAAGGTCCGAGCTGTAATCTTCGGCACCCAGTTCGGCGCGACCGACATCCTTCAGGCGAACCAGCGTTCCGTCGGAGTTTGTTTTCAGAATGATGTTTTCAAACTGCGACGCTTCAGTGAGCCGCCCGATGGCGCGCACGCTGATCTGAAATTCCTGTCCGGTCTGGATTGGAGGCTGTCCAACCTGGCCGGCGGCGACGTCGACGTTCTGCTCCTGCAGCGCGCTCACCGCGTCGGACGCGGTCAATCCGCGGCTGGCCATGCGCACCGGATCGAGCCAGAGGCGCATGGAATATTTGCGCTCGCCGAAGACGATCACGTCTGCGACGCCGGGCACGCGCTTGAGCGAGTCTTTGACGTAAACGTCGAGGTAATTGCTCATGAAGAGCGGCGTGTAGCGTCCTTCAGGCGAGAAGATGGCCGCGCCCAGCACGAAATTGCTGGAGGCTTTCACGATGGTGATGCCGGTGGCCTTCACCGCGTTCGGCAACCGTCCCTGGGCGGTGTTGACGCGATTCTGAATGTCGACTGCGGCCAGATCGGGGTCGCGATTGAGGTCGAAAGTCGCGGTAATCGTGCTCACCCCGTTGCTGCTGCTGGTCGAGGTGATGTACTTCATTCCTTCGGCGCCGTTGATCTGCTGCTCGAGTGGGACGGTCACAGCGCTTTCGACGGTTTGAGCGCTGGCGCCGACGTAAACACTTGTCACGGAAATCTGCGGCGGCGCCAGGGTGGGAAATTGGGCGATTGGCAGAGTGGGAATTACGGCCGCGCCCGCGAGAATGATGAGGAGCGCGCAGACTGTGGCAAAGACCGGGCGTTTTATGAAGAAATCAACGAACAATAGCGGACCTCAGGCATCGGGCTTCGGACCTCAGACTTCGGACTTGGGGCCGTATCCCTCAACTGCTTCTGTCGGGACCAAACAGTCCCTTCCTTACAACTCTGCCGAAAACTTGTGATCTCGGACGACGCTGTCCGAAGCCTGAAGCCCGAGGTCTGAAGTCCGAAGTCCGACGTCCGCCTTCAGCCCTGCGGAAGTATCACGGGAGCACCGTCGATCAGGAATTGGGTGCCCGACACGATGATCTTGTCTCCGGGCTTGATTCCTTCGAGGACGACGTAGTTGTTGCCCGTCATGTCCCCCACTCGCAAAGGCTTCTGGTGTGCGACCGTCTTGCCATCCTGCTGCTCGGCCACGAAGGCGAAGTACTGCCCACCGAGGCGCGAAACTGCGAGCACTGGAACTACGGTGCGGTTCTGCGATCCCCATACGATGCGGGCGTGGATGAACTGCGCGTTCCGCAACTTATCGTTCGTGTTCGCGATCGGCGCTTTAGCCAGGACGGTCTGAGTCGTCGAATCCACCTGGGGCGAGATGAAGTTGATGCGACTCTCCGCGATTACGGCGCCGGACTGGTCAACGATCTGTACTGGAAGGTTGGGCTTGAGCTGTCCGGAGCGCTCGATAGGCACGTAGACGTAAGCTTCGAGACTTCCGGGCTTGTCGACTGTGGTGAGGGCTGTGGTGGTCGTGACCCGGTCCCCGACCCGTACCGGAATGTCTCCGACGATTCCGGCGCTGGGGGCGGTCACTCGGTAGTAGTGCAACTGCACGGATTCCTGACGGACCTGCGCCTGCAGGGCCTGCAGCTGGGCTTTGGCCTGCTCCAGCGCCGTTTTGGCCTGGTCCAAAGCCTGCTTGCTGACTACTTTCGCTTCGTAAAGGCCGTTGTTGCGGTCGAATTCCTGCTGGTCCCAAACCAGTTCGGCTTGCTTGGCCGCGACTGTGTCTTCCTGCGTCTTCAAAGTCGCCTGCTGCTTGGCGGGATCAATCTGGATCAGGGGGGTTCCCGCCGCGACGCGGCTGCCGGAATGCACAAAGATCTGGGTAATCACACCTTCGACCTGAGGCATGATTACGGCTGTATCGCGAGACTTCAGGGTGGCGACGTACTCCGTGGTGTCGTTTACCGAGACCAACTGGGCAGTTTCGACCTTTACCGGGATTCCGGATGGGCCCTGCGGTTGGGGTCCACCCGCCGCGCCTCCGCTGCAGGCTGTACCGAGGAGGCCTAGCGTCAAGACGGCTGCCCAACCAGTTCCTCGGCATGAAAAACGGGTCGATTGTTCGCTCACTGTTGGCACAGCCATCTTTAAAGAGCTCCCACGAAGTGCAGGCATTCCCCTACGACTGGAGGTCAGGTAGGAGAGTAGATGAAGACCAAGGAATTTTACTCGAAACTTGCCGGAAAGATAGTCGATTGAGGAATGTAGACCGGAAACCAGGGACAACAGCCGGATTTGGGAAGCCGGACCTTGCCGCACCCTAAGTTAACGTTTAGCGCTTGCGCGGCTTGGTGGCTTCCTGCATCTGCCGCTCTTCCGCCACGACTGCGACGTAGAGCAGGCCGAACGCCAGAACCACCATCATGAGGACGATCGTCATGGTTCGAATGTAACTGCATCAATCCACATCGCCAAGATCACTGAGGTACCCGCAGGGTAATACCACGAGAGTGCCATACGGAAGCGGGCATCGGACCTCGGACTTCAGACCTCGGCGACTTCCATAGTTGAGAGGTCTCAGGTCCGACGTCCAAGGTCTGAAGTCCGAGGTCTGAAGTCTGAGGTCCGCTCTGCTACATTATTTCGGATCATGAAACCTGCCCGCAGTTTTGCCAGTGACAACAATGCCGGAGTTCATCCCGAGGTCCTGAAAGCCATCGCCGAAGCCAATCGCGGCCATGCGGTGGGTTACGGAGACGATCCCTACACGCAATCCGTGGTGCAGAAATTCAAGCAGCATTTTGGGTCGGACACGGAAGTCTTTTTCGTCTTCAACGGGACTGCCGCCAATTGTCTGGGGCTGAAGGCGCTGACTAACACTTACCACGCTGTGATTTGTGGCGAGGCCGCGCACATTTATACCGACGAATGCGGCGCGCCGGAAAAATTCACCGGCTGCAAACTCATTCCCGTCCCCGTAACCAACGGCAAGCTGACGGTTGAAGCAGTCAGTCACGCCTACCATGGCATTGACGATCCGCATCACGTGCAGCCTCGTGTGATTTCGATTACACAGGCTACCGAGGTAGGTACTGTCTACCAGCCTGCCGAAATCAAGGCTTTGGCAAAATTTGCCCACGAACGCGGCATGTTCCTGTTCATGGATGGCGCCCGCATCGCAAACGCTGCAGCAAGCCTGGGACAGACCTTGCGACAAGCCACACGCGACCTTGGTGTCGATGTTCTTTCTTTCGGAGGAACAAAGAACGGCGCGCTCGGAGCCGAAGCCGTGGTTTTCTTCGACAAGAAGCTCGGCTACGACTTCCTCTACTTGCGCAAACAGGGAATGCAGTTGGCATCCAAAATGCGTTTCATCTCGGCACAATTTGATGCACTGTTCACCGGCGATCTCTGGCTTAAGAGCGCGCAACATGCCAACCGCATGGCGCGCCTGCTACAGAAAGAACTCGCCAAGATTCCGGCGATAAAGATCGTTTACAAGGTGGAAGCCAACGGGGTATTCGCCAAGATTCCGCGGTCCGCAATTGCCAAGCTGCAGAAACGCTACTTCTTTTATGTGTGGAATGAGCAGCAATCCGTAGTGCGCTGGATGTGTTCGTTCGATACGACTGAGCAGGATGTGAAGGAGTTTGCCCGGTTCGTGGCGCAGACATTAAGGGGCTGATTTTCGTAACTTTTCCTTGCACCCGGAATCTCATGGCCGGGTACACTGTCGCCCTGGCGAGCCGGGGCGGGCGGGACGCCCTCCGGACAGCCGGCGGGACGCAAAGCACAACATGGACGCACGAATCGATTCTCGCAAGTTCAAGAAAGTCTCCCGCCGCGAATTGTTGAAGCTGGCGCCGGTGCTCGCCGTTGGGGCATTCGCGATCCCGAAGCTACAGGAGCCGCTGCTTAAGGCTGGGCTTGGCTTCAGTGATTGGGCTTCCGCGCGATTGTTTCGCTCGGGGCATCTGGCAACAATCTTTTCCGACAGCGAACTGACCCCGTTTGAAAAATTTCCCATCAATGGCTACGACGTGGAAGATCCTGGCGTTGACTTCGAAAAGTGGACGCTGACCGTGGCCGGGGCGGTCCAAAAGCCGGGAGACTATACCCTGGCGCAGATCCAGGCTTTGCCAAAGGTGCGCCAGAACACGCGCCACGTCTGCGTTGAGGGATGGGATGTCATCGGGCGCTTCGGGGGCACACCGCTATCGGAGTTCCTCAAGATGATTGGCGCCGATACCACTGCTCGATTCGTCAGCGTCGAATGCGCCGATGATTATTACGAATCGCTGGACATGGCGACCGCCCTGCATCCCCAGACCCTGCTTTGTTATGAAATGTACGACCAGCCGCTCACGCGGGAGCATGGAGCTCCGGTGCGCCTGAGCATTCCGACCAAGGTTGGGTACAAGCAGGCCAAATATCTCACCGACTTGAAAGTCACGAATGTTCTGGAGCGGGTGGGTTACTGGGAAGATCAGGGCTACTCGTCGTTTTATGGTTTGTGAGCCTGGGCAAGACGCATATGACTGAAGCTGTTGTCGAGATTGAATCGCCGAAGACCGGGAAGGTAGAACAGGCTGTCTACGAGCATCCGTGGGCGGTGCGGTTCTCGCATTGGCTGAATTCGGTTTCGCTGCTGGTAATGGTGGCCAGCGGCTTTCAGATTTTTCGCGCCTTCCCCAGCTTCGGCGCGAAAATTCCGCAGAAAGATTTGCTGCACTGGCCGAAGGCTCTCGCCCTCGGTGGATGGCTGGGCGGGGGCCTGCAGTGGCACCTGACCTTCATGTGGATCTACATCGCGACTGGTCTCTTCTACCTGGGATATCAGATGTTCAGCGGGAACTATCGCCAGGTGCTGTTCATGCCGCGCGACATTCGCGGAGTGTGGCCCATGGCGCACTACTACTTTTTCTTTGGACCAAAACCCGTTGCCCATGAAACCTATAACCCGCTGCAGAAGCTGGCGTACACGTCAGTGCTCGGCCTCGGAGTTCTGTCGGTCTTGACAGGACTTGCAGTGTGGAAGCCAATACAATTTTCCTGGCTGGCGTGGATGATGGGCGGTTTTCACTGGGCACGAATCTGGCATTTCGCGGTGATGTGGGCGATTCTTTTCTTCCTTCTCGGACACCTGGTCATGGTGGTTCTGCACGGATGGAGTAATTTTGCGTCCATGCTCACGGGATGGAAGAAGAATCCGGAGTATCTCGAGCGCTAGCGTTGCACAATCGCCGCTCCTGAAAGCGTCATCCCGAACTGGGGAGCGTATGCGGCGGTCGCCGCGCAGGTTACGCCGGTCGTGGTTGACGCCGCCGTGGTGAACCAGCAATAAAGTGCAAATAACTTGATGCCGCAACGAATGACGATTGCCGAGAGACCAGCAGACACGAGCCCTGAAGCCGAGCAGGCGCTCATCCGGCGTATTTGTAATGGGAACTCTTCCCTCTTTGCCGAACTGGTCAAGCCTTACGAGCGCCGGGTTTATGTCACGGCTCTCGCGCTGTTGCGCAATGACGCCGATGCGCAGGATGTGGCGCAGGAAGCCATCCTGAAGGCCTTTGCCAACCTGCGGCAGTTTCGCGGCGAGTCGCGCTTCAGCACATGGCTGATCCAGATCACGGTAAACGAAGCGCGCATGCGGCAAAGGAAGCAGCATGCCAATCTTTTTGAAGCGATCGACGAATCGAAAGAGGAAGAAGGCGACTACACGCCGCGAGATTTCGCCGACTGGCGCGAGATTCCTTCTGAAGCTCTGGAGCGCAGCGAAATCCGCGCCCTGCTGGCCAAGGCCCTGGCCAGCCTGGCAGAGAAATACCGTGAAGTATTTCTACTGCGCGACGTGGATCAGATGAGCATCGAAGAAACCGCGGAGGCCCTGAATATCTCGATCGCCAGCGTCAAGACCCGGTTGTTGAGGGCACGACTGATGCTGCGGGACATTCTGGCGCCTGCGCTGGCGGATGGCTGGTTTAGCCGCGCGCCATTCGGGAAAGGGAGCAAGCCATGGTAGTCAGTTGCGAGCAGGTATGGCGGGAGATCTCGAATTATCTCGAAGGTGACGTCAATCCGCAGCTTCGGGCCGCGATGGAGGCTCATTTTCGCGAATGCAAGCACTGCACGGCAGTGCTGGATGGGACAAAAAACGTTGTGCACTTATACACCGATGATCGTCTGGTGGAACTGCCTGCCGGCTTCAGCGAGCGCTGGCAACGAAAGTTGGCAGAATCCATGCCGCCTCCGCGCGGAACCGCTTATGGATGGCTGATTGCAGTGGCCGCGGTGGCGCTGGTTTCAGGCAGCTTCGCTCTGGCTCGATTTAACTCTCCTGCATCCCCTCAATTGCGTTCCGAACACGCTGAGCCAGGAAGCGGTGTTCCTCCGCAAATGATGGTGGAGATTGCGGCTGATGGCAAGACGTTCCACGCCCCGGGATGTAAGTATCTGCACGAACACGATGGAGCAGGCAACAATGCGCGCATGGTGACCGCTGCCGAGGCCATGCGTGAGGGATATGTGCCGTGCGTGCGATGCTTGCGGCGGTATTTGAATGGCCAGGCCAGCCTGGTGGTTCCGCGGGAATATCGAGAGGATTTAGACCGGAGAATCGGGATGGGTTCTCCGGGCGGCGGGATGTAGCCGCCCGAAGTGCGTCAGGACGACTAGTTCTTCTTCATATCGTCCTTGCCCATGTCGTCGTGCTTCATGTCGTCCTTCTTCATATCATCCTTCTTCATGTCGTCGTGTTTCGTCTTGTCCTTCTTCAGCTTTTTGGCCTTCTTGTTCTTGGCCATGTCATCTTTCGACATGTCGTCGTGCTTCATGTCATCGTGCTTCATTGTGTCTTGCTTCATGTCGTCGTGTTTCATGGAATCCTGATTCGATCCCGTTGTGGACTGCGCGAAAGCGTTGAGAGACAGGGCCAGGACGCACATCACCATCAGCTTGCCGACCATTTTCTTCATGAAATCCTCCAGAGTTTTTACGCCGATATGAGCTGGCGCGGAGATCTTGATGTCCCAGAAATTGAGAAGTTACGGATTCGAGTGATCAAGTAAAGAAAGAGTCAGATAAAGTAGCGCCGGCGTCCCGCCGGCTGTCGGGTGGGCATCCCTGCCCACCCAGAAGATTCTGTTAAATGCGGCCAACGATTTGAGCGGTTCGAGCATGTCGAGTTGTTGAATTCGGGGGCGGGACGCCCCCGAGCCAGCCGGCGGGACGCCGGCGCTACTGTGCGAAGAAGGGGTGGGGCACCCACTCTATCTTTTCCTCCCAACTACCGGGAATCCCTCTGGCTACTGGTGCTCGATGGCGAATAGAATCATCCTTTAGGCTGGTTCGTAGTTTGTATTTGGAGGTTGAGATGTTTCGTCATAGAAGTTTGACTGTCATTCTGGCAGTGGTCGTTGCAGTCGGTCTGGCTCAGGCCGAGGACAAGGTCCAATCAGAGCTGAAGTTCGTGGCGCATACCAAGGCGGATAAGACTGCCGGAGTGTGGATCGACGGACAATATGTTGGATTTGTGAAGGAACTGAACGGCGACAAGAAGATCACGCTGTTGCCCGGCAAACACGAAGTCGTGGTGCGTCAAGCCTGGTACAAGGACTACGTGGAGCAGATCGTCCTGGAGCCGGGACAGACCACCGTGGTGAATGTGGCGCTGCTGAAAGAAGCGAAGCCCAACACGCGCGAAGCCACCGGAGAGTTGAAAATCTCGGCGACTCCCACCCGTGCGGCCGTATTCGTGGACAATCAATTCGCGGGAAATGTCAGCGAGTTCGACGGCGCGGGAAAGGCCATGCTGCTTACCCCCGGACGTCACAACATTCGAGTAGCGCTGCCTGGGTATCTGCCATTTGAAACTGTGGTCGATCTGCGGGCCCACCAGAAGCTCAAGATTCAGACCGAACTGGTCAAGGGCAGCATCACTGAGGCTGGGACGCTGGTCAATCAGCAGTAACACAATTCCCATTGAAGAGAGCACTGCGTCTGCCGCTGGCGATTCTGGCGATCCTTTTTATTGGGATCGTCGGCACAGTGCTTTTCCGGGTCGGGGCCGACGGCAAACCGCCAAGCATCTCGCTGAAGTGGAAGCCACCTGCGCCCAAGCGGGGTTCGACCATTACCGGCTACACCGTATATCGCACCCAGCCTGACAGAACCTTCCAGTCAATCGCATCTGTAACCGAGCCTGCTTATGTCGATCGAGCGGTAAGGTCCGGCGAGACCTATGACTATTTCGTGGTATCCGTGGACGCAGATGGGCATGAAAGCCGGCCTTCGAATTACATCTCCGTCACGGTTCCTTAGCGGTTGGGAGAGGTGAATCAAGGCTTATTAACACGCAGGACAGAGAATCACAGAGGAATCGAGAATTCTCAGCGTCACTGTGCCTCCGTGGTGAATTAAGACCCCGTAGTTTGAAGACTTTAGGCAAATCCACAAATATTCCTTCGAATAATCTGTCGGGGTTGTCGATCTCGCGGAACGCCAGTCGACGTCTAAGCAGAGACGGGATTTAATCAAGATACCGACTCTCAATCAGAAATTATCCAAGGAGACTGACAATGCGATTCATGGTGATCGTGAAAGCCGACAAGAACAGCGAAGCAGGAGTAATGCCCAGCCGCGAGATCCTGACTGCGATGGGCAAATTCAACGAACAACTGGTGAAAGCCGGAGTCATGCTGGCGGGCGAGGGACTTCATCCCACGTCGAAGGGCAAACGCGTCAAGTTTTCGGGAGGAAAACACACCATCACCGACGGACCCTTCGCCGAGAGCAAAGAACTGATCGCCGGCTTCTGGCTGTGGCAGGTTAGGTCGATGGATGAAGCCGTTGAGTGGCTGAAGCGCAGTCCTTTCGACGGCGGAACAGAGATTGAGATTCGTCAGGTATTCGAGGCAGACGACTTCGGTCCAGAAATGACTCCCGAACTCAAAGAGCAAGAGGAGCGCCTGCGCGCCCAGGTTTCAAAAAAGAAGAAGTAGGACTTAGACCACAGCGGGGTGCCCCATTCTCCTTTCGCATTTTTTGCGAAAGAGGGTGGGGCTTTTTTCTTTCACCAGAGACTGCATTCCTTTCCCGCCAGACTTCGGGTTATCGCGATAACTAACGGAAATATTTCTTCCGAATGTCGATTTCGCCGATCCGCAGTCGACATACCAACAGAGACAAGAAATTGCGATGAAGGGGTGGCGGAAATGACAAAACGTTGGAATATTTCGGAGAGCCTGCAATCGATTGCGGGAGGAACATTCCTCGGTCTCGGGCTTCACATTTTGTCAGTAAACCTGCGTGGGGATGCAATTCAACTGAGACGTCTTTTCGACATCCCCGCCACAGATGCTCTTGGCTTGCTGCCCTCAATCGCGCTCGCGACCTCGCAAGCGAAGGCCAACGCTCTGAGCCACGCGGTGTTTCTGCACACCCTCTTTCATATGCTGGCCTCACTCTGGCCTCTTCTTCCGGTCTTCCTGGGGACAGTGTTGTTACGGAGCGCTCTGACGGATAAAGTTAAAGCATTGCCAGTTTCGGACCAATATTTTCGAAATAAATATTTCCAAAATAAGGGAGCCGGATGTCGATTTCGGTGTCCCTCGTTCGACGTCTAAATAGAGTCAAGTCGATGGGTAGATGCTACCCGGACCTGGCTCCTCAATCGGAACTATTCAGAACTATAAGGAGATCGAACCATGCGATTCATGATGTTGGTAAAGCACTCCGAGAATCAAAGCAATCCCCCCAAGGCGCTCATGGATGCGATTACAGAGATCGCGGCTGAGGCTGCCAAGAAAGGCAACATGCTGGGCAGCGGTGGGCTCGGGCCCACGGCGCAGAGCGTACGCGTCCGGGTTTCCGGAGGGCAGCTGCGTGTGATCGACGGGCCGTTTACCGAGGCCAAAGAAGTAATCGGCGGATATGCGCAGTTCGAATTCAAGTCGAAAGAAGAGGCGATTCAATCGGCGGTCGAGTTCATGGAACTTCATCGCAAGCATTGGCCGGGATGGGAGGGCGAGACCGAAGTCCGCCAGTTGTTTGGGCCGGAAGATGCTCCCCAGGGTTGCCCCTCTCCCGCGGTTTGAAGGGTCGGACTTAGTATTTTCGCGCGGCTCGGAATATTTCTCTCGGCTCGACGGTGCAGTGACGGTTACATCACCCACCCTTTTCGCGAAGAACGCGAAAGAGGGTGGGGGCCCCCGTCTGTTACCCGTTTCCCAAACCGTCCCGCACGCTTGCGCGGACTGATTAAAGATGATGTGATCGGTGGGAGTGACAACTACCGATACACATCGAGCCATCGACGCAGTCTGGCGGATCGAGTCGCCGCGGCTCATCGCCGGTTTGACCCGAATTGTGCGCGATGTCGGTGTGGCCGAAGACCTGGCTCAGGATGCTCTGGTGGCCGCCCTGGAACAGTGGCCGAAGTCGGGCGTTCCCGATAATCCGGGCGCCTGGCTGATGGCCGCTGCCAAAAATCGCGCCATCGACCACTTCCGCCGCAACCAGCGGCTTGACCGCAAGCACGAAGAACTCGGTCGCGAAGGCATCGTTCAAAAGGTCGGTACGCGCGAAGTTCGGGCAGGTGAGGCCCCGATGGACGAACTCGACGCTGCTCTCGACGACGATGTCGGCGATGACCTGCTCCGCCTGGTATTCATCTCCTGCCATCCCGTGCTTTCGACTGAATCGCAGGTTGCGCTTACTCTGCGTCTGCTCGGCGGCCTGACGACGGACGAAATTGCGCGGGCCTATCTCGTGCCGGAACCCACGGTCGCACAACGCATCGTGCGCGCCAAACGAACCCTCTCCGAGGCGCAGGTTCCCTTTGAAGTTCCCCGTGGCGCTGAACTCGCGGCGCGGTTGTCGTCGGTGCTTGCGGTCATCTACCTGGTTTTCAATGAAGGCTATGCTGCTACCGCCGGGGACAACTGGTTGCGGCCTGCGCTTTGCGAAGAGGCGCTGCGACTGGGACGGATTCTGGCCGAACTGGCTCCGCTCGAACCCGAAGTGCACGGCCTGGTCGCGCTGATGGAAATACAGGCGTCGCGCTCACGGGCGCGTGTTGGGCCCGTCGGGAGAGCCGATCCTTCTGCTGGAGCAGAACCGGGCCCACTGGGACCAGTTGCTGATTCGCCGCGGCCTCGCCGCCCTGGAACGTTCTGAAAAGCTGCGTTCGGAAAAACTGCGTACTGGAAAGACTGCGAGCTTACGCGGCCCGTACGTGCTGCAGGCTGAAATCGCAGCTTGCCACGCGCGGGCGCGTGCCCCGGAAGAGACGGACTGGACGCGAATCGTGGAGCTTTACACTGAGCTGGCCGAAACCGCACCCTCGCCAGTCGTCGAGTTGAATCGTGCCGTGGCCGTGGGGATGGCCTTTGGTCCCGCAGCGGGACTCGAATTAGCCGATAGACTGATCTCCGAACCGGCGCTGGAAAAATATCATCTACTGCCTAGTGTGCGCGCTGACCTGCTGAAAAAACTTGGGCGGCTGAAAGAAGCCCAAGCAGAGTTCGAACGCGCGGCTGCGATGACCCGCAACGTCCGCGAGCGCGCGTTGCTGCTCGATCGCGCCCAATCCTGCACCGCAAACTGAACATGTTGTGTGGGGCGGACACTGAGTTCGGGAAAACACCGAGTTCTTCTCTGTGTGCTTTGTGTCCTCAGTGTCGGGTGGAGCAGCGCTTTAGCGCTGCATCAAGGGATCTGCTGATGTGCGGCTTCAGGCGCTGAAGAACGTACCTCGGGGGCTGAAGCCCGTTTGGTTGCGGCTTTTGTTGCAGGCCTGAAGGCCTGCTCTACCCCCTCACACGGACGCACCCTTGCGAACGACACGAGGATGCAGGAAGACAAGATCCCATCTTGTCCGCCGCATTTGAATTGGACTTGGCTTTTCGGGGAGACCATCAACAAAAATCAATGTCAAAGGCGACGGACCAGAGTGTCCGCCCCACACATGCACAAAATAGTTCAGGGTTTGGGGACGTTTGGGGTGAGCTTGCGGATGAGAAATTCTTCGATTAGATTCGCACCCGCTGTCGCGCCGATTCCGATGGCGCCGCCTTCGAAGGTCAATCCCACACCATCGCGATCTTTTTCCGGATAATAGAGATTCGAGATCGCGCCTGCGGCCAGGTTTCCGCCGATACTCGAGTAATTCGGCTGCCAGCGTCCGTTGTCGCCTTTGCAGATCACGGAAGTGGCGATCGCGTAAAGAATTCTCGATCGCTTGCTGCCGGTGCCTTTGTAGAAATAACGGGGATCCTGTTTCAGCAGCGAGGGCAGGATGGCGCCGCCGATAAACGTCCCGGAAACGAAGTTGGCGTAGGAGGCACCGTAGCGCTTGCCATATCCCTCAGCGCCCTGACCGTATCCGCTGAATTGATTCTGGGATTGCTGAATTCCGGCAATAACGCCTATCAACGCGAAGCTGACCGGATCGATCGTAGTCTTCCAGGCCAGTGCGAATTTCTGCTTCGAAGTAAGAGGAGCGGGATGGGGATCGTAGCTGACATAGAAATTCGGAATGAAGCCCAAGCACCCGCTGTTTCTCCTCGTCCTCAACCTGCTGTTGTGCCACTTCACCTGGGACAAGCCAACCTGCACTTCGGTAAGCGCGGTTGCGACCGTCAATGCGATTGGCGGGACGGTGTAGATCTCTCCGGGATGCACAGTTGCCGAAGACGTTTGCGTCGCAAATCCGGTGGCAGTGACGGTGAGTTGGAACGACCCGGCAGGGACGTTGGCAAAAGAAAATTGCCCGTCGTTGTCGGACAGGGCATCCGGAAGGAGAGGCTGATCTTGATGGATAGGTTGGACAATTCTGATGCGGGCGCCTGCGACGACAGCGCCGGTGCGATCCACCACCGTCCCCTTGACCGTTCCTACTGATGGCGTGTCGGGCAGGTGCGAGCCGTCTGAGCTTCCTGATGGCCCGCTCGATTGAGCATTCTTCATTGCCGGGCGTGGCTGACTCTGAACTCTTACCGGAAGGACGCCTACTACGAAGACCAGACTCAGCCAGAGAATGCTCTGAGATCCAAGTGTGGACATTCGGACGAGCCGAAGGAGAGCAGTCCTACATAAAACTTTTTTCGACAAGATCACGACCGTCCCAGTATTCCCGTAAAACTCAATCGCTTCAAATAACTAAAGATTACTTTCAGCAGATTACGGATTTACTTCCATGGATTCTTTTTCGCGGTGGAAAATCAAGCTTGTTGATATGAGGGGATCACTGTGGCGTGATCCCGACAAGTACGATTTGATCGCCCTTACGCACTTTTACAATTGGATCAAAAACGAATCGCGAGGGTGCCCCATTTTTCGCGTCTTTTTGTCCAGTCCAGGACTCGACAAAAAGACGCGACCCCTGGTTTTCGATTCAAACCCTATGCAGACAGTGCGCTGGGAAATCTAGTTTGGAAATCCAGGATTCCTACCCATTCCGGAGTAACAGCAATGCGAACCATGGAGGTAGTCGTTCCGCGAAGCTGATTGACCCAGGCCTGTCCCTGTTCACGCCCGAAATAGCGCTCGGCAGCCGCCGCATACTCGGGAACAATCCCCTTCACGGTTTCCAGACGCGCGGTTCCGCGGACCAGCAGCACTTTATGGGGAAAGTTGTTGTCGTCAATGGTGAGCGCGACCTTCGTATTCTTTGCCAGTGCCTTGAGCTTGGGTGCTTTCGGCGGAGTAGCCAGAATGAACTCTTTTCCGTCCCAATGAAACCAGATCGGAACCACCCGGGGACGTTCCATCGGTCCAGATGTAGGCCAGACGGGCCGGAATTTTCGATTGCATCAGTTCCTGTGATACGGGATGCTGCAGTAGTTCAAGACTTCCCTGTGTAGTCATGCGCGCTCCTTCGAAGACAAACTCAAACGCGAGGGCCCAGCTTCACGGGTGTCATAGATCTTGCGCTCGCCGCAGGCAAAGTTCAACCAGGATGTAACGCGCGAGCCACTTCTCATTGAAGAAGGTGCAGATTGAAGCGGGCGGAGAGTCTCGAAAAAAACCTACCGGGTTTTGGAAACAGGGCGGGTCGAAAAACACTGGATGTTCAGAGCCTGTTGCCGTGGAGACCACAGTGACACATTTGATTGGTCGGCCCTAGCGGACGATTTTCGAACTTTTCTATGGTCTCCGGTTAAACAAAATTGAAGCCGCTGCGACGCATAAGTCAGCGTTTCGCGAAGCCCGTAGAGTCCTCCATGGTCGAGAGGAACCAGTCCATATGGAGTCAGTTCGTCGGCCAACTATTTACCAGGAAGCAATTCATTAATTGCGAGGACATAAGTCGTCACCTTGTTGAGTTTGATGTTTGAACGCGAAGAAACAAGAACGACCGAGCCGTCTGCGCCGCTCCCTGATTTCACATTCTTCATTAGAACTCGTTTCTTAGAGATGACCGATGCTGGTGCATCCACGTTCACACCATTGTCCTGCTGAGTCGACAACCGCTGAGACGGATTCGGTGGATCGGTGGTATCGACAGTGGGATCGACTCCGCCCCAATTCCTTCTGTCGCCCGGCGGTCCATAGGAGAGGTCCGGAGGCGACCATCGGCGCCGGCGGATAATACCACGCCGTCAAATACAGCTTGAATTTCGCCTCGCCATTTTTCCATTGCGCCGAATCCATGCGAATCGCAAGCCGCGACGGCGAATCGTTTGATTTCGCCACCGACTCGGTTACCTCTCCCGAAATCACCGCGCCCCGCGGAAGCACTGCGCCGTTAATCATCGTGGCCATCACTAGCCGCGCTTCCACCTTTGTTCCCACGGCGGTTTTTCCCGCTTCTACAGTCTGTCGCAGGACGATCGGCAGTTCGCATTCAACACAACCATGGGCAGCGCTCGTCCCCGTATCTGCAAGTGAAGAGACTCCAGCCTCCGGTACCTTTTGAGCCTTGGGAACTTGACCTAGAAGAACAGCTGAGCCGAGAACAATGGCGCACGCCGCAGGACCTGCTGCTTTGATTTTGCGAAACATCACTCCTCCGGGAGCCAACTCGAAGGTGAGAGAACTTGCGCCCGAGTATACCGCGCCTGTGAAATCCAGTTGTCGCATGGGCCTTAACTCCACGCTGAAATTGCGGGAGCTGCCACGATGCGTTCTACTAACAGGCGGTTACGCCAACTTCGGATCAAACCCGAGTTTCAAAAGTGTCGAATGGGTATGCTGGCAAGTTCTTGAAAGCAGGACTTCAATCTTGATTGGTCGGCCCTAGAGGACGATTTTCGAACTTTTCTGCAGCACACAGCTTGAAATCAAGGCATGTATACGGGATCACGAACTAGGAATTCTCAGCCCAGAGATCACGGACCAGATCCGCCACTGGCCGCTGACAGGTACGGTCGCTCCGCTCTCTCTTGCTGCTATCTAATCAAGGCGATTCAGGGTGAACGCCAGTTTCCACGAGTCGCCATCTCTTACAAAAACCGACGTGCCATACACCGGCACCGACGTGATCTTTTGCCCGTCGCACGTTCCGTCGGCGGTTCCCTTACGGCTGAGGATGCCAACGGTCGGTGAGAGCAATGCGCCTACACCGTCGGTTACGCTGACGCTTTTGATGTCGCATTCTGCCGAGGTCCAGTCTTTTATCGTGTCCGTCTTGTTGGCAAAATATGAACCGAATATGTTTTGGAACGAAAGGTCCTTTGCCGTCAGGTCTTCGAGCTTCGCGGCGTCCTTTGCTTGCCAAGCTTCCCAGACGCTCTTTTCAATCGCCATCATAGCGGCGGTACTTGGGTCGGCGGCTGGCTTTGTCGGGGCTTTGTCCTTCGTCGGCTTCTCCTTGTTGACCCCCGCCTTTGCGGGCGGCGGGTTCTTAGGATCGAAAATTAGATTTTGGCCGTGGAACGCCGCCAACCACGTGTCGCCGGTTCGAGCCCAAACAGTCGCAGCACGGATCGGGCTTGGGACCTTCATCGACTTCCCGTCCGGGGCGGTGCAGCTTCCGTCAAACGTTCCTTTGTAGCTGAGCACGTAGGTATCCGCATCGATCTTGCTCATCTGCGGGTCTTCAAGCTTCCAGTCTTTGACATCGCACTTATTGCCGGCGATCATCCTGGTAACCGCCGCCTTGTCCATTTGGTGGCCGCCTTCGCGCATAACGAACTTGTCGCTAAGCATTCGCTCGAAAAACTTCGAATCACCCTTGATATAGGCCTCATTAGCCTGCTTGTCGAGTGCGAGCAGGGCGTCACCAGTCGGCGCCGCCGCGATCGTTTTGCTACTGTCGACGTTGCTATTTAGGCTCGTGTTTTTTGCCGTCGTTCCGCATCCCGCAAGCATGAGGCGGAAAGGCCAAGAAATACGGGGATGACTGCCGTTTTCATATCCGGTCTCCTTAGTCTTTCGGGCAAGGCACCGTAGAGTCTAAAACAATAATCCCCGCACCCGCGCAAAAACATCGCAAGGAAGGGGACGTCTTGTGTGCGCAATTTGAAATGTAATGGTCGGGGCGAGAGGATTTGAACCTCCGACCCCCTGGTCCCGAACCAGGTGCTCTACCAGGCTGAGCCACGCCCCGACGGTTGGTTGGCTCATTGATTTTACTACACGTTCTCTTTCATCACTGGTTTGCTTTGGCTCGGTTCGTGGACATGCGTGTCTTGAGGATGGTGATGGAGCTTCGAATGTACGTCAACTTCGGCGGGCGAGGCCCGGCCTCACAGACACGCTACGATCTGCGAGGTTCTGAAGGCTCGGGGATTTCTACTTCGAGACCCGGCGCACCTGCTGGAACCAGGATCCGGCTGGGATCGACGAAGAGCCACGCTATCGCTCCGGTGACGCACAACGCGGCCGCTACCAGAAATGACGCGGTCCAGCCGAAATGGCTGGCGATCAGTGGGGTGAGCCAGGCGGTGAACCATCCTCCGGCCTGGGCGCCCATGTTCATGAAACCGGAAACCGATCCTGACGACGTTCCGGCCAGGTCAGCGGTCACAGACCAGAAGGAACTCTGGGCCAGGTACAACGCGCCTGCGCCGCCCGCGAGTACGACACTGGCGAGACGCGCGCTGTCGACTTCCGATCCCAACACGAGAAACACAGCCGCCAGTGTGATCACCACCGATGCGAGATAGCAGCGTCCGATTCTGGGACCGTACCGACGAGTCAGCCGGTCGCTAAGAGCGCCGCCAGCGGCACAGCAAACCGCCATCGCGAGAAATGGAAGCATGGCGTAGAACGCACTCGACTTCAGATTCAGTCCGCGAACCTGCGCCAGATAGGTGTAGAACCAGCTGAAGAAAATCCAGGCCACATATCCAAAAGAAAAATAGCTGATGGTGATCGCCAGCACTTCCCTGCTCTTGAAAACATTTTTCCAGGGGATGAGCCGGCGGGCGCGGATTTTGCCATCCGCAGACGGGGGAAGTCCGGAACGAATCAATGCCAGCTCGGAAGCAGAGACGCCGGAATGCTCTTCCGGATTGTCGCGGGCGGCGATGAACCACACCAATCCGACGACCAGGCCAATCACCGCACAAACCCAGAACGAAGCTCTCCAACCGTAATGCAGCATGACGAATGTGATCAGCGGCGGTGAAAGGCCTGCGCCAGCGCCCACTCCGGCAAAGATCCAGCCGTTGGCAATGCCACGTTCCTGCGACGGAATCCAGCGCGATACAAATTGGTTGGACGCGGGATAAACAACCGCCTCACCCGCTCCAAACAAGAAACGGATGGAGACGAAAAGAAACAACGCGCCTTTGATGCCGTGGGGAACCGATGCGGTCAGCGCGGTGAAAACGCCCCACCAGACCACGCCAGCGGCAAGAACCCGGCGCGGTCCAAAGCGGTCGGCCAGCATTCCGCCCAGAGTTTGGAAGAGAGCGTAGCCGGCGAGGAAGGCGCTGAAGACCCATCCCAGCTGGACGTTGGTCAGGTGGTAATCGCTGGCGATGGAACTGCCCGCGATCGAAATATTCACGCGATCGAGAAAAGCAACTGCGCTCAGAACGAAGAGCCAGAAGATGAGGAACCAGCGGACGTGGCTGGTGCTGGGAGAGGTCATCCGATTTCACCGAGCATGTGCCGCGAATTTTTTTCCTCGAGCTTCATGGCGCGAAGTTCCTCAGCCCATCGACTATCTGGTTGTCCTGCTACTTTGAAAATCTTTAAACTGCTTGTCATTCCGACGCGTGGTTGCCGCGCGAGGAATCTGCTGTTTCGCTGCCGGCAGACAGCAGATTCCTCGCCGGTAAAGCCGGCTTCGGAATGACAAGGCCTGAACGTGTTCTGGCGCTGCCAGTGGCTATTTGTACTCTTTCACTTCCTGCCGCGATTCTCCAAGACCTTCGATTCCCAACTCGACCACGTCTCCCGCATTCAGATACACGGGTGGATTCATTCCCAAACCCACTCCTGCGGGAGTTCCCGTACTGATCACATCTCCGGGGAGCAGCGTCATGAACTGGCTGACATACGAAACCAGCGTGGGGACATCGAAAATCATGTTGGCTGTGGAACTGTTCTGGCGCATGGTGCCGTTCACTTTGAGCCACATCTTAAGATTGCCGACGTTTGGAATCTCGTCCGGCGTGGCGAGGAACGGGCCCAGGGGAGCGAAGGTGTCAGCACTCTTTCCCTTTACCCACTGTCCGCCGTGCTCGAGTTGGAAGTTGCGCTCGGAATAGTCGTTGTGCAAGGCGTATCCGGCGACGTAATCGAGAGCGTTTTCCTTGGACACATACAGAGCCCGCTTCCCGATGACGACCGCCAGCTCTACTTCCCAATCCACCTTGGTCGAGCCCTTGGGCCGTACCAGAGAATCGTTCGGTCCCACCAGAGACGTGGTTGCCTTAAAGAAGATGACCGGCTCTTTCGGAATCTCGGCTTTCGTCTCGGTCGCGTGATCGCGATAGTTGAGTCCGATGCAGACGATCTTGCTGGGCCGGGTGACCGGCGGTCCCAGGCGTACCGAGGGCGCGACTTTCGGTGCCGATGCCGCGTTCTTCTGCAGCCATGAATCAAGCTGCTTCAATCCGCCGCCATTCAGGAATTCTTCGTTGTAGTCCGAGCCGAAGCCGGATGCGTCAATGCGGGTGCCGTCTTTCAAGAGCGCGCCTGGCTTTTCTTTACCGGGCTCGCCAAATCGAATCAGTTTCATTTCTTTCTCCCGAGGATCTTATTTTCTTGAGGACAACTAACAAAAGAGCGCTATGCGTGCGAGGGCCGAACTGGTCACGTTTTCAGCGTGCTAGATTAATTATCATATATAGGTATAATACTAACTTATTTAAATTGCTCCAGAGAATTTCCCACCCATCAACAAGGAGAATGGTCTGATGATGAGCAAAATCCTCGCATCATTAGTTGTGTGCGCCGTATTGTCTCCGTTCACTCTGGCGCAAGCTACCGGCGACCGCATCGATCTTTATTTTAACGACTGGCATTCGTCAACCCCGCGCACAACTCTCGGCTCGCTTCAGGAGCGGGACATTTTCACCAAAGGCGATCCGCACAATCCCGCGAAGAAGGGTGCCGTTCTCCAATTTCTCAATTCGCACACCTACGCCACGCTGGCGCCGAAAGCTTCCACCAAGGCGACTCGTCTCGAGGGACAGCAGGAAGTCTACTTCATCGAGTCCGGCCATGGTTCCGCGACCGCCGCGGGCCAGACCGTTGAACTCTACCGGAACATCGCGGTCCTGATGCCGGCGAACCTGGAGTTTACATTAAAAAACACCGGCGACGAGCCGCTGACCATGTATGTGATCAACGAACCGACGCCTCCCGGCTTTCGGCCGAATTCGACCATGCTGGTCCGCGACGAGAACAAGCTGCCCATCACCTCGAGCAACGGCCTTTGGGCGCACATCGTAAAGACGGTCTTCACCACGCAGGACGGATTGGGAACGCTGCAGTATGTCCTGACCGTGACGCTCGATCCGCTCACCATCGGCAAGCCGCACATCGTGGATCATGACGACATCGAAGAAGTCTGGACCGCGCTCGACGGCACCAGCCTGGCGTTCGTGAGCAATTCACTGCGCAAGCAAACTCCCGGAATGGCGTTCTACCACATCCCCGATAACAAGACGCCGCACACCAACATCAATCAGAACGAAGACGCGCAGGTCAAGTTTCTCTACTTCGCCCGTTACCATCCGCACGAAGCCCGGAAGTAGTCAGCTCATTACGCTATAAGGAGACTGAACTATGCGATGGACGATGCTTCGACGGATCATGCTTACTCTTCTGACGGTGTGTGCACTGGGCTTCTTTTCACTGACGCTGGCAACGGCGCAAACGCCTCCGCCGTCGAGCGGCACGAAAAACGCTATCAACGGGATTAATTCGTATCCCGGTCCGGAGTTCGTCAAGTACGCGACGGACAGAGACACAAATAGCCGGCGCATCGATTTGTTCATCGGCGACTGGCAGGGATCGATGCCGCGTTTCGAACATGGCTCGCTGGTGCTGCGCGACATTCTCACGCATGGCGACAACTTTGCTCCCTCGGAGAAAGGCGCAGTGCTGCATGCTGCCAACTTCTTCGCCTACGGCCGGCTGGCTCCGGGCGCATGGACCACCCCTTCCAAGCTCGACGGTCATCAGGAGGTTTATTACATTCTCGGAGGCCAGGGCGAGATCACCGCTGGCGGCGACACTGCAAAGTTGCAGAAAAATGTCGCGGTCCTGATGCCTGCCGGTCTGGAATTCGTGATGAAGTCCACGGGAACGGAAGCGCTCACCATGTATGTGATCAATGAGCCGACTCCGTCCGGGTTTCATCCCAAAGACAAGATGCTGGTGAAGGACGAAGCCATGGCGCGCCAGCGGACTCCTGCGGACGCCGATCCTTATATTGTCGGCGGCGCGTCGGGGCACTGGGCGCACATCGTGAAGGAACTCTTCTCTCCCGCCGACGGACTGGCAACCGAACAAAGCGTCATCACCGTGACTGTCAATCCGCTGACGATGGGCGAACCGCATCCTCACCGTCCGGGTCAGGAAGAAGTCTGGGCTGCGATCGACGGCACCAGTCTGATGTTGCTGGGAACGGAACTTCGCATCCAGCAACCGGGAATGGCTTATATGCTGCCGCCGGATTCAGTCACGATTCATTCCAACATCAATGCCGAGCGACAAGCCGGTAAAATTTCTGTACTTCGCCCGATTCCCCGACGGCGACAACTACACCCATGCAATAATTCCTGCGCGCAAGTAGAGTGATTTTTATCTTGTTCGATTCTTCGGACAGCGCCGTTGTAAAGAAAAATCATCCATGAAAAATATCCGCAATTTTGCTTTGTTCGCGATTCTTGCTGCCCTTTCAGTACCGATTGCGCTGGAGTTCACCCGCGACCGCGGATGAATACTTCGTATATTTCGGGACTTATACCGGCTTCACTTTCATGAATGAAGGCTTGCCCGCGGGAGGAAGCCACAGCAAGGGCATCTACATGAGCCGGTTCAAGCCTGCGACCGGCGAATTGAGCAAGCCTGAACTGGCGGCGGAGATTGTGAATCCTGCTTATCTCGCGGTGGCGCCGAACCAGCGATTCCTTTACGTCGCGACGGAAGATCCACTCTCACTGGGGCCAGATTTCGATCACGCTTCTTACATCAGCGCATTCTCAATTGACCAAACCACCGGTAAGTTGCACCTGATAAACACACTGCCCACCGGGGGCACAAGCACCTGCTATCTCTCGATCGACAAGACCGGCCATTACGCGATGATGGCGAATTTCGGCAGCAGCAGCGTCACCGTGATTCGCATCAACGACGACGGCTCGCTCGGTCAGCAGACCGCGTTCATGAAGCACATCGGGCATGGCCGGGACGCGTCCTTCCAGAACAAGGCGCATCCTCATTCGATCGATGTTTCTCCGGACAATCGCTTTGCAGTCGTGTCCGATCTCGGAGTAGACAAGGTCTTCGTCTATAAATTCGACGAGAAAACCGGCACGCTTTCCCCTGACAATCCGCCCTTCGTCGAAGCGGAGTCAGGTGGAGGTCCGCGTCATTTTGTTTTCGATGCCGCCGGCAAATTTGGATATTCGCTGCATGAGATGAGCGGCTTCGTGACCGTAATGGCCTGGGATTCCGCGACTGGATCTTTCACCAAAGTGCAGGATGCCAAGACGCTAGCGCCAGATTTTATTGGCGCGAACGACAGCGCCGAAATCGCGATTCATCCCAACGGTAAATTTCTTTACGAGTCGAATCGGCGGTTCCGCGGTCCCGACTTGTTTGGGCCGGATTCAATCGGCGTGTTCGCGATCGATCCAGCGAAAGGCACTTTGACCGAGGTTGAACAGGTGCCGCCTCAAGGCACCATGCCGCGGCAGTTTGCGATTGATCCGACCGGCGGCTATCTGTTTGCCGAGAACGAAAAGTCCGGCAACGTCGTGCTCTTTCGCATCGACGGCAACACAGGAAAGCTGTCGCCGACCAAGACCGAGCTGAAGATCGATGTGCCTGTGTGCATCGTGTTCGTCCCCGTGCACCGGTAGAGCGGGCGCTTCATCTGCTTCCTTGTGGTTCTGCTTTCGCGTGGTAAGGAGATCAAGATTTCATGAGACGAATTCGATGCGCGTTCTGTCTGGTCATTCTGATTTGCGCTGGCTGGCTCGTCTGCGCTGGCCCAGGACAAAGACTACTTCGTGTACGTCGGCACTTATACCGGATTCAAATTTGTGCGTCGCAGCAAGACCAACGGCGTGGGAGAAAGTCACAGCAAAGGAATTTATGTCAGCCGCTTCCACGCGGACACGGGAGAACTCGGCGAGGCGCAACTGGCCGCCGAGATAATCAATCCGTCGTTCCTTACGATCTCTCCCAACCATCGCTTTCTTTACGCGGTGAGCGAAGATCCGTATTCGGTGGGGCCGCCGCTCGATCACGCGTCTTATGTGAGCGCATTTGCGATTGATTCCGCCACTGGCAAGCTTCGTCTTCTGAACACTGTCCCTACCAGCGGCACCAGCACATGCTTCATCTCGATGGACAAGACCGGGAAGTTTGTGCTGATGGCGAATTTTGGCAGTGGAAGCGTTTCTGTCGTGCGAGTTAAGGAGGACGGCTCGCTGGGCGAGTTGGCATCCTTCATCCAGGATGTGGGACACAGCGTCAATCAATTCATTCAGACCGAGCCTCATCCGCACTCAATCCTGGTTTCGGCCGACAATCGTTATGCCATCGTCTCTGACCTGGGCACCGATAAAGTTCTAGCTTTTCGTTTCGACTCCAACACTGGAATGCTCTCGCCGCCGGGACCACCGTCGGCAAGTGTTTATCCCGGCGGTGGACCGCGTCATTTCGCCTTCGATCCTGCGGGAAAATTCGGTTATCAGTTGAGCGAGATGAGCGGCGTTGTCGATGTGCTCGCCTTCGACTCGTCGAAAGGGACTCTCACCACTGTCCAGCGCGCCCAGACCATGCCTCACGATTTTTTTGGCATCAATCACAGCGGAGAGATCGAGGTCCATCCCAGCGGTAAATTCCTCTACGAGTCTAATCGCCGCACCTCCAGTGACGACCGAATGGGCGCTGGACACCATCGGCGTGTTCGCCATCGATCCGGCGAAAGGCACGTTGACTCCGGTGCAGGCATCGCCGACGGGGGGGATCATGCCGCGAACCTTTACGATTGATCCGAGCGGGAAGTACTTGCTGGCGGCGAATCAGATATCCAATAACGTAGTTGTTTACGCCATCGACGGTGCCACCGGACAGCTCTCAAAAACCGGGAAAGAGATTGCCGTGGATACGCCGGTCTGCCTGAAGTTTGTGCCGGCGGGCCGTTAAGGCGGCTTTTAGCTCTTAGCCTTTGGCACTTGGCTTTCAAGATGCCGAAGACGACTCGAAGCGTCCCCTTAATTGTCATATAATATAACTGTTTACTCTATTCTGCTCTGGTGTCCGAAAATGAAGAAGCCCGTTTTTGACCGAGTCTCTCGTGGCGCTTTAATAATTTCTTTCTTCCTCGCCACATCCGCCCTTTCTCCCTTAGCTCAGCCCAAGCGAACTTCATTTCACAATGCGCCCGCATCCGCTCGCGAGGTTAAGAACCCTTATGTCGGACAGGCTCAGGCAGTGCTGAATGGCAAGAGCGTCTATGCCACAAACTGCAGCGCTTGCCACGGAAACACTGGACAGGGCGCCGGCAATGTCCCTCCTCTAACCCAGGGCGCTGTACAAACCACCAGCGACGGCGAGATCTTCTGGTACATCACTCAAGGCGATGTGAATAACGGCATGCCGTCGTGGGCGGGCCTGCCGGAGAAGCAACGATGGGAAGTTGTGGCTTACGTGAAGTCGCTCAAGACTCTACAGCCGGCGAGTGCGCCAACTGTGCCGGCTGCTCTTAGCACCCCCGCAAAACAGTCGACCGCCCCGCCACCGAAGGCGCCGTTTACCGACTATCGCTTCGAGTCCCCGGGGACGACTCGCCATATTAAGGTGGAAGATCTTCCCGCTCCGTACGCCACCGAATCGGCGACCAGCGGGCCCAAGCTTGTGGCACGTCCAGCGGATGCCTGGCCGAAAGCTCCCCAAGGATTCAAAGTCGAGCAGTATGCGACTGGACTGAACAATCCTCGCATCATCCGCACCGCTCCCAACGGCGATTTCTTTCTCGCGGAAACCAATGGCGGCGACATCAAGGTGTTCCGCGGAATCACCAAAGACGGCAAGCCCGCACAGGTGCAGGTCTTCGCCACCGGGCTGAATACGCCCTTCGGCATCGCGTTCTATCCTTTGGGAAACGATCCGCAGTGGGTGTACGTCGCCAACATGGATTCGGTGGTGCGCTTTCCCTATCACAACGGCGACATGACCAGCACCGGACCGGCGCAGCATCTGCTTGATCTGCCCGTAGGCGGACATCACCGCTCGCGCGATGTGCAGTTCTCGCCGGATGGCAAGACGATGTTTGTGTCCGTGGGATCGCACGAGAACGTCGGCGACGGACCAGAAGAGCAGAATCGCGCCGACATTCTGGCCTTGAATCCCGATGGTTCGGGCCTGCGGGTCTACGCCTCCGGCATCCGCAACGCTGTCGGGATCGCGATCAATCCCAAGACTGGCGAGTTGTGGTGTTCGGTGAACGAACGCGACGGACTGGGCAATGACCTGGTCCCCGACTACATCACTCACGTGCAGGAAGGGGGATTCTATGGCTGGCCGTGGTGGTATATCGGCGGCAACCAGGATCCGCGTTTCCCGGGAAAACATCCCGAGTTGAAGGATAAGGTCATAACGCCGGACGTGATCCTCCAACCGCACTTCGCGTCCCTCCAAATGACGTTCTATGAGGGCAAGCAGTTCCCGGCTGAATATGAGGGTGATATCTTCGCCGCTGAGCATGGCTCGTGGAACCGGTCGCCTCGAGCGGGATACGAAGTCATTCGAGTGCCGCTGCATCAGACCGGACACGCCAGCGGCGAATATCAGGACTTTCTTACCGGCTTTGTGGTGGATGACGATAGCGTCTGGGGTCGGCCCGTGGGCGTTACCGTGGCTCCCGACGGTTCACTGCTGGTGAGCGACGACGGCTCGGGTTCAATCTGGCGTGTCGTCTACACTGGTAAATGAGCTGCTTGGAATAATCCTGTTTTTCATTGATCCCGATCTTCGCGCTTTACGCGCTGGAACCATAAGTTACACATAACAAGGCATCTACTGCTGGTATGACTTTTTGTAATTATGATATGATATTAAAGAATTTGTGGCCTTTACGGTCTCGGCAGCTGGAAACCATTGAACGATGAAGATCAATCCCAATAAATGCGTAGCCTGCGGCAATTGCACCTATGTATGTCCGATGGGGGCGATTTACATCGACCCGGCAATCAATCGCGCCACGATAGACCGCGACGAGTGCGTCGAGTGCTATGCCTGCTACTACGGACTGAGCACCGAGAACCTGAATCCTCCGTTTGTCCGCCTGGTCCGCAAGATCTTCCAGTGGGGACGGTTGCGTTTCGATCCTGAGCCCGACGTCTGTCCGACAGCAGCTTTCGAACCCGACGAACTGCAATGGCCTCGAGTCATTCGCCGGGCGTTTTCCGATCCTCGCGCGACCCACGAATCCACCGGAGTCCAGGGGCGCGGAACGGAAGAGGTCAAGACCAACGACGTAACCGGACGGGTGAAGTGGGGAGAAGTAGGATTCACCATCGAATTCGGACGGCCCGGCGTCGGCGTCTGGCTGCGTGACATTCAGAAAATGACCTGGGCGCTGGCCAAAGCAGGCGTGGCTTTCGAAAAGAAGAACCCCTTCACTTTGCTCATGAGCGACGTGACCACCGGGACGTTGCGTGAAGACGTCCTCGACGAGAAAGTGCTGTCGGCAATTGTCGAAATCAAGGTGAAAGTGGAGCAGACGCAGCAGATCATCGAACTGGTGCGCGAGGTGGAGAAAGACATCGATACCGTGGTGGCTCTTGGAGTTGGCACGCGCTGCGATGAAAACGGCGAAGAGTTGCTGGTGGCGCCCATTCTGGAGCGCCTGGGCTACAAACTGGAGCGTGCCAAGACCAACATGGGCCTGGGCAGAATTACTAATCCGGTTCAGAGCAAGAAGGAAGACCAGCCTCAGGAAATTCCCAGCGAGACACGATGACCAATACTCTCCATCGTTACGGTGATGCGGAAAGCTTTCGCGACGACTACATCGTGTTCGCGACTCCCAGCAGCGGCAGGAATGACGTCGACAGCGTGCCCAAGCTGAAGAAGTTTCTTGAGCTGGCACTGCCTTTCAAGCCGGTGAATATTGGCGATCCGGTCCACGGCGGCAGTTTACGGCCGGAGCGCGGACTGCATACGACCTCGAACTGGAAACGCGATATGACGCCGGATTTTCGCGCGGTCATTGACGGCATCGACGAACCCGCATCGGTTGTAGCAATTTTCGACAATCAGGCGGCGGCGGAACAGTTTCTCAAAGTTGCGGCGGACGCCGATCTTGGCCTGTCCATCAACATGTCAGCGTCGGTCGAAGGTGCGAAAGAGTGTTGTCAGTTCGCCGGCATTGCGCGGCACAGCGTGGGTTATTCGCTGGGCTTTGAAGGCGCGACCGACAAGCTGCCGAACACTCAACTGCTGAAACTGACCACCATGTGCGGCCACGGCATGGTATCGGCGAGCCTGGCAAAGAAGATGATTGACTGGGTAAAAGAAGGCCGCCGGACTCCCGATCAGGCGGTGACATACATGGCACGATTCTGTTCGTGCGGCGTGTTCAATCCGGCGCGCGCAAAACGGATACTCGAGGAATCTCGTAAGAAGATGGAATGAAATAACGGGCTGCCTGGAGTTCCATTCATCAATTCGTCGCCCAACACGAAAATTTGAAATCGAGGAATTCGAACTTGAAACTCGGGACCTTGGTTCGCGTTTTTTGTTTGCTCCTGTTGCCAGTGCTGCCCTTGTCGGCCCAGACGGATTGGCCAATGTACAGCCACGACCCGTCCAGCCAGCGTTTCTCACCTCTCGACCAGATCAATACTCAGAACGTTCAGAACCTGACGACAGCGTGGACCTATCACATGAAAAAAGATGGGCCTCGACCAATGTCCGCGGGCGCTGCGAGCCGGGGCGGTGGAAGGCACACGTCGCAAGCCACACCGATTGTGGTAAACGGCAAACTGTACATGCCGACTCCGTACGGCACGATCATCTGCCTCGATCCGGAGACGGGAAAAGAACTGTGGTCCTACAAACTGGAACACAGCCGGCCAGCCGGCAGAGCCGTAGCGTATTGGCCGGGAGATAAGAGAACGCCGGCTTCGATTCTCTTCGGCACCGGTGACGGACGCCTGTACTCGCTGAATGCTGAGACGGGAAAAGCGACTGCAGGTTTTGGAATCAAGGGTTCTGTCGACATCAAGACCGGAGTGCTCAACGGGTTCCCGCACGCTCAGTTTGATATCACCTCCCCGGTCACGATTTATAAAGACCTGGCATTTACAGGTGGTCAGGTGCAAGAAGCTCCGGGCCCCGGCGCCTCAGGCGATACCCGCGCATGGGACGTTCACACCGGAAAACTGGTTTGGCGATTCCACTCCGTACCTCACCCCGGCGAAGTCGGCAACAACACCTGGCCGGGGACCAGCTGGAAAAACCGCTCGGGAACGAACGTCTGGGGTTTCATGAGCCTCGATCTCGAAAGAGGACTGCTGTTCCTTCCCTACGGCTCTCCGAGTTCCGACTTCTACGGCGCCGACCGCAAAGGTATGGATCTCTTCGGCAACTCACTGGTTGCGCTTCATGCCGACACGGGAAAGCTTGCCTGGTATTTCCAGACGGTCCATCACGACATCTGGGACTACGATCTGGAATCGGCGCCGGTGCTGATGGACGTCACACAAAACGGAGCGAAGATTCCAGCGGTCGCCATCATCGGAAAAGCCGGAATGATGTTTATTCTCGACCGCCGCAATGGCAAACCCATCTACGGAGTTGAAGAACGACCCATTCCTGCGAGCGATGTACCCGGCGAAGCGAGTTGGCCGACTGAACCTTTTCCGCTAAAGCCCGCACCTCTGGGGCGGCATAGCTTCAGTCCTGACGAAATCGCCACCGTCACTCCAGAGCAGACCAAAGTCTGTACCGACCTGATGGCCACCGAAGGTGGAATGAAAAGCGGTGGTCCATTCACGCACTACGGATCCAAACTGACGATCGTGTTTCCGGGAACTCTAGGCACCACCAACTGGCCGGGCATGTCCTACAACCCGCAACTGGGATATCTGTTCGTCAATACCGTCAACATCGCCGATGTCGGCAAAGTCACAAAGAACGAGGACGCCGCCGATCCCGCGTATGAGCGGAACAGTCCGTGGGGAATGTATGCGCGCTTCTGGAACAACGACAAGTTCTGGCCTTGCCAGCAGCCGCCGTGGGGAGAGCTTTGGGCGATCAATGCGAATACGGGGGACGTCGCCTGGAAAGTACCTTTTGGAGTGATCGAAGAATTAGACGCCAAGGGCGTGCACGGGACAGGCACTCTGAACTTTGGCGGTTCGATCGCGACTGCCGGCGGACTTCTCTTCATCGCAGCCACCAATGATCAACACTTCCGCGCCTTCGAGGCGGCCACGGGCAAAATCCTGTGGGACACCAAGCTTGAAACCGGAGCTTACGTCACGCCGATGACGTATCAAGGTAAGAATGGCAAGCAATACGTTGTGCTGGTGGCAAGCGGCGGGAGCTTCTACGACACCACAGCAGGTGACTCCGTAATCGCCTTCGCCCTACCGTAGAGTGCGCATGCGTGGGGCGGACACTCTTGTCCGCCCCACACGTGCAATGAATCTTACTGTTTGTCGTATACGACTACTTCATGGAAGGGCTTGCCGTCTTTGTCGGTTCCGTCCATGGTGAAAGTCGTGGACTTTCCATCTTTCGACAGAACAGATTTACTCTTCCCCGGCTTGCCATTGAAGTTCCAGGTGTGCTCGATCGTGTGATCGTTCACTTTCTTCACCAGCACGGTCACATTGTCGCGGCCGGGTATAGACACTGCCTGGCCTTCGACCGGCTTGTAGGACCAGCTAATGCTCTTCCCTTCCGAATTGACTTCGTTGATCGTAACTGTGCCATCAGGATCGATGGTGCAGTTGTCCACCTTCGGAGGAGGTCCGGGAAATTTAGACTTCGAAAAATTTGCTGACCAGGTGCCCGCGAAGCCGCCAGCGGGGATGTCCTTGGCAAGAACGGTTAGCGGTAGAACCAGTAGCGAGAAAGCTAGAATTGTCAGGCGGATTTTCATGACTGATATGATAATACAATTGAATGACCTGTCAACACTTTTCGCGAAATTGCTGCAAAATCGGGACGCAAACGATAGGAGCTAAAACCGTGAAGGTCAGGGTCGGAGTGGATGCTTCCATCGACGATGCGTTCCTGGAAGACTTCACCAAAGAAGTGCAACTGGTGCGGATTCCCGAGGAACCCGAGGGCGAGATTGAAATCGACTTCTGGGTCGCCGCCATGCCTCCGAGAATATTGCGCCGCCAGTGGACGCACTTGAAAGGCGTTCAGGTGGTGCAGGCGCCATGGGCCGGAGTAGACACGCTGCTGAAAATTTTTCCTCCCGAAGTCACGTTGTGTGATGCCCGCGGCGTGCACGAGATTCCAACTTCCGAGTGGGCTGTGGCCGTGATTTTGGCCATGCAGAAATTTCTGCCGTTCTTCATCGACATGCAGCGCCAGGGCAAATGGGCCACGGGACAACAGGCGCACCAGATTGACGGTCCAGCGCCGGCGTCTGCGAAAGTGCCACCGCCCGCGATCAAGAATCCTCCAGCACCGATCCGCGACGTAGCTGGCTCTACGGTGCTCATCGTGGGTTACGGATCCATCGGCCAGGCGATCGAAGCACGGCTCACTCCTTTCGGAGCGAAGTTCCTGCGCGTGGCGCGAAGCGCGCGGGAAGGCGTCTCTCCGGTAAGCATGCTTGACGATCTGCTGGAGGAAGCCGACGTTGTTGTGCTGACGCTGCCATTGACGTCGGAGACCACGCGCATGATCGGCTCAAAACAGCTGGCGAAGATGAAGACGGGAGCTCTACTGGTGAATGCATCGCGGGGCGCGATCGTCGATACCGATGCGCTGCTTCGCGCTCTGACGGAAAAAAGAATTCGCGCCGCTCTCGACGTCACCGATCCCGAACCGCTGCCGCCAAATCATCCGCTATGGTGGGCGCCCAACCTGCTGATCACTCCGCATGTCGCCGGAGACAGCGCCAGTTTCATGAAACGTGCTCTCAAACTCGCAAGCGAACAGGCCGCACGTTTTTCCCGCGGCGAACCGCTGCTGAATGTGGTGAACGGAGAATATTAGAAATGCAGCTTTCAGCTTTCAGCCGTCAACTCTCAGCTATCAGCTCAAGAACTTCGACGATCGGTGAAGGCGTTGGTTGGCCTGCAGCAATTTTCACTTGATCGTCCCGGTCCAAATGGTTCCGAAGTCAACGCGAAGCGAAATAAGCGGAGACTCTTACTGAGAGCTGAGAGCTGACAGCTGACAGCTGCTTTCGGAATCCATATGATATTATCATTGCCTAAAATCCAGTCGATTGTCGCCGAAACAGCGCGGTCTTTTGCGGTAGATTTTCAGACGCACGTAAGAATGGAGTTTTGACATGCGACTACTGCACCTTCTTCCTCTTTTGGCTGTGTCTGGCGTAGCGATCATCGCTTCCCTGTCGGCGGCCAAGACACCCAGCAGCACCGGGTTTCTGTTGGTGGCGAATAAAGGGACAAACAGTCTCGGCATCATCGATCCCGTCGCCGGAAAACAAATTGCCGAGGTGGCCGAGGGCGGCGTTACTGGACACGAAGTCACGGCTTCTCCCGACGGAAAACTTGCCTACGTTCCGATCTATGGAAACTCCGGTGTCGGACAACCCGGCACGGATGGCAGCAGTCTCGTGGTCATCGATCTGGCAGCAAGAAAAGTTGTCGGCAATGTCGATTTCGGCAAAGGCGTGCGGCCGCATCTTCCCGTGATCGGTCCGAAAAATAAACTGCTGTACGTTTCCACCGAACTCAACCAGACGATCAGCATCATCGATCCCAAGACGCTGAAGATTATCGGTTCGGTTCCAACCGGCCAGGAACAGTCGCACATGTTTGCGATCACCAGCGATGGACGTCGTGCTTACACTGCGAATGTGGGTCCGGGAACTGTATCCGTTCTCGATCTCGAGGCGCGCAAAACCATCACCATCATTCCGGTCTCCGGCCAGGTCCAACGTATCTCGCTCTCCGTCGATGACAAGCTGGCTTTCACTTCCGACGTGACCAAACCGCAGCTGGCCGTGATCGACACCGCGACTAACAAGTTAAAGACGTGGATCCCACTTCCCGGGCTGGGCTACGGATCTTCGCCGACGCCCGACGGCAAGTGGCTGGTCATCGCTCTGCCTCTGGTACATCAGGTGGGCGTGATCGATCTCAGCACCATGAAAGTTGCGCACACGATCGATCTGCCGGCGCGTCCGCAGGAAGTTTTGGTGTCTCCCGATAACAAAGTCGCATATGTGTCCTGCGACCAGAGCGCAAAAGTTGCCGTCATCAATCTTTCTGACTGGACAGTGAAGACAATCATTGACGCAGGCGCCGGAGCGGATGGTCTTGCTCTGGCGATTGCGCGGTAAGCATCCGCAGATCGAGTAACGACTCCGAAAGCGAATCGAGGAAACAGAATGGACGGAACCATCAGCATGAAACGGCTGTCCGGCACATTGGCTTGTCTGGCATTGTCATTCTTCGCAATTGCTTCCTTACCGGCTGCGGCGCAGGTTGTTGCCAAACCGCCTGTAGCCACGCCAAGTACAGGTGGAAACAGTTTCGACGGACCGGGCGATGTCCGCTACCAATCCGACAGAGATTCGCAGGACAGACGAATCGACATGTTCATGGGCGACTGGCGCGACTCCATGCCCCGTCATGTATTCGGTTCGCTGGTCCTGCGCGACATTCTGACGCATGGTGACAACTACGCCCCACCACAGCCCGGCGCAATCCTGCAGGCCGCGAATTACCTTGCCTATGGCCGCTTGCAGCCGCGTGACTCCACGGTGCCCACAACGCTGGACCACGAGCAGATTGTTTATTACTTCATCGGCAGGCAGCGGAGAAATCGCAGCTGGAGGCAAGACCGCTCCGGTTCATCAAGACGTCGCCGTCTTCATGCCCGCAAATCTGGAGTTCACAATCAGGAACACCAGTGACCAGGACCTCAAAATGTATGTCGTGAGTGAACCGACTCCGCAGAACTTCGTCCCGGGAAAAGAAATGCTGGTGACGGACGAGCGGCAAGTGCCGGTACGGACTCCTATGGCCGCTTCTCCGTACACAATTCAAGGCGCTTCGGGACACTGGGCGCACATCGTGAGAGATCTTTTCTCGAAAACCGACGGGCTGGCCACCATCGGAGACATCATCACGGTCACCATCGATCCCCTGACCATGGGCGAACCGCATCCACACAATCCTGGGCAGGAAGAAATTTGGGCGGCGATCGACGGCAACAGCCTGGCTTTCATCGGATCGGAACTGCGAGTTCAGCATCCAGGAATGGCCTACATGATTCGTCCCGACCATTCCATGACGCATTCGAACATTAATTCCGGAGACACGCCGGTAAAGTTCCTCTGGTTTTCGGGTTCATCGATCAAGAAGTAAAGTGTGAAGCTACCACGAAGCACGTAGGGGCGGATGTCGTTATCCGCCCCTATTTTGACCCTCGAATCGAAAACAGGCATGCACGCGAAGTCCTTAAGAAACGCAGTCGTATTACTCTTCTTGCTGTTAGTAGTCGGATTTCTCCAGTCCGCTCGCGCACAAACGTCCCCTCTAACTATTCGCCTCGCGGGAGACGAATGGTTTCTAGACTCGCTCACCAAGACTGGGCTGATCTCGGAGTTCGAACATAAGAACGGAGTTCACGTCGAGGTTCTGCACAAGAATGATCGCACTATCATGGGCGACCTCGATCGTGGATCGAGTCGAGGCGACACGCTGGACGTGATCGTGGTGCGGCACCGCCTGCTGGGCGAGCTGGTTCGAAAGAAACAGGTACAACCGATCGATTCGTTTCTCTCCGACTCAACGCCGTGCACGATCCAGCCTTTATCCCGACGCGGCAGCTCTTTCCCGACTGGTGGCGCGAACTTAGTACATACGATGGCCACACTTACGGATATCCCTACATCGGGCTCACGACGTTTCTTTGCTATCGCAAAGATCTGCTGAATGACGCCGCCAACCAACGCACACTTCCAGTCTCGCTATCATCGCGAACTTAAGCCTCCCGCAACGTGGCAGGAGTACTCGCAGCTGGCCGAGTTCTTCACCCGTCCCGAGTGAACACTTCTACGGCACTTACATTCAAGGCAAGCAGGGGCTGGCGCTCTGGTATGAATGGCTGAACCTGATTTATTCGTTTGGCGGAAACATTCTCGACACGCAACACGGTTGGGAGTACGGAGATATCGTCGTCAACTCTCCGCAAAATGTAGCCGCCACCGAACAGTATGCCAAGCTGATCGCGTTCAGTCCGCCCGACACTTTGAAGTACGGATGGGGAGAGGCGCAGTCTGCACTCCAGCAGGGACACGTGTTCATGGGGCTGCTGTGGAACGATCAGGCACCGTTTCTGGAAGATCCTGCAGTCTCGAAAGTGGCGGGGAAAATTGGTTACAGTCTTATTCCTTCGACGTCGGGTAAACCTTTCAGCCAAATGGAAGGCCTGACCTATCTGATCCCGACGGAGTCGAAACATCCGCGTGAAGCTTATCGATTTCTTGAGTGGGCAATGTCTGAGCAGGTGCAGGTCCAGCAGACGCTGAAGGGCGGCGCATCGATCCGGGAGTCGATCTACGACGATCCCAACGTGAAAGCCATTCCCTACACATCAACTTTTCTTGCGAGTGTGCCGGTGGCGAAACCCAAACCGACGATACCGGAATCCGCGGCGATGATCGAAGCGATGGAGCGTCATGTGGCCGACATTCTCAATGGCCGCGCTTCGGCACAGTCGGGATTGGATGGTCTCGCCCTCGACCTGCAACGCATTCTGGGCGACAAAGGTCGATTACGGTATCCGGTCAAAACCGGCTCGTTGTGATGATGTCACGACGAAAGGCCCCACCCTGTCGTTCCAAAATGCGGAACGACGAGGCTGGGGCACCCTTCTGGAGGATTCGTCAAATACTTGGCTTACTTTTCTGTGCGGATTCTCTCGCGTGTGCTCTGGTATTTGAAAAGAAAGTATACGGGGACGCCGATCAGGACGATCACGACTCCGGGTATCGTCGTCGCTGCGCGATAGACGAACAGGACCGCTAGGATTACAACTGCGCTGATCAGATAGATCGCCGGAACAATGGGATAGCCGAAGGCTTTGTACGGCCGCTCGGCATTTGGTTTGATTGCGCGCAATCGAAACAGTGCCGCTATGGTCAGGATGTAAAAAATCAAAGCTGCCGAGATGATGTAATCCAGCAGATTGCTGTAGAGATTGCCGTAAGTACCGGTGGCCGGATCATAGGTGCGAATCGACAACAGGACAGCGGCCCAGAGTCCTTGCATGACCAGGGCCACGCTGGGAACATTGGCGCGATTCAGGACTGACGCACTCTTGAAGAAGAGTCCATCCAGCGACATTGCGTAGTAGGCGCGGGCTCCCGACAGGATCAGGGCATTCATGCAACCGAAGGCCGCAATCATGATGGCTACCGCGATCAGAGTTGGGCCGATGGTAGGAAAGATCGCCTGCAACATGGTTGCAGCCACCCGGTCCGAAGGGGCACGCTGTATTTCGCCGAAGGGCAGCACCACGACATAAGCGAAGTTAGCAAAGATATAGAGGCCGATCACGATCAGCGTTCCCAGAGTAAGAGACAGAGGAACGTTGCGCGTTGGATTGCGGACTTCGCCGGCAGTGAAAGTGATGTTGTTCCAGGCATCGGCGGCGTACAGCGCTCCGATTTGCGCGGTGCAAAGCGCAACGAACATTCCGAATGTAGTGACGGGAGAGAGCCCCGGCGCCGCCATGGTGAAGCCTTGCGGCGTCCAGGCCTGACCGAAGTTCGCTTTGACCACAGCGGCCTTCCAGCCCACCAACACCCCGACAACAATCACTCCCAGCAGCGAACCAATTTTCATCGACGTAAAAACGTTCTGTACTCCCTTGCCATACTTGAGGCCCTTGCTGTTGGCCCAGGTCAGAAACGAAATGACTGTAAGTGCAACCAGTTGCGCGGTTGAGAGAGACAGCGCGTAGTGCGGCAGGATGTGGATCGGCCTGATGATGTAGTTGCTCTCTGCAATTTGTGGCCACAACACTCCAAGGTAGCGGGAGAATCCCACCGAGGAAGCCGCGATGGTCCCAGTTTGAATAACTAGAAACAGAGTCCAACCGTATAAGAATCCCCAAAGCGGCGAGTAAGCTTCGCGCAGATAAACGTATTGCCCTCCGGCATGCGGCATCATGGCCGCCAACTCTCCGTAGGAGAGGGCAGCCGCCAGCGTGAGGATACCGGCGATCACCCAGGCCAGAAGCATCCATCCCGCGCTGCCGACCTCTCGCGCCATCTCGCCAGCCACAATGAAAATTCCGGAGCCGATCATCGATCCCGCAACGATCATCGTCGAGTCAAACAGACCCAGACTTCGATTCAGTTCGCGAGGCTTTGCGGCAACCTGGGGTTCGTTCACGCCTTGCTTCAGCGTCGTTCCGTCATTGGATTGATTCAAGAGATTCCACCCGTTCTCGGCCCGTTGAGATTTTCTGTCGTCTCATCAAAGAAAATTGAGCGAAGAAGTCAGCTTCGCCCTCGAAGAGATTGCTGAATGTATCACAAGCGGCGTTTGAGTCGACTGGAGGCTAGAAAGGTTGGATTGGCGGAGTTACTAGCATCCGCGCGTGCTATTGATGGCTGGGCTGGCGGGTTGAATCGTACTGCTGAAGCCCCATCTGCGCGACGATCTCTTTGAATGCAGAACGCTGACGGAGCGGATCGAAACGAGGGTCCTGGGTCAAGGTAAAAAGCTTCATGTTGCGCTCCTCGCAGGCCCGGTTGAGCCAAGCCATTGCCAGGTCGGACTCGCCCAGTGCCGTGTAAGTCGCGGCGATATCGTAGGACGGCATATTCTTTCGCGAACGCGCGCGCCTGATTTCGTTCAATATTTCGCGGGCAGAAGATTTCTCGCCAGCCACCGCGTGAGCATGCGCTTTCATGGCTTTTACACAGTTACTTCCCCCAGACAACTGGAGAGTGGTTTCAAATTCCCGCAGCGCACCCTTCACATTTCCCTGCTGTTCAAGGGCCTGGGCCATATACATGTGCGCCCAAATGAAATGCGGATCCAGTTCCAGCGCGCTCCGATAGTGCCGGACAGCGTCATCAAACTGGTGGGCCAGGTGAGCGGTCACTCCGGCCCAAACCTGAATAATGATCGAAACCGGGTCAATCTCAAGCGCCTGCATGATGGCGATGTGAGCAGCCTCGTGCTGTCCTCTCGCGGTAAGCAGGTTGGCGTACCAGTGATATCCCAAAGCGTAGTCGGGATTACATTCGATGGAACGGCGATACTCGCGGTCCGCAGCTTGCCAGTCACGGTCGAAATGCAGGAACACATCCGCCAGCGAAGCGTGGGCTTCGGCCAGATTGGGATCGAGCTCAATCGCTTTCAGAGCCGCACGTCGGGCGGAAGGCATGACTTCGGAAGGCGAAACGATCTCGTAAAACGAAAGCAGATTGAGAGAATCGGCAAGTCCGGAATAAGACAGCGCGAACTGCGGGTCCGCAACGATCGCGGATTCAAAGCAATGAATGGCCTTGCGCAAGGCTTCTTCATTGCGCTGGTTCCAGAAGTATCTGCCTCTGAGGTAAGCCGCGCGCGCTCCTGTTTTTTCGCGTCGCACGGCCGCAGGACCGGGCGCCGGCGAAGAAAAAACCTTCAGCCACAGACATCGGGAAAGCTGCTCCGCAACGTAGGCAGGCATCTTGTCCAGTTCGTCCGCCCGGCCGTTATAGGAGTGCGTCCAGACCACAATTTGCGTATCGGCCAACAACAGCGATGCGTCCACTCGCAGGCCGTCGCCATCGTCTTGCATGTCCCATTGCAAAAGATAGTATGTGCTGTCGCACTTGTCAGAAGATGGTCCGGGCTCGGACGGCACCGGCCGAGTCGAACTTACAATATGAAGTTGTCCCGGATTCAATTGTTCGAGAGCCGAAATCGTCATGGCGACGATGGTGTCACACAGTTGCCGGCTATCAGAGTTGACGGTGTTGTTGGTCAGGGGCGGCACGCAAATCGTAATCCGATTTTCGGCCTTGGATGGGATCGCGCCAGCGTTCAGGTTCGTGAACGTCTGTCTTACGAGAAACCTGAAGCTTCCACCGTTCAATCTCCGAACGCAGAGCGTAGACACTACCCAACTGCTTGTGGAAATGGCGATGTATCGGCAGGCCTTCCTTCTTTTCCCAAAGCTGAACGGTTCGGATCTCGCGCCGCAAATAGCTGGCGATTTCCTTCCACGAATCCAGATGGTCAGTGCCTGCCCACAACTCTTCGGATGGTTGAATGTTCGAGGTTTTCGGAGTGAACTTATTGGTCATTGAGTTTTAGCGAACGCTCACCGGCCGGCAAAACTCAGACTCACAACCGGGAACAAGCGCCATTATCGGTCACGGCGACAATCTGCCAGGAAGGGCGAGCCGGCCCGCTTCGCCGACACCGCTATCCATCGACGAAGCCTACACTGGTCCCCTCGTCGTTGCAAGTTCCTCCACTTGTGCTCTTTTTCGAATCAAAATTATTCACTTCTTTGCTGCAAATGGGCGAGGTTTCGCACTATTTCGCTTGTTGGCAACTAAAAGCCTTGTTTACATAGACAAGGCTTACATGACGCAATCGATGTCTACTCGAATCATCGATCCGTACCTGTCCTTTCGAAACTAATTCTGCCGGTCTGATGGGAAAAGAGGAGTCTCAGTGCCTGAGAAAGAAGGCTCGAAGTCTGCACAAGCACCCGCGGCTTTTGACTACACCAATAGCCACGAATTCATGGAACGAGTGCGCAGCGGAATGCCGCCGCTCATCATTTGCGTGGCTTGCAACGGCGGTATTCAGGGCAAAGAGGCCAACGAATTCATTCCTGAAACAGCGGAGGAAATAGCAGAGTCGGTTCACGCGGCTTACGAGGCTGGCGCGGTGATGGTTCACATTCACGCGCGGGACCCGAAAAACCTGACACAGGCGGCCCGCGAGACCGCGATATGGCGCGAAGTGTTGCGCACGGTACGACAACGATGCCCCGAAATTATCATCAATGCAACCACGGGAGCCAGTCCGGCGATGACAATGGATGAGCGTGCTTCGTCCCTCGCCGCAGGTCCCGAACTGGCTTCTCTGAATCTTGCGCCGGACATGAGCAAGTTCAAATTGAAAGAGCGCCGCGCTCCTCTACTTTTTCCCCGGCCTGCGGTTGAGATCGATGAATGCACTCCGTACACCTACGGCCAGATTCATCAATTCGCCGCCGAGATGAAGAAACGCGGAATCAAACCTGAGTTGGAGATTTATCATCCCGGTTGCGCCTGGGTGATCGACTACCTGATTGAGAACGATCTTCTGGAAAAACCTTACTGGATCCAGACCGTGATGGGTTATCAGACCGGAAGTTTTCCGACTGTGGACAATGTTCTCCATATGTTGAAAGAGCTTCCTGCTGGAGCTTTGTGGCTCTGCTCCGCCATCGGCGCCTTTCAACTTCCATTGACCACGCTCGCCATCCTGATGGGCGGCCACGTTCGAGTTGGGCTCGAAGATAATGTTTACTATTCGCGCGGACGCAAGGCCGTGAGCAATGCCGAGTTTGTGCAGCGAACCATTCGCATCGCGCACGAACTGAACCGTCCGGTAGCGACTCCGGCCCAGGCCCGGCAGATGCTGGGTCTGCGTAGTCAGCCCAGCCAGTACTAATATTCGAAGATTTTGGACGGTCCGACTTTCTCGTCTGGTGCAGACCTATATATAAGGAGAGAAGCCGAGGGATTCTCGAGAGAGGTCTTCGACGAATAAGATTATGATACGATCTTTGAGACGAACATGCTTTTAGAAACTCTTCTTCTTTTTTTCGCGACCACGCCACATGCAACTGCCCTCCCCCCGGGAAAAGGCAAGGCCATTGTCGAGCGCACGTGTGCTTCCTGCCATGCAATAAAGGTAGTTACCACGAAGAGGGCGTCGAAGGAACAATGGTCTACGATCATCGACCAGATGCTGTCGAAAGGCGCGGACCTGAACGACGATGAAGTTGAAATCGTGGTGGATTATTTGTCCAAGAATTTTCGCGCCACGAAAGCTCCCGCTCCGGCCGAAAAATTTCAGGGCCAGAGCGGGCGGTGAGTGAGAACAAGGCTGCGCCGGTCGATTGAAGACAACCGGATCGCTCCGCCTCGTGGCCTTCTGTCATCCGTCATGAGCGCAACACCCTCGCCGGGACGCGAGGCGATCCGAATGGTAATTTTGGTTGGCCGAGAATCCCGGGCGCATGACTGACACCACCATCGCTGCTCGTCCCACCCACACCCGCCACGTCGTCCTTGCCCTGATCGTCGGCGCCTACATGATCACCTACATGGACCGCGTGAATATCGCGTCCGCGGTGCCCGTGATCCAGAAGGACCTCGGCTTTTCGATGGTCACAATCGGTTGGATTTTTGCTTCGTTTCGATGGGGATACGCTTTCTTTCAGATTCCTGGCGGTTGGCTCGGCGATCGCATCGGAGGACGGCGTGCGCTCTCTCTGGTGGTGGTGTGGTGGTCGATTTTTACTTCGCTGACGGCGTTCTCATGGAACGCGCTTTCCATGGGGCTGTGCCGGTTCTTCTTCGGCATGGGCGAAGCTGGCGCATTCCCTATCGCAACGCGATCGCTTTCGCGCTGGATGCTGCCGACCGAGCGTGGTTTCGCGCAGGGACTGACGCACGCCGCATCGCGAGTTGGAGCGGCTTTGACCCCGGCCCTGGTCGTCATGATGATGTTGCGCTTCGGATGGCGGGCGCCATTTTTCTTCTTCGGCCTCATCGGGCTGGTCTGGTCGGCCGTATGGTACTGGTACTACCGCGACACTCCGGGCGAACATTCGCGCATCAGCGCGGCCGAGCGGCGGCTGATTGAAGAGTCCATCGGAATTCCCTCTGCCCGCACCCACTCGGTGCCGTGGCGGCTGATCCTTAGCAGCCCTTCGTTGTGGACACTCTCGCTGATGTATTTCTGTTACGGATACGCGATTGATGTGTACCTGGACTGGTTTCCAAAATATTTAAACGAACACCGCGGCTTCAATCTGACCCAGATGGGCTTCTATGCCAGCCTGCCCCTGCTGGCGGGAGCCGCAGGCGATCTTCTGGGTGGAACATTGTCGGATCGCTTCGCCAAGAGATTTGGAAATCTGAAAATGGCGCGCCGCGCTGTCGCGCTGGCGGGATTTCTGCTCGCAGCTATTTTTATCGTGCCGGCAACGTTAACCACGCATTCGACTGCTTCGGTTTTGTATTCCTGCGTTGCGGTCTTTGGCCTGGAAGTGACGGTGGGTGTATCGTGGGCAATTCCGCTGGATATTGGCGGCGACTACGCGGGCTCGATTGCATCCGTCATGAATACTTTCGGCAATCTCGGTAGCGCGCTCTCCCCGGTTCTGCTGGCGTATCTGGTCGGCATGTATGGATGGAATACGCCGTTTCTTGTGTGCGCAGTGCTTTGTGTCGGAGGGGCAGCGTTGAGCCTGGGAATTAATGCTGACAAGAAAATTGTGTGGAATCCAGTCGTAGCATCGAGGTCAGCAAACTGATCTACGCGTGACGGCAACTTGATGGATCATCTCTGAATCATCTTCCGCATCGGATCCTTCCCCAGTCGATCCTTCTCCCGTCATTGATCTGGTCGAAGCTTTTCGCCGCTCGAAGGCAATGTTCGCCGCCGTGTCTCTCGGCGTCTTCGACCTTCTGGAGCGCGCGCCCGGCAATCTCGCGACGATTGCCGCCGAACTACACGTTGAATCCGATCCCCTCGAGAGATTGCTGGATACATGCGTGGGTCTGAAGCTGCTGCGGCGCAATGGCGAGTCGTATGAGAACGAACTCGTCGCCAGTACTTACTTGTGCCGTAGCAGCAAGCGAGCGCTGACCGGATACATCCTTTATTCCAACGACGTTCTTTTCCAAATGTGGTCGCACCTCGAAGATGCAGTGCGGGAAGGAACACCGCGATGGAAGCAGACCTTCGGGATTGAAGGCGGAATTTTCGATCACTTCTTCCGCACCGAAGAAGCGAAACAGACTTTTGTCCAGGGCATGCACGGGCTTGGGCGTCTTGAGCTCGCCCAAAGTTGTGGAGGCTTTCGACCTCTCACGCGTTTCGACGACTGGTGGATCTGGGCGGGGCCACGGGACATCTGGCAATCGCCGCTTGTGAACGCTATCCCCAGTTGCAGGCGATTGTATTCGATCTGCCCCAGGTAATCGACTCGGCGCGGACACAGATCCGGCAATCGGCCGTGGCATCTCGCGTCGAGGTTGCAGCCGGCGATTTCTTTCGCGACGCAGTTGCCCGAAGCTGACCTGTTTGCGATGAGCCGCATCGTGCACGATTGGTCGGAGGAGAAAATCCACCCCTTGCTCGCGAAAATCTACGAGCGTCTGCCCGCAGGCGGCGGCATACTGCTGGCGGAGAAGCTGCTACGAGACGATAAGACGGGCCCAATGTCCGCTCAGTTGCAGTCGCTCAATATGCTGGTTTGCACTGAGGGCAAGGAACGTAGTCTGGAAGAATACCGGCAACTGCTTGAGCGAGCCGGTTTTCGCGACGTACAAGGCCACGTCACCGGCAGCCCGCTGGATGCGATCCTGGCTCGAAAGCCGGCTAGCTCGGATAGCGGCTGTTCGCCCTGGCTCGTGAAAGCGTCATGCGGAGCTTGCGAAGCACTGCCTGAACGGGTTGAAATCGCCGACCTCATGGCAGTCCTTCCTACGAGTCCCTCGGAGCCCCTACCCTCTCGAAACGGGAAAGCCAATAGTGCTATAGTATTAGCCCGAAGGAACCCTCGGAGGGTGAGCAGCTCGGGAGGTATGGCCTGATCCGCAGACAGACGATTACCGCTCAGGTAATCACGTACATTCTCGACCTGATCCGCAAGGGACAGGTAAAGCCGGGTGAGCGGCTGCCCACGGAAAAGCAGCTGACTGAAGAGCTTGCCGTGAGCAGAACGTGCGTTCGTGAGGCCATCAAGTCTCTGGAGTCGCTCCAACTGATCAGCGTGCGACCGAAGATCGGCGCGATCGTGCTTGAACCTTCTCCCATTGCTCTGATCAATGCCGAATATCTTTCCACCTCTGCATTTATGCAGCAGGCCGATTCCCTGATCGAGTTTCGCAAAGTTCTCGAGCTGGGACTGGTTGCTCTGGCGGCGGAGAAAGCCACAGAAGAGGATTGGGCATCGATGCGGCAGGTTCTGGCCGAGCAGGAAGAGGCCCTGCGCTTGGACCGCAGCACTCCCCATAACGACTTGCTCTTTCATGAGGCGATTGGTAAGGCGAATATCCGTTTTCACAAAGCGGTCGCGGAAGCTACGCGGAATCCTCTCGCCATCATGGTGCTGCAGGCAATTTCCGAACCCCTCATCGAAGTCAGCCGGCGCACCAACGAAATGCCGGGCGTGCCGGAAGCGGGACTACGTCAGCATTGGGCGATCTACCGGGCGATCCGGGAGAACAATCCAGAAAAAGCGCGCCACGCCATGCGCGTACATCTTCAGGCAGCGGAGCGCAACGCTCACAGTCTGGGGCCGGAACAGACCGCGGTGCCACCCACTACGGTGATCGCCGGAACGGCGACGAAGAGTGAAGAGACGGCCTAAGTATCGGCCCGGTTACCTTCTCAAATCCCACAAGCGCGAAACTGCGCAGTCCTGATCTTGTAGCGCCGGCGTCCCGCCGGCGAGGCTGGCGCTACAAAATTCGCTCCTAAGGCTTGGGGCTCCAGAAAGGCTCGCGAGCCGGAACGAACTGGATTGGAACCTCCGTCACAAACGTCTTCAGCCAGCGCGCGCACTCCTCCATTCCCGCCTGCTCCGAGGGGATGTGGCTGAGGATGATGAGTGACTTCTGTTTTCCTTCGCTCACGGCGTCGGCGACGTACTCGACCGCCTCCCACTCCTGCGCTTCTCCGATGACAAGCGCTTGTACTCCGGGCATTTCGAGGGCTTTGGCATGGACGGTGAGTCCAGCCGCGCCTGGAGCGAGCACTAACTTGGTGATGCTGCAGATTGGGATCGCCCACGACCCGGACGATGTTTATCCCGAGCTTGCGTTTGATATCGAGAAGCCAGTGTGTTCAAAGGCGTTTCTGGAATATTGAAAAGATACTGGTTATTCGGATCCTGGAATTTTTCCCAGCCCAGCGCGTGCACCATGCCGGCTTCGATTCCGTCCGGATTGCGGGCGTGCCAGTGATCGTGGAAACGCCAGATCACCAGATTGTGGTCGGCGATGAATTTTCGTTTCGCCACCAACACCGGGTCGGCCTCTTTTTCCGGCAGTTGGTCGGAAACATCGAGATGATCGAAGAATGTCGGTTCGTGAGTGATGATGAGATTGTCGCCCGCGGCAGCTGCGCGTTGCAGCACGTCGAGCGTAGCCATCATGGTCACGGCAATCCCTGACACTGGCGCGTCGGGATTGCCGGCCTTGAAGGTGTCCACGGTATCGCTTTGCCACGGAACTCCCACCTGCTTTTGAATTCGCGCGACCACCTCGCGGGCGGTAAGGTGGGGCTTCTGGGCCTGCGCGCCGATGACCAGAAAAGCGCAGACGATCGCTGCTGCAAGCTTCGATTGGACGACCTTCGATCTCAAACTCTTTGCTCTCACTAGTTGGAATCCACCTTGATGACGGTGTACGTGAACTTCGTGCCGGACTTGATTTTCAACTGGTGGGGAATGTTGGCCGGAACATGCACAATGTCCCCTGGACCGAGCTGCTTGGTTTCTCCACCCTCGATCGACGAACCTCGTACTTCGTGCGGCTTGACCGTTTTCGGAGCGACCATGGTGCCACCCACGATGAGTGTGGCTTCGCCGTTGTCGACGATCATGATATCCGTTTGAGTCTCGTGAAGTTCGGCGCTGCCATCGCCTTCGCGGTGCGAAATTCCGATCAGGTGGTTTCCGTAAGTGCCGAGGGACTGCCAGGCAAATTTCTGGTCATCAATTTTGCCGGCCAGTTCCTGGTTTGAATTCTTGACGGCTGCCCCCTTCCACATGCCAAAACCTTCAGGATCGGCGGCATACAGCGAAGTCACGGAAGCGAGAAACAGTACTACGATGGATAGGGCTTTCATTTCGATCTCTCCAGAAATAAAGGTTTTAGTTTCATTCAGCACGAAAGCAATTTATTATAGTCTTATCATAGTACCTGTCGAGGGCTAACTCATTATGCTTGCCTCAAAGAAGCTTGTCTCAAAAAAGATTTCCTTACGGGCCGTTGGCCTGTCCGCCGCTGCCCTCATCAGCCTGACTGCATTCGGCGCCTCCGCAGTCGCTCAGAATTCCAGTGCGGGACAGGCATGGGTTGGTGCACGCATCATCGACGGCACCGGCAAACCGGCGATTGAACACGGCACCCTTCTGATACGAAACGGCCACATCGCAGCGGTAGGAAAACATGTGAAGGTCCCGGCCGGAGTGGAGATCATCGATGCCAGCCGAAAGACGATCATTCCGGGACTGATCAATGCGCACGGCCACGTCAATCGCGAAGATCAGCTCGGGCTTTACTTGCGCGATGGAATCACTACTGTCCTCAGCCTGGGTGGGGACAAGGAGTTTGCTCTGAGGGAATATTGTGCCAAGGCGACTCCCGGAACCGCGCCGCGCTTGTACGTTGCCGGACCAATCCAGGATTCTTCTGCCATCCCGGGAGCGGTTGCGGTCAAGACTCCGGAAGAAGCGCGGAAGAGTGTCGATGAATTGATTCGCAACAAACCTGATTTCGTAAAAGTGCGGATCGACGATTTCCGCGGAGCGCGGCAAAAGATGAGTCCTGAGGTTTACGGCGCCGCCATTGATGAAGCTCACAAGAATGGCTATCGCACCGCGGCACACATCGTAATGCTGGACGACGCCAAAGGCGTGCTGCGAGCCGGAGTCGATTACATCGCACACAGCGTTCGCGATCGCGAAGTGGACCAGGAATTTATTCAACTGATGAAGAAGCGCCACGTTTCTTACTCGCCCACTTTGACCCGGGAGTTTGCGGTCTTCGGTTATTCAGAGACGCCCGCCTTTTTCAACGACCCGTTTTTTCTCAAAGAGGCTGATCCAGCGGAAATGAAGCAGATGGAGGATCCCAAGCGTCAGAGCACGATGAGCACCGATCCCTCGGCGCTCTGGTACAAAGAGCACATGGCGGTCGCCATGCGCAATCTCAAGACGCTCTCGGATGCTGGCATCACAATCGCGATGGGCACCGACAGTGGCGGAGGGCCAGGCCGTTTCCAAGGTTACTTCGAACACATGGAACTGGAGTACGAAACCAAGGCTGGTCTTTCGCCGATGCAGGCATTGGTCTCCGCGACCAGTGGCGCAGCCAAAACCATCAACATCAGCAAGCAGGTTGGCACGCTGCAAAAAGGTAAGCTGGCGGATTTTCTGGTGTTGACTGCAAACCCGCTCGATGACATTAAGAACACTCGTGCGATCGAATCAGTCTGGGTCGGCGGCGTGCGGGTTCCGGCAAAAAAATAGTTTTAGTTTCTAGCCGCGGTCGGCAACGTGTAGAACTCGTAACGGATCGTCCAGCGGGCTTCCTTGCCGGGCTCGATGCGAAACTTTATGTACGGTTCTGCCGCCGCTACGGTGTTGATCGCCCAGAAGTTGACTGAGTCCAGAGGCTGGTCGCTGGTGAAGTGAACTCCGGCGCCGGTCTTCAGATTCTCCACCCGGAAGTCATAATCTTTTACTTCTTTGCTCGAGCCAGTCAGTTCCGAGAACACACCGTTTTTTCCTTCGATGGGGCGCGGGAAAATAATTTGTTGTCCCTGCACCACCGCCCGGTCTTTAAATCCGCGCGTGGGCGTCGGGAGTAAAAGCAAATTTGACGGTCACGTCCGGGCCGACCGCTTCGTGATCGATCACAAAGAAATTGTGGTTGTACTGGTTGGTCTCGATTACTTTCTTGCCCGTGTTTTTCAACGAGTGCTCCAGCAGCATCTCCGGCTTTCCTTTCACCAGCCGCACGGTCTTGCTGTAGATGTACGCGTATCCCTGGTCCGACTTTAACCGCTGGGTGAACTCGATACGATCTTTGTGCTTACGGATGGTCCACTTGCCGTGGTCGACGATCTCGTAAGTATCGTAGGGGCGGTAATCCTTCTCCTCGGGCTTGCGGAGAGTGCCAATTCCGATGCGTACAAACGTCCCCCCGGCTTTGGCTTCGTCGTATCCCAGCCCTTTGTCGTTGGTTTGAAACGCCTCGACAGGGCCGGTGATGGCGTCGTGAATTTTGGGATCGTGGTGTTCGTACCATCGTCCGAAATATTCGTGCCCATTGAATTGAAGACTGGAGATGATTCCGGACCAGTCGAACCTGGTGCCCTGGTACGAGCCATTCTGGACGTCGGGAAGCATCAGCTCGGCGTGGATCAGTCCATTTGAGATTTCGGCCTTGGGGTAGTCCTGAGCCCACAGCAGACTGCTGCAAAGGCAGATCATCAGACACAAATAGAATCGAGTTCGCATAGTTTGGAAATAAAGGTAACACGATTTTGGCCGAGGTTTTCCTATAGAATGATGCTTCGCCGACAACCTAGTGATTCATGATTGCGCTCACCGCCACAACTCTGTTCACTCCCCTGAAACGCATCGAACAGCCATTGCTTTTGGTGGAAGATGGAGTCGTGGTGGAAGTGACGTCGCAGACGAGACGAGAGATTCCCCAGAACTGCCGCGCGGTCGATTATCGTGACGGCATACTGGCGCCGGGCTTCGTTGATATCCATATTCATGGTGGCGCCGGTCACGACGTGATGGAAGAGGCGGCCGATTCCCTGCCGCCAATCGAAAAGCTTCTGGCATCGCACGGTGTCAGCAGCTATTTTCCGACGACGGTTACCGCTCCTCTCGAGGCGACGCTTTCCGCGCTGGAGCGACTGGCCGACGCGATTGAATCGTCAGTTCCTTCCGGCGACCTGCGGGCGCGGCCGCGGGGTATTCATCTTGAAGGTCCTTTCATCAGCCACAGCCGTCGTGGTGTTCATCCCCCAGAGAATCTTTTGGCTCCATCAGTTGCTGCATTTGATCGCTTCTGGCAGGCTGCGCGCGGACACATTCGCGTGCTGACGATCGCTCCGGAAATACCTGGTGCGATCGAAGTGATCTCCCAGGCAGCAGCTCTTGGCGTTTGCGTGAGCCTTGGCCACTCTGATGCCGGACTCGACGCCGCACGCGCCGGAGTTGCCGCAGGCGCTCGCCACGCGACTCATACTTTCAACGCCATGCGTCCACTTGACCATCGCGATCCTGGAATTCTTGGCGAGGTGCTGACCGACTCGCGACTTTCCGCAGACATCATTGCGGACGGAATTCATCTGGATCCGACGATCGTGCAGTTATTTCTGAAAGCCAAGGGACCGGAAGCGGCAGTGCTAATCACGGACGCGACTGCGGCCACCGGCATGCCTGACGGTCGATATCGTTTAGGGTCGCTCGACGTAGAAGTGAAAGATGGCAGATGCATGGCTGGCGGAAAATTGGCGGGCAGTGTTTTGACCATGGATCGGGCGGTCCGCAACGTGATGCAGTTTGCGCAGTGGGACTTGCAACAAACCGTGCGGCTGGCGACGGCGAATCCGGCGCGGGTAGCGGGTTTGAAGGATGCCGGCTCGATTGAGACTGGAGCACCTGCTGATCTCGTTGTGTTGAGTCCGAGCGGCGAAGTGAGAAAGACGATCATTGGTGGTGCCGGAATCTAGACGGACGCGTCGAAAGTAGCGCCGCCGTCCCGGCGCTACGTGGCGAGGTACTCCTCAGGAGAAACGAATGGCTGATAAAGGCGGATTCCCGCACTACATGCTGAAGGAGATCTTCGAGCAGCCGCAGGGGTTGCGAGACACGATCCTGCCGCGCGTGTCGCTCGAAGAAGCTGTGGTGCGCCTCGACGAAGTCCGCATCAGCACGGACGAACTTCGAGCGCTGCGCCGGATCAACATCGTGGCCTCCGGCACCAGCCGTCATGCAGGCATGGCCGGCCAGTACATGATTCAGGACCTGGTCAACATTCCTGTCGATGTGGACTATGCCAGCGAATTTGAATATCGCAATCCGCTGATCGGCCCCGGCGAACTCACCATTGTGATCACGCAGTCCGGCGAAACCGCCGACACGACGGCGGCGCAGCGCGAAGCCAAAGCCAAAGGCTCGCGCACGGTTGCCATCTCGAACGTCGTCGATTCCACCATCGCGCGCGAAGCGGACGGCGTGCTCTACACTCACGCCGGGCCAGAGATCAGCATTGCGTCCACCAAGGCTTTCACCGCGCAGATGGCTGTGCTCTATCTGTTTGCGCTCTACCTGGGACAGGTACGCGGAAAGTTTGCCAAGGAACAGCGGCGCGCTTACATCCGCGAACTGCTCGATTTGCCGGGCAAGATGGAAGTCCTGCTGAACTCCGCGCCTGCGGCTTGCGAGCAACTGGCCGACAAATATTACAAAGTTCAGGATTTTCTTTTCATGGGCCGTGCCATCCACTATCCCGTCGCCATGGACGGCGCGCTCAAGCTCAAGGAAGTTTCCTATATTCACGCCGAAGGCTATCCCACGGGCGAAACCAAACACGGTCCCAATGCGATGATCGACGAGAATCTGCCGGTGGTGATCATCGCGACCTGCGACCGCGAGGATTCGGGATCGGTGCTGCGTTACGAGAAGAACCTGGCCAACATCCGCGGATTCAAACAGCAGTCCGCGCGCGTGATTGCGATCGCGACAGAAGGCGATCAGGAACTTCCCCGCATCGCCGATCACACCATCTTCGTTCCGCAGGCGACCGAGTTACTGCTGCCACTGCTCGAAATTATTCCGCTGCAATTGTTCGCGTACTACATGACGGTCAAAAAAGGTTTGGACGTGGATCGCCCGCGAAATCTGGTGAAGTCGGTGACGCTGGAATAGAGAAAGACGGGCGTCGGACCTCTGCCCTCAGACCCCTGCCGTCAAGCACAGAGAAGCTCGTGACCGAAGTGAGGTCGCAACAAGCTGAACGCAACCTGAAATTACGCGGCTCAACTCACCTTCTTTAAGGTTCGCTTAACACTGCAAACTTTTCTCAACAAAAATCTGCGCGACTAAATTATTTCTCTCTTCCTCCGCGCATCACACCTGCTTGTGATGATGCTTTCGTCGAGGAGAGAAAGAATGCGCAAGTTCGGAATCTTGTTTTTCATCGTTTCATGTTTTTCAGTAACGCTGCTCGCCCAAGGCGGCGGAGCTATGTCGGCCGGCAGCGAGAACGCACCACGAGCGACTTTGTTTGGCGGATATTCTTATCTCCGTAACGGCAGCAATGGCTTTAATGGGTGGGAAGGTCAGGGTACTTTCAATTTCAACCGCTTCCTGGGTGTCACGGCCGACGTAAGTGGCTCCAGCCTTAGTCCTTACTCTTTCTCGTTTCTCGGTGCTTCGGCGGGCACCTATCAGCACCTGAACAATTATTTATTTGGCCCGACTGTAACCGGCCAAATCGGTCGAAGCGCAGTGTTCGCACACGCATTGTTTGGCGAAGCGCATTCCAGCCTGGGTGCAGGTGTGAGCGTACCGATCATTGGCGGCATCTCCACCGGCCTCACCAGCGCGAACGCTTTCGCAATGGCTTTCGGCGGCGGAGTTGATATAGGGCTGACTCGACATCTCGCAATCCGTGCCATACAGGTGGATTACATCCGCACTCAATTCAACTCCATCGACGCGTTGACCACCGGACTCTCCAGTAGTTTCGGCAATCGGCAGAACAACTTCCGCTATTCAGCGGGGATTGTTTTTCGATTCTGACAGGATTTGGGCGTCGGTTCTTTCTTCCAGAGATGTTCGCGTCGGCCGAGAAATCCGGTGAAGTCGGTGAAATGCCGGGCAATAATGCCTACGCCGATCTTCTTAAAGCGCAAGCAACTCAGTTGTACAGCCGGAATGTGGTTTCAACGTTGATCTGGACCGCGATTGGCTCTCCGGCTTTCGTCGCAGGTTCGAATTTCCATTTCCGCAGCGTAGTCATTGCACTCTCGTCCAGATCGCGGCCTTGAGACTTCAGAATTCGCACATCGTGTACCGTGCCGTCCGTTCCCACCACACACCAGAGCTGAACTGTTCCCTCCCGCTTGGCGCTGCGTGCCGGTTTCGGGTATTCGGGATCTGGCGTTGAGATCGGGCGGGGCGCTGTGATTCCAGGGCCAACTCGCGGGATCTTGCTATCCTGGCCCGCCAACCTGTCGCCTTGAGATAGGCCGGCCGCCTGTTCGTCTTCGACTCTTACGGCGTGAGCAGAAGCAGAAAAACTTGAGGCGGCAAGGGTTCCCAGCACCAGCAGCAGCGAAACCCAGGACCAAAACACGGACAGAGAGTTCCTACCCAATAGTTTCATAACACGTTCCTCCAGTGTGTTTCCATCGAAAATACCGACACTATGATCAGGAAACCTGTTAGGCAGCGGTTGAAGCATTTTTCCCGCCATCGTTAGGAGAGAGCGTACGTACCTCTCCGGTTCGATACACCGAGCGGTCGCGAGTTCGTCGCAGGCGATTTCTCTAGCGGCAGCAAGCCGTGATTTCATTAAAGTTGTCAGGGGATGAAAGGAAACGGGTAAGGAAAGAATCTCGCAAACAAGATTCTTCACAAAATCCCTTCTGCAAACATGCGCCATTTCATGAGACAGCATTGACAACCAGTCATCTTGACTGGCGGTCCGCAGAACATCCGCTGGGAGCAGGATTTCTGGAGTCCAATTTCCGACTGTCACGGGCCCGCAGACGAGTGAGGAGCAACGAATCGAGACCGTCTTTTTCTCAATCTCAAAAGCAGACCGGCAATGCCGAACGATGGAAAGTTCCGATGGAGAAAACTCGGGAAGATACCCGCTACTACGAAGATGTTTGGTCCTGCGCCATGCCCGCACAAACTGGATCAGCCGGTACGTCACAAAGGCGAAGTAGGAGCCGACCAGCGGATACATCCAGAAGGGAGCAAACGACAGTCTGGACGCCGAGATCGTGCCGTGCGAGCTAAACCAAAAACTGCGTTGCTCGCTGGCAACAATCGGCGATGACAAAAGACCTAAGGAGCGGATCTGAACGACAATGCTTCCGAGCGGCAGCAAACTCGCCAGGATGATCGCCGTAACCCATATCCGATAAAGGAATCGAGCAGGCGCCGCGCGCATGGTCCAGGCTCCGATTTGCGCCACGCCGAAAAGCAATGTTATTTCCCACACGGAATTGAGCAGGAGGGTGACAACGAATTGACTAATTGCCGCCATTGCTCTTCTCCTTGATCTTCTCTCGTGTTTTTGTTTCTGGGGCCGGAGTGGTCGACGATTTCGGTCAGTTCCGCGAGCTTCTCTGGTGTCAACTGCCGGGTCTGGACCAGATTCATCACGAGGTCCTCCGCCGACCCTCCAAACAGACCATTCAGAAGGTCCCGCACCGCTTGCCCGATTGCGACTTGTTTGCTGACCGCAGGCGAGTACTCGTACGCCTGGCCCTTCAGCGAACGCCTCACCCTGCCCTTGCGGAGCAAGACATTGAGCATGGTCTGTACAGTCGTGTAAGCGGGTCGAGGTTGGCTGGGCAATTTCTCCCGCACACTTTGCACTGTTGCGGGGCCGATTTCCCAGAGGACCTTCATGATCTCCAGTTCCACAGGCGTTAATGGTTTGAGCTTGGAGCTTCGTCACTGAATTGAGGTAGCCTCCTAATAGATTAGGAGGCTACCTCGAAGACCAATTTCGTGTCAACTAAAATGTTAGGAGGCAATGCGATGGCGAGGTATCGGTAGAAGGGTAGGTGCGGAGAAGGAAACCTGGTCCGAAGTCCGAGGTCCGACGTCCGCTCTAGTTCGGCTTCCGGTGTTTGTTGTCGGAGATGTAGCGCAACAGTGCCGTGTCCGACGCGTCTTTGAATTTTTCCAGGAATGACGCTTCCGGACTGAGCACCGCGTCCGCGGAAACTTTCTGGCGGATGCTTTGCCGCAGTCTCTCACCCGACTCGGATTCATTGGTCATGACCTGCATGTAGAACCAGAGGAAGTGGCGCATCTGGTCGATGGCCGACTTCAGCATCTGGAGCGCGTCCATCTCAGGTAGCGCGCTAAGGGCTTCCATGAGTTCCGGATCGCTGGGAGCTTCCATGGCGGCGCAGTTGAGCTGTCGTTGAATTGCGCGCAGATCTTCGGTCACGCGCAAAATCCGGATGTGAATTTCTTCGAGGTATTCTTCTCTTGCCATGGGCTCCGGTGCTTTCGACGTCAAGACACCATCTCATTCACAACACACAGCGAACAGATGTCCCATGTGCATGCGCTTTCGTAATTCGAGCTGTTACTTTGGTCTGAGGAATTTTCTAACGACAAAATGTGTCACATTCGAGGGTGGTTTCGCTTAGCGTCGGCTTCTCTCGATACGGGAAGGGCAGACTTTAGACGTCGCGGTATCGCGAGCCACGGACTGGCGCTTTAGCGCTGAGGCCTCGCTGTCGAAACAGCAGACCTCTCGAGCGGCTAAGAAGCCGCCCGTCTTGCTGGTCGTCTGGCAGTGCGTCCCGACTGAAGTCGTGCCCTTCCCGAGGCTGCCTCGACAACTTGCGCTACGTAAGCCGCCGGATCTCCGGGACCTCGACGATACGAACTCCTTGAGCTGGAGTTTCGATCGAATGGACCAGCGACTGAACCATCTGCTCCAGCGTGACCAGTCCCAGGCGGGTGGCACCGGCTCGGGTTGCGGGCAGCAATTCCATCAGTTTGTAGATAGGAATCAGAAAGTAGGGCCAGCGGTGGCCGGGTCCGAGAACGTACCAGGGACGCAGGATAGTCGCGTCCATTCCGCTCTGGCGGATCATGGCTTCACATTGCGTGCGCACTTCTATGTAAGCCTTCATCATGGGAGCAGGATGGGCCACGCTGATGTAGACGAAATGCCGCACTCCGGCGCTTTTGGCTGCGTCGACCGCGCTCTGGCCGGAGGCCAGGTCAATGTTGCGGAACTCCGCGGCCTTCGACGGGTTAGGATGCGAAACACCAACCAACTGCACAAACGTGTCCGCGGGCGCGATCTTCAAGGCGTAAGACTTGCCGTCCAGAGCGTCGCCAGGAATTGCGTGGCAGCCCGGCGGTAACTTCTTCTCCGAACCGGGACGAACCAGCGCCCGGACCTCGTGTCCGCGTGCCAGCAACTGGGTGATCAGCGGACGACCGACGTATCCCGTACCGCCGGTAACAAAAACACTGTGGCGTTGCGGATTAACCATAGGCTGCCTTTACCCCAGAAATAAATACGTCAATCAGCGACCGGTGGATTTTCCCTAAAGCGGCTACCCGAGGACAAGAGGGCAACTGTATCTGGTACACTGACGCGGTTCCGAGGCCCTGGATTCGAAGAACGGCGGAGCTTCCCCGGGCCTGAAAGCTGCATCGAAGCGGAAGCCTTATGAAAGATACACTGGGAGTCTTGCTGGCTGGTGGTGCTGGCGAGCGCCTGTATCCGCTCACCCGCGACCGCGCCAAGCCTGCCGTCACCTTTGGCGGCATCTACCGCATCATCGACGTCACTCTTTCCAACTGCGTCAACTCCGACCTGCGCCGGGTTTATATCCTCACCCAGTACAAGGCGCTGTCGCTGAACCGCCACATCCGCGAAGGCTGGAACATCATGGGCAGCGAGATGGGAGAGTTCATCGAAGTGCTGCCGCCGATGAAGCGCGTGAGCGATCAGTGGTACCAGGGCACGGCCGACGCGGTCTATCAGAACATTTATTCCATCGGCTCGGAGCAGCCCAAGCATGTGCTGATTCTCTCCGGCGATCACATCTACAAGATGAATTACGGGCTGATGCTGGAGCGGCACAACGACTCCGGCGCGGACGTGACCCTGGCCACCATTCAGATCGATCCCGGCGAGGTGGCCCGCTTCGGCGTCGTGGACGTGGACCGCGACCACCGCGTGTTGGGCTTCGAGGAAAAGCCGAAGACTACCAAGCTGCGTTCGCCATCGAATCCGGACAAGGTGTGCGCCTCGATGGGCATCTATCTGTTCAATACCGACGTGCTCATCCCGGTGCTTTTGAAAGATGCGGAAGACCCGTCTTCCAGCCACGATTTCGGCAAAGACATTCTGCCCAAGATGGCGGACGAATACCGCGTCTACACCTACGACTTCGTGGACGAGAACAAGAAAGAAGCACTCTACTGGCGCGACGTGGGAACGCTCGAAGCCTACTACGAAGCCAACATGGATATCGTGGCGGTGTCGCCGGTGTTCAACCTGTACGACTCGGACTGGCCGATTCGCACTCACCAGCGGCAGTATCCGCCGGCCAAATTCGTGTTCGCCGAAGCCGGACGCACCGGCACGGCGGTCGATTCCATCGTTTCCGCGGGCTGCATCGTTTCCGGCAGCATGGTGAAGGGCAGCGTGGTCTCGCCCGACGTGCGCGTGAACTCCTACAGCGAAGTGGAGAGCAGCATTCTGTTCTCCCACGTCAACGTCGGACGGCATTGCCGCATCCGCAAAGCCATCATCGATCGCGACGTCCACATTCCCGAAGGCACCACCATCGGATACGACGCCGAAGCCGACCGCCAGCGCTACTTCGTCACCGAAAGCGGAATCACGGTGGTGACGCGCGACTATTCCCTGTTCGAAAATCCGGTCACGGTGGATTACTTCACCAGCGAATAGGAACCCACGTAGGCTCGGCACTCCGCCAATCGCAGCTCGTCGTGGCGCGACCCGTTGGGGCGCTTCAGCTCGTCTAGGCGTTCCATGCCAAGGCTGTGGCAACATAGTCTCGCCGAGTCTTCGAGACTCAGGTGCGTGCGTGACTGAGTGTCGTCCGCCCTTCGTACGCGGATCCACGGCTCCCCGTTGTTATGTCATCTAGTTGCACACGGATTGCAACAAAATCTGCGGCCTTCCTTGACAGCTCTGAAGCCGGGCAGTGCACCATTAGAGCTAAGAGATCAGATGCAACACGTTTGCATCTGAACTGAATGACGCCTAATAGATGCAACTCGGTTGCATCTGAGAGTACAAATTTGACTTGAGGGGCCCAGATGAGCCAGACCAGAATCAAGATCAGGAAAGACAAGAAATCTGCACGGAACCGCCGCCGCGGCGCCAAGTACTGGATGGCCGTGGGCACCGTGGCCGCCTACACGACCTTCGGCAGCGATGCCGTGTTCAAGGTCTATGCCCAGCAGGACCGCCCGGCTCCGCCGTGCAGCGCGTCTCGGCCAGACCCAGGGTTTGACCGTGCGCCGCTTCGACATTCCGCCCGGGACCCTGGATTCGGTACTGGCGGCTTTCGAGAAGACGGCGCAATTCAGCGTGAGCTGTGCCGCAGGACTCGATGCGCGGCATCTGGTCGCCTGGCGTGGCCGGTCTCTACACGCCGCAAGCGGCGCTGCAGAAGCTGCTTACCGGCACCGGCATCGGCTATCACTTGACCGGCCCGGACAAAGTGATGCTGGAAATCCAGGGCATGGCGACCACGGTCGATGTCACCGACACCGGCGTGCAGGTCTCGCTGCCGAAATTCACTCAGCCTCTGATCGACACGCCCGCAATCCATCGATATCGTTCCGCAGCACATCATCCAGGACCAGGGCGCGACCACGCTGCGCGACACCTTGCGCAATGTGGCCGGCATCAGCATCGCCGCCGGAGAAGGCGGCGCGCAGGGCGACAACCTCACGATTCGCGGCTTCACCGCCCGCAACGACATTTTCCTCGACGGCATGCGCGACTTTGGCAGCTACTATCGCGATCCCTTTGACATGCAGGAGGTCGAGGTGCTGCAAGGTCCGTCGTCGGTCACATTCGGCCGGGGATCGACCGGCGGCGTGGTCAATCAGGAAACCAAAGTCCCGCAGACGGCCGCGCTCTTCGCGGGGACCGTGGACCTGGGCACGGACCAGACCAAGCGCATCACTGCCGATCTCGATCGGCCGCTGCCGTCGCTGGGAAGCGGCACCGCTTTCCGCCTGAACCTGATGGGGCACGATTCGAAGTTCGCGGGACGCGACATTGCCGAGAACCGGCGCTATGGTATCGCTCCGTCGCTGGCATTCGGACTGGGCACGCCGACTCGACTCACCCTCAGCTACCTGCACGAAGGCGCCGACGACACGCCGGACTACGGCATTCCCTGGCTGTTCAATGGCCCCGCTCCGGTCGAGCGCCGCAACTACTACGGCTTTGAACACGGCAATTATCTGAAGACCAACGTGGACATGGGGACGGTGAAGTTCGAGCACGACGTCAACAGCCACATCACCTTCCGCAATCAGGCCCGTTACGCGCACTACCATCGCGATGTTCGCATCACCGAAGCGCAGATCGACGCGACCACTCTGGACGCCGATCCGCTGACGACGCCGCTCGGTCAGATCGGCGTTCTGCGCAACCAGATTGCTGTCGAATAGCACGGAAACTTTCCTGCAAGATCAGGCCGACGTGATCATGAAGTTCAACACCGGCTCTCTGCGTCACACCGTGGTTGCAGGAGCGGAGGGCGGACGCGAAACGTCATCACCGTACCGTCAGCGTTTCGATCTCACCACGGTTCCGAAGACCAACCTGCTGCATCCTGACACCAGCCAGCCTTTTGCCGGCATCGTTCCGGGCACCGGCATCACCGACACGCATGTGACCGCCATCAGCGCGGGCGCCTACGCGCTCGATACCGTCAACCTGCTGCCCAAGCTCGACCTGACCGGCGGAGTCCGCGTGGACCGGTTCGATGCCACGCGTCGATCAATCCTTGCCGGTGACGCCGACTTCGCCGTTCAAGCGAGTGGACGTCATGCCGAGCTGGCGCGGTGCGCTGGTATTCAAGCCGGTGGCCGGCGGAAGCATTTATTTCGACTACGGCACGTCGTTCAATCCTTCCGCCGAGACGCTGGCGCTCACGCGTGGCCACGCAGAACGCGCCGCCGGAAGAAAGCCGGACGTTCGAAGTGGGCACCAAGTGGGATTTGTTCGCGAGAAAGCTGTCGCTGCGGGCAGCGGCGTTCCGCACCGACAAGACCAATGCCCGCGAAACCGTGAATGCCACGACGGTTGTCTTGTCTGGCAGCCAGCGGGTGAACGGCGTCCAGATACAAGCCAACGGATACATCACCAGCCGCTGGGAAATTCTGGCCAGCTACGCTTATCTGGATGGCAAGGTCACAGCGCTCGGCGGTCTTTCCGCTGTCCGTCGGCGCCCAACTGGCCAATGTTCCCCGAAACACGTTCAGCACCTGGAGCACCTTCGACCTGCCCTGGCACCTGAGCATTGGCGGCGGCGCGGATTTTGTCGACAGCCGCACCGCCAGTTCGACCACGCCTCTCGATCCCGTCACCGGACTGGTGAAGCAGGTGCCGGGTTACTGGGTGTTCAACGCCATGGCGAAGTATCCGCTGAGCGAGCACGTCGACCTTCGGGTCAACGTGTACAACCTGGCCGACAAGTACTACTACGACCAGATTCATCCCGCGCACATCGTGCCGGGGCGGCGCGTTCGGCGCTGCTGGGCATCACTTTCAAATTCTGAGCGTGAAAGGGAAATCCCATTGTTACTGCCCATACCCGAAGTGTTGACCTCCGAGCAGGTGGCCGAGGCGCGGCAAATCCTGGACCAGGCGGAATGGGTGGACGGCAGAGTCACAGCCGGCCATCAATCCGCCCGCACCAAGGACAACATGCAGCTGCCGGAGAACCATCCGGCCGCGCGCGCAACTGGGAGAGATGATTCTCACTGCGCTGGGGCAGAATCCTCTGTTTGTTTCGGCGGCGCTGCCGGCGCGCGTCTTTCCTCCGCTGTTCAACCGCTATCAGGGCGGACAATCCTTCGGCACGCACGTGGACAATGCCATCCGGCAGGTCAGCGGAACCGGACACCGCATTCGCACCGATCTCTCGGCCACTTTATTTTTCTCGCAGCCGGATGAGTATGACGGCGGCGAACTGATCGTCGAAGACACCTACGGCGTGCATCAACGTGAAGCTGCCCGCCGGCCACATGATTCTCTATCCCTCGACCAGCCTGCATCACGTGACGCCGGTGACGCGCGGATCGCGCGCTGTCATCATTCTTCTGGATTCAGAGCATGGTGCGCGACGACGGCGAGCGCACGCTGCTGTTCGATCTCGACATCGCGATCCAGCGCATCAATCCGGCGAAGCCCGACGATGCCGCCGTCGTGCAACTCACCGGCGTCTATCACAACCTGCTGCGGCGCTGGGCGGAAGTCTGAGTCCGAAACCGCTCTTCATGACACCCCGCAGAATTCTGTTCTGGATCCATCTCATCGCCGGGTGCGTAGCCGGCCTGGTCATCCTCGTCATGTCCGTGACCGGCATCCTGCTCGCCTACAAGCGGCAGATCGTGCACCGGGCGGATCGCGTTTCCCAGTGGCAACCTGGACCAGGAGCGCAGCGTTTGCCCGTGGAACAATTGCTGGCCGCGATACAAAAGAGCCAAGGACAAATGCCCACGGCATCACCGTGCGCTCGGACTCCGACCGATCCCGTGTCGTTCGATTTCGGGCGCGAACGGACCGTCCTGATGAATCCCTACACCGGACAGGTGCTCGGCGAAGAATCACCCCGGCTTCGGGCATTCTTCTCCAGCGTCGAGGGCTGGCATCGGTGGCTGGCGATGGGAGGCGAAGGCGGCCCTGGGGACGCGCAATCACCGGCGCCTGCAACCTCAGCTTCCTCGTTCTGGTGGTGACTGGTCCATTCTTGTGGTGGCCGAAAGAATGGACCTGGAACAACCTCAAGAAAATCACGCTGTTTCGCGGAGGAGCGTGGGGCCGCGCGCGCGATTGGAACTGGCACAACGTCCTGGGATTCTGGTGCGCCTTGCCGCTTCTGCTGATCGTGGTCACGGGCGTCGTCATGTCTTATCCGTGGGCCAACAACCTGGTCTACCGCGCGACTGGCAACACGCCGCCTCCGCCGCAGACCGCCGGTCAGGGCCGCCTCGGAACGCGGACGCGGGCGTCTCGCAGAAATTCAGACCCGAGCGCCCGGAAGTCCGAAGCTCCGATCATCGCAGGATTTGACAGGAAGGACTGGACAAGCTGTTTGCCCGCGCCAGCCTGCAGGTTCCAGACTGGACGACCATCACCCTGCGGCTGCCCAACAATGCTACAGGCCCGCTTACGTTTTCGATCGATCGCGGCGATGGCGGCCGTCCGGATTTACGATCGCAACTCACGCTCGATCCTGTCAGCGGGGAAATCGTTCGTTGGGAACCTTTTTCCAGTTACAACAGCGGCCGCCAGCTTCGGGCTTGGGCCCGCTTCACCCATACCGGCGAGGCTGGGGGATGGATGGGGAAACACTCGCTGTAGTCGCCTCCGCTGGCGCTTCCCTGCTTGTGTTTACCGGGCTCTCGCTTGGAGTACGACGGCTGATTGCCTGGAAGGGGCGGCGGATTTAGCTTTCGCTAGAGTGCCTCCCTGACCCTCCCAAAAACATCAAAATCTGACTTCTTAAAAACCAGTTTTTAGTTGTTAGTTCCCGGTTCTCAGTTGTGTTCGCCTTTTATTCGTCTTGCAGTTTTACCCCCTGCTACAATGCCTTGCCTTATAGAAGCGCAGAACTTTTGGGGCCACAAAAACGTATCTGTATTGTGGTGTTAAAGCTCGGGGTATACCTCGGGTAGACCAGGAGTTCCGGGGAGTGCGGGTTGGAAGACGCCCAGGTCGTTGCCATGCTGGTCCGTCGCTGCGTTGCCGGCGACGTCGTGGCCTGGGAGGAGATCGTTCAGCGCTACAACCGGCGCATCTACAACATCTGCTATCGCTTCGCCGGATCGGGCGACGACGCCCAGGACCTCACCCAGGAAGTCTTCATCAAGATGTTCCGCACCCTGAGCTCCTACGACGTCGAGCGGGGGGCGTTCATGACCTGGGTCACGACCATCACCCGCAACCTGCTGGTGGACCATTTCCGCAAGAGCAAGCAGGACCGGATGACCGATTCGCTGGACGCGACGCCGTCGGAACACGAAGACGCCATGCCGCTGAGCGAGAAGATCGAGGACAAGGCGCCAGCCGCCGGATGCCGGCGTCCAGAGCCGCGAGACCCGGGAACTGGTGCACAGCGCCTTGCAGAAACTCTCGCCGGAACTGCGCGAAGCGGTCATCCTGCGCGACCTGCAAGATATGGACTACAAAGACATTGCCGACGGTACTAAAGGTTCCGGAGGGTACGGTGAAATCAAGGATAAATCGCGGGCGTGCGGAACTTGCGCGCCTGCTACAACGTACATATAGGCAGGTGATGTGATGGCAGGCGAAACCAAAAACGGGATGCAGTGCGCGGAGTTTGACGCGCTGCTGATTGACGCGCTGGACTCGACACTGACCGGTACGAAGCTGGAGAGCTTTCAGGCCCATGCCCGAGTCTGCGCCGTCTGCGGCCCGCTGTTCGCGGAGGCCGACGCGGGCCGGCGCTGGCTGAAGTCGCTGGCCGAGGTGGAACCTCCTGCCAACCTGGTGCACAACATTCTGGTCGCCACCACGGGACACGAGAGCAAGCGCGTCGTGGGACGGCACGACGACCAGCGTTCGTGGACCGACGCGATCACGGTCGTGGTTCCGGCCCGTATTCGCTCCCGTGTTTGCCATGAGCCGGCAGCCCCGCTTCGCCATGTCATTCGGAATGGCGTTCTTTTCGCTATCAATCTCGCTGAGCCTGGCGGGAGTGAAGGTGAGCGATGTGCGGCATGTGGACCTGCGGCCCAATGCGCATCAAGCGCACTTACTACGAAACCACCGGCCGGGTCGTGAAGTACTACGAAAACATTCGCTTCGTGTACGAAATCGAATCGCGGGTGCGGGAATTCAAACGAGTGACCGCTCCCCCTGAACCGAGCCCCAAGGAGCAAAAGCAAGAAAAGAAAGACAACAACACCAGTGGACAACCCGAACCAAGACAGGAACGCAACTACAGCCAGGGAGAGAACCAGCCAGTGCTGGCCTCGCTCCCGAATGATCCGCCTGTAGTGACGGTGACCACTTACAGGAGGCTTTCATGAACTGCGCCAACCATCCCGATGTCGAGAAGGTGGCCTTTTGCCGCACCTGCGGAAAACCGCTGTGTGCCAACTGCACCCGTTCGGTGCACGGAGTGATTTATTGCGAGAGTTGCCTGGCGGCGCGCCTGGAAGGCGTGCAGCCCAACGTGGCTCCACCTGCAGCCGGCTTTGTGCCGGCAGCTCCGGAGGTACGTCCCGGTACGCCAGTCGGCGGACCGAATCCAGCTCTGGCCGGCGTTCTGGCCGGCTTCTTTCCCTTCGGCGTGGGCGCGGTTTACACCGGACAATATGCCAAAGGACTGGCGCACCTGGTGATCTTCACCATGCTGATATCTGGGGGCAAGCAGTGGAAGCGAAGCCATGGGCATGGTCTTCGGACTGGGCATCGCCGGCTTCTACTTCTATCAGATCATCGATTCCGTGCGCAGTGCGCGGGCCCTGCAGACTGGGACTGCCACCTCCCGACCCGTTTGGATTGGGCAACAACCTTTCAGCGCCGGTGAAAACGCTGGATGTCAGCAAAGTTCCCAGTCGGCGCCCTGGTGCTCATCGGACTGGGCGTGATCTTCCTGCTGCATACCCTCGACATCTGGGATTTCAGCGCCCACCGGATCTGGCCGCTCGTCCTGATTGGCATTGGCGGCTTGCCTGCTGTTGCGCCGGCTCGGCCTGATAGGCGAAGTGCCGCCAGGATTTGATCGCGTGCGCAGCTGCAAGCGCGGACTTGATGGGGCCGGCCATCCTGTTGACCCTGGGATTTCAGTTCCTGCTCGACAGCATGGGCGTGATCCGCTTCGGCCGCACCCTGCCGCTCCTGCTGGTGGTCGATTGGACTGGTGAAGATTTTCCAGAGTACAGCTGGCCCAGGACCGCTGCCGCCGCGCTCAACCTGGAGTGCCGTCTTCCGGAACTCCGGTGAAGTGCCGCCCCCGCCGTACTCGGATGTGAAGCCGGAGGTGAAAAATGGCTAGCCCGGTGCAAGCCCCGCCGCCCATGCAGCAGCAACAGTATCAACCCGAGACAGCGGCGTTCGATCGCCGGTCCGGTCGTGATGATCCTGCTGGGAGTGGTGCTGCTGCTGACCACCATGCACGTGCTGCAGCCGCAGCCCCTCCTGCGACTGGTTCGGCACCTACTGGCCCGCGCTGATCATTCTCTGGGGCGTCATCAAACTGGTCGAGTACCAGCAGGCAAAGAGAAGGCACACGCCCTGCCGGGATCGGCGCCGGAGGAGTCCTGCTGCTGATTTTTCTGATCATTTTCGGAATGTCGGCGACCCAGGCTTCACGCTTCAACTGGGATGAGATTCGCGACCACATCGATCTGGGCGACGACGATATCGCCCTGTTCGGACACAACTACAGCTACGAAGATCAGTTGCAGCAGGACTTTCCCGCGGGCGGCAGCCTGCGCATCGTCAATGATCGCGGAGCGGTGAACCTGACGTGTTTCGGACGATAACCAGATTCACGTCGCCGCGCACAAGCGGATCAACGCCGACAACCAGGACGAAGCCGACAAATTCAATCCCGCCACCAAGCCCCTGATCAGTGTCAGCGGCAATGACGTCACCTTAAGCGCCAATACCCAGGGTGCCGGCGACCACTCGGTCACGACCGACATGGACATCAGCGTCCCGCGCAAAGCGCCGGTCGTAATTTCGTCCCGCCGCGGTGATGTGAGCGTACTTGGTCGCGACGGCGACGTTGACATTGCCAGCCAGCACGGCGACGTCAACGCCTCCGACATCAACGGCAAGCTGAACCTGAACCTGTCCGGTGGCTCGGCACGGGTGTCAGATATTTCGAGCGACGTTTCCGTGCAGGGACGAGGCGACGACGTTTCCCTGGCGGACGTGAAAGGCGCGGCCCGGCTGAATGGCGAGTTCGATAACGTCAAGCTGGCAAAGATTGCCGGCGCTGTATCGGCTTTAAATCCGCCCGCACCGACATGGAGTTCTCCCAACTGAACGGCGACCTCGATATGGATTCGGGCGATCTGCGAGCCAGCGACCTGATTGGTCCGTTCCGTCTGCTGACCCGGTCGAAGGACGTCCGTCTGCACGGAGTCAGCGGCGACGTGCGGCTGGAGAACGAAAACGGCGCAGTGGAAATCCACATGAGCAAGCTGGGCAACATGCAGGTGAACCAACCGGAACAGTGACGTCCAGCTTTACCTGCCCGACAAGGCTGGCTTCCAGGTGGACGCCCGCGCTCGCGGCGGCGAAATCGAATCCGACTTCGACGCCCTGAAAATCGAAAACGGCGATGACCAGGGAACCGCCAGCGGCACGGTCGGGCGGCGGCGGTCCGCACCTGGTCATCAACAACGAGCATGGCGGAATCGAACTGCGCAAAGGATCGACGGTGGCGGAGGCGCCGGCGCCGCCCAAGGTGCCGGCGGTACCAAAAGTTCCACGGACGCCAGCTACGCCTAAAGTGCCGGTGCCCGACAGAAAACTGATTTCGTAGCGCCGGCGTCTCGCCGGCTGGTCTGAGCCGGCGACTCGCCCGCCCATCGAGCCGGCGGCACGCCGACGCTACCAAACCCCTGCCCGTGATATGTTCAATTTCCTTCTGAGCTAAACATGATCCGTTCCTACAAAGGCATCACACCCACCATTCCGGCGATCCTGTTACGTGGACGACTCGGCGCAGATCATCGGCGACGTGGTTCTCGGCGAGCACGCCAGCATCTGGATGAATGCCGTGTTGCGCGGCGACGTGCACTCCATTCGCGTCGGCGCTCACTCGAATGTGCAGGACTGCAGCGTGCTGCACGGCATGAAAGAGCAGTACGGAGTCTTCCTCGGCGAGTACGTGACGGTCGGCCACACCGTGACCCTGCACGGCTGCACCATCGAAGACCGCTGCCTGATCGGCATGGGCTCGATCATTCTGAATGGAGCGCGTATCGGCGCGGGGTCGATCATCGCGGCCGGTACGTTGATTCCAGAGAAGACGATTGTCGAGCCCGGATCGCTGTGGATGGGATCTCCGGGAAAGTTTCGCCGCAAGCTGGACGAGAAAGATCAGGAAACGATCATGCGCTACGCCCGGAATTATCTGGAGTACAAGGAATCGTATCTGCGGGAGAAGTAGCGGGGATCTTCGAAAGCAACCGGGGCCTTGCGGCCCCGGCTTTGGTTGGTGGTTGCCCGGATAAAAATCGTTGTCTGATGTGGGCGCGAGCGTCCTCGCTCGTGCAGCGGCGCCACAATGCTGCCGCACGAGCGGGGCGCTCGCGCCTACATTGACTAGGCGCTGCGGCGTGGACGCAGGGTCAAGTCGCGGACCTGCGCCAGTACACTCGATAACTGCATCCCGTTCAGCTGCGACACGAACGGCATCAGGTCCGCGATGAACTGATCTTTCATCAGTTCGCCGATTTCTTCCTGGCGGTTGCGTTCTCCGCCAGAGAGCAGATCGGGCACCGTGACTTCCAGTGCGCGGGCCAGCCGTTCCAGTGAGGAAAGGGTCGGGGTCGCCTTTTCGTTTTCGATCTTCGACACGTAGGTCCGGGGGACCGACATGCGCGCCGCCAGTTGCCGCTGGCTGAGTCCGCTGCGCAAGCGGAGTGAGCGGATCGATGTCGCCAGGTTCAGATGTCCGCGGCCATTGCCATTCGCCGGCATCATCTGCGGCGGTGGCGGGGCCATGACAACTTCCGGCTCTTCCTCGTCTAACGAGGCGTGGCAACGGCGGCAAAGATCGTTGGTGGTACGGAATTGGACCAGCAGGCAGTGATCGCAACGAACTACTTCCCTTGAATCTACTGGTGCAAGGGTAGTGGCCATCTAGGTGTGGGAGGGCCAGAGCGGGGCTTCTCCGGAACGAGAATAAACTTCGTTCCAACCTGCAGCGTAATCTGAGGTACAACACCTGTGGATGTCAAGAACATTCACCGGTCAAAAACAAAATGCCTCGTGGTAAAAGCAAAGTTAGCCGGAGAAAAGACGGAGAAAACAGGTAAGAAAACATGAATGATCGAGAACAGGCGTGGGGGTTACTAACTGAGTTCACCCAATCAGAAAGTTTGCGCAAGCATGGACTGGCGGTCGAGGCCTGCATGCGCGCATATGCCCGCAAATTTCATCCGGGCTCTGCCACGGAGGAAGAGTTGTGGGGAATGGTTGGCCTGCTGCATGACTTCGACTACGAGAAGTATCCCAGCCTCGACGACCATCCCTACAAGGGCAACGAAATATTGAAAGAGCGCGGATATTCGGATGAGATCCGCCGCGCCATCATGTCGCACGCCGAATATTCCGGCGTGACCCGCGACTCGCCGATGGAAAAGGCTCTCTTCGCCTGCGACGAGCTGGCAGGATTCATCACCGCGTGCGCTCTGGTAAAGCCGGGAAAGTCTCTGGCGGAAGTCGAAGCCAAGTCAGTCCGGAAAAAGATGAAAGACAAAGCCTTCGCCCGCAGCGTGAAGCGCGAAGACATCGTGAACGGCGCCGCGGATCTGGGAGTGGACCTAGAAGAGCACATCGCCTTCTGCATCGAGGCGATGAAGGGAATCGCAGTTGAGCTAGGGCTCTGACCGCAGGTGCCCCGTCCTCGTCGTTCCGTTCTTTGGAACGACAGGGCGGGAAATGCCGATTAAACACCACCCTGTCTCTCCAAAAAACGGAGAGACGAGAGTGGAACATCCTACCGCAGAGCTTCCGCCACCTTCCCGCTGGCAATCAATTCCGCAATCCGCGCGAAATCCTGATACATCACTCGATCTTTGTCCATGGTGGCGCACACCGACCGAATCGCCGCATGCGCCGCCTGTCCGCGCTTCGAAGTCTTGAGAGGAGCGAGGAAGTCCAGCGCCTGGGCCGCGGCCATGGCTTCAATCGCCATGGCATTGCGTGAGTTCTCCACGATGCGCTTCAGTTTCAGCGCCGCAGTCATTCCCATGGAAACGTAATCTTCCTTGTTGCCGGAAGTGGTAATCGAATCCACCGACGCGGGATGCGACAGCACTTTGTTCTCGCTGACCAGCGACGCGGCCGAGACCTGCGCCATCATGAATCCGGAATTCAGTCCGGCGCCGGGAGCCAGAAATGGCGGCAGGCCTTCGTTGAGAGCCGGATTTACCAGGCGCTCCAACCTGCGCTCGGAAATGCCGGCCAGCGCGGTGAGAGCGATGCCCAGGAAATCCAGGACGAAGGCCAGGGGCTGGCCGTGGAAATTGCCGCCGGAGATGACGTCGGCCTCCGAAGCTTTCCTGTAGAAACACCAGCGGATTATCTACCGCCGAATTGACTTCGATCTCCATCACCTCGCGGCAGTGGGCCAGCGTGTCGCGCACCGCGCCGTGCACTTGCGGCATGCAGCGCAGGGAGTAGGCGTCCTGCACGCGCTCGCAGTCGCGATGCGACTCGCGCAGACTGCTGCCTTCGAGCATCTTGCGCAGATTCGCTGCCGTCTTAAGCTGGCCCGGGATGCGGACGAGCCTGATGAATGCGTTCGTCGAACGCCACATCGGTGCCGCGCAGAGCGTCGAGCGAGAGTGCGCCGATCACGTCCGCAGTGTCGGCCAGGATCTCGGCCGCGAGCAGCGCCAGGATTCCAACCGCCAGCATCGCCTGGGTCCCGTTGATCAGGGAGACAGCTTCCTTGGCTTCTAGCACCAGCGGCTTGATCTGAGCGCGCCGCATCGCATCGGCGGCGGGAATGCGCACGCCTTTTTCGTCCAGGCATTCGCCTTCGCCAATCAACGCCAGCGCCAGGTGCGCCAGGGGAGCGAGGTCGCCACTGGCTCCGACGCTGCCTTGCGACGGCACCATCGGAGTGACGCCGCGATTCAGCATTTCGCAGATCGTGTCGATGACCACCGCGCGCACGCCGGAATGTCCTTTGGAAAGTGAATTCGCGCGCAGCAGCATCATGGCGCGAGTCTCGGCGACAGAAAGCGGCTCACCGACTCCGACGGCATGGGAGCGCACCAGGTTGACTTGCAGTTCGCGAATCTGGTCGCCTGCAATGCGAACGTCGGCCAGCTTGCCTACACCGGTGGTGATGGCGTAAGAGACTCGGTTTTCCGCGACCAGCGTGTCGACTACGGCGCGGGCGCGATCGACAGCCTCGCGGGCCTCGGGATGGAGCAGCACAGGGCGGCGATCGCGCGCGACTTCGCGCACCGCTTCGAGAGTGAGGTCTTTGCCGTTGATGTGTAAAGCGTTCAAGGGCAGTTTCCGGTTTCCAGTTTCGAGTTTCTGGTTTCTAAGACCAGACTTACTTTCCTGCTGCTTCGCGAAATACCTTCACGATATTTGGCGGCAACGATGATGCCTTCATCTTCGCATCGAGAATCATGTGCATGGTCTCGCCTTCGGCCAGCAGTTCGTCATCATTGGCCCGCACCAGTTCGTAGCCAAAATGAATCATGGACTCGCGAACGTTTCTTAGATGGGTGCGGACGATGATTTCGTCGTCATAATGCGCCGGGGCCTTGTAGCGGCAGCGGGCGTCCACCACCGGGATGAAGCATCCGTGGTCGCGTTCCATGTCGCGATAAGTGAATCCCAGCTGACGCATGAGATCGACGCGTCCGATTTCGAACCAGATGAAATGATTGGCGTGATAAACCACTCCCATCTGATCGGTCTCGGCGTAGCGCACTCGCACGCGGCTCTCCGAGACTACACCGCCTTTGCCGTTTCGTCCGTTTTCTTGCAAGGCGTTCACTTGGTACTCCAGCGCGGTTTGCGTTTTTCCAGAAAAGACGTAATACCTTCGCGAAAGTCGGCCGTGGTCCGAATGCGCGCGTTGTCCTCGACCGCCTCGGCGATCTGGTGGTCGAGCTGTCCAGCGATAAATCCGTTGATCAGGCGCTTGGTCGCCCGCACCGACGACGGGCTGTTCTCCATGATCTGCGCCGCCAGTTCGCGAGCTCGCGCCATCAGACGCGACGGCTCGACCACTTCGTTGACCAGTCCAAAGGCGTGAGCTTCGGCGGCGTCGATCAGCCGTCCGGTCAGCAGCAGATCGCGGGCGATTTTGTGTCCGACCTGCCAGACCAGCATCGAGGAAACGATGGCAGGCACAAATCCGATGCGGACTTCGGTGTAGCCGAACTTGGCTTCGGGCACGGCCAGCGTGAAATCGCACATGGTGGCAAATCCCGTGCCGCCGGCGATGGCAGCGCCGTTCACGGCGGCGATGGTCGGCAAGGGAAAATCGTAAATGCGGCGAAAGATGCGGGCCATGCGGGACGAGTCCTGCACATTCTCATCGTGCGTCCGGCCCAGCAGGGCCTTCAGTTCGTCGAGGTCCATGCCCGCGCAAAAGGCTTTGCCCGCACCGGTCAAGATGACGACCAGGGCTGACGATCGTTCAATCTCGTCGAAAGCTGCGAGCAGTTCGTCCACCAGTGCGTGACTGATGGCATTGCGCTTCTCCGGACGGTTGAGCGTAATGGTGGCGACGCCGGAATCGAATGCAAGTTGGATGGTCTTGAATTCCATGTTGGAGTAAATCGTTTATTAATCGGCCGCTGCGGATTCCGTATAGCGGGCGCCGAGTTCCGCCGAGATTCGCAGCAACACATCCAGCGACTTCAGCGGCGGCAACTCTGCCCCTCTTTGTTGCAAGGCTTCCACAACCTTCTCGGTTGCAATATTTCCCACCAAAGCGTCTTGCGCAAAGGGGCATCCGCCCAGTCCGCCGAGCGCCGAGTCAAAACGGCGGCAACCCGCATCATACGCGGCCTGAATCTTCTCCGCTGCCTGATCGGGACGGCTGTGCAGATGCAATCCGATCTCCAGATAGTCGAACTTTGAATTCACCGCCGAAAACAGTTCGCGAATCTGTGCCGGCCCGGCCATTCCGACCGTGTCCGCCAGAGAAATCGTGCGAACCCCGAGCGATTCGAGAAGATCCACGGCGTCGACCACTTCGCCGATGTTCCACGGATCGCCGTAAGGATTGCCAAACGCCATCGAAATATAAACCACTGTATCGAGCCCGGCTGGCTCACCCTTGTTCGTAATCTTCTCCAGTTCGTCGATGGCATCTTCCAAAGTCTGATGCTGGTTATTCTGCAAGAAATGTCGGCGAAACCGAATACGGGAAACCCAGAGTCTTGACCGCCTCGGTTGCAATGGCCCGCTGCGCGCCCTTTTCGTTGACCACGATTCCGATAATTTCAACATCGTCGGGCGGATCGAGTTCTTTCAGCACTTCTTCCGAGTCAGCCATCTGCGGAACAGCTTTCGGCGAGACGAACGAAACCGCGTCGATGTGCTTGAACCCAGCGCTGATCAAGGCTTTCAGATAGTCCGTCTTGATGTAGGCAGGAATCTGCCCCTTCAGCCCCTGCCAGGCATCGCGCGGACACTCGACGAGTTTTACGGGATTGGACATCACAAATCAGGCCACGGATTTCACGGATTCTCACGGATAATTCTAATTCTTGTCTTGATCCGTGAAAATCCGCGAAATCCGTGGCGACCTTGCCTTCAAGTTTGCAGCACTCCAACTTTGAACTCCGGCACATCCGGGTTCAGCGCGGCCGCTTCGAGCGCCTGGGTGATGGCATCGCGGGTCTCGACCGGATCGATGATCTTGTCGATCCACAAACGGGCCGCTCCGTAGCGCGGATCGGTTTGTTCGTCGTAGGTTTTCTTCACCGACTCGAAAAGCTCTTTGCGCTCTTCGTCGCTCAACTTTTTGCCGCTGCGTTCCAGTTGCTTGATCTTGATTTCCACCAGCGTACCGGCCGCGGAATCTCCGCTCATGACCGCGTAGCGCGCCGTCGGCCAGGCAAACACGAAGCGCGGATCGTAAGCCTTGCCGCACATGGCATAGTGTCCGGCGCCGAACGAGCCGCCGACGATCACCGTAATCTTCGGGACGACCGAGTTCGACACCGCATTCACCAGCTTCGCTCCCGCCTTGATGATGCCGCTCCATTCCGCGTCGCGCCCGACCATGAATCCGTTTACGTCGTGGAAGAAGACCAGCGGGATCAGGTTCTGATTGCAGTCCATGATGAAGCGGGCGGCTTTTTCCGCGGACTCGGTATAGATCACGCCGCCGAACTCGAGCCGTTTGTGGCCTTCGTGATCGGTCTGCTGCGCGTGCAGCTTCTGATTGGCGACAATACCTACCGCAAAGCCGCCGATGCGCGCGTAGCCGCAGATAATGGTCTTGCCGTATTCGGCCTTGTACTCGTCGAAGCGGCTGCCGTCCACGATGCGGGCCAGAATTTCCTTGGTGTCATAGGGACGCGCCGGCGACGAATCGTAGATGCCGTAAATTTCCTCCGACGGCAAGCGCGGGAGGCTGCGGCTTGCGGCGGTCCCAGGGAGACTGGCGGCGGTATCCCCACTTTTCGATGATGGCGCGGATGCGCGCCAGGCAGGCTTCGTCGTTGGGCTCGCGAAAATCCACGGTGCCGCTGATGGCGGAGTGCATGGCGGCGCCGCCCAGTTCATCGGCAGAAACCTTCTGGCCGATGGCGGCCTGCACCAGGGCCGGTCCGGCGAGAAAAAGTCCGCTGCCGTCGGTCATCAGCACGTGATCGCACATCACCGGCAGATAGCCGCCACCGGCGACGCACATGCCCATGATCGCGGCGATCTGCGAAATCCCCATGGCCGACATCACGGCGTTGTTGCGGAACACGCGTCCGAAATCGTCGGTGTCGGGAAAGACATCTTCCTGCAGAGGCAGAAAAACTCCGGCGGAGTCCACGAGATAAACCGTCGGTACGCGATTTTCGATCGCGATATTCTGAGCGCGAATCACTTTCTTCGCGGTCATGGGGAAGAATGCGCCGGCTTTTACCGTGGCGTCGTTGGCGATGATCATCACCAGACGAGTTTGAATTCGCGCCAGTCCGGTGATGACGCCGGCGGCGGCCGCGCCGCCCCACTCTTCGTACATGCCGTGGGCGGCGTAGGCGCCCAGCTCGAAAAACGATCCGGGATCGACCAGCAGATTGATGCGCTCACGCGCGGTGAGGCGTCCTTTGCTGTGCTGGCTCTCGATTGCTTTGGGCCCGCCGCCTTCGCGGATTTTCTCTTCTTCGTTGCGCACCTGCGAAACCAGGTCGGCCAGGAAGCGCATGTTGGCTTCGAAGCGCGCCGAAGTGGGATCGATGTGCGACTCGAGCACGGTGGAACTCGAAGGCGTTCCGGGATCGATGCGTTCGCTCATGAGTGGAGGTCTGAAAGAAGTTACGGTATAACAGCGGAGCAGGGAGGTGCAAACCGCTTGGTTTTCGCTGCCGAGAATGACGGGCGTAGCACAATTTCAGATTGAAGATTCTTGATTTCAGATTTAAGAACCAGAAGGCTATCGATTTTCGCTAAGCGACTTCCTAACTGCTCTTCTCCAGCCATCGTTCCAGACGGCATCCGTCTTCCTCCAGCAGGAAGCTGCCGGTTCCAAAACACTCGCCAAAAATACGATGCGACTCCGGATCGCGCGCCGCCCGCGGAATCCACTGCTTTCCTACCTGATACTGGCTGGCGGTAAACCATTTCTGCGGCAGGACCTCGACCAGTCCGGCGTTGGGATAGACGACATAGAGCGCGAAGGCCGGGTCGTCCGGGCTTTTCGCTGGATAGCTGGTGGGAACAATCAGTTCGTCCACCGTCTGCAATTCCGGCGGGACTTCAATCTTGTGCATGCCGGCGGCGAGGCCGAGCGAAACTTCGAAATCCGCCACTGGCGCTGTTGCTGAATAAATCCGTTCGCTGACGGTTTGAACCATCCGGCAATTTCGGTCAAGTCGAAAGCCTTGAGTTGGTCGGGATCGAAGCACACGATGCGAATGCTGCGGCCCTCGGGACACCAGACTCCCAGGTACGACGGTGGCACAAAAAAGGGCGGCAATATGTATTCAACGCGAGGCGGGCTTGTCCGGTTCCTGCTGTAATCCCAGAGTGACCAGATAGCCGAGCGGCCCTTCGCTGCCGTGATGGGTCCAGACGAAACGCTGGCCGGATACCGAAATGAAGGCGGAAAAGGTCTTCCAATACCAGGGCGTGGGGCCGACGGTACGCTGGAGAATTTCCTTGAGGCGTGAAGTGCTGATCTCGGCCATCAATATCAGGCCGTGGGCACGCCGCGCGGCTTGACGTTGGCGCGAATGAACTGGACGATGTCGTCCATGGATGTGCCCGGCTGGAAAATAGCGGCCACGCCGGTCTTCTTGAGATTTTCCATGTCCTGATTGGGAATGATGCCGCCGACCACCACCAGCACGTCATCCATCTTGTTCTGCTTGAGCAAGTCCATCACGCGGGGAACGATGGCATTGTGCGCGCCGGAGAGAATCGACAGGCCGATGACGTGAACGTCTTCCTGCAGCGCCGCAGTCACGATCATCTCCGGAGTCTGCCGCAGTCCGGTGTAGATGACTTCCATGCCGGCATCGCGCAGGGCGCGGGCGATCACTTTGGCTCCGCGATCGTGCCCGTCGAGGCCGGGCTTGGCCACCAGCACGCGGATCTTCAGGTCAGCCATCGAACTCCATTTAACCACAGAGGGCGCGGAGGCGCACGGTTACCGCTGGCGTGGAGATTCCGGCGTTCAGATTGCAGATTTCAGATTGTAGATTTCAGATTGAAAACTCAAAACCTCGACGCAAGGACGATTTGAATCTGAAATCTAAAATCTGCAATCTGAAATGCCCTTTACATGGTCTTGATGTCGAGACTGCGCCACAAATACCAGCAGGCCACCGAGCGGTACGGTTCCCAGGATTTGGCAATCTTCGCCATGACTTCGGGTTTGGGCATCTTGCGCTTCTTGTAGTGCTTCTTCATTGCCATCTGGATGCCGTAATCGCCGGTGGGCAGAACATTGGGACGCTTCAGGGTGAACATCAGAAACATATGTGCAGTCCACACGCCCACGCCTTTGACCTGGGTCAGATGCTTGATGACTTCGTCATCGGTCATCTCGGGCAGGCGCGTGAAAGTCGAGTTCACCGCGGGACGCGCGCGCCGCCATGTCTTTCAGGTAGGAAGATTTTTGCTTGGAGAGTCCCACCGAGCGCAGCTGGGCAGTCGGTCAGCTTGAGAATCCCTTCCGGCGTGAGCGGATCTCCGGCCAGGGCGGCGAAGCGTTTGAAGATGGTGACCGCCGCCTTGCCATTCAGCTGCTGATAGACGATGGCTTCCGCCAGGCTGTGAAATTCCGGCGGGCCAAACTCCATGCGGCACGGTCCGACCGTTCGATGATCGCGGCCAGTATGGGATCGGATTTCTTCAGATGATTGACGGCTTTGCGCATGCCATATTTTGACGCAGACCGAGGCCGCAAGAGGATTGCGCGAAGACAGTTTGTGAAATCTCACGAAAGATACTGCACAGTTTGCCTGATCAGCTCCGCCGTCCCCTGGTAGGGATCGCCGGCATCGTCCCACTCCATGGAACAATAGCCCTTGTAGCCGTGTTGCTTCATAACAGCGAATGTCTTCGCCATATCCACGTGCACGGTGATCGCCCTTGCTGTTGGTTTCGGAGGACTTCACGTGCGAAATGCAGTAAGCCTGGCGAAACATGGCATCGATGCCGCGATAGGCGTAGTCGGGCTTGTGGCGGCGAGAGTGTTGCCGAAATCAGGCAGTGTGTGCAGCCACGGGTTGTTCACCTTCTTCGACCAGGGCCACCAGGAAAAACGGGTCTTCGCTGACTGGATTGTCGTTCTCGAGCGTAACGACAATGTTCTTTGTCGAGGCATACTCAGCCACTCGCGCCAGGCTTTCCGCGGTGCGATCGAGGTCCGGCTTCGACACCTTTCGCGCGCGGAATATTGGTGCGAATGCTGGGCGAGCCGATGGTCACCGCATTGTCGACCCACTGCTTGCTGAAGGCGATGGCCTGCTCGCGCTCGGAGCGATCGCATCGCATAGGGACTGTGCTCTCCATCCACCGCGATGTTCACCACGGCCGCATCGGCCTTTTCCACGGCCGCGCGAAACTGCTCCAGATACTTTGGATCGGTCGAAGGAAAGTGTCCTGTCCAGGGCTCGATCTTGTTGACCTGGAATTTCTCGACGACGTGGGCGGCGAAGTCTTTCAGGTCCATGGGCTTCGCAGCCTTGCTCTCCGTGCCCGGCGATGAACTCGCGGAAGGGATAGGAGGCAATGGCGATACGTTCTCGCGGCTGCGACGGAAACTGTAAGTTCGGGAGCGGAAGCGGCGTGGGCCAGAGCCGGAGCCAGCCACGCTCCAGCCGTGGTGGTCGCGCATTGTTGCAGAAAGCGTCTTCGAGTAGTCGGGGACAAGCTGGTCAGTCTAGCATGATTCGCCTATCTGGCTTTTCGGTCGCTTCCGGCACGCGGGCGAGGGCGCCCGCGCCACACAGGCCGTCACCGTTTAGTATGGAGTTCACGAAAGGGACTCATGATCACAATCGTTTCCGGCTTGCCCCGTTCGGGCACCTCGCTCATGATGCAGATGCTGGCCGCGGGCGGCATGCCGATCCTCTCCGATGGCGAACGCCGGGCGGACGTCGACAACCCGCGCGGCTACCTGGAGTGGGAACGCATCAAGCAACTGCCCAAAGACCCGACCTGCATTGCCGAAGCCGAAGGCAAAGCGGTGAAAGTGATCTCGCAGCTCTTGCTTTCGCTTCCTCCGCAGCATGAGTACCGGGTCATCTTCATGCAGCGGCCCTTGCCGGAAGTGATGGCGTCACAGGACGAGATGCTGCGCCGCCGGGGGAATTTCGATCCCGGGGAAGACAATTCCGTGGTGGCACGAGCGTTTCAGGACCACCTGTCCGACGTCTACGGCTGGCTCAATGGCAAGCCCCACGTGAAAGTGAACCGCGTGCAATATCACGCCGTGCTGCGCGAACCGAAGGAGACGGCGGAGACTGTTGCGAAGTTTCTGGAGGTTCCGCTGGACGTCGAGGCCATGGCAAAGCAGGTAGACGGAACTTTGTACCGCCAGCGCCGGAAATAGTTGGTGTTTGTTGTGCGTGTGTCTGTGTGGTCGCGGGCGACTCGCCCGCGGGTTTCAGGATTCAACTCTTGCCAGGCGGAAGCTGAAACCCGATCTTGCGCTTCGAGGGCCCTTCCGGAACCATGAGCTCCTTGATGGCTTCGATGATGTCCTGAATTGCGGTGTCGTGAGTCTCCAGGCGGCGATCCAGTTCGTTGATCTTGGCAGCAAGCTGGCGGTTTTTGGCCAGCATTTCGCGCATGCGCACGAAAGCGCGAACCACGAAAACGCTCATTTCGATTGCCTGCTTCGAATTGAGAACGGTGGCCGCCATGATTGCGCCGTGCTCGGTGAAGGCATAGGGCGGGTAACGGCGGCCGCCGTGCTTCTTACTTGAGGTCACAATTTGTGACCTCAAGATTTGGTCCTCTTTGGCCGTAAGCTGGAACATGAAATCCGCTGGAAAGCGCTCCCGGTTGCGCTTTATCTGCTGGTTCAAGCTGCTTGACGGTGACGCCATACAAGCTCGGCGAGGTCGCTGTCGAGAATCACCCGCTGGTGGCGGAGGATCAGGATGCGCGATTCCACGGGTATGGCGAGTTGTGCCGGGCGTTTGGGCATGGCGCTTGAGAAGTATAACGCCTGCTTTGAGGTCGCAATTTGCGACCTCAAAATTTATTGGGGCTTCGGTTTGAGGTTGCAATTTGCAACCTCAAGATTCGCAGGTCTTCTGTTTGAGGTCACAATTTGTGACCTCAAACATCCCGCTAGCCAGCAGTTGGGAGGCCACTGCAGCGCGGGCGAGGGCGCCCGCGCCACACGCATCGCTGCGGATATTAGGTGATGCTTACTTCGGTGTAGGTGCCAAACACTTCGCGCAGAGCTTCGCAGATTTCGCCTACCGTCGCGTAGGCGCGCACCGCGTCCACGATGTAGGGCATGGTGTTGGCGGACGAGATGTCTCCGTTTGCCGACATTCGTGGTTCTTCGGCGGCGACTTTTTTCAACGCACTGCAGACGTCGCTGGACTTCTTCATTCGACCGCCGCGCACGCAGAGCTTTCAGCTTTTCTGATTGCCGCTGTGCCACGCTTTCATCGATGTACAGCGTGTGCGGCGGTTCTTCTTCGATCACAAATTCGTTGGCGCCTACGATGATCTTTTCTTTGGCTTCAGCGGCGCGCTGATATTGATACGAGGCCTCGGCGACTTCTTTCTGGGGATATCCGCGCTCGATGGCTTTGACCATGCCGCCCATGGCGTCCAGTTTGCCGAAATAGTCGAAGGCCCCTTTTTCCATTTGAAGGGTTAAGTGTTTCAAGGAAATAAGATCCGCCGAGCGGATCGACCGTCTGCGTCACTCCGGATTCGTAGGCGATGATCTGCTGGGTGCGCAGTGCGATGCGGGCCGCTTCTTCAGTGGGCAGGGCAAGAGCTTCATCGTAGGAATCCGTGTGCAGCGACTGGGTTCCGCCCAGCACTGCCGCCATGGCCTGCAGCGCGACGCGTGCAATGTTGTTCATGGGCTGCTGCGCCGTGAGCGAGACGCCTGCGGTCTGAGTGTGAAAGCGCATCAGCCAACTGCGCTGGTTCTTCGCCTTGAAACGGTCCTTCATCACCTGGTACCAGATTTTTCGCGCAGCCCGGTACTTGGCAATTTCTTCGAAGAAATCGTTGTGGGCATTGAAGAAAAAACTGAGACGCGGGCCGAAGTCGTCAACGTCGAGTCCGCGACGCTGCGCCCACTCTACGTACTCGACGCCGTCGTAGAGAGTGAAAGCCAGCTCCTGCAGGGCGGTCGAGCCGGCCTCGCGGATGTGGTATCCGCTGATCGAAATCGTGTTGAACCTGGGCGTGAATTTCGATCCGAACTCGAAGGTGTCCACCACCAGCCGCATCGAAGGCGCGGGAGGATAGATGTATTCCTTCTGCGCGATGTATTCCTTCAGGATGTCGTTCTGAAGCGTTCCCGAAATTTTCTTCCAGTCCGCGCCTTGTTTTTCGGCGACCACCAGGTACATCGCCCACAGCACGGACGCGGGCGAGTTGATGGTCATCGACACCGTGGTCTTTTCCAGATCGATGCCGCCGAAGAGAATCTCCATGTCCTCGAGGGAATCGATGGCGACGCCGCATTTGCCGACCTCGCCTTCGCTTGCGGGATGGTCAGAGTCGTATCCCATCAGCGTGGGCAAATCGAACGCGACTGACAATCCGCTGCCGCCGCTTTCCAGCAGGTATTTGTAACGCTGGTTGGTTTCTTCCGGCGAAGCGAAGCCGGAGAATTGCCGCATGGTAAAAAGTTTGCCGCGATATCCGCTGGCGTGAATGCCGCGGGTGAACGGCGGCTGTCCGGGATAGCCGAGATATTTTTCGGTGCTCCAGTCTTCGGGAAGATCAGCAGGAGTGTAGAGCCGGCGAACCGGAGTGCCGGAAATCGTGGTGAAGCGGGCGTGGCCGTGCTCGTCGCGATTGATTCCGGTGGGCGCGCCGATCGGCTTCTCGGGTGCTTTCTCCAGAGTCGGCAGAAGAGTTTTTTCCGCCCAATCCTTCTCGGCCTCGGAGGGATGGCGTCCTTCAAACACCTCGGCAATCGGGTTTTCCGCGACTTGCGGCTTGGGAGGCTTCTTATCGGGCATACGGACCCTGCTTGCTTCGATCATAGAAGAGGCCCGTGCGGGCGGCAAGGCACCGACGTACCGTGTGGGGCGGACACTCTTGTCCGCCGCCTTTGAAGTTGGTTCGTGTTTTTGAATCGCCAGGGTTTTGTTGAGGAAATAGGGAAAGGAAAATCCACGTCAAAAGCGGCGGACAAGAGTGTCCGCCCCACACGGTTTGGCTATGGCCCTACTACCGGGCGGCGTGGTCGGCCCCTCGTCGGTACTTTCCCGCTCGCGCTTGGGATCGCCTGGCAGGAGTACGTTTGCCCTGGTCAGGCCGCCCTCTTCGCCCAGCGTACGGCTGGTGACTGTCAGGCCTGACTGTTTTCGCAACTCGGCCAGAATGTCCTGACGATCGTGGCCGGCATATTCGCGGGCAAAGCGAGTAAGCGCCTCGGTCAGGATGTCGTGATGATGCAACGTCTCCAGGCCGGGCTCGCGCGTGATGTTCAGCCACAGGCGGTGCACCAGGTGGACGTCTTCCGTCTTCAGCGAAGGCGTGTGCGGACCGATGTGGAAGGTGTCCACTTTCTTGTCTGGATAGACAACCTGGAAAATGAATTGCCGCTTGGGTTCGGGCATCAATTCCCAGGCATGTCCGAGATAGAAAGCCTGCTCCTGTGCCGTCATCTTGCTCGAGATCCCCGAGACCACCGCGGAAGCCTCAAGATTGTTCGCAGTCTGCACGATGGCGGACCACGGGTCTCGGGCTGGCACAACCAGAAGCGAGACGTGTTTGCCAAAATTCTCCGCCACCGACACCGCGCGGGTAAACAACTGTTGCTCGTAGTCGCTGAAAATTTGTTCGGTGGAGAGGTCGTAGGCAGCGGTGCCGAACTGGCTTACGCGGGCCGACATCACAACGATGTCCTGCTCTTTCGTGTCGATGCGCTCGAGCGCCCACTTCAGATGATTCAGGGTGTTGTAATCGCGGACCGTCACCATCACGTTGCCGGGACGGATTCCCAGGCCGGAACGGTCCACGGTGTCGCTTTGCAGCAGCTGAAAGTGTTCCTTCATGTGCTGCTCGGCTGCGGCGTGTTTACTCCGGTTGACGCGCTCGGAAATAGTGAAGATCAGGAAAAACGCGCCGGCAAAGCCCAGCCCAGCCACGGTCGCGATAGATTTGGTGAATAAATTCAGAATGGCAGTGCAAAACAGCACCAGGAAAACGGAGAACAATCCCACCGGAATTTCGTGGCCGCCGATAGTCAGGTTCGGCGGCACCTTCCATCCTCGTTCGCCCTTGTACTTGACGCGCAGCACCAGCATGGCCAGGCTGTTGAAAGTGAAACTCCAGATCACACCGAAGGCATACGCTTCGCCCAGCAGGTAAACGTTGCCGTGGCTCACCAGGATGGTGAATATCTGGAGAATCACGACCAGATTGACGATGCGGTAGGTAGTGCCAAAGCGCGGATGCGGCTGGCGGAACCAATCGGTGAGAACTCCGTCTTCAGAAATACGGTTAAGAACCCCGTTGGAACCAATGATCGCGGTATTGACCGCGCCTGAAAGAATCAGGAAACCGACGACCACAACGAAAGCCCGGAACATCAGCCGCAACAGCAGCGGGCCATACTGATACATGGCGAGTCCGGCGATGAGATTGTCTTTGTAAACCGGGACACGCACCGCGTCCGGAATGATCATCACGAACAACAGCGCCGTCAGTCCGGTAAAGACAAAGCTGTAAACCGCGATGATGATGGCGGCGCGCTTCAGGTTCTTCAGCTTGGGATGGGCCAGCTCGCGATTGACCTGGGCCAGCGATTCCTCTCCGCTCATGGCCAGCACGGAATGTCCGAAGGCGATCAGGATACCGAGGATGGCGAACTTCGAGGCGAGACCGTGAGCCAGGTCGGTGTGCTTCAGGAAGCCGAGGGCTTCCTCGCTGAACTTCAAGCTGTCAGCGGTCGGCAAGGGCACCGACTGGTAGCCCTGCTTCAACAGGGTAAGCGCAGACCATCCTAGAAGTATGACCACCATGACCGTGGTGATCTGCATGACCCGCAATGCCTTCTCGCTGGATTCCTGAATCCCCTTGGTGTTTTGCCACCAGAAATAAACGGTCACTATCAGGGCAAATACGACGGAAGTCCAATTGACGTCTACGTGCGGCGTCCCATGAAACATGTTATGCAGCGCCCGCGGGACCCAGCCGTGGACTTCGGCTGTCGCCATGGTGTCGTTGATAAGGCCGGCGATGTATTGTCCGGCCGAAACCCCCGAGATCGGACCAGTCAGGATGTAGTCGAACATCAGGGCCGACACGCTGACCTTGGCCAGAGTTCCGCCCAGCGCCTCTTTGACGACGCGGTAGACGCCTCCGCGAACGAACATCGAACAGCTCTCTACATAAACCGCCCGCACCGCGAACGAGAACAACATCACGGCCAGGATGAACCAGGGTGCGGACTTTCCGATGGCCTGCTCGGCGATACCGGCGGCGTAAAACGCCGACGACCCTAAATCGTTCAATACGATGGCGGCAGCCCGCCAGTAAGAGATAAACGTCAGCATTACCGACGTCGCCACGACGATGCGAACGCGGCTACCTGTTGATCCTGCGGGTTGTAAAGGAGATGCCATTGCTGGGCGGGTTAACCGATACGCGAACCGGAACCAACGCTGTCCGGCTGCTTGCCATTTACGGTGCTTATGAACTGTAGCAGAAGAATTCTATCCTTGAGGAGAGGCCCCATGCGAGCGCAACATGTTAGCGCATGAGACGGGCAGGGAATGGATCGAAAAATTAGATAGGGCTAATCGGTGGAGAGCGGCCAGACTGCCTGCCTCCCACTCAGATTCTTTCACCACGAGACACAGAGGCACAGAGAAATTCAGAAGAAACCTCCGTGGCTCCGTGACTCCGTGGTTGAGAGACTCTTAGGAGAGCTAGTCGCCCCGGCGCATTTTGTTATGCTGGCAACGTGTTGCGAATGCATAAGAGTGCGTGGCTGCTGACGCTCCTCTCGGCCGCGCTCCAGATTCTCGTCTTCCCCCTGCCCAATCTGTATATCCTGGGCTGGATCGCCGTCGCTCCGCTGCTGATTGCCCTGCTGCGGGCGCGACAACCGGACACCTTGCAGCTCCTGGCGGGAGTCAAGCTGCTCCCGGCAAAACCGGTTCAGGCGTTTCTTCTGGCTTACTTTTGCGGAATTCTCTGGTATGCCGGCACCTGCTACTGGATCTACAACACCATGCGGCAGTACGGAGGCGTGGGAACGCTCGCCGCGTTGGGGCTGCTGCTGCTTTTTTGCATGTACCTTGCGATCTACCATGGCGTCTTTGGGTTGCTGATCAGCCTGCTGGCAAGCCCCACCGATGGCGCTGGTCCAAATCCTTTCAGCCGCCGAGCTCTTCTACTGGCGCCAGTCGCCTGGGTCGCGGTGGAACTGGCCCGCACCCGCATCACCGGATTTCCCTGGGATCTGCTGGGCATCAGCCAGGTAGACAACATTCCGCTGTCCCACATTGCCACCGTAACCGGGGTCTACGGGCTTTCTTTCGAGATCATGGTGGTGAATACAGCCCTGGCCGCCGCCTTTCGTGATTCGTTCGGAAAGAGGGCAGCGCAGCAAGCGCAAGCCGCTCCTGCTGGCGACCGCAGCCGCGATCGTAGTGCTGCAGGCCGGACGATTGGTCAGTCCGCCGGCTGTGCCTACCGACCACACGGCTCGTCTGGTGCAGCAAAATATTCCAGTCTTGCAAGGCAGCGATTGGACGAAAGAATATTTCGACGGCACATTGCGGGACTTGAGTGTGGTGAGCCTGACTGCTCCCAGTTTGAACCTTCCAGGCCAGGATCCATCCAAGCGCGGTGCTTCGTCCGCACATCCTGATTTGATTGTGTGGCCGGAGTCTCCCGCGCCGTTCTACAGCACCGATCCGGCTTTCCGCGAAGCCGTCAGCAACATCGCTCGTGAGTCCCAGAGCTGGATGCTGGTGGGAAGCCTCGGCACCGCAACGCGAGCCGAGTCGCCGACTCACGCTACACAGCTCTTCAACTCTGGAACTCTGGTCAGCCCCGGCGGCGAGTGGGGAGAACGTTACAGCAAGATGCACCTGGTCCCGTTCGGTGAGTATGTTCCGTTCAGGCGGATTTTTAGTTTTGCCGGGGGCCTCACGAAGGAAGTCGGGGATTTCTCCCCCGGAACTTCGCGAGCGGCTCTGCAGGCCGCCAACAAGCTGGGAGTATTTATCTGCTACGAATCCATCTTCCCGGACGAAATTCGGCAGCTGGCGGCCAACGGCGCCGAAGTCTTTGTAAATATTTCGAACGACGGCTGGTACGGCGACAGCGGAGCCTACGCTCAACACCTGAAGCAGGCTCGCATGCGGGCCGTCGAAAACAATCGCTGGCTGCTGCGCGACACCAACACCGGAGTGACCGCCGCGATCGACCCGTACGGAAGAGTTGTATCCACCATTCCGCGCAAAGTCCGGGCCGCGCTCGATGCCGGCTATGCCCTGACCAACGTAACCACGTTCTACACCCGTCATGGGGACTGGTTCGCTTACCTGTGTGCGATAATTTCTGTAGCGGGACTGCTGCTGAATTTCCGTTCCCGCACCAGGACAGAACCTCAATCATGAATGAAGAGCTGGAACAGGAATACGCTGGTCTGAAGGACCAAGTCCGTGATCTCCGGGAGTACCTTTGACGCGGGCAAGCTGCGTGAGCAGCTAGCCGAACTCGAAAAACAAGCTGCCGACCCCGCTCTCTGGTCGAATCCCCAAAAGTCTCAGCAGGTCATGCGGCAGAAAAAGCGGCTGGAAAACGTGCTCGCAACCGAGACCGATCTGGTGCGCCGCGGCGACGATATATCCGCGTACTTCGATCTGGGCCGCGAAGGCGAAAACGTCGAAGCCGACCTGCGGCGCGAAATCGACGGGCTGCGGAACCTGGTGGACCGGCTCGAAACCGAGAGCCTGCTCTCCGGCGAAAACGATGGCCGCAACGCGATCGTGACCATTCACCCCGGCGCGGGCGGAACCGAATCGCAGGACTGGGCCGACATGCTGCTGCGTATGTATCTTCGCTGGGCTGAGCGGCGCGGCTTCCAGACCGTTCTCTACGACTATCAGCCGGGTGAAGAAGCAGGACTCAAATCCGCGACCTTCGCGGTGAATGGCGACTACGCCTTCGGGCTGCTCACCAGCGAAATCGGCGTCCATCGCCTGGTGCGCATTTCTCCCTTCGATCAGGCCAAGCGCCGTCATACTTCGTTTGCCAGCGTTTACGTCTCACCTGAAATCGATGACAGCATCGAAATCGTGATCAAGCCGGAAGAGTTGCGCGTGGACACCTACCGATCCAGCGGCAAGGGCGGACAGCACGTGAACACGACAGATTCCGCCGTGCGCATCACTCACATTCCCACGGGCCTGGTAGCCAGTTGCCAGAACGAACGCTCGCAGCACAAGAATCGGGAACGGGCGATGAGCATGCTGAAATCCAAGCTGTACGAGTTTGAACTGGAGAAGCAGCGTGAAGTCACACGTAAAATCGAAGACTCCAAACTCGACATCGACTTCGGCTCGCAGATCCGCTCGTATGTGCTGCAGCCGTATCGCATGATCAAAGACCACCGCACCAAAATGGAAGTCGGCGACGTGGACCGGGTACTCGATGGCGACATCGACCCCTACATCCGCGCCTACTTGCGCATGCGGCGCGGCGAGAAACAGAACGGAAGCAAGAACTAGGAGGAGCTCGGCCTTATGTCTCGCATGATCGATCTCATCCGTGCCTCAGCCGTGCCCGCGAACCTGGTGCAGTCTGCCGCCAAAGGTTCGCTCTCGGTCCCCTCCGGGGAGATGATCGAAATCCTGGTCCATCTGGCGGTCAATAACCGCGTGTTCAGTGAGCAGGCCCAACTCACCCTCGCCGGGTGGGACGAGAGCGCATCACGCACAGCGGCCAGCGACCCTGCAACTCCGAAGGAAGTATTGGACTACCTGATTTCGCCGAAGAATCTACGTCCCGCATTGCTGCCGGCTTTGCTGGCAAACCCATCGGTGTCGGAAGAGGCGCTAATCGAACTCGTGCCCAAGGCCAGTCGCGACTCGGTCGAGATATTGCTGAAGAGCGATCGCGTCAATCGATCGCACGAGATTCTTGAAGGCGCTGCTTTCGAATCTCAATCTGACAGGGATCCAGTCCGAAACGATCAGGAACAAGATTGACCCTCCGGCGCCCGAGGCCGCCCAGCCCGAAGTTTCGCGTGACGGAAGGATCAGGGGACGTATTGCAGGCGACATCCGGCGATGAGGTTCACGAAGCCGACGAAGTGCTCGACGAAGGCGTTGTGGCATACATGAGCGAGCATGCCAACGAGATCGCGGCCGAAGCCGATCATGTGTATCAAGCCTATCGGCGGAATTCACGATGAATTTTCGACGCCCGAGCCGGTAGCCGCGGAGGCGACAGCTCCGTCGGCCGGCAGCGCTGCGGCAGCCGCAGCGAAGAAGGCGCCGGTCAAGAAGGACGCTGGCCCGGAACAACGAGGCAGCGCTTTGCAGAAAATCTCCAAGCTGGACATCAAAGGCCGTATTCAACTCGCTATGAAAGGATCTAAGGAAGAGCGGTCTCTTTTGATCCGCGATGGTACCAAGATCGTCGCCCTGGCAGTGCTGGAGTCGCCCAAGATCAGCGATGGCGAGGTGGAGAGATTTGCCTCGCAGAAAAACGTGCTGGAAGCCGTGCTTCGCGGCATTCCGATGAAGCGGCGTTTCGCCAAGAATTACAACATTATTCGCAACCTGGTATTCAACCCTCGCACTCCGCTCGACCTTTCGCTGGGGCTGATGAAGAACATGATGATCGGCGATCTTCGTGCGTTATCAGGCAACAAGGAGATTTCCGACACCGTCCGCAAGCTGGCCACCAAGATGTTCAAGCAGAAGATGGACGTCAACAAGCGCTAGGAACCAGATGTAGATTTTCTTTGCGAACTTTGCGGTCTAAGATTTTCCGGCTGCCAATCTAAGTCAAAACCATAACCGCAAAGTGCGCCAAGGACTCCGCAAAGGTCGCAAAGAAAGTCCCGATCCTTCGCCTTGACAGCCGGGACTGGCGTTCCTGGCGCCGGGCGCACTACAATCCCCTGCATGGCTTCCTTGCCAGCAGTCGGATCCCATCACTGACTTGCTGAAGCACGCCCGCACCATCGCGGTCGTGGGACTCTCCAACAGTCCGCTGCGACCGAGCCATGGCGTCTCTGCCTACATGCAGACGCACGGGTACCGCATCATTCCCGTCAATCCTCAAATTCATGGCTCTCTGGGAGAGAGGGCGTACCCTTCTCTGCTCGATGTCAAAGAGAAAATCGACATCGTTAACATCTTCCGCCGGCCTGCGTATGTGGAAGAGGTGGTCGATCAGGCGATCCAAATGAAGGTACCGGTCATCTGGATGCAGGAAGGCGTAGTTCACGAGAAGGCGGCGCAGAAAGCCCGGCAGGCGGGAATCTTCGTGATCATGGATACCTGCATTTTGAAGGAACACCGCGCCCGTTTCGGGTGATCACCGCCGCCTGCAAAAGGCATAAACCACGAAGGACACGAAGATCCACGAAGGAAATCCAATCAAAATGGGATTTCCTTCGTGACCTTGTGTCCTTCGTGGTTGATGCTTTTTAAGCCCGGACGAAGATTACAGTAGCGTCGTCGTGCAAGCCTTCGCCGTTGGCGAAGCTTCGAACGTCCGCAAGAATTGTTTCGGCGCAGGAATCGGGCTGTAGCACGTGATCGCGCATGCGCTCCGCGCCGTACTCTTCGTCGGACAAGCCGGTCGCTTCCGTAATTCCATCACTGTAGAAAACCAGACGCGAACCCGGAGAGAGTTGCACTTTGCTCTCGGAGAATTCTCCGGTGCCCAGCCCGAGCGGCATTCCACGTTCGCTGTCCAGAAAGCGTGCACCGTTCTCATCGACCAGCAGCGGCCGCAGATGTCCGGCGCTCGAGAAGGTCAACTCGCGCGTCGATGGATTAAGCACTGCCAACAGCATCGTCACAAACTTCCCGGAGGGAAAATCCTCGACCAGCAAGCGATTCAAGCGAGTGAGGACTTCTCCCGGACCGCTGCAGGTCTGCGCCAGAGAGCGTAGCATGCCGCGCGTGGCCGACATCAGCAGCGCGGCCGCAGTTCCCTTTCCCGAAACATCCGCCAGCACCAGGCCCCAGCATCCGTCGTCGAACGAAATGAAGTCGTACCAGTCTCCGCCCACGGCGCCCGCGGGAATGGACAGACCGGAAATCGCGAAGCCCGGAATGAACGGAGAACTCTTGGGCAACAACGCCTGCTGGATAGCCCGCGCTTCTCGCTCCTCGTAGCTCATCCGCTGGCGCTCGTGGCGCTCAAGCTGAAAGCGGCGCGCATTGTGCACGGCGACTCCGACGTGATCGCACAAACGCCTGCAACCAGCGCAGATGCTCGCGAGTGAAAGCGTCGAGGTCGTGATGCGAAGCCGAGAACACACCCACCAGCCGGCCGTCCACAAGCAGCGGAATTGCCACCTCGGAGCGCGTGGATGGCTCACAGGCAATGTAATAGGGATCGATGCTTACATCGGGGGCGTAGTACATCTGACCGGAAGATGCCACGTAACCCACCAGTCCGTCCTTGCCCACCTTCAGCCTCGTACCCTTGCCGTGCATGGTGCATCCATGCACGCTCGCCATCTCCAACTCGCTGCGCTCTTCGTCGTGCAGGTAGATAGCCGCTTCAATGCAGCAGAATGCCGCGGCGACGTCGTCCACAATTTTGGTGATCAGCTCATCGAGGTCGAGGATGGACGTAATCTTCTGCGCCCACTTTTGCAATTTCAGCAGGTGTTCAACCTGGTCCAGTTGCACGGGACGGATGGAGACCGGTTCCGCAGCGACGGTCTGTGGACTAGTAGCCATAGGAATCCAGCCTCCTTGAATGTGATTTAGACAAAGGAAAAGAGTTACACATGATCAGATGCGCCGGTCTAGGCGCCGGATTCTGTTTTGGGGGGACGGGAAATAGGCCTTTTTGGGAGCGTCGCCGTTTGATGTCTTCCAGCCGCTCCCGAATGCGTTTTTCGACCCCTTCGCTGGTGGGCCGGTAGTAGACACGGTCGATCAGATTGTCGGGTAGACACTGCATGTCAGCCACTTTGTCTTCGAGATCGTGAGCGTACTGGTAGCCCTGGCCGTAGCCCAATCCCTTCATCAATCCCGTCGGCGCATTGCGCAGATGTAGTGGCACGGGCTCGGCGGCGGTGCTCTCCACGTCGCCTTGAATTTCGCCGTAGGCGGTGTAGAGCGCATTCGATTTGGGCGCGACGGACAGATAGACGACGGCTTGCGCCAGTGCCAGGTTCCCTTCCGGCATGCCCAGAAAATCCACGGCGTCCTTGGCGGCCATGCATTGCACCAGCGCGTTGGGATCGGCCAGGCCGATGTCCTCGACCGCCATTCGCACCACTCGGCGCGCAATGTAAAGCGGATCTTCGCCGGCTTCGAGCATGCGTCCCAGCCAGTAGAGTGCCGCGTCGGGATCGCTGTTGCGCACCGACTTGTGCAGCGCCGAGATGAGGTTGTAGTGCTCTTCTCCAGCTTTGTCGTAGCGCAGAACACGCTTCTGCAGAGCGTCCTGCACCAACTCATCGGAAATTTCGGCGCCCACTTCTTTGTTGTCGCGTCCGCGGGCCAGCGAGGCCGCAACTTCGAGGACGTTGTAGGCGCTGCGAGCATCGCCGCTGGAATATGCCGCGATCTTTTTCAGGACGTCGTCCGATGCGCGCAACTTCATCGCACCCAGGCCGCGCTCTTCGTCGGTCAGCGCCCGCTTCAGCAGCTCGACAATCTGTTCTTCCGTGAGCGGCTTGAGAACGTAAACGCGGCTGCGCGAAAGCAGCGCGGAAATGATTTCGAACGAAGGATTCTCCGTGGTCGCGCCGATCAGACGGATGTTGCCCTTCTCGACGTGCGGCAGGAACGCATCCTGCTGCGCTTTGTTGAAGCGATGGATTTCGTCGATGAAGACGATGGTCCGCGTGCCGTATTGCTTGGCGCGTTCGGCGTCGGCCATCACTTGCTTGATTTCCTTGATCCCGGTGAGCACGGCGGAGAACTCGACGAACTCAGCTTTGGTGATACGCGCGATGATCTGCGCCAGCGTGGTTTTGCCGGTGCCGGGCGGTCCCCAGAAAATGATCGAGCCAATGTCGTCGCGCTCGATCTGAGTGCGCAGCGGCTTGCCCGGACCGACCAGATGTTCCTGGCCGACGTATTCATCCAGCGTGCGCGGACGCATGCGGTCGGCGAGCGGGCGTGTACGGTCGCCTGGGTTGTCGTTGCTCGGGATGGTTTGGAAAAGACTCATGCTCAGCTGCCAAGAGCGTTAGCCACGAAGGACACAAAGGTACACGAAGGAAATCCCCCAGCACTTGAGGTAATCGGTTTTACTTCGTGTACCTTCGTGTCCTTCGTGGTTAACGCTTTTGCCTCATTACTTCGTACAGCACAATGCTCGCCGCCACCCCGGCATTCAACGACTCCACCTGCGGCGCTTGCGGGATGGCCACGACTTCATCCATCTCTTTGATGAGATCGCGGGACAATCCTGCTCCCTCGCTGCCAATAAAAATCGCCAGCGGACCTGACAGTTTGGCCTGCATCGAGCGGCGTGCCTTTGTGCGACGCCGTCGCCACCAACCGCAATCCGGCTTCTTCATGGAGGGTAGAGCTCTCCGAGAGTTTTGCCCGCGCCACCGGCAGCCTGAACACCGACCCTGCCGAAGCCCGCACAACTTTGGGATTGAATGGGTTCACCGTGCCCTCGCCCAGCAGCACGCCACCGGCGCCGAAGGCCTCGGCCGAGCGCAGGATTGTTCCCAGATTTCCCGGGTCCTGCACTCCGGCTATGGCCAGCAGAGGCCCGGCCTGAGACTTGGCCAATACGTCCTCGACAGAAAACTCTTTCCAGCGTGCCAGCGCCGCCACTCCCTGGGGGGCATCCGTGGGAACTGCGGTTTCGAATAGCTTGTCGGGCAGCAGGAGAGTTTCGACCTGGGCTCCGAGCTGCGACAACAGCTTTTCTGCCCGGCCTGCCGCCGACTCGCTGAAGAAAACAGCCCGAAACCGTACCCCGCTGCGAATGGCCTCCTCGAGAATGCGGAAGCCTTCTATGGCGTAATGGCCATCGGCGGTGCGCTCGCCCTTGGAAAAGGCCTGGCGCAGTTCTTTCACCAGGGCGTTGTGACGGCCTTCGATGCGGCGCAGACGGGAGTTCGAGTTATCGCCGGCAGTGGTTTTGCTTTCCTTCATGATGGCGCGAGCCGCTCAGAATCATACCTGTTCCTCTCGGCTTTCGGCGCTTTCCCATGTTATGTTAGCTCTCTTGATTCGAAGACCTTGGCTTGTCGAGCCTGACGGGAAGGGACCTGTTGAGTGCGAGTAGAAATCGTCAAGATTAATTGCGATAACCCGGAGCCGTCTCTCATCCGGTACGCGGCGGACCAGATTCGCGCTGGCGAAGTTCTGGGTATGCCAACGGACACGTTCTATGGTCTGGCGGCCGATCCCTTTAACTTGCGCGCGGTGGATCGCGTGTATGACATCAAGTCGCGTTCGCGGCACAAGCCATTGTCGCTGCTGATCGCCGACGTCGACCAGGCCGAACAACTGGCGGAGCCGCTTACGGAAGAGTTTTACGCCCTGGCGCGGCGCTTCTGGCCAGGCCCATTGACCATCATCGTCAAGGCTTCGTCGCGGCTGCCTCTCAAGGTGACCGCGAACACCGGCAACGTGGCTCTGCGCGTTCCCAAAGCTCCCATTCCGCTGGCTGTCGTACAAGCGGCGCAGATTCCAATTACCGCGACCTCGGCCAATCTGAGCGGCGAGTCCGAGTGCACGACCGCACTCGCGGTGCGCGATCAGTTGCAGGACCGCATTGCGATCATCGTCGATGGCGGCACTTCGCCACGCGAAGTGGCTTCAACCATCATCGATCTCACCGACGAAGAAGCGCGCTGGCGGATCATGCGCGAAGGTGCGATTCCGGCCCAGGAGATCTCCGAGTTTTTCGCGCAAGGATGATCTGCCAAGGTGATCTTCCAAAGATGATCGCCCAAGGATGACCGTGGCAACGAACCGGCAGCGGCATAACCCCTGGCCTTTGTGGGTGGTTGCGGTGGCTGCGGTTTTGCTCGCCGCCTTTCTCGCGATCAGCAGCCTGCAGATCGTGCATGAAGCAGGCACTCGGGAAGTTCATTCCGCGGACGCGATCGTAGTCTTCGGAGCGGCTGAATATGCAGGACGCCCCTCACCCGTCTTCCGCGCCCGCCTCGATCACGCCTACGATCTCTTCCAACGCGGCGCCGCACCCGTCGTCATCACCACCGGTGGGGCTGCCGCGGACCCCGACTTCAGCGAAGGCGGAGTCGGCCACGACTACCTGATGCGACGCGGTATTCCCGAGCCCAAGCTGATTGCAGAAACGCAAGGTTCCGATACCGCGTCGTCAGCAGAACGAGTCGCGGTCATCATGCGCACCAACCGGATGCGCAGCTGTGTCGCGGTCAGCGATGCCTACCACGTGTTCCGCATCCGCAAGTTGCTGGAGCATGAAGGCGTGCAGGTGTACGTTGCGCCGCGTCCCGATTCACGTCCAAAGTCGGCCTGGCAGCGCGGATTGGCCGTGTTGCGCGAAGCTGCCAGCTATACGGCGTGGCGGCTGCATATTTCTTAAATCTGAAAATCGGCCACGGATTTCACGGATCGTCACGGATAACCTTCTTTTTGTTTTAATCCGTGTGAATCCGTGCAAATCCGTGGCCGATTTTTCACCACCCCATCTTCTTCCTCAACTCCGTAACATGTGCAACGTGATGGCGGCCGTGCCAGGCATAGAGTCCGAGACTTTTCTCAAGTGGCACGCTTCCCAGCTCCGGATGATTGAAGGTGCGCTTCCAGTCCTGCGGTTCGATCGAGCGCAAGAGACTTACCCAACGGGTGTGCATCGAGTCGAGCAATGCCAGCGAAACTTCGAGCGGGGTGGACTGGACATCCGGCAATTTCGCCCAGCGATCTTCCATGTACGGCTTGATCGTCGGCGCATCTTCGGTCAGTGCCAGCCGGAAGCGGATGTAGGCATTCATGTGGCTATCGGGGACATGGTGGACAAGTTGACGCACGGTCCATCCGCCATCGCGATAAGGAGTTTCGATCTGTTGAGGTGACAGACCCTTGACGGCGGCCCGCAACGCTGCCGGAGCCTGCTCGATGTCGTCGATTAATTTGCGACGTTCGTTCTCGTCTGGAGGACCGTTGAAGGTGAATTTTCCGATGGGATAACGTGGGTCGCTCATATTTTTCTCCCGAAGGGCGTCGCGGGCGAGGCGCCCGCGCCACACAGCCTCCATTACAGGAAACGCGAAAGGCCAGCGAAAATCAACGACGAATCGTCGATGACAGCAAAATCAAAAAGACTAGTGGTGTTTGGAGATGTTCGAAAATGAAATCCGCTCGATTAGTGGACGAGCGCGAGAATGCGCACCGGAGCGGTCGAGCCTCCAGTCACTTTCACCGGAGCCACCATGGCGACGGCGCCGTTCGCGGGCATGAGATCGAGATTGGCGACGTTGGTCAGCAGATAGAGTCCGTGCGCCAGGGCATATTGACCGACGGCGAATATTTTGGCGGAGCCGCGATCGAGATTTGCAGTATCGATGCCCAGGCCTAGAGCGTTGCGGCCTTCAGACAGGAAGCGGGCTGCATCCTCGGAGTATCCGGGAAAGTGCATGCCGCCTTTTGTGTCAGGGTTCCGATATTTCTTGACGGAGTTCCAGCGCGATCCCCAGCCGGTGCGCGCCATCACGATGGCTCCCAGGGGAATCGGACCGTTGGCCTGCTCCCAGCGTGCGATGTCCTGCACTGAAATCTCGTAGTCCGAATTGCTTTTGGCGCTGGCGGCGACATCGAGGACCACCAGGGGCCCGATCAGCCGGCCGGCAGGGATCTGGTCCACCGTCCACTGACCTCGCCCCAACTGTGCTGGAGCGTAGATGCGGGTAGGAAATTGTTCTGAAGCAGGTTCGGAGGATGAAATCTTTTCGGAGAGTGCGACTGTCTCCAAACGATAGCTGGGTTTCTGCTGCTTTTCGAGACCGTTCGCTGGCAACGCATGCGTCAGATCCACGACCTCGCGGAAGCCCGCGGGCTGCGTAGTCGTAGGACGCTGCTGGGCGAACAACAACAGTGCCACTGCCAGCACTGAACCGATTACAAACGTATGAATCTTCATTTACTTCCAACGTCTTTCGCTACTGTTTTTTGGTTAGATCTTCAGGCTTCGTCAAACCCACTTAAGGGTGTGATGCAAGCGAACCTTGGTGAAGATGCTCTTTGTAATTTTCGCGCGCAGGGTCATCCCCAGCAAGGCCCATCAGTACATGACCTGCCGGGGCAAAACACGGAGAATTCAGGCGATTGAAGCCAACCAGAAGGCAGCGAGCGCTGCTATGAGCGTTCCGAGAAAGTTTACTAAGTCGTTATTGATCAAGCGACGCCTTTCGAGCCAGGCACCCAGAAAACTGTCCAAAAACATCCCTAGCAGGGCCGAAACCGCACAAATTGGCAGCCAACGGCGAGGCAGCAATCCGCCCAGGATGCAGACAAAGGTTACTAATCCGGCAGCAATTGCTCCCGCCATGGTTCCGGCCAGGCTCACAGCGCCATCGGTGCCAGGAGTAACCGGACTCCAGGTAGTAACCAGGCGGGCCGTCTTTCCGAACGCCTGCCCCACCTCGCTCGAGGTTGTATCCGCGGCAGCTTCGGAAAGCGCTGCAGCCATGGCCAGCAGGAACAACGGCCGGGAGTGGCCCAGCAGCGATAGAGCCGAGCAAGCAGTCGCCACCCCCAGATTCGCCAAGACTTGTGAACCTTTGCGCCCGTCGCGGCGTTCCGCCGTCCCCAATGCTTGCTTGCGTCGATACCCCAGCCGGGTGGTGATCCAGGCGAGGGCAAAGACCGTGATCAGCGCCACGAAAGCGCTCAAGCCGCCACCCGCATAAAGCACCAAGCAGCAGATGGCCCCGGCAATCGCGCCCGAGATCGTCACTCCCTTGATCCGATGGGCCAGGAGTGCAAACGCTACGGTGAGCAGACCTCCGATGGCCCAGCCAAATCCGCCGGTTGAACCTGGAGCAATCCAAGAGCTGAATTGGAAGGGGTCAGACACACCGGTCACAATACGGGGCAGGATTGTGTTTTGCAAAAACCGCGCCTGCAATCACGTTTGAAAATAAGCACCCACAAGGTATAGCGTACTCTGATTCACCGTCCCACAGATAGGGCTGGTGCCTCGGATTACCCATACTTTAGGACTGCATCAAAGAGACGAACGTAGTCTAAACTGCACTACGCTCGGGCTTTTTCTGTTTCGAGGAAAAACTATGGCAGCCTCGGTCTGGTCGGGATATCTCACCTTCGGTCTAATCTCCATGCCGGTGCGGCTGTTCTCCGGCGCGCGCAGCAGCGGCATATCGTTCAACATGTTGCATCGCGACGACCTGCAGCGGGTCAAGCAGCAGTATTACTGCCCCGCGGACGATCGCGTGGTCGAGCGCAGCGAGATCGTGAAGGGCTACGAGTTCCGCAAAGGCGAGTACATCGTCATCGAGCCGGAAGAGATCAAGAAGATCGAGCCGCAGACCGCAAAAACGATGGAGATCCTGGAATTCGTGAAATCCAGCGAGGTTGACCCAGTATTCTTCGAGTCGTCGTACTACATGCTGCCGGAAGAAGCGGGACGCCGGCCTTACGCTCTTCTGACCAAGGCGTTGGAAGAAAGCGAGTACGTCGCCATCGCCAAGCTGACCATGCACAATCGCGAGTACACCGTGTTTCTGCGCCCTCACGAAGGCGGAATGATGCTCCACACCATGTACTACGCGGAAGAAGTTCGACAGGTCGAAGGCTTTGGGCCTCCCGAAGTGGAATTGAAAGACGCGGAAGTAAAAGTCGCGCACCAGCTCATCGAGGCCCTGGCCGCCGAGTGGGACCCGGAAAAGTATCACGACACTTTCCAGGAAAATGTAAAAAAGCTGATCGAGACTAAACTCGAAGGCGGCAAGATCACCGAAGTCGAGAAGCCGAAGAAGCTCGCCCCGGTCGTGGATCTGATGGCTGCGCTCAAACAAAGCCTGGCCGAAATGGAAGGAAAGAAGAAACCGGCGGCACCAGCCCGCGAAGCTGTCGGGAAACGGTCGAAAGGCAAAGCGTAAAGCAGCTTTTAGCTTTTAGCTCTTGGCTTTTAGCTACCAGCAAAACCCTCTTCCCACGCTGGCCGGTTTAGCATGCCGTTTTCTTGAACGACCCTTCACTCCTCAAGGGCAGCCTTTCTCCCGCAAGTTAGCATCAGACCTCAAAGGCCAAGGGCGATGAGCTAAAGGCTAAGAGCTAAAAGCTCATAGCTGCTTCCGCTCGCTGGCGCATATTCCAACCAACCATTAGAATGGAACGTCTTTCCAACCATATTGATTCATGGATAGTTCTGGGGTGCGGATGAATTTTCGGCTGATTGCCCGTTTGCTGGGCATTCTGGTTCTTGGCCTGATTGAGATAAGCTGCGGAGACCAGTACCGTCCGGTGGCCGTTCCTGTCATTCCTCCTCAACCAGATCCGCAGGCGGTTCACTATGTCTTGGTGTTCAGCGCCAACGGAGCGATTGATCCCGGTGCCAGCAGCCGTGTGGATATCTCTGGCGATACCAATATTGGCGTCGCTCAACTTGGGCTCGGTCCTGCCCACGCCACCCTCACGTTGAATGCAGTGCGGGCGTTTGTGGCGAACACCCTGGAAGACTCAGTTTCTTCCTATTCGCCGACTCCCGGATCAACCGCGACTACCGTCGTAACCACGTCTCTTCCCGCCGGTTCCCGACCCGTCTTTGTCCACACCGCGGAGAGCGGTACGGTGTACGTCGCGAACTACGGAAACAACACTGTCGCAGCTATTTCGAGTACGACTCTTGTTGTCGCGAATCCGTTGATTGCAGTCGGCAATCAGCCAGTGGCATTGGCGGAAACCCCAGATCAGAAGAAACTCTATGCAGTGAACCAGGGCGACGGCACGGTGACCGCGATCAGTCTTGTGGACAGGACCGTGACCCAGACCATCGCCACCGGAAGCGCGCCCGTATGGGCTTTAGCTCGATCCGATAGTGCCAGAATTTATGTACTCAACAGCGGAAGCGGCACCGTGTCCGCGATTGACACTACTGCGGACGCCGTAGTGGGCACAGCGTCGGTGGGTGCTGGCGCGAACTACATGGTCTACGACAGCAAACTGAACCGGCTCTACGTAACCAATCCGGTTGCGAATACCGTGACTGCAGTAAATGTCGCCACCGATCCTCCGGCCGTCGTGTTTTCGACGCCGGTTGCGGCCGGTCCGAGCACAGTCTCGGTGCTCCCTGACAGCAGCCGGCTTTACGCTGTTAGTTCCAGCAAGACTCCGCCATGCACATCGATTCCCAGCGACACGCAGTCTTGCATCAGTTCAGCCGTCACTGTCATTAACGCCAGCGATGGCAGCATCAGAAAGACGATTCCGCTTGGAATCAGTCGTGAACGTCACCGCTGTGACGCAAAGTGGAACCGATACCACGTACTCCTATTCTCTGATTTCCGGTCCAGCCCTGCGACCGGGACTGAGGATGGTCATCGCGGGCATGACTGATGCTGCGAACAACGGGACTTTCATTCTGACTGCGGCAAGTTCAGGAAGCTTCACACTCAGCAACGCGACTGGCGTCACAGCCACGAGTCAAAGCGGAAGCGGAGCTTCCGTAGTTGAGATCTCTACCGCTAACCCGACTGGTTGTGATGTCAATGGGCTAGGCAATCCAGGAGGAGTTTTGGGCGGCGTACGCTTCCGCTTCTCTTCGGCGGCCTCGGCTGACAGCACGAAGATTATCGTCGGAAAGTGTGATTCAGGCAGCACTGCCGTCATTCGCACTTCGGATGACACGCCCGTTCTCGACATGACTGCCCCGCTCGGCACGGTCACTCCACCCGGCGGCGGAAATGCACTGCCGCAAAATCCAGTGTTTGTTCTGACTGGACCGTAGGGCAAACTATTGGATGGCGTCAACGTCTTTCATCAGCAGCATCAGGTGAAATTCGCTCACGGGACATTCCTCAAAACCGTAATGCTGGTAAAAGCTCTTCGCCTCTCGATCAATTGCGTGCACCAATATTGCGCGAGCCCCGATCTCCTTCGATCCTGCCAGACACCGCTGAAGAGCATTCTTGAGTAGAGCTGGGCCGAGACCTTGCTTTTGTCCGGACTGATCAACAGCGAGACGTGCAAGAAGAATGACGGGAATGGGATGACCGGGTTGATGTTTTGCAGCGCGCTCCGAGGCTTCCTCTCTCCGCACGCTCGATGCAGCTAGAGAATAGTAGCCAACTACACGATTCTCACGATGAACCACAAAAGTTCGTGTGGAATTTGATTGTTGGCTTTGCAGCGCATATCGCCTGAGCCACTCCGTGAGGGAGGTATGTTTGCCGCAGCCAAAGTCGGTCGTAACGTGACTCTTCGTGAGCGGCTCGACTGCGGACAAACGAACCGGCTTATTCTCGCTCAAGGGCTGACGGTTCCGACATCAAACGAGCCAGGCGTTCGTGATGGCTGACCGGTCGGTCCAAAACCGACACAAAGGATGCCCACTGTTTTGGAGACAATAAGAATTCCTTCTGATCCGCCAAAATCATTTCGGCTTTTTCACGAGCACTGTTAAGCACGAAGTCTGAGATCTTCTGGCCTTGCGCACCAGCCACTCGCTTGATGAATGCCTTCTGTTCTCTGGTCGCACGCAGGTCAATTCGACATGTTTTTACTTCTGCAAGGCGCGCCACGATTCCTCCTGTACTGACAATGTACACACATCATAAACTCTTGAAAATCAATTATCAAGCCCAGACTCATACTTCAGTAAGTGATTGATCCTAAGGGATTTTATGGTGTCAACGAGCGCTGCCATTCTTCCGCCCGGCACCGGCCTTCGAAAAGCCCGCGGGTTGACGTCTGACGTCCGGTATCCGATTTACTCTCCGGCTGCCGCTGCCGCTAAATCGCCCGGCAGGCGGACGTTGTAGCGCAGAGCAATGTTCATGAATACGTTGCCTCTTGCGGTCTCACAGCAAATCACCAGCGCTTCGGTATCCTCGGTGTTGGTGGGACCGTGTTCAGACGTGTGCAATGCGGGCGGATGAACGCGGAAGTGGAAGCCCTGATCGTTGAGAGTGGTCACCGCGTTTCCCGTGACCTGATTGGCCAACTCGCAAACAGTTTCTTTCACCAGGTCGTCGGATGCCGGCAGTTCGGCGCCGGCAAAGAAGCTTGCAACGCGCAGCGCGGTCTCCGGATCGAGATCGAAGACAATTCTGCCTTCGATGTCGCCGGTGATCGCGACTACGGCGGCCACTCCTTTGCGCCGGTAGGCTTCCTGCTCCATGCTCAGGTTCCCGATAGACATGGGAGTCTGCAGGCCCTGAGCCAGGACGGCGTCCGCCGCGTTGATGAACGGCTGGATCAACTCCATTTTCATAAAATCAGGCTCCCGCGCCCGCGGCCTGAGCCACGACGACGTCCTCACCCAGCACGTACTTGATCACTTCGTACAGAACTTCCGGCTTGACCGGTTTCTGCACAAAATGGCGGGCTCCGCGCTGCAAGGCGGCCACGATGTTTTCCTGGTAGCCCACCGAAGACACCATCACGATGCGCGCTTCGGGATGCTGGGCCACGATCTTTTCGGCTGCCTCGATCCCTTCCATCTGCGGCATGGTGATGTCCATGAGCACGATGTCGGGATTGGTGCGGTCGTATTCGGTGATGGCGGTCATGCCATCGCCGGCTTCGCCAGCCACCTGGCCGCCAAAGGTTTCCACGATGCGGGCCAGATTCTTGCGGGCAAAGACGGAATCGTCGACCACCAGGTAGCGGACCGGCTGACCGTCCTTGCTGCGTTTTAACGATGCAAACTGCTCCATAAACTCCTCCTGCTTTTTATTGCGAAATCGAGCCTACAACTCGTTCAAATTATTCTTTTCCGGCGCCCGCAGCTTTGCTGCTCTCGCCGGACTCACTACCAAATACGCTTCTACGGTCCGCCATGCACTGGGCCTGCAACGTGTTGGAGAGAACATCCAATCCAACCACGCGGACGGCGAAACCGCGATCAATGGCTGCTTTCGGCATGCCGTATACCACGCAAGACTCTTCGCTCTGTGCGATTGTCATTCCTCCCGCAGCCTTGACCGCGCCCATGCCTTGCGCCCCGTCGTCTCCCATTCCAGTCATGAGCACCGCAATGCCTTTGGGACCGAACTCTTCGGCAACACTCTTGAACAACACATCCGCGGAAGGACGATGTCCGTTGACTCGGGGCTCGTCACTCAGTACTGCAACGTCCCCCAGCGGCAGGCGTTTCACTTTCAGGTGGCGGCTGCCCGGGCAAATGAGCACTCGTCCAGCCAGCAGGACGTCTCCTGACTGCGCCTCTTTCACGCCAACAGCACAGGTTTCATCCAGACGCCGGGCAAACATTTCGGTAAAGCCTTCCGGCATGTGCTGTACCACCACGATGCTGCCGGGAAAGTCAGCGGGCAATTGCGAAAACAGGTACTGCAGCGCTTGTGGACCTCCGGTCGAAACGCCGATGGCGACGACCTTGGTCGGAATCTTCTTGGCGTCGAGCGGAGCCTTCTGTCCAGGCCGCAGGGTGGCCCCTACTGGCCTGACGATGACACCGCGACTTTGAGCCGCAGCCTTGATCTTGCCGATCAGTTCCGCTGCGATCTGCGGCATGCGGGCTGATACATCATTGGGCTTGGCGACGAAATCAAAAGCACCCAGCGACAATGCCTGCAGCGTTACGGAAGCTCCCTGCGTGCTGTGGGAACTCACGACGATGACCGGCAAACGGTGCCGGCGCATGATCTCTTTCAACATGTCGAGGCCGCCCATCCCGGGCATCTCGAGATCGAGAGTCACGACCTGGGGCTTCAATTCGTCGATCTTGCGGAGACCGAAATTTCCGTCCATGGCAGTACCGACGACTTCGATCGAGCTGTCGGTCTGCAAAATTTGCGGAATCAGTTTCCGCATGAGCGCGGAATCGTCCACGACCAGTACGCGCACCGGGTTCATAAAGGCGCCACCGCCGGGGCTTGGACGAACTCTTTACGGTCGGCATGCGAAAGCAATATTCCAGACAAGACACCATCTCCTGGTTGCGGCCGAGACTTGCTGTGGCGATCCACGATCGCCGGGAGGTTCACGATGAGAACCACGCGGCCGTCGCCGAGAATCGAAGCTCCGCTGATCAGGTCGGTGGCCACGGTCTGATCGTCGAGCGCTTTGATCACAAGTTCTTCTTCGCCCTCGAGGCTATCCACGATCATCCCAAGTTTCCGTTCGCCCATTGAAATGACTAGTACAAAAATTTTGCCGGAGCCTGTGATGGATTCCTCGCCGGGCGCACGTCCCAGCCGGACCAGAGGCAGGGCACGATCGCGCAACTGCAGTACTTCGTAGCTTTGCACCTGGTGAACGTCGGCTTCGCGGGCGCGAGCGATCTCGGCCACTGCGTTCAACGGCACCGCGTAAAGGCGTTGTTCCACTCGGAACAGCAGCGCCTTGATGATGGCCAGTGTCAACGGCAGCTTGAGGCGGAAGGTCGTGCCCTTTCCGGCTCGCGTCTCGATGTCCACCGAGCCCTTGAGGCGATGCAATACGGTTTGCACAACGTCGAGACCCACGCCACGACCTGAAATTTCGGTGATCTCATCCGCCGTGCTGAATCCGGGCCGGAAGATGAGGGCACAGAAGTTCTGTCTCTCCCATCCGGTCTGCTTCCTCTGTGGTCAGGAGACCTTTTTCCAGGGCCTTGGCTTTGACTTTATTCGAGTCGATGCCGGCGCCATCATCGGTAATTTCGACGATAACCTGATTGCCGTGATGATACGAAGTGAGATGGATGGTTCCGCGCGGCGGCTTCCCGTTTCGGACACGCTCTTCGGCGCTTTCGATGCCGTGACTCACCGCGTTGCGAACCAGGTGGGTCAGCGGTTCGGCGATTGCATCCATGAGACTCTTGTCCAGATCGGTGTCCTGACCGCTCAGCACCAGTGCAACATCCTTGCCGCATTGCTTGGCAACGTCGCGCACCATGCGCGGGAAACGACGGAAAAGTTGCTCGACCGGCACCATGCGAATTTTCATGACCGAACGCTGCAGGTCGCTGAACACGCGAGACTGAAATGCCATGGCATCGCTGAAACGTCCGCGCAAGGCTTCCTTGGGAGCATGGCGGGCGAATTCGGTGAATGCCTGCTGCAGCATGGACCGGCCGATAATCAGTTCGCCGACCAGATTGAGCACGCTATCGATGCGTTCGGCGTCGACACGCAGAATATTTTCCGCGAGCACCGGATGATTGTGTCTGCCGGCAGGCGAATGTTCGTCAACGGATTCCGGCGACGTTGCGGCCTGAGCCGAAGATGAAGGTGACGACGAAGTGGCGTTCCCGGGTCGCTTCAGCGGAGTGCGCTTGCTTGACCTTGGTCTCTGCAGCCTTGACGAGTTCCACGCCAACGCTTGAAATCACCGTTGGAATCCGGCACAGGCCGGATAACTGGTCCGCTGATTTCTCGCTGGCCACCAACAATTCCAGACGCTGAGTGCTCGTCGGCTGCGCCCGCCTCGGGACGCACGCCCAAAACTTCGGCGGACGGAGCCAGTCCGTTCAAAACAAGTTGCCGGGCCGCGATCGGCATGGCACAGTGCGGATCGATTCCAGCTGTGATGTGGTAAACGTTCTTGCCTCGCGTAACGGCATTCTGGATTGCCAGTTTCTCGTACTCGGTCCAGGAGACAGGCGTGGCAGCGTCTCTTTCTCTTTCTCATTACTGCTGGCCTTTTTCTTCGCAACCTTTTTCCCTTTGGGTGGCTGGGTCAGCTCGCGAACCATCTTCGCCAGAGGCGCGGAAGACGGCATCTTGCCTTTGCGGCGATAGGCGGTCAGCATCGCATTGAAGGTGTCGGCAGCAGTAAAAGCGATTTCCGCCAGGCTGCCGTGGGAGGCCGCCGATTCCAGCGCCAGGGCGTCTTCCAATTCGTGGGCCGCGTTGCTCAGTTCGCGAAATCCGCAAGCCGCGGCGTCGCCTTTCAGACGTGTGCACGATGCGGCGAATGCTGCGCACCAGTTCCTCGTCCGCCGGATGCTTCTCCAGCTTCAAGGCCTCGTCGTTCAGCGACTGCAGAAGTTCCTGCGCGGTCTCGAAGAAGAGTTCACGCATTTCCGCGGCGCGCTCGTCAGGAAGTTGAGTCATGCGATCACCTCAACTTTCTGGTACGCGGTGCCGCTGTTGCGATGGACCATGGTGAACTTGTCGGTCAGTGCCATCAGGCTTTCGGCATGGCCGACGAACAGATATCCCTGCAGGTTGAGACAGCGAGCAAACTTTTCCAGCAGCCGCTTCTGCTCGGGTTCGTCGAAATACATCATCACGTTGCGGCAGAAGATTACGTCATTGCGCTGCGGCAGGTATTCCGTTTTCAAATTGTGGAAGTCGAAGTGGACAACTTCCTTCAGTGCCTTCTTGACCGCGTAGCGCTCGCCGATTTTGTCGAAGTAGCGCAAGCGATAGCTGTAATCGACACCCGTCATCTGAGTTTCGGAGTAAATACCTTCCTGCGCGGTGCGCAGAACGGAGTAGCTGATGTCGCTGGCGATGATCTCCACTTTCCACGGTGGAGGAATCAACGGCTTCGGCGAAGGCGTAATCGCCGCCTGCGGATTGCGCAGGTAGAAATAAGCCAGGCTGTCGGCGATCAGCATGGCCAGCGTGTATGGCTCCTGGCCGGTGGAACAGCCGGCGCTCCAGATGCGTATGCGAGTAGTCCTTCCTGGCCTGCTTGCGGCGAATCAGTTCATCGAGAATGTGTTTGTGAAATAAATCCAGCTGGGCCTTGTTGCGGAAGAAGCTGGTCTCGTTGACCGTCAGATTTTCCAGCAGCCTGGCCAGTTCCTGCTTGCCTTCCTTGCTGATCAGCAAACGGTAGTAGCTGTAGAAGGAATCGAGATGACATTCCTTTAATCGCCGCTGCAAACGGTCCTGAAGAAAATGGGTGCGCCGCTCATCGAAGTGCATGCCGCACTCCTGGTAAACGAGCACCTGCAGAAGCTTCAACTCAGCTTCGGTAAACTGCGCAGGTGCGCTCGATGTGCCAAGAGTTCCCATGATTTTCAGTTCGTCGTGCTTTTCCGGTCGTTCCTTTCGACGACTACTTGGCAGCGGCCGCGCCGCGCGAATCACCGTTTGAATGTTCAGGTGACTCTTTGCGGACCGCGCCGCTCTCCAGCAGCTTGGCCATATCGAGCAGCACGATCAGACGGCCTTTGTATTTGCCCAGACCGGTCACGCAGTTAAGTCCGCCGTCCTGCAAGGTTGACGGAGAAGGTTCTATCTCGGCCGCAGGAATTTTGAGAACTTCCGAAGCAGAATCGACAATCAACCCGCAAAGGCGTCCGGAATGTTCGACAACCAGAATGCGGTTGCGACGATTCAGTTCCCTCTTGGTCTCACCAAAACGTTTACGGAGATCGATCACCGAAACAATTTTGCCGCGGAGATTGATCACGCCTTCCATGTATTCGGGAGCATCTGGAACAGCCGTGATCTCCGGCACGCGCACGATCTCGTGCAGAGAAGTGATGGGAACGCCGTAGGTCTCGCGGCCGACCTGGAATCCGACAATGTGCAGTTCAGGACTCATGCTGGACTCCGTTGTTAAACGCGCGCGCCTGCAGCGGCCCGCCGAGAGTGGGCGGACGCAGGTTCGTCATAGTGCGAAGGAGCCCGTTCAGCCGCTTGCTCCAAGGCGAAACGGTGCATCGCATCGAGCAGTTCGCGGGACATCTTCGACATCTGCTCCGCCGAGGCCGCCAGTTCGGTCGAACCCGAAGTCGTCTGCTGCACCAGTTCGCGCATGCGCTCCATGGCTTTGACCACAGCCTGGGCGCCGGAAGCCTGCTCTTCGACCGCGGAGTTGATTTCGTGGGTGATTTCGTTCAGGCGAGTCGTGGCTCGGGCAATCTGCGAAGAGCCATGCGACTGCTCGTTGGTGGCCGCGCCGATTTCCTGAGCAAACTTGTAGACCTCGGTCACAACGTTCGAAATCTTGCGCAGGGCAGCGTTGAGTTCCTGGCCCAGACCGAGACCATCGTTCACGATGCCGGTGCTGCGGTCCATGTTCTCGACCGCTTTACGAGCTTCTTTCTGAATGCTCTGGATCAGTTCGGAAATTTCCTTGGTGGACTGCGCGGATTTTTCCGCCAGCTTGCGGACTTCATCGGCGACTACGGCGAATCCCAAGCCATGCTCGCCGGCGCGCGCCGCTTCGATGGCAGCGTTGAGAGCGAGCAGGTTGGTTTGTTCCGCGAGATCGTCGATGACTTCGATGATCTTGCCGATGTCGTCAGCGCGCTGTCCCAGCACGTCGATAATTTCGCCGGAAGAACGGATGGTGATGTTGATCTTATTCAGCCCGTCCGTAGCCTTTTCCATGGTGTTGATACCGCTGTGCACTTCTTCCCGCGACCGGTTCGAGATGTCGAGCAGGACCTTGGCGGTGTCCGCGACGCGTTGGATCGAAGCCACCATCTCATCGATGGAAGCGGAAGTCTCGCTTACGCTTGAAGCCTGCGTCTGCGTGTTCTTCACCATGTTCTGCACGTTGACGCTCATCTCGTGCATGGTGCTGGTGACTTCATCGATGGCGGAAGCGGTTTGCAGGCTGACTTTGGCGGAATCGTCAGAAGCGCCCGCCACCTGGCTCGAAGCGCTGGCCACTTGTGAAGCGGCGTCGCGTACATTGCGTACCAGGTTTCTCAGGCCATCGACCATGCGAACGAAAGCATTTCCCAGCGTGTCATCCTTGGACCGCGGTTTGACATCAACTGAGAGGTTGCCACCGGCGATGGCTTCCGAAACCGACGCCATCTCCCTCAGGTAGCCAACCATGCTGTTGAAGGTTCGGCCCAGTTCGCCGATTTCGTCTTCCCGCTTGATATCGATTTCGTGATCCAGATCGCCCGCTGTACCGATCTGCTTGGTGACTTTCATCAGGTCGCCGAGGGGTTCAGTAATCGATCTTGCGGTCCGGAACGCAATGACGCTGCCGAGAACCAGCGCGGCCAGCGTACCCAGCAGCGCGATTCCAATCGTCCAGTTGCTGGCAGAATCATCACTCTGTCGTCGTTCTTCCAGAACTCGTTTGCTTTCCTGGTCGGCCAGGTCGAGATATTCAGTGGAGTTCTTCACCCATGAGCCGGCGTCTTTCTGCAGATAGAAGATCTGCAATTCGGCCACGGTGGAGTTTCCCTGATCCACTTCTTTTCGTTTCTGCATGAGCGGGTCGGCAAAATCACGGGCCCAGCTTTGTTCGGTCTGCTGCACCTTGGCCAGGGCAGTTCGTTGCTGTTCTGAGCTGGCCAGAGTCATGGTGTTCTGCATCCGGTCCAGCAAAGTGTGGACGCCATCCGTGACGTGATCGGCTTCGCGGCTGTCTCCACTGAGCAGATAGTTGGTCAGATACAGGCGGTTCTGCATCATCTGAAATCTGATCTTGTCGCGTGGCGTCGGCAAGTTGCAGCGCCTGTGACGCGGAGGCCTTGGCGCTGTGCTCGCGATATACGGCGGCCAGGTTCACGGCAAACAACACCACGACCATGACCAGCACCGCTCCGAAACTCATGTAAAGTTTTTTGCCGATCGTCATGCGATTCCTCCGCTCTCTACTGCCGCGTTCTGGACGCGGCTCGGGCCCTTCTGACTACCTCTGTGGCTGGAACTTGAATTCCACGATTCCGCTGCTCTCGGTCTGGGCCGCTTCGAATTTCCATTGCTTCATGGCATCCATAGCTGCGTTCACGAGAAGCGGATGCCCGCCTACCGGTTTCGAGCTTCTGACCGTACCGTTCGGAGCCACCACGACGGCCAACTTGACCGTACCCTCAATATTCATGCGACGAGCCACTGCGGGATAAACGGGTGCAACTCGGTCTTGGGTTTGCGCGCCAGATCGTCGGTCTTCACTTCTTCCTGGGCACGGGTCAGCAACGGATTCGCGATCATTGAAACGCTCGCGCTTCCCAAAACCGCAGCCACAAGCCATATTTTCAGTGTCGTCAGGCGCACAGTCTCTCTCCCGGTTGACCGCAGTCCCCCACGACCACAAGTGCAATGCCGATGCCAGCTTGGATAGAGACGGGAAATCAAGCGAAACTAAAGTGCAAGCTTAGGCATTTATTAGACTTAATCACGCGGCCACGGCGGAGAGAGGTCCAAATCGAGCATAAGAATTGTCTCATTCGACCGCTAATCTCTCAGTTTGAGACGGTTCAGATGGCCCAAAAACGGGATTTCACCATCTCGGCACCCGTCCGCTTATTCGCTTGACTCAAATTGAGAATCCAGTCTAATTTGCTGTATATAAACTACTTGTACATTTTGAGAAGGGTTGGATGGTGAAGCTCTGACTACGTCGGCTGAAGACGCATACGCGGCTCAGCGCAGCAACCCGCGCTCGGACGACGCATTCCAACGTCTCCTCCTCCGATTTTCGGGTGCAGCCGCCCAAGGTACCCCGCCGCAGGCCTTGATTCGCTTGTTTTGTCAGGCCACGCGCGAATTCTTTCAAGTAGATGGCGCCTATTACTGGGAACGAGTTTCCCCAGACGAACTCGTGGGAACGGAAGCGGACGGCCTGATGGCAGACCGGTTCCGGGGGACGAGTGTGAAAGCCAGCCAAAGCTCGGTCGCGATCGCCGCCGAAGCCATCGGCCTGCGGAAAACCGTCTACGAGAATCAATTGGATCCGCGCCGCTATCTGATGGCCACTGAGTACGGCGCGCGATCCATCATGGCCGCCCCCCTGGTGGTAAGCAACGAAGCGATTGGGGCGGCAGTCTTTCTGCATTGTTCTGATTCGGATTTTTTCAATCCCGACCTTGCCACTAAAGCCACGATTCTCGCCCAACAGCTAGGCAGCCTCCTGGAAGCCAGCCGCCTCTCTCAGGTTTCTCGCGAAGAACACAGGAGAACCAAGATTCTGGCCGAAGTCGCGCAAGCTCTGCGTTCCACTTCGGAGTCTACGGCGGTGGTTGAGGCTGTGGCCGACCGGCTTCGGGTGCTTTTACGCACCAGGCTGGTCTGCATCATGCTCCGGGAAGGAACAGGATTTAGCCTGAGTACGGTAGCTGCCGAGTCTCCGCAGATGGCAGCTTCGGTGCGGGCCCGCCACGACCGGCGAGGACTGCAGTTTGCAGCCGATCTGGCCAGCCGGGCCATTGCAGCTGGCGAACCACTCAGCGTCGCGATCGATCCTGCGACCCACGCTTTAGGAGAGTTAGTCCCTCCTGGGACGCTAATTGCCGCGCCCTTTCGAACTTCTCAGACTCAAGGTGCGGTGCTGATCTACCCGCGAAAAGAGGGGGCATTTAGCGCGGACGAAAAGTCTCTAATTTCGGTGGTCACAGGCTTCGCGGCGGTAGCCATCGCAAATGCCGAGCTTTACAGCACCGCCCGCGCCCGGGCTTACGAACTCCACCAGTTGCTGGACATTTCGGCCGAACTCCGCTCCATCAGTCATCTCGACGAGTTCCTGCAGCAGTTTGCATTACGGGCAGCGGATTTTCTGGGCTTTGGACGCGGATTTATAGGATTGCTTGAAAACGGCGTCTTCCATGTGCGTTGGGGCTCAGAGAATGGCCAGCCGAAAAAGGTAGAGTTCCAGCTTCCCTCCGGACCGGCCAGCCAGGCCCTGCTCAACAAGGAAGTCTTTTGGTCGGACGAGCCCAGCAAGGTCTCGGGCGCGAATTTGGACATCCTGGGCAAGTTCGATGTGCGGCAATTACTGACTGTCCCTCTACTTGATACCGAGGGCGAAGTCCTGGGGATGTTCGGAGTGCTGGATCGGCTGGATCAGTCCGGAATTTCCGAAGAGGAGATCCGTCGCGCCCGCGCTTTGGCAGCCCAGGTTGCCGTCGCGCTGGAAGTAACGCGAAATCTGCATCTTTCCGAACAGCACCGCCTGCGGGCCGAATCGCTGATGGGACTGGCGCTTAGAACTCAACGGCCATTTAAGACTTCCCGACTTTGCCCGCAATTTTGTAGGCCGTGCGGCGAACATTCTGGGAGCGCAACAGGCGGGGCTCGTAGTCAAGCAGGAAAGCGGTATGGAAACCCTGGTCCTGCAGGCTACCGGGCAAGCAGAGAGTCAAGACCGCTCGTTGTTAAGACGACTGAGCCACGCTATCGAAGATTCTCTGAGCCGGCACGAAGGCACGATCATTTCTTCGACGGCGGCGGAGCTATTCAGTCCTCCGCTCGCCTCTGAACTCGGCGCCACCAACGCCACATTGGTGCGGCTGCTGGGTACGGCGGGAGAGCTGGTAGGCGTCCTGTATCTGGGAGATCGCGAAGCGCTTCCGGCCGACGAAGATACGCAAGTCCTTCAGGCCATCGCCGGACACGCCGCGGTGGCCCTCGAAAATGCCCGCCTGTTTACGCGCATGGACCAGGCGAACCGGCACTGGGTCGAGATTTTCGACGCCATCAGCGATTTCATTGTCGCCCACGACGAAGCCGGCAACGTTTTGCGGGTAAACCGGTCGCTGGCCGACTTCATCGGGGTCGAGCCCCACGCTCTGATTGGCGTCAATATGTCTGCCTTGCTGGCGATGGGCGCTGCTCCGCCTCTGCGCTCTTGTCCCTTCTGCCGTACCACGACCGACGGGGATGAGGAGTACGTTCATCCCGTGCTGGAGCGCACCTACCTGGTTTCAACCTCCCGCGTGCATGGCGCCAATAACGAGGGCATGCAGACCATTCACGTGCTGAAAGACATCAGCGACCGTCTCGAAGTGGAACAGCGATACCGGGAATTGTTCGACAACATTCAGGAAGGGCTTTTCTTCTCCACGCCGGACGGCCGCTTTATCGAAGTCAACGATGCTCTGGTGCGCATGCTGGGCTATCGCAACCGGGAAGAGTTGTTGCAAGCCGACGTTCGCAGCCAGGTTTATTTTTCGGCCGAGCGTCATCAGGAACTGGCCCGCGAGATGGAAGAGCACGGCGTGGTGCGGAACCACGAAGAGACACTGCGCCGGCGAGACGGCTCCGCGGTTTATGTGCTGATCAATGCTTTCGCGGTGCGCGACGCCTCAGGGACGGGTGTTGCAGTTCCGCGGCCTGATGCTGGACATCAGCGGGCTCAAAACCTTCCAGGCGGAATTGCAGAGGGAGCGGGATTTCTCCGGAAAGATTCTCAACAACACGCAAAGCCTGATCCTGGTCGCGGACACCGCAGGCCTCATCAGCTATGCCAACCGGCGTTGGCAGGACATGGGCTACGAACAGAAACAATTGTTAGGACGGCCGCTTGAAGACCTGGTTGCTCCGGCCCGGCGCACTATTCTCACCGAGGCCTTGAGTGCGACGCTCGCCGGCCGTCAGGTGGACAATCTCGAACTGCAGATCCTGCGCGGAGATGGCAGGATCGGACACTTTTCCGTGAACTTGAGTCCCATGCGGGACGAGCAGGCGCATGTCAGCAGCCTGGTGGTCGTAATGACAGATGTCACCGACGCCGCCAGCCTGCAATCGAAACTGATGCACGCGGAAAAAATGGCGGCGGTGGGCCAGCTGGTTTCCGGCGTGGCGCATGAGGTCAACAATCCGCTTACGGCCATTCTGGGCTTCGCCGATCTGCTGATGGAAAATCCGGAACTGCCGGAGAGCGCCCGCAAAGATATGCGAGTGATTCTGCAGGAAGCGCAACGGACGAAACAGATCGTCCAGAACCTGCTTGAGCTTTGCGCGCCAGATGCCGCCGCAGACGAAAAGCGCTGCAACTGAATCCGATTTTGCGGCGGACGGTGCAGCTGCGCTCCTACGATTTCCAGAGTCACGGCGTGGAAGTCATCGAGCATCTGGACCAGGATCTCCCCAGCGTGATTGGCGACTCGCACCAGTTGCAGCAGGTCTTCCTGAACATCCTGAACAATGCTTATGACGCGGTAAGCGAAACCGGGCGCGCCGCACGGATCGAAATCACTACCAAGCGCACCGGCAATTCGGTTGAGATTCTGTTTCGCGACAACGGGCCAGGAATCACGCATCCGGATCGGATTTTCGATCCATTCTTCACCACTAAGGAAGTGGGCAAAGGGACTGGCCTGGGCTTGAGCATTTGCTACGGCATTGTGCGCGAGCACGGCGGTGAGATTCTTTGCCAAAACAACACCGAGGGACAGGGCGCAACGTTCGTGGTTCGCCTGCCCGCAACCCCAGAGACGGCCTCAGTTGGGGCCGCTGCCGGAGTGATACAACGATGACTACACAACCTGTCAGCAAACCCGAAACTTTACCGGTGTTGCTCATCGAGGATGAGCCCGCCGTTATGGCATACGTCCGAGCCACGCTGGAGCGTAACGGCTATTCCGTGGTTTGCAGCGAGTCCGGCGCCGATGGCCTGCGGCTGTTGGAGTCGGGAGATTTTCTCGGCGTCGTCTCTGACATGCGCACGCCCGGAGGAGTAAACGGAGCCGACGTGCATGCCTGGGTGGCACAATACCGCCCCGAACTCGCGTCCCGGATCGTTTTCATCACGGGCGATATTGCCAATGAAGAAACCGTGGCCACGCTGACGCGAAACCGGCGCTCCCTGCGTCGAAAAACCGTTTCTCGTCCAGCCGTTCATTGCGGTGGTCGAGAAGACCATGGGGAAGGCACTGTGAATGAAGACTCAAAAATCCGCCTGCTGATCGTTGACGACGAGCAGAGCATTCGCCAGCTTTGCATGACCGTGGGTGAAGCCCTCGGATTTATTTGCATGGAAGCCGATGGCGGCGAGTCCGCACTGGCGCTGCTCGAAGAACAACCGGCGCACATCATCCTCACCGACATGGTGATGCCCAACATGTCGGGCCTCACATTTCTTGAAAAGGTGAAGAAGATGCTGCCGCGTGCCGAAGTCGCGGTCATGACCGGTCACGGATCGGTGGAAACCGCGGTCCAGGCCATGAAGCTCGGAGCCTACGACTACATCAGCAAGCCGTTCTCTCCGCTCGAAGAGCTGCGTATGTTTCTTCGGCGCATGGCGGAAAAAGTGCGCCTGGTGGAAGAGAACGAATTCCTGCGCGAGCGCGTCGATACCGAGACGGAGTTGCATGGAATCGTAGGCGCGTCCGCGAAGATACAGGATGTGCTGCGCATGGTCTCGCGCCTGAAAGACACGCACACGCCAGTCCTGATCACCGGAGAAAGCGGCACGGGCAAGGAATTGGTGGCGCGTGCTATCCACTTTCGTGGGCCATTTGCGAAGCGGCCGTTCGTCGCGGTTGATTGCGGATCGCTGGTGCCCACCTTGATCGAGAGCGAACTGTTCGGTTACGAAAAAGGCGCCTTCACCGGTGCGGTAAAAGCCCGGACAGGACTGTTTCAGTCGGCCAATGGCGGGACCATCTTCCTCGACGAAATCGGCGAACTGCCGCAGGAAATGCAGGCCAAGCTGCTGCGCGTCCTTCAGGAAAAGGAAGTACGGCCCGTGGGCAGCAATCAGAAATTTAAGGTGGACGTGCGTGTGATTGCCGCCACCAATCGCGATCTGGAAGCTGAATATCGCAACGGCACCTTCCGCAAAGACCTTTACTTCCGGCTGAATGTCGTGACGGTGCACCTGCCTTCGCTGCGTGAACGCCGCTCCGATATTCCCATGCTCGCGCACTGGTTCCTGGAGCGCTACGCTCGCGGCGGATCGATTCAGATCACGACTGCTGCCATGAAGTCCCTGCTGCAGTACGACTGGCCGGGAAACGTTCGCGAACTGGAGAATTGCATCGAACGCGCGGTTGCGCTGGGTGACCGGCGCACCATCGATTTCAACGATCTGCCACCCTCCATCACCTCAGGCATTCCCGCCGACCTGGGTCACGACTCAGTGTCGTCCTCCGGGCTCTCGACCACTGATCTTGAGGACATTGAGCGCGCCACCATAGAACGAGTCTTCGAACAGGTGAAGGGCGACAAAGCGCTCGCCGGAAAAATGCTGGGCATCAGCCGGGCAACGCTGTATCGCAAGCTCAAGCGTTACAACATCGGTGGCCGGGAAGTGTCGGCACCGCTCCAGGCGCTGCAGTAGTGGCAGCGCTGGCCTCCGGCCGGCCCGAGGGGCGCGCGGGACGCCCGCCGGACAGCCGGCGGGACGCCGGCGCTACGCAACCCTCCCAGTGAGACAGCGTTTCAATCTGAGACAAATGGCTGATTCTGTGACACATACGTCCCTTCCCTCGTTGGGCATCTCTCCCTGTAATCAGTAACTTACCGAGATTTCTGACAGCTCCGACTTTGGTTGCGTGAGTGCATCCCTATCTGGCGATGCGGTCCGGGTGCCCTTGCCATGCTAACCGGCAGGCCCGGGGACCCAGGCCGCGTCGACCCTGGAAAACCGAGGTAAAGCAGTGTCCACACAGGCCACCGGCCGAGCACGGCTCCGGCAGGAGAGTTGCACAGCGAAGCTGGCAAAGTTCTTTCCCGAGGCCAGCCCGGTTCGCATTCCTGTGCGCCTGACTCGCGTCATCGAGGAAAAAAGTGACTGCAGCGAAGAAACGGTGATCGAATTCGGTACCCATCGTGAAGTATTGTTTTCCTCGACTTTGCCGCTGGAATTTGCTGACCGTCTTACCCTGAAAAATTCCGACGGTTCTCTCAACGCTGAAGCCTCAGTGGTCGCCCTGCAATACACCAGCGGACGCACCGCCGTAGCTGCCCGCTTTACCCAGGAAGTTTCCAACTGGATCGTGAAACCATGACCTTCAAACCGAAAAAACTAGATTTGGCCGCGGAGTGGCGTGAAGCGCGCCTGCTCCATCCGTTGTACAGTGCGCTGGGGCGCGAGTTCGTCATCGAATTGCCCTCTTGCCCCGACCTGGAATCCGGCGTTGAAGACCCGCCGCAGGAGTCGGTCGAGCAAGCCCGGCAGTGGTTTCTCGAAATGGACCAGAAGATACAGGTCCATCAACTGCGTCAATTCCTTCAGACTACAAGTCTGACCAGCGAAGAGGCTTTGCAGACTCTGCTGGAACACCATCTCAACCGCGAGACGAGGATTGACTCCGACCGCGACAAGATTGATTTCCTGCTGGTCCAGTTCTTCTCTCACTGTGCGCCGTCGCGCCTTGAAGACACCGACGTGGACCTGAGCTATGTGTCCCAGACTCTTGAACCGGTACTGGGAGATGTCGATCTGAAATTGCCTTCATGGCTTGAATCAATTGATGACTTTATTCAATCTGCCAACAGATGTCACAGTCTGAACGAATTGCTGACCAGCGGCATTCTCGAAAAAGGCAGAAAGCTGAAAGTCTCCGCAGGCGATGATTATTTTGAGGCCATCGCGATGGTGGCATTTACGCGCTTGAGCTTTCTGATGCGGCGAGTCTTCTTCCGGCTGATGCACCAGGACTTGAACACCATTCTGGATGGCCTGCGTGAACTGGAAGCACGCGGCGTCAGCACTCTCGATTGCCGTTCCGCTCAATTTTCAGCCGATGAACCCGTCAGCCGCCTGCGCATGATTTGCCAGTCGTGGAAAGTGATGTTCCACGCTGAGTATTCCTCCGGCAGTCCTTTGCGCATGCTGGTCGATCTGCGCAATGTCGTTGATGCGGCTCTGGCCCGCAGCAGCAAGAAAACAGCGGCAGCGCCACAGCCTCCTGCGGCCGCGCCTCAGCCTCCTGTAGAGCGCGCCAAGGCGGCAGCAGCCGGTATTCAATTTGCGTCGTCAACTTCAGACGCTGCTGAATTTGAAGTTACCGCTGCACCCGACTGGGACCACGACGCTTCTGACGAGCCCGGCGAGAAAGATCAGTAGGCGAGCGAGTCGAATCTTTCAAGAAAATATCCTTGCTGAAATCAGGGAATGGAGAGCGGAACTTGGATCAGGCCACGGTACTCATAATTTCAGATGACGCAGATTTCTCGCGCGTCGTGATGGACCGTTGGCAAAACGAACGAAATGTGCCGGCATTCACCCTGATGAGCGGCGACCTGTGCCGCGATCTGGATGCCGAAGGTTTCGACATGGCCATCGTGAGCGCGGTGCGCCCTGAAATTCTTTCCGCAGTTTTTCAATCCCTCGAACCCGCCGGTAATCCGGTGCTGTTCGTGTGTGATGAGAAGCAATCGGTTCAAGAAGGCCGCCAACTGAAGCCGGGAATCAGCGTTCTGCTCCAACTGGAAGGCTGGCAGGATGCGCTGGTGCTGGTGTCCGCGGAAATATTGCGGCACAGCGAGACTCTGGCGCGGGCCCAACGCGCAGAGCAGTCCATAAAGACACTGGAGCGTCAGGCGACGCTGGGCCGCTACATGCTGGACGTGCGACATACGTTGAACAATGCGCTTACGTCAGTCCTGGGGAATTCAGAGTTGCTGCTGCTGGAACCGGAATCGCTTCCACCGGCCGAGCGTTCACAGATCGAAACCATCCGGAACATGGCCTTGCGCATGCACGAAATCCTGCAACGATTCTCATCGATCGAAAAAGAGCTGAACGCCGTCGAGCAGCAGGCGGAAAACGACGCCAGAATCAGGGTTCGGGCTGCCCGCGCGGGGGCTTGAGCGGACTGCGCCGTAGTTCGAGATCAGTCCGCGCCAGCGGCTGCGAGAAAGTCGCGACATCAATGCCTCCGTTTCGATCGCTTCTGCCACCGCGTCGGTACCACGCTAAGTCTCGGCCTCAACGAAGCACCCTGACTGATCTGCTGCAAGACTGGTGCGTCTACGCAGGCGCATTGTCGTCGATACCAATGCGCTGATCAGCCGTCTTCTGCTGCCATCGTCAGTTCCCGGCCAGGCCGTTCGCCGAGCTGTGGACAACAGCATCCCGTTGGTTTCCGAAGCCACCATGAACGAACTGGCTGACGTGCTGGCGCGGGCGAAATTCGACCGCTACATCAGCCTGGAAGATCGCCAACAGTTCTTAAGGTTGCTGGGACGTGTTGCCGAGTTTGTACCGATCGTGAATAGGGTCCACGATTGTCGCGATCCCAAAGACAACAAGTTTCTCGAAGTGGCTCTCAACGGGAAAGCCGACTTGATTCTCACTGGAGACGCCGACGTCTTGGCTCTTCATCCCTGGCGGGACATCGAGATACTTTCGCCGGGAGACTACCTCAAGCAAACTTGAGGACACCGCAGTCCTACGCGAACAAGAACTCCTTCGTCCTTAACTCCTTGATCGTATCCCTGAGCTTCGCCGCCTTCTCGAACTCAAATCGTTTGGCTGCCTCGCGCATGTCGCTTTCGAGCTTCGCGATGTAGGCGTCCAGTTCTTCCTGGGACTTGAAGTCGGGCAGGCCTTCGGTTTCGACGTCGGTGAGATCGGCGTAGTCGGCTTCGATGATGCGGGCGAGAGACATATCGAGTGGACGGATGATGGACTCCGGCGTGATCCCGTTGGCCTCGTTGTAGGCTTCCTGAATGGCGCGGCGGCGATCGGTTTCGCCGATGGCTTTCTTCATCGAGTCGGTCATGCGATCGGCGTATAGCAAGGCGCGTCCGTTGAGATTGCGGGCGCAGCGACCGATGGTCTGGATCAGCGATCCGGCGGAGCGCAGGAAGCCTTCTTTGTCGGCGTCGAGAATCGCGACCAGCGAAACTTCGGGCAGATCGAGGCCTTCGCGCAGCAGGTTGATGCCGATCAGCACGTCGAACTCGCCTTTGCGCAGATCGCGCAGAATTTTTACTCGCTCCAGAGTTTCGATCTCCGAGTGCATGTAGCGGCATTTCACGCCGACTTCGCTGTAGTACTCGGCCAGGTCCTCGGACATGCGCTTGGTAAGCGTAGTCACCAACACGCGCTCGCCGCGGGAGACGCGTTCGCGAATCTCGTGCAGCAGGTCGTCGATCTGGCCTTTTACCGGACGAATTTCGACCGGCGGATCGATCAAGCCCGTGGGACGAATGATCTGCTCAACCACCACGCCTGCTGACTTCGTCAGCTCGTACGGCCCGGGCGTCGCCGAAACGTAGATGATCTGGTTCATGCGGTGTTCGAATTCTTCGAACGTCAGCGGGACGATTATCCAGCGCCGAAGGCAGCCGGAATCCGTATTCGACCAGGGTTTCCTTACGTGAACGATCGCCGTGATACATGCCGTGCAACTGCGGCACGGTCTGGTGCGATTCGTCGATGAACATCAGGTAGTCGCGCGGGAAATAATCGAGCAGTGTCGGTGGCGGTTCGCCCGGCATGCGTCCGGTGAAATGGCGAGAATAATTTTCGATGCCATGGCAGTAGCCCATGGACTTGATCATCTCCAGGTCGTACATGGTGCGCTGATGGACGCGCTGCGATTCCACGAGATGTCCCTGCTTTTCCAGTTCCGCTTCCCACCACAACAGTTCCGCTCGGATCGAATCGACTGCCTTCGTGCGCGTCTCCGGCTTCATCACGTAGTGGGTCTTGGGATAAATGGGCAAGCGGACATACTTCTGCTTCACCGTGCCGAACAGAGGATCGATCTGCGAAAGCGATTCGATTTCGTCTCCCCACAACTCAATTCGATACGCCATGTCGTCATAGGTGGGGAAAATTTCGATGACATCGCCACGCACGCGAAACGTTCCGCGCCGAAAATCGCCGTCGGTGCGTTCGTAGAGGATTTCGACCAGCTTGCGGGTAATGTCCTCGCGCTTGATCTTCTGGCCTTTCTCCAGGAAAAGCAGCATCCCGTAGTACGCTTCCGGCGAGCCCAGACCGTAGATGCAACTCACCGAAGCCACGATCAGACAGTCGCGCCGCTCGAACAACGAACGCGTGGCCGACAGACGGAGCTTGTCCAGTTCGTCATTGATAGTGGATTCTTTCTCGATATAGAGATCGGCGGCTGGGACGTAAGCCTCAGGCTGGTAATAGTCGTAGTACGAAACGAAGTATTCGACCGCGTTGTGGGGAAAGAAGCTCTTGAACTCGTGATAGAGCTGAGCTGCCAGGGTCTTGTTGTGCGCCATCACGATCGAAGGCCGGTTGGCCTGCTCGATGACTTTCGCCATGGTGAAGGTCTTGCCCGATCCAGTGACGCCGAGCAGGACCTGGTGTTGCTCGCGATCGAAAACTCCCCGCACCAGGGCCTCGATGGCCGTGCCCTGATCGCCGCGCGGCTTGTAGTTGCTGACTAGCTTGAAGTCCATAAAATCAATTCTGGCCCCTTACAGAAGTGAATTTCGGTGAGTGGGCATCTTTTGATTATAACTCGGTGAGCGGAGGTGGTTGACGTGCGGAAATAGAAACGGCGCAAGCCTTGAGAGCCTTGCGCCGTCCGGATTTCTATTCGTTAAGTCGTACCTTAAGGAAGCTTGAAGTTCACCGTGATCTGGGTTTGAATTTCAACCGGCTGACCATTCAGATAATAAGGTTTGTATTTCCACTGGCGAACCGCGTCGATCGCCGCACGCCCCAGAATCGGACTGCCACTGAGTTGTTTTACACCGGTAATGCTTCCCGATTGAGCGATGTTGGCTTGCAGTTCGACGGTCCCTTCCAGATGCATCTGCCGGGCTTGCGCGGGATAGATCGGTTGAACTCTCTTCACGATCATTCCCTCTGATACGCCCTGCGAAATTCTCACGATCTGCTGGGCGGCTTTCTGTGCATTGATCGCATTCGTATTCACGATGCCGGACAATGCGCTGCTGCCCGTGCCCGTCGCGATGCTGGATGCATCCGGCGCCTGCTCGGGTTCCTGTGCTTCGGGCTGAACCTTAGCTTGTGTGGAGGATCCGTTCTGCACGACCAGCGCGTGGGAAGTTTCTGCCGTCGCTGCTTCCGCGCCCTTGACTACCGTAACGTCATCGCCGGCAGGCGCCGCCTTGGCCGGAACTGAAGTTTTTGTGCCGGGCATCTCCGCGACCACCGCGGCGGAAGGCTTGGATGAAACTGGACCTGCGGTTGTCCCGCTCAATTCTGTTTGCGACTGTTGAGGCACAACCTCGGCTGTCGCGGATTGGGTATCTGGAACTGCAGGCTGAGGAGGAAGCAAAGCGGTTCCCGAGTTGGCGGGAGCCGAAGATTGCTGCACGGCCGGCGATTGATGAGCGGACTGCATTTTGGTCCACCCGAAGTAAGCTGCGGCGGCCAGTCCGACCACAACTACCGCGATCAGCAGGGTCTTCTTGCTGCCACCCGCTTCCGAAGCCTGCTGTTCGCCACCGAGCGACTTGAAATTGCCTTCTTCGCCTGCGGCTGAGATTGAGTTTGCGTCAAAATGCGCGCTCGCAGAGCTTTCGATCTCCTTGATCTCGCTGAGGGCTTCGGGCTTCGGCGTGGCAGTTATGGAAGGCATCACTATCGCGCTAGCGGTTGGTTCCAAACCAAGATCCTTGGCATCGGGCGCTGGAATTTCCTTCGCGCGGGCAGGGGCTGCAGCAGCACCTGTTTTTCCCATCGCTACACCGATTTGCGGAGCGGCGTTCTGAACCGAGACCGCAGGACGTGGGGCGACCGCATCAAACTCGGATTTTCCTGCTGCCTCCGCGGCCCGGCGCAGAGCCGATGCCATCGGCTCAGCCATCGGTTTACGCGGTTGCCACGGATATTGCTTCGAAGGATCGGACTCAGCCGCGACTACCGGCAAGTTCTCCGAACCAGCATGCGGCGAATCGGGCATGTACTCAAGAAGAGCGGCGTCCACGACATCAGGCTGCGGCGATGGTTCTGCATCCAGCTCGAAACCTGAAGCGCTGGCGGACGGCGACGGCGCGAAAGATTGCTGCGGCAGAAAAGGCGCCGGAATAGATTGTTGCGGAAGCGAAGTTGCAGTTGGGTTCGGCGCGCCGGCGACAGCAGCCTTGGCGGTCTGTCCCTTGCGCAGCAAGCCACGCGCGACCCGCAGCGTGCCTTTGGACTGCTCCACGTGAATGGGTTTGGTGAGTACCAGATTCGCGCCCAGGCGAAAAGCCTTAGCTACCCCAGTCTGTCCTTCTACAACGGCAACCGCGAGCGAGGCCTGGTTCGAACCGGAGTTGCGCGCGCTCTTGAACAGGAGAGCAGCATTCTGCTCGTTGTCGCAGTCCACCACGAGTGCGTCGAAGTGCTGGACCATCAGTTTTTTGACTGCCGCGAAAGGCTCATGGCAGGGCTCGACTGAAAATTCGAGTTCGGTTAAAACCTGGGTGACAACGCGAGCCGTTTTTTCGTCCGGACAGAATAAGAGCGCTTGGTAACTCATAGCGTTTAATGGTAGGTAGGGCGGTTCGGAGCATCAAGTTACGGTGGTAATTCGCGGGTGCGGGATTGGCATTGAGCATGCCGGTTTTGAGAGCGCTTCTGGAAAAGAGAGCAGGGCGAAAGTCAAATCCGGCGATCGCTGAAAGGTCGGTCCTTCGAAATTGGTGGTGTTGCTATGACTTGGAGAAACTTCGGGTTTGGTTGGTATTCCAGAGTCGCAGGAGGGGGAATCTTTCGGGGTCCTGTAGTCATTCGCCGATGCCCAAGGTCTCTGGACTCCCGTGCGCTGGTAGCGCAGGCTGTCTGGCGGGCTTTCGCCCGCCTATCGGGCCGGCGGGACGCCGGCGCTACGTAGGCCCAAGACTAGTGGCTTCCGACTGCTGTCAACGCGCTTTGCGTCGCTTCCAGCAAAGCCTCGGGGCCGACGGGGCGGCCTGTGGCGTGCTCCATCCACAGATCGGGTGTGACGTCTCCCATCTTTGCCATGCGTTCGAACTCGGGGCCGATCGATCCTGCCTTCTTCATTTGCTCTTCAATCTGAAAAGCGATCAGGTGGCCGATGGGATAGTCGGGAAGGTATAAAAACGAATCGATCATGTGCGAGTAAACGCCGAGCAGCACTACATCTTTCTTGTGAAAGACCGGAGCGTAATACTTGTTCCAGACATCTTTCGCAATCTGAACCGTGGCATCGTTGAGTTCTTTTGGCGTCGCCTGAGGATGCTCGTACATCCAGTGCCAGACCGCCATATCTACTAGCGCGACGCCGGCAATTTCGTAAGTGCCCCAGAAATCATTCAACGTTTTCTCCGCCAGGCTGCGGGCGTCGGGAGCTGGAAGACCGAGCAGTTCCAGATCGTGCCCCTGGAAAACGAAAGCCAGGGCTTCGGTGAATGCCGTGTTGGGGACGCCTTTCAGCAGCGTGTGGTCGATGTCGTTGAGAGAGAATGTCTGCTCGACGTTGTGTCCCATTTCATGGACGGCGATGTTGAAACCCTTGTAGTTCATGCCGCCCTTCTCGACGCGAGTGCGCAGATGGGCCTTTTCGGCCCGCATCTCCGCGCCCATGGCGTGGCCGGAGCCGCGCGCCGGATCGACCACGATATTGTTGGCCACGTACTGCGCGCGCTCGGGAGAGAACCCGAGTTTCATCAGAAGATTGGGAATGTCTTTCTGGTAAGCCTGCGCGGTCGGATATTTCTTCGAGACCATCTCATCCAGTTGGGCCTCGGTGTACTGACTGCCGGGACGGAATCCGCTGTACCAGACGTCAAACGGCTCCAGAGGACGCTTGAGCCGCGATTCGATCAGCTTCGCTACCTGCGGAACCAGCGGACGACGTCAACACCTGTTCCAGCATGGATCGGACTCTCGCTTCCGGAATTTCACGATCTTCATCAAAGCGGCGGGCGATCAACGTTGGCGCTGTCGGAGAATAAGGGTCGGCCTTTTTCGAGGCCAAGAATGTCTTTTGCAGCATCGCGTAGCGCGTGTCGGGTTCGCGCGCGTTGCTCGGTTTCGCGGCCGGCGTAGTCGCAGTGTCGGAATCCTTCGCCGATGCCGGGGTCACATCGTTCGTGAATGGATTCCAATCGACGGCGGGATTGTTGACCACGACCGCCGGAATTGTCTGCGTAACGATGCGCTCCATCACCTGCTGAATCGTGCGTTGCTTCGCCAGACCATTCGACGAGTCGGCGTAGTCTGCCTTGATTTCATCGCGCAGATTCCAGTGGCTGAGCAAGCGCATCTTCGGCAGGAAACACGCGCTGTCCCTGCGCATCGACCAGGTGATACATCCAGATGTTGTATTCCGCGATGTATTGGTCGGCTTGCGCTCCTGCTTGCGCGATGCTCAAATTAACATCCGCCGGAATGCGTTTGGAGAAACCTTCCGCGAGACGCACCTCGGCCCACTGACGACGGGACCACGATGGTCCATCTTTCAGACGCTGGTCCAGGGTGGTGAGAGGAAAATTCAGGAGCACCACGAAAGCCGAGTTTGTTCTGGAAGAAATCATCGACCACGTGGGCTGAAGGATCGTAGCCGGCGATAATTTCGTCGAACGGCAGCACCGGGCCGAGATCGAGGTCCGATTGCTGACGGAATTCGCGGTTGATCTCGTGCATGTGCCCGCCCAGTTGTTCCAGAAGACTTTCCAGGCGATTGAACATCGTATCCAGCGTGGCCTGATCTCCGGCGAAGTTGGTGCGGACAAAATCTTCGAATGCGGCGGCATCGCCATCTTCAGCGCGCCAGAACTCGGCGACCTGCTGCAATCCGCGATGTGCACGCTCGCGTTGTGAGTCACCGTACTTGGCGAGCAGTTCCCTTTCCATCTTTGCGACAGAATCTTTCACCCATGACGGAGTGACTCGGTGGCAGGCGCAGCACTGACTGTAGAACTCTGCATAGCGACCTCCGAGGAGTGTGCTGGCGATACAAAGACCGTAATCAAGGCTGTGAACAGAGCAAGATGACCTGCTGATCGCATGGATTGTCTCCACCACATCAGGACTGACGGCATATTGGTCCGGCTAAGACGTCTGTGGCTTTCTTCCGACCGCCGAACCGGGTTGAGGATAAGGCAGCGAATTGCTGATCTCGGAAATGTCGGTTGGCGCGAAGTCGGGAAATGGTAACTGGTGTTCGTCGCGCCACTTCTGTACTTCCTGAGCTGCTGATTCCGCTTTCTGCTTGTCGATGCCCGAATCGCGCCCGAGGTAGACAGTCTGCGAGGGGAAGGCAAAGCCGGTTCCAGCCGCATTCACGATGTCCATGATGCGAAGCAGCAGGTCCTCCCGAATGGCCAGGAATTCGCTGTCATCGCGAGTCAGAACATAACAAAATATTTCCATGGTGAGCGCGCTCGCATCGAAAGCGACGAATCGGCTGCGGGCTCCCTGGGTCTGAACTTTGGGATGTTCGTAGAGCAGGCGACGGACCTGCACGAGAACATAGCGCATCTGGTCGGAAGAAGTCTCGCAACGCAATCCGAGCTTGGTGGTGAACAGTAACTTGTCGCGACGGCTCAGGTTCTCGACGTTCATCGTGGCCAATGAGCCGTTCGGGATGGAGAGTTCCGTGCGATCAGGAGTGCGGATACGAGTCGAGCGCAGACTGATGTCTTCTACCGTTCCGACACGATCGCCGAAACGGCAGGTGTCTCCGATGCGAATTACTTCGTCGCCCAGTATCGAGACGCCACCGAAAAGATTCTCCAGCGTCTTTTGCGCGGCGAAAGCGATGGCGATACCGCCGATGCCCAGTCCGGCAAGAGGAGCGCTGAGGTTGAAGCCGAGCGTTCCCATCACGGAAAAAATAGCCAGGATGACGATGGCAGCCTTGAGCATGCGCTCGCCCAGAATCATGAGCGAACCCGTGCCCATGCGTCCGGCGAGGACAGCGCGCTGCCTGACGTTGTTCAGGACGGCGCGCAGGATGCGCCACAGCAGCCAGTTGAATCCGATGACGGCCACCACCCCTGCCACCTGCTGGTAGCGGTGCCGTTGCAGCACCGGAATGCGAAGGTAGGACACCAGAACGCCGTGGGCGAGAACGCCGAGAACCAGCCACAGCGGTCGAACAAAAGAATTCCACGCCGCAGCCACTTCATGTTTGCGATAGCGCGCCCACAGATACCACGGCAGGCGAAGAACCTGGACCACGAGCCATCCCAGACCTGCGGCGACAGGAACCGCAATCAGGATCGCCAGCCACTGCCACAGTGGCAGTCCCAAGAATGAGTTGCTCACCAGAGCGTGAGGAAGACGAGTTTCCACCTGATGCACCGCGGCCTGATCGTAGAGATCGGGAAGCCGGGCCAGAGTGTCGGAAGAAATCAGCCAGATGCGATTGTTTCCATCGGGAACGCGGACGAGAGTGAGATCGGCCTCGACATCTCCAGCGGTCAGGGTGCCGACTCGCTGCCGGTCCAGGGGTACGCCTTCCTGGGGCGTTCCATCGGGTTGGTTGCTGATGCGCCGCAAGTCGCCGGTGAAAGCGCGATCGATCACGACCTTCAGCTTCGTAGCAAGATCTTCGCCCTGAGTCTGACGCCGGCCTGAGGACATTTGGAGATACTGCGCAGCAGTGGAATAGTTCCCCGCCTGGGCGGCCTGTAGAAATCCGTAGAGAGTGCCGCTCGGAGTGTCGCGGCCGAGGGGATCGGCTGCCGGGGTGGCTGTTCCCGTCTTATTCGGTTCGCCGGCCAACAGTTGATAAGCCAGCGCTGGCGAAGCGATTGCCAGGCAAAGAAGGAGCCAGCGCGTTCGTTTCAGGAGAGAAAACATGCCGTGTCTAGTGTAATGCGGGAGCGAACTTGTAGCGCCGGCGTCTCGCCGGCTGTCCGAGGGCATCTTGCCCTCGGATGTGAGGGCGGGACGCCCTCACGACAGCCGCCGGGACGGCGGCGCTACGAAAAACAAGCTCAGGCCTTCTTCGGCCGGTACAGGTCCGTGCTGGTGCCGAAGAAGACTTCAGCAGCCTGCATCACTGTTTCCGACAGCGTTGGATGCGGATGAATGGTCATGGCGATGTCTTTGGCCAGAGCGGCCATCTCCACTGCCAGCACGCCTTCGGCGATGAGTTCTCCCGCTCCAGCGCCAACGATGCCAACACCCAGCACCCGTTCAGTCTGCGGATCGAGGATGAGCTTGGTCATGCCTTCGGTCCGATCGACGGTCATGGCGCGTCCTGAAGCCGCCCAGGGAAATTTCGCAACCTTGATCTCGCGGTTTTCTTTTTGCGCCTGAGTTTCCGTCAGACCGCACCATGCAATCTCGGGATCGGTGAAAACGACGGCGGGAATGGCAGCCGGCTCGAACGCGACTTTGTGTCCGGCAATGGCTTCGACCGCGGTGCGTCCTTCATGCGAGGCCTTATGGGCCAGCATAGGTTCGCCGACAACGTCGCCGATCGCATAAATCGCAGGATCGTTGGTCTGCAACTGCTTGTTCACCTGAATGAATCCCCTCGGGCCGACTTGCACCTGCGTTTTGTCCAGACCGGGGATTTCAGAATTCGGTTTGCGTCCGACCGAGACCAGAACTTTGTCGAAAACTTTTTCGCGTTCCTTTACCTCGGGACCATCGAAGGTCACGCGGATTCCGTTGCCTTCGTCTTTCACCGCGGCCACGGTCGTATTCAGCATGATCGACGCAAAGTTTTTCTCGATGCGCTTGTGCAGGGGAAGAACCAGATCGCGGTCGGCGCCAGGGAACAAGCCAGGCAGCATCTCGACCACGGACACTTTCGAGCCCAGCGCCGCGTATACCGTGCCTAACTCCAGTCCGATGTAGCCACCGCCAATCACCAGCAGAGTTCCAGGGACCTCGCTCAAATCCAGAGCGGAGGTGGAATCCATCACTCGCGGAGTGTCGAGTTTGAACGCGGGAATAATCGCCGGACGCGAGCCGGTCGCGAGGATGATGCGATCGAAGGTGAAACTTTCTTCGCCCCCGGCCGACTTTGAAACTCGCAGCGTGTTCGAATTCTCAAAAGCTGCGCGGCCTTGAATGTATTCAACCTTATGCTGCTTTGAAAGCAGGCCCAGGCCGCCCGTCAGTTTCTTGACCACGCCTTCTTTCCACGAGCGCAGACGGGCAAGATCGATCTTGGGATCGGCGTATTCGATTCCCCAGGCTTTGGCGTGACGCGACTCGTCGATCAGCTTGGCCACGTGCAGCAAGGCTTTCGACGGAATACAGCCGCGATAGAGACAGACTCCGCCCGGATTGGCTTCGGGATCGATGAGCGTGACTTTCAGTCCCAGATCGGCGGCCAGAAACGCCGCGGCGTAACCACCCGGTCCGCCACCCACTACTGCGATGTGCAAATTTGAAGTTTCAGTCATTTCGAAGAGAAAGGCTTCAACCACAAAGGACACGAAGGTACACGAAGGAAAATCCGGGGAATTCCTTCGCGTACCTTCGTGTCCTTTGTGGTTTCAGGTTTTTCAGATTCTACCCCTGCACCGACAGCAGGAATGGTTGTTCGAACGCCTCCGCGATCCAGCGCAGGAACCGGGCTGCGTCGGCTCCATCGATCAGGCGATGATCATAAGAGAGCGAAAGCGGCAGTACTTGTCGAGGCTCGAATTTTCCGTTCATCCAGACCGGCTCCATGCTGGAACGCGACAGCCCGAGAATCGCGACTTCGGGAAAATTCACGATCGGCGAAAATCCCGTGCCGCCGATGCCGCCAAGATTCGTGATGGTGAACGTCCCGCCTTCCATCTCGGCCGGCGTGATTTTCTTGTCTTTGGCTTTCTTCGAAAGCTGGGTCAGCTCGGCTGCCAGTTCGACAATGTTTTTCTTGTCCACGTCGTGCAGTACCGGGACCAGCAGGCCGCGGTCGGTATCGACGGCAACGCCGATGTTGATGTACTGCTTGTAGACGATCTCTTCCGTCGCCATGTCGATGCTGGCGTTGAATTGCGGAAAGACTTTCAGCGCCGAGGCACAGACTTTCAATGCGATGGCGGTCACCGTCATCTTGCCGCCGGCTTCCTCCGCTTTGGGCGCGAAACGGGCACGCAACTGTTCCAGTTCCGTGATGTCGGCTTTGTCCTGCTGGGTGACGTGCGGGATGGTGGTCCAGGCTTCCCACAAGTGTTGCGCCGTCTTGCGGCGCACGCCGCGCATGGAAACCCGTTCGACTTTTCCAAATTTGGTGAAGTCGGGCAACTGAGGTTGCGCGAATTGGCGTCCCTGGCCCGATTGGCCCGCGGCGACGGAAGTGAGCAGCGCCTTGGCGTGAGCTTTTACATCGTCTTCACTGATGCGTCCGCCCGGGCCCGAGCCTTTCACGTCGTAAATGTCTACGCCGACTTCTCGCGCCAGACGGCGGACGTGAGGTGCCGCTGGAGCAGGTGCACGATGTTCCGTCCCAGCCACTTTGCCCAGCTGTTCCGGCATCGCGAATGATTTAGGCGCGTGCGGTTGGGGCTGGTCCGGCAGAAATACCTGCGCAGCAGTTTTTCCCTCGGCCTCAATGGCCGCCTGAACCGACAGGCGTGCTTCATGCTGTTCAGAAATGTGCTCGACCGGAGCGTGCTTCGCTTTTTCCGGCTGCGCCGACGCTCCGCCTTCCAGGGTGAAGATCACCTGGCCGACTTTGATTTTTGTGCCTTCCTTGACCTTGATCTCTTTTACTGTGCCGGTCACCGAGGACGGCACTTCCACCACGGCCTTGTCGGTTTCCAGTTCCATGACGGGCTGGCCTTCGGAAACTTTGGAGCCCGGCGAAATCATCAGCCGAACCAGATCCCCCTGTTCGATGTTCTCGCCCAACTCCGGCAATCTGAAGTCGGAGGGACCGGCCGGGCTGGAAGTGGAGGCTGCGGGAGTCGATGCTGGCGGAGCTTTTGGAGCAGGCGAAGCGGATGGGGCTAGCCGGCTTGGCGGCCGCTGGGGCTTTGGTCTCCGTCGGCTTGGACTCGACGGGCTTTGTGTCGGGAGCCTTGGCTTTCGCGCCTGCTCCATTTTCCACGGTGAAGATCACCTGGCCGACTTTGACCTTCTGGCCTTCCTTAACGCGAATTTCGTTGACCGTGCCGGTCACGGAAGATGGGACTTCGACGACGGCCTTGTCGGTTTCCAGTTCCATGACGGGCTGGCCCTCGGTGACGCTCGCGCCGAGCGAGATCATCAGCCGCACCAGATCACCCTGGTCAATATTTTCGCCGAGTTCCGGAAGCTTGAATTCTGTCACTGAGTATTCACTCCCTGATACTGCCCTCGTAGCGCTGGCGTCTCGCCGGCTGTCCCGAGGCATCTTGCCCTCGGCAGTGAGGCGGGACGCCCTCACGACAGCCGCCGGACGGCGGCGCTACATTTTAAGTATTTGCGGGATTCGCCTTTTCCGGATCGATTCCCAAATCTTTAACGGCCTTCTGCAGCACATCGAGCTTGATCTGCTTGTCGCGCAGCAGCGCAGTCAGCGTGGCCAGCACGATGTGCTTCGCGTCCACTTCGAAGAAATCGCGCAACGCTACGCGGCTCTCGCTGCGGCCAAAACCGTCCGTACCCAGAGACATCAGCGGACGCGGCATCCACTGCGAAATCGATTCCGGCAGCATCTTCATGTAATCCGATGCCGCCACCAACACGCCGGGTGCATCTTTCAATGCCTGAGTCACGAACGGCACGTGCGGCGTTTCTCCGGGATGCAGCATGTTCCAGCGATCGCAATCATTGCCATCGCGGTACAGCTGCTTGTAACTGGTCACGCTCCAGACGTCGGCGGCCACGCCGTACTTTTCTTCCAGAATCTGCTGCGCCTTGAGCACTTCGTACATGATGGTGCCGCTGCCGAAGAGTTGAGCACGCAGCTTGGCATCTTTCTTCGTCGACGTCTGGAACCGGTAGATGCCCTTCAGAATGCCCTCGCGAACATCCTTGCCTTCGGGCATCGCCGGCATGGGCAGAGGTTCGTTGGTCACCGTCAGGTAATAGAAGATCGATTCCTGGTCCACGTACATGCGCTTGATGCCGTCCTGAATGATGACGCCGATTTCGTAGGCGAACGCCGGATCGTAGGCCAGCAGGTTCGGAACAGGCAGCGCCAGCACGTGGCTGTGACCGTCCTGATGCTGCAATCCTTCGCCGGCCAGCGTGGTGCGGCCCGCCGTGCCGCCGATCAGGAAGCCGCGGGTGCGCATGTCGGCCGCGGCCCAGATCAGGTCGCCAATTCGCTGGAAGCCGAACATCGAGTAGTAAATAAAAAACGGGATCGTATTGATCCCGTGATTGGCGTAGGCAGTTCCGGCGGCGATAAACGAGCAGATCGAGCCGGCTTCGGTGATGCCTTCTTCGAGAATCTGCCCGTCTTTGGCTTCCTTGTAATAGAGGAGCGTGTCCATATCGACCGGCTCGTAGAGCTGGCCGACGCTGGAATAAATTCCGACCTGGCGGAACAGCGCTTCCATGCCGAAGGTGCGGGCTTCGTCCGGAATGATCGGCACGATCAGCTTGCCGATTTCCGGATCGCGCAACAATTTCGCCAGCAGGCGCACGAAAACCATGGTGGTCGAAACTTCGCGGCCTTCCGTGCCTTTGTAGAATTCCTCGAAGTGGGCCTCCGAAACCGGAGCAATCGGCTTGGAGCGCACTTTGCGCTCCGGCAGGTAGCCGCCCAGCTGTTTGCGGCGCTCCTGCATGTAGCGGATTTCCGGACTGTCATCCGCGGGACGATAGAACGGCGCGTCGTGCAATTCTTCATCGGCAATGGGAATCCCGAAGCGCGAGCGGAACATGCGCAGTTCGTCGTCGTTCAGCTTTTTCTGCTGGTGGGTGATGTTCTTGCCTTCGCCGGCCTCGCCCAGTCCGTAGCCCTTGATGGTCTTGGCCAGAATGACGGTCGGCGCGCCCTTGTGTTCGATCGCGGCCTTGTAGGCGGCGTGGACCTTGATCGGATCGTGTCCGCCCAGCCGCATGCGCGAAAGCTGTTCGTCGGAAAGATGCTCGACCATCTTCAGCAGGCGCGGATCGCTGCCGAACAAGTTGTGGCGGAAGTAAGCGCCGCTCTCGACGAAATATTTCTGGTACTGGCCGTCGGTGATCTCGCCCATGCGCTTGACCAGGAGTCCATCGCGATCGTTGCTGATGAGGTTGTCCCAATCGCTGCCCCAGATGACCTTGATCACGTTCCAGCCGGCGCCGCGGAAAATCGCTTCCAGTTCCTGGATGATCTTGCCGTTGCCGCGCACCGGTCCATCGAGACGCTGCAAGTTGCAGTTGATTACAAAGATCAGATTGTCGAGCCGCTCGCGCGAGGCCAGCGTGATCGAACCGAGGGATTCCGGCTCATCCATCTCGCCGTCGCCCATGAAGGCCCAGACTCTTCCGCCCGTGGCTGTTTTCAGACCGCGATTTTCCAAATAACGAATGAAACGCGCCTGATAAATGGCCTGGATCGGACCCAGTCCCATGCTGACCGTGGGAAATTCCCAGAAATCCGGCATCAGCCAGGGGTGAGGATACGAGGAAAGACCGCCGCCTTCTTTCAGTTCGCGGCGGAAGTTCTGCAGCTTTTCCCGGGGAATGCGTCCTTCCAGAAAGGCGCGCGAATAGATGCCGGGCGCGGCGTGTCCCTGGAAATAAACCAGGTCGCGATCGCCGGACTCGGTTTGCGCCTGCAGGAAGTGGTTGAAAGCGACTTCGTACAAGGTGGCGGCGGAGGCGAAGGTGGAGATATGTCCGCCGATGCCGCTCTCGATCTTGTTGGCCCGCACCACCATGGCCAGGGCATTCCAGCGGACCAGGCTCTTGATGCGGCGCTCCATCTCCTGGCTGCCGGGAAATGGCGGCTGCTGACGGGATGCAATCGTGTTCTGGTAGGGAGTGGTGGCGGTAAACGGAAGGTTTACGCCGGCCGCGCGGCGCGCATGCAGAGAGAGCTGCTGCAGCAGGCGTCCGGCCCGCTCGGGGCCGCCCTGGGACAGTACGTAATCCAGCGAATCCAGCCACTCCCGGGTTTCAAGAACTTCCACTCCATTGGTCGTCTGCGTCTCAGCCACGTCTGGTTTTCTCCATCAATGAATGCGGAACCTTCCATGATAGTCAATTATCCGGAATTTTGCTGGCCGACAGGCGCCTGGGCGCGAAAGCAGTTCAATTTTTGGGCGTTCACGCCGATTTGGCGAGCACTATAATGAGGGTTCGCTTCGCACTCTTGGCTAAATCTTATCAGCAACCAATATCCATCAACGTCCATCTGACAACAACCAAGTTCAATAGATTCAAATCAGGAAACTAGAAGAGGAGAATTTCGATGTCGAAGAAAACCGCGAGCCACAACGGCGGCATTTCCGCCCAACCCCATTTTGATCAGAGAGCTCCCGAAATCCAGAAGTACGGCACCGTCAGCCACGCTCTGCCGCTGGACCTGGAAGAGCCCGTCCGTCTGGAAATGACCGAGCACCTCAACCAGCTTCTGGCCGATACCATGACTCTGCGCGATCTTTACAAGAAATCGCACTGGCAAGTGGCCGGTCCCACCTTTTACCAGCTTCATCTTCTGTTCGATAAGCACTACGACGAGCAACTGGAACTGGTCGACACCATTGCCGAGCGCATTCAGCTGCTGGGCGGCGTGAGCCTGGCGATGGCGCCGGATGTCGCCGAGACCACGCGGATCGCACGGCCGCCCCGCGGACGAGAAGAAGTGCCGGTGCAACTCTCGCGCCTGCTGGATGCCCACAAGATCATCATCGGCCAGTGCCGTGAACTGGCCGAGCGGGCGGACAAGTTGGGAGACGACGGCACCAACGACCTGGCGGTCAGCGACGTTCTGCGGACCAACGAATTGCAGGTATGGTTCCTGAGCGAGCATCTGGTGAACATGCCGCTGGTTACCGCAGCGGCGTAGTCAGGCAGCATGTGTTGTGTGGGGCGGACACTCTTGTCCGCCGCTTTTGACTTTGGTTTTGATCTTCCGAGATCAAGATCTACGTCAAAGGCGGCGGACAAGAGTGTCCGCCCCACACGTTTCTGTACAATCTTTGGCAGGCAGAAGAACTATGGAGCAACCAGCAGGATCGTTCCCGTCCGACCGCAGGTGGATTGGCCGGATCATCATCGCTGTGATCCTGGGTGAGGCGGTCTGGACGCTGATCGTGTCAGTGATGAACAACCTGATCGTGCCCTGGCTGGGAGATGTCATGGGCCAGTCCTCTGGATTGCCCACCTCTTTCGTGCAGCGGCCCTATAACTATCCTGAGCTGTTCGTTTCGATCTTTGAAGTTTGTATCGCCGGGCTGGTGGCAGCGATTCTGAATTATTTCGTCCAGCGTCCCCAGGTTCAGAGCGCGCAGAGAATCAACAGCGTGAAAAGTTCGGTTCCGGCCAGGCCGCTGCAAATCTTCCCGGAGCCCGAGAAGACACCGGCTCCGAGGAAGGACCCGGTGGCTCAGCCTTTCCCTCTTCAAGCTGTTCAGCACCCGGTTTTCCGGGAAACGTCTCTGCAGAGTCAGAATGGCCTGGCTCAAGGAGCTGCGCCAGTCGCGCCTGCGCGCTGAAATCAAGGTCGAACCGGTATGTCCCTGCCTAACCCAATAGTCCCGCCTCCAGCGCAGCCTGTGCCGATCGAGAAGCCTGCACTTGAAATGAAACCTGCACCGGTTCCTCCTCCCGTGCCGCCAGCAGCGGCCGCACCCGTCTGCCAAGCCGGTTCAACCTTCGCCAAAAGACCGTCGCCGCCAAGCCGAAGAAATCCAAAGAGGTTTACTACAACATCGTCGGGGAACCCATGCCCTCTGACGACGACTAAGAACTGAAATTCCGCGCGATAAATCCGGCAAGGCAGCTTCGACGACCAGAATCCGCAAAATCCGTACGCTGGCGGGCAGACACCAGGGTTTCCACAAGACTAAAAACAAATCAAAGTGTGGAGAGGGCCAAGGTGGTGTCTGCGCCCGGCAGTTTGTTGCACCAAATGCCTCCCTCTTCCCGGAGACGCACATGGCTGGCTCCCATGCCGCTTTTTCCTCGATACGCAGGTTGAAACTTGTGGCAGGCGAATTGTGTTTGTAACGATCTTGTTTTTCTTCAAAAAAGTGCTTCATTCTCTGGACTAATGGCCTCGGGCCTTGCGCTGGAGCGAGGCTGTGGCTAGAGGACAATCCCATCTTTCCGCGATGTACTCAGGCGTTTTTTTGTGCCTGTTTGCTCAACTCCGCCATCACGCTCTGAATTAGTTCCTTCGCGTCAGTCAGACCCTTCATGATGAGCTGGATGTCCATGACCGGCTTGCCTGGCCAGCGCTGGCTCTGGCAATAGACGCCGTGCTGGCCCACCAGGGCCATGGCGTCGGTGATCATGTCCATAGTGACGGCCAGCCGACCGCGCGGGATGCCCATCATGGTTTCGTAATGCTCCAGTTCTTCCTGCTTTTCGTCGAATACCGGCATGCACTGATTGTATCGAGTGGGCGGGGCAGAGCATAATTGCGGACGTTTGCTGTCCAAGTTTTGAAGGTTACGTCAAAGGGGAAGAGAGCTTCTAGCCTCTCGGTTTCTAGCTACGGCCTTTAGCTAGAAGCCAGGAGCTAGAAGCTAACAGCTTTTTTAAGGAGACAATCATGAAAATGCGCATCGCACTCGTCGTTCTGTTGTTGCCCGTATTTGCCTTGTTGGCTTGCGCTCAGGATGCGAGTAAGCGTCCCAGCCCAGCCGCCCAGGCTCAATGTAAATTCAGCGACGGCAAGACCGTCAAGTCGGACTATTCCAGTCCGCGCACTAAAGGCCGCAAGATTTTCGGCGGACTGGTGCCCTACGGCGAGGTGTGGCGAGCCGGAGCCAACGAGGCGACCACTCTGGTCACGGACACGAACCTTAACGTCGGCGGCAAGGACGTTCCTGCAGGAAGCTACACGATTTTCACCGTCCCGAACGCCGACAAGTGGGTGCTGATCATCAGCAAGAAGACGGGCGAGTGGGGCGTTCCGTATCCGGGCGAAGGCGATGACTTCACCCGGGTGGACATGAAGGTATCGGCATTGTCGTCTCCGATGGAAAATTTCACGATCGGCTTCGATCAGACCGGCTCGACCTGCGCCATGCATCTGGACTGGGAGAAGACACGCGCTACGGTAGACATCAGCCAGAAGAAGTAGTTTTGAAGATATGAACGCGTGCGGTGGAAGTCAGCGCTTTCCAGACAGCGCATCCACCGCATGCTGTGCTTCCGGCATATCGGGCGACAGTTGCAAGGCAGACTGGTATGCAGCGAGCGCTTCCGAGCGACGGCCCGCACTCTCGAGCGCATGGCCGAGAAGGAGAAATCCTGTATCTGTCGGTCGCAACTCGACTGCTCTCGAATAGTTACTGATCGCTTCATCCAACCGGTTCTGCTTCTCCAGCAACTGACCCAAACCAAGATATGCATTGGACTGATTCGGATTCAGGCGAAGCGCCTGATCGTAACTCTCGCGGGCTTTTTCATCTTCTCCGAGTTTGCGATACGCCGTTCCGAGGTTGGCATAGGTCGAGGCCAGCAAGCCGGCGTCGGAAGTGAGACTGATGGCGCGGTTGTGCTGCTCGATGGCTTCGGGCAGGCGTCCATGCTCCTGCAGGTAGGCGCCCAGGTTGGCATGGCTCATGGGATCTTTTGGATTGATCTCAGCCGCAGCCTGAAAGTGGGGATAGGCTTCGTCAGGTTTGCCCAGCAGCAGCAGGGCGCCGCCCAGATTGTCCTGGGCGATAAAGTTTTTATCGGTGACTGCGAGCGCGTGCTGCCCATAGATCGTAACTGCTCGACCAGTATCCGAGTTGGCGGTGTGTCGCGAAAGAGAGAGCGAGCAGAACGCACGCCGCCGGAATCGCGCGCGCACTGAAACCGATTTGGAGCGCAATCAGCCAGGTCTGCCGCTGCCCACGTGATCATCACAAAAATTCCGATGAGCGGAATATAGGCGTAGCGATCGGCCATCGCCTGGTCACCGACCTGCACCAGGCCGATCACTGGAACCAGAGTCCCGAGAAACCACAGCCAGCCCGTCAGCAGATATCGTCTGGAACGGAACCGCAGAACCACACCGGTGATAGCCAACAGCACAAGTGCGGAGATCACGATCTGCCACAACGCCAATGAATCGCCAGGATGCGGATAGAGCGGCGCCAGATGCGCCGGCCAGATCATCTTCCACAAGTACGTCGCGTAGGCCACCACTGCATTTTCCAGACGCACCGCAAGAGAAAACTGCGCCGTCGAGCGCACGGCGCCGCCTGCTTGCTGGGCCTTCATGGTGATCACGGCGCTGGCGGCGGAAAGAGCGAGTAGCGGCAGTTTCTCGACGAGCAATCGCGAAAGCGATGACTGTGGAACTTCTGCGTTGGCTGGACTCCCCTGCATCCTGCCCAGCGGCCAGTAGTCCAACAACAACAGCACAAACGGCAGGGTGATCGACCATGGGCTTCGACATCAGCCCAAAGATGAATAAAGCCGGCGAACGTCAGGTATCGTCGCCAGTCTGGTTTTCTCGCATACCAGCAGTACGCGATGAGCGTGGCAAGAAAGAAGAATGTGCTGAGGACGTTCTTGCGTTCGGCGATCCAGGCCACAGATTCGACGTTGATGGGATGAAGCGCAAATATTGCCGCCACGAAGAAACTTGATCCGACGCGTCCGGTGGCATAAATCAAAAATAGAAATAACAGGACCGCATTTGTGGCGTGAATCAGGAGGCTGGTGAAGTGGTGTCCCGTGGGATTCTGGTGGAAGAGTTGCCAATCCAGCGCATGCGACATCCAGGTGAGGGGATGCCAGTTGCCCTGCTCCGTAGCGGTCAGAGCCCAGGTGAACGTATCCCAGGTTAGGCCATTGTGGACATGTGGGTTCTCGGTGACGTAACGATCGTCGTCGTAGTTAACGAAAGGATGACGGTTGACCGGGTTGTAGAGCGCTAACGTCGCGACTACCAGCAGGAGACACAACACAACGTTGCGCTTTTCGGGGGACGAGAAAACGCCGGCAGGCATTTCAGACGACTTTCTTACGGTTGTCGGCAACGAAAAGATTTAATCACAGCTGGCGCGGAGGACACAGAGGCGTCTGTGGTGCGCCTTATTGGAATCACGATCGGAAACGGGTGGCTCCCGTTAGGCTACGGGCTTCCACCTGAGCACAGGCTTGCGGGCCGCGGCAGTTTCGTCCAGGCGGGAAATTCTTGTCGAGTGAGGCGCGTCCAGCACAGTTTGCGGATTCTCCTCGACCTCTTCGGCAATCGCTTTCATGGCTTCGACGAACAGATCCAACTCTTCTTTCGGTTCGCTTTCGGTGGGTTCAATCATCAACGCGCCGGGCACGATCAGCGGGAAGGCAGTCGTATAGGGATGGAAGCCGTAGTCGATCAGGCGCTTCGCAATGTCCATGGTCTTCACGCCTTTTTTCGCCTGCAGTTTATCGCTGAACACAACCTCGTGCATGCTCGGGGTGGAATACGGCAGATCGAACACGCCTTCGAGGCCCTTGCGAATGTAATTGGCGTTGAGGACGGCGTCTTCGGTGGTCTGGCGCAGGCCGTCGGGGCCGTTGGCCATGATGTAAGCCAGCGCGCGGACGAACATTCCGAAATTGCCGTAGTACGCGCGCACCCGTCCCACCGATTGCGGACGGTTGTATTCGAAGCCCAGCGTGCCATCGGATTTGGTGATCGGCACCGGCGTCGGCAGGAACGGCTCGAGCTTTTGTTTCACTGCCACCGGGCCGGAGCCGGGTCCGCCGCCACCGTGTGGCGTCGAGAAAGTCTTGTGCAGATTCAGGTGCATGACGTCTACGCCGAAGTCGCCGGGACGGACTTTGCCGACCAGCGCGTTCATGTTGGCGCCGTCCATGTAGAGCAGGCCGCCTTTGGCGTGCATGATCTCTGCGATCTTGTGGATCTCCTGCTCGAAAACACCGAGAGTGTTGGGATTTGTCAGCATGAGTGCCGCGACATCTTCATTCATCTGCGAAGTGAGAGCGGCTACATCCACCATGCCCTGAGCATTCGATTTCAAATTTTCCACTGCATAGCCGACCATCGCGGCCGTCGCCGGGTTGGTGCCGTGAGCGGAATCTGGAATCAGAATTTTCTTGCGCGGTCCGCCTTTCGATTCGTGATAGGCGCGGACCATCAGGAGTCCCGTCAGCTCGCCATGCGCGCCGGCGGCGGGTTGCAGGGTGATGGCGTCCATGCCGGTGATTTCGGTCAGGCATTCGCTCAGAGTCTTGATGATGCGCAGCGCGCCTTGCGAAATACGTTCCGGCTGATAGGGATGTCCATTGGCCAGTCCCTCGAGGCGCACCACCAACTCGTTTACTCGTGGGTTGTACTTCATCGTGCACGAACCCAGGGGATACATTCCCAGATCGATTGCGTAGTTCCAGGTGGAGATCCGGGTGAAGTGGCGGATGATTTCGATCTCGCTCACTTCGGGCATGTGGCCCAGATCTTTTCTTTCGGAGGACCCTAAGAGCGCGGCGGTATCGACCTCGGGAACATCGAGCGGAGGCAGTTTCCATGCTGCTTTGCCTGCGGACGACTTCTCGAAAATCAGGCCTTCGTTCTGGTTGACGTGCCGGGTGGCCTTACTTGTCTTGCGGATTCATCGTGCCACCTCCTGCGCGTCCACTTCTTCTTTGGCGGCACTTACCGAACGCTCGCTTTCGGCGACCAAGCCGACCGCGGTGTCGATCGCGCTGCGAGTGGTCAGTTCCGTGCAGCACCACAAAGCAGCATTGCCCAGCTCGGGATAAAACTTTTTTAGCGGCAGACCACCGACGGTCTTATGCCCAAGCAGCCGGCTGTTGATGGCGTAGGGATCTTCGCTGGTACGAACTACAAATTCATTGAAGCGCGGCGAGCCAGGAAACAGTACCTTGGCGTGTTTGCTGAATTGTGCGGCGGCGTAAGTCGCCTTCGCCAAATTCTGCTTCGCCAGTTCCTTGAGACCGACTTTGCCGTAAATGGTCATGAAGATGTTGACCATCAGTGCGACCAGTGCCTGGTTGGTGCAGATATTTGAAGTCGCCTTTTCGCGGCGGATGTGCTGCTCGCGTGTGGCCAGGGTCAGAACGAAGCCGCGCTTGCCGTTGCGGTCGGTGGTCTGGCCGGCGAGACGTCCGGGCATCTGGCGAACGAACTTGTTCGCGAGTGGCGATTACACCGCAGTACGGCCCGCCGAAGCCGAGGGGAACGCCGAACGATTGCGCTTCCATCGCGATGACGTCGGCCTGGCGCGGCGGTTCGACAATGCCCAATGAAACTGCTTCCGCAATCGACACCACCAGCATCGCGCCTTTTTTGTGCGCGATCTCGGCGACGGCATTGGCGTCCTCGATGGTCCCGAAGAAATTCGGCGATTGAATCAGGACGCAGGCGGTATCCGCCGTGATGGATTTTTCCAGCTCTTCCAGATTGACGCGGCCGTTGTCTTGGAACGAAACCGTCGAAAGCGGAAGATTCTGATGATGCGCGTAAGTAGTAAGAACCTCGCGGTATTCGGGATGCACACTGCGAGCGATGACCACCGAACGCCGTCCGGTGAGGCGGACTGCCATCATCACGCCTTCGGCGGCCGCGGTGGAACCGTCGTACATGGAAGCGTTCGCAACTTCCATGCCAGTGAGTTCGCAGATCATGGTCTGGAACTCGAAGATAGCCTGCAGAGTGCCCTGGGAAATCTCCGCCTGATAAGGCGTGTAGGCAGTCAAAAACTCGCCGCGCGAGATGAGCGAATCGATGATGACCGGCCGGTAGTGAGAATAGGCTCCGGCGCCGAGAAAACTGGCGTAGCTGTCGCCGTTTTCGCGGGAGCGCTCGCGAAACCAGTCCACAATTTCGGATTCCGCCATCTGACGCGGAACTTTCAGGTCGCGATCGAGCCGGTATTCCGACGGGATGGGAGCAAACAGATCGTCGATCGAGCGCGCGCCGATGGCCTGCAGCATGGCTTTGCGGTCGGCGGGAGATTTAGGCAAATAACGCATAGGGATTATTTAGATGTATCTCGAAGCCAGTTCGATTGTTGAACCGTCGCTAGCGATCAGTGTCCGCCCTCTTCCGCGACGAATTTCTCATAGTCGGCGGCCGAGAGCAGCGCATTCAGGTCTGCCGGATCTTTTAGCGTGATCTTGATCATCCAGGCGCTGTGCGCATCCTTATTGATCTTTTCCGGCGCAGTGGCCAGATCTCCGTTGACCTCGGTCACGGTGCCGGAAACCGGGGCGTAGAGGTCAGACACAGCCTTCACCGATTCCACGGAGCCGAAAGTCTTGCCAGCAGTGATATCGGCGCCCGGCTTGGGCAGATCGACGAACACGATGTCGCCGAGCGAATCCTGAGCGTAGCTGGTGATGCCGATCGTGGCATTTTTGCCGTCGGCTTTGATCCACTCGTGCTCTTTGGTGTACTTGCAGTCGGTTGGGAAGGGCATTTTCGCTTCTGGCTCCTGGCTATTTAGCTGCTGGCTTCTGGCTTAATCCTTACTTTTCCCTCTGTGCTCTCTGTGTCCTCTGTGGTTAAGCCTTTTTCGGTTTCTTGTAGAACGGAGTCGGCACGACTTGCGCCTTTACTCCCTGGCCGCGGATTTCTACTTTCAACTCTGTGCCCAGGGGAACAAATTCGGCAGGTACGTAGGCGAGTGCGATGTTTTTCTTCAGAAACGGCGCGGGGGAACCGCTGGTGACGTAGCCGATCTCGCTGCCGGCCATGTCGAGAACCTTGTAGCCGTCGCGGGCGATGCCGCGGTCTACCATTTCTATTCCGACCAGGGTTCGCTTTGTTCCTTGAGCTTTCGCTTTTTCGAGGGATGCCTTGCCGATGAAATCCGGCTTCTCCATCTTGCAGAAGCGATCGAGTCCGGCTTCCCACACGTTGATGGTGTCGGAAATTTCGTGGCCGTAAAGCGGCAGCTTGGCTTCGAGACGCAGCGTGTTGCGTGAGCCTAGGCCGCATGGAACGACTCCGAACTCCTTGCCTGCTTCGAGGATTTCGTTCCATACCCGGACACTGGTTGCTTCGTCACTCGGGATGTAGATTTCGAATCCGTCTTCGCCGGTGTAGCCGGTGCGGGCGATCAGGATATTTTTCAGGCCGCAGACCGTGCCGCGAGTCACCCAATAGAACTTCACTGCGGAGAGATCGGCGTCGGTGAGCTTCTGAAGCAGATTCACGGCCTTCGGGCCCTGGATCGCGATCTGGGTGAAGTCGTCGGAGAGATGTTCGACTTTGCAATTGAATTGGCGGGTATGGTCGCGCACCCAGTTGAAGTCCTTTTCGCGAGTGCCGGCGTTGATCACCAGCAAATACTCATCCTCACCGAGACGGTGGACAACCACATCGTCCACGAAAGTCCCCTCGGGATAAAGCAATGCCGAATACTGCGCCTGGCCGATAGCGAGCCGCGACGCGTCGTTCATGGAAATATGCTGCACCGCGGCCAAAGCTTCCGGCCCCGCCAGCCGGATATCGCCCATGTGGCTGACGTCGAAGATGCCCACGCCGGTGCGCACTGCATTGTGCTCGGCCATGATGCCGCCCGCGGATGGGTATTCCACGGGCATGTCCCAACCGTTGAACTCGACCATTTTCGCGCCCATCTGGCGATGCACAGAATTAAGGGCGGTCTTGCGGACGGTTGGAGTGGCTTCAACTGCGGACAATGGGCCCTCGATCTAAAGCAGTGGCTGGGCTGCTGTAATGGTGAGACTAATTACCCTAACATGCGCTCGGCGGCTGCTTCAACTGAGCTGATTTAGGGGCAGTGTCCTAATTTCAACTGTGTTCTTATTCCTTTGCGGACTTTCTTTGCGAACTTAGTATGCGCCGGCCTTCCGGATCGCGACGATCCCGCATGGGAGGGCGGGACGATCACTCTCACGGACAGCCGAGTCGGGACGACCGGCGCCTACGGACCGTCCTCGGTTACCAACGGAACCTTCCCTGCCCCTTCGACCCGCGCTAGAGTTCGCCTATGGCCACCGTCACCAAGACCAAGTATCAGTGCATGCAGTGCGACATGACAGAAGAAAAGTGCGATTGCGAAAAGTACTGCTGCTCCTGCCAGGGACAGATCGACGTTCGCCTGTGCAGTGACGGGCTCTACTATTGCCCGCCTTGTCGTCAAGCGTGCGGCTACCGGGTTTCTGACTAAGATTCTATTTGCCTTACGCAAAGCTAGTTTGAAGAAGCGGATCTGCGCCCGCACGGGGTCTAAATGACCACCGCCTCTTTGTATTCGCCGAAAACTTTTCTCATGGTGTCGGAGATTTCGCCGACCGTGGCGTTGGCTTCGACCGCAGTCAGGATTCGCGGCATGAGATTTTCTCCGGACCGGGCGGCGTCTTCGATTTGCTGCAGGGCGGACTGCCAGGCTTCGTGGTTGCGCCGCGCCCTCAGAGCGCGCAGGCGTTCGACTTGCTTGCGTTCCAGGGATTCGTCGATGCGCTGTATGGGAATAGGCTTCTCTTCGTCCACGGCAAAGCGGTTGACGCCGACCACCACGGCTTCTTCGCGGTCCACCTGCTGCTGGAACTCGTAGGCTGCGTTCTGAATTTCCTGCTGCACATAACCGCGCTCGAGGGCTTTGATCATTCCGCCCAGAGCTTCAATCTTTTCCAGATATTCCGTGGCGCGGGTTTCGATTTCGTTGGTCAGGGATTCGATGTAGTACGAACCGGCCAGCGGATCGACAGTCTGCGGAACACCGGACTCATAAGCTACGATTTGCTGAGTGCGAAGCGCAATGCGCGCAGCCTGCTCCGTTGGTAGAGCGAGGGCTTCGTCGTAGGAATTGGTATGCAGCGATTGGGTGCCGCCGAGGACCGCGGCCAGCGCCTGCAGCGCCGTGCGGACAATATTGTTTTCCGGCTGCTGCGCGGTCAGCGTGGAGCCTGCGGTTTGAGTGTGGAAGCGCAGCATCCACGAACGCGGGTTCCTGGCCTTGAAGTGCTCACGCATGATGCGGGCCCACATGCGGCGTGCGGCGCGGAACTTGGCGACTTCTTCCAGAAAATTGTTGTGCGCGTTGAAGAAGAAAGACAGACGCGGAGCAAATTTGTCGACGTCGAGTCCGGCGTCGATGGCTCCCTGCACGTACGCAATGCCGTTGGCCAGGGTGAATGCGACTTCCTGCACCGCAGTCGATCCGGCTTCGCGCATATGATAGCCCGAGATAGAAATGGTGTTCCATTCGGGGACATTCTGGTTGGTCCAGGCGAAAAGGTCAGTAATGATGCGCATCGCCTGCGCTGGCGGAAAGATGTAGGTGCCGCGAGCGATGTATTCCTTGAGGACATCGTTTTGCACCGTGCCAGAGAGCTGGCGAATGTCAGCACCCTGGCGACGGGCAACCGCAACATAAAGCGCCAGCAGAATCGACGCCGTCGCGTTGATGGTCATCGAAGTGGAGATTTTCGTCAGATCGATGCCATCGAAGAGGCGTTGCATGTCCTCGATGGAGTCGATCGCGACGCCGACTTTTCCAACCTCGCCAACGGCAAGAGGGTGATCGGAATCCAGGCCGATTTGGGTGGGCAGGTCGAAGGCGACAGAAAGTCCGGTAGTGCCGTTGGCGAGCAGGTATTTGTAGCGTTTATTGGATTCCTCGGCGTCGCCCATGCCGGCGTACTGGCGCATGGTCCAAAGACGGCCTCGGTACATGGTGGCCTGGACGCCGCGGGTGTAGGGATAATCGCCAGGGTATCCGACGTCGCGGTCCTGGTCGCGGGCGTTGAGATCCTCCGGAGTGTAGAGCGACCGGATCGGAATGTGGGAGGAGGTCTCGGGATCGGCGGGTGCGTGCGGCTCGGCTTTGGATCGATCCGTCATTACAAGAAAAACAAAAGCGTTAACCACGAAGGACACGAGGTTCACGAAGGAAACCTCGAGGCGTCCCAAATGAATCTCGAAGCCATGAGACCTCCTTCGTGTACCTTCGTGCCCTCCGTGGTTCAAGCCGTTAGCCTTTTTTCCAGACTCTCCAGAAAGACGTAGCTCCGAACCACGTAAAGGTCAGTGTGAAAATAATTGCGACTGCTACGCGTCCCACAGTAGTTTGACCGGCCTGGTAGCGAGCATATTCGCGAAAAAAAGCGCCTGCCCCGATGAATGCTAAAGCAAGGAAAACAAAGCCCGTGACCTCCAGCCAAAGCTGGTGCAACACACGCCCGAAATGGGTCGCTGTGGCGCGGGCGCCTTTAAGCACTGCGCCGACGGTCCGGGTGCGACCTGCATGCTGGGCGGCGATCCGGGCTGCGATGCTCAATTTACGGACCGTAGACACATTTACCATCGGCGTCGATTTTATCAGTGTTCGGGGTTACAATGACGGACACGACGGTGGCTTGGTGAAGCCCGGTAACCCGATCTGGCATCCAAGTAACTGAGTACTACCGCTACAGGGGGCCAAGTGGACCAGCAATTGAAGCAGCTGATGAAGGAATTGGGCGAGGCGATCAACGAGTCGCTGGCGGACAGCGAGCAGATTGCCGAAGTCGTGTCCAAGATCAAAGACAGCGGCTACGACATTTTTCTGGTGCTGGAAGCGACCATCGGGGTGAGCAAGCCGGGCGAGAAGTCCGACGACAAGACATCCCTGGTAACCACCCTGACCACGAACCCCGAGTTTAAGATCAGCGATCAGGACCTCAAGTTTCTGAAGTCGCTGCGGATCAAGATTGAGAACGACGCAGCGTAGCAGTCGTCAGTCTTCGGTCGTCAGTCTTCAGCGAATCCTCGCTGCCCTCGCCTGTCACGAGTTCCAGACTCCCTTAACCAATCATCAATCCTAAATTTGGCGTTTTTCGTCACGGCTTTTAGCTGAAAGCTGATAGCTGACGGCTGACAGCTGTGGTAAAACCACGTCTTGCCTAGCAGCGATCAATCCGGACTGGTGCGCGCCATTGGACGATGGAGCCTGGCGGCTCTCGTCATCAACTCGATTATTGGCAGCGGAATATTTGGATTGCCTTCGGATGTGGCTCGGCTGATTGGGCGATCCAGTCCCTGGGCAGTGTTGCTGGCAGGCGCAGCGGCGGGAATCATTATGGCCTGTTTCGCCGAGGTGGCTTCGCAATTTACCCAGGCAGGCGGTCCTTACCTTTACGCCCGCGCTGCATTTGGACGGCTGGTTGGAATCGAAATGGGCTGGATGCTTTGGCTGGTGCGATTGGCTGCGCCGGCAGCCACTTCCAATTTATTTGTCATTTACTGTGGCGAGTTCTGGCCGCATGCCAAGGATCCTCTGCCACGATTTTTGATCCTGACATTTCTCTACGGCGTTTTGACACTGATCAACTATCGCGGAGTGAAGGCCAGCACCCAGGTCAGCAATGTGTTTACTGTGGCAAAGCTGGTGCCGCTGTTTCTGGTGGCAATCGCGGGGTCGTTCTATCTGCTGACGGGGCACCAAGCGGCGCCCGCCTTGCCGGGCGGCGCTGGAGCCGGAGCTTGGTTGAAAGCTTGCCTGCTGCTGGTCTTTGCCTACGGAGGCTTTGAAACTGCTCTCACGCCTTTGAGCGAGGCAAAAAATCCCCGTCGGGACGCTGCGTTTGCTCTGTTCACGGCGCTGATCACTTGTACGTTGCTGTACTCGGCAATCCAGTGGGTGGTGGTAGGAATTCTGCCCGATCCGGCTCACAGCGAGCGGCCTTTAGCCGATGTGGCGCGGCTGGTTTTCGGGAATGGCGGCGCCGCGTTCGTATCCGTGGGGGCGCTGGTTTCGGTCTATGGATATCTCAGCGCCAATATATTGGGTGTACCTCGAATCACTTTCGCGTTGGCCGAGAATGGCGACTTCCCTTCTATTTTCGCGGCGATCCATCCTCGGTTCCGGACTCCTTATTTTTCGATCTTGGCATTTGCCGTATTGAGCTGGTTGCTGGCTCTGCTGGGCAGCTTCACATGGAATGCAACTCTCTCTGCAGTGGCGCGATTGCTCTATTACGGACTGGTTTGCGCAGCCTTGCCGGTATTTCGCCGTAAGCAGCCGGGAGCTGCGATGTTTCGTCTTCCCGCAGGAACTTTGTTTGCGGTTCTGGGCGCGGGAATTTGCGCCGTGTTGATTACCGGCGTGAACCTGGGTGGTTCGCTGATTCTGCTGGCGACCGCGCTGGTGGCGTTCATCAATTGGCTGCTGGTGAGGAGGCGGCCGGAGCGTACGGCGCTCCTTTCGTAATCGCATCAGGGAGAGCCTCAGGTGCGGCAAGGCACCCAAGGCCTCGTCATTCCGGAAGGATTTTCGAAGCGCACCCCAACTTGGATGCCCGGATTCTTGTGCTGGGCGCCGACAAACTGCTAGGCTACGCCGTCCCATGAAATTCAAATTATTTTTGCCGCTGCTTTGCGGTTTAGCTCTTCTCGCTTCGGCCCAGCAAGCGGCTCCTTCGGGCAGAGATTTTGATGTCGAGAAGAACGTCGCGGTTCCCATGCGTGATGGCGTAATTCTGCGCGCGGACGTGCTGCGGCCGCGAGGCGATGGCGCTTTCCCTGTTCTCGTCTACCGGACGCCGTATGGCAAAGAACCGGCGCTCGAGGAGTACACAACGTTTCGCCACGCCGTCGAGCACGGATACGCGGTCGTGGTACAGGACGTTCGCGGACGCTATGCGTCTGATGGCGAGTTTCGTCCGTATGAGAACGAAGGGCGCGACGGCTACGACACCATCGAGTGGGCAGCGCGGCAGCCCTGGTCGAACGGCGCGGTTGGAACGTTTGGGCTTTCCTATCCTGGGGCGGTGCAGTGGCTGGCGGCGGTCGAGAATCCGCCTCACCTGAAAGCTATGGTTCCGGCCATGACGTTTTCGTCGGCGCAGAATTTCTTTTACGCTGGCGGTTTGTGGGACATGTCGTGGATCGAATGGATCTGGGACAACATCGCTCCCGACATTCGAGCCAAACGAACATCTTCCGGGCCCGAAAACTCCTGATGAGGCCACCGCGGCATGGGGCCAGGCCAGTCCCAAAATGCTATACACGATGCCGCTCGATCAACTTGAAGAGCTGCGCGGGATCGCTCCTTACTACTACGACTGGCTCAAGCATCCCTATGACGATCCCTGGTGGGACTGGTCGGACTTGCGGAATAAATACGGCCGTGTGCACGCAGCCGTGCTCAATTTCTCGGGGTGGTATGACGACAACTACGGTCCTGAAGGCGCCACGACGAACTTTCGCCGGACTGCTGAAGGCCCGTGCCGGCGCTCCCGAGCCACAGACTCATCTGCTGATCGGGCCGTGGGTACATGGCGTGGCGTCGACTGCGAAGACAAAATCAGGAGAGCGGCACTTCGGGCCGGCGGCAGCGATCGATTATGACGAAGTTGTGCTGCGCTGGATGGACCACTATCTGCGCAGCGTTCCGAATGGGGTGGAGAAAGAAAAACCTGTCCGGTATTTCGTGATGGGGGACGATCAGTGGCGCGAAGCTGACGCCTGGCCACCTGCTTCGAGATCGACTTCTTACTATCTGACCGATCCAAAGTCTGGGGAGACGCGTGGCGGTCTATCGGCCGATGCGCCCAGAGAGAAGAAAGCATTTCGATCTTTTCTGTCCGATCCGGAAAAGCCGGTGGTCAATTCGTACAGCAGTTCGGGCGCACATGACTACAAGAGCCTGGTTGAGCGAAACGACGTTCTGACTTTCGACTCGTCCCCGCTGGAGCACGACACAGAAGTCACCGGACCGATCAACGCACAAATCTATTTAGCGTGCGACTGCCGCGATGCCGATTTATGGGTCCGCCTGCTCGATGTCGCTCCCGACGGAACAGCTTTCAATCTGATGAGCCCGGGACTGGATGCGTCTGCGCGCCAGCTATCGCGACCTGAAAAAAGGGCGGCAGTTGCTCACGCCGAATCGGGTGTATGAATTGCATCTCGATAACCTGATCACCAGCAATGTATTTCAGAAGGGCCATCGCATGCGGGTGCAGATTTCCGGAACGTTCTTTCCCAATTTTTCGCGTAATCCGCAAACTGGCGAGCTGGAAAATTCGTCGGCGAAGATGCAGAAGGCAAACATTTCGATTTATTCCGACCGCCGGCATCCGTCGCGTATCGTTTTGCCGGTGGTTTCTCGATAGTGCTGCGTACACGGCATCAGGGTGGAGATTCGGAGGACTCACTTGCCCCATCGACATCGGATTAGTCTGCTCTGCTGGCCGTCGCCTTTCTAGCGACGGCTTCCCTATCGCCAGCCCAGCGCGAGCCCGTGCTCAAGCAGATCGATGTTCCCCATCCTTACTACTTCCGCGAAATGTATTTGCCGCAGCTTACGACGGGGCCGAGCGCGGTGGCGTGGGCCGCGGATTCTCGCAGCCTGGTTTACTCGATGGCGGGATCGCTGTGGCAGCAGAAGCTGGACTCGACGGCGGCGCAGCAAGTCACGGCCGGAGCCGGCTACGACTACCAGCCTGACTGCTCGTCCGATGGACGCTGGGTCGTGTATGCCTCTTATCTCAAAGATGCTGTCGAACTCTGGGCCGTCAATCTTGAGACAAAAGCTACGCGGCAATTGACGACTGGCGGTGCGGTCAACGTCGAGCCTCGTTTCTCGCCAGATGGCAGGCACATCGCATTTGTTTCCACGTCGTTCAACGGACGCTTCCACATCTTCGTGGGAGATTTCAGCGATGGCGAACTGAAAAACGTTCAGCGCCTGACCGGAGAAAACCGCAGTTCCCTCCCACGTTATTACTACAGCCAATTCGATCATGAGATCAGCCCGGCCTGGTCGCCGGACGGGAAAGAAATTCTTTTCGTCTCGAATCGCGATCACATCTACGGCACCGGTGGTTTCTGGCGCATGAAAGCGGAACCTGGCGCCGAAGCGCGCGAAATTCATTACGAAGAAACCACATGGAAGGCGCGTCCGGATTTCTCGCCTGATGGGAAGCGGATCGTCTACGCGTCTTATCTGGGACAACAGTGGCACCAGCTCTGGGTCATGCCATCCGACGGCGGCGATGCGTTCCCGCTCTCGTATGGCGACTTCGATAATGTTGGCGCTCGCTGGTCGCCGGATGGAAAGCGGATCGCATTCATTTCGAATCGCGGCGGCAACACTTCCTTGTGGACAGAGACAGTTCCCGGCGGCGCACAGACTCAACTCGTCGCGAAAGAGAAGCACTATCTGAAGCCAGTGGGGCAGCTAAACATTGCGATGCTTGATGCGGCTGGACATCCCACAGCGGCGCGGATATTTGTCACCGGTGAAGATGGCCGCGCCTACGCCCCCGACGACGCCTGGATGAACGCCGATGACAATTTCGTTCGCTCGGAGCGGCCATTCGAGGCGCACTACTTCCACACCTCGGGCAACGCCGAAATTACTCTGCCGGTGGGACGTGCGGAAGTCGAAGTCATGAAGGGTTTCGAATACGGCTTCGAGCGACAAACGGTGAACATCACGGCGGGAAAAACATCCAGTCTCACGATTCGTCTCAAGCCGCTGGACCTTCCCAAAGAGGCGGGCTCGCAGTGGGTCAACGGCGATGTGCATGTCCACATGAACTATGCAGGCACGTACCGCAACACGCCGCAGCATCTGGTGGCGCAGGCGGCAGCGGAGAACCTGCAGATCGTCGAAGACCTGGTGGTGAACAAAGAGCAGCGCATTCCGGACATCGCGTACTTCAGCCCCAAGCCTGACCCGGCTTCGACAGCAACCAACCTCCTGCTGCATGGCCAGGAATTTCACACCAGCTATTGGGGACACCTCGGCCTGCTGCATCTCACTCAGCATTTTCTTCTGCCCGGTTACTCTGGCTATCCCAACACTGCGGCGGCGAGTCTGTTTCCAGCCAACGCGAACGTAGCCGACATGGCGCATGAACAGCATGGGCTGGTGGGATACGTTCATCCTTATGATTCCATCCCCGATCCGGTGAAAGATGCGTCGCTGAACCACGAGCTGCCGGTGGATCTGGCGCTGGGAAAAGTGGATTACATCGAAGTGATGGGATTCGCCGAGCACAAATCCACCGCCAACGTCTGGTACCGGCTGCTGAATTGCGGATTCCATTTGCCGACTGCGGCGGGCACCGATGCCATGGCGAACTTCGCGTCCCTGCGCGGGCCGGTGGGGTTGAATCGGGTTTACGCCAAAGTTCCTGCCGGACCGCTCAATATTGATAACTGGCTGGATTCGATCAAACACGGCCGGACCTTCGCGACCAACGGGCCTTTGCTCGGCTTCTCGCTGGGAGGAAAACAACTTGGTGACGAATTGTCGTTGCCGGCTGGCGAGAACAAAGTGAAGTTCACCGCCTGGTTGCGATCGTTCGTGCCTGTCGATCATCTGCAGGTCATTTGCGATGGCGATGTGGTGCGCGATTTGAAGCTCACGGGCAATGGCGAAACGGCTGACTTCGAAGACACATTGCCGATCTCGCGCAGCGGGTGGTGCCTGTTGCGGGCCTGGAGTGAGAAAGCTGAGCATCCGATTTTGGATATGTATCCGTACGCGACGACCAGTCCGATTTATGTGACGGTTGCGGGGTCGCATCCCAAGCCTGTCGAGGACGCGGCAGTATTTCGTCGCGTGGATCGATCGCATGATCGATGCCGCGAAAGTCGAATCAGGATTGGAATACGGAGGCGGAGAAGGCATCGGTATTGGAGACGTTAGGGTCTGCGCGGAAGGTCTATGTACAGATTGGAAAATGAATTTTAGAACTTCCCCGCCCTGTCTCTCCCAAAGAACGGGAGAGACGAGGACGGGGCACCCTCTTTCAACTATAGAGGACTCTGAGAAAAGCTTAGGTCCGCGCCTCAGCTTTTGTAGTTTCTAATTGCAGCAGGGATTCTTTGCGCTTTACTCCCCAGCGGTAGCCGCCCATCTCTCCAGTTTTTCCGAACTACGCGGTGACAAGGGATGGCGATAGCGACTGGGTTTGTGGCGCAGGCGCGAGCTACGGCCCTGGTCGCAGTCGGCTGTCCGATGGCCTTCGCGACCTGTTCATAGGAACGGGTTGCGCCAAACGGGATGGACTTGCAACTGCGCCCACACTCGGCGCTGGAACGCGGTGGCCTGAATATCGAGCGGGAGCGATGTGCGCAGCTTGTGGCCATGCATCTGGCGAAGCAGGTTCTCTTTCCAGGTCTGCATGGCAGCGTCGTCGCGTCGCCGGACGGCGAACGGAAACTCGTGGCGAAGGCCGTGCTCCAGTTCGTCATCCGAGTCCGCGAACTGGATGGTGCAGATGCCTTTTTCGGTGGCGGCAATCAGCATGCGTCCCAGCGGAGAATCGGTGCAGGTATAACGGATCGGCGCGGCAATAGCGCCGCGACGATATTTGTCGGGCGTCATCCCCAGTTGCGACGCGGTGCGTTCGTATAAACGGCTGCTGGAACTGTATCCGGCGTCGTACATAGCGCGCGTGACCGAGTGGCCAGCCTGCAGATTGCGCTTGAGCTGGTTCATGCGGCAGGAATCGGCGTAAGCCCGTGGCGAAATGCCGAGAGCCGCTTTGAATGAGCGCTGAAGATGGAACGGGCTCTGGTGGAATTCCTTGCCCAGCCGGCTCAGCGTGATTGGTTCGTCCAGGTGGCGCTCGATATAGCGGCACACGGCTTTCACCATCTCCGCCTGCTTGTTGCCGCCAATCGCTTTTGGACGGCAGCGCAGGCAGGCCCGGTAGCCGGCTTTCTCGGCTTCGTCGGGCTGGCGGAAGAACTTTACGTTTTCCCGGCGCGGGCGCCGTGACGGGCACGACGGGCGGCAATAGATTCCGGTTGAGGAGACGGCAAAGACGAAACTGCCGTCCTGATTGGCATCGCGGGCCAGAACGGCTTGCCACCGATTCTCCGAAGGCCGATTTGCCGTGCTGCGCGCCATGTCGCTCGCTTCGTGTCTCGCTTCGTTTCTCACGTCGGTCAGGTTGAGTATCGCATTGGCTGTCATAATGACCAAAGCCTAAGCTGGGGCGGCGGCGTGGACTATCCGAATCTTGCGGTCAAATTGATTTTTCCGGGGATGCTTGTGCGCGCTCTGATCCATATACTGACTCTTGTTGTTGTCCAACTTTTGCTTTCTTCGATTGCCATGAGCCAGACTACGCCGCCAAAGTGCGCCAGTGCTTCATCCGAGATTGTCGCTGCACACATCGATCGCGAGATCAGCCTGGACGCTGAACATCCCGCCGCCGAATGGCAGCATGCACAACCCGTGGCGTTCTGCTCCGACTGGCAGGGCAAGAATCCTGACGAGCAGACGGGAAACTGTAGTGCGAGTCTTGTGGTCAGCAACCACTCTGTATTTGAGATTCGAATGCCGCTACCGAGACCTTTATGTTTTCGAGGACTCCGACAGCAACGGACGACGTGACCACCTGTGGGACCGAGACGTGGCCGAAGCCTTTCTGCAACCAGATCCGACGCGCGAGCACAACTACCGCGAGTTTGAAGTGAGCCCCAACGGGATGTGGATCGATCTGGATATTTTTCCTGGCGGACTGGCTGATCTTAAGAGCGGCCTGAAGAAATCTGTTTTCCTGGACGAGAAAGCCCATAGCGTGGGCCGCGGAACTGGCTATTCCGATAAAGGCGCTGACCCCGACTTTTGATCCCAAAGTCAGTATGGCGGGCAAATTTCTATCGGGTCGAGGGTAAGGCAAGAACCGCGTGCCTATCTGGCTTGGCGCCCGACAGGAACGGCAAAGCCAAATTTTCATGTGCCGGCTGCGTTCGGGCGGCTGCGATTTGCAGGCGGAGAGAAATAATTAAGATCAGTTGTCAGTTCCTCGGTTTTCAGTTCTCAGTTTCTGGAGGATGCATGACACGAAGTTTGATTCTGGCGGTTGTGATCTTTTCTTGCGTGATGCTCTCGGCGCAACAGAAGCCTGGGGTATTGAGCTCTGATGAAGTCAGGAAAGTCACTCCCGCGACTTATTTTTTCCGCGGTCAATCAGCCACCGTGCAGATGCGCAACTCAGCGGGATTGAGCGTAGCCAACGGAAAGCTGGTTCTTGCCGGATTGGTGGACACTTCGGGATACGCCTCCGACGTGCAGGCGAAGTATCAGGGCCTGCTGATCACGGAGGTGAAACTCAACATCGAAGGAACAGACTTGCCGCCGGGTCAGTATGGTTTTGGATTTTCTCAGGACGGAAAATTTCTGGTGATGGACGTTGGCGCCAACGATCTGTTCAGCGTTGCCGGCAAGATGGACGAAAAACTCGCACATCCCGTGCCGCTGAAGATCGTGGAAGATGGCGGCGCTTACCGCCTCTATGCCGGCAGAAAATGGGTCAGCCTGAAGCCTGAGTAGAAACCGGACCTCGGCCGTCAGACCTCGGACCTCAACATCATGGCTTTGCTGACGTCCGACGTCCGGTGTCCGGTCTTAGTGGGCGCGGGGATGAAACGAGCTCAGCACCGCCGAAATGCCGGCGCGCTTGCGCATTTCTCCCAAGAATTGCCCGCGGCCGCATTTTGATAGGTCTTGCTCGGGATCAGAAGGATCGGCCCACACCGCCTCATAAACAACCTGTGTCGCCTCGGTCAGGTCCATGTGCAGGGCCGCTTCCAGCAGATCGATCCGTTCTTGCAACTTGGTATGGCAGCTCTGGCAGACAGTGGCCGGTTCGTACACGCCTTGATGGTTGGCTTCCAGGTTGCAACTCAGGCTTTTGACTGGCACGATGTCAGCCAGATCAGCCTGCGTATCCGCGGAAAGCGCCTGGGCTTTGAATTCACGCAGGAAGCGTTCCCGTTCTTCTTCAAGGGCAGCATCGTCGGGCACGGGCAAAGCGGTTTCCGGAACGGTTGGGTAGGCGCCTCCAGTGGCCAACGCTACGACGGGAGAAACCCTCTCTTCAGTTTTGCAAACCGGGCACATGGACAAATCCGCGGCGTAGTAAGTCTTGCACTTCACGCAAGGCAGGCCATACCCGATACGCCGGGGGCCGAGTGCCGACGGGAGATTCTCCACCGACGTTGTGGCGCGCTGGAAGCTAATTTCCGCCGGTAGAACAACCGGGGGAAGCGAAGTTTTATCGGCCGATGGTGAAGGTGTCGCGGAGTTCATCAGTTGCTCCCGGAGCGAATATTTATCGTTTCGCGCTCCTGAATCCTAAAAACATTCTAGGTCTGGATGGCCGGTTCTCCGATGCACGACAGTTCATGTAGGGCACTGCCCTATAGTGCATAACAGATGATGGGCCTGAGCGGACGAATCAATAAGAATTAGATTTGTCTGTTTCCAGTACCGTTTTGGTACATCGAGGTTCGGATGGCCTAGCGGACGTTCGACGCCCGCATCAGCTTCAGAAGTTCCTGCTTGCGGTTGCGATACAGATCTTGCGCAGGTTCAAGACGGGCAGCCGTGTCCAGTTCGGTAAGAGCCGCGTCGTAGCGTCCCATACTCATCAGGCAGGCCGCGAGATAGTAATGGTTGTCGGCGTTGGGTTGCAGGCGAAGCGCCTGACGAAATTCGGTTTCAGCGGCCTTGAACTCTTCGCCGTTGAAGAGCGCGGTTCCCAGATAGTGATGAGCCAGTGCGGAATCCGGATCCAGCTGGACCGCTTTTCGCAACTCGCGTACCGCCTCGGCTTGCTGGTGGACCAAAAGCAGAGCCTGTCCCAGATAACGGTGCTCGTCAGGACCGTCTGGATTTTGCAGAATCGCAGCTCGCAACTCCACAATTGCAGCCGGGTAGTCGCGTTTGGACATCAGCGACCGCGCCAGACAGCTGTGACCAAGCTGCCAACCCGAATCCATGCGGAAGAGCTCCCGGAACTCGGTGATGGCGGCATCGTATTCGCCCTTATCGCAATAAGTGTTGCCCAGATTATTGCGTACCACTGACTCATCCGGCGCCAGACGTTTGGCTTCCATATATTCGGCTACAGCTCCATCGAAGCTTTTCAGATCGTGCAGAAGCATTCCCAGATTGTTGTGAGCTTCCCAGAGCTGAGGGTTCAGTGAAATCGCTTTGCGATAGGCGGCCGCTGCGGCATCGATTTCTCCCTTGTCGCGCAGAGTGATTCCCATGTCGTAATAGACGTCCGCGTTATTGGGCTGAAGGGTCAGAGACTCCCGGAAAGCGTGAATGGCAGCTACGTAACGTGCACTGGCGTATAGACCGAGTCCCAGAAAGCGATAAGCATCTGCGTTTCGGGGATCGATGCTGAGTGCGGTGCGCGCAGCGGCAATTGCGCCATCGGCATCGTCAGAGCGATAGAGAAGATAGGCGACGCGGCTGTGCACATCGGAAAGACCCGGCATCAGCTGTTGCGAGGCCTGATAGGCGTCTAATGCCTGGTCCCAGTCTTCCTGCTGCTGGTGAACGTAACCAAGGGCGAACTCTAGCGACGCGTCGGTAGGATCGGCCGCGATCAACTTCTGCAATATGGATTGTGCTTCCTGATACTTTTTCTGACCAATCAATTCGCCAGCATGTGCCAGCGAGGCGAGGCATGCTGCCGGCTTGGATTGATCTGTTGACTGCCGAGCAACTAACCGCAGATTTTCGAGCAATGCCGGATCGGCTCCGGCCGTTAATAAAGATTGCGACGTCTCTGTATCAAGGATAAAGCTGGTCCCACGCTGATGGGAAAGCTGCATCAGCCTCTGGCTTGACATACCTCCTGCTGTCCAGGCCATGAACTGGGTACAATTCACGGCGGCAGCATCGCCCTGGCCCGTCGAAGCAAACGCCCCGGAGAACGTAAACAGCAGAAAAATCAGGATCTGACGGCGCACACCGGCTCCTCAGCCGGAAATGGATCTTTCCGGCTACCTCTGGGCAACATAGAGCGCTTGTGGGTGAGCGGATAGGTCACGGAGGTAACTGTCCCATGGCCCATTTGAGGTGGCCGCCTGGCAAGTTGACTGGAAGGGCCGCTTTCGATACTGTTGGGCTTGCTGCCAGCCACCGGCGGCGGAGGATTTCATGCTTGAAGGCCTGTTTCAACCCATGCATCTGCTGGTGATTTTTGCCATCGCGCTATTGGTGTTTGGTCCCAAGAAATTGCCCGAACTGGGCAAGGGGATCGGCGAAGGCATTCGCGCTCTGAAGGACGGGATGAAACAAGATTCCGTGGAGCATGCGAACAGCGCCAGCGCTGAAGCGAAGACCGCACCTGCGGATGTTTCCAACCGCCCCAGCTAAATTCCGACCAGCGCCTGGCACGCGATGGCCTCGCAGGGAATTCTGCATAGCACATCTCTTTGCTCTAAATTCAGCCGTCCCATATAATTTGCTGGCCTTCCTTCCCTACAGCGCAGGACGGTAATTAAGAATGAGCGAGTCAGGCAGTTGGCAACCCCCGCTGTTGATCCTCTTCTTTTGAAATTTACGGCCTTTCAGAAACCATGAATTAATCCACGATTTCAGCAGTTGATCCTTGGAGGGAAGACGTGTCGAAACTACAAGTATTGGTCCTGATCCTCGTTTGTCTGTTGCCCGCCTCCTTATTGGCCGACCAGATTGTGTTGAAGAATGGCGACCGGCTCACAGGAACCATTGAGCAGTCTGATGGCAAGACGCTGGTCATGAAGACTGAGTTCGCTGGTGAGGTCACGGTAGATTGGACCGCAGTACAGGAAATCACTTCGTCACAGGCTCTGCACCTGACCTCAAGCGACGGAAAAACGGTGTCCGGAACCGTCACCACCGTGGATGGCAAGTTTGCAGTAGCTACAACGAATGCTGGCACGGTCACCGAGCCTAAAGACTCAGTCAGCAAGATATTCGGCGAAGCGCAGCAGGCGGCCTATGAGAAGTCCCTGCATCCCGGCCTGTTGGAAGGATGGGAGGGCGGAGCGAACGTAGGATTTGGCTTGACCCGGGGCAACAGCCAGACCAAGAATCTGGCTCTCGCCTTCCTCGCCGACCGCAAGACCCTGCATGATCATCTGGGCCTCTACACCAACAGCGTCTATGCGACCAATGACGCGCCCGGCGCGACTCCCGCCACGACCGCGAATTCGATACAGGGCGGAATTCGCTACGATCACGACTTCACTCCCCGGCTGTTCGGATACGTGGGCGCTGATTTCCAGACAGACGCGCTTCAAACCCTGGATCTTCGATCCGTATTCGGCGGCGGCATGGGTTTGCACGTAATTAAGAATGAACGAACCACGCTGGACCTGCTGGGCGGCATCAACTACACCCGTGAAAAATACTCGTTGCTCCCCAGCCGAAGCTTTGCTGCCGCCTCGGTGGGCGAGGAGCTTAGTCACAAACTGGGGATGAGTACCGTGATCACGGAAAAGTTATATTTTTTCCCCAACTTGAACCAGACCGGCGAATACCGTGGGACATTCAATCTGGGAACAGTAACCAAGATCAGCAAATGGCTGGGATGGCAGAACGCCTTCGGAGATATCTACGTAACCAATCCTCCCGCAGGAGCCAAGCAGAATGACATTGTGCTGACCACGGGGCTGAACTTCTCATTCACACACTGAGGTTAGGTATCGGAACCGGCCCGCCGGGGGCCTCATTCTTCGGGATGACAGATACACGCGGACTACCGAGAGGCAGGACTGAGTCCCATTCTGGCGCGAAGTTGTTGCCACTGCTCAGTGACGCGCGGCTGATGGGCGAGATCGGAGGCTTGATGCATCGCTTGCTCTGCTCTCGTCATGTCGTTGAGTTTGAAATAGCACTCACCGAGACCTGCCCAGGCAAACCAGTCTTGCGGATATTCCCGGGTTGTCTCTTCCAGGATAGGAATCGCTTCGTCGCATCGGCCTTCCTCATCGAAGCGAATAGCCGACTGCACGCGCGCCCTGGCGAGGCTGAGGCGAACGGGTTCGTTGCGCGGCGCGATTTCATGAGCTACGGTGAAGACCGTTAAGTCATCCTTCCATGTGCTTTCCTGCTTCAGCGTAAATACCGCAAACGCGATGGCGACGAGGCCGGCCACGATCAGTATCGATCCGCGATGCCTCGTTGTGAGGCGCCATGCGGCTGCGATCAGCAGCATCAGACCGGCGCATGGGAAATAGACGTAGCGGCCGTGAAGGAAGTCTGCCGGAACCAGCGCATTCAGGTTCAGAGCCAAAAGAATTGGGAGAACCAGAGCGAGGGTGCCTATGACAAGTGTCCATTGCACCCCTGCCGCCTCTGGCTCTGAAAGATCATGCCGCGCTTTCCTCCAGCACCAAGCCACGCCCCACACGAGAAGCGCAACCACACAAATAACAGCCAGAGCCGGAAACAACACGCCGTTCAGGGAGAATGCGTTGGCCGGAATGGAATCACCGAATGCACGCGAACGGACCGGCCACAGAAGAGCCTTGCAATAAAACCAGAGGGTGTCCGGCGAGGACAGCAGCACCGTATGCAACGGCAAACCTTGAGTGCGGGGAGCGATCTGCCCGAGAGCGCTTCGGCGCAAGACAAGGTATATCGCGGCCACCGCCAGAAATGGAACGCTAAGGCGAATGGCTCCCAGCAGTCTTGATTTAAAAGTCGGCGTTTCACTGTCGTCGCCGATCGGCATGACGAACATCAAAGCAAAGATGAAAGCCAGGAAAATGATGCCTGTCTCCTTGGCTAACATCGCAATGAAACAACCCGTCACGGAAGCAGCCAACCATGGCCATGCTCGCGCGCCTTCTGTCTTGCGACCTTTTCGGCTCACTTGTCCGCCGGAAACGGCGGCGTAATTAAAGTAAAGGAATAACGATCCCAGAATCGCAGCCGCCATCAAAGGATCGGGCACGGAAATCCACGCCACGGACTCTGTATGAGAAGGATGCAAAGCAAACAGAGTCATTGCCAGGAGTACAGCAGTCCGATCCTTCAGTAGTTTCCATACCAGCAGGCCCAGGCAACCAACGGCCATCAGATGCTTGACGACACTCAGGAAGTGCCATCCCCCTGCGTCCATCCCGAAGAGAATGAAGTTCAATCGCATCCACAACAGAAAAAGCGGTCGATAGAAACTCGACGGCCCGCCGGTGAATTGCGCCCAGACGAAACTGGTGAAGTATTCCCAAATATGACCGGGAGATTGCAGTCGCGGATCCCCGACGTAGTGGTGGTCATCGAGGATGAATTGGTAGTCGAGAGCCGGACTGTAAATTGCGATCACCACCACCAGGAGGGCGATGATCGAAACAATGAAGACGACAGGAGAGAGTACTTCCGGCGGTCCAGAACGAACTGCCTGCTCCACAGATTTTCGCCGCTTGTTCCGCTTGGAAGATTTCATCGAATAGTAAGCCAGTCGTCAGTCATCAGTCGTCAGAATAACGCTGGGGTTCCAGGTTTGCTGAAGACTGAAGACCGACGACTGACGACTGATGCAGCTATTTTGCAGGAACCAAGTCGAACTTTCCGGACGATTCTTCGTAAAAAATCGCTCCCTCTTTGGGATCGCCGCCACTCCAGTGCTTGTGGCCGCCGGGAACCCGCAGGAAAACGCCTGGTCCGATACGCTTTTCGCCGTCTTCATCCTTGTATAGATAAGCGCCCTTTACGCCAACGATCCAGACGTCGTTGGTGTGGGTGTGCATACCGGCATCGTATCCCGGCGCAAACTTGGTGAATGTTGCGTGCGCTCCTTTGCTTGAATCGCCAAAGATTGCGGCCGTGGAAGACACCAGTGCTGGTGCCCATGGCCTGGTAATTCGCCTCGTCAGCCGAGACGTAGATCACTTTGTTTTTCGACCAGGCTTGTCCCTGCACTCGTCCGATGGACCACGCAATCATCAACGCCGTCGCCAGCGCGACTGTCAACAGTGACTTCTTCATTCTTTCCTCCCGATACTTTCGTTGCAGCTTCTTATACGGGGCGAATTCTATATCACGTCGGCAGAGTTGAGGGGGGAATCGTGAATACCCGACGTTTCCTTTTCACGAAATGACGGATCGTGCGTGTTTCAGGAAATGACGGATCGTGCGTGTAGCCCCTCATCACTACACCCAGACCACGAAAGCACGAAAACGGACGTAACTTTCCCGGCCAAACGCTAGCGACGTAGCATTAAGGCAACGCGGCTGTAGACATCCGTCGAGGTGAATGGGTACAAACTCCCAAAAATATTGAGAAGGCAGAATCTAAGATGACGAGTCTGGCAACTCTCTTACAGGACAAACCGTGGCCGGGTATGGTGATCTGGAGCTGTTCTGTTCATCTCTGATTACAGTCTGACGTTGGCATGCGCTCGACTGTATCGACGCGGTGTCAGCGAACGGATTGTATTCGAGGGTAGCTTTGAGCTCACGCCGTACTTTCAGTCGGATATCGACTCACTGAGGGTCGTGAGTCCGCGCTTTCTGTCAGCCATGGTTCTGACTTGGGTTTACATGACCGCAGTCTGGTGGCTTGCCATGCAATCGCAGCCACATCTATACGAGTTCGTCCTCGGGGCACTGATCTCAACTCAACTGGCAGTCCATATTCGCCACTTTCGCAATCTTTTCCTGTTTCGCGCAATCGTTGGCAACGATGCCGTTCAGGGCCGAATCCAGTACCCGCGTCCTCTCATGTTGCGAATGTCGTCAGTCGAACTGCTAGCGTTCTCAGGTTTATTTGGTTTGCTTTCCGGATTTACATCGAGCTGGTTTCTGCTAGGCGGGGCAATCGGATGCCTGGGCATCGCTTTCAAACATCGAAGACTAGCGAAGAAGATCGTCTCTAACATGACGAACAAAACTGTGGCAGTCCGGACAGGCGAAGAAGCAATCCTTTCCGAGCCAATCTCACGGTAATGAAGTTTCGGCTCGGTCTGTCCTTCGCTGGCTGGTGACAGAACAACACTACACTCATGATCCCGTCGTTACCTGTCCGTTTTCGCCAACATGGGATCCATTCCCTTCTCTCATTGCAAAAAATACTCCGTCGCCTGCCGCCGAAACAGAAAGTAGGCGAAGACTGCAAACAGCACACCATGGAACGCGAATTCTGGTAGTGAATGGAAAGCACTCAAGACCACATGGAATCCGATCCAGACCAGGGCCAGCCAGCGTGCCCAGTTGCGGCCGCGAAGCATGTACACGCCGCTAACAATTGCAATCAGCCGGACCAATTCAATTAATAAGAAGTCGTTCTGAAAGGGATGATGCCGGTCGAGTTCGTTCAAGTGGTACACAAGTCCGACTGCACCCGCTGCCACGAGCAACAAGCTGAGCACGGTCACCGGGAGTGGACGTTTCTTCATAGGTTGGTACGGCAACTGAGAATTACAGATAGACGCGCGAGAAAGGCGCGCCATTCCTCGCCCTACGGAAACCGCACATCCAGGCTGTAAATCTCCTGCGTGCTTTTGTCCCGCATCATGAGCAGTGAGTCGTCGGAGGCCAGGCCGATCCAGAATTCCCAGGGATCGAAGCCGCGGGGAACATCTTTCATGCTGAACATGCGTTCCACTTTTCCATTCGCTACGTTTACGCGCACGAGGTCGTCCACCTTCTCCGGATAATCCTCGGCATAGAGATACTTGCCGTCGTGGGACCAGTTTTCGAAACCGAAGCGCGACGCCGCGAGCTGCGTCCAGCTTTTCTTTCCCGTGTCGTACAGCATCAGCTTGGTAGAGTCGGCGGAGAGAGCGGCGACGTAACGCCCGTCCGGAGAGCACCGCGGACTGAAAAGATTTTCGGACTCCGGTAAATCGGAGATCTGCGAAGTCTTCAAGTCAACGATATGAAGATTCGGACCCGACGTCGTCCCATATTCGAGCCAGGGCATTCCAGCGAACACGATGGACGTCGCCATTCGGCATCCACGTGGGGTCGCCCTGATTACGGTCGCTCGTGGTCACTTCCTGCGGAGTGCCGCCTGCCGCCGGCATCACGAAAATCTTCCAGGGCCGTCCCGGACGCGCGGCCACAAAAGCGATCTGGCTTCCATCGGGCGACCAGCGAGGCATGTGCGCCTGCATGGGCGCGTAGGTCAGTTGCGTGCGGAAGCTTCCGTCCGGCGTGCTGCGCCAGAGCGTGAGATCGGGATGGGTAACGTATGTGACCCACCGGCCGTCGCGAGTGACGTCAGCCTCGCCCGCCGACACTCCGGGAAGGTAGATGGAAAACTGCTGCGCATTGCTGTCCATGTGGACCAGATCGAAGCGGCGCTGCTGGCCGATTACGAACAGCTTCTTTCCGTCCACGCTTGGCGTGGGATTGCTGAACAGGAGTTGTCCGACGGTGAGCTGCGTTGGTTCCGCGCTGGCCTTGCGAAAAAATGACGTGCCTTCGCGCCGCGCCCAGATGTTCTGGGTGTGATCGCGCGTCGATTCAAAGAGGAAGTAGTCGCCATTCGGAGTCCATGTCCCATTTAATTCCTGGGAAGGCTTGTTCCAGTCGGGCAATACCGGATGCAATCCCTTCCCGTCGGGAGAGACCTCCCATAATGACGACGTGCGCTGGTTGGTGTCCCGGATGGTGAAGCGTATGCGGCGGCCATCGGGAGAGAATCGCGGCGTGAACGGAACTCCGGGCACGGTGACCAGTTCGCGCGAATCGGTTCCGTCCGCGTTGCACGAGTACAAAGCCGACTTCCTCACATAGACGATGCGTTGACCATCCGGCGCCCAGGTGGCTCCGTGCGCCAGGATGTCTCCCACGGGCCGGAGCGAGCCTGCGGGAAGCGGCAAGATCCAGACTGGCCACTCGGTCTCCGAACCCTCGGCCACGCCCTTCACCAGCAGTTCCGAACGGCCGGGAAAGAAATCATAGATATCAGCACTCACCAGTGAAATCGGAACCGGCGCGGTTTCTCCACCCGAGGTCGAGACCTGCCGCAAGACCGAGTGGCCGCCGACATTTTCGGAAAAGTAAAGCCGGCTTCCGTCCGTGACCAGCGAGCGCTTTGAGACGCCGTCACTGGTAATTTGCAGCGATGAAATCACGCATCGGCGGAGAACTCGGGACCCACAAGAACATGGCCCCCACAATCACGGCCGCGGCGACGCACAGACTCATGGCCACCTTGGCCGCCAGGCCAATCCTCGGCTCTGGTTTGACGGTCGTCGGTGTTGCGGCAAAGAAAGAGCGGATGCGCTCTTTCGAATCAGGCGCTCGCTTCGAGCCCGATCCGGTAACGACTGTTTGCCCGGAGTCGACTGCCCGGCGAAGGTTTTGCAGGTCGGTCCGCATCTCAGCCGCGCTGGCGTAGCGGCGCTCAACATTTTTCTCCAAAGCTTTGCGCACGATGCGCTCGAGTTCAGCCGGAGTGGCGGAATCAAACCGCACCGGCCACTCGGGAGCGCTGTGAATCAGGGAGTCGAAAAATGCAGCGGTAGTTTGTCCCCGGAAAGGCAAGACTCCGGTCGCCATCTCATATAAAACGACCCCGAAGGAGAAGAGATCGGTGCGGGAGTCCAGAGGCTGACCCAGGGCCTGCTCCGGCGACATGTAATGCAGAGTCCCCAGAACGTGGCCGGGACGCTGCGCTTCTTCCGGCGATCGGGTGTCGCCGCCGAAGGTATTCCCGCTGACGCTGGCTTCATCCCCGACTGCCAGCTTGGCCAGTCCGAAATCAAGAATCTTGGCGTGGCCGCGCTGGGTTACAAAAATGTTTGCCGGTTTAATGTCGCGATGAATGATGCCGTGGGTATGGGCAGCGTCGAGGGCGTCGGCGATCTCGACACCCAGATCGAGCAACTGGGACAAAGGCAGCGGTCCCTCGGCGATGCGCTGGCGGAGAGTCGATGCCATCCAGAAACTCCATGGCGATGAAGCGCTTGCGCTGCGCTTCACCGACTTCGTAGATCACACAGATATTGGGATGGTTCAGAGCCGACGCAGCCCGCGCCTCCCAGCGAAATCGCTCCAGCACGACAGGATCCTGGGCCACCAGTTCGGGCAGGAATTTAAGCGCGACCAGCCGGCGCAGTTCGGTGTCTTCAGCTTTGTAGACGACACCCATCCCGCCGCCACCCAGTTCTTCGATGACCCGGTAATGCGAAATAGTATGGCCAATCATCTGGGGTCTGAATCTTACGTAGAAGAATTAGGGCAAGTCAACGAATGCCGTGATGGATTAGTTTCCGAGAACTTTTCACCACGGAGGACATGGAGTACACAGAGGAAATCCTCAAAACTTTCACGAATTGGTGGCGCCGATTTTGGAGGAGTCCCCGTTTTGGAGCCATTTCTCGCGTTTTTTGCGAGAAGGGGAGCTGCCTCCTGTTCGAGTCCTTTGCAGATTCCCTAGCTGAGCTTTAGCCGTATAATCCCGGTGTACGTGTCCGCCGCGCCGGAGGCGACCATGTCGAATCGCATCTCGATTGTATTCCTCTGCTTCTCCCTTCTGCTGGTGCCCCAGGTCAACGCTAAAAACAAGAAGAAGCAATTGCTCGGCGACGACATATTGCGGGCGCAGCGAGTTCTGGTTGTCGTTCATCCCGACGCAGGCGAGGCGTTGACCCAGCCCTGGGGTAACCGCAACGCCATGGATGAAGTGGAAAGCGCCATTAGAAAATGGGGCCGGTTCGAGCTCGTCACGGATGCGCAATCCGCGGAGCTGATCATCGCGGTTCGCAAGGGAAACAAGAGCGGTCCCATCATCAGCCATTCCCCGCTGGATACTCGCCCCTCCATTTACCAGCCCGGCGTTCCAGACGCACGCGTCGGTCATCCTCAGCAGCCCGGCCGTCCTCCGGATCTGACGCAGCCTCTTCCCGGCGATTCCCGTGACCGGGGTCCGCAGCTTGGCAGCCAGATACTTTCGTCTGACGATACTTTTGAAGTCTATCGAGGCGGAGGCGACTATCCGCTGGACGCGGCGCCGGTCTGGCGCTACATCGCGAAGGACTCACTCAATCCGCCGCAGGTCAAAGCCGTCGAAGAATTCCGCAAGGCGATTGAGGAATCTGAAAAGCAGAGCCAGCACAAACCTTAGACGCAAAGGCGTCGTTGGTCTTTGGTCTTTGGTCGTTGGCAACGGCACCAAGTTCCGACGTCTGACACGCCCGTCGGAAGCCAAACGGCCACAGACCAAAGACCAACGACCATAGACCAAAGACTCGCCATGAATAAGATCACGCTGTCGCTGTTTCTCGCCTTCGCGATGTGGCCGATGCTCGGGTCGCAGTCGCTCGCACAGGAACCTTCCTACGATCAGCCCTGGCGGCCGCAGTACCACTTCACGCCGCCCCAGAATTTCATGAACGATGCCAACGGCACCGTCTTCTACAAAGGCGAATATCACCTGTTCTACCAGTACAACCCCGAAGGCCAGGTGTGGGGACACATGAGTTGGGGACACGCCGTCAGCACCGACATGGTGCACTGGCAGAATCTGCCGGTCGCGCTGCGCGAAGATCCCGGTAACTACATGGTTTATTCGGGAAGCGCGGTGGTTGACTGGGAGAACAGCAGCGGGCTGTGCAAGAATCCCGATCCGCAAGACCATTCCTGCCTGATCGCGATCTACACCGGCGCATACAAGAACAGGCAGAAACAGCACATTGCGTTCAGCAACGACCGCGGGCGCACCTGGACGAACTACTCCGGCAATCCGGTCGTCGATCTGGACGCTTCCGACTTCCGCGATCCGAATGTCTTCTGGTATGCGCCGCAACACAAGTGGGTGATGGTGGCGGTGCTGGCCGACGAGAGAACGCTGGTGGTCTTCGACTCGCCCGATCTCAAACATTGGACGAAGCGTTCGACCTTCGGTCCCGCCGGGGACACCGCCGGACAGTGGGAGTGTCCCGACCTATTCGAACTTCCGGTTGAAGGCAGCGGCGAAAAGAAGTGGGTGCTGATCATCAACCGCAATCCGGGAGCGCCGGCGGGCGGGACGGGGGTCCGCTACGTGATTGGCAAATTCGACGGCACGACTTTCACCAGCGAAGTTCCCGACACTCCCGCCCTTTGGGCCGATTGGGGCAAGGACTTCTATGCCACCAACACCTGGAAAGACGTGCCATCGAGCGATGGTCGGCAGCTTTGGATTGGCTGGTTCAGCAACTGGCAGTATGCCAATGCCGAGCCGACAGTGTTGTGGCGCGGAGCACAATCCATCCCCCGAACCTTAATGCTGCGTAGATACTCGGACGGCCTCCGCCTGGTGCAGCGACCGGTTCGCGAACTGGAAACGTTGCGCCGGGAAAAACTTCGAATAGCGAATGCCAGCGTCGACGAGGCAAACCAGAAAATCCGCGAGACTGGAACGAAGGGCGAAGTTTATGAGTTCGAAGCCGAACTGCAGCCTGGGCAAGCCGGAGACATCGGCTTTCGTGTACGCAAGAGTAAGGACGTCGAGACGCTGATCGGTTTCGACCTCGTGCACAGCGAAGTCTATGTGGATCGAACGCGCTCCGGCGAGGTTTCGTTCAGTAAAGACTTTCCCGGACGTCACTCCGCCAAAATCGAGCATCGCGTCGAGCGTCAAACTGCATGTGTTCGTCGACCGCTCCAGCGTTGAAGTGTTTGTAAATGACGGCGAGCGAGTTCTCTCTGAACGCATCTACCCTCCGCCAGGCAGTGACGGGCTTGAGCTTTATTCCAATGGAACCGGAACGAAAGTAAACTCGCTCACCCTCTGGGATTTGAATTCCATATGGAAGTAGCAGCTTGAGTTGGTATCCCGCTGCCTCTTCACCCTTCCATAACGGGCCGAGCGTCGAGTAATCGCTGCCCGGCAAGGCGCGTCTAATTCCATAACGGGTCAGACTCACGAAAGGTTCAAGGTTTACGAAACTTTACAGTAGTTGACCGAGTTTTTACCCGTTGGATGGTCTGCGCAGTGTTGAATATATTCATGCTTCCCGTAGTTCGTCGGAAAATCCGGACATGAAGGCAAATACCTGAACCGTGGTGGTATGTCCGGGCCTCCTGCTTCCAGACCTTGATCGTTGCCCTGCAGCTGGTGGCGCTGCTCTTTCTGGCTGCTGAACTGCGCACAGGCGCAGGATGCCGCTCCGGCTGCAACGCTTTCGATCACCGGAATTGTAAAGTCGGGGAATACTCCGATTCCGGGAGCCACGGTAACCGCGACCAACTCCTCCACACAGGAAAAAGCGCAGACTTCCACCGACATCAATGGCGGATATTCGCTGCACGTGGCCGGGCCAGGGTAAGTATCAATTGCGGGTTGATATGCCCGCGTTCACACCGCTTACCAAGGAAATCGATCTCACCAGCGCTGGTTCTCGCGCCGACCTGGAATTGACGCTGCTCTCGCGGACTCAACAAGCCGTCCGCACGTCCCAGGCGCAGGCAACGGCCCGGGCCGGACGCCGGCTCGCGGTTTTCAGAGCATGGCGGTGATGCAGGGACTGGCCGCCGCGGAATCCGGTAACGGCGGCGGAGCTGACCAGATCGTGCCCTCGGGAATGCCGGTACCGGGCATCGCGCCAGACATAGCGACGGAATCGGTTTCCATCTCTGGCAACAATTCCGGTGTCGGCATGTTTGGAATGAACACCGACGAACTCGACCAGCGGATGCGCGAAGGACGGGAACAAGCCGGCAACTTCGGCGGACCGGGCGGAGGCGGGCCAGGTGGTGGTCCGGGGGCGGGTGGGCCAGGCATTGGAGGGCCCAGTGGCGGTCCAGGCGGTGGGCCTCCCGGCGGAGGCTTTGGAGGGTTTGGAGGAGGCGGCGGGCCGGGTGGTCCCATGATGCTGGGCGGCGGCCGCGGCCGGTTTGACATCAACCGTCCTCATGGGTCGGTCTACTACTCGGTCGGCGACTCGGCTCTGGATGCCTCACCCTATGCGCTTACCGACAGTTCGACCGAAAAGGCGAGCTACATGCGGCAGCGTTTCGGGGCCTCGCTGGGCGGGCCGCTGAATATCCCCGGAATCTACAAAGGCGGCAGCAAGACATTCTTCTTCGCAAATTACAACGGGTCGCGTGGCAATTCTCCCTTTGACGCTTTTTCCTTCGTGCCGACTGCCGCCGAGCGAAGCGGCGATTTTTCCGGAGTGTCTGGAGTGCAACTGATCAATCCCAACAACGGACAGCCCATCCCCGGCAATGTTTTGCAGAACGCAGGGCTGACGATTAATCCCGCCGCGCAAGGACTGCTGCAATACATCCCATTGCCGAACATTACGAACGCGGCCCCCGACCAGCCGAACTTTCATTTTGTGACATCAACGCTCAACGACAGCGACGACCTGAACATCCGCCTGAACCATGCTCTCGGCAGCACCCCGAGCGGCCGAGGACAACGTGGACAGCGTGGACCGCGCAACAGCCTGAATTTCGGATTTCATTACCACTCAGCCAGCGCAAACCTGACCAATGCTTTTCCGAGTGTCGGAGGCAACACGCACATCCGCAGTTTTGATATACCCATCGGGTACGTGCGAACTTTTGGCAAAATCATCAACAATGCACGGCTCGACTTCAATCGCTCGCGCACCAGCACACAAAATCTATACGCCTTTAACCAGGACATCACGGGAAACCTGGGCATCACAGGCGTTTCGACTAGCCCGTTTGATTGGGGACTGCCCAATCTATCTTTCACACACTTCGGCAGCTTGAGCGATACCAATCCGCAGTTGTTGCGCAATCAGACCTGGACATTCGTCGACAATCTGATCTACCGCCACGGAAAGCACACCTGGCGTTGGGGCGGCGACTTCCGGAGAATTCAACTCAATCCTCAGACCGACAGCAACGCCCGCGGCACGTTCACCTTCACGGGATTAAACAGCGGATACGACTTTTCCGACTTCCTGCTGGGACTGCCTCAGCTCACTTCGGTACAGTTCGGCAACAACAACTACCATTTTCGCGGCAATTCATGGGACCTGTTTGTGCAGGATGAATGGCGCCTGCGGGGCAATCTGACTTTGAATCTGGGCGTGCGCTACGAATACTTCTCGCCATTTTCCGAAGAGAACAATCGCATCGTGAATCTGGATTTCCCCGAAGCTTTCACTTCCCCGCCGGTGCCGGTCGAAGTAGGACAGACCGGACCCTACAACGGCGGTTTTCCGGTGACACTGGTGCGTCCCGATCGTAATAATTTTGCGCCGCGTCTGGGTTTGGCGTGGAAACCGCTGCACAACACCGTGGTCCGCGCCGGATACGGCATCAACTACAACACCAGCGCGTATCAGAGCATTGTGCAGAACATGGCCTTCCAGCCTCCGTTCTCGACCACGGCCACCAACACGCAATCCGCGACCACACATCTGACGCTTCAGGATGGATTTCCGGCGGTGGCACCAGGTTCCATCACCAATAATTTCGGCGTCGATCCCAATTATCGGCTGGGCTATGTACAGATCTGGAATCTGGACATTCAGCAGCAGATTCGTCCTACGCTGATCATGAACCTCGACTACACCGGGACCAAGGGGACGCGTCTCGATATTCTGGAAGCTCCCAATCGCACCGCGACGGGTGTTCTCTTTCCCGGCGTGCAGCCGTTTTACTGGGAAGACTCAGTCGGAGATTCGACTGCCAACGCCCTGTCGGTGCGCGTCCGGAAACGCTTGCAGGCAGGCATTTCAATTGGCGGGCGGTACACTTTCTCGAAATCGCTGGACAACGCGTCCACTATCGGAAGCGGGGAACCTCTGGTCGCGCAGGGTGCCGGACGCACTTCGGTTTCCGGCACTACCAATGTTGCACAGGACGCTTTCGACCTGGCGGCAGAGCGCGGCTTGTCCAGTTTCGATCAGCGTCACAATTTCACCGCCGACTATTTGTGGGAACTTCCCTTCGGACATCAACGGCGCTGGTTGAGTGGCAACACACCGCTGCGGGCCGTTTTCGGCGACTGGAACTGGAGCGGCGACTGGACCTTCGCTTCAGGATTACCCTTCACTCCACGCGTTCTGGGCAGCGTGATCGACGTGAGCCGTGGCACCAACGGCACAGTGCGCGCAGACGTGGTACCCGGACAATCCGTCACTGTGGCAAATCCGTCAATCGGCGAGTGGTTTAATACAGCCGCCTTCGTCGCGCCGGCGGGAGTTTTCGGCGATGCGCGCCGCAACAGCATCGAAGGGCCGGGCAGCCGTCTCTTCGACATGTCGTTCACCAAGGTCATTCCTCTGAGTGAAACGCGTTTCCTTGAGTTCCGAGCCCAACTGTCAAATGTCTTCAACACGCCGCAGTACTCGGGAATCGACACCGTCGTGAACTCGCCTACGTTTGGCCGGGTCATTTCCGTGGGAGCGATGCGCACCATGCTGCTGACCGCGAGGTTCAGATTCTGATGCTGGTCTCTAGCAGTCGCGAGCAACGTTTCATGCGGATGGCCGACGTGTGCCGTTCCATGCTTGCGTCAGTGCTTGTGATCGTCATGCTGTGTACCGGAGTTATTTCTCAGGACTCGTCCGAGTACACGTTCAAAACCAAGACCGAGCTGGTGCTGGTGAACGTGACGGTGCGCGACAAGAATGGCAATCCGGTGCGCGACCTCAAGCGCGAAGACTTCACCATCCTCGAAGACAACAAGCCGCAGCAGGTGATCTCGTTCGATCTGGAAAACACTGACGCCGTGCTCTCGACGGCGGCGACCGAGGCCGCGCTGCTTCGGCCTGCTCAACCGCAGAAAGCGGGCGCGGCGCCATCGCTGGAAACACGGCCGCTGAAAGACCGGCGGCTGATCATCCTGTTCTTCGATCTCAGCGCGATGGAACCAGATGAAATCGATCAGGCGACCACCGCCGCCCAGAACTATGTCGACAAGCAGATGGTGCCCGCAGACCTGGTTTCGGTAGTCTCGCTGGGCAGCACGCTCAGCGTGAATCAGGATTTCACCTCTGATCGCGCGCTGCTGAAGAAAGCGCTGCAGTCCTTCAACATGGGCGCGGGGAGCGGCTTCGAAGAAGGCAGCACCGGAACGACTGAAGGCACGGCCGAGACCGGCGGATCATTCACCGTCGACGACACCGAGTACAACATCTTCAATACCGACCGCCGGCTGCAAGCCCTGCGCTCGATTGCGGACAAGCTGGCCTCGATCGATGAGAAAAAATCTCTAATTTATTTTTCCAGCGGCATGGACCGCACCGGAGTTGAGAACCAATCGCAGCTGCGATCCGCGACCAACGCCGCAGTGCGGGCCAACATGGCGATTTACACCATGGACATTCGCGGCCTGCAGGCAATCGTCGCCGGCGGCGAAGCCCAGAACGCCAGCATGCGCGGAACTTCTCCATACTCCGGAAAGTCGATGTCCAGCGCGTTCGACTCCAACGCCACCACTCAGGAGACGCTGGTCACGCTGGCCGGAGACACAGGAGGACGCGCGTTTCTCGACTCCAACGATTTTGGCAAGGTCTTTACCGGAGTGCAGCAGGACACGTCGCTCTACTACCTGCTGGGATATCACAGCAGCAATGCGGCGCGTGACGGACGTTTCCGCCGCATCACGGTGCGGGTCAACCGTCCTGGCGTGAAGATCGATTTCCGGCGCGGCTACTACGCTCCCGCCGACTTCCAGCATTCCACCCGCGACGATCGCGAACGCCAACTGGATGAAGAACTGGCGTCGGATCTTTCCACCACCGATCTGCCGGTGTATTTGTCCGCTGCCTACTTCCGCCTGGCGGAGCGCAAATTCTATGTGCCGGTGTCGGTGGTTGTGCCCGGCTCGCAGATTCCTTTCACCCACAACAACGATCAGGACCGCGCGACGCTCGACATTCTGGGCATTGTGACCGATCCGGAAAAACGACCTGTGGGTCAGATACGCGACACCGTGAAGCTGGCGCTGAACGCTTCACAACTTGTCCAACGCAAGAATGTGCAGTACAACAGCGGCTTCGTCCTGCCGCCTGGCACCTACCATCTCAAGATCGTGGTGCGGGAAAACCAGACTGGAAGGCTGGGCTCATTTGAAACCGATCTCACCGTGCCTGACCTGAAGTCTGCGCCCGTGAAGATGAGTTCGATCGTGCTGGCCAACCAGTTGGAGACTGCCCCCAAGCGCAAGACTGACAATCCGCTGGTGCGCGACGGCTCCGAAGTCATTCCCAGCGTCACTCACGTCTTCTCCGCCGGACAGCACCTGTATTTTTATTACGAGGTGTACGACCCGGCTGCAGCGGCGACAAACACAAGCGCGCCCTCGAATAACCGAAGCACCTCCTCAATCCGATTGCTGACCAACGTCGCTTTCTTCCGCGGAAACACCAAAGCCTACGAAACGCCCCTGGTCGAAAGCCAGCAGTTGAACGCACCCGACCGAAAAGCCGCCGTTTTCCAACTCGATGTACCCCTCACCCAGCTAAAACCCGGTTTCTACACCTGCCAGGTCAATGTGATTGACGACGCGGCCGGACAATTCCGGTTTCCGCGGTTGGCATTACTCGTTCGGCAGTAGAAATCGGTCTTCAGTCGTCGGTCGTCAGTCTTCGGCGAACCCCGTCGTTGGTCCTTGGTCGTTGGCCTTTGGCCGTTCGGCGTCTGATGCTGCAACATTTTCAGCCGTGTGCTTTTGCCAACGACCAAGGGCCAACGACCAACGACGCCTTTTCTTCCTGCTATAATTGCCACCGCAGTTGCAACAAGGACATTCCCATGCCTCTTCCTGAAACCGAAATCCCTGGACGCTTACAAGCTGAACTTATGTCGCGCGGGCTGCGCATGACGCGACAGCGCCGGACCATTCTGAGTGTGGTGGAAACCGCCAAACAGCACCTTGACGCCAGTCAGTTGCTGCGACGGGCGCGGCGGATCGATCCTCAGATTGATCGGGTCACGGTCTATCGCACCCTCGGACTGCTGAAGCGCCACGGATTAATCGACGAACTCGACCTCATGCATATGCAGGGCGAGAAGCACTTCTACGAGCGGCGCCCGCAGAGGGACCACATCCACATGGCATGTTTGCGATGCGGCAAGATCACGGAATTCGAAAGCGATCTCTTCGATCGTTTGAAGGGGCAGATTCAGAGGGATTGCCGCTTCCACATTGTCGTCACCCGGCTGGAAGTCGGGGGCTACTGTGCCCAGTGCCGCACCACGGAACAAGCCAAGGCCTAACCTTCCTGGATTTCCCCAACGCTGCTTTGATCCCATTTAGTTGCAACTCGACTGCAGCAGTGTAGCGCCGGCGTCCCGCCGGCTGTCTGGCGGGCATCCTGCCCGCCCCTCGGGCCGGCGGGACGCCGGCGCTACACCAAACCACGCCTCCCGAAAGCCGCCTGAAACGGAACCCTTCGAAGAAATGTAAAGTCTTGTAAAAGCTGGAGATAAATCGCAACCGGGATATAATTTATTGCGTCAATATGGGAGCGGATTTTGTGCCTTGAAGAGCACAAATGGAGCGCCGCTCGGGGGAGCAACAGAGTGAGCATACGCATCGAGGGCCAGACGGGCGGGAGACGGCCCCGCGGCCGGCAAATCGGCCAAACATCTCGCAAGCAACTGCTGGCGAGTTTGACTTGCGCGGTCATCGCGGTAGCTGCCTCCCAGCTCGGCTGCAGCGGGGGATCGAAACCCAGCACGGCTCGCGCCTCCACCCAGATCGTGGTGCCGGTAGCAGTTGCTACGGCCGAGCGCCGCGACGTCCCGGTATATCTCAAGGGCTTGGGCAGCGTAACCGCCTCCAATACGGTCAGCGTCAAGAGTCGCGTGGATGGCCAACTTGCCCAAATCAATTTCAAGGAAGGCCAGCACGTTAACCAGGGCGATTTGCTGGCGGTCATTGATCCCCGTCCATTCCAGTTGGCGCTCGAACAGGCACAGGCCAACCTGTTTCGTGATCAGGCCCAACTGAAGGACGCTCAACGGAACTACGAACGCTTCAAGAGTCTGTTCGACGATTCGGGAGCCATCTCGCAGCAACAGGTGGACACACAAAAGGCCGCCGCGGATCAATTGGAAGGGGCGGTGCGAGCTGACCAGTCACAAATCGACAACGCGAAATTAAATCTGGTGTATTCCCACATCACGTCGCCGATCAGCGGCCGCGTCGGACTGCGACTGGTGGATATCGGGAATATGGTGCATGCGGCCGACACCAATCCGCTGCTTGTGATTACGCAGCTGCAGCCGATCGCCGTGGTCTTCACGCTGCCGGAAGACAGCCTGCAGAACGTCTCCCAACACATGCATCAGAGCACTCTCACGGTCGAAGCATACAGCCGCGACGACCAGACCAAACTTGCCACCGGCAAGCTGCTAACCATCGACAACCAGATTGACCAGACCACGGGCACCGGACGTTTGAAGGCCATGTTCGACAATCCGGACGACGCGCTCTGGCCCAACCAGTTCGTGAATGTCCGCCTGCTGCTGGAAACACATAAGAACACCACCGTGATTCCGTCGGTCGCAGTCCAGACCGGTCCGCAGGGGAGTTATGTGTTCACCGTGAAACCCGACAAGACAGTGGCGGTCAGCCCGGTCACGGTTTCTTTTACGCAGAACAATGTGGCTTCGATCACTAGTGGAGTTGCACCTGGGGACATCGTTGTCATCGATGGACAGGACAAGCTGCAGGCCGGAAGTAAAGTGGATCCGCATGCCAGCAACGGGGGAAAGCGTAACGGCCAGCCTTCTGCCGCGCAGTCCCCAGATGCGTCGTCTTCAACTACGGGAGCGCCATGAACCCGTCGCGGCTTTTTATCCTTCGTCCGGTCGCGACAACTCTGTTGATGGTCGGGCTTCTGCTGGTTGGCGTGGTCGCCTACACCCAGCTTCCTGTTTCCGCACTTCCCGAAGTTGATTACCCTACGATCCAGGTCGTGACGTTTTATCCCGGAGCGGACCCCGACGTCATGGCTTCGTCGGTGACGGCGCCGCTCGAACGCCAGTTCGGCCAGGTTCCCGGACTGAGCCAGATGACTTCAACCAGTTCGCTGGGCAGTTCAATCATCACGCTGCAGTTCAACCTCAACGAAAACATTGACGTCGAGGAACAGCAGGTTCAGGCCGCGATTAATGCCGCGACCACCTATCTGCCGAAAGATCTACCCAATCCGCCGATCTACAGCAAGGTCAATCCGGCAGACTCTCCCATTCTCACGCTGGCCCTGACATCGGACACTCTGCCGCTTTCAAAAGTGGAAGATCTCGCTGACACCGCACTGGCACAGAAAATTTCCCAGTTGCCCGGCGTCGGTCTGGTTTCGATCAGCGGCGGACAGAAGCCAGCGGTGCGCATTCAGGCGAATCCCACAGCACTGGCCTCTTACGGACTGAGCCTGGAAGACATTCGCACCGCGCTGGCGGCCGCAAATGTTAATCAAGCCAAAGGAACGCTGGACGGTCCGCGCCAGTCTTTCACTATCGGCGCCAACGATCAGCTCAACTCGAGCGCGCAGTACAACAACGTGGTGGTGGCTTACAAGGATGGTGCGCCGGTCCGCCTTTCCGATATCGCCACCGCCATCGACAGCGCGGAAAACGTAAAACAGGCCGCCTGGATGAACACAACTCCGGCGGTGATCGTCAACATTCAGCGGCAACCCGGCAGCAACATCATCAGCGTGGCCGATCGCGTGAAGCTGCTTCTAAAGCAACTTCAGTCATCGCTGCCCGCCGCGGTCAAAGTTCAAGTGCTGACCGATCGCACCGAAACCATCCGGGCGTCGGTGAAAGACGTTCAGTTTGAACTGATGCTCACCATCGGGCTGGTGGTGATGGTGATCTTCCTGTTCCTGCGGAATCTCTCGGCCACCGTCATTCCCAGCGTGGCCGTTCCGCTCTCGCTGGTCGGTACGTTCGGAGTGATGTATCTCCTCGGCTACAGCCTGAACAACCTGACCCTGATGGCGCTGACCATCTCCACCGGATTCGTGGTCGATGACGCGATCGTGATGATCGAAAACATCGAGCGCTATCTGGAGGAGGGAGAAGCGCCGCTGGACGCGGCCTTGAAAGGCGCAGGACAGATCGGCTTCACCATCGTCTCGCTGACAGTGTCGCTGATTGCCGTGCTAATCCCCCTGCTCTTCATGGGCGACATCGTAGGACGTCTGTTCCGCGAATTCGCCGTGACTCTGGCCGTCACCATTCTGGTTTCGGCGCTGGTCTCTCTGACCCTGACGCCGATGATGTGCGCCAAGCTCCTGAAGCGCCATGATCCCAAACATCGCAGCCGCTTCTATAATTCCACGGAAAATTTCTACAACCGGGTCATCGAGTTCTACGGACGCACTCTGAAATTTGTTTTGAAGCACCAGACCATCACTTTGCTGGTCACCTTAGGAACCCTGGTTCTGACGCTGTTCTTGTACGTGGTCGTGCCCAAGGGCTTTTTCCCGGTGCAGGATACAGGCGTGATTCTTGGCATTTCAGAAGGACCGCAGAATACATCCTTCAACGCGCTGGCGAAAAACCAGCAGGCGCTGGCGCAGGTGATTCTGAAAGATTCGGAAGTCGAAAGCCTTTCGTCCTTTATCGGAATCGATGGCACCAACACGACGCCGAATAGCGGACGCATTCAGATCAACCTCAAGCCGCGCGATCAGCGCAAGTCGACTGCCACCGAAATCATCCGCAGACTGCAACCGGAGTTAGCCAAAGTAAACGGCATCACTTTGTATATGCAGCCGGTGCAGGACTTGACCGTCGAAGACCGCGTCAGCCGGACCCAGTATCAATATTCAATGGAAGATGCCGACGCGCAGGAACTCTCAGTCTGGGCTCCGCGCCTGGTGGACGAACTGCGCAAGCTGCCTTCCATGCGGGACGTCGCCACGGACCAGCAGAATGGCGGCCTCAAAGCTGAGCTGGTCATCGACCGCGACACTGCGTCGCGTCTGGGTATTCTGCCGCAGGCCATCGACGACACTCTCTACGACGCCTTCGGACAGCGCCAGGTCTCTACCATCTTTACCCAGCTGAACCAATATCACGTGGTGCTGGAAGTCGATCCCCAGTTCGCGCAGAATCCGGACTCGCTCAAGAATATCTATGTACACTCCGGTAGCGGCAGCCAGGTGCCGCTCGCGTCCTTCAGCCACTTCCAGACTTCACACACCGCGCTGGCGGTGAATCATCAGGGACAATTCCCGTGGTCACGCTGTCATTCAACCTGGCGCCGGGCGTTTCTCTGGGAGAAGCGACACAAGCGATCCGGCAGGCCGAGCAGGACATTCATCTTCCGCCCAGCATTCAAACCAGCTTTCAGGGAACGGCGGCGGCATTCCAGAATTCACTTTCGTCCGAGCCTTACTTAATTCTGGCCGCGATCGTTACGGTCTACATCGTGCTGGGCGTGCTCTACGAGAGCTACATCCATCCTCTTACGATTCTGTCCACTCTGCCTTCGGCGGGCGTTGGCGCCATCCTCGCTCTGCTCTTGACCAAGAATGATCTGGGGGTGGTGGCGCTCATAGGCATCATTCTTCTGATCGGCATCGTGAAGAAGAATGCCATCATGATGATCGACTTCGCGCTCGAAGCGGAGCGCGTGGAACACAAACCGCCGGAAGAAGCGATCTTCCAGGCGTGCCTGCTGCGTTTCCGTCCCATCATGATGACTACCATGGCGGCTCTCCTCGGCGGCCTGCCGCTGGCGCTCGGTAGCGGAACCGGATCGGAATTACGTCATCCTCTCGGCATCACGATCGTCGGCGGATTGCTGGTAAGCCAGCTACTCACGCTTTACACGACGCCGGTCGTCTATCTCTGGTTCGACCGTCTTGCGCAGCGCTTTTCGCACTTGAACATTGGCAACCCGATTGAAGAACCGAGCGGAGCCTCGGCGGACTAGTCGTCGTCGTTTTTGGATTCGAGCATGAATATTTCAGCGCCATTTATTAAACGCCCCATCGGCACTTCGCTGCTGGCGGCAGCGTTGTTGATGGCGGGTGCGCTGGCGTTCAATTACTTGCCGGTCGCTCCCCTCCCGCAGGTGGAGTTTCCAGTCATCTCGGTCGGAGCAGGGCTACCAGGCGCGAGTCCAGAGACCATGGCTTCGGCGGTTGCCACGCCGCTTGAGCGGCAGTTCGGACGCATCGCCGGCGTCAACCAAATGACTTCGACGAGTCAGCTTGGGTCAACCAGCATCACCCTCCAGTTCGATCTCAATCGCAATATCGATGCCGCAGCGCGCGATGTGCAAGCTGCCATCAACGCCGCCCGCAGCCAGCTTCCCGCCAACTTGCCGGGTAATCCGACATACAGAAAAGTAAATCCGGCAGACGCACCTATTCTCATTCTGGCCCTGACTTCCGACATCATCACGTTGCCGCGCATCTACGACGCCGCCGACTCGATCCTGTCGCAAAAGCTGGCACAGGTGGAAGGGGTGGGCCAGGTGTTTGCGGGTGGTGGCGCAAAGCCTGCAGTGCGCGCCGAGTTGAATCCAACGCTGCTGAACAAGCTGGGTGTAGGGCTGGACACGGTACGCACCGCCCTCGGCAATGCAAACGCCAACCGTCCCAAAGGCGCGATTGACGGGCCAATCAACGCCTGGACGCTGGACGCCAACGATCAGATCTTTACCGCCGACCAATACCGCCGCCTGATCGTTTCTTACAACAACGGTGCGCCGGTGCGGTTGGGTGACGTGGGCAGCGTGGACGACTCGGTGGAAGACATCCGCAACATGGGGATCTCCAGCGGGAAGCCCGCCGTGCTGGTCATCGTCTTCCGCCAGCCCGGGGCCAACATTATCGCCACCGTGGACCGCGTGCGGGCGGCGTTGCCGCTGCTTAAATCTTCGATTTCGCCTGCGATCGACGTCAGCGTTGTGATGGATCGCACCACCACCGTCCGCGCCTCGGTGCATGACATCGAGTTCACGCTGCTGATTTCCGTCATTCTGGTGATTCTGGTGGTGTTCGCGTTCCTGCGGACCTTCCGCGCGACGATTATTCCCAGCATTGCGGTTCCCTTATCGCTGATCGGAACTTTCGGCGTGATGTATCTGCTGGATTACAGCCTGGACAATCTGTCCCTGATGGCACTGGCCATCTCGACCGGATTCGTCGTGGACGACGCCATCGTCGTCCTGGAAAACATCACTCGCCACATTGAGGATGGCATGGCTCCGGTAGCGGCCGCATTTCAGGGCGCGCGGGAAATCGGATTTACCGTGCTCTCCATGAGCACATCGCTGGTGGCGGTTTTCATTCCCATTCTGATGATGGGAGGCATCGTCGGCCGGCTGTTCCGCGAATTCGCCGTCACCTTGAGCGTGGCCATCGCGGTTTCACTGGTGCTTTCTCTGACCTTGACGCCGATGATGTGCGCGAAATTTCTGCGCTCGGCGGAAAAAGAAAAGCACGGTCGCATCTACCGTTTCAGCGAAAAGATATTCGACACTACTCTGAGCCTTTACAGTCGCGCGCTGAGACTGGTTCTCCGGCATCAACCCCTGACTCTGCTCATCACCATCGCTACCGCCGCGTTGAGCGTTTACCTTTACATTGTGGTTCCCAAGGGATTTTTTCCCCAGCAGGATACTGGTCGAGTAATGGGTTCGGTGCAGGCGGCGCAGGATATTTCTTTTGCAGCGATGCAGCAGAAGATGAACCAGTTTGTGACCATCGTGATGAAGGATCCCGCGGTTGAGACGATTGTGGGCTTTGCCGGTGGAAACACTTCGACCAACAGCGGACGCATGTTCATCACCTTAAAGCCGCTGGAAGAACGCAAGATCAGCGCCGATCAGGTGATTGGCCGCTTACGCCGCAAACTTGCGGTGGTGCCCGGTGCAACTCTCTTCATGCAGTCAGCCCAGGACCTTACCATCGGTGGACGCCAGAGTCAGGCCCAGTTTCAGTACACGCTTCAGGGCGAGAACCTGAATGACCTGAACTACTGGTCTCCGCTTCTTCTGCAAAAGCTGCGCGCTCTTCCCGAATTGCGCGACGTAAACACCGACCAGCAGGATAAAGGTCTGGAAGCCACGGTCATCATCGATCGGGATACCGCCTCGCGACTGGGAGTGGCGGCAGCGACCATCGACAACGCTCTCTACGATGCCTTCGGCCAGCGCCAGGTGTCGATCATGTACAAGCAACTGAACCAGTATCACGTGGTCATGGAAGTAGCTCCGGATTTTTCCAACAGCACAGACGCTCTTCAGAACATCTATGTTCGTGCCGCCAACGGCACTCCGGTTCCGCTGGCGGCCTTTGCCCACTTCGGTCCCTCCAACACGCCCCTGGCGGTCAGCCATCAGGGCCAATATCCGTCGGTGACTTTGTCGTTCAACCTCGCACCGAACGTTTCTTTGGGGGCCGCGACGGACGCAATTGACAATGCGCAGCGTGCCATCAACTTCCCTCCCACCATCAACGCCAGCTTTCAGGGAACAGCAGCGGCGTTTCAATCGTCCCTTTCGAGCGAGCCTCTGCTGATTCTGGCAGCACTGGTTACGGTCTATCTGGTTCTGGGCATGCTGTACGAGAGTTATATCCATCCCATCACCATTCTCTCGACGTTGCCTTCCGCTGGTGTGGGCGCGATTCTGGCGTTGCTGTTGACCAAGAGCGAACTGAACGTAATGGGACTGATCGGCATCATTCTTTTGATCGGCATCGTGAAAAAGAACGCGATCATGATGATCGACTTCGCACTGGAGACAGAGCGTAGCGGCAAGAGTTCAGCGGAATCGATCTACGAAGCCTGCGTTCGCCGTTTCCGCCCCATCATGATGACCACCATGGCGGCGTTGCTGGGCGGGTTGCCCCTGGCGCTCGGTACCGGCACGGGATCGGAACTCAGACGTCCTCTGGGCATTACGATTGTCGGCGGATTGATCATGAGCCAGGCGCTGACGCTCTTCACCACGCCGGTCGTCTATCTTTACCTCGACCGCTTCCGCCTGTGGATCGGAAGCAAGGGCCATGTAGATCCCAACCGCATCTCACCACTCGCCCCGCGACCCAGCGGCGCTGACTGATATCTACAATTTTATTAGTGGCGGTGACCGTGGCGATGAGGATGCGAATGCAACTCGCCTGAACCATGCGCGTGACGATGCGCGTGTATGAGATTCGTACTCAACAGCAACGGCTGGTCATTCAAAATCTCCGATGGTGTGCCGCTCGCAACGACCTGTCCGCGTTGGAACACATGGCAGTAGTCTGCAATGTCCTCTATCAGGTCGAGATCGTGGGTCGCGGTGACCACCGTCTTTCTTCCTCCGCTGCATCCCACCAGAAAATCGATCATCTGGCTCTCACTTTTTGGATCAAGAGCTGCAGTCGGTTCGTCCAGCAACAGGACCTCAGGATCGAGAATCAGAACTGATGCCAGCGCCACTCGTTTTTTTTCTCCAGTGGAAAGCTGATGGGGTGAGCGCTCTTTTAAGTGGACGATCTCCATCTGCTCCAGCATTTCGTTTACCCGACTCCTGATTTGTTCCCCGGGCCATTGCAATTGCAGCGGTCCGAAAGCAATTTCGTCGAACACCGTGGGATTGAATAGCTGAACGTCGGGATTCTGAAATACCAGTGCCACCCGGCGCCGGAAGGCGTATTCGACTTCTCCATTAAGACGGCTCTCGGTCAAGGGTTCACCCTGGAAGGCGATACTCCCCTTTTCCGGAAAGCAAAGGCCGTCAAGCATGCTGAGCAATGTGGATTTGCCGGAGCCGTTCGCTCCCAGCAGCGCGATTCTCTGGCCCGGCATGATGGTGAGGTTCAGGCCGTTGAGCGCCGTCACTTCGTGATAGCGGTAGGTAACGTCACGCACCTCGTAAACAGGGACGGTCACAGATTTGCCTCGACGTGCTCTCTCATCGTCCCCACCAGAAAGCTGCAGCTGCAACCATGGTAAACAGGCCGAGAATTGCCCAATCGAACCATGCAGTCCGGAAATCGTCCAGCGCGTACACTTCTCCCTGAAAGCCGCGCGACCGCATCGCCAGATAGACATCCGCGCTGAGTTGCATCGTTTTCGACATCAACACCCCCGCGCTGGCTGTAGCCGCACGGCGCTGCTGCCGGCCATCGAGACGGCCTACCATCCTGCTTCGCCGAGAGGTGAACATGTCGTGCGCATTTCGCAGCAACAAAAAGATATATCGATAAGTCATGCCCAGGATCACCACCAGCACCAGCGGCACTCGCAGCACCCGCAACGCCTTCAGCACTTTGTTCCAGGGGGTACACAAGACGAACAGGACGGAAAAAGTTGCAGCCGTCTCCGCACGCAAGATCAAGTATGCAGCGGCACGCAGTCCCTGTTCGGTCACAATCCAGCCAACAAGGGGCAAGCTGAAGACGACACGGCCGGGAGTCAGAAACAGCGCCGGGAAGCGAAATTATTCCCGTGAACGCCAGCACGCCCAGCCACACTCGTTTTGCCAGAGTGCTGAGGGGGACTTTCGAAAGCATCGCAACGACCAGCGCGAACACGAAGAGAGCGGCGATCACCGAGAGGCGTCGCGCCAGAGCGGCAATGACGATCAGCGGCAGGATTGCCAGAATTTTTAATCGGGGATCAAGCTTTTGTAGCAGGCCCTTTTCTTTCGCAATTTGCTCGGCAGTAGAAGGCGTGCTCCATGGCGTCAACGAAAGATTCCAGAGTCCGCTCGACTGCTCCCCGCGATTTCCTCCCGGCGCGGATCACGGTGAAGCCTGGGACGCATCCGAAGGTCGTCCGCCGGCAGTGATCCAGGCCAGCAACAGGAATGCACCAAGAATCAGGCCGGTGCCAAACATCGCGGACATCACGTATCCAAACGCAGGGTGGCGCACGAACGGCGGCGCGTACTGAGGGAATGGCGCGGCCCATAAAGAAGACAGGCGAGCCAAACCCACCGGCTGTGTGGACGGAGGAGCGACGTTACCCGAGGCCGCCGCAATCTGCTGTCGCATCTGCGGATCGGAGAAATCTCTCGCTCCCCATTCGCCCCAGGCTGTGCCGGCAGCGAGAATTCCGATAGGCGTTAGAAGCATCAAAAGGGCCACGCGAATCCAGAGCGGGCGAGTGGTCTTCCATCCCCCTCCGGTAGGAAAATGCGCCTGTGCCTCGCTAGCCGAAGGCTTTTGGCCTAGCAGCGCCGGATTTGTTTTCTGCAGATACGCCACCACTCCGCCAGAAACGAACAGCTCCGCCATCCCCGCGAAGGTCAGATGCCCCAGCATCATCGCCGGGATCGCGATATGCAGGGCGTAGGGAGCGTATAGAGGAGTGCCGCTCGCGTCCTTGAAGAACAGCGGCTGAATTCCCAACTCGCACGCGGTAAGCAGGGCTGAAACATTGATGGCCGCGTAGCCCGCCAGGGCTGCAGCCGCAACCCGCCGCGAGGACGGAATTGCCGACCTCCCCGCTATGGCGCGATATACGAAATGTGCTACCAGCGATCCGGCAATCGCCATGTTGAAACAGTTCGCTCCGAAAGTGGTGATGCCGCCGTCGCCGAAAAATATTGCCTGTATCAAGAGCGCGATCGACACCGACAGCATGGAAGCCCACGGTCCCAGTACAACCGCCGCCGCCCCGACGCCCACCGCGTGCCCGGTAGTCCCCCCGGGAAGTGGGACATTGAACATCATGATGACAAAGCAGAAAGCGCTGGCTACAGCCAGCAGCGGCACCAGCCGGGTATTGAGCAGCCGCTTAACTCGCGCGAAAGCGCCATACCAGAACGGTATTGCGATGCCGTACAAGACGGCGCAAGTCGAAGGGCTCAGATAGCCATCAGGAATGTGCATGCTTCAGGCACTCTGGCTTTTAAGGGGCCAGGCTAGCACAAGTGTAACCTCGCGTTACTTGCCCGGACAAATGCACTGCGACCGTTGTCTATATCGGAGGAAATCCTGGTTCGGCAGCACTATGCGCGAACCTTCGAGAAGTTAATGATCGGGAAGAGAAATCGTGGGATAGCGGCAGCACCCTGCTGCCACTACGGTCTTCGTTCATGGCATCGAGCCGTTTTAATCTCGGGCTTCCATTTTGATCTCGGGCTTCCAGCCTTGAGAGACGATGCGCTGGCTGACAAAGGGCTTCCCTTCACTCACCATACGGATTGCCTGTAACAGTTCGGCCCCAGCATCCATTTTTGTTACGTAGCCGTGGCCACCCACGCGTAAGGCGTCTTTCACCATTTGCAGGGAATCGTGCTGGCTCAGGAAGATGATGTAAGAATCGGGAGAAACCCTGCGGATACGCCGTCCCGCTTCAATGCCGCTGATGCCGGGCAGGCTGATATCAAGAAGAACCAGATCGGGCTGCAGTTCTTCGGCTTTTTCGACTGCCCCTTCGCCGTCAGCGCTTTGGCAGACAACGTCCAGGGAAGAATCACTCGAAATCAGCGAACAAATCACCCTGCGGACGACTTCGTGGTCGTCCACCACCAGAATACGAATAAGAGGCATTTACACCCTGGAACCACAAAGAATTCGCCGGAACATCATTGAGTGTAAACAAGTGTAGCCGCGGTTTCGATACCCTACAGTATGTATGCCCCCTTATAGGTTGAAAGGTTAAAACGAGCGAAATCGAGGCCGAAATACGTCCATTTCGGGAGAAATTTGTGCCATCTAGCGGGGCATATCGTGGTTGCCGCCGCGGCTCCTGGCCATGAGGCTTCCCATAAGCTCGGCAAACTGCTCACGGGTCAAAGACTGGCTGTGCTGAAAGAAGCTGGCCACTGCATTCAGGGCTGCCGCTGGATCGACAATCAGGAGCGGAGGGGAAACCGCCGGAGACGTAGGCGCGGGAAGCTTGTCGGGCTGTCCAAAATTGCCCTCGAGTCGCCGCAATATCTCTTCCAACGCGAGTCTTTCCCGCTCTGCGACACCAGTGAACTCTATGCCCATGCCGACCAGAGGGTAGGAGGTGCGTACTGTGCCTTTAACCTCCACTCGGACGCCTTTCACCTCCAGAACCATTCAGGAAATGCATACCCGTATGGCCTCGTGGTCGGCGATTTCAACCATGACCAGCATCCCGACATCGCTGTGGCAAACGAGGATGGCCCGAACGTGGGCATCCTGCTCAACGATGGCACGGGAGGCTTCCTGACCGTAACGAACTACTCCATGGCACACAACGTCTATGAGATCGCTGCCGGGGACATGAACGGCGACGGCTATCTCGACCTGCTGCTGCCCCTCTACAACTCGAACAGTGTCGCGTTGCTGCTGGGCAATACCGACAACAGCGGAACCTTCCAGGCGGAATCGGACATCGCTCTGGTCAATGGCAACGCGACTTACTACGATCCGTTTGGTATTAAGGTGGCGGATCTGAACGGCGACGGCAACCTGGATTTTGCAACTACCGCCTACGGCAGCCAGGGAATCGTGGTGGCACTGGGTAAAGGGGACGGCACCTTCAACACTCCGAACCTCTACTCCGTCACCAACCAGGATTTCGCGGCCTTCCTGTCGCCTTCTCCGATCGGTGTGGATGCGGCTGACATCAACGGCGACGGCAAAGTCGACCTGGTGTACAGCAATTCGTCCTTCTCCACCGTGGGTGTACTCTTCGGCAACGGAGATGGCACCTTCGGTACACCGCACGAATACCCGACTGGAAATGACCCGTACTTCTTCGCTCTGGGAGATGTCAACGGAGACGGAGCAGTCGATGTCGTTGCCCCGTCCTACATCGTGCACGAAGTCACCGTGCTGCTGAATGCAAATGGCAGCGGCGTGCAGTCGAGCTTCACGGTTGGCATCACCACCCCCACTGCAACTGTGACCGCCGGCTCGCCCGCTACCTACGACATGGCGTTGACTGGCAACAACGGCTACAACGGAACGGTAACGTTCAGCTGCAGCGGCTTACCCGCCCATGCAGCCTGCTCGTTCGCTCCGTCCTCGATCGTCGCCAGCGGCGCTGCTCAGTCGGTCGCGATCACCATCACCACCACGGCTGCAACGGCTTCGTTAACTCAGCCGGCGTTGCCCAACTCCAAACCGGCTGCTCCCAGTCTCTGGGCCAGCCTCGGCGGACTCGGAATCTTCGGCCTCGTCCTGGCCGCGGAAACCAAGAAACGCAATCGCCGCAACATGGCCATCGTCTTGGGCATTCTGCTCGTGGTGATGAGCTTCGCTCTGGTGGGTTGTGGTTCGAGCTCGAGCTCCGGTCCGAGCGGATCGGCTGGAACTCCGGCGGGCACTTACACCGTCGTAGTCACCGCAACCGGCACGGGCAACGCTCCGGCGCACAGCATGAACCTCACTCTGACCGTTCAGTAAGAACGCATCAGCACAACCACGCGGCCGGGAGAAACCTCCCGGCCGCTTTTCTTTTTTGAGGGAGGCAGAATTGGCCACCTTTGCGCCTCTCAGCGGTGATTCCAGAAAAAAGAAAACTAACCTGCTTCAACGCTAGTGGCTCGAAGGCTCACGTTGCCGCTCCAGAACACCAGCGTCAATCGTCTCTCCGGTCCTGGAGATCGTCTGAAAGTACAGTTCGTCCCCGTCGATTTCGACCAACATGAAATCCCGGTCCGTATCGAATCCCACTTGCATCTGGTCCGATGGTCTTAAGTTGTGGTATCTGAGTTCACCAGAATTGCCCAGGACAAAGTAATAAATGTCATTTTGCGGCTTCAGTCTCTCGTAAACGTGTTCGTGCCCGGAGTAGACGACGTTAACTCTGGATTTTTGAAACACGGGAACCAGCACCGAGCGCAGATCCAGGTCCGGTCCGTGAAACTTCCCATCCGAGAACAGGGGGTGATGGAAGTAGCAGATTTTCCAGGCCGCGGTGGACTTCTGCAATTGGCCATCCAGCCAATCAAGCTGCGCCGGGTTCATATACGTGCTGTCGAGGGCAAAGAAAGCGACATTGTTTTTCTTGAACGTGTAATAGCGCTCGCCGCCCATATTGAACGGCTTGTACAGGCGCTCATCAGGATTATCGTGGTTGCCGAGCGAGGCATAGAACTTTACACCAGCGTCGAGCAGGGGCTTGTACGGCTCTTCAAACTTCCTCGCAAAGTCTCTGGGACTGTCCCCACCGTAAATGTTATCCCCGAGCATGATCACAAAGGTGAAGCCTACCACCTGGCGATAAGCTTCCATTTCACGGGCAACCTCTACCTGGGGCGCCTGACCAGTTCCAGTGTCGCCAATCACAGCGAACCGTACTGAATTCGGTTTCAGTGGAAGCCGGAGCGTCAGGTTAGACGCCCCTGAGTTGCTGGGTGGCGTATCAGCGACGAAGCGAATCTGTGTCGCCAGCGAATCGTGCCCCGTCACATCCGTCTGGCGGTGCAAAGATTCGGAACTGGTTCTGACCACGCATCCACTGGTGATCACGCAGCTGAGAAAGATGAGTACAGGAATTCTCATAGCTTCAATCGTTATTTCGACGGGCTGAGTCCTGGCGCACCGGCAAAGCGTCGGGCAGAAGATCAATGATCAGGTTGGAGGCAGTGTCCAGCAGAATGAGTTCGCGCCCTACGATCCGATACTCGATTTCAGAAGGGAGTTTTGGAAGATTCGACAATAAAGTTGGAGGCGTGGATTGCATCGCCGACACTTGCGGGTACTGTTCATTCACCTGAAGACCAAGCTTGTGCACAGGCTCGGCGTGATGCAGGCTGGCTCTAATTTTGCCGCCGCTATTGCTATCGAAAGGTGTCGCGATCAATTTCCTGAAAAGATCGCTAATCGTGGGGGTGAAAACGCCTCCCGCCTTTGGATGTCCTGGCTGTGCCTGAACGTTCTTTGCCAGGGACGCCTGATATTCGCTAACCTCGGTGGCTGTCTTCCCTGGTTTTAGAGCGGGAAGATTTGCCTGCGCTCGTTTGCGCAACTTGACGTAGTCATCCACTTTCTTGCTGAAATCCTGAATCGTGAGAGAGTCCTGGTTCACGCCAACCGGATTCGCAGACTTATTCGGCAGTGGTTGGGACTGTGCCGCGATCGAGGCACTTGCGGCCAGAATCCATATGATCGTCATCAAGCCTTCACGAACACTCACAGATTCACCCTCGCGGGGCTTAGATGCGTTCTGTCAGCCATTGGGGCTCGCTCTGCGCATCATTTTCCAGGCGGGCCTTTTCCTGTTGCCTCCTTCATAACGCCCTGAACTGCATCCTTTACGGCATCTCTGACTGCGTCCCTCACGGCGATCTGCACATCTTTATGGTCGAGTTCGATGTCCGAATCTTCGCGAGTAACTTCGCGGATGACTCTTTCAACGACAGGTCCGACGGGAGGAAGGTCCTTGGCAACGCTCTTGGCTACCTTTTTAGCGGCCTTCGCAACAGTTGCATTGGGAGGCTTCGACGTTTAAATCTTTTGCGGAAGCAACTCCCGATTCCCAGTCAGCTTCGAAGACTTTGGTCACGGCCGCGATGATCTTTTTGTCGGGCAAGATGATTCCAATTTCTCGTCTGGCGTCCAATTCGAGTTCCCGCAGGCTCTGACTTCCGATAAACATCTGGCTGCCGTCGCGGACGATAGTCCGGGTATGCAAGCGCATGCCATTGAGCCTGCGTAGCGCCAGCCCATTGGTCTTACGGGTGACTTTGCCGATGATGCGAACTGCAATGCCGGCCTTAGCTCGTTCTTCGAGCAGGCGAGTCAGCGCCCGGTCCGCAATCTTCATGTCATAAATCAGCAACTCTTTTTTGGCTCCCTCAATGAACGTCGGAAAGCTGCTTTCGCGCATTCAACGGGACTCACCAGAAACCGGGCATTGCCCGGGGTGTAGGGCTGTCGCTTGGTGTCACTTTCGAAAAGCTTGACCGCTTCCTGCACCAACGGGCGGTTCGTCACCACGACGCCGAAGCTGCGGCTGTGATCGATATCGAGGCGAGTCAGGTTGAAGGCCAGAACATAAAGTTGCTTGCGGTCCACGACCATCATCTTGCCGTGATAACGCACCAGGTCATTGGAGGTGCGGGCCACGGTTATGCCCGCCGCCAGAAAGCGCATTTCCAGCTTGCGCAGGTTCTTCTCGCCACCGCGATTGGTATAGGCGATGAGCGCGTGGACGAAGACTCCTCGCTTCACAGCGCTCTTCGAGGGCACGCTCGATTTCGATCCGGTCAAAGCGGAAGATAACAATTTCGACGCTCTTCCGCGCTTTTTCGAATCGCTTTAACCAGAGGCCCGACGCCATCCCCCGGCTGTGTCAGAAGCTTCAATGACTCTCCTCTTGTGCCCCGCACCCCAGGTGCAGCATTTCTTACCGTCGCGTAAGCTAACGATTATCAGGCTGGCGGCATCTACTCTCGGTCGTATCGACTGCCCTAATAACATGAGACATCTTGTGAATCGCGTATTGCGAGTCATAGACGGCCTTGATACGGCTTCGGTCAATGGGCGGAAGCCAGAGGCCTCACGTGAAAGATTGAGGATGCGACGCAAGACTCTGCGCGTTGTTTTTGGCACTCGCTATATTAGCGATCGCCCGTCCTCACGCATCAGCGGAAACCCCGTCGGAAGCCATGCCTGATGCCGCCCTGTGGCGCGATCCAGGCGAAATGGCAGAACGGAATCTCCTCTACGGCGCAGGGGGAGCAGGCGCACCGTCCGCTGGGAACCATGGTGTTTGAAGAAGAAGATCACGCAGGTACGAACCCGAAATTCTACGTCCGCGATCAGGAGGGTACGAAGTGGACGGCGAAGTTGGGGGTTGAAGCCAGACCCGAAACCGCCGCCTGCGCATTTGCTGTGGGCGGCCGGCTACTTCACCGACGAAGACTATTTCGTTCCCAGTCTCATCGTGGAAGGCCTTCCTCCCCATTTGCAGCGTGGTCAGAATCTCGTCGGATCGCATGGAGTGATGCAGAATGTCCGCCTTGAACGTCACCTGAAAGGTCAGAAGAAAGTAGGCCACTGGGAGTGGCGGCACAATCCTTTCACTGGCACCCGGCGATTCAACGGACTTCGAGTAATGATGGCGTTGATGAATAGCTGGGACCTCAAGGATGAGAACAACGCGATCTACGAACGATGTCCGCCGCGGAAACCCACGCAAGATTTACGTAGTCAGCGATCTGGGAGCCAGCTTCGGCACCACCGGGTACAGTTGGACTCAGGCGATGGCGAAGGGCAACTTGAACTCGTACAGCCATTCGAAGTTCATAAGCAAAGTGCAGCCCGAGTTCGTCGATTTCAACGTTCCCACCCGCCCCGCGCTCATCTATTTCTTTCATCTGCCCGGTCTGATCCACAGAATGCGCATGCGCTGGATTGGCAAACACATTCCCCGCGAAGATGCGAAGTGGATGGGATCGATCTCTGGCGCGCCTATCCCCGGACAGATTCAGGATGCCTTCCGATCGGCGGGATACTCGCCTGCGGAAGTCGAAGGTTTCAGCAGGGTCGTCGAACAGAGAATCGCAGAACTGAACAAACTCTGAACTCTGATCTGTTTCGACTCAGTGTTCAGCCTGCTCAACTGGATGCGGTTCTCTCCATGTCCTCTTCTTCGGTTCGATGCTGCAGCAGTTCAAGCTCGGAATACAGCCCGCCGGTCTTCACCAGTTGATCATGCGTACCGCTCTCGGCGATTCCGCCGTCCTTAATCACAAAGATGACATCGGCGCGGCGAATGGTGGACAGGCGATGTGCGATCACAATTGAAGTCTTCCCTTCCATCAGTCGATCCAGAGCCTCAAACACCAGCTTTTCCGAAGCGGCATCCAGTCCTGAGGTCGGTTCGTCCAGAATAAGAATTGGGGTGTCGCGAATGATGGCGCGGGCAATTGCGATACGTTGCCGCTGACCGCCCGAGAGCGTCATGCCGCGCTCACCGAGCATCGTGTCGTAACCTTCCGGCAGCTTCTGAATGAATTCGTGGGCATTCGCCTGTTCGGCTGCGCGCAGTATTTCCGCCCGGGTCGCTTCCGGCTTTCCGTAAGCGATGTTCTGCCAGATCGGAGCGTGGAAGAGCACGGTTTCCTGCAGCACAAAACTGATCTGCTGGCGCAGCGACTTCTGCCGGAAGTGCCTGATGTCAGTGCCGTCAATCCGGATGACGCCACTGATGTCGGATCGTAGAAGCGCGGAATCAGGCTGATGATGGTCGTCTTGCCCGCGCCCGTCGGTCCCACCAGAGCAGCCAATTGCCCGGGTTCGATGGTAAGGCTCACGTCCTTGAGGATTGGATTCTCCGGCGTGTAGTAAAAATCGACATGATCGAATTCAATCTTCCCCTTGAATTTGGGAGCGCGCACCGCGCCGGGAAGGTTCTTGACCTCCTCTGTCAGTCTCCAGAACTTCCTGAATGCGTTCGTATCCGACCAGCGCTTTGGAATAAGCGTCGGTCATCTTGGAAAGCTCCTGCATCGGCTTGTACATCTTCCCGAGATACAGGATGAAGACGACGAGCGAACCCGGCGAGAGTGCTCCACTTAACACCAGGCGCGAGCCGAACCACAGAACCAGGCATGTTCCGACGGCCACGATGATGTCAACCAGAGGAGAAAGCTTTGCCTTCAAACCCCGCGCCCGCAGGCCGATTTCCACGCTCTCAAGGCTCTCTTCCTCGAGGCGCCGGCGCTCATAATCCTCGCGGGCGAACGCCTTGACCACGCGGATCGAAGAGAGCACTTCCTCGATCACCGAGACAATTTCGCCTTCCTTCTTCCGCACCTCCCGGGAGGCCTTCTTGATGCGGCGAGTGTAGGAGTAGACCACCAGAAACAGGACTGGGGCCACAGACAGGGCGATCAGAGTGAAACGCCAGTTGAGGTACAGCATCACGCCGATCATGCCGACCAGAGTAATAAGGTTGATCATCGCGCCCAGCAGCGCGGTGTTGATGAAGCTTTGGATCGCATCGATGTCGCTAGTGACGCGGCTGATCAGATCGCCGCTGCGCTTTTGATCGTGGTAGGAAAGGGATAGCTGCTGGATACGAGAATAGAGTGTGCGGCGCAAATCGTGAGTGACCCATTGCCCGACACTGGTCGTGAAATATTTTTCCGTATACGAACTGATCGCATCGAGAGCGGCAATCACCAGCACCGCGGCACACGCAAACTTCAGAACAGCCAGCTTATCGCTGCCTACGGAAGATTGAATGAGCTGATTTAGCCAGCCGTGCGGCGGGTGGGATCGCAACACACTGTCGAGGACAATCTTCAAAGGCCATGGTTCGAGGAGGTTCGCTATTCCCTCGCCAACCACGGCTATGAATCCGATGGTCAGAGCCCCGACGTGCGGCTTCAATAGCTCGCGAATCGTCAGCTTCTTGATGATCGCGCGCGGTTTATCCACGTCATTCATGTGCAATTTTAAGGAACCCGAGTCAAGTAGCAGCAATTGCCCGTATTGTGGATGCAGACATCAGCGGCGGGGTGGCTTAGGATTCGTGGCGGCACGCAAACATTGCCGCTGGCCGCGGGTCAATTAGCGTCGTTTCAGGTCTTCCAGTTCTTCGAGCGTGCGAGGCCAATCCGATCGCAAGAGCCGGGACAAGCTTCGATCGGCTAGAACTTTCCCGCCTGTCTGGCATTTCGCACAATAGTTGGTTTCATTGTTCGCGTAGCGAATGCGCTGAATTTTTTCACCACATTTTCTGCAAGGTTCTCCATAACGCCCGTGGACCGCCATCTCCTCACGAAATGCCGTCACCTTTTCAGGAAAACCAGCCTGCGCTTCCGCCCGCAACCGGTCAATCCACTGCTGAAGAATTTCTCGCGTGGATTTGAACAACCTCTCCCACTCCTGAGGCCCGAGCTTGTGAGTCAACGTGATCGGTGACAACTGGGCAGCATGAAGAATTTCGTCCGAATACGCGTTGCCAATGCCGCTGACGACGCGCGGGTCGGTAAGAGCCCTCTTCAGCGTTCGGTTTTCGGCTGCCAGCGCGGCACGAAACGCAGCAAAATCGCTGGCAAATACATCGATTCCTCCCGGATCGAGCGCGCGCAGGCCCTCTTCACCGGAGATTACTTGTAGCGACGCACGGTGTTGGCTGCCGGCTTCTGTGACTACGAGAGATCCATTGGGAAAATCGAATGCTGCCAGGCTTTTTCGGCCCGCAAGCTTCGCGAGTCGCGGACGCCAGTGTAACCGGCCAGCAATCATCAGGTGCAGAACCAGCCAGAGATCGTCTTCCACTCCAATCGCGATTCGCTTGCCGATTCGCCGTAATTCGCGCACGGCGCGACCGTTCACGCTCGCAATGGGAGGCTGCGCGGTTCGAAGCAGGAATGGGCTTGCCAGGCGAACTTGCTCGATCGGTTGCCCAACAATACGCGATTCGAGCGCTCCGATATAAGCGGCGATGTCTGGCAATTCTGGCATATTGATCGATTTGCAACTGCGAAGGCGCCGTTGCCATCTCAGCCTAACGATACATCATGAAGAATTGGACTAACACGGCCGCACGAGATCCCTCGCAGCAGGCCGCCGCTGAACGGATCAAAACCGGCGACGATGACAGGAAAGTCGGTCGCGGTCTTTCGGGTCCTACGACCGTGAACGCAGACAGTGAACGAATCAAAGCGCAGAGGAAACTGGAGGCTCGCTCACTCTCCCGCGCATCCGTTCCCATAGAATGGTTCGGTATGCGTGCTCGCGTTGTTGTTGTCGCGTCGGTTTGCGCTCTCGTTCTGGGATTCGTCATCTGGCATCTACGCTCTGGAAAGCCGGGTAATCAGGCGGCAGCGCCGGCAACATTAGCGAATGCGATCACCGAGCCCTCCGGCCCGCTTACCACCGACGACTCGGCCCCTACCGCTATCTATGCGCATAACCTGATGCTGCGCCGAGGGCCGGACTTTCGCATTTATGTTCGCTGGCTGCGGGGACAGATGATTCGCAGCCGCCCCCACGTCAACCCTACCTTCGACGATCCCGAATCGTTTTCTCTTGATATTAAAAGCGGCGTGGTTCGCGCGAATATCGGGGATATCGGAATCTTTCTCAATGCGGGAGGGGTGGCCAACTCTCCGCTAAAAAATATTACCCTTCTGGCTGAGGGCGATCAGATCAAATTGAAGGGAACGCTGCACAAGGTAATCCCACTGCCAGTGGAATTGCTTGGCGGCGTTACTGCAACCTCCGACAACCGGATTCAACTCCACGTCACGAAACTGAATGTTCTAAAGATTCCACTGAAGGGGCTTCTTGGAGGATTGCACATCGAACTGTCGGACCTCTTTCAGCCTAAAGGCATTCCCGGCATAGAAGTTTCCGGCAACGATCTGTTCTTTGACACTTTTAAACTGCTTCCGCCCCCTCACATTCGCGGACAGTTAACCAAGGTGCGCGTCGTTTCTCCCGACATCGAAGAAGTGTTTGGAAATGCCGAAGATACCGTGGCCCGTGTCGAAGAATGGAGAAATTTTCTGCGGCTCAACGACGGCACCATCGATTTCGGAAAACTCACCATGCATCACGTGGACCTGATCATGGTGGACCTGTCGGACGACGCCTGGTTCGATCTGGATCTCAACAATTATCAGAACCAACTGGTGAACGGCTACACCCGCATGACTCCTCAAGCCGGCCTGCAAATCTTCATGCCCGATCTCGACACTCTGCCGAAAATCAACAAGTCAGGTCAGAAAATAAATATGGAGTGGCTGAAGCATCGCAATCTACCCCCGCCGCAGGACGTCAAGAAGTAGATTGCCAGCACCACCTACTACTGAACCGGGTTGATGACTCCAATCTTCAGATCATGTAATTTCGCTGGATCAAACCAGGCGACTTTCTTACCGAACCAGACCGTCTCCCTGGACAGAGGATAAGTTTTCGCAGCCGCCTTCCAGTCTGCCGCACCAACCAGGGCGGCAACCAGCCCGTCGCCGAATCTCGCCAGCCTTTGGGCGAGCCATCCGTCGCCTCCCGTCGGTGTCGCCAGTACGACCGGTGTCCCCGCGAAATATGCCAGCTTCGCATACATGTCTTTGTGTTCTTCGATGACCGGCTCCTTCCAGCCATATGCCTTGCGAAAGAGCGCAATGGCCGATGCCAAATCCTTGACTCCCACAACGACGATCGCAATGCCTCTCAGTGCAGACCCATGCACGCTCGCCGATGGCTGCACCCGCAACTTGTGGGCGGTGTGATCTTGAATCAGAAACGGCAACACATTGCCACGTGAGCCGGGCCCGATTCCGGCAGTCTCCCACTTGAGAACCTGACCATCCGGACGAGTACGCCCGCCGGGAAAAGGACCGTCGGTCGCAATTCCAAGATCGTGCAGACGCATTAACTCAGCTTTGATATCGGATGTAGAGACAGCCCACATGCACGGTCCAGCGCTTCCCGCCAACAACTTCGCTTCGGGAGATTTCTCCGCTGATCCCGGTTTCTGTGGGGCCAACAATTCAAAATAAGAGCCGTCATCAAAACCGAGGAGTGCCATGTGGGTGCCGGCGCCAACGTGAGGCCCACCATAGTCCGGAGTTAAACCCGCCGAAGCAAATGCTTGCTGGACGGGAGCCAGTTCGGCCACGCAAATCGGCACGTGATCGATTTTAAGAGTCTCTGTCTGGGCGGAAACCAGGGAAACGGCCAGGAAAACGAGGAGCGAAATTTCACTCGGGATCGTCATGTAGAAATCTTACTATCATGCGGACTAGCAACAGATTGGAACCAAACAGGTTCTCACTTTTTACCTTACTTTTTGCAAAAGGAGTGAAGTCAGGCCCGTGTACAATGTCACCTTCTTTTTCACTAACCAAAAAGAGAAAGCCGATTCGTGCCAGTGATGAAGAGGAATTCACTCATCCGAGCAGCAGCGGCAGCACTTCTGATGATTGCAGTGAGCTCGTGCGGCGGAAGCCCCTCTACTCCCTCACCTCCGCCTGCGGAAGCAGTCTCCAGCTGGCTTCAAGGAAGCGGTAACGATCTTCACAACACTCGCTGGCAAGCGTCGGAAACTGCGATCGGCACAACTAATGTAGCCAGCCTTGCTGCCAAATGGGTGGCAACCGTCGCGGGCGACGTTTCTGCAACTCCCACTACGGATGGAACGAGCGTGTACTTTCCGGACTGGGGCGGATATCTGAACGCATTAAGCTCCGCAACGGGAGCAGTAATCTGGCAGAAGGCCATTTCCAGCTATACAGGCGTAGCGTCATTGTCCCGCACGAGCCCCGCAATCGTTGACGACGGGAAAGCGCTGATCATCGGAGACATCGCCGCCATTGATGAGGCTCCTGGACCCGGAGCGAGCATCCTGAAGATCGATACCCAAACCGGCGGGCTCATTTGGGCTACCACGGTAGAAACACATCCGGAAGCGATCATCACCGCCAATCCGACAGTAGTACAAAACACGATTATTGTGGGTGTGGCCTCTTCCGAGGAAGTAGCTGCTTTAAGTGGAAGCTATCCTTGTTGCACTTTTCGAGGTAGCGTCGTCGCGCTGGATGAAACTACGGGAGCCATTCTCTGGAAGACCTATACAGTGCCAGACAATGGCGGTGCGGTGGGCGGCTACAGTGGCGGTAGTGTTTGGGGTAGCTCTCCCATGGTCGACACTGCCCGCGGGCTGGTATACGTCGGCACAGGCAACAACTACACCGTGCCAGGCAGTGTCTCAGCCTGCCAGCTGCTTCTTCCGAATAGTCCGACTTGCATTGATCCCAATGATCAAATTGACGCAGTCGTCGCATTGGATCTGCTAACCGGAGCTGTGCGCTGGACATTTCAATCGCAATTCAGTGACAACTCCACAGACGGATGTATTACCGGTGTGAATTGCGAATTGCCGGTCGGCCCTGATCACGACTTTGCCCAGGCACCCATATTCGTGGACAATTCGAACCACGCCGTGGTGTTCGCGGGCCGCAAGAGCGGGACCGGTTACGGTCTCAATCCGGACACTGGAGATCTTCTCTGGAGCACTTCGATAGGCGAATCAACCCAATGGGGTTCGGCTTCCGACGGGCAACGAATCTACGTTGCGTCCGTGCGTTCTCCTGCCGGTTGGTCTGCACTCGATCCTGGAACCGGCAACATCCTTTGGACCACGAATGACCCCGGTGGCTCGGGAAATGGCGCGTACGATATCGGACCGTTGACTGTGGCAAACGGAGTACTGTACGCGGGCTCCACCAACACAAATGGTCCGACGATGTTCGGGTTAGACACATCCAATGGAAACATTCTCCTTTCTTTCCAGAGTGGGTCATCAGTCGCTGGCGGAGCGGCAGTTGCTAACGGAACTGTCTATTGGGGATCTGGATATTCCAGAATTTCGGTATTTACAGGCAACAAAAAAATATTCGCCCTTACGCTGAACGGAAAGTAGCACAACCTAAGCGCTTGCTTTGGTCGAGGCCGCTGAGAGCCAACCAGCACACAGCTTCTTTGCAACCTTATCAGGCACAGTCGTGCCGATGCGAATCAGGCAAGCTCGTCCAGTTGATGAGATTCGTCTTCCGGGTCAGGCGGAGTATCGGCCGGCGGTGGAGTTCGCAGTTTTCTCTTCCGGCGACCTTCCTGCTTGTCTCCCGAACGGTCCGGTTGCGCATCACCAATACGGCTGCTTGGGTCAAGGCGTTCCGGAATGTTGATGGGGTCCATTCGACTGCGCTCGACAGGGTGATCGGCCAGTTGCTTCAGAAACTTCAACGATTCTCGCCATGCTGGTGACCAAGGTGTCCCTTGCCTGTTAATTGCTTTATTACAGTCGCCTTCTGCGGTATCGCTGCGCAATTAGAGATATTGATCGCAGGCTTGAGCCGCTGGTAACATCGTCAATCTTTCCGGGGCCCTTGCTCGACAATTTCAAAACCGCTGGCACAAAGGACGAGGATCGCCGATGCCATACCCTAAAGCCTTATCGAATCTCGGGATCTATGTATACGGGTTCGCCGCTGTCGCGATTGGAATCATCGGTCTGGTGTGGGGCGATTTCTCAACCGTGTGGCAACCCGTCCCGCCTGGCGTGCCGTATCGAACTGCGCTTGCTTACATCGTCGCGGTACTTCTGATTGCGGGCGGAGCCGCGATGCAACGGCGCCAGACCGCGCCGGCCGGCGTGCTGGTGCTGACCATTCTCTATTTGATGAGTGCGTTGCTGTGGTTGCCCCGCGTGTTTGGATTTCCTCGGATGATTGGAACGTGGCTCGGATTCGCCGAGCAGTTTGCCCTCGTGGCAGCTGGCGCCGTCGCCTATGCATCCCTGGCACCTCCAGAAGGCCGGTGGGCGGGGAGAAAGATTCAAATCGGTCGGGCATTATTTGGGCTTTGCCTCGTGGTATTCGCCTTGGCGCATTTCATGGCGCTGAAGGAAACCGCTGGCATGGTACCCAAGTGGATTCCACCCGGACAACGTTTCTGGGGAATCGCAACTGGCGTAGCCCACCTGCTGGCTGGTCTTTCCATCATGACCGGTGTTCTGGCAGACATAGCCTCCCGGTTGTTCACGGCGATGCTTATTGCCTTCGGAATCCTGGTTTGGGTGCCCTTTCTCTTCACCCCTGCTGATGCCCATATGGTTTGGGGTGGCAACGCTATCAACCTGGCTTTGGCAGGAGCTGCATGGATAATCTCCGACTCGATTTGGGCGTCGAAGAAATCCGTTTCCTGAGGTTTAGATTCTTTGGAATATACGGAAGCATGACGACCGCGTCCTAGGTCTTTGCTGGCCACGCCGTCTGACCGCCGTGGCTGTAGGCCAGGTTGCCGATATGGCCTGCACGCGCAGCCGCTACGCCAGTTTCTACCGGTGCGTTCGGCTCCTTGCGCGACTTGACGCAGGCAAAGAAATTTTCCATATGAGAGATGGTGCCGTCGCGGAAGCTTTTTTCCGTGAGGACCGGATTCTGTCCATCTTTCACGCCCTCGCGATAAACCGTAAAGCCGGTGCGATCGAGCTTTAGAGTTGCTTCCGTCCCGCGGAACTCAAGACCACCATCATCAATGGAGGAATTCATCATCCCGTCGTATCCCACATCAAACCCTGGATAGCGAAACGCGGCTTGAATTGTGTCGGGGCAATCCCACTCCTGAAAAACATATTTGTCGGCCATCATGTATGCCTGCTTCGGCTGATCGGACTTCATGGCCCAGTGCACGACGTCGATCCAGTGGCTGAACAAGTCGGTCATGGCGCCGCCGCCGAAATTCCAGTACCAGCGCCAGTGATTGAACTTCTCTTCGCTGAAAGGCTGATCGGGTGCGGACCCCAGCCATAGCTTCCAATCAAGCGCTTGCACGTCGATAGGTTTGGGCACCCAGTTACGCTGATAATTCTGCCACCAATAGGTTCGGACTTGCGGGACTCTCCCCAGGCTGCCGCCTTGAATCAGTTCGACGGCGTCTCTGAAGTGTGTCCAGCTACGCTGTTGCATGCCGCACTGCAGAATCTGTTTACCGGAACGAACCGCGCGTGTCAGCGTGGCTCCTTCCTCGATGGTGTGAGTGACAGGTTTTTCCAGATAAACGTCTTTGCCGGCCGCGAGCGCATCGACAGCCATGCGAACGTGCCAGTGGTCTGGCGATGCGATGAACACGGCATCAATGTCTTTCTCCAGTACCTCGCGATAATCCAGGTGGGTTGTCGCAATGCCATTGGACCGTTCCCTGACAACGTCCCGATGCGGCGTATAGACATCACTCACAGCCACAATCTGGTATGGACCAACCTTCTCCGCCGAATCAAGCAGGTTTCGCATCCGGCCGCCCGCTCCGATGACTCCGACGCGGATAGTATCGTTAGCACCAAGTACTCTGGATGAGGCAAGCGCGGTCATACCACTGGCGATGATGAAGCTCCGGCGATTCAGCATATGCGGTGTAACCCTCCCATAACTTTCATCGAGTCGATCGTTTTCGCGTCGATCTTATCAATTTATTCGCCCTCCGCGCAGAAAGGTTCGCGCCCGCGAGTTTCCCGTCTGCCTCACTCGTATGCTGCGGAGAGGCTTGAATACACGGTAGATTAGAGGAGTGAATTTGAGCTATGAAAATTCGCAATCCGCTCCAGTTCAACGGGCAAGAACCAACTGGGCCGGCGCGCTTCGTCATGAACTAAGCCACCGCGCTGAGCAATACGCTGTAAAGCACGAATTACCGCACTGCCTTAGCTACGGTCGATCGCCAACCGTCTGCTTCGAGTGCTACGGTGATTCGCAGCACGGGAATTTTCTGCCTGCCACGTATAAGGCCATCCTTGGAAATCCGAACTGGCGGCGCCGTCTGCAGAAAGTCCATTCTCAAGGACGCAAGTCCCTGCCTCGCTTCGACAATGGAGATTCGGAGAGAACTCGACGCATGCACCAGTTCCGACGCTCTGCTGATGAACATTTTCTGTTATCCCGGCGTCTTCAGGAATGGACAAGTATCTTCGATCCTCGGCCTCAAGCCCGATGCCATCCCCAATTTCGGATTCCTGGCACGTGTACCACTGCAAAACGGGAGATTCGACCGGACAGAAGTGGATTTGCGCCTAAGTGATCTCCTGATCGAAGCAAAACTGACCGAGAGCGACTTCCAGCGTGCTCCAAAGGCCACAGTTCGCGCCTATCGCGACTTCACCGAAGTATTCGACCCTGAAGATCTTGCCTCAGACGGAAAGTGACTATCTCTCGTATCAACTGATTCGCAACGTTCTGGCCGCTTACGCTTCGGGCGGCGAGTTTTGCGTCCTTACCGATGCGAGAAGGCCGGAGTTGATCGAAGACTGGTATGCGGTGATGAAATGCGTGCGCTCGGCTGACCTCCGCATACGTTGCAAGGTATTGACCTGGCAAGAACTGGCCAAAGCTCTGCCGTCCCGCCTGCAGGAATTTCTGGACGAAAAGTACGGCATCGGCGATGGCGGATCGATCTGAAAGTTGGTAGCGTGAATACGAGCAAGCAAAATGCCTAAAGCAAAATCCAAAACGAAAAACTCCACCTTGAAAGGCTGGGGAGAGATCGCGAAATTTCTAGGTCAGACGCCGGCAGTGGCGCAACGCTGGCACAAAGCAGGTATGCCGGTCACTCGTGATGGCCGCTTCGTGTACGCGTCGCCGGAAGAGTTGACGGCGTGGATCGGCACGGAACGCGGCAAGACAGAACCTCTGCACATTGCCAGCCAAGATGAGGACCTGATCGCCGACCTCAAGCAGGGCCTTTCTTATGTTCGCCGGCAACGGAAGTAGGTTAGTGGCTGGAACGATTCCGAATCGCGATTAGCGATACCTGCTCCAGATCAGGAAAGTGGTCGTCTTTGTCGGGATTACGAACGGTCGGAGCGATTTGTTCAACGGTCGTTCGCGCCGGCATGATGCCCTTGAAATATTCGGCATAGACTTTGTCGAATGCCGATGTTTCCGACAGATCGTCGAGGTAGACGTTTGTGGACACAACCTGATCGAAATTCATGTCGGCTTCTTCAAGGTTGTCGAGAAGATTGCGCATGGTTTGGCGAACTTGATGGGCGGTAGTAGAAGCGTAGACGCCGCCGTTCGGTCCCGGAATAAAGCCGCTCTTGGCGGAACAATATAAGGTGTCGCCGGCGAATACGCAGGGACTTGCCGTCGGACTGGGCGGCATATTCTTTGGGCGCACCGCTTTCCGCTGTTTTAGATCACGCACTGCAACGCCCGTGTATTCGATGTGGGCGCCACCTGGCAGGCTCGAAACCTCGATAGTCGCCCGCGCCGGCGTGTTGCCGAACTCGAAACGCAAGGCATAGCGTTGGTTCATGACCCGCGATGGAATATCCGACGTTAGATAAGGATTGACGAAAACCATGTTGCGAAGATCAAGGCCCGCAGCTTCGACGACCGCCTTCATGCGATCAAGCGCGAGATCAACCTGGGCCGCCGGATCGTCCGGAATTTTTCCGCTCGCAGGGTCGCTGCCCGACATGCTCGAAACAAACAACCGGTCAGCGGTAAGGATACCTGGCGAGACTGGCTCTTCCGACTTGTAGCCGGGCGGGTGCACGGCCCGCACCTCAGCCAGGTTCCGTACTGCGACCGCGCTGATCTGAATCGATGGCTCGGGAAGTTTGGCAACACCGAGCACGGCTCTTGCGGGCGGCGTCTTCGTTTTGGGAAACATTTCGGCGAAAACCTGATTCATCTCGCCATACTTACTGATGTCCTCGAGATAGACCTGCGTATAGACGATATGGTCGATGCTTAAACCTGCGGCCTCTACCACCGACTTGACGTTGTTGAGAGCTTGCCGTGCCTGCTCCGCGAAGGTTGCGGGCAAACTGCCATCTGGCCTGCGAGGGCCCTGGCCCGAGACGTATATGTAATCGCCCGCATCTACCGCGGGAGAACTGAAATGATTGACGGCGGAAGAGGTTGCAGAAGGGACGACAGCTCGCACCTGGGCCTGAAGTCCCAGCGTGGATACGAGCAGGCATCCGGCTAGCAGTATTCGCATTCGATTCGTCCGGCAGATCAGGCAGCGGATTTTGTTTTTTGTGCCGCGCTCAGAACTTCTCGCAATATTTGTCCCACGATTATTTCCTGTCCGGGCTGTATGGTCATGGAAACTAGTTCGATGTGATCGGCTTCCTTGCGTTCTTTCCTATTCGGATTGGGATTGCCCTCGCGAACCGCCGGCACCAGGCTGGGATTGTCCGATCCGAGAACTTCGATGACCGGATCATTCGCGCGCAGCTTCTGCACGCAGTCCATAATGGTGAAGCCCCACGCCGCCTGGTCCCACGAGACTTTCAGGGTTGGAAAGCGGTTTCCATCGTTGGGAATGTAGATGTCTGTCTTCACCCCGGGGACGGTATCCACCAGCTTTCGAATTCGTTCCACGCGGCCGTTCCACTCGCTGTAAAGCTTCTTCTCATCAAGATTCAGCCAGGTTTCGAGCGCGGTCAGGCATCCGATGATTTCTTCCTTACCGACTTTCATGGGACGGCATACCGATCCTTCGCGCGGCGCGCTGTTCATCAGGGCAGCGTCGATCAGATCTTTTCTGCCCAGCAGCAAGCCGCTGCATTGCGGACCGCGCAAGCCTTTGCCGCCGGAAAAACAGTACAGGTCGAGTTTCATCCGGGCGTAGAGCCTGGCATTGTCGGCGGGAGGGATGCCCGCCGCGTCGTCCAGCAACATCGGGACCTTGTGGTCTTTCGCGATCGCGAGATTGCGCTGCAGTTTCTCGCCGAGATCGGTGGTGTAGATCATGGCGGTGTTTTCGTTGATGGCGTTGGCAAGTTCTTCGGGAGAGTACGTCAGCACCAATTTCGCGCCGGTCAGGCGGATGGCGCTGTCAAACGCGCTTCTTCCTCCTGTCATGATCACTTCATGTTTCAAGCCGGTCGTATCGGGCAGTTGCCAGACATGCTTGTCGTCGGTCCCAGCCATGCAAGCGGCGGTTGCAGCCGCCATGGCGCCAGCCGCGCCGGAAGTGACCATTCCAGATTCCGCGCCGGTCAACTCCGCAAGTCGCCGGCCCACGCCGCGCTGAAGCTCCAGCATGTTGACGAAATGTTGCGCCGCCTCCGCCTGGGCCTCTCGCACTTCTGGAAACTCCAAAGACCCGCTCAGATAAGTCCAGGTTCCGCGGCAATTGATCACGGTCCTGACCCCCAGGCGTGTATAAACATTCTGCCGAGGGTCTTTGCCCATCGCGGTAGCGGCTTGCGCGTAGAGATTTCGCGCTGCGATCTGGGTCAACAGCGGGGCTGCAGCTGCCAATTTCATAAACGACCGCCGACTGGATCTCTGGGCCACTGCTGCCATTTCAAATCCTCCTTGAATCTCGCGTCCAAGCTTCGGAAGCCTGGTGACCGCTATGGTGCGATCAGATATATTTGCAACCGCATCGCAGCCGATTTACTGGAAGCGAATTTGGTATACCACAGAATAAGCTTGACGCCTATCACTTTATTTCGTTTCATTAGTTTTCATTTCGTTTCGCGGCTGAGTGGAATCGCCGACACGGGAGGTTTTGCGAAATCAGTGTCCTGCCTTAAACTCTCCGTGCCATCGACATCGACAAAGGAGCAACTGTGACAAAGCAGCTGCGGACCAACTACTTGATCAGACGCCTTTCGATTCTCGCGCTTTTCGGAAGTATTGCGCCGTACCTTGTGGTTGCCCAGGCCCCGAGCGGAACCAATCAGCCGCCGAGTTCATCATGCCGCATAGAAGCCACGGATTACAAGGGATGGCACGCACAGCAGGTGTCCAATCGTTGGGTGCAATTGATTATCGTTCCCCAGAATGGCGGACGGCTGATGCAGGTAATTTTCGGCGGCCATCCGTTCCTGTTCGTCAATCCCAAGTACGCGGGCAAATATTTCCCGCCCGACCCGAGTCACTGGTTCAACTACGGAGGCGATAAGCTCTGGCCCTTGCCCGAGGGCAATGACGATGAACAACACTGGGCGGGAGGCTCGGACGTGCTCGACGACGGTCCCTACACCTTTCGAAAGGTTTCGGAAGAGCCATCCTGTGAAGTAGAGCTCACCGGACCGGCCGATCCCCGGACCGGGATCCAGTACCGGCGCACGATCCGCCTCGACTCAGACTCGCCACGTATCCGTTTTCACGCCAGCATGAAGAACACCAGCGGCCACTCGGTGGAATGGTCGATGCAGTCGGTCTCTCAGTACGACACGGCGGGCCCAGGTGATCCCTCGCGAATGAACCCTGATTTTCGCACTTTCGCGCCCGCCAATCCTGCCAGCAGCTACCTCAACCGCTATCACGTTCGCTTCGGTCCTGCGGAAAACCCCTCTGCCTCTGTGAGAGAGGACGGACTGTTCTCCGTTCATTATTCCCACATGGCGGCCGAGTTGTGGCTCGACTCGACAGCTGGCTGGCTCGCCGTCGTGGACGGCACCAGCCGCTATGGCATGGTCGAACGGTTCCACTATGAAGCCGCCCGCACTTATCCCGACAAGGCTTCCATCATCTTCTGGACGAATGGGCCCGAAGTGAAATTGAAAGACGGTGAGCCCACGATGGGTTCCGGAGGAGACGGCTCTCCTTACTATCTGGAGGCCGAGCTCAATTCCCCTCTCTGTCAGTTGCGCCCCGGAGAAAGCTGCGATTTCGAAACTGAATGGTTTCCGACTCGCGCCGGCATCGAATTTCATGGCGTCTCTGAGGCGGGCATCGTGCTGCGACCTCTTCGAGCCACTCTTCTGGAGAGCGGCAAAGTGGGACTCTCCGGATCGTTTGGAGTTTTCTTTCCCGGAAAACTGGTCGCACATTTTTACGACGAACGTGGCTTAAGCCTGGGAAACGTAACCCTCGCCACTGCCGATCCAACAGAAGCCGTCTCGCTCGAAACAGAAGTCGTTCCTCCTGGGAAGCCCGCGCGCATTTCGCTTCACCTGCAGGATGGACAACGGGACTGACCTCGGTTCCCTGCAAGAAGTTCAAGTGGGATCCGGGGAGAAACGCTGACATGAAGTCGTGCGGTCAGGCATTTCTGATCTTGCTTTTTACTTTCTCTACCGATCCTCCCATCACGGGCGCAAGAGCACGAGCAAACTTCCGTAAATGTCCGTCGCAAACGTGAGCACGAAAGACTTGCTCGCGCGCCCAGTCGGCGCAAACTGGACGTCTTACAACGGTGACTACACCGGACAGCGATACAGCAGTTTGCGCCAGATCAATACTGAAAATGTCTCGCAATTGCGCGCGGCGTGGGTATTTCATCCCGGCAACTCACTCCGGCTCGAAGCAACTCCCCTCGTGGTCAATGGCGTGATGTACGTGACTGCAGCCAATGATGCATTCGCATTGGACGCGCGAACCGGACGAACCTTGTGGCATCACCATCGGCCCGTGAGTTCAGGATTGCTCGACGATGCCGCCGGCCATCAAAACCGCGGCGTCGCAGTGTGGCGCAACTTTGTCTACATGGAAACCGATGACGCGCACCTGCTCTGCCTCGATGCCCGGTCGGGAAATCTGCTATGGGACGTGCAGTACGCCGACAAGACCAAGCACTATGGCGCGACCAGCGCTCCCCTGATCGTGAAAGACGCAGTGATCGTCGGGACGTCCGGCGGAGATTCCGGAGTGCGTGGCTTCCTCGCAGCCTACGATGCGATCACAGGAAATCTGAAGTGGCGTTTCTGGACCATCCCCGCGCCGGGAGAGTTCGGCTCCGAAAGTTGGCCCGGCGATTCCTACTTACATGGCGGGGCGACGACGTGGATGCCGGGCACCTACGATCCCGAACTCAATCTGCTTTACTGGACGACCAGCAACGCCGCCCCCGATTTCGAAGGATAATCGCGTCCCGGCGACAACCTGTACACCTCGTCTGTCCTGGCGCTTGATCCTGATAACGGAAAACTGAAGTGGTATTTCCAGTTCACCCCTCACGACCTGTATGACTACGACGCCACTCAAACTCCCGTGCTTGCGGACGTCGACGATGGTGGCGTGACCCGTCACTTGCTCGTGCAAGCCAACCGCAACGGCTTCCTTTATATTCTCGATCGGACAAATGGCAAATTCCTGAAAGCCACCCCGTTTGTGCAACGGCTGAACTGGGCCACTGGTGTCGATGCGTCGGGCCGCCCCGTACTGTCGGGTCGAATCCCAACCAAGCAAGGCACCTATATTTGCCCGGGCATCATTGGAGCCACCAATTGGTTTTCGCCTTCCTACAATCCCGACCTCAAGTTGTTCTATGTCATGGCTCTCGAGACTTGCAATCTCTTCTTCTCAGAACCAAGACCATTTACCCCAGGCCAGACTTTCTACGCCACAGGCACGAAACGTCCGCCTGACGAACACGCACAGAAAATCTTGTTGGCATATTCAGTGCCCGAGGGAAAACTGGTTTGGCGTTATCCCCAAGTCGGCCAGGGCGATTCCTGGGGAGGAACGCTGGCCACCGCAGGTGGACTGATTTTCTTCGGTGATGACGCCAACTCTCTGGAAGCAGTTGAATGCTCGTACCGGCCGCCCTCTCTGGCACTTCAACGCCGGTCAGAAGATGCATGCATCGCCGATGAGTTACATGGTCGATGGCACTCAATATGTGGCAATCTCCGTGGGCAGTAACGTATTCACCTTCTCACTCCCTCGCTGACAATAAAGCTGCCGTCTTAGAGAAAAGATGGTTGTCGACCTTCGCTCAACCGGACAGCCGAGAGGCTGTCAAGCTCAACTTACTGTCTGTCCAGGAACGTTGAACGACGCATTAGACCAGGGCATCGACCGAGCCCGTAGATTTGACCTCGATCAGCTGCGTTGGGGGTAAAATGACGACGGGCGATCTCGTCGGGCATGGTCGACGAGATGATCGAGGATTTTTGTGTTGTCCGCTGTAGCAGTTGTGATGAAGTGTGGCAGCGTCTGCCTCCAAGTTGGCAACTTGCTGTTGATCGCCCTTTGTGGCTGCCTCGTCGCGTGCGGCGGCGGATCAACTCCTCCCTCCACACCCGTGGGTTCCCTTCCCATGGCGACCACGACGTTACAGGCGGAGACGGGTAACAATACGAGCACAGCCGACTCGTTTGTCTCCCAGACCAGTGGAAACGTCAGCGCCGGCAACGTCAGCAAGATGCCGTTGCGATCTTTGCTTTATAGCGGGTCCAATACTCGGATCTATACCACATGGCTAGGCTGGTTCGGCAAGAAGGATCACATGAACGTCGGCTACAATTCGGCCGACGCCGGACAGGTACATCGCCAGGTCGAGGACATGATGAGCCGCGGCATCCAGGGCGCCATTGCTGCCTGGTACGGCCCCACCAGCACAGTCATCGACAATGCCACGATGCTGCTCAAGAATGAGGCCGAAGCCCATTCTGGTCAATTCGAATTTGCGATCATGGAAGATGTTGGGGCGCTGGGCTCGGCAGCGGTCAGCAATGGATGCGATGTCACCGATCAACTCATATCCGACCTTTCTTACGTGGCAACGCAGTACGAATCATCATCCGCGTACATGCATATGAATGGCAGGCCCGTCGTTTTCTTTTTCGGCGTGGATAGCTACTTCATAGACTGGAGTCGCGTCGTTTCGTCGATCCCCGGCAATCCAATGCTCATCTTTCAAGGAACCAGCGCCTTAAATCGGGCATTCTCCGATGGCGCATTTTCCTGGATCAACGTCAACCCGTCGAATCCTTTCGATCTCAATCTCGCAGCGCAGGATGCGTTTTATACAGCGGCAGAGAAGCAGCCAGCACGCATCACCTTCGGATCTGTGTACAAAGGATTCAATGACACGCTCGCCACGTGGGGCACGAATCGCGTAACCAATCAGATGTGCGGCCAGGCCTGGCAGCAGACTTTTAGCGAGATCGGCAAGTTCTACTCCAGTAGCGAACAATTGCCTGCCATCCAGATCGCAACTTGGAATGACTACGAGGAAGGGACAGCAATTGAGCCAGGCATTGACAACTGCATCTACCTGGCCCCCTCGCAATCGGGCACGAAGATCAGCTGGAGTGTGAACGGCGGAGATGAGAGCACGGTCGATCACTATACCGTCTTCATCAGCTCCGACGGCACGAACCTGTCGAAGTTGGCCGACGTGCCTCGCGGCACGCACACGTTTGATGTTGGTCCACTCCAACTTTCAGACCAGACTTATCTTGTCTATGTCAAGGCAACCGGTGCACCCAGTTTTCAGAACAAGATGTCACCTGTTATCGCCTACCACCCTGGCGACCAGCCCCCTGACGTTGCGATTAGTATCTCGCAGACCGGACCTTTGGCATACACGGCATCGGTGGGAAGTTCCTCCTCGAGCGTCGCTCGCTCGGTGATCGACTTTGGCGACGGCACCATTGCCAATGGTCTATCGGCCTCGCACACTTATAAAACAGTGGGGACATATGTTGTCACCGCCTCGGCCTATGACGCGACTGGAGCCTCAACGGTAATGGTGCAACAGCTCTCGGTGAAACCGTCGTCTGGTGGCATCACCGTCTTCGCTCCCGGCAATAACTCGACTCTGAACTGGCCGACTACGCTCGTGGCCTCCGCGAACCCGGGAACTCCGGTTGCCATCATGAGGGTATTGATCGATGGTCAACAGGCTTATGCCAGTGAGGGAGCGACTTTGAATACCGGCTTAAAAATCTTTACGGGAAAGCATGAAATATCGATCCAGTCGTTGGATGGAACAGGAAATCAAACCGCCAGCACTTCGTTGCACGTGATTGCTGAGCCCAATGACATTCCGCCGGTGGCTGACATCACATTACAGCCCATGCCTGACATATCGCCGACGACAGTTCTTGGCTGCACAGCCAAATCTTCTGACCGTGACGGTTTTCTGATCAGCAAGCGATTAAGGTACTCGGATGGAAGCCAGTTCTCCACAACAGCGGCGCTCGAGACCTTTCCCGCATCGGGTAAATACACGGCAACAGCAACGGTCACAGATCAATTCGGAGCAACCGACAGCACAGCCATTACTTTCACCGTCGGGGCTGACGGCAAATTACATATTCTGCGGTCCGAAAAAATTCCCACACCGTTGTTTCTTGAACCCCCTGGGTACTTGCAGCCCATCGACTTTCCATAAACATGGCGATATGCCGCAGCCCCTCCTCCGACGCCTCAGCAGAGCACTCCTCCTGCAACGCCGCCGCAGGGTTAGCAGTCAGGACGCATGAATAGACGATGGCCTCCTCCTTCGAGGGGGCCATTTTTCATTGGATGAACAATGATGGAAGAAACTGTGGACAGGACGGGACTTTCTCAAGTCCCTTGGCCCGAAAGCCGCCGCCCGCGACAGAGCAGATTCAATGAGATAAATGGTAGGCACGACTGGACTCGAACCAGCGACCTCTACCGTGTCAAGGTCACATTTAACAGTAACTGATTGACATTCAACGGCACTGGCAGCCACCTTTGGCGTTGCAAGGAACTCTCAGGAATTGTTAATGGACCCACATTGGACCCACGTTTGACGTTCCGTTTCTTTGGAAATCTATCCCACGGCCAAGAAGGGCCAGACACCATCAGAAAGGGCGGACTTTCTCGTACGTCTTTTCCCTACGCCACGCCCCGTCGAAACCCGGCGCCAAGGCGTCCCGCATCTGAAGGCGAGCGCGGCTCAGGCGGGTCTTCACATTGGCTTCTGAGAGACCGAGGATCTTTGCTGTTTCGTTGATGCTGAGCTGCTGCACGTCCCGCAAAATCAAGATCGTGCGGTATTTTTCCGGCAGAGAGTCCAGGGCGTTGGTGAGCGCCCGACGAAGTTGTTTTTGCTCCAAGGCCTCGGACGGTATTTCTCGCCAGTCCGCAAAGTCTCTAGGAATATAGTCACCTTCGTCCCCAAGCGTTCCTTCTTCTATCGATTCATAAAGTGGCCGGCGGTCTTTCCGCAGCCTCATCTTCGCTTCGTTGATCGCAATCTGGATCAGCCACGTACTGAATTTCGCTTCCTGACGGAAACGTGCAAGATTTTTGAAGGCTTTCAGGATCGCTTCCTGAGCGACCTCCTCTGCGTCCGCTTCGTTCCTGACGATACCCAAAGCGGCCAGGAACACAGCACGTTCGTAGGGGTGCACCAGCTCGAAAAAGGCGTCGCTCTCGCCCGTCCGCACTCTTTCAATCAAGGCCAGTTCTGCACTTTGCGAGGGGGACTTCTGGTCACCAGGGATGGCACCCTGGCCTTCCGTCTTCGGTCGAGCGAAGCCAGAAGCCTCCATTGCGCGGGGCATGATTGCGACCGCCCGAGTCCCGCGATCGAAAGCCTGTACCGTGACTTCGTAGAGTGAGTCGGCTGGCGTCATAGAGCAACTCCTGTAAGGACGAATTGCGATTCGTCAGCGCAGCATGACTTGCTGACGTCGCGCAGTCTAACTCGACGCTGAGAAAGGTCAATCCACTGGGCGTCTAATGCTTGCCTACCGAACATCTCCACCTAAATGTCTCAAAGAGAAGCGCTTAGTCCCACACATCTCCTCACGAGTGACAAGATAAGGGGATCGGCATGCTACACTCCTGCCCGAACAAACCAGTTTGAAATGAATGCTGAGCGCCCTAATGTGCGGCGGATCCTTTTTGGAGTGTTTGAACTCGACCCCTCATCGGGTGAGCTTTACAAGCATGGGATAAGGATCAAGCTGCAGGACCAACCGCTCCAGGTTTTGGGCTTGTTGTTGGAGAGACCCGGTGAGGTGGTCACCCGGGACGAACTTCGACAGCGAATCTGGGATCAGGACACGTTCGTCGACTTCGACCACAGCCTGAACATCAGCATTAACAAACTTAGGGATGCCCTCGGAGACTCTGCTTCAAGTCCTCGCTTCATAGAAACCCTGCCCCGGCGCGGCTACAGATTCATTGGTTCAGTTCGAGATCCCCAACCTTCAGGGTCCTCCCCCGCCTTATCGCCCGCACCGGAAGTAAGCTCGACCTCGCCCGCCTCGATCCCTGACACAGGTGTCGGAACAGCGTCGGCGACTACGACCTCCTCGTCCGTCAACCACGTCGCGTTTAACAGACGGTGGTACGTTCCGGCTGCGGTTTTGCTGATTGTCGCGATGGCCGCAGTCTGGTTTTGGCAGCGTAACCGTGACCCGTTACAACGGCGACGGGTTATGTTGGCGGTGCTGCCCTTTGAAAATCTCGCACCCGATCAAAATGAGGCCTACTTCGTCGCCGGCCTTCACGATGAATTGATTGCACAGTTGGGCAGACTTCATCCTTCGCGCCTGGGCGTGATTGCCCGAACTTCTGTGATCCAGTACGCCAAAGAACGAAAGCCAGTGGATCAGATCGGACGCGAATTGCATGTCGACTACGTACTCGACGGCGCAATTCGCCGGGTGGGAGATCGCTTTCGCATCACGGCCGAGCTGATTCAGGTCTCCGATCAAACCCATCTGTGGACCGAAACCTACGAACCGAATATGTCCGACATGCTGGGAATGCAGGAGGATGTCGCCCGGCGCGTCTCGCAAGCCATTGCAATTGAATTCCTACCGGAGGCACAGCAGGAATTCCGCCAGGCATCGACGTCGAACGCTGCAGCATACGAGGCTTACTTGAAAGGCCGCTACCTGTGGCATCAGGAGACGCGTTCCTCTCTCGAAGCTGCGATTGCGCAGTTCCAGCGTGCAATCGAACTCGATTCGAACTACGGCCCCGCTTATGTCGGTCTGGCCGACGCCTACGGCGTAATGGGCGGCTATGGATTCGTGCCTGCCGACCAGGTCCTACCCAAGGCCAAAGCCGCAGCGGCTAAAGCTCTGGAACTGGCTCCGAATCTCGCCGAGGCCTATAACTCGATGGCATTCGTGAGCTTCTACTACGACTGGGACTGGAACGAAGCGGAGCGTCTATTCCGCAAATCGATTGCTCTCAACCCCAACAACAGCCTGGCCCACGAATTCTTCTCATCTTTCCTGCACGCCATGGGGCGGCTGGATGAGGCTGAAACCGAGAACCGGATCGCAAAGGAACTCGATCCGCTCGACAGCTGGCTCTACGACGATAGAGGATGGATGTTCTTGTCCCGACGCCACCCGGAGAGCGCCATCCCGGAATTTCGCAAAGCGATCGAGCTGAATTCAAACTTCCCCGCGGCCCATCTTAGCCTGGCGGTGGCTTACAATCGCACCCGGCAATTCGCACAAGCTCTTGAAGAGGTAAAAAAGGCCGAAGCGTTGAGTGGCGATCCCACGCGGGTTCTCGAAGTTCTTGGTTCGGCACAGGCCCTGTCGGGCGATGTCACCGGGGCCAAGGCTACGCTCGACAAATTATTGTCCGGTAATATCCAGGGTCGAGTGTCGCCTTACAGCGTCGCGCTTATTTACAACGTCATGGGGAATAAGGCCGAGGCCATCAACTGGCTGGAGCGTGGCTACCGTGAAAAGGACACATGGATCGTATGGACGGGAACCTTGGTTGAGTGGGACAACCTGCGCCTCGATCCCAGATTTGTGGAACTGCAACGCCAGTTGAGACTACCGCCGCGTTCGTGAGGACGAAGAGATCTCAAGGAAGCAATTAATGCTTTTCAGTTCGACGTGCTGCAAGGTGATCGTTCAACTTCTTGTAGAACCGCTCGCTGGCACTCACCGGAATCTCGAATGCCCGTCCGTCGCCTACCAGTTTGACCACATTACGAGTGCCATCCAGGATTGCGCTGCAGTGAGCACAGTCCTTGAAGTGAGAAGACATACTGGCCCGGAGACCGGCGTCCAGTTCGCCGTCAAGGTAATCTGAAATTTGCCGCCATACTTCTACGCAATCGATTTCGATGGGTTTTCTGGGCACGAGCCTTACTCCAATTCCGACCTATGATGTGGCTGCACTCCAGCCATTTTTACCACTTACGAACTTCTCAGTTATCAGGCCCTCGCGAGATCTTCGAACCAGGCTGAGCGCGAGAATACGCCTATCCGTCTGATACCGAAAACTGGGAAAAGTGACAATTTTTACTTTCTCCTCTTTGCGGACGCCCTGGGTCGTGTTTTCCAGGTCTTCGGCCGTGAACGCCGGGTCGTACCAACGGAGGTCGCTCCCCGCATCTCTGCGAGTACTTCTTTAGGAGGCATCTGAGGCGGCACGTCCAGATTGTCGAAGAAAATTGCAATCTTCCAACGCTCATCCGCTCCCTTTTGCCAAATTTCCAGGTACCGCGTGCGTTTCGTAATCGATTTTCCGCCTTTTTTCGGCGTAAGCGTCACCTGGTGCCATCCCCAGTCGAAAGCCAACAGCCCTTGGACCTGTATAGAAATGATAGTGACCGCCAACTGGGCCTTATATCTCGCGAAAAGTCTTTTCAAGCGATGCTTCAACACTAACCGTGCTTCTCCGCCGTAAAACGAAGCGAGGCCGGCCGACATGTCGGAGTATCCATCCCCGAAAACGGACAACACACCGTTGACGTCTCCTTTGCTGTAAGCGTCTCGCAGCTTTGTCTTCGCCAGCCGAATCGCGTATCGATCATCCATCTCTTCTCTATCCTCCCGACCTTGCGCACTGCGAAACAAATGCAGCGGTTTACTACGGACGGATCCCTGAAATATTCAAGCGGATTCGATAGAGTCCGGTCTTGGCGCACAGGTATAGCGTCTTGCCGTCGTCATCGCCCCAGGCGAAATTGTGCGGATGCTCCGGGCCCACGATCGTTCCCAGGTGTTTGCCCTCGGACGAAATAATCCACAAACCGCCGGGTCCCGAGACGTAAAGATTGCCCTTCTGATCAACCTTCAACCCGTCGAGCGCATCTTCGCCATCGGCGGACGTCATGTCGAAGAAGACCTTCCCGTTCGACAGCGTCCCATCCGCATTTACTTCGTACCGCATGATGATCTTTTTCTTGTCGTCCCAGTTGTCGACGTAGAAGTACTTCTCGTCGGGCGAAAATGCCAGGCCGTTCGGACCGCTGAGTTCCTTGGTCAGCAGTTGTACGTTCTTGCCGTCCGGTGAGACGCGAAACACGCCGCTGTACGGTAACTCTTTGCGCGGATCGTCGAAGAACTTCGGCAGTCCAAACGGCGGATCGGTGAAATACAGCGCGCCGTCGGACTTGTAGACCAGATCGTTGGGGCTGTTAAGCCGCTTGCCATCATAGTGATCAGCCAGCACGGTAAGTTGGCCGTTCTTCTCCATGCGAACCACGCGGCGATTGCCGTGCTGATTGATGGTGAGTCGTCCCTGCTTGTCGAGCGTGAGGCCATTCGAACCGGGCTGGCCGTATTCGCCAATGTCCATGCCGCGGTAGCCGACTCTTGGTCAGAAAGATCGAGAGCTGGCCATCCTGCGTCCAGCGATAGATCACATTGTTGTTGGGATCGCTGAAGAGAAGATAGCCGTCGCTCTCTTCGCTGCGCGGCACCCAGATCGGCCCTTCGGTAAACAGAAATCCTCCGGCCAGTTTTTCGATCTTCGCGCCGGCTGGAACAATCTCGTCCAGTGCCGGATCTTTCTCTGTGATCTGCGCCGGGGTTTCGCTGATTGCAACCTTTGGTGACTTGTAGAAATCAAGCGTTGCCGACTTGATCCAGATAAAGTTCTGCGGGCTGTAAGAAATCGGCCCGTTGATGCCGAAGACCGCAAGCTGAATGCGCTGGCCGGGTTGCGCGTTTCTCGTGATGATCACGCGATTGGGAGCATTGAATCCCTTGACCACCGGCCCGCCGGGCTGCCCCAGCATCCGCGGCATCTTGCCGTCGACCCAGACCTCCGCATAGTCATCGATCACGATTTCAAAAGCGACGGTTGAGCCTGCCGTGCTGAAGTTCGCCGACTTTTTCCGGAATCGTAACGTTGATGCGATACCAGTTGAAGCAGACCTTGGCGGTGGAACGGCGCTGGTCGAGCGTCGTGGCATCGATGGTTTCCCACTGCGAATCGTCGAAGTCGGCGACGCCGGCGTGAGGAGCGTAGTCGTAAGTCTTGATAGCGGCGCCGCTCGGTTTCAGATCGGGGCCGACGGCGCGGGAATCGGCATCCTCGATCTTCACGTCGTGATAACGCCACTGGCCCTTACCAGCTGCACGCCTTCGCTGCGAGGCCAGATCGACCACTGCATCCGGCCGGCCGAACGGCGGATCCTGTATTGACTGCCCCGTCGCCCGCAGGGCTGCCAGCGAGATGATCATCGTTAGAAGCGCTGCGGTCGCGGTCAATCGCCAATCGTTGTTGAGTTGTTTTTTCACGGGAGTTCTCTCTTCAGCGAACTTTCACGACGTAGTAGAGAAACGGATTGGTGACTTCCACGAACTGGTGCGGCACGCCGTGAGGCACGATGACGACGTCCCCTTTGGCGATCTGGCGGGTTTGCCCATCGCGGATGCTGCTGCCGCGCAATTCGTCGGGCGCGATGTTCTTGGCGTCGACGGCCTCGCCCCCGGTGACGACTGTCGCAGAACCTTGCAGCACATAAATGATGTCGGCGTCTTTGGTGTGAATCTCTGCCTGACCTGGCTTCTCGCGCCGGCTGGCATGGACCATGTAGTTGCGTCCGTCGCTGCCGTCGAACAGCACTGCGCCCTTGGAGAAGGCTTCGTCCACTTTGCTTTTCTCCCAGTAGGACACCGCCGGCGCCAGGTTCTCCGCTCATGCTCATGGCACCGGTATCGAACGCTTTCGAGCCTGCGATCGCCAGTTGTTCATCCTGATCGGCGGTGGCCGCACCGCTCACGCCGACTCCGCCCACAATCTGGCCATCGACGACGATCGGGAATTCCGCCAATCAAGGCGTGAAGTTTTCCAGGGCCGTCATCACCGTGCGGCCTTTGCCGCTGGAGTTGATCAGTTCTTCAAAGACGCGCGTCGGCTTCTTGAACATGACGGCGGTCTTGGCCTTGCCGATGGAAATGTTTGCGCCGGCTGAGAATGTGCCGTCCAGCCGCTCCAGCGCCATCAGGTTGCCGCCATCGTCCACGACGGCGATCACGCCTCCGGGAGCTTGCACTTTCTGCGCTTCAGCTTTGGCCGCGGCGATGACACGCTCCGCGCCTTGCAGGGTGAGCGTCTTCTTTTCCACGGTTTGAGCATTCGCGAAACTCGCAAGGCACAAAACCATGGTTGCGAATCCGGATAACGAGATGAGTTCATTTGGATTTTCATTAGTTTCTCTCCTCTCTGAATTTGAGGGGCGCGCCGTCCAGGTTCGAACCGGCTTGCGCCCCTTCGTGTTGAATGCTTCCTTACTTGACGGGCGAGCTGAAGCTGGCCTCGCCCAGATTGACTTCCGCGAACGCGCACCAGATCACCACCTTCGACACGTTCTTCACGTAGCTGGGCACGCACGATTTCCTTCTTGTAGTTGGTTCCGATGAACGCCTTGGTCTTCAGCTTGTCGACCAGATAAACGTTGCCGTCGGAGTCCACCAGCTGCCAGTGCGGGTCCGGCGTGTCGGGAACGACGAAGTCGTCCGACAGAGTGAGCACGCTCTTGCCGTCGCGCGTGCTGTGGGTGACGTGTCCTTTATTAGCTTTCGGACCCTGAAATTGGCTCGAGGTGTGCATGTCCTGAGCCACGGCCGAGACGGCGAACAGCATCGTTGCCATCACCAGCCCGCGGAGAAGAAACTGCATTGCCTTATTCATTGTTCATTCCTTGTGACTTGAGATTGATTCGTGTGCCTGCTCACGCACTGAGCGATGAATCGTTAACGATTCGCGAACCCGATTTGATGTGGGCTCATGTGCCGTGCTGAACTGCTCACGTGGCGATGGGATTCGGAAGTGTCGCGAAGGTTTCACGGGACACCGAACAAGAAGTCACTAAGAGCACGAAGTAATCACTGTCCTATTTTTCCTGTCACTTTCCCCAACCATTGGAATCACACCGCGCAGATTCCATGAACCGCACCGAGCACAATCTGGTAATTGACATCGGCAATGATGAAACGCCGAACCTGGCGGTCACGCAGACGCAGACGCCGACTCAAGCCGCGATGTCGCCGGCGCCCAAACTGGGCGCCGTGGCGTCTGCACGTCTGCACTGGCCTGAATACCTGATGGAAGCAGGACTGCTCGGTGCGTTCATGGTGTCGGCCTGTGTCTTCGGCGCGCTGTACGAGTTTCCGCAGTCGCCCGTGCATCAGGCGATCATGTCCCCTGTGTTGCGGCGCTTGCTCATGGGGATGTCCATGGGTCTCGACAGCCATCGCGATCATCTATTCGCCGTGGGGAAAACAGTCTGGTGCCCACATCAACCCATCGGTGACGTTCACTTTTTTCCGGCTGGGCAAAATCAAGGCTTGGGATGCGCTCTTTTATATAAGCGCGCAGTTCCTGGGAGCGGTGCTGGGAGTGCTCCTGGTCGCGCGTTTTCTAGGCAAGCAATTGTCAGATCCGGCGGTTCGCTATGTCGTTACGCTGCCCGGGCCGCATGGGCCGTGGGTGGCCCTCTTCGCAGAGTTCACGATCGCATTCGTTCTGATGTCCGCCGTCCTTTATTTCTCCAATCATCATCGGCTCGACCGTTACACCGGACTCTTTCGCCGGCTTGCTGGTCGCAACCTACATCACCCTGGAAGCGCCTTTCTCCGGGATGAGTATGAATCCTGCTCGCACCTTCGGCTCGGCTTTCCCTCCCATGATCTGGGATGGGCTCTGGATCTACCTGACCGCGCCACCGCTCGGCATGCTGGCCGCCGCTGAAATCTACCTGTGGCGGAAAGGCCGGCTGGCGGTGAAGTGCTGCAAACTTCACCACAACAACGACAAACGCTGCATCTTTTGCGGAGCTAATGGAGGATTCGCATCATGACCGACAATCGCTACGACGTGATCATCATCGGAACCGGCGCGGGCGGCGGAACGCTCGCCTACCACCTGGCTCCTTCGGGAAAGCGGATTCTCATTCTCGAGCGCGGCGACTATGTTCCCCGCGAGAAAGACAACTGGGATCCGCAGCTCGTCAACGTGGACGCGCACTACAACGCCAAAGAATCCTGGCTCGATAAGGACGGTAAAGACCTGCATCCCCACACCAACTACTACGTCGGGTGGCAACACCAAGTTCTACGGTGCGGCGCTGTTTCGCCTGCGCAAAGAGGACTTCGGCGAACTGCGCCATCACGGCGGCATCTCGCCGGCCTGGCCGATCAGCTATGACGATCTGGAGCCGTACTACACGCAGGCCGAGAATCTCTATCAGGTGCACGGCAATCGCGGAGAAGATCCGACCGAGCCGCCGGCGAACTCACCCTATCCCTGGCCCGCGGTCAGCCATGAGCCACGCATTCAGCAACTGTCCGACGACTTCGCGCGCTCGGGACTGAAGCCCTTCCACGTTCCGGTCGGCGTCATGCTCGACGAAAAGAACCCGCACAAGAGCCGCTGCATTCGCTGCAACACCTGCGACGGTTTTGCCTGCCTGGTTGGTGCGAAGTCCGACGCGCAAGTTGTCTGTATCGATGAAGCGATCAAGTATCCCAACGTCACGCTCCTGACGAATTCTCTGGTGAAGCGCCTGGAAACAGATTCGTCGGGCCGCGAGGTGAAGAGTGTAGTGGTGGAACGCAACGGCAGGCTCGAGACCTATTCGGCGGACGTGATTGTCGTCTCCTGCGGAGCAATCAACTCCGCCGCACTGCTGCTGCGCTCCGCCAATGACAAGCACCCGCGCGGATCTGGCCAACAGCTCCGACATCGTAGGCCGCCACTACATGGGACACACCAACTCGGTGATGATGGCCATTTCGAAATGCCCCAACCCGACGATTTTCCAGAAGACGCTGGGCGTCAACGATTTCTACTTCGGCTCGAAGGACTTCGAGTATCCCATGGGACACATCTCGTTCGTCGGCAAGCTCGACGCCATCACGCTCAAGGCGGGCGCGCCGGCCATCGCTCCGAATTTCACTCTGGACCTGATGGCCAAGCACTCGCTCGACTTCTGGCTCACCTCGGAGGACCTGCCCGATCCGAACAATCGGGTCACCATCGGCCGTGACGGCAAGATCGTTCTGAGCTACACGCCGAACAACCTGGAAGCGCACGAAAGACTTCAGGGCAAGCTGAAGCAGGCGATGAAGCAGACGAACTGCTCAATGCACGGTCACGAGTGTCATCAAGGACTGTTTGGGCGAAACCTGTACGTCGGACAACGTATTCCGCTGGCTGGCGTGGCCCACCAGAACGGCACCATTCGCTTTGGACACGATCCGAAAACCTCGGCGCTCGACGTGAACTGCAAGGCCCATGACGTCGACAACCTGTACGTGGTGGACGGAAGTTTCTTTCCGTCGAGCGCAGCCGTCAATCCGGCGCTCACCATCATGGCCAACGCGCTGCGAGTGGGCGATCACCTGATGAAGCGCCTGGGAGTGTCAGCAGCGAAACTGGATCAACCAGTCTTGGCACAAGCCTGAAAAGTAGCGCCGGCCTCCGGCCGGCCCGAAGGGTGGGCGGGACGCCCACCAGACAGCCGGCGGGACGCCGGCGCTACAGAGAACCTTTATGAAGCGTAGTTGCTCGAACTCAATTCGTTCGCGGTTCATAGAGCCGCGTTGATCCTGGCGCTACTGGCGATCCTTGCTGTTCCGCCAGCCTTCGGACGCAACAGCCTCCTGCTCTGATCGACGGCGTAGACGCGATCGGAATCACCGTCTCCGACATGGATCGTGCAGTGGATTTCTATTCCAAGGTCCTCACCTTCGAAAAGGTATCGGACACCGAAGTCGCCGGCGAGAACTTCGAGCATCTCGAAGGTGTGTTCGGGTTGCGCATGCGCGTGGTGCGAATGAGGCTGGGCGAAGAGTTCATCGAACTCACCGAGTATCTGGCGCCGAAAGGTCGCCCGATCCCGGTTGATTCACGCAGCAACGATCGCTGGTTTCAGCACATAGCGATCATCGTCAGCGACATGGACAAGGCTTACGCCTGGCTGCGCCAGAACAAGGTGGAACACGCCTCCATCGGAGCCGCAGCGTCTTCCGGACTGGAACAAGAACGCGGCGGGCATCTCGGCGTTCTACTTCAAGGATCCAGATGGGCATCCGGTAGAAGTCCTCCAATTTCCTTCCGACAAGGGCCAGGAGAAGTGGCACCGCCCCACGGACAAGACTGTTTCTCGGTATCGACCACACCGCGATCGTAGTGTGGGACACCGACGCCAGCCTCAAGTTCTACCGCGACCTCCTCGGCATGCACGTGGCCGGCGAGAGCGAGAACTACGGCACCGAGCAGGAGCACCTGAACAACGTATTTGGCGCGCACCTGCGCATCACTGCGTTGCGCGGAGCCAGCGGACCGGGGATTGAGTTGCTGGACTACCTGGCGCCTCGCGACGGACGTCCCTTCCCCGCGGATGAACATGCCAACGACATCGTTCACCGGCAGACCATCGTGTCGACTCGAAGCGCCGACGCGCTGCTCGTCAACTGCAAAACAGCCACGTGAATTTTGTCTCTTCTGGCGTGGTTGCGAATCAAACCGGACAGTTGGGATTCAACAAAGCTCTTGTAGTCCGGGATCCCGACGGCCACGCGGTCGAACTCGAGGAAAAGTAACGAAGGATAAAAACCGATGAGCAGCGACATTCTAAGCAAGGCGTTCACCACCACCCGCGCTCTGGAACTCGAATACCGGAAGATTTCCTTTTTCGGAGAGCCCGGACTCGTAATCGAGCTGTCTACTCGAATTGACGAAACCGACAATCGCCTCGATCGCTACCGAATTAGCTAGTTCTCGCCGACGCGTTTTGGCTTAGGAGAATTCTCATGACACAGGAAGAGATTCGACTGTCAGAATCCGGAGCACGGCGGAAGCACTGGAAGCGTTGGGGGCCCTACCTCAGCGAACGTGCGTGGGGCACGGTCCGCGAAGACTACAGCCCGTATGGAAACGCCTGGGAATATTTCTCTCACGACCAGGCCCGTTCACGCGCCTACCGCTGGAACGAAGATGGGCTGGCCGGCATCAGCGACCGCAAGCAGATGATCTGTTTCGCCCTGGCGCTGTGGAACGAGCGCGATCCCATCCTGAAAGAACGGATCTTCGGCCTGACCGGCAACGAAGGCAATCACGGCGAGGACGTAAAGGAATACTACTTCTACCTCGACTCGACGCCGACGCACTCCTACATGAAGTATCTGTACAAGTATCCGCAGGCGGAATTTCCGTATGGCCAGCTGGTGGCGGAAAATCGGCAGCGCGGAAAGAACCAGCCGGAGTTCGAACTGCTCGACACCGGAATATTCAACGACAATCGCTACTTCGATGTGTTCGTCGAATATGCCAAAGCCGATACCGAAGACATCCTGATCAAGATCACGGTCGCGAACCGCGGCCCGGAAGCAGCCAGCATTCGCCTGCTGCCGACGGTGTGGTTTCGCAACACATGGTCGTGGGGGAACTCAACCCGGCGGCCCGAGCTGCATGAGGCGCGGCCTGCGCCCAACCCGGTGATCGAGCTGAATCACGATCAGCCCGGCAATCGCTGGCTGCATTGCGAAGGCTCTCCAGAGTTGCTGTTCACCGAGAACGAAACCAACGCCCAGCGGTTGTTTGGAGTCGAGAACCGCACTCCGTATGTCAAGGATGGCATCAACGACTACATCGTGCACGGCTCCAAGGATGCGGTGAATCCCGAACACACCGGAACGAAGGCCGCCGCTCACTATCAGCTCACGATCGGCGCGGGCGAGACCGCCGTTGTCCGCCTCCGCCTTGCCAATTCGGATTTCAAAGGCAAAGACGCCTTTGCCGGCTTCGACAAAACCTTCGCGCTCCGCCAGCACGAAGCTGACGAGTTCTATGCCACAGTGATTCCGCAAGACCTCTCGCCAGATGCGCAGAACGTCATGCGCCAGGGTTTCGCCGGAATGCTGTGGTCGAAGCAGTTCTATCACTACGTCATCAAAGACTGGCTGAAAGGCGATCCGGGCAATCCTCCCCCGCCCTCGGAACGTCGCCATGGCCGCAACCATGAGTGGACGCACCTGTACAACGCAGACGTCATCTCCATGCCCGACAAGTGGGAATATCCGTGGTATGCGGCATGGGACCTGGCATTCCACTGCATTCCGCTCGCGCTGGTCGATTCCGACTTCGCGAAAGAACAGCTCACGCTGATGCTGCGCGAGTGGTACATGCACCCCAACGGACAGATTCCCGCTTACGAGTGGGCATTCGGCGACGTGAATCCTCCGGTGCACGCCTGGGCGGCCTGGCGCGTCTACAAGATCGACAAGAAGCGCAAAGGCAAAGGCGATCGCGCATTCCTGCAGCGCGTCTTCCACAAGCTGATGCTGAACTTCACCTGGTGGGTGAACCGCAAGGACGCGGACGGCATGAACATCTTCCAGGGCGGCTTTCTCGGCCTCGACAACATCGGCGTCTTCGACCGCAGCGCTCCGCTGCCGACCGGTGGCTACATCGAACAATCCGACGGAACCAGCTGGATGGCGATGTACACCTTGAACCTTCTGGCGATCGCGCTCGAACTCGCAACAGATGATCCGAGCTACGAAGACGTGGCCAGCAAATTCTGGGAGCACTTCATCTACATCGCCAACGCCATGAGCCATCGCGGCGACGAGCACATGGGACTGTGGAACGAAGAAGACGGTTTCTTCTACGACGTGCTCAAGCTGCCCGACGGCAACCAGTTCCCGATGAAGATCCGCTCCATGGTCGGGCTGATCCCATTGTTCGCCGTGGAAACGCTGGAGCAGGACGTGCTGGACAAGCTGCCGGACTTCAAGAAGCGCCTGGAATGGTTCATCGAAAACCGTCCAGACCTCACGGCGAACCTGGCCTGCATGCGCACCGAAGGCATGGGCGACCGAAGGCTGTTGTCCATCGCCGACGCTGACCAGCTCCGAAGCATTCTCAAGTTCATGCTGGACGAGCGCGAGTTCCTCTCGCCCTACGGGATTCGTGCGCTGTCGCAGTTCCATCGTGACAATCCGTACAAACTTACGGCCCAGGGTATGGAGCACCGTGTCGACTATGAACCCGGCGAGTCTTCCACTGGACTCTTCGGAGGCAATTCCAACTGGCGCGGACCCATCTGGTTCCCGGTGAATTATCTGCTGGTCGAGTCGCTGCAAAAGTTCCATCACTACTTCGGCGACGACTTCAAAGTCGAGTTTCCCACCGGATCCGGAAAGATGATGACCTTGTGGGAAGTCGCGGGAGAACTGTCGCGCCGCATGACCAACATTTTCCTCCAGGATGAAAATGGCCGCCGACCGGTGTTCGGGAATCTCGAAAAGTTCCAGACCGACCCCCACTGGCGTGACCTGGTCCTCTTTCACGAGTACTTCCACGGCGACTCCGGCGCCGGCGTAGGCGCCAGCCATCAGACCGGATGGACCGGCGTGGTCACCAAGCTCATGCAACAGAGCGGCGAGTCTCGCGAACGATCTCGCCAGCGAAAGAAAACGGAACCGGCGCTTGCCTCTGTCGCCGCAGACTGAATTCATAAGGAGAAATGGAAATGAAAGCAATCAGTGTATTCCCAGGAAAACCGAACAGCGTGCACGTGGCCGATCTGCCAAAACCGTCGCTGGATCAAGTTCCCAACGGCCGCGGAGTGCTGGTAAAAGTTCTGCGCGTCGGCGTCGACGGCACCGACAAAGAAATCAACGCCGCCGAATACGGCGCAGCGCCGCCGGGATACGACTTTCTGGTCATCGGCCACGAAGGCTTTGGCCAGGTGGAAGCGGTCGGGCCGAATGTCACCGAAGTGAAGCCCGGCGACTACGTCGTCGCCACCGTGCGCCGCCCCGGCAAAAGTATTTACGACCTCATCGGCACCAACGACATGACCACCGACGACGTCTACTACGAACGCGGCATCAACCTGCGCCACGGGTATCTGACAGAACACTACGTCGATGACGTCGAGTTCATCGTCAAAGTGCCGAAGGGACTCAAGCACGTCGGTGTGCTGCTGGAACCGACCACGGTGGTGGAAAAAGGAATCCACCAGGCATACGAGATTCAGCGCCGGCTGAAAGTGTGGCAGCCGCGCAAAGCTGCGGTCATGGGTGCCGGAACCATCGGATTGCTGGCGACGCTCGTCCTGCGGCTGCGAGGTCTGGATGTCACCGTACCTTCGGTCGCACTCCAAAGCCTTATCTGAACTCGAGATCTGATCGAAGAGCTCGGAGCGCGATACCTCTCGACACAAAGACATCGCGATCACCGACGCGTGCCAAGGAATACGGGCCTTTCGACATCATCTTCGAAGGCACGGGAAACTCCAGCGTGGTCGTTCGACAGCATGCAGGCCCTGGGCAAGAACGGAGTCCTCGTGCTGGCCAGCGTCACCGGCGGCGACAAGATGATCGAAATCCCTGCGGACCGGATCAATCTCGAATTTGTTCTCGGCAACAAGGTGATGGTCGGCACCGTCAACGCCAACCGCGAATACTTCGAAATGGGTGTACGCGACATGGCCCAGGCGGAAGCAGAGTATCCGGGATGGCTCAGCAAGCTGCTGACCGACCCGGTGAAAGGTCTGGAGAACTACACCGAACTGTTCAAGAAACTGACGTCGCCCAATGGCGCCATCAAGGTGTTCTGCGAAGTGGCGTAGCGCGCAAATCACCACAACCCACGTAGGGGCGGACGCCCTCGTCCGCCCAGCGGAGCGCAAGCTCCGCAGTTTTCTTTGGAACTGCTACCATGCTGTAATAGCTTCAGACCCGTGAATTCTGTCACTTTCCCACGCTAAGTGCGTCTCACCAAAGGAAAGCATCCGCGCTGGAGAAACGAACATGATTCAATTCACGAAAGAAACCTGCGGCGATCTGGATGCCGCACTCCGCCGGGAATGGCTTGAAACCAACGGACTCGGCGGCTTTGCTTCCTCAACAATCATCGGGCTGAACACTCGCCGTTACCACGGCTTGCTGGTGGCCGCCACGAAACCGCCAGTTGGCCGCATGGTTATGCTCTCCAAGCTGGAAGAGACGCTTGCTCATCGAAGGACAGCCCTTTGATCTCTCGGCAAACCGCTATCCCGGCGTAGTTCACCCGCAGGGATTTCGATACCTCAAGCAGTTCCGCCTCGATCCATTTCCGGTTTTCACCTACGAAATCGAGGGCATCGAGATCGAGAAGACCGTGTTCATGATCCAGGGTGAGAACAGCACGGTGGTGCAGTACGAACTGAAGAAGAACAATCATCCCGAACGACTCAAGAACCTGCAACTTGAAGTCAGGCCGCTGATCGCATTCCGCGACTATCACAGCACCACTCACGAGAATGGCGCCATCAATACTGAAGTGGAACAGCGCCCGGGACTGGCGACCGTCACGCCGTATCAGGGATTGCCCTCTCTGCATCTAGCTCACAACGCCAGCGAGGTGCAGAAAGCGGGGAGCTGGTACCGGAACTTTGAATATGACGCCGAACGGGAACGCGGTCTCGATTTCGCCGAAGACCTTTTCAATCCTCTGGTCTTGCGTTTTGATCTGGACGCGCGTCGACCCAGCAACGATCATTGCCTCCACCGAACGCCGCGATGTCGCTCAGGCGGCGGAATTTCGGAAAGCAGAGATCGCTCGGCGCTTGAACGATAGCCGCATCGTCACCGCTGGCGGACGCCTTTGCCCAGGATCTGACCTCTGCCGCCGACCAGTACATCGTCTCCCGCGGCGACAAGAAAACCGTGATCGCCGGCTATCACTGGTTCAGCGACTGGGGACGCGACACCATGATCGCCCTGCCCGGTCTCACTCTGCCGACCGGAAAGCATGACGTCGCGCGCAGCATTCTGCGCACCTTCGCACAGCACGTGGACCAGGGTATGTTGCCCAACCGCTTCCCCGATGCTGGCGAAACCCCGGAATACAACACGGTGGACGCCACGCTTTGGTTCTTTGAAGCGGCTCGCGCCTATCTTGCTTACACCGGCGACCTGGAATTCGTGCGCAGTGAACTCTATCCGGTGTTCGCCGACATCATCTCCTGGCACGTGCGCGGCACGCGCTACGGAATCAAGGTAGACTCCGAGCGGCCTGCTTTCTTCCGGCGAGCCAGGCGTTCAGCTCACCTGGATGGACGCCAAAGTCGGCGACTGGGTCGTGACGCCGCGCCGCGGCAAGCCCGTGGAGATTCAGGCGCTCTGGTACAACGCGCTTTGCATCATGGAAGACCTGGCGCGCAGTTCGGGGACGAACCCGGCCAGAAGCGTTACCGCAACATGGCAACGGTTGCGAGCTGGAGTTTCAATCGCCTGTTTTGGAACGAGAATACCGGCTGTCTATACGACGTCACCAACGGCGCCCCGCCTGACCCGTCGATCCGCCCGAACCAGATCTTTGCGGTCAGCCTGACTCACAGCATGTTGTCAGCCGAACGCGCGAAGCAGGTAGTAGAGAAAGTTCAAGAGCATCTGCTCACTCCGTATGGCCTGCGCAGCCTGGCGCCCAGCGATCCGCAGTACCGTGGTCGATACACCGGCGGACCCGTCGAGCGTGATGGCGCCTACCACCAGGGCACAGTATGGCCGTGGCTGATCGGCCCATTCATCACCGCATATATAAAGGTTAACGGAGGCAGCGATGCCGCCCGCCGCCAGGCCGCCGAATGGCTCGAGCCTTTGAAAGGTCATCTTGCAGATGGCGGGCTCGGTCACATCTCCGAAATCTTCGACGGCGACGCCCCGCAGCGGCCGTGTGGATGCATCGCACAGGCCTGGAGCGTGGCTGAAATCCTGCGGGCTTATGTTGAGGATGTGAAGAATATCCGCCCGGCTTTACCGGCCGAGAGCACAGCGCCGCAGGCTCCAGTGAAGAATAAAGACCGATCCGCGACGAGTACGGAGACGAGAACGCGGGAGGTCTCTAGTGTGGGAACTCGCCGTTGAAAGGCGTTCCACCTCCGAATTCGTATAGTGTGATGTCTCGCCGCAAAGTGGTCATTCTTAGCCGATCGCAGGGGGCACACATCGATAGCCCATGACAACTCGCGTATCAGGATCGAGGCCTCGATCCGCCTCCTCCAATACTACAGCCGAGAGTTCGGAACGCAGGGCTCTGGCGGGGAATTTCCGCGAACCCCAACCGCGAGTAAAACGGAAAGTTCCAGGGCACAGCCCGGAACGTCGTCAGGGTCAGCATGACGTACCCAGAATCGGCAGCCCACTGACAGACTGTCCGGACTAGGGCCGTCCCCACTCCGCGGCGGCCGTGCGAAGGATGAACGTCGAGTTCTTCGAGATGGGGCAGATCGTCTGCAAGCATCTCTACCAAAGCGAAGCCTACGGGCACTCCATTCATCAAAGCCACCCAGAGGCGTCCATCGCGGACAGCGTCGTCGAACGTGCGCTGGTGCGTTGTTTCGGTCAGCACGGACTCAGGTGCATAACCCCTGAGCAGCTTGGCTGCTGCCAGTTCGATCGCTGAGAGTTCCGGAACATGGTCAGCCCCGGCTGAACGTATGGAGTAGGACTCGGTCGTCGAGGCCGTCATCCAGCTTGGAGATTTGGTATGCCTCATTCTGTTTCGCAGGTCCTGAAGGTTCGTGGGTGGGTGCCGTATCCAGTGCGCGAATCTATTTGACCGCGATCACAAGCTCTGAATTTGCAGATCCGCGCAACAAACCGCACTCGATCATTCCGGGTAGCTCTGTGACAATCGGGAATACTGGCAAGCCGCGTCGAACAGCTCGCGCACCGAAGCTGTTCGGGCACCCCTCCTCCGATTGCGGTCCCCGATTTCGAACGCGATCCGCCATTGCTGGAACAAAACACGGTATGCGTCGAACAGACTGAGCCTGGGATCGTAGATGTGCGTCGCTTCCGAGGTCACGCCGTTCAACTCAATGATTTGCAGATTGCGGCCTGCCATGAAGTCTTGCCTCGAAGGAACACGAATATCGAAGCGACCGAAAAAGAAACCGTCAAAGGTCTTGGCAATCTGGTCGATGACATCCTCCAGGGCGGGAGTGATGGTGTCGCCTCCGTCCAGGAAAATGGCGCCTCGGCAATGGGTGCCGATCTCTACTAACTGTACTTTCTCTCCCGGCGCAGGAACCTCTCGAATCCGTTCCGAATTCTTGCTGAGATAAAAGTCCGCCATGCAGACGGCGCGGTCATCGGCGAGAATCAATTCTTCCAGCGTACGTTTCCCATCGCCGATGAGAACGGGCATCCGTTTCTCCGTCACTGAGAAGACCCGTCCGCGCTCATCGCCGGGGTAGCGGCAGTAGAAAACGCCGTACTCCTCGCCGGAAACATACTCTTGCAGGATTACAGGGAAGGGCGCTTGAGCTAAATACTCTCTCACTTGCTCGAGTGAACGAACAATCGACACTCCAGAACCGCGCTGCCCGGCATCAGGTTTCAAGACAACGGGAAACTGCAGTCTGTGCTGGTCTATGAACTCAGTTGCCCGCGCGAGACGTTGGATAGGCTCTTCGAGGGGAAGAAGGGTAAACCGCGGCAGCCACGATTCAGCGCCTTTCAAACCGTCGAGGATCTCATGTTTTGACTCTCCCACGAATCCGCCTGCCGGGATCGCGGGATTCGCCGCAGTAAACAGAGTCCAACTGCGGAACCTGATGCCGAGATAAGCGATGTAGCCGACCACTGGCGGATAAAACAAATAAGGAGGCCAGAACTCCCACCGGCACAGCCGCTTCCAGCGCCCAGCAAGCTTGCGCAATGTTCGCCTCAAGGTGGGAGAGGACGATCTGTCCTGGTGGACTGCATCGAGTTCCATAGCAAAAGGCATGGCTTCAAAGAACCTGGTCGCAGATATCTCGAAGAGGCAGAGACGCGCAGTCCACTCTTTCAACTGCGATCAGATCAATTCGCCCCATGGTGCATGGGCTGCCACGGAAGTGACCCATCTGGACAATCTCTTGAGTGACCACGACCTCGCTATAACTCAGCGTCTTTACGTCCTCACGGTGGACACACAGACTGAACGGTCCAGGACCGCCAGAGTGTGACGCGTGAAGTCTGCGCAGCCAAGGCGCCGATCCAGCATCCAGTTCGTGCTGCGCATCGCGGCAGGCCATCCCGCGCATGCGCTCAGCTTCTCTGTCTGACAAGCTTGAGGAAAACCAATGCCCTGCGTGCCAGCCATGAGATTGGAACGTGAGCTGAACCGAATCCCAGCGCCAGATCCCGATTGCCTTCTCAGAGGGAACCACTCCGACCAACCGAAAAGGCATTATTCCTTCGAGTGCCAAACTGCTCAATCCTGCATGTAACTCGGCCATTCCGGACGCGCTGCACAGAGCCGGAATAATCTGTCCTCTGCTCCGGGTCTTGCCGTGCGGTCGAGCCCGAACGACGTCATTCCAATTCAACAACCCGAGAGCAACCCCGTATTCGTTGACGGCAATCCATGTGCCGCCCGCCGCTTCGCTCGGATAGATTGTCCTTATTCCATTGAGTTGATGAATCGCGGCTTGCTCCCCCGCGCCACGCGCAATCTTTTCGTCGCGATTCATCGCGAGCAGATAGTTGTCGGCACCGGTGATCACACTCAGAGTGCACATAAGCCCAACGCGTCACGGTCTACGGGTCGATGTTCATTGCGGTTCGCGCGTCCACGATGAAATACCCTGCCAAAGATCCTGCCCAGCAGCCATGGAGCAAACAGCACCACCGCGCCCATGAGCCAGGGCAAACCCTTGTGATGGGACGACAACGTCCCGGGAATGAATCGCCAGATCGCAAAGATGGCCGAGACCCAGACGGCCGAACAGATTCCTGTGGTCCGGGCAAAGACGCGAACCGGAAACCGCAATGCCCCGGCTGCAAGGTAAAGCGGGAGCCGGCTTCCGGGAATCACGCGACTCATCACCACTGCCGACGATCCGTGCCTCGCAAACCAGCCTTCGGCTTTGGAGCGTGACTCCGCCGTGAAATATTTTTGCAGCCAGCGCGACTGCACCGCGCCTCGTCCGAAACGTGATCCCAAACCATACAATCCCAGGTCGCCGAGCCAGATACCAAGAATTGTGGTCAGCATGCCAATCCTTGGATCCAGGCTCCCGCTCGCTCCGAGCGTGGCGGCCAACAAGGTCGCTCCGTCTTCGTAAATGAACGTGGCCAAAAAGATGGATAGTGCCAGCGAGGCTTGTGTCTCCGGTAGTAAATGAAGAAAAGGCATCGCTATGCTCGATCCGCGGTTTCGGTTCGCAGGTGTTTCAAGGTGGAGGGAGCAACGCCAAACTCATACGGCAGTTTCACTCCCACGCCAGCACAGACCAGTCTCAGAATGGCGTAGTGGTGGATCGCGTGTCCGACGCAAAACATTACTTCGCGCGCCAGGTTCGATCGCGCCGCCTCGGCATCGCCCTCTCCATAGCCGACGCTGTACGTAACTGCGCAGTCGCGTCGAAGGACCTCACTCGAAAGCCCTCCTAATTCGCCAATCAACTCTTCGGTTGCCAGACGCGCGCACGCCACCGAGGTTTCAAGTTGCGGATTCCGCCGCCGCGCATCGTAATCGACCTGGCCCGTGCTGATGCCCTCCGCCAGACAGAGGAAATGATCGAGTACGTGCCGGTAATGCGCGCCCAGGGATGCTGACCCGTCCGCCGTCGAGCCGGCGACCGTAAACCTCATCGCCGACACGATCCAGGAAGAGGCATCCCTGCTGCAGGACATCCTTCACCGCGAGATTTAATGAGGACGCAGTCATATCAGAACTTTTTCCCGAACCGTGGGATTTGCAAGCGGTGCAGCCACAAAGCGATCGCACTGGTCACAAACACGACGATGGCCAGGAGGAATAAGAGCCCCTTGTCCCCTTGAACCTCGACGCCAAGAAAGGTCAGGTGACTGACGATGGCTCCGCCAGTCGCCGCCATCGCCAGCACCGCCCCGGCCCAAACGAATCGAGGCGTTAACAACAGCAGCGCGGCGATCAACTCCATGATCCCCGACCCAATCCGTCCCGAAGCCTCCAGCGCGCTGATCGACGCGAACGGCACGTAGTTGTGAATCACGATCGCAAGCTTCGTGAAGATGTAAACCGACTCCGGCGCCGCCGTGAACTTGAAAAAGAGCGTTTGCAGCAGAATGATTGCCGCAACAATCCTGCAGGCCCAACTCACGATCAGGACTGCAGTAGTTGTTGGCCGGCTCACCGTTGAAATTGGTTGAGTGCTCATGCTGCGCTCCCTTACTTTCCGTATTTTTCGAGCAAACCGGGCCAGTTTTGATCGGCTTTTTTGAGCGTGCCTTGCGGGTCCTTGTTGAATTCGTTCTTCACATCAAGGTCGTATTGCATCAGAAGCCGTCCATTGACGATCTGCCATGCCTCGATCTTGATCGGGACCGTCTTGCCCCGGCTGGCTCCGTACGCGCAATAGCCGCCGAACTGGGGCTCGTATTGCGCCGGATCCTTGTCAAATGAAGTTTTGTGCTCAGGCGAAGCAAAGTAATACTTCGCGCCGTGGAACTCAGACTGGAATTGCGGATTTCCCTTTACCGGCCGGTTGTCTGTGAAGAACGCAACCGGGTCGTAGCCCTGGATGGCAACTCCGCTGCCATCGAGATTTTGCAGCTCCTTGGCTCCTGCCAAAGCCGAAAGTGCGAACAGGAACACAAACACACTCAACAACTTTCTCATTACAGATTTCTCCTTTTCCCGAGTACTAGCCCGTGTACAACGTGAGACTCACGAAGGTGAATGAAGTGACAAAAAAACCAACCAGATTCTTGATGACGTTCGGCGTTGTCACCTTTTCTGGTGCGGTGCATCTGACGGTGAGAATCTAAAGTTGCGAATATCCAGGTCGTTCTAACGCACCAGGATGCGACGGGAAATGAAGACCTCAAACTTATGAGCGCAGCCGACCCGGTACCGTACGAACTTATGAGGCTGCCCCTCTTACCGGACGCGGCCCACGGAGCACGAGCCGATTCCTGGCTCAACCTTTGGCAAGGTTCCTACCACTTGCGCCTCGCATCCTCCGAGAGAGAACGTAGGGACGCCTTCCGCTTGCGGTTTCTGGTCTTTAATCTGGAATTGAATGAAGGACTTGATGCTGCGTACACCACCGGCCACGACGTTGACGAATTCGACGCCATCTGTGACCACCTGATCGTGGAGCACATTCCTACCAGAAAGATTGTCGGAACC
>CAVSYI010000001.1:0-414664 GCA_963732045.1 Terriglobia bacterium | reverse complement strand
TCGGGCGCTCAGTATCGCGAATGATATTAGGCGCCCCGTTTCTTTTTCCTGAGGGAGGCTACTGAGGCCGCTTGCTTACCTGGATCTGGCCTTCGCTGTACCATCCGTCCGCATCACGCCCCGCGATGGCGAAACGTACAGCCGGCTTGCCACTGCGCGGATCAAGCATGGCGACGCGGACGTCATAGACGCCTTCCGGCAACGTATCGGGAACGTAGAGGCTCCCATCAAACACGGCGTCTCCGGGTAGCCACTCTCGTACGTCCACAGGGACATTGATCATAGCGCTGGCATTCGCCGAACGCAGTTGCACTGCCAGCGGGTAGTTGGTGTAAGGCGGCGACACTCCGGCGTTCAGCCACCACATGTGTACAGCCATCATGGAGCCGCCAACGACCTTCCTGGGGAACTCCAGCCTGCGGAGCAAAAAGCGATAGCCCATCTTTTTCTGGAAACTACCGAGCTGGGATTTCCACTCTTCAGGAATTGGCGACGATTTCAAATTCACCGAAGTCGCGTGCCAGCGAAGGGCCTGATCGAGAATGTAATTCACATCGAAGTGATCGCGCTTCCACTCCGAAACTGTGCCACAGACTTCCAGCGATACCGGCCGCTTGCGCCAGACCTCCTGAATCCCGGCGCGAACCACCTGTTGCGGGTAGATATCCAGCATCTCTGGCTGGAAATTTGGATTATCAGATTTGACGCGCAGGTCGCCCAGACAGTCCAGCCTCCAACCAGCTCCTCGGCTGGTTCCGTAAGTCAGCGCCTGTTGCTCATCGAAATTCATCAGAAGGGTCGTATGGGGGAATGCGTCAAACCAGATGTCGATGAGTTCTTTCTGATACTGAAACGCCGGCATGTAGGGGCTCCAGCCTTCGCCCCAGTACCCAACCGAGGAAATATCGACGCTATCGAGATAAGGATTGCCGTCATAGCGCCGACCTGCTTCAGCCACCAATTCTCCCCACAATTTTAGAAAAAGAGGATCCGAAAAATCCGGCTGCCAGATTGAGCCATCCTTGTCGGTCGGCTTGTTGGCACGCCGAGCCCCAGTGGACGCGTACCATCCCGGCAGAGGATCTTTGTTGGAATAGGGCATCAGGCGAATTGCGAGTGTCTGACCGTGTGCGCGCGCTTCCTCAATCGCAAGGTCAAGGATGTCCCATCGGTATTTTCCCCGCTCGGGTTCGAGTACATTCCAATACCAGCGCAGGTAGGCGATCGTTGTTTCAGGAAAATCCGGCTTAGTAGCGGCCTGCGCGACTTTTCCCGTCGGGCCCACCTCAGACCACTCCAGCGCCGGGTTGAGCGCCTGCCCATTGAAGCGGTTGAACGTGGTGATCCCCATGTTCGGGTTTTGCAAGATGTCATCAATCGGCTGGGGACGGATGATGACAGTGTCACGCTGGGCATAACAAACGACGGCAACACACGTTACAAACAACAAGCAGCAGTGTTTCAAGGGAAACCTCGTAACGGCGAGTTAGTGAGGCGAGAAACGATAATAAAGGAAAGGAGATGAGCAGGCTCTGTCGAAAAGCAGAAAAGGTGGGGCAGCTGCCCTGAGCAGGATCGAAAACGGGTGAGTTTCGCTCCTGCTTCGGGTCAGTCCGAATTCATCGTGCATCGGCCTAAGACCGAAAGGCATTTTTGAACAAGGTGCAGCGCGACATCAATTCCTGACCGGATTTTCCCTGAGCCATCGCAACACTTGATCGGCGCTTTCGTTCGTCGGAAATACCGGATAGAAGACATGCTCGACGCGTCCGTCCCGAACGACCATTGTCAGCCGCTTCAAGAGCCTTGTTCCAGCCGCCACAAAGGTAGGCAACCGCATGGCGTCACAGAACTGGAAAGCAGCGTCGCTCAGAATCTCGAACGGAAGGTGGAGACGCTCGGCCATCTCGCGTTGATACTCGGTGGTTTGCGTGCTGAGGCCGAACACCTTGTCTCGAAGGTCCAGAAATTCCTGATTGTGATCGCGAAAGTTGCAGGCCTGAGGCGTACAGCCACGGGCGCCGGGGATTGCGTCCCAATTGTCGGGAAGAGGTTTTCCTGGCACCCCAGTCATGGGATAGCAATAGATGACAGTCCGAAAGCGCCGGTAACTCTGCAAGGCTGACTAGGCGGCCTGCGCTGGAGCGAAGACTAACACTGGGCATGAACATTCCCACAAGATGATCTGCTGCACCGTCATCTGTAGGTCGCGGCAAATCAGAGGGCAACGGGAAATCGGTTGGCTGAGGCATGTGCATTGCTCCCGGACTGCAGTCTACATTTCGACGAGACTGGGGCGAAGCTTGCTCTGTTTACGGGGCCTGCTTGGCACATTGCGCGGATGGTCATCCCTTGTCATTCCGAAGCCGGCTTTATCGGCGAGGAATCTACATTTCGGCAGCGAAAGGCAGTTCCCATGAATAGTCCGCGCTTCGGAAGGGCAATCTTTGCGGGTTCCGAAGCACCAAAGATCCGCACCGCTAGAATTGTGCTATATTTTCGATTCTTGCAGCTTCCTTCTCTCGCCGCTGATCTTCGGAGGGCTCAATGCAAATGCAACACGGGTGTGGAACTCTGCTATCTGTGACCGCCGTGCTGACGGCATCCTGCCTGCTGCCCTTGGTTGGCATCAGCTCAGGCGAACGCAGGGCAAGACTCCATGAGCCAGGCGTGCCCGAACGATGACAGCGGGCTGAAACTACCTGCCGGCTTTTGCGCAACCGTATTTGCCGACGGTATTGGCCATGCCCGCCACCTGGTCGTGGCGCCGAACGGAGTGGTTTACGCCAACACATGGTCTGGTGAGTACTACAACAATACGCCGGTGCATTCCGGTGGATTTCTGGTGGCGTTGCAGGACAAGTCCGGTGCGGGCAAAGCGGACGTGATCGAACGCTTTGGGGAAACCATACAGAGCGGCGGCGCTGGAGGCTGCGGCATCGGCATATATAAAGGATCGATCTATGCCGAGAACAACGATCGAATCTTGCGCTATGCATTGCCTGCCGGCGGCATCGTCCCCAACAGCGCGCCTGAAACCATCGTCTCCAAATTGCCTTTGGGCGGAGACCACCCCATGCATCCATTCATCATTGATGCCAAGGGCTCGATGTTCGTGGATGTCGCCACCGCCACCAATTCCTGCCAGCCAAAAAACCGGCAACCTAAAGTACCCGGTGCAGATCCCTGTATCGAACTTGAGACTCGCGGCGGCGTGTGGCGTTATGACGCGAACAAGACCGACCAGACGTTCTCTCCGGCCGAACGTTTCGCCACCGGCATACGCAATGCAGAAGGCTTTGCCATCGACTCGTCGGGCCGCCTTTTTGTCACGCAACACGGAAGAGATCAACTGCATACGAACTGGCCCGATCTCTACCAGGCGGACCAGGAAGCCACACTGCCTGCCGAAGAAGTCATGCTTTTGAAGTCCGGCGGCGACTATGGCTGGCCTGAGTGCTACTACGATCCCTTCCAGCAAAAACTTGTGCTTGCCCCGGAATACGGCGGCGACGGAGGCAAAACGGTTGGTGTATGTGCGAACAAGCTCCCTCCGGCTGCGGTATTTCCCGCTCACTGGGCTCCGAACGCGATGGTGCATTACGACAAGAAACAATTTCCCTCCCGCTATCGCGATGGAGTTTTCATCGCATTCCACGGTTCGTGGAATCGCGCGCCGTATCCGCAGGGCGGCTACAACGTAGTGTTTCAGCACTTCTCCGGTGATCATGCGTCAGGCAATTGCGAAATCTTTGCCGATGGCTTTGCGGGAGCGGTAATGACTCCTGAGGGTGCGGCACATCGTCCTTCGGGCCTCGCAGTCGGGCCCGATGGTGCACTCTACATTGCCGACGACGTGGGTGGACGCATCTACCGGATCGTCTACAAAGGTGGCGCAGCCGGTGCCGGGGCGGTCACTCCGTGTCCCAGCGCGACGGCACCGGCAGGCGATGTCGTCGCCGCCGCCGCCAAGCCGCCGGAGGGAACTCATCCAGATGCAGGAGTCCCTCTGCCCGATGGCGTGACGCCCGAGATGATTGCCCTTGGGCGATCGCGTCTACCACGGTCAAATAGGTGGTGCGGCCTGCGCGGGATGCCACGGTGCGAATGGCACTGGTTCTCCCTTCGGGTCCTGATCTGAGCGGGAAGAAATGGTTGTGGAGCGATGGCAGCTTCGATGGAATCCTGAAATCGATCACCGAAGGCGTGCCAAATCCGAAGCAATATCGCAGTCCGATGCCGCCCATGGGCGGAGCACAACTTTCGCCGGACCAATTAAAGGCTGTGGCGGCGTACGTGTGGAGTTTGAGGCGCTAAGACAATCGTGCCTCGGTGAATGAACACGAAGAGGACCATTTGTGAGCAAGAAGGCGACCATCAGTCAGCCGGAAGACGATCCACATCGAATGGGGCGATTGCGACCCCGCGCAGATCGTTCATTTTCCGCGTTACTTCGCCTATTTCGATGCCTGCACGACGGCGCTGTTCAAGAAGGCTGGTCTGCTCAAGCGGGAAATGCTTAAGACTTACCAGATCGTTGGAATTCCGCTGGTTGACGTGCGGGCGTCATTCAAAGCGCCATCGCGATTTTCCGACACGGTGATTGTGGAGTCAGAGATAACCGAATGGGGACGCAGCAGCTTTTGCGTCCGGCATCGATTGTTTAATAAGGATGTCCTGGCTGTGGAGTGTTTTGAGACCAGGGTCTGGGCTGCTCTGGCTGGCGACGATCCAGAGCGGATTGAAAGCAAACCGGTGCCACTGGAAGTGATCGAGAAGTTCTCCGCGACAAACGAAACTCGGGGAGCGCTAAAAAGTCGCGACGAAAGAAGCGATGAGAATACGCACACAGGTGGGGATCGTGGGCGCAGGACCTGCGGGACTTGTGCTGTCGCAGCTGCTGCATCGCGAAGGCATTGATTCGGTCGTAGTCGAAGCTCGAAGCCGGGAATACTGTGAACAGCGCGTGCGGGCCGGAGTCCTGGAGCAAGGCACCGTCGACCTGCTGACGGACATGGGCGTGGGCGACCGGATGAAGCGCGAAGGCCTGATTCATGATGGCGTTGAAATTCGCTTCAACGGACGACGGCCATCGCATCGATTTCAAAGAGCTGACCGGTCGCTCGATTACGATCTATGCCCAGCAGGAGGTCGTCAAAGATCTTATTGCAGCGCGGCTCGCAGCTGGGGCCGAGATTCTGTTCGAGACCGAAGACGTGAGCGTTCATGACTTCGATTCCGCAGAACCGAAGATTCGATTTCATAACCATGGTGAGCCTTCGGAGATTCATTGTGATTTCATCGCGGGTTGCGATGGGTTTCACGGCGTGTGCCGTCCGAGCATCGCAAAAGCTCTAACCTTATATGAGCGGGTTTTTCCGTTCGCGTGGCTCGGTATTCTGGCGGCGGCGCCGCCGTCTTCCGAAGAGCTGATCTACTGCTACCACGAGCGCGGGTTCGCTCTTCACAGCATGCGCAGTCCCGAAATCACGCGGCTGTATTTGCAGTGTGCTCCAGACGAAGACCTGGCCAAGTGGTCCGATGAAAAAATCTGGAAGGAATTGCAGACACGCCTCGCCACTCGGGACGGAGGTAGACTGACCGAGGGTCAGATCCTGCAGAAAGGCGTTACCGGGATGCGGAGTTTCGTTGTCGACCCCATGCAGCGCGGCCGGCTCTTTCTGGCCGGGGACGCCGCACACATCGTGCCTCCGACCGGAGCCAAGGGACTCAATCTTGCCGTGGCCGATGTTCGCGTGCTGGCGCGAAGCGATTGCAGAATTCTATCGCTCGGGAAAGACGCATCTGCTCGAGCGCTACTCGGAAAAATGCCTGCGGCGAGTGTGGCTCGTGCAGCGTTTCTCGCTTTGGATGACGACGACGCTGCACCGCTTTCCCGGCAGTGACAGCTTCGAAGAGCACCGCCAACTTGCCGATCTGGACTACCTGACAAGTTCGCGCGCCGCGGCGCAGGCCTTCGCCGAAAACTACGTTGGTCTTCCGATGAACTGAAGCGATGAACTAGGCGATGTATCATCGGTGACAGCGGCCGGTGCGAACCGCTGCACTAGTAAAACGATCAATCGACTTGAGTGAGGCAGACATGTCCTCTTCGCTGATCCGTGGCAAGGCTAATAATCCCAGGGATGCTGTAACCGCCTACCGGCGCCATGAGCCAGGGACACAGCCGGACTATCTCTATCCCGCGTATCGCGCAACCACGTTGCGGGCGCCATCGCAGCCGTTGATTTTCTTGCCACACACGCGTTCAGAAGTGACAGGGCCGGTGTTTGGCCATTCCGATGTTCATCCGAACGACTCTGACCTGACGATCCAACATGCTGGGGAACCGCAGGGAGAGCGCATCATCGTCCGAGGACGAGTGCTGGATGGTGATGGCCACCCGGTATCGAACAGCTTGATTGAGATTTGGCAGGCGAATGCCGCGGGACGATACGCGCACGCGAGAGACAACCATCCCGCGCCGCTCGACCCGAACTTCACCGGGGCGGGAAGGACGCTGACAGATAAGGATGGCTTCTACAGCTTTGTGACCATCAAGCCAGGAGCCTATCCCTGGCGCAATCACGACAATGCGTGGCGCCCGGCGCACATCCACTTTTCTTTGTTCGGGCCGGCATTCGTCACGCGACTGATTACGCAAATGTATTTTCCCGGCGATCCGCTGTTTGCGTACGATCCCATTCTGCAGTCGATTCCTGACGAAAGAGCGCGACAGCGGCTGATCTCGAAGTTCGACCTGGAAACGACGAAGCCGGAGTGGGCTCTCGGCTATCGTTTTGATATTGTGCTGCGCGGGCGCGAATCGACGCCGTTTGAAGGATAACAATGGACCTGACGCCAACTCCTTCGCAAACTGCCGGGCCTTTTCTGCATCTTGGACTCACGGACACAAAAAGTGTTTCCTGCGTGGCCGGCGAAGGACGCAAAAGGCGAGCGAGTGTGGCTCACGTTTCGGTTGCTCGATGGAGACGGCTTGCCAGTTCCAGACGCGATGATCGAACTATGGCAGGCCGACTCCGAAGGAAACTATAAGGACGCAAGCGACTGCCGACGAAACTTTCGTGGCTTCGGAAGATTGGCGACGTCGGAAGATGGATCGTGCACTTTTGAAACGATCAGACCGGGACGTGTGCCGGGTCCGGGTGACACGCTTCAGGCGCCGCATATCAACGTCTCGATATTTGCGCGGGGCCTTCTGAAAAGATTATCGACGCGCGTGTACTTCGCTGGCGATCCTGCCAACGATGATGATCCCGTGCTGGCGTTGGTGCCGGAACATAGGCGCGCGACGTTGTTCGCTCAGCCTGATCCGGCTCGCGATCGTGGTTGGATACAAGAAATTCGTATGCGTGGAGAAGGCGAGACGGTGTTTTTCGATGTGTAACCACCTTCGCATGATCAGCCGATTGTGCACCGGCAACACGAGTTGTTACCTGGACCCGGCGCAGGGCCCATCATGAGCATGCGCCTGATCGACAGTCTGGCCACCACGCCGGCCCTGGCCGAGTTGTTTTCCGATGAGTCGGTTCTTCGGGCCATGCTGGATTTTGAATCGGCGTTGGCCCGCGCAGAAGCCCGAACTGGAGTCATCCCAAAAAACGCAGCGGATACTATCACTGCCCTGGCGAAGCCTGGCAGTTTCGATGCTGCTGCTCTTTCCATCGCCGCCTTTCGAGCGGGTACGCCTGCAATCCCTTTGGTGAAGGCGCTGACGGAACAAGTACGAAAGACCAACGTGGAAGCGGCGCGTTTCGTTCACTGGGGCGCGACCAGCCAGGATGTCGTCGATAGCGCGATGTCTCTGCTGCTCAAACGCGCGGAACCGATTCTGATTGGTGATCTGTTGCGGTTGGAGAAGGCACTGGCAGGTTTGTCAGATCAGCATAAAGACAGCGTGATGCTCGGGCGGACGCTGCTTCAGCCGGCTCCGCCGGTAACTTTCGGACTCAAAGCTGCGGGATGGCTTGGCCCGGTTCGCCGTGGCAGGCGTCGTTTACAAAACGGATTTCGCGATGCGGCCGTATTGCAGTTCGGCGGAGCAACCGGCACCCTGGCATCGCTCGGCGACCGCGGAATTGCAGTGCTCGAAGCTCTCAGCGTCGAACTGGGATTGAAGAATTCTTCGGGCGCGCCCTGGCACACCCAGCGCGATCAACTGGCGACGCTGATCTGTGCCTGTGGAGTGCTGACGGGATCTCTCGGCAAGATGGCGCGAGACATTGTGCTGCTGATGCAGAACGAAGTCGGCGAAGCCAGTGAACCGGGAGGCGAAGGCCGCGGCGGATCATCGACCATGCCGCACAAGCGAAATCCTACCGCGTGTTCGCTCACGCTGGCCGCCGCGCATCGGGTGCCCGGACTGGTTGCGTCCTTTCTCTCGGCGATGCTGCAGGAGCACGAACGCGGCGTCGGAGGATGGCAGGCGGAGTGGCCGGTGGTGGCGACGGTGATTCAATCGACTGGTGTGGCAATATCCTCGATGGCTGAAGTGGCCGAAGGGCTCTCGGTGGACGCGGAAAAGATGCGCCTCAACATCGAGAACACGAACGGACTGATTTTTGCCGAGCGCGCGATGATGCTGCTGGGAGCCAAAGCTCGGACGCGATGTTGCCCACAAAATCCTCGAAGGGGCGGCGAGGAAAAGCGTGAATGAAAACAGGAATCTCGCTGCGGTCCTTGCCGAAATTCCTGAAGTGAACGCGCAGTTAAGTGCCGACGAACTGAAGCAATTGGAAACGCCGGAGCAGTATCTGGGATCCGCCGAGGCTTTCCGGAAAGCTCTGATCGCGGAGTCTGGCCGGGAAGACGACGACAAGGAGCAATGATTTGCCCTTCGTAACCGTTGGCAATACGCGGATGTTTTACCGTCTGCAGGGAAACGCGGGACGGCCTGTCCTTATCTTGTCGCACTCGATCGGCACCGATCATTCGATGTGGGACCTTCAGGTTGCAGACCTGCTGCCCCACTTCCAGGTGTTGCGCTATGACACGCGAGGCCACGGCGCTTCGGACGCACCAGCCGGCGAATATTCCGTTGAGATGCTGGGCGGCGACATCCTCGGCCTCGCGGATGCTTTAGGAATTTCGCAATTTGCGTTTTGCGGTCTGTCGATGGGTGGCGCCATCGGGCAGTGGGTTGCGGCCCACGCACCGGAACGCGTCACGCATCTTGTGCTGGCCAACACCTCTCCCCAGTTTGTGCCGCGCACCAATTGGGAAGCGCGAATTGCGGCTGTGCTCAAGGGTGGAATGCAGGCGATCGTCGATGTTGTAATGCCACGAATGTTCTTGCCAGAAACGCTGGCGAAGAAAAATCCGCACGCTGCCTCGATCCGCTCGGTCTTGTTGGGTACCGATCCGGTGGGATACACGGGATGTTGTGCGGCTCTTCGCGACATGGATCACGGAGATCTTCTGTCGAAGATCAAAGCGCCAACCCTGGTGATCGTTGGTGACCACGACATCTCGACTCCGTGGAGCGGCCATGGTGAGAGGCTGGTGAGCCGGGATTCCAGGCGCGAAGGCTCTTCATCTGGCGGCGGCACATCTTTCCAACATTGAGCGGCCCCGATCGTTTACCACAGCACTGCTCGAGTTTCTTCTTCCACCGGATGCCGGCGCGGACACCTTGCAAACCGGATTCGAATTGCGTCGCGCTGTGCTTGGCGACGCACACGTCGATAACGCCATCGCTTCGACGACCGATTTCACGCGCGAGTTTCAAGAGCTGATCACGCGTTACGCCTGGGGAACGATCTGGTCTCGTCCTGAACTGGATTTGCGGACCCGGCGGCTTCTCGTGCTGGCGGTAACGGCCTCCCTCGGAAGATGGGAAGAGTTCGCCCTTCATGTGCGGGCTGGTCTTGGCAAGCGAACTCGAATTGTGCGATTTGAAGGAATTACTTCTGCAAATCGCCGTGTATGCGGGAGTTCCGGCCGCGAATACAGGATTCAAGGTTGCTGGCGAACAGATCAAGAAGAACGAATGAGCGTTCAAATCGCGCTCACTTACTCCTTGACTGGGCGTAAGGCACAAGATTCGGAATCGGCCCTACGTATTTGAACGCGAACTTCGGTGAAGAATTGAGCTGTTCGCTTGCGGCGAAATATGCCTAAACCGACGCCTCCCAAGTGATGTATTTACATACAGTTACAGGGACACCATTTCTGTTGACAAGCGGTTGATTTCAGGCGAAACTTCGGATTGTTGTTCCCTCCCGCCTTGTTGGTCCCCTCGGGATTCCTTAAGACTTTAAATGCTGAAACCTGACCCTTTTCGTCAAAAATCATCGGATTTCGATAGTCCCGATTCGGGCGAGCGCGAGCCAGATTTGAGCCAGAGGAATGGGGTTCGCGAGAGCGCCTTGCGGACTGATCCGGCGAGGCATCCGGTCGATGCCGATGCTGTGACTCGCAACCTCTTTCTGGTGCCGGCTGAAAGCGATTTTGGAGCAGGCCGGCGCGAATACCGAACCGGTCCTTTGAGTGCAGCGGTCATTGCTTTGTGTCTTCTTTTGGGCTGGCTGGTCGGGCGCGCCGGTTGGAACATGGCTGTGAATCGAGCGGAAGGCCAGAGTCCAAACGTTCCCGAGCAAGTCCTCGCTGCGGCGCAAGAAAGTCCGTATCCCGTAGCTCCTTTGCCAAGTCCGCGGCGTCAACCGATGCTGCTGAATTCGCAGTTCGACTCCTGTTTCCTTGCCTGCACCCAATCCGGCCCCGAAGGTGAAGGTTGAAGCGCCTCCGCAAGATGGTGGTCTGGTGATGTACGAGCGCGGCAAGGTTGTGTTTCGCACAGTGCCACCGAAAGCGACAACCGCCAAAGCTCCGGCCGATGAAAACGGTTCGCCGGGATCGGATCAAACTTCCAGTGCGACCAACGGATATCTGCTGACGCGAGTTGTGCCCAAGTATCCCGAGCGGGCCCGCCTGCAGGGGATTCAAGGACCAGTGGTGATGAAAGCGTTGGTCGGGAAGGACGGTTCGGTTCAGGATGTCAGGGTCATAGGCGGCGCTGCTGAACTGGTCCAGGCGGCTGTTGATGCAGTACGGCAATGGCGTTTCCAGCCGCATCTTCTCAAAGGCAATCCTGTGGAATTTGAGACTCAGGTCACTCTGAAGTTTTCATTGCCTTAGAGCGCAGGTTCAACTTCGAAAAACACGAACCACCAAGGGCACGAAGGTCCACGAAGGAAAACCCGGGATTGAAGGCTTGTGATATTTCGTATTCTTCCTGGTTCACAGATTGGCGGAGGTATCAGCAGCCGACTACCGGCCAGGGTCGACGTTCTAAATTCCGCGTGCGTCGCCTGCCCTCCCCGTAAATACTGGCAAACAAATGGGATAGTAAACTCTCTATCCCGTATTTCTTAAATTTCTCAGCTATCGCAGATTGACTCGTTATCGGTGCAATCTTTACTAGCTTTGCTGGCCGTTTCAGGGCATACTGTTGCGCCGTTGACCCCAGATGGGGAGAGGTAGCGCTGATATGTTCAGCGAAGTTAACGAACCACAGATCAATTTCGATTCGATCCCTACGACCACCGAATCGAGGCGGCGCGTCCAGTTGCTCGTCGCCCTGGCCTTACTTCTTGTCGCTCTGATACTGGTGGTGATTAAGAATGGGCAGTTCTGGTCTGACATTCTCGGTGTCGAAGAGTTAGCCCACTTCACAACTTCCGACTCGGTGACAAGAATCACGCCGCACGTCAATCCAGCACCGACTCACAAGACCGCTCCCAGGCAGACCGCATCGTCGAGTAGTGCGACTCATACAGGAGTCATGACAGATGCCCCGGAGGCGGCGCTTAGTCCGTTGCAGGTTGATGTCACGTATTCCAGCGGGCAACGCCAGACGATTGTGGCCCGCGACACTGGCATCCATATTGATTTGAAACAGAACCCCAACAACCCTTCGGCGGCGGTGGCAAGCGCAAGCGCTCCCGGTTCCCAGTCGGGCGCTGGCTTTACGGGCGCGCAGGTTCGTTTTTCAGGCCAGACAATGGAGATCGTGGGACGTCCTGTGGAACCTATCTATCCTCTGCTGGCGCAACAGGAAAATGTTCAGGGAGCCGTGGTGCTGCAGGCCCAGGTCGGCGAAGACGGAAACGTTCAAGCTTTGAAGGTGATCAGTGGCCCCCCCATGTTGACCACTGCCGCGTTCGACGCTGTTAAGCAATGGCACTTCAAGCCTCATCAAGAGGGGGGCAAGTCGGTGCCGCGTGAGACTCGTATTACGGTGAACTTCGCCATCTCTACTCAGTAATCTCCCCGCAGTTCATCCATCAAATGCAGGCAGCAGTCTGGTTTGCGGCCGGAGCACAGGCTCGAACTCAAATCTAAACTTCTATTTTGGGGCGGGCAGCGTGACGAATGACTTGTATTTGTCCGCGTCATTGTCCGGCTTAGGACCGGAAGTAGATCGATGGCAATCCGTTGAAGGTGTCATGCCTGGCCGGGGAACCCTGAGCGTTCGGAGAGCAATTAGACACGCCGCCTTGCACAGAGATTCCACCCATTGGTTGGGATGAAGCAGTATGCACAGATCCAGCAGCGAGCATTGTTCCGGAATTTTTCAATCCCGTTCTCGGTGTTTGTCTCGGAATTCCAACTTGCGCCGGACTCGTCGTCCGCTCGTGAACGCGAGTTCCGAGTTGCGTGCTGCTTTGGTTTAGCGCGCGACCCAGGGCAGACCCACCCTTCACCGTCGCTGAAGAAGAAAGTGCATTGGTCAAAGCGGACTCGGCCGCGGCCTGGGCAAAAACAGGAATGGGAGCTACGACAGCTACAGCGACAACGATTCTGAGGAGAACGCGACTATTCATTGTGATCCCCCTCTTACCAAACGGAAGCGTAGTCCCCCTGGGACCGTCAGTCAAATGAAGTTTTGGTGAGTGCAAATCTTTGCATAGAACTGGCTATCGGGCATCGACGCGAGGTTTCTTCAGAAACAGCGCTATCCCCACAACCAGAAGTGCGTAGGTCGTCAGACCACCATGCAGATGGAAGAAAAAGGCAGCGAGCCAGAAAGCGAACAACAGCCAAAAAGAGAGCCAGAGCAGAGGCAGGCGCATGCGTTCCTTGCAAAGTGTCGATACAGCATGATCACGATATAGAGCGTGTTGGGGTAACGGGAATGGCTCAGTGGTGCTACAGGCATGGCACCAGCGCTCCAGCTTCCGACCGCGGACGCAAGAAAAAGCAGCCACGGATCTTCACGGATTCACGCGGATAAAGCAACAAAAAGTAAAAAAGATTTTGATCCGTGTAATCCGTGAAGATCCGTGGCTGCTTTTCGTCAGTGCTTGATGTGCGAAAGGGCGAGAAGGATGAAAGTGTTCCAGCAAACTATGCCGAGATAGAACAGGTTGGCAACCCACAGAAGTTTTCTCACGCGGGTCGCAATGACCACTGCAAAGAGCTTGCTTAACAGGACTCCACCCGTAGGACCAAGTCTCGTGGTCAAGTGCCCCACTAACGGATTTACTTCGAACGCACCGAAATGAAAGGCCACCAGCGTCGTCACCAGGTCAAGAACCTGCAGAATGATGAAGCTGTATTTCGAATGCAGGATGGTGGAGAAGTTCATTCCCGCGCGACCTCGGTGCCACAGATTGGGGTTGGAAAGCTCGTGCACGAGGTCATAGTCTCAGAATCCAGTTTTTCTGCATAGTGTCCTTAGGGTCACTCCGCCGGTGTTCGATATCCTCATTGCGGGGCGCGCTCCGTGATTGGTGTTTTGATGCATTTTCAGGCGCCTCCGTCTCGCGACTCTTTTTTTCCCTCGTTATCCGCAGTGTCTAAGTTACTAAACGACACCCGCCTGCTGGCCCAGAATCATCTCCTGATTACCCTTTTGGGATCTGCTGATTTTCCAGGACTCCGGCAACAATGAACATGCTGAATCTTTCACTTTCCTCAGTCACGAGGCGGGTTCGTGCACCGAGGGAGCTGACAGGCGCAGCGGACCATATCCCCCCGTGAAGCGCTCTCACGGTAAAAGAGGCGACGCTGTGAAGCGTTTCTACTCGTTATCGCAGATAAGCGGATTTCTTGCTCTATCCCTTCTTCTTTGTGCGGCCCCTGCCAGAGCACAACTAACCGTCAATTCATCGAGTATGAACTTCGGCAGCGTCCAGGTAGGCGCGTTATCCACGCAACCCTTGATACTGACCAATTCCGGCAAATCTGATCTGACGGTTTCCCAGGGTGCAATCACCGGGGTCGGTTTCAACCTGAGTGGTCCAGCGTTTCCTCTCGACCCTGACGGCCGGACAAAGCGCGACATTCAGCGTGACCTTCTCCCCGGTAACGGGCGGCGGAGCCAGCGGCGCGATCTCACTGCTGACTTCCACCACTTCGGTTCACGACCACTCTGGGAAACACAATAGCGTGAGCAGCACAGCTACTAACGTTTCCCTCAGCGGCACCGGCACCACTGCGTCGCAAGCAACCGTGACTCCCGGTAATCTGATAGCGAATCCCGGCAGCCTGGCTTTTGGCGGAGTTCAAGTTGGCAGCAGCCAGACGCAGTCCGCGACTCTTACCAATTCCGGCGGCTCGAGTGTCACGATTTCTCAGGCCACCGTGGGTGGCACGGGCTTTGGTTTGAGCGGACTGAATTTGCCGGTTACGCTGGCCGCGGGTCAAAGCGTCACCTTCAGCGTGACCTTTTCTCCGCTGTCGGCGGGCAACGCCAGCGGGAGCGTGCAGGTCAGTTCGGATGCTTCCACTCCAATCCTCACGATTTCCCTGGCGGGAACGGGTGCAGCCCAGGGGCAACTCTCCGTCAGTCCAGTATCGAGTGACTTCGGCAGCGTGACCGTGGGAACCAGCAAGATTCAATCCGGAACACTGGTGGCTAGCGGAGCGAGTGTCACCCTCTCGTCGGCCAACGTCACTGATTCCGAGTTCTCCCTCGGCGGTATCAGTTTCCCGCTCACGATTGCAGCAGGACAAAGCGTGCCGTTTACGCTTACATTCGTCCCGCGAGCGTCGGGTCAGGCAGCAGCTACCCTGGCGTTCGCCAGCAATGCCGCGAATGCAGCCAGCGAGAATTTGACCGGAACTGGAGTGGCTCCTGTCCAGCATAGCGTCAGTCTTTCGTGGGACACGGCTGCAGAGGTCGTCGGTTACAACGTTTATCGTGCAAGCCAGTCAGGTGGACCGTACGCAAAAATCAATTCGGTAATTGATGCGGCTACCACTTACACAGACGACTCCGTCCAGGCAGGACAGAACTACTACTATGTGACCACCTCGGTCTCGTCGACCGGAACACAGAGTTCCTACTCTAATGAAATCCAGGCAGCGATCCCGACCTTGTAGGGCCGGGAAGATAGCCGGATTTGTTTTCTATCCGCACAGATGGGAACGCGAGGCTCCCGTCCTCAGCGTCTCGGAGAATTCACCGGCGCGGACGTTGGGGCGGCGATAGAGCCTGGAGAAGCGATTGAAAGTCGTGGGGGATTTCGCAGTCCACTGAGACGCTGTCTCCTGAACGTGGATGAATAAACTGAAGATGCGCGGCGTGCAGCGCGACGCGGGCGATTCGTCGCTCCAGTGCTTCCGGCTTGTGGTACTTTCTGTCGCCGATCACCGGATGGCCAATCGCTGAAAACTGCACCCGGATCTGGTTCTGCAATCCGGTCACCAGCGTAACTCGGACGAGCGACGCAGCCCGGAGCCGGCGTTCGACGAAATATCGAAGCTCGGCACGAGCCGCCTGAAAGCCCCTTTCGGTGGTCAACTTTTGAAACATTCCTTCCCGCCGAAAGTAGTGAACCAGCGTTCCTTCCCTGGCGGCGAGATGTCCGCGAACGACTGCGAGATACTGCCTCACCGGAGTGTGAGCGATAAACTGTTGAACCAATGCGTCCCGATCCCGTTCAGTTTTCGCAAAGAGCATGACCCCGGAGGTAAAACGATCGATGCGATGCACCACGAAGGCTCGCTGTCTCTTCAGTTTCAGGTGCGCAGAAAGCAGGGACCATGCGGACGGTGTATCGGAGCCTTCCACCGGCACAGCGGGGAGTCCGGCAGGTTTATTGAGAGCCACGACGGCATCGTCTTCGTAGAGGATGTCAAGCTCCCTGAGAAACGAGGATTTCGCCGGCCCTGCTTTCCTGAACGGTCGTCCGCCCTTGCGTGGATGATTCTTCATGGTTAGCCGGCTGATTGGGATACTTCGATGGATCGCGCTCTCGTCCCACCTAGCTTACGCTGCAGATGGCTATCTGTTCGGAGGATCGTGGCGGCACCGATTGGCGTCAGCATATTGTCAACGAATTACGGATAACGTAACTTTATCTCGGGATCAATGGTCGTCTCCACGGTTTCAATAATTTACAGACGGATTTGGTGGGGTGTGAGTCAACTGGCGAATCGCCTGTGATCGAGGTTGTGAGTGTAGACGCCTTGATTATCGTCAATCAGTCTGATTTCCGCTGTACAATTACCCATGCAAACAGCGGAGTAATGCCAATGTCAGTCGCTATCATCTCCGAATGGGATCGAACCGATTCAAGGGACTCGTGTTCCGCCGTCTCGCATGGATACACTTTCGTCCGCTACCGGTGAAGGAGTGGCGATGCAAAGCGCTCGAAGCAGGTCGTCCCTCGGATCGCTGAATCCTTAAAGCACATCATCTCTGATCGAGTGCGGCAACGGGAAATTCGCTATCGGAGTTCGCTGGCGGGACAGAGATGGGATTGAGCAACGGAAGAGGGGCGTATCGCGGTGCTCGTCCAGCAGCATGAGGCTAGAAAATGCCGCGAAGTGGCTTAGCGAAACGCGGAAATGGGATTACCTGTACCAGTCATGCGAAACCTGTGGGGCCACTGGTACAACAGCGTGAGCTAATTGGAAGGGACGCACCAAAGAGTAGCTTGGTTGTTGCTAAACTGCCATTTAGTCACAACCCTGTCGGAAGATGGTTCAGACTCTCCGACTCGCACCTGGTGTACCCGTCTGATTGTGCCAACTGACATTCTCTGTGGTCCAAGTTTCATGAAACAAAAAAGACATGCGATTTACTGAAGGCCTCTAAGGCCCGCGTCGGGGTCGATTCCAATCCCCGTACTGAAACCACTCAAGCGCCCGCTTAGCGTCCTCGTTGCCACGAGCGGCAGCTTTCTGGAACAAGTCGTAGGCCTGATTTCGATCCCGCTGCACATCGTAGCCGTAGTAATACATATAGCCGAGGTCATATTGAGCCTGCGGATATCCTTGTTCGGCGGATTTACGGTACCAGCGTACAGCCTCTGCATTGTCCGGTGGCACGCCTTCGCCTCGAGCGATAGATGATGCCGAGAGCGTCCTGAGCCAGCACGTTGCCTTGTTCGGCAGCTCTTTGGCGCCAGCGTGCGGCTTCTGAATCGTCCAGTGGCAGTCCTTTCCCGTAGTGATACATGTAAGAGAGGGAGTACTGGGCGTTGGCGTCGCCCTGCTCGGCAGATTTGCGGTACCAGCGCACAGCCGCGACATAGTCCTTGGGCACTCCCTTGCCGTAGTAATACATCGCGCCCAGCGCGAACTGCGACGTCGCGTCTCCCTGCTCCCCCCGGATGCGGTAGCTGCCGCACGGTTCGCGAGTTGACGATTTTTACGGACAGTGCGGACGAGGAGGCCTACGCCGATCAGAGCCATGCTGATGATGGCCACGATCACCCAACGCCTCTTCATCAAGCACCTCCCTGTGACCTAATTGACCATAGGTCACCGAATAGAGCCGAAGGGACATATGATCCTCGTAACTCGACTCGATTTTCTCCCCGTAATCGGCGTTCCGCTGAACAGCGTCGAGGCAGTATTGGGACATTCGGTTCCGTATTAGCCGCCCAACACATCCAGCCAACTTTACGCGGAGCCCCCGTTTAGCATGGGCTCTGGCCTTTCAAAAATGCAATGTCAGTAGGCGCTACCACCTGGCTGTGTTGAACTGAGGACGCCGACGTTGGCGGACACGGTATAGGCCACGCCCCCGGTTCCAGTCCATGTTGCCAGGTTGAACGATCCGCTGGTGGTGATTCTATAGACGGCGATGTTGGTGTAGGTCAGTGGTGTTTTCGGTGCGCATACCTGTGGAGCGCCCGGGGCTTGCATGAAGTAGGCGGTGCTCGATCCAACAAGGGTGCTGTTTCCCGTAGCGTCGATCAGCAACGCGGTTTGTTCGTCGATGGCGATGTCACGGGGAGTATTCGACCAGCCGTTGGTGTAGATACGGCACATGAAGGCAAGGTCTCGTCCCATGCGGTCGCGTGTCACAAAGTGCGGGTCGCCAATCATGCCTTGCAGAGCGGTGACATTTGCGAAGTCACGATCGAGCGTGATGTACCGGTTGAACGGATCCGCCAGCGATTGGCTCGACGTCGCTCCCTGACTGGCCAGCGCGGAATAGACAAACTGGGTCAGGACATTCATGCCGGCGCTGGTGCCTCCGATGGGCGCACCGCGCGTGATCGCGGCATTGATCTCAGCCTGGACTGGAGTTCCTTTCCAGAAGTTGATGTAGTTCGACTGGTCGCCGCCCGCGATCCATAGAGCCTCGGCGTTTTGAATTGTCGAAACTACAAATGGATCGCTGGCCGCCGCCAGGTTTGGAATGATCAAGGTCGCCACTGAATTCTCGTTCGGACAAAGCTGCTGGATGTAGGGATTATAGGCGTCCGTGCCAGTGGCGCGAATGACGAGGAAATCGCCGTTGCCGCTTTTCTGGCACATCCATTGGAACGCGGCATCCACATCGGTCCCCCCACCCATCAGAACCGTGCCAGGCGTGGTCGAAGTAGTTACGTTGTTCGCGTTTCCCACCCGGAAATAAGAATATTTCTTCCCGGCCAATGCCGGAATTCCGCTACACACCAGCAAGAGAACAATCGAAAGGACCTTCATTACAAACCTCCTGTTGGACGGCCATCATAGCCGCGCGGCGATTGGTTGACAAGACGATGGACAATACATGATTGCCGAACGAAAGAAATACTCGTATGAGGCGAAATGGCGCAGAGTTTAGCTGGAGCGAATCCATGAGGTAGTATCTGTGGTTGCTTCTCTTCACATCGCCAATGCTTGGAAGCAGAATTCTCGAAACACGCTTAGTTATTCACGGAAAATACAGCCCGGCCGAATAACGGGAGGGACATTTGAACGACTTTCCGGCGTTTGATCTTACAGGGCAGGTGGCGCTTGTCACCGGGGCTGCCCGCGGCTTGGGTAATGCGATTTCGCGGGCGCTGGCTCACGCTGGTGCGGATGTCGCACTTGGCCTGCGTGACGTGAACGCACAGGGAGACCTGGCAGCTCAGATCGAAGGTATGGGCCGACGGGCCCTTCCCTTACAGATGGACATGAGACAACCTCGATCAGATCTTTCGAGCGGTTGATGACACTGTAAAACATTTCGGACGGATCGATATCCTGGTCAACAATGCGGGCCTGGCGCCAGACAATCTTGCGGAAAACGTGCGCGAAGAGGACTTTGATTTGACGCTTGCCGTCAATCTGAAGGGAACCTTTTTCGCCAGTCAGGCTGCAGGGCGCGTCATGATTCGACAGAAGAGTGGACGCATCATCAACCTGAGTTCACAGGCGGGGTTCGTCGCACTGCCGACCGAGTCGGTGTACTGCATGACGAAGGCCGCCATTGTTCATCTGACCAAATGCCTTGCCGTTGAGTGGGGGAAGTACAACATCACTGTGAATGCGGTCGCACCGACATTTATCCGCACTCCGGGAACGGAGAGTTGTCTCGCCGATCCCGCGTTCCGCGCGGACGTGGTTGAACGCATTGCTGCGCTGCACCGCATTGGTGAGCCGATGGATGTAGCGGGCGTGGTCGTATTCCTTGCATCCAAGGCGGCGTCGCTTGTCACCGGCGAGACGATCCTTATTGATGGTGGATGGACCGCCAGGTAGGGAACTGCCATTCCACGCCACAATAGCGCGATCAGTATAATGTCGCCTCACGCCACAGGAGTCTGCTTCGAATGATGCGCGTCGCTCCCTGAGTCACCGGTCTTGTCCGTACTAAGGCGGCTGGCAGGGGGCGTCGCGTTGATCATTCTCCTCTCGTCGATATTGCTCATTTCCGACTTGGGTCATCGAAGGACCGCTTCCGCTTCCAAAACGGACTCAGACGGCAAGAAATTCAAAGCCGCGATCGTGTATTACGCTCACGGTGTGAGTAACGACTATTGCGTGAATGGGCTGCTTGACGGACTCAAAGCCAGCGGCCTCGAAGAAGGCAAGAACCTGGAAATTGTGCGGGCGGATGCGCAAGGGGAGATGATCAACATCCCGGCCATTCTTCAGAATTACGACAACTCCGATGTCGATCTGATTATGACCATCTCGACGCCTTGTCTTGCCGGGGCCTGCAACACCGTAAAGCACAAGAAGGTGGTTTTCACCTGCGTCAGCGATCCGATTGCAGCCGGAGCCGGCAGCAATCGCACCGAGCATTTGCCATTCCTGACTGGGGTTGGCAGTTTCCCGCCGGTAAGCCACATGCTGGATTTCATGCAGAAGCTGGTGCCGGGATTGCGCGCGGTCGGAACTATGTACAATCCGGCGGAAGCCAATTCCGTGAAGGAACAGGCAGTGGCAACCGAAGTGTTTCGGAAACGCGGAATCAGGCTGGAACAGATCGCTGTCGGCGGATCGAACGAGATCCTGCAAGCGGTACAGATTCTTGCTGGCCGCGATATTCAAGTGGTGTGGTTGCCGGCCGACAATACAGGCATTCAAGGATATGAAGGCGCGGTGAAGGGCGCGAAGGATGCGCGACTTCCCTTGATTACGGACTTATGCTCGACGCTGCCTCGCGGCGGCCTGGCGTGCCTCGGCGTGGGAATGCAATACTCCTCGGTAGTCGCAGGAAAAATGGCAAGCCGGGTTCTACGAGGCGAGAATCCGAAAGACATGCCGATCGAAGAAGTGGCGGTCGAGGAAGTGTCGATCAGCCGCAGCAATGCGACGGAATTGGGTATCACCATTCCCACGGAGTTCGAATCGAAAGTCCATCCATGAAGATTCTGATTACTGGCGGTGCCGGATTTCTTGGTTCGCTGCTGGCTCGCACTTTGTTACGACGTGAGCAGTTCATGGGCCGGATGCCTGACGAGATTGTGCTCGCCGACCTGGCACGACCCGCGCCTGATCTTTTAAGCAATGCTCACGTCCGCCCCCTGGTGGGCCGTCTCATCGAACAGTGCCCGGCCATCGTCAACGAAAAATTCGATGTCGTTTTCCATTTGGCAGCGGCTGTTTCGGCGGAGTGCGAAGCCGATTTCGAGCTCGGTCTACGATCGAATCTCGATACTACCCGTGCGCTGCTGGATGCGCTCAAGGCAGCGGGCAACCGTCCGCGCCTGATCTTCGCCAGTTCGGCTGCGGTCTTCGGCAACGATCCCGCGTTACCTCTGCCAGCCATCATTCGCGACGATACCCTGCCTACGCCGCAGACCTCCTACGGCATTCAGAAATTCATCTGCGAACAGTTGGTGGCCGACTATACGCGAAAGGGATTCATGGACGGCCGCAGCGCGCGGCTGATGACGGTGACCGTCAGGCCCGGTCAACCCAATGGTGCGGCATCCGGATTTCTTTCTACGATCATCCGCGAGCCTCTGCATCGCCGCCCCGCGGTTTGCCCCGTGCCGCCTGAGACTCCGGTCGCGTTGGCATCTCCACACAACACAATCGAAGGCTTGATTGCGGTCGGCGAATCCGAGTCTCTGGGTGGCCGCATCGCAGTGAATCTTCCAGCGCTCACCACACGAGTGAGCGAAATGCTCGATGCGCTTGAGGCAGTGGCAGGTAAAGCTGCGCGGGAACGAGTACGCTTCGAACCAGATCCAGCGATTGCACGCATCGTAGAGGGTTGGCCTTCTGTCTTCGACAGTTCACGGGCGTTGCGCCTGGGCTTGAAACCAGATCCCGACATGATCTCGATTATTCGCCGGTTTGTAAGCGATCATGCGATCGCTCTTGAGGGCAATTAATCTCTTTCTTGAGTGTCGGCCAGGCAACCTAGATCCCGTTATCCGCGACCGATAAAAGGCATTTTCGTCGCCATCACGGTCATGAACTGAACGTTGGCGTCCAACGGAAGGCCGGCCATGTATAGGACGGCGTCGGCGACATGCTTTACATCCAGTCGCGGTTCGACCTTGGTCTCGCCGTTCGCCTGCAGCGCTCCCACTGCCCATTTCTCGGTCATTTCCGTGACCGCGTTTCCAATATCGATTTGGCTACAAGCGATATCGTGTTTGCGGCCATCCAGCGAGATGCATTTGGTAAGACCCGTGATGGCGTGCTTTGTGGCGGTGTATGGCGTCGAATTGGGGCGCGGCACATGAGCTGAAAGCGAGCCATTGTTGATGATGCGTCCTCCTCGCGGCTGCTGCACCTTCATCAGGCGGATTGCCTCCTGAGCACACAGGAACGCTCCGGTAAGATTCACGCCCACGACCTTTGACCATTGCTCGTAACTAAGATCTTCGATCGCAATTCCTGGAGCGTCGATGCCGGCATTGTTAAAGAGAACATCCACCCGTCCGAATTCATCGCGAGTCCTGGCGAACAGCGCGCGTACGTCATCGGGTTGGCTAACGTCGGTGGACACGGAGAGCATCTTGACGGCTTTGTGATCTCCCATCGCCGCTGTTTGTTCGAGATTCGCCAGGCGGCGACCCGCCAGCACCACCGAGTATCCAGCGGACTGCATCGCCAGCGCGACCGCTCGCCCGATACCACTGCCAGCTCCGGTAATGACGGCTACCTTGTTGAGGCCACTGCCTGCGCCGCTCACATCCTTTTTCACTTTGTTCCTCCGTGCGCAGGCTATTGTAAGACCGCTGGTGGGAATTGGCATTCCGCTCGCGATCCTCAAGGTCAAGCCAGGAGGGCAAGACCTCATGCACCTCCGTCACTTTGGGGATCGTGGTAGTTTGCGTAGATTATAGCGATGGCGTTGACCTGCCTTTTGCTGACGAACGACGCGGCCTTGCTGAACGTCGTGCGTACCACCTTCGCTGCCTCGCGAGTTGGCCTTGAGGTCCGCGCTGACGCCGCAGAGTGCTCTCGAGTTCGCCGGACGGCGGCACATCGATGGTTTTGTAATCGATTGCGATGATGTTCACGGAGCGGGAGACGCGCTGGCAAGCATACGCAACGGCCGCTCCAACAAGCTGTCGGTAGTTTTCGCTGTTTTGAATGGCAAGACCAGCGTCAGCGCGGCTGTGGAAGCAGGGGCCAACTTCGTGATGGGCAAGCCCGTCGCCGATACGCTGTTACGAAGCCAGCTTGAGATCGCCCTTCCAGCGATGGAGCGGGATCATCGCCGGTATTTCCGCCACAGAATCGACCTGCCTATCACTGCTCTCGGGGACCGGGGACAGTGTCGTGGGGAAGATCCTGAACGTCAGCGAGGGTGGACTGGCCCTGACTCAGTTCGGGCCTGCCGCTATCGAAGACACAGTCACAATACAATTCGATCTTCCCGGAACCACAGCCCGAGTGTTCCGGGCCAAGGCCGAGGTGGTCTGGAAGGACGCATTTGCCATCGGCCTGCGCTTCCTCCGCGTCGAACCCGGGTGCCGAACGTCTTTTGAGGAGTGGCTGGAATCTCTGGAAGCCCAGCTGCAGTTTCGAGAGTCTGCCCCATCCAATACCACTAGTCTTTAGGCGAACAAAAAGCGAATATGTTACTCTTTTCGACGTCATGGCCCGGCGTCCGAAACCTCCCGACGAAGTACTCGGCCCCAAGGATCTGGCCGAATTACGGCAACGCCTGTCGATGATGGGCGTTACTGCAGTGCAAGACTTCTACCGCAGCGCACACTTCGTCTGTCGAATTGGCCCCGGTCACTTTCCCAGCCCGAGGGCAATCCAGGAGCTGGTACAGGCATGGAAACAAATGAGGAAGTGGCGCTGAGCCCAGACGATTCTGGACCGCAGCCGCTTACGACGAGAGGTTTTTGGCTTGAGCGGCTTCCAGGCTATCGAAGAAGCGGAAAAATTGCTTGATGTGGGCAATTTCTAAAGCCGCACGAACCCGGTCGTTTACACCCACCAGAGACAGGCCGTTTTCGTCTCGCTGGTGCCTGACATAGGTCCTGACCAGCGCACCAATTCCCGCGGAGTCAATATAGGGCACACCGGTAAAGTCGAGGATCAGATTGTGCGAGCGGTCCGCATTCACTTTGGTTTGGAATTCAGTCAGCGTGGTTAGAATAAGCGGCCCCTCCAGGCGGAGGATGTGAGGGCCAGTTTGGGATCCCGGCACCTCTTCGATTACGAGGGACCTAGGTTGCACCGGCGCATACTAGCACGGGCAACCCGCCAAAACCAGCACTTTCAGGGGTTCTTTACGGGGTAGTTCCGGCCGTATTTCTGACAGATCGCGGGTCAAAATAGTGATGCCTGTGCAGGCGAGCCACTCACGGCCACCGGCTTCGCGCAATCCGCGTCGTCATTCTGTACCTGGTTGACTCTAGTGCTGACCGGGTAGCTCCGCATCATTGTGGCCTCGAACGGCTTGAGCATCTCGGACACGGAAGCCATGTTTCTAAACGCCGGGTCCAGCCACAGATCGTAGTTGTCCGGCCTGAGAATGACCGGCATCCGGTCATGGATATGTGCCACGAGTGAATTCGGAGTGGTGGTTAGAATTGTGCAGCTTTCGATAACTTCTCCCTGTGGATTCTTCCATGTGTCCCACAGACCCGCGAAAGCGAAGAGTTGGCCGTCACCAACCTCGAAGCAGTAAGGCTGTTTTGTTTTTCCGTCTCTCTTCCATTCGTAGAAGCCATCTGCGGGGATCAGACAGCGTTGCGACTTGAACGGTTCCCGGAATGACGCCGTTGTAGCGACGGTTTCGGCCCGGGCGTTAATCGCTTTGTATCCGACGCTCGGATCGTTCGCCCACGACGGGATCAGGCCCCATCGCATGGTCGAAAGTGTGCGGACCGGTTCGCGGGAATCCTGTCGGATGGTCACAACCGGCTGCGAAGGCGCGATGTTGTAGCGGGGATCCCAGTCGCCATCCTCGGAGTCCACACCGAAGTATTCCTCGACCAGCTGCTTTCTCCGCGAGAGTCTGTACCTTCCGCACATGGGCCTTGATTATCTCAAACTCGTTTGCGGTGTGTGCACCTCAGGTTTCTCGGTAGCGCAAGCACAGAGCATCAACCACAAAGGACACGAAGTATCACGAAGGCTTAGACTCGAGGCTTTCCTTCGTCAATTCCAATGAATTTTCTGAGGTATATCATTGATGGATACGAAGCTCAGAGAGGCCGGCGCTTGCGTAGATGCCCACCGAGTTTCTCCGCTCCACCCCGGTAATGACGAGGTTTCGGCATGGCTCGATTACGAACCTGAACGTAAATGGACGCCCGTGCACCATCGATGCAGACGCAGACACCAGCCTGCTCAGCGTCTTGCGCGATCAACTTGATCTGACCGGCACCAAGTACGGCTGCGGAGAGGGCCAGTGCGGCGCCTGCACGGTCCTGATCGACGGCAATCGCCGCCGATCGTGCATCACCCAGGTGGGCAGTGTCGGTCAGAAGCAAATCACGACGATTGAAGGGCTTGCCCAAGGGGACCGTTTGCATCCGCTACAGCAGGCCTTCCTCGAAGAGGCAGCCATGCAATGCGCCTACTGCACTTCGGGGATGATCATGACCGCCGTTTCGTTTTTGCGAAGCGAACCCCAATCCATCCGCCGCCGAAGATTTCGCATTCCATGGAGGGCAACATATGCCGCTGTGGAACCCATCCCCGCATTGTGGCGGCGATCCTGAGAGCGGCGAAGAGCTGCGGAATCAGCCGTCGAAGGAGCTGGCCAATGACAACCAGCGCCAAGCCAGATCTCCAAATACCGCTGGAACCTGAACGCTACGAACTCGCAGCGCCGCCCGCTTATCGCTTCGAAGTCGATCGTCGCGAATTCTTCAAATTTCTCGGTGCCGGCATTCTGATTATTGGCGTTCTGAAAGACGCGCACGGACTCCAGGAATCGGGTGCCAGGCGGACGAGCGAATCCCTCCCACAAGAAATCGGAGCCTGGCTGCATCTTGGCGAAAACGGCGTAGTGACGGTCTACACCGGCAAGGTGGAGGTCGGGCAGAACATACGCACATCTCTCAGCCAGTGTGTCGCCGAAGAACTGCATGTTCCAGTCAGCCAAATCCAAATGGTCATGGGCGATACGCAGCTTACTCCGTTCGACATGGGGACCTTCGGCAGTCGCACTACCCCGACCATGAGTCCACAACTTAGGAAAGTTGCCGCAGCCGCTCGCGATCTGCTGATTGGTTTGGCAGCAGCCCAATGGCAGGTCGACCGCAAGCGCCTGATCGCTGCTGACGGCAGGGTCACCGATCCAGTGACGCAAACGATCTCTCGAATACGCAGCCCTTGCGAAGGGGCAGCAACTCACCCAAACGGTCTCCACGGAAGACGCTCTCATTCCGGCCGCGCAGTGGACGGTTCAAGGTCAATCACTGCCAAAGGTCGATGGACGGGATTTTGTCACCGGGAAGCATCGCTATCCGTCGGACCAGAAACTGCCGGGAATGCTCGCACGGCAAGATTCTTCGGCCAGCATCCTTCGGAGCGACTCTTGCGTCCATTGACACGCATGAAGCTGAACAGATTCCCGGTGTGACCGTTGTCCGTGACGGCAATTTTGTCGGAGTGGCAGCTCCCAGCGTCAGAAATTGCCTCTCGTGCGATCGCCGCCATTCGCGCGGAGTGGAAGGCTGAGCCGCAGCCTTCGAACAAAGAGTTGTTTGACTATCTGAAGAAGAATGCGACGAAAGGCGATGACCCGACAGGAGACGGATCCCGCTACGACACAGGCTCGGTGCGACAGGCCCTGGCTTCTGCCGACCATCACCTGCAACAGACCTACACGGTTTCCTACATCGCTCATGCGCCGCTCGAACCGCGCGCTGCCGTGGCGCAATGGTCAGGCGACAATCTGACCGTCTGGACGGGCACGCAGCGGCCCTTCGGCGTGCGGGGTGAACTGGCCGAGGCCTTTCGGATTCCAGAAGAAAGCGTCCGAGTGCTGATGCCGGACACCGGATCGGGTTACGGCGGCAAGCACACCGGGGAAGCAGCGATTGAGGCGGCGCGACTGGCGCGGGCTGCGAAGCGTCCGGTCAAGCTGGTGTGGACCCGCGAAGAAGAATTCACCTGGGCCTATTTTCGTCCTGCAGGTGTCATTGAGGTCAGCGGCGGTCTTCGCAGCGATGGCACCATCGCGGCCTGGGAATTTCATAACTACAATTCCGGCGCGGCAGGAATTAAGACCTACTACGAAATTGCGAACCAGAGAATCGAATTTCATCCCACGCGCTCTCCCTTGCGGCAGGGATCTTACCGCGCGCTGGCGGCCACCGCGAATCACTTCGCTCGCGAATCCTTCATGGACGAACTGGCTCATCTGGTGAAAATGGACCCGCTGGAGTTTCGCCTGAAGAATCTGAAGAACGAACGGCTGCGCGCGGTTTTTGAAGCAGCCGCCAAGAAATTCGGCTGGGGCCGGACGAAACCCGCGGGCCATGGCTTCGGAATGGGCGGTGGATTCGAGAAGGCCGGGAACGTCGCGACCTGTGCGGAGGTCGCGGTCGATCGAAAGACCGGTGAAGTCAAGGTGTTGCGCGTACTGTCACGCCTTCGAATGTGGCGCTATCGTCAACCCTGACAACCTGCGCAATCAGATTGAGGGTTCGAACATCATGGGACTGGGCGGCGCGCTCTTCGAGGCCATTGAATTCGAAAACGGACGTATCCTCAACGGACAAGTTCTCGAGCTATCGCGTTCCGCGATTCAGCGATGTGCCCGCGGTCGAGACCGTGCTGCTCGATCGCAAGGACATTCCGTCGGCAGGTGCCGGCGAATGTCCGATGATCGGACTGGCTCCAGCGATCGGCAACGCCATTTTCGACGCAACGGGTGTGCGCATCCGCTCACTGCCCATGGTTCCGAATGGGCTGAAAGCAGTCTAGTTTAGCGTTGCTCTGGTGTTCTGCTCTCTCATTGTTGAATGATGGCTAAATCATACGGGCTCGATGTCGAGACCGGAGAGCCCGGCGCCAGAGCGAGCGCTCCTGTCGAACTGTTGAACGCGAACACGAATATTTTCCCGGATGCACCGCCGATTGCCACTACGAACTTTCCGAGAGGCGTCAGCATCACGCGATCCATCGCCGCTCCTCCGAAAGGCGAACCGCTGACCTCGGTGAGCGAGTCGAGCCCCACCTTATACACTCCCACACCGTTATTCTGTGCAGTAATCAGAAATTTTCCTGAAGGGTCAAAGATCGCGTCTTGTCCCGCACCGCTGGCAGGAAACATGGACCCCGCCGGCGGTTCCAAATCGTGGGTCTCGGGATTAATGCTGAATAGCGTGATGAAGTCTTGCGTCGGGTCTGAGCTGGTTGCATCACTCCATGGCGCCGCGAGCATATCTCCCGCTTTTGCAACTGCTACCGCGTTGGGGCACTCTCCGAAGGGGATGGGCGTGGTTATCTGGTTTCTGGTATTGGTCAGACTGCCGTCCGGCGCCACGGAAAAATGCTCGATATTCGGAATCAGGAAATAACAGTAGGCAGCAAAAGCCGCTGTGCCATCCTGCGTAAAGGTCAAACGACCGGAGGTCTGATCGATTATCCCGCTGTTCAATTGCAGCGTTCCGTCCGGCTGAATGGAATAGACTTTCCATCCCCAGTTGTCTTCAGCCGCGTTAATGCTGCTTACATAGAGAGCGGTGCCTGAGGGATTGATGGCCCGAACCCCCGCCAGGGTGTTGTCGGCGATGCGGGAAGACATCTGCAGCGAACCGTCGCGGGCGATACGATCCGTATTAAGCTCAAGGGTGTCTGTGTTGAGCCCAAATGAGAACAGAACCTTTCCGTTCGGATTAGCGATCAGCGTATTTCCACCAACCGGGAACGGCGAAGCGGATACTGCGGCCAGTGAACCGTCGTTGCCGATTTTGTATGCCGACACCGTGTTGGGTTCCTGGTTCCCAACGAACAGAACCTGCTGGGTGCCAGGATCATTCTGGGTGCCAGGATTATTATCATTCGGGCTATGGGCGCCGCATCCAAGGCTTGAAAACGCGATCAAAACAAGCACAATCCCTGTTACAAGTCCCCAAGTGCCGCTCGACCGTACTGCGTACTGCATAGGTTTCAACTGCTGTACCTTTGATGCGGCGGAATGCCACCGCGTCATGTTCAAAATTATTTGGTCGCCCCTCGTAGTTCCAGCCCCGGTTTATTAATCGGTGTAAGCGATATGCCGGATCCTGACTGGTCGGTTGCTGTAATACCCCGTCGAACCCCTCAGACCTAGAACCCGGGAAAGGGCGGTAGGGAACCACCAAAACTTACGAGGAATGCTCCCGTCTCAAGCCATTCGGATGCCTCACTCGATGATTCTCTGTATTGTCCCGATGCCTGGTAACGGCTGTAATGAGGTGCGTCTCGAGAAAGGTTGAATGCGAATGATCACCACGAAGCACGAGGTTTTGGGGGCTCGAGTTGACTTGAAGGAATTCTTTGAAGCATCAATTGGCGCTTTGCAAGGGGATGTGCAAGGTTCGAAAGCAGACGATCAGGCGAAACGCCGGAATCGGCCCCTCGTACAAAGAGCCAGGACTGATAGTTCTTCAGTACAGCGAGCCGTGACGGACGCGGCGAGAGCTCTAAGCGCCATGTGGAGACCGCAACCTCAGAGAGGGTAATTTGCTGGCCGTAGTGGCTGGCAGCCACTCGAGTTTTTGAGCTATCACTCCCCTTGCGTTATTGGGTGTCCGCAGGACAGTTTCGGGTCACTTCTTTTTCCGCCAGACAAGCTGCCTGGGTCATAAGGTAATTCTGTTCCGGGATACTTGTCGTCCGGCTGGCCGCAATCCGGTAATGCTTGATAGCGCTTTGATAGTCGCCAACCATTTCGAGTAAATGGGCGCGAACCGCGTCGAGGCGATAGTGACCAGCAAGCCGGGCGTCGGCATCGAGCGTCTTTAACAGTTCGAGACCCTTCGACGGCCCGTGTACCATGGCAGCTGCAATCGCGTGATTGAGGGTGACCATGGGGCTGGGAGACATACGCCTTAGCAGTTCGTACAACGCCAGAATCTGCGGCCAGTCCGTGTCCTCAGAGCGCGCCGCTTCGTCGTGAACTGCGGCGATGGCAGCCTGTAACTGATATAGATCGACGGATCCTTTTGATAATGCGGCGGTCAGGAGCTCGACGCCTTCGGAAATCTCAGCCCCATCCCAGAGAGTTCGATCTTGCTTGTCCATGGGAATCAATTCCTCGTCGGGTCCGGTTCGTGCCGCGCGTCGAGCGTCGGTCAATAACATGAGCGCTAAAAGTCCTGCTACTTCGCCATCCTTGGGTAGCAGTGCTTTTGCGCTACGGGTTAACCGGATGGCCTCCCGCGCCAAGTCCAGGCGCTGCAAGCGCGCTCCGATGCTGCTGGCATAGCCTTCATTGAAGATCAGGTACAGGACGCGGAGAACTGCCGGCAGCCGTTCCACCCGCTCCTGCGGAGAAGGCAGGCGAAATGGGACACCGGAAGCCTTGATGCTTTGCTTGGCGCGGCTGATCCGTTGCGCCATGGTGGCCTCTGGGACCAGGAATGCATTGGCGATCTCCGTGGTAGTCAAACCGCCGACAGCGCGCAGAGTCAGAGCGATTGCGGAGGATGAAGTAAGGGCCGGATGGCAGCACATGAATAACAAGATGAGGGTGTCATCGGGATCCATATCAGAGTCCATGTCATTGAAGGGTGCGATGGTTTCAGCATCCACCGCCACCGCGGTTTCCCTCGCTCGACGGGAAATTTCGCTGCGCACGTGGTCGGCCATGCGGCGGGATGCGACCTGGATCAACCAGCCGCGTGGATTCTCGGGAACCCCTTCCTGAGGCCATTGCGTGTATGCCGCCAGCATGGCCTCCTGCACGGCGTCCTCGGCGGAGGAGAAGTCTCGAAAACGGCGTGCGACCGAGCCGAGCACCTGTGGCGCAAGTTCGCGCAACAGATGCTCGGAAGTCTCGTCCCATGCCTTTTTCATCGCATCTCTCGTTACAACATTTCAGGTGGAGGTCCGCTCATAATCGGCCGCACTTCAATCGGCATGTTCAATGGCGTCCCGCCGGGACCAGGTGCCGACGACGCTTTCGCCGCCACAGCATAGGCTCGCTCCGGAGAGTCGACATCGACAATCCAATATCCCGCAAGAAATTCCTTGCTCTCGGGAAATACGCCGTCCGTGATCGGCATGCCGTCCTTCCCAGCGCGCACTAACTTGGCTTGATCGGGGAAAGACAGACCTTCGGCTGAAACCAACTCGCCGGATTCGCGAAGTTCTTTATTGAGACCCATCATAAATGCGATGTGTGCGCGGAGGTCCTTTTGAGGCCACTCGGGGACTCCGTGTCCGACTCGCATCGTGTTCATCATCAGGATGTATTTCATTTTCTTTCTCCTTTGAATTCAATTCAGACTGGTTTTACCTCAATTGCGGATGCAGCGATGCGGACTGCATTCTCAGCATCCAGTCACTGAGACTTGGACTGGCCATGAGTCGCGAACTGCCTGACTTCAATCGGCATGTTCGTAGGCGATCCTCCGGGCCCCGGCGCCGCCGAAATACGCCCGGCGATGGCATAGGCGCGCGCTGCGGTCGCAACGTCCACGATCCAGTAGCCCAGCAGAAACTCTTTCGACTCGGGGAAAATACCGTCCGTGACCGGCAGGCCGTTTTTCTCCCCACGAACAAGCTGAGCTTCAGCCGGTTCGGCCAAGCCCTGTGTTGCCACAAACTCTCCGGACCCACTGAGATCGCTGGCGATCCCTCGGAGGACTGCCATGTGAGCCTCAACATCTTTTTGCGACCAGGTGTGATAAGTATCGACGCCTGTTTTCGTGCCGGACATCAGCAAAATATATTTCATATCGATCGCTCCTATGTGGCTCTGTCTTCCAATATCGTTTGACTAGGTCTTCGTGTTTGTTTGAAACATCCAACGGACACCGAACTTGTCGTTGAGTGCTCCGTAGGTGCCAAAAAACTGCTCTTTCAGAGGGTCGGTCACTTCCGCTCCGTCGGAAAGTTTTTCAAAAACGGTTTTCAGTTCCTCGAAGGTTCCACCGCTCAGATAGAGGCAAACTGTGTTGCCTCGGATCGGCGTCTGGTCAGGCCGCAGCCAATCTGAGGCTGAAATCTCCACATTGCCGTTTCTGAGCCGTGCGTTGACGATTTTCTCCTGCTGCGTTGCAGGCATGAAATCCTTCGCTGGGGAGTCCATGACCTTGGTTGCGGTCAGTTCTCCGCCGAAACAGGACTGGTAGAACCGCATGGCCTGCTGGCATTTGCCATCGAACAACAGGTATGGGGTCAAGCTGGTCATTTCATTCCCTCCCGGTTTCCGCATTTTAGAGTCTGCCACCGAATGGGCAGGTAAAGCCGCTAACGCCGCAGCCGAGAGCGCCGAAGTCACGAAACGGCGCCGAGATACTTCGCTGACTTTGCCCAAGGCCGCTCTCCTTTAGCCTGCAGTAGTTGCTGAACGTCAGTCTTTCAGGCTTCATGGGAAAGTCGAAGCCCTCCCGGCATTCTCGACATCATTCAAAAGTATTTTTGAGCACAGAAGGCCTAACCTTATTGAGAACATTGAGAACTGACGAAAGGCGGGTGGCTGATGTTGCGGCGCGTTTTAAGGAAGGGAGGCTGTTTTAGATCAACAGAAAAATAGCTCTCTATGACTTATGATCGATCACTCGTTGCGCATTATGTTCTTTAGATGCTTGACACAATATATATGTGACAATAACATGATGATCGATCATAACTTATCGGGGCGGATATTCCGCTCGTTATGACCAAAAAGCACTTACAGAGACCATGAAAATTACTCAGATTGACTGTCACGTATTGCTTGATCCGGGTTATGACGTCGGCTCTACCAGCTCGTCGCAGGACGACATTGTGGTGGAGATTCATTCCGATGAGGGAGTGACCGGAATCGGTGAGACTGACGTCAACCCATGGATTGCACGGGCCTGTATTTACGCGCCCGGAACCCACACCATGGGACTCGGCCTGGCCGAGATGTTCATCGGGCAAGATCCTTTGCAGCCGGAAGCCTTGTGGGAAAAGCTCTATGTTGGATCGGCGATGAACGGACGGCGAGGTGCCGTGATCCATGCCATCGGCGCATTGGATATGGCTCTCCATGACCTGCGCGGGAAAGCTCTCGGCAAGCCTTGTCATGAGCTTCTGGGTGGCGCGGTCAAGAAAAGTATCACGCCGTATGCGTCGCTGCAGCCTGAAGTCAGTTCGTTCGCCGTGTACCGGCGCTCGATTGTGGAGTGGGCGCTGCGGGCGAAAGGACTGGGTTTTCGGGCGGCAAAAATTGAAGTCACGCCTTGCGGCCCATACGCGCACAAGGGGTTGAAGGCTTCGCACGAAGAAATGACCGAAGTGATTGGCGAAGTCCGGAATGCGGTCGGGCGAGATTTCACCCTGATGGTCGATGTGCAGTACGCATTTCCGGATGCGGATACCTGTCTGAAGGCGATTCGTCCCTGGGTGGACTTTAACCTGTTCTTCATCGAAACGCCGCTGCCCTCGGATGATCTCGAGGGCTATGCGCGTCTGACTGCCGAACAACCCATTCCGATTGCCGCCGGAGAGTGGCTGGCTACACGCTATGAATTTCTCGATCTGATGGATCGTGGGAAAATCAGCGTTGTCCAGCCCGACGTTGGCCGCGTGGGCGGATTCACCGAAGCCAAGCGCGTCTGCAATCTGGCGGAGCAGAGAAAGCTCACGATTGTTCCCCATCTTTGGAAGTCGGGTATTTCCATCGCCGCCGCTGCCCATCTGGCAGCGACTACAGCGAATTGCGCGTTCATTGAATTCCTTCCCGATGAATTATGCGAGTCGTCTTTGCGCCGGGAACTGGTTTCGAATGAACTGCAAATGGTGAATGGAGAAATTGCGCTTCCGAAACGCCCGGGACTGGGAGTCGATCTGAATCGTGAGGCGCTCGCCCGCTTCAAGCGGGAAGCTGAAGCTATGACCTCTACTCTGTCGATCTGCTAGGAGTTTCATGACCCAGTCTCGCGTAGCGCTGGTGACCGGCGGCGCCTATGGCATCGGGCGAGGCATTGTCCAGGAATTCGTCGGCAAGGGCGACGCGGTCGTGATTGCGGATCTCGATGCTGAACGTGGAGCGGCGCTGGAATCCTCGATCGCTGCAGCTGGCGGGCAGGCGCTGTTTGTTCCGACCGACGTCCGGATCGAGAGCCAGATCCAGGCCTTGATGGCGCGCGTTGCGGAGGTTTTTGGCCGCATCGATGTGCTCTGCAACAATGCCGGCATTGAACGTTACCGCCGCGCCGACGAATACACGATTGACGATTGGAATTCGATTTCCGAAACCAATCTGCGCGGCGCTTTTCTCTGTACCAAATATGCGTATCCATTTCTGAAGAAGACCCGCGGCTGCATCGTCAACATTTCCTCCGTGCAAGGACTCGCCAGCGAGCCGCAAATTTCCGCCTACGCAGCCAGTAAAGCCGGATTGCTCGGACTCACACGCGGCATGGCGCTGGATTTTGCGGCAGACGGGGTGCGTGTGAATGTCGTGTGTCCCGGAGCGATTCGATCAGGAATGATGGAGCCGTTCATCAAGGACCAGCCCGATCCGGAAGAAGCGGTGAAGGCCATTGGGCGAACCATCCCTCTGGGCCGCGTCGGTCAGCCCGAAGACATTGCCCAAGCCGTCTATTTTCTTGCTTCGCCCGCCGCCTCCTACATTACCGGAGCCACGCTGGTGGTCGACGGCGGCTTGCTGAGCAGGCTCTCCACATGAAGATGCAGAAGGGCGCATGGATCAATTTTGCGGCGCTGATTCTGGTGAACCTGCTTTGGGCCGCGCAGTATCCAGCCTACAAAATTGCGGGCGACAGCATGGAATCGGCGACGTTGAATTTTTGGACGTTGCTGTTCGCCTCGGTCTTTCTGGTTCCCCTGTGGTTGCGTGAGAAACAGAAACGAAAGACAGCGCGAAAAGCCTTTCACTGGAAAACCCTACGCGAATATATGCTGCTGGGCGTCCTGGGAATCGTTCCACCTTCGGTGATGCTGTCCTGGGGGATCGCACATTCTTCAGCCTCCAACGCCGCGATCCTGTCGCTGACAATTCCGGTCCTGATGACCGGCCTTGGCGTCCTCATGCTGGGAGAAAAACTGAGTTTGATTCGTGCATTCAGTCTGCTTCTCGGTTTCGTCGGTACCTTGCTGGTTTCGACCAGCGATCTCTCACAGGCTTCGTTCAGCCGCAGCCTCTTGCTGGGCAACTTTGTCATTCTGATCGCAGGACTGGGGAGCGCGTTTTACAACACCTACAGCAAGGACCTTCTGTCCCGCTATTCCGAACTGGAAGTCCTTATCTTCAGCTATGCGGTAGGCGTGGCCGCATGCGCCGTTATTTCCGCGGCATTTGAAACCAAACCTTTTTATCGCATCGCTGGATATTCCGGCGCGACCTGGATGGCCGTCGCCGTTCTCGGGTTTTTAAGTTGGGGAGTAGCGATGATTCTTGTGGATGTGGGTACTGAACCGGCTCGAAGTCGGGCAGATTTCAACGTCGATTTACCTGCTGCCGCTTTTCGGATTGATTCTTTCGATTGTGACCGTCCACGATCACATTACGCTGCCCCAAATTCTTGGGGGCGCGCTGACTGTCGCGGGGACTGCAACTCTCACGCTGTTCGAGGGACGGCGTTCCGCGCAGGCGACGGAGACGGGTTCCAGCTAGTCAGGTCCTTCAAGGGGCGGATGTTTCTTCATTGTCCTCGGAATAGAGATGTGCGGCTTGTTCGGCCCAGTCTTTCATGGCGGCATGGAAGGCGCGCTTGGCGCGATCTGGTTCACCGGCCGCGATCGCGTCCAACAGGGTTCGGTGAGACTGGAGATCCTGCGTGAGATTGAATCCCGGCTGCATGGCCACCCGAATCGCGCTGAATCCGAACAGCGGGACCACGATTCGCCGCAGACTTTCAACCAGACAGTCGTTGTGCGTCGACTCCCACATGGCGATGTGCCAGCTCAAATCTCCACGGATGTATTTCTGAAATTCGCGTGCCCGGGCCGCAGCCTGGGATTGCTGAAAGAGTTCTTCCAGACGCTGAATGTCTGCAGGCGTCGACTGGCGGGCTGCTTCCTCGACCGCGAATCCTTCGAGCGCCCGCCGCACCGATATCGTATTCTCCAGTTCCCGCTGGCTGAAATGGGTCACGAAGGTGGCTGAATTTGGTTTCTTGCTGACGTGGCCTTCCAGTTCAAGCTGAATCAGTGCTTCTCGAATGGCAGACTGGCTGGTGCCGAGGGTCTCCGCAAGTTTGCGTTCGACCAGGCGCTCACCAGGTACCAGGGACCCGTCCAGGATCGATTCGCGAATCTTTTCCGCGACCTGGTGTCGTGCGGGTTGGGTGTTCAGTTTGGTTGCGATTAGTGGCATTATCGTTCGTCCTTGATGGTGACATCCGATGCTAGATTCGTTAGGAGAATACCGCTACTCCTGAAAAGCGGAAGCCAGAAATTCCTTTCAAAGCCTCAATGCGCTGGATCGCGGGCGCATCTGGCGCTGCGACCTCACCGAATTTTGGGAAAACTATAACAGTCTTCCCCTTTCGTTAGCCGGCAGAGAAATCATGGTTTTCCATTATAATCGATAGACTTAGTATCAACACAATGTCAATATAATGAACAATGATCGATCAAATTACAAATTTAATCTTGACAATAGCTGGAAATTACCACTAATGTGCACATGATAATCGGTCATCTATAGTCGCTCAGGAGATATTAATGTTCCGTCAAAAACTGTGTCTGGTTCTCTTGCTTGTGGTCGCATCCCCATTGGCGCTGCTGGCGCAACAGTCTGGGATCGTGGGAACTGTGACGGACTCTTCCGGGGCGTGCTTACCGGGGTCAGTGTTGCCGCCAAGAACGTAAATACAGGGGAAACGCGGCTGGCGACCAGCAACGACGTCGGCCAGTTTGCCATTCCCAACCTCCAGGCGGGAGTTTACGAAGTGAGCGCGGAAAAGCAAGGTTTCCAGCGCAAGATTGTTGACCAGGTCACGCTCGAAGTGCAGGCGGTGCGGAGCATTGACATGGTGTTGCCTCCCGGAACGGTTTCCGAGCAGGTGAATGTGACGGCCGCGGCCACCGCGCTGCAGACGACAGAATCGTCCGTCAGTACGCTCTTTGAGTCCAAGGTGGTCAGCGAAATCCCATTGAACGGGCGTGATTTCCTGCAGCTTCAATTGCTTTCCCCCGGAACGACCCTGGCCAGCGCCGGCACTTTCACAGCGGTACAGATCGCTTCGCAGAACCTGGACATCGGCGGCGGAAATTTCTCGGTCAACGGAATGCGCGATGTCTATAACGACTACATCATCGACGGCGTGTCGTTTAAGGACTGGATGCACGGCACCAACGGACTGAATCCGTCGGTGGATGCCATCCAGGAGTTCAGGCTGCAGACCGGGAACTACTCAGCCGAGTTCGGAGCGAACGCCGGCGGGCTGGTCAACATGGTGACCAAGTCAGGAAGCAATCAGATCCACGGCAACCTGTACGACTTCCTGAGAAATGACAAGCTGGATGCAACCAATTTTTTCACTGGCCGCGCCGGAGAAAAGAAGACGCCACTCCGACGCAACCAGTTTGGCGGCACGGTTGGTGGTCCTATCATCCGCGACAAGACATTCTTTTTCTTCAGCTACGAAGGGTTTCGCGAGCAGAGCAGTACCACTCTGTTCGACAATTTTCCGACACAGTTGATGCGGGGTGGCGACTTCTCGGAGTTGCTGAATCTTCCGACGCCGATCATCATCAGCGATCCAGCTACTGGTTTGCCGTATCGCAGGCAACGTGATTCCGCAAAATCAGGTGCTGAGCGTCATGCCGGGATACCTGGACACATATGTTCCGCTTCCCAACCGTCCCGGTTTGGTAAACAACTATGTCGTACCGGGATCGCACAGCAACGACGTCAATCAATACATTGGACGCGTCGATCACCAGTTGAAGAAGAACCTGCAGTTGTCTGCACATTACATTTACGACAAGATCTCACGACGCTCCACCGACAACCAACGAGAATTTTTCGGTTAAGCAGCACAATAACGACCACAACGTAAGCGTGCATCTTACCGACACCGCTTCCCCCACGACTGTTTTCGATCTGCAATTTGGCTACAACCTGTTCAAGCAGTTCGTCATTCAGAAAACCGCAAATACGACTCCGAATATTGCTTCAGACGTTCTGGGGATCAATGGAGTGGCGACCGATCCGCGCTCGTCGGGCACGCCCATCTTTATCACCCCCGGCTTCGGTACATTGTCGGATCAGAACTCTGCTCCGCGGCAATGGTTCAGCGAACGCTACGAGTATCAAGGCAGTGTCAGTCTGGTGCGCGGCAAGCACCTGATTCGAGCCGGCCTGCACACGGTTCGGCATCACGAGACTTTCCAGGAAACCTACCTGCCGGCACGGTTTTTACGTTTTTGATGGAAGCCTCACCGGTTATTCGATGGCCGACATGCTGCTCGGCATACCCGCCAATTTTCAGCTGTCGCCACAGTTGTTTGATCCTCAGTTCCGCCAGTGGGAGATCATGCCGTGGGTGCAGGACGATTGGAGAGTCACGCCCAAGCTGACCATCAATCTTGGGCTGCGTTATGAATGGCGTCCATGGCCGGTCTCCAAGGACAACACAATCTCGAACATCATTCTTCCCCCAGGCGGAGGGCAAGCTTCGCTTGTCCTGTCCGGGCCTTGTGTGCCGGGAGGAATTCGTCGCATTGCGCAACCACCCTTCCCACTTCCATCCTCGCCAACCGCAGCACGATTGCCAACACCGACAAGAATAACTTTGCTCCCCGCATCGGATTCGCTTATCGTCTCGGAGACTCAGGTCGAACCGTAGTGCGCGGCGCGTACGGAATGTTTTACCAGGCGGAGCCGTTTAACCAGTTCGTGTTTCTCAGTATCAATCCTCCCTTTGTCAGCTACTACAACCGCTTCATCAACACCGGCAACTTTCAGAACTGGGACTGGTTCCATCCCACGGCAGGCCTGCCGCCCGGAGGCGTGCAGTTTACTTACATCCCATCCGACTCGAGCACTCCGTATCTTCAGGCCTGGAATTTTGGCGTCCAGCATGATTTCGGGGCTGGCTTTGTTCTCGATACCACATACGTTGGAAACAAGGACACCAAGCTTTGGGCACGAACCTGGCCCAACCAGCCACGACCCGGACCGGGGGATATAGATTCTCGCCGTCCGTATACCAACGTCTCGACGATCGCGGGCGATGAACCGATCGGAAACGCCAACTACAACGGCCTACAGATGCGGTTGGATAAACGTTTCTCGCAAGGGCTGTCAATCCTTGCAGGTTATACCTACGCGAAGGCGATCACGGATACCCAAGGCGCCGAGACGGGCGCGTTCGTTCCCGACTTGCAGGACAACAATAATCGGCGAGCCAACCGTGGTCTCACCGCTTCGGATACACGCCATCGCTTTACCATGAGCGCGCTCTACGAGCTGCCTTTTGGCAACAAGAAGCGATACTTGGCAGATGCGAATGGCGTGGTAAGAACGATTGTTTCGGGCTGGCAGCTGGCTGGAATAGCGACCTTCCAGACCGGGCAACCACTCACCGCAACCCTGCCTTTCGACAACTCAAACACTGGAGAGGGATCAAAACTGCCGAACCTGATTGGCAATCCCAACAATGGTCCAAAGACGGTAGACGAATTCTTTAACACGGCAGCGTTCGCTGCGCCGCCGCAGTTCACCTTCGGAAACGAAGGGATCGACGTGATTACGGGACCAGGAATCAAAGACGTTGATCTTTCCCTGGTCAAGAACACTCCGATTGGTGAACGGATGAACCTGCAGTTCCGCTGCGAAGCTTTCAATGTCGGCAATCACCCGATCTTTGCGCAACCGAACTCTACTTTCGGCACGCCTCAGTTCGGCCAAATCACCGGGACGCGACTCGATAATCGCGAGGTACAGTTCGCCTTGAAATTATCGTTTTGACGTCGGTCTTGAGGGGGTGGGGCCGCGAATCTTGCGGCCCCTGTATTCTGTCTGAAGATCGACTCGTCGAAAATGCATAGCCTATCAAGACCAGGAAAAGCGAATCTGCTTGGCGGTGCGGCAGAGCTGGTCATTAGCCCACCTGTTGGCGCGCCGACCCTTGGAACCATACAGCGCAGCACCGGTGTTCACGACGATCTGTACGCGCGGGCGCTAGTGTTAAACGATGGCCGGCAGCGGGTCGCAATCTTATCTCTTGATCTGATTGGGATGGACTTCGTACTCTCCGATCAAATTCGCGAGTGCGATCGCCGCTCGTACCGGCATAGCCGTTGCGTTTGTCCACTGCACTCACAATCATTCCGCTCCATTCACAATTCCCTGGAGCGTGCTGGGTCCACGCTGGTTTGCAGGGCCGGGCAAGGCCTGGCGCGACGGTCTTGCAGCGCAGCTGGCGGATCTTGTCTCGGTTGCAGAAGCGAAGAGCGAGCCTGTGCGTCTTGCGCGCGGGGAGATCGCCGGTTCACATTGGAACGAACCGGCGCCTGCCATCTGACCAGGGCATTGTGATGAAGCCGAACCCTGCGGGACCAGTCGTTCCGTGGGTCGATGTTCTGCGCGTGGATCGGCCTGATGGAATCCCGTGGCAATTTTGTTCAGCCATGCGGCGCATCCCGTCATTATCCATGGATCGAGCCGGGTGATCAGCGCGGAGTTTCCCGGATTTGCGGCTCGCAAGCTGAAAGAGAGTTTTGGCGGGGATACGATCGCCATGTTCGGCCAGGCGTTCGCCGGGAATATCAATGGCGATCCTCTCCGTGGCGGAATCGCGGCCGCAGAGCTGGCTGGCGAAGTTCTGGCGGAAGCTGCATTCCAGGCAGCGTCAAAGAGTGAAGCGATTCCGTCAGAGGAATTCAAAATCACTTCTGTGCACTCGGAAATTCCGCTGCAACCACTGCCCTCGAAGGAAGAGTGCTTGCAAGCTCTCGAAGCGGCCGAAGAGCGTCTCGTGAAGACGCTACGGGCGCGCAGGTTTCAGCGATGAACAAGCTTTGGGACATGCAGGACGACGTTGAAACCGCCAAGAGTCAAAAAGAATCCAAGGCCGCGGACGATGTTCAACCCATGGAAGGCAAAGCCTGGTGGATGATGGACACCGTTTTGTGCCTTCGCGACTTGCTGAACAAAATTGAAAAGCAAGATGAGCATCCCCTGCGCTTTGATGCTCACTTGTTGCGTATCGGCGATCACTGGTCGTTGCTGACGGCGACGCATGAGCTGTTTGCGGAATATCAATTGATGCTGGATAAAGCCGCTCCGGCCAAGCACAACATGATGCTGGCTTATACCAACGGTTGCGAGAGCTACATTCCCATGGACCGCGATCTGGCTCTCGGTGGATATGAAGCCGCTACCTTTCCGGCGGACGGTGCGGCGCTTCGATATCGGCATCGCAGAGCTCTTCGGGCTGGCTTTGAGGGACAGGTCATTCAGCAGTTGCGATCGCTGTGGGCTTGACCGTTCGTAAAACGCATTCGTTCGGATAAAAATCGGTGCGAGGACAAAAATAGTGTTCATCGGATATCTGTTCGCGGTGCTCGCGATGCTCAGCATCGGCATTCTGGGAATTCTGAGCAAGCTGGCGGACAGCAAGGGTTGTACGCCGCTGAACACCACGCTTGTTCTTTTCGGCGGCTCCACCCTGTTCATGGGCCTGTGGGTCAGCCTGGTTCAGGGACAGTCCTTAAACCCGCCACGCGTCGTCAGCGGCACGGCACTCTTCTTTGGCGCGCTTGCTGTGCTGGCCTTCTGGACGTTCTTATACGGACTGCAATTCGGGAAGATCACCACCAGTTGGATTTTCATGAATCTTTCCGCCGTGGTGCCGGCCACGTTGTCCACGGTCATCTATCACGAAAAAATTGGATTGTTGAAGGCGGTGGTTCTGGGCCTTGTAGTGTTTTCCATTTTTCTGCTTTGGAAAGACAAGCAGCAGGAGAGTGGACAGGTTGTAACCCAGGGCGAAGTCCCCGCGCGCGCGAACGTGAAGATCTGGATCACAGCCATGCTCTGTGCATTCCTGCTGAATGGGATCTGCCCGTTCGGTCTTCGCGTACTGGCGGGCCGGGGACTCGCTCAACAATACACGCCGGTGTATCTGGTCTATTGGTACCTCGCAGGCTTCGCTTTTGGCCTTCTCGGATTGATCAAAGCACGGCAGCGGCTCTCTCTCGCCAATCTGATCATCGGATTGATCATGGCGGTCGCCAGCGTCGGCGGACAATTCTTTATGGGGCTTGCGCTATCAAACGGCGTCCCGGGAAGTGTCGTCTACATGCTGGGCATGGGCGCGAGCATGTGCGTTGTTGTCCTCGGTGGAGTTCTGTTCTTCCACGAAAAAGTTGGTACGTATGCCAAGCTCGGCATCGTGGTCGGCCTGGTAGCTGCAGTGCTGCTGGGTGTGACGAGCTAATTTTTATTTGTTGGCCGACACCTTCACTACCAGGCTCTTGATTTCATACTTTCCCATCGGCATCGTCACGCTGTGCGGAGTCCAATTCACGGCAGCGGTACGCTCTCCCATGACCGATCCCAGATAAGCTTCCTGAATCTGAACTGCAGGAAACTGAATATTTGCGGTCACGTCAGCTGAAGTTGAGTTGTGAACCCTGACCAGATACGCGTCGCCCTCCTGCAATGGTCGAATCGTCAATACGGTCACGCCTGCGGGTGTCGCACCGAGAAGGCCTGCGCCTTTGTCGGACAATGACGGTCCCCAGCCCATGTTGTAGTGACGAATCGCCACGAATGGTGACCGCTGTTCGCTGGCCAGCGTCGCGGCTTGAACTGGGGACACGTCCGGCCCGTTGGTCAACGCATATCGGAAGGTGAAGCGTCCACCCTGTTGTGCCGGCGCGTCGGTGTACCAGTAATTGTTCATCACGTAGGAAAACACGGAGCCGCTACGAATCTGGAGGGATTCTGGCCAGAGACCGCGATTGATGTCTTCGAGAGTGATCAGTGGAGCGTCAACTGTGGCCCAGGCAACATTGCCGTCAGTACTCTTTCCCCACACACCGCCCTGGGTGGTAAACCACTGACGGTTCGCGCCGGGAAGCATCTCGTTCTCTGGGTCAACCCAGGCCGTCGCGGTCTGATATTTCATCTGAGGTTGTTTCAGAGTGAAGGGGAATGCGAAATAGATTCCTTCCTTTTTTAGTGTCGCGGTTTTCTCAACCTCGTTGTGGATGTTGACCTGTTTCCGCATGTCGAGCAGCGTGATTGTGCTGATAATCTCAGTCGTGTTCAGGGCTTTGGAACGAATAGTGATCACAGTTCCCCAGGGAAACCGGCGCGCCTGCGGTGAAGTAGTCAGGCTGGCGCGGTTGACCGTGAGCTTGGGCAAGGGAAGGGTTATATCCGCGGCGAGAATTCTGTTGTTTGTAGAGCTGGAACCGTTGGGGTCGCCGCCGCTTACGTAAACGTATTCGTTCAACTGATAGCCCGAGACCGAGTTGACCAGATCTTGTCCGGTTGATTTGTCGATCAGGTGCGCAACCGCGCCAGTCTGTGGATTCAGTTCGACTATGTAGTATTTGTTCTCGATCGTCGGCTTTGAAGGATCCAGCGCAAGAACCTCTCCCTCTGAAACTTTCCCCTTGGTGATCGCATAGAACTTGTATCCCATTGCGGGCACATCAGCTGCCCAGCAGCGGACCTCCTGATAACCGTTCAACAACCTCAAAGGTCCGCAGGGGATGGTCTGTCCAGTTGCCGGATCTGTCAGAGCTTCATCCGGTTCCAACTCGAAGTCGAAGAAGTCGCTTCTTGACCAGCTCTCGGGGTTGAAGACGACCGTACCTTGTTGATCGGTGCCAACCATTCCGCGATCTTGTCCATGGCCACCAGGCGCAAATCGCTGGTTTGCTGCAAGGCGGCTTCAGCCCAGGCGCGATGTGCGGCCTCGCCTCCGCGCGTGCGATAGCTTCCGGCCTGCTTGAATGAATTAGCGTCACTCCATACGTAGGAATCAGCGAGCAGAATGTTTTTCCATGCGGCATCAAAAGGCTGGCGATCGAAGTTTAAGTGCGGCTGCAGCCAGGTGGCGATGCTTTCAAATTTCTCCGCAGCTGCCAGTTGTGTCTGCGACGTGCGGATCATGGCGGCGACGCGCGCATCGGCCCCTGCCTCGTCTTCCCAATACCAGCCCCCGTCTCCGCACAGGTCTTAATCTGGTCCCCAAACTTTGTCGTAATGTGAGTAAAGAAGTCGCGCTGCGTAGCCGGGATGACCTTGGAGAGGCATATTCCCGGTTCCACATGTCGATTACGTCGGTGTTGCCCCAGTGACGCACTGGGATTTCATCGTTATGCAGGCCAAAGAGAAGCACGCCGTCAAACGGGAAGTCATCGCGCTCGTATTGCGAAAGAAAAAGAGGCAGTGACCGGGTCAGTCCAAAGACCGAAGTCGAATATGTGCCTGTTCGCGCTGAGTCTGGGCTCCAACCGGCCCAGGTCATGCGTATCGACCGCTGTGTAAGAAATCCCGCTCCACATCAGAAACTTTGGATCCGGTCGGACCTTCCCAATAGAACGGCGAATGAAAATTCAGGTGTCCGATGGGGTCGAACGCGCCACGGATCGGGTCACTGCCATTGGTGAAAAATATCCGATGCCGGCGTCGGAGAGAATCTGCGGAAAACCCCAGGTCAGGGAAGGCTCATCTGTCTGTGAAGCAGAATCGATCTGGAGATTGTATTTTCGCCCCGCACTTAGAGAAAACTCGAGCATGCGGAAGAGTTCTTCCGGGGTGGAGAGACCCGTGAAGAAGTCCGCGTACAGGGCGTTGATGCCCCATTTTCCGGTCTGAAGATGTCCGAGAAGTTGTTTCGCCTTTTCGTCCTTGCGGGTGGAGAGATACGATTCGAGGTTCGCAGCGGCGTCGAGGGTGAATGAGTACGACGGAAATTTCTGCTGGATCTCCAGAGTTTTGTCGATGAAACGGTTTTCCCACTCCAGTGTGCGCGCAGGAAGATCGTTGTATCCAAAATCGGCCTGCTCCATCGGCAAAGCGTAAACCTGCCACCTTCGCCGGGGAGTGAAGGTGCCGCGATAAATCGGATCTTTGTTCCCGGACAGGTAAAGAACAACCGGAACTGGCTTGTCGGGGGCGGGCACTTCAATGGTCGCCTCAATGTCGCCCGATTCACTCGGTGAGATTTCGCTCTCGATTGCTGCGGCGCCAATCTCCGCTTTCAGTTTTGCAGACCCTAGAGGTTTCGTGGTGCGGACGCGTACTCTCGCCAATTCGACCAACCCAGCAGGACGATTCTTGTAAAGCGCGCTCGGCTCGATCGAAGCGTCGGTTATGGCTGGTGGGTCACGCACAGGATCATTTGAAAGCGAAAGATCGTCGTAATAGATACCGAAGCCGTCGAGACATTGCAGCGTGATGGTGTTCCCTCCATTTGTGAACGCGGAAGCAGGCAGCTGCATATCCAGAGATTCGTAACCGAAATACTGCATGTTGCCTTGAGCGTCGCCTCCATTTGGCCACCAGAGTTCGGGGAGCCGAATGCGGGTTCAGGCGATAGCTCGCTGCGAAATCTCCATTGATGACAACTCTGTAGAGAGGCGGCGCCGGACGTCGATACCGAAAGATGGCATCGAGGTGCAAAGTGAAGGTTCCTTTAGGCGAAGCAGCAAGACTGAACTGCACCTTGTAGGGTTCGGGAAGGGGATCGGGGTGCACCTCAGTCCAGTCGTGTTGCATGGTGCTGCGGCCGACGATGGAATCGAACGAGCCGGGCTGGTAGGCGGGCCAGTCCTTTTCCGCGGAACTCTCGCCCACCTTGTAGAGAACGGCATGTCCAGCTTCGCGGTTCTGGGCAAACTCCCGTGTGCAAACCGTTCTTGCTTCCAATACTGAAGACCGGCTTGGTTTGCGCGGAAATTGAACCAAGCAACACAATTGCGACGATGAAATATGTGACTGCGGCAGGCCTGAGCATTCCGATGTACCTCCCGTAGGGGGGACGCGAATAATGATCGATCATATATCATAAAATGCTTTACAATTGTCCCAACCTATTACAATAAAAATCTTACACTTACATCAATACGATATTCGTTTATCGTAGCGATGGCTCACACGAATGCAGGAGCGCAATGACTCGGAAATGGCGTCAACCATGGGGAGTGGGTCGGATAAGGCTAAGGCTTTGTCACTAATACTACTCTGGCTTACGGTGGTCGCCGCGAGCGTGGCAGCGAGCGCGACGCCCGTTGGTGCGCCGCCTGAACGAATTTCGCTCGATGGAGTCGTAGTTCTGGTCGATAGCGGTGAGCCTTCCTATCTTCTTTATGGCGCGAAAGACCTCGCCTCATATCTCACGAACATCACCGGCAAGCCGGTTGCCGTCAGTACGTCTCTCACAGCTGCTCTGAAGTCAAAGTCCGTTATCGCCGTTGGAAAAGAAATGGCCCGGGCCCTGAATGCCGACCTGGCACCAGCCAGCGATCTTGGCGATGAAGGCGCGGTCATCCGTTCCTTCGATAGAGGAGGCAGCAAGGTAGTGCTGATCGCGGGGCCGAACCCGCACGGTACGAACACCGGGCTTGCGTACCTTTATGCCGATGATCCACGGCGAAGATAAGCGGCCTACCTAGACGGCCCAATCGATCTCCGAAGCAAGCCGAGCATCGCATCTCGTGGCATCCACTTGAATGGATGGCCACTGAAATATCCCTACGCGTTCCGCTCCTGGAAGGAGGAGGACTGGAAGCGTTTCATCGATATCGCGTGGGCGCAACGCATCAACCTGTTTTACCTGTGGCCGTTCATGGAAATCATTCCGGTTCCGATGTCCGCAGAAGACGAAGCCTACCTGCAGGAAGTGAAACGGGTTGTGGACTACGCGCAGAACCAGCGCGGCATGGAAGTATGGATCATGCAGTCGGCAAACCGGATCGGCGTTGGCAACTGTGGCATTCGTGACCCGCGGTTCCGCACCTACTGGGTGATGGGCGAATGTCAGAAAGACATGAACCCCGCTGACCCGGAGCAGTTTGCCAATATTCTGAAATCATTTGAAGCCCTTTACAGAGTCGTAAATAATGCCGACGCATTCTGCTTCATCGATTCCGATCCCGGGGGCTGGGCGCATAGTCCGTTGAGCGATCAGACAAAGATATTCAACGCCGCTCGCAAACTGCTTGATCAATACAGCGCCAAGGTCCTAAGACCAAACTGGTGGATTGGATGTGGCTGGGCTGGGGACGTGTGTTTGACCCCACCGAAAAGAATCGTGAAGAAAACTCGGTGGCGTTTATGGCCGATACCATCCGCAACTTCAAAGCGAACCTACTTGAACCGTGGAGCTCATTTCAGGAAATGCGGCGTTCTTGACGTCGTCACAAAAAGAGTCGGTTCTGAACAAGACGACCTACCTGCAATATGGCGCGATCGAGATGGAACCGGCGTTTCCAGCCACCAATCTCGGTCAGGAGTCGATCCGCGAGGTCTTCGATAAAGCTGCCAAGTACCCTGAACTCAGAGGAGTGATGGGGAACAACGAACTGATGCAACTGCAATTTCCGCGCACATTTTACTTCTTTAATACTGCATGGGACCGCGAATACGAACAACACCCGGAACCTGAGGTTCTTCAGGAGCTTGCCGGGCAACTCTATCCAGACCATAAAGAACTGATCGCGGAGTCATTTTTAGGTTTGCGGGAGAATGATCCGTCGAAGATTAACGCCACACTGGCGCGCCTCGAAAAGGTGGTCCACGGAGGCAGTGCTGGACGTCCAGGAGCGATTGGTCGCTTTCTGTTTCCGGACCAACTTGTGGTCGCGCGAAATCTCCGGTTCCAGCTTGAGATCCGGTCGGCCCGGCAGTCGCTCTTGAAGGCTCTGGAAGGCAAACCCAGTGTCGAGGAATCCGCCCGAGCTAGTGGAGAACTACTTCGACAAGCTGTTGGCATGGAACCAGGAAACCGGCTGGGACAAGATGATCGACATTACCATCTGGAGAACGCCGATCTACGAGGAAGGCAAAGACCTTCGGGAAGCGATGAATCAGCTCAAAGAGATCCTCGCTCAAGGCAAGCCTTATACCAGCTACGTCCAGATTGACGACTTCTTCGGCGCAATCAGCAAGAGGCTGCTGCAAAAATATGGACGCGACTCGGTGATGATCGGCTGCATCGAGCCATTCAAACTGGCCATGATTCAAAATAGAACGATCCAAAACTAGAACGATTCGAAACTAGACGTTCCAAAACCAGGTGACGGATGTGATCGAACCGGAGGAGGATTTTGTGACACGAAACTCGAGCATGCGGTTCGTCCTTTCATTCCTGGTGGGTACCGTCTCGCTGGCCGCCGCGCAAACTTCTCAGCGAATATCTCTTGATGACGCTGTCGTTCTCGTGGATGGCGCCGAACCTTCCTATGTTCAATACGCGGCGAAAGATCTCGCCTCCTATTTGAGTGAGATCACCGGAAAGACCGCTGCAGTAGGCAACTCGGTGAGCGCGGGCAGGAAGGCAAAAGCGGTGATCGCGGTCGGGGCAAAGATGGCAACGGCGATGGGCGCTGACCTGGGAACCGCCAGTCCGGATCAAGACACATCCGTAATCCGTCGCATCTCCAGGTCTGGAGCCGACGTTGTAGTCGTTGCCGGTCGGATCCCCATGGCACGAACACCGGTGTTGCGACACTGATGCAAATGATTCGAGCGGATGGCAAAGCCGCCTATCTCGATGGTCCGCTCGATTTGAGAAACAAACCCAGCTTTGCAGTCCGTGGCATTCATCTAAATGGGTGGCCGCTGAACTATCCCTATGCTTTTCGCTCGTGGAAAGAAGCGGACTGGAAGAAATTCGTCGATATCGCCTGGGCGCAGCGAATCAATCTGTTTTATCTGTGGCCCTTCATGGAAATTCTTCCGGTTCCACTTTCTTCGGAAGACGAAGCTTATCTACAGGAAGTTCGTCGCGTAGTGGACTACGCAAAGAACCAGCGCGGCATGGAAGTGTGGATCATGCAGTCGGCCAATCGCATCGGGACGTCCGACTGCGGCACGCCAGATCCCAGAGTCCGTCCCTACTGGGTCAGCGCTTGCCAGAAGGACATGAACCCGGCCGATCCGCAGCAGTTCGAGCGCGTGCTGAAGTCGTTCGAAGCTTTCTACAAAAACGTCAACAACGCGGATGCCTACTGCTTTATTGATTCAGACCCAGGCGGCTGGCCGCAGAGCCCGGTGAGCGACCAGTTAAAGATTTTCAACGCAGCCCGGAAGTTGCTGGACCAATACAGCGTCGGCGGATCACGAACCAAGCTGGTGGACTGGATGCACGTAGGATGGGGCCGCCATAAATTCTTCACCTCAACCGATTCGGTTGTTGCGGCCTACGACTGGACCGACAAGAATCCAGACGAAAGCGATGTGGCGTTCATGGACGGGACCATACGCGACTTTAAGAGCGGACTGGCGGAACCGTGGGCGCTGATCGCGGGTCAACCACCGTATTTAAATCCTGTGCAGAAAGAATCGGTGCTGGGCAAAACCGTGTATCTACCCTATGGCGCGATTGAAAGTGAACCCGCATTCCCGGCCACGAATGTGGGACAGGAGAAGGTCCGCAAAGTGTTCGACAAGGCGAATCAGTATCCCGGACTTCGCGGCGTAATGGGCAACAATCAGTTGATGCTGTTGCAATTTCCACGCACGTATTACTTTTTTGAGACTGCGTGGAACAAGGAGTACGAAAATCATCCGGAACCAGAAGTAATGCTCGACCTCGCAGCGCAACTTTACCCGGACCACAAGCAGCTGATTGCCGACTCTTTCCTTGCCTTGCGTGAGACGGACGCTGATCGAATCAACCCGACACTCGCCAGTCTGGGAAAGATGGTGCAGAGCGGCGATGGAGGACGTCCCGGAGCGCTCGGGCGGCTCTTATTTCCCGACCATCTCGCAGTGGCCAGAAATTTGCAGATGCAGCTTGAGATTCGTGCGGCTCGTCAATCCCTGGTGACGGCTTTGCGCGGCAAGCCCGACATCAGCGAATGTGCCCGGCTGGTGGAAAACTATTTCGACAAACTGCTGGCCTGGAACAAGGAAACCGGGTGGGACAAGATGATCAACATCAATGTCTGGCCCCAACCAATTTATGAGGAGGGCAAAGACCTGACGGAAGCCATGGCACGGTTGAAACTGGTGATTGCCAACGGCGCTCCGTACACGAGCTACGCCAAAGTAAATGCTTTCTTCGACACGATCAGCAAAGATCTTTTGCAAAAGTACGGACAGGATTCCGTGATGGTGGGCTGCATCGAGCCTTTAAAACTCGCCGTCATTCAAAGTCAATAGCCGTATTGAATTCATTATGAAAACGTCGGCCGGATTGTTCTGCAAAAAAGGTGTTTGGCGAGGCCGAAAGGCTTATGCCCTTGGAAATAGTGTCGTGCGGCTTACGACTTTGACCGGCGGCGGGCACATTGCTGAATTTCAGCTGGAGCATTCCCCAACGGTGAGCCCTCTCTGGGTGCCTCCGTGGCGCACTATCGAGCCCCATCAATATCAGGAGAAAAAACACAAACGCGAGTACGGCACCCTCACGGAAGGCAAGCTGCTATCTGGCCTGGTCGGTCATAACATCTGTCTGGACTATTTTGGCTCGCCATCGGTCGAAGAAGCAAAGCAGGGACTCTCACAGCACGGCGAGGCTCCGTGGTCGAAGTGGAGCGAAAGCAAAATTTCGCGTAATCCGCGGCGCGTTGCTTTGGAGTTGTCGGTCAAGCTTCCAGTGTCCGGCCTAAGATTCAGCCGTGAAATCGAGCTCAGGACGGGCGAGTCTGTCGCTTATTTCAGGGAAACAGTCCTTAATGAGAAGAAAGCTGACCACTTTTTTCATTGGACTCAACACATCACGCTTGGCCTACCCTTCCTTTCTCCGGACGAAGCGCAAGTGTCGATTCCCGGAACACGCGGAATCACCTACCCTCACGGATACGACGAAGGCCGCGCCTTGCTTACTTCGAACGAAGAATTTAACTGGCCCAACGCGCCTCTGCTCGAAGGCGGTAAGGTCGACTTGAGGCGTCCCTTTCTCCGGCAAGGCTTGGGATTTGTCGTCGCCGTCCTCCTGGATAAGAAAAAGAGCGTGGGATTCGTTGCCGCGGTCAATCCCAAACTAGGTTTGCTCATTGCATACTGTTTCAAGCGAAGTGATTTTCCCTGGGTTGCCATCTGGGAAGAAAACATGGGTATCGCTGCTCCTCCATGGAAGCAGCGAACTCGCGCTCGTGGACTCGAGTTCAGTACCACTCCGCTTCCCGTATTGCGCCGTGATGCGTTTCTGTCAGGACGACTTTTTGACGAACCCACGATGACCTGCGTGCCTGCCATGAGCAGCAAGTCCGTTCGATATCTGGCATTGCTGGCGAAAATTCCTGCAGATTTCGGCAACGTCACCGACATCACTCTGGGCGGACAATCAAATATTGATTCAGGGAACCTCCAGGAAAGAGCCGATCGCGGTGAAGGCCTCCGGCATCCAGGAAATGCTGGACTAGTATTACTCCGTACCAAACGATCGATACTCGGACTCAAAGACATGAGTATCTCTTGATCGCGAAGTTCAACATTGTGGCGCTGATGGCTTTGTTCAGCGTCATGAGCTACTTCGACCGGACCATCATTTCAGTGGCTGGCCCCGGCATCATTCATGAGTTCGGTCTTTCAGAAACGCAAATGGGCGCGGTATATTCCGCCTTCCTTCTGGGTTACGCCCTGATGATGATTCCGGGAGGTCACTTGACCGACCGGCTGGGACCCTGGCGGACACTAATCGCAATGGGCTTTGGCGCCGCTCTGTTCACGGGGTTGACGGCACTGGGAGCGCGCCCCGGCCTGGGATCGCTGCTGGGAATTGTTCCGGCATTGGTTGTGGTTCGCTTCCTCGTAGGAGTCTGTACGGCTCCGCTCTATCCCGCTTGCGGTCGAATGAATGCGAATTGGTTCCCGAGCACGCGGCAGGGTTTGGTGTGGGGACTAGTTGCCGGTGGTGCAGGGATCGGAAGCGCGCTTTCTCCGTCCCTTTTTGCCTGGATGATTCCACGTTTCGGCTGGCGCAATTCTTTCTGGATGGCAGGGGCAGCCACCGCTCTGCTGGCGACCGTGTGGGCCTGGTATGCGCGAGACCGGCCGTCGGAGCATCGGTCGGTTCGCGGTGCAGAATCATCTTCTTCGGCGAACGCTCAGCCGCAAGCGATCTATACCAATCCCCAATCTGGTTTGCGAAAGCTGCTTACCAATCGGAACGTGGTCTTACTGTCCCTGGGGTACGGCACGGTTTCGTACTTCGAATACATCTTCTTCTATTGGATCTACTACTACTTTCGGGAAATTCGCCACATGTCACAGTCCGAAACTTCGATCTATTCGACCGTTATATTTCTCGCCTGGGTGGTGATGACTCCTTTAGGCGGTTGGCTTTCGGATCGGCTGATAAGGACTTTAGGAAAGAAGACTGGACGGCCGATCGTGCCGGCAAGCTGCATTCTTCTCAGCGCGATCCTGCTCTTTGCCGGAACACATGTTGCGAGCTCATGGCTGGTGGGAGCTTTATTGGCTCTCTCGTTCGGCCTTGGCCTCGGCCTCCGACGGTCCGTTCTGGGTGGCCGCAATCGATGCCGGAGGGGAAAATGTGGGCGCAGCAGGCGGCGTGCTCAACACCGGTTCCAACATCGGTGGCTTCATCGCGCCCGTTCTCACTCCGTTCATCGCTTCCTTATTCGGGTGGTCGTCCGCACTTTATTTTGGCTGCCTGGTGGCCGCTCTCGGCGTCGCTATCTGGTTCTTTCTGGACGCGACCCCGTCCGTTGCCGATTTCGCGTCAAATCCCAGTTAACGTTATACAGCGCGCCATTCAGAACGCAGTCTTGGAGGGAAGTGCCTGGTTCTGCGGGATGCATTCGGCTGGAGGCATGGGAACCCAGTCGTGGCGTGGTGCCAAGCAGACCAGACTGGACAATTGTCGATCTACGTGGCTCGGTCTAAAATGCAGGCGTTCACTCGGTGGAGATTGAGCGAGGGAACGGGAACTCGCCACGAGACTCTTTCACAATATCTGGCCTTCTCGCCAGTCGTCCAGGCGGCGAATGATCCCCTTCGTTGCGAAGGGAGTCGTGACGGGATTCCATTGTTCCGAGTGCACTTGGGCCTTAATGCTCGAACAACCGTTCCTCTATTCCAACCCTGCGCGCCAAGCCAGGACCGATGAGGCCATGCATTGGTACTCTCCGCACGACTGCTTACGATTCCCAAAATCCAGAAGCGGATCGTCAGACTCCCAGGGACATAATTGAGGAGTTATCGAAATTCAGGTGGACTGACTGAATTTTACTGAGGCACTAAAGCTCCGGCCCAACGCCAATCCTGCAACGTTACCGTACACGGAAAAAGTGATTGAAATGATGATCCATGGCTGTTCTATACCTTGGTATAAGCCAGCTGGAATTTTTTCGTTGTGGAGTTGTGTTTATGAATACAGGTGCTTGCCAGGGTCTATATACCCAGTCATGGAAAGAGCTTTATCAGGCTGCGATGTGCGAGTTGGATGTGAACAAGCTGCCGCAGCGCATCTCTGAAGCCGAAAGCGCGGTCATGCGGGCGAGAGAGTTGTCCTGCACATCCGGGGAGGGATTTGACGAGCAGGAAAGTTTGGATGACGCGATGTGCGTTTTGAATGCATTGCGGGGCTCACTGAAGCGCCGCCCTTCAGGCATTCAAAGCACTACCAGTTTGGATTGCTTAAAAGGAGCGTGAGGCGACAAGACGATTAGTCCGTGGCGCCACAGCTTTCGACTAAGCCAACCGCAACGCCGGAAATTTACGCCATGGCGCGCATAGTGTGAATCCGGTAAATGCCGGTGCGGGTTCTGGTACGGGTGGAATTGGTGACGGCTCCGGAGTTGGGTCAGGCTTAGGAGGCTCCGGGTCAGGCTCGGGCATAGGGTTGGGCAGAACATCCGGCCCGCCAGCAGTTGCTCCAGGTCCTAGGAACATTTCCGTGAGCCCTCCAGTTTTGCCATTTTTCTTGTTACTCAACTCGAACCGGCCGCCATTCATCGCAGGAGCGAGGCGACTCGGGAAAGAGCGACCATGACCGCGACTATCAATGTAATGATCACCAGGATCCCGCCGGTCAGCAGCACCGTCTCGCTTACCAAGTCGGTTTGCATCAGCTCATCCCGTCGCATTGCAGCCTCCTTAGCCCGTTAAATCTCTGAGCCACGGAACGGTCGGGACCGATGATAGGGCTGCTATTGCAAGGCCTCAATGCCGTCGAACCTGTAAATCGGTACAAAGTTTCCTGTAGCCTTAGTCGGGGCTATTGAGTTCCCCTAAAGCCATTCCTTAAGGCAATCTCTGTCGTGAGGCAGTTGATCTACAATGCAACCACATGGCGGAAACGGATAGCGAACCACTCGATGTTGAGAAACGAGCCAGCGCAATTGCACACGAATTTTTCTGGTGCGTTGCGGGTCGCCATCAGGCTTGCGTTGAACAGTTGCAGAAGATATCCGTCGCCGTGCCGGATTCCGTATGGTGGAATCTCTGTTTTGAGCCCTTAGTTTTCGGCTTGAGTTTTTTCGGTGAAGGCGTTCGAGAGTGGTACGCCCCACTGGAGCAGGAGTTGTTCGAAGCTGAATTGGAGACGGCGGTTCGCTGGTTACTAGCTACTACGCTTTTCGCTCCTGGCGATACTGGGTTCCCCGAATCTCAGATGCCGCCATCCGCCCGAACGAGAAAGTCTGCCCGCGGCCGATGGGTTTTATCGCAAGGGCACGAACGAGCCCTCGCCCCATTTTCACGCTGGTGCGAAGCACGGCAGGGACAATTTCAGGGACCTACCAACCCACAGACGGATTCGGACAAGCTCTTCGAGGAACTAAAGACCGACACGGCCAGGAATGGTTTTTGCTGTCCAGACACTGTGTTGCGTGTTTTCGCGAAGGGTGTCGTATCTGACGCCTATCGGATCCGTTCCGGGGTTTTAAGGGAGTTGAATTTGGCGCAGCAAAGCATGGAAACAAGGCTGCCTCGTACGCGGACTGGGTGACCGATTCGCGTCGACAATATTTGCATTGTCCAGGCGGCAGGGGTTGATGGGTTATCAACATCCACTTGCCATGCTTCGATACTCCTCTCAACGCTCCCCGATCTCGCTAGAAAAGATTACCCCTTACACTCGCCACGCCGAAACCTCCAGCCAAAAACCGGCATCGAAGATGCGAGGTAAGTCATAGAAACACGATGAAGACTGTGCGGTTTTGCCAGATATTGATGCTTGCGGGGACTCTCATCGCGACCGCCAGAGCCAGCGATGACTCTCTATTCTCTGGGCAATCCACTGCCGGCCCGCCGTACATTTTCGCTGAAACAGGAACCGCCACTGCCGATGCTGCGAGCGACGACACGGGTAAGCAGCCATCACTCGCTGTAGACCGTCGCGACCGCATCTTTTATCCCGGGGACACGGAGCAGCCCAAGCCTCTCTTCAGAAAGCTGTTTCTGAACATTGCCCTCGATCAAAAAGATATTTTCACCAGTCCCTTCAAGGTAAATCGACATAACGCCCTGGAATGGCTGTTGCCAATTGCTGCTACGGGAGCTTTGATCGCAAGTGATACCCATATTGCAAATGCGTTTGAAAACAGCGGCGGGCAAGTCCGCTGGGGTGGCCGCATTTCCAATATCGGCGCGTCATACACATTGATCCCGATTGTTGCTGGATCTTACGTTTATGGAGCATGGCGTGACAATCCCAAGGGACGAGAAATCGGCGTGCTCGGGACAGAGTCGTTACTCGATAGCCTGATTGTTGCGGGAGTTTTGAAAGAAGTATTTCGGCGTAATCGGCCTGATCAAAAAAATCCTGGCGATTTTTGGGGCGGAGGAACCTCATTCCCTTCCGGTCATGCGATTCAGATCTGGACGATCGCTTCCTTGCTCGACCATGAGTTTAAACACCAAAAAATTGTGGGCATCACAGCGTACAGCCTGGCCGGAATCGTAAGCGCGGCGCGAATTGCAGCCCAGAAACACTTTGCTTCAGATGTGGTGGCTGGAGGCACGATGGGCTGGTTCATCGGACGATACGTCTATGACACGCACATGAGCCATTTCGCGCACAAGCACTCCCTGCTTATGCCGATGATCGTGCCCCAGGTGAATCCATTGCAAAAGACCTATTCATTCGCATTAATTTTTTCATCCGAACGATCAAGATAAAGATTAAACGATCAAGATAAAGATTAAAGGATGAGGTCGAAGTGCAGGAACGCCTTTAGGGCCTATCTGCCTTCCCGTGACGCATACAAGATCCCAGATTCGGCTCTAGAGTCTTCGCAGTATGGCCAGTCGCCTGTTCTCGGCTCATTCTCTTATAAGTATGAGCGGAGATCAATCTATGGAAAGCACACGGGATGCTGAGGCGGCGATCTTCTCCACACCCAGGGAATATCGCATCCGCGATGGGAAGGTCGAAGCCAGAGACTTGGATAAGGGGCGGGCGAAGGAAGAGGACTGGACGGAGGTGTCGTCCGAGCAATTGAGCACTCACGTGCTGCGCAACACTCCGACTGCTCGGTGGTTGGAGCGGAATCTGGGTTGGCGACGTCTACTGCGGGCCTGTGTTGGCGAAGAACCAAGCCAACTGGATTGTGTGGGACACGATGCAGCGTATGCCTGTAATGAGGCGCGCTCGATTCCTAGTTCGATCGAGACCTAATCGCCAGGAAGGAAAAAAGCTTGAACAAACTGACGCAATGGTCGTTGGTCCTGATGTTAGCAAGCGGGAGCTTGTTGGGCTGTTCCAAGGCCTCCCGACATGTTTCCGGTGCCAGCTTGGCGAACCCCGAGATTGCGCAAAGCCGCCTGCAGGCGAAGCCATCGCCCTGCGTCAAGTGGGAGAATGGGACCGCAAGATCGCGAAACTTGAAGAGCAACTCGATTGCGAAAGCCCCGCAGAAGACCTGAGACTCCCTTAAAAAGGACGCGGATGCCGCGCTCCAGAAGAGTTGATCTTCCGGGGTAGGCAATGGGAAATCAGTCGAGGTGCGTAGAGAAGTCTAAAGATAAAATCAAGAGCGCTCGGAAACAACACAAAAACTATTCTACGGGAGTATCCCAGGAAACAAGGCCCGACCGGGCCGGCAACCTCAATCGGGCTTCGTGTCCGTCAGGCCGCTTTCTTTCCCTGCTTCACCTTTGCCCACCGCGCTCGCTGTGCTGTGGCAATCTTTCGTCGGGCCGAGGCTGACATTGTTCGTTTGGGTTTTCCGATTGGAATGACCTTGTTCTGACCCTTTACTCTCGCCCACCGTGCTCTTTGAGCGGCGGCAATTCGGGCGCGGCCTTTGGCTGAGATCATTCGGCGAGGTTTGATTCCGTTATTACTTCTGTAAACTCGCCCAAACGCTTCGAGAGCTGCGTTCAATCTAGACAATTGTTGGTGTACTCGGTCACGTTCCTGGCTCAACTGCTTCACAATCCCAGATAGGTTAGTCAAATGTTGGCCCCCCTCGGTTAAAGAGTTTAGCACCAGTCGGTTGTTGCGAGATTTTCCTCGTTGTTAGGGCAGTTTCCTGCAGGCTTTCGCCAAAAGGCATAAAAGCTGAGCCACCTCAAAGAGAGACGCGTCCTTCGACAGTCGCCGATGCGGACTGGACCTATTGACAGTTACCGGTTTTGCGCGGGTCAGCTAATCCTTATGAGGCAGAATCAAACCTGTAGAGAGGTTGCGCTTTCCCTGGAGGCAGATGGCCAATTCTCGGTCAGCATCGATTGCCGCCTTGTCCTCCAGCTTTTTGGCGGGCCTTGAGCGACCTGCTGCGGACGCGATTCTTGCCGCAGCCCAGATCCAAAGAATTTCCGCCAAGAGCACGATCAGCACCGAGGGCTATCGGGCTACGCGTTTGGTCCTTGTTCAAAGCGGCCAAGCACACTTTTATCACGTTACCAAACAGGGCGATTTAGTTCTGCTGGCTTTGTTGGTGCCGGGAGACGTCATCGGGTTGGTGACCATAATGAAACGTCCGCCTCCGTATATGGCAACCGCAGTAGCCATTTCCGACTGTGAGGTCTTGGCCTGGGAGCACTCCCTCATTCTCAAGCTCATTTCTTTGCACCCTCAGTTAGCAGAAAACGCCTTGCACATCGCATGTGGCTACCTGCGAACCTACCTCGACCGCCATGCTGGATTGGTTGCCAAGACTGCGGAGGAAAGGTTGGCAGAGACCCTACTTACGCTCAGTAACCAATCCGGCCAGTTTCGTCCCGAAGGGATCGAAATCCGTGCCACCAACGATGAACTCGGCGCGTTGGCGGATATCAGCCCATTTACCACCAGCCGCGTGCTAAATAATTGGGTACACGCAGGAACTGTCTCCAAGTTGCGGGGTCGTGTCGTTCTCCGCGCTCCCGAAGCTCTCATTGATTAGCAGGAACTGCTGTTTGGCCTCTCCTGCGCGGCACGGCCGGACAGATGATGTGGCCAGCTTCTGGCATCAATCGTGAGGGAACGGTTATCTAATCGCTCGATTCGTCCTAGAAAACCGAACGTTGCCCCATCGTTCGATTGGAATATGCCACCTTGAATGAGGCGACGCTCTACCTGCGATTTATAGAGTAGATCAGCAGCCTGCTCTCGGGTGATGTCCACGCTAGCACCCTCGAAGTGAGACTGTCCCAGGGAACGAAACACCCCAGACTCGGTTAAGTCATGGGGCGTTTCGTTTTGCGGCTCCTCTCCCGAGTAGCCAACTCCGACGGCTACGATGAGGCTGGAGCAAACGTTTGGGATCTGTCAGAAGTACCAGAGGAATTTGATAGGCCGTCAGCGTCACTGACATAATAAGTTAACAGGGCTCACGCCGCTTTTCTCAACCCATCAAGTTCTGTAAACAATTCTAGAATACGCTTACGCCTTTTCTCATATTGTGCATTCTCTGCCTCCGTGTGCTTCGTGCGAGCACTCTCTCTATAAAATTCAGTCTGCTCAATGTATAGTCCCGCCAGTTCATCCCTGATCTGGCGAGATCGATCTGCAGGCGGAATACTATACCGTAGTAACACGATGGGCTCTCTGGGAGACAGAATCTAAATACCGTGATTGGGCAGTCTTTTTCAGTTCGGCGATATCGCCCTCCGCAAGCTCTTGCAGAAGGCTCAACCTTTTTAAGGCGTTGCGCAGTTCGTACTGTTCGCCAGTGATTGGTTTGGAATGGATCTCTTCGATGCGGTTGAAAATCGCACTGCGTGCCTCAACAACACGTCGAAGTAGTGTGACAGGTTCAAGCTCAAAAACAGCATTCTGGCAGAGTTGCCGCCACTGAGCGCCGTCATCACGAATGATATTAGTCATTAATCTTTCCTTTATAAGTAATCTGAGCTGCAGGCACTTGGAAAAGGTTTTATGGTTTGGTTTGCAATCGTACTCAATGAGGGTGGTTTTGGTTAGCCACAGCTTGGCAGAACATTCGGCTGTGGGACACTAGCAGTTCTTCCAGTGGTTGGATAAAAGACATTTGAGGATTTGCGAGTGGAAAGGACCTGTGCGATAGCGGGCTCGATCCGATGGGCTGAGCAGATTATGGATGAGATTGAACGAGCGCTGGCCTGTGGAACGGTGAGCTAGCCAGCCTTGTGCGAACCAAAAACGTGTCGCTCGTTCTGAACTGGCTTCCTCACACAGAATACGCCACGTGGTAGTCGTAGCACTGGCCGCAGAATGAATTCCCGCAGCACTCCGTGCAGCAGTCAGAACAAATCGCAGTTCCGCAGTCACCGCACTTCGCTACAGCATGCTTGCCGCACGGCATACCTACGTCGCTGTCACTGGATACATATTCGATTTGGCAGGAGGTATTCATGCTGCCTTCTTGGATGCGAGTTCGGCGAACAATTCCCGAATGCGATCACACGATTTTTCATACTGCTTTTCTTCCGCAGGAGTGTGGTTGCCTGTTGTCAAGAATTCTGTCTGCTCCAACAGCAGCTTTGACAGTTCAGCGCTAATCTCCAACGATCTATTCCTCATAAATCACTTATCCATTGCTCTGCCTCGGCGCATGCTAGTTCGCACGAATGCCAGCCAGCTACTGGTTCTTTATGACGTTCCCGCTCAAATAATTCTTCGCAGATGGCGTAGATCGTCCGCCCTTACGTAGCCGGGCCAATATAACTGGCGTAATCAGGCGATTACACTCATTGACCCCCGAACGCCGCGAATGGGCCTCTTCCCAGCTTCAAAAACGAGTTGCCCTTTTGTTTAATAGGCGATCAATCAACTTCAAGGAAGCTTTGCCTTGAAACACAGCCCGCAAGAAAGGGTCTGTTTTCTGGTGTTGGTAAGCTGCTGATTCGCAATGCCCGTTTTCTCTTAAATTGACCCGTTGAAAGGAATACCTTTTAAGAGCCGGGCCGGACGCCTGTCCCTGGTTCAATCTTTGAAGGGTTCCGTGCGTCCAGTATCCCATTCCTGACTTGTGCCAACCCGATATCGCGCAGCAGCCAAACCGTTCAGATCTTGAGCTGAGCGAGTATCTTCTGTCGGCGCTCTTCTTCCGCTATCCTCGCACGAAGCTGTTCCCGCTCTGCGGCCATTCTGTTCTGATGCTCTGCAACCACCGTTTCCGAATATTCGCGATTCGCGAGTTCAATGTACGACTTCATGTAGTCCACCATTTGCTGCGGTTCCATTCCACCGCCCAACTGCACTTGGGCATCGCTGCCGTGGAAGGTAAAGTATTCCGGGCCAGAACCCATGTATTGCGACCATGAGCGCTTTGGATTCTGGAAGGTCCTAATCCAGTTCGGCGGCGGGCCGCAACGACGACGTCGATGACTAGAAGGGCGCGATCGTCCTTGAGCGCATGCGCTTCCCCCGTATTTATGACCAGTAGCGCCGATCAAAATGCTGGCTACCGGAGGTCCGCATTCAATAATCGGTTCCAGAAACGCGCTGGCCCTCAGTGGGATTCCGCTCAACTCGCTCGCCGAGAGCCCGCACGCGCGCGTATGGATTGGTGGCCGCGTAACTGCCGAACACTGCTCGGGCCAGAGCCTGACAGCCTCGTCAATTCTGCCGCGAGCGGCAGAAGCATCTGCGCCAAGCATCGCCGCGTAGAAAGAGCTCAGCTGGAAATCTGCTTGGTCGTAGGCGCCAACGATAAGGCGTGTTATCAGCGCAAGTGACCCCAACGGATAGCGATAGGCTTCGTCGTCACGCCAAATCACCAGGTTCCGCGCAGACAAGCGAACACAATACGGCCACCGGCACCAGGGTTAATTTATGTTCTAGCACCGACGAATAGACCAATTCACGGCTCAATACTGATCTACGCGACATTCGTGGTATTGGTGGGGCGTCAATTCGTTCAGGCACCGCGCGTTCCGTTCTGGAGGCCCGATGATTCCCGTCGGGGGCCGGCCTGCACGGTTCGCGGGTATTCTGATCGGCGAGTTCCTAATGTTTCAAGCCCGGGCTTGCTTTTGTGATAGACTCACTTCCCTTCACGGGCCATAGCTTCAATCCAAGCGCAACAGTCCCCAGGTGAACGTCCAAATTCTGCCGCCAGAGGGATCCATATGTCGAAAAGTACTCTTCAGAGTCGATTGCAAGAACTTGAAGATCAGTACGAAGCGCGGAAAAAGTTCCAAGCCAATCAAGCCGCAAATCAGGCTAAGGAGCGCGATTCAACGCATCAGATGCGGGAGCAGCTGCGTGACCTGTCGAGAAAATTCGACACCCAATTGATTGAGAAGCTCTCAGAGTCTCAACGCAAGGCGATTGAGGTCAATGCGCACGAAGCTCTGATCCTGGTGCAGGCAGAGCTAATCAAGTATAAGAGCCGCTTACCAAGTATGTCGGCAGAGCACATTCTTCAAAAGCAAGCCCTGGCTCAGGCCATGCGGCCAACAAAACTCCCATTGTTTCCGATTCCATACCCGCCGCCTCCGGCTCCTGATCCCCTTCCTATCACGGGCCAAATCCTTCCTCCTGCGCGATGAAGTGTGATGCCCCTGGAGGCCGCTGTTATCCGCAGTCAGCACTTATGGAGATGTCTTACCACATGAGCGGGGCAGGAGGTCCGTTGGGAATTTTGGCATATGCGACGCCTTACAGTAGTTTCGCCGAACTAACTTTCGTTTATCTTCCTCCGATCGAGGGAATATTGAATGTGACGGCGAATGTTCATCTATTGGGAACGGCCTTAGCCCACTCAGTAGACCACTGGTATTGTTCCGCAGAGGCGGACCTGGAGATGACTCTCTACTGCGACCTCTTCCAGCATGGGGAGCATGTCGGTACTGTTGGGACAAACATTATTGATGAGAAGCATGCTGATTCCACGTACCAGAGGGCTTTCAATGACGTGTTTCAAGCACCATGTACGGCGTATGTCTCGGCCAACGCCCCGGTTTTGATAACCGTTGGAGCGTATGCGACTGGGGTGGGGCAGTCGGACTACGCCACCGTCGACCTAGACTTCATGTCGCCGAACCCACAAAAGTTCATACTTGTAAAGTCGATCGACTATTCCCTCGACGTTCCGAGTTGAATTGGTTAGGGGCGGAAGGCGTAGTACTTTCCTTCAGGACAGGTCACTTTCGAGAGTCCGAAGTGTTCCGATGGCGGCGTATCTTTGGAAATTAGTGAGTGGATGTCTGAGAGGAGAGGCCAGTTATCGCTAAAGAATGAATGCCCAAGAAAGTCAGCGTCAATGGCCGAGGCGTCGATGGTATCCATACCGGGCACAATGACGATGGGCTAACGTCAGAATATTAGCCGCCCAGAGACGGGGTGTGGTACTCTCGCTGGCAAAAAGTAACGTCGGTCATTCGGCCGACTGGGCCCTCTGATAACTCCCGGAGGCTTACATGGTGACTGGTATCCATCCTGAGAAAACGGAAACAAAAACAGAGCCAGGTACACTCCGGCATCAATATGCCGGTGTAGTTGAGCCCGTTCCTGTTCTGGAAGCACAGACACAAAACGTCGTAGATGAATCACGACATCTCGAGCGGGAACCATCTGGGCCTTGGGCCATAATTGTTAATCACGGCATGGGGCAGCAGGTGCATTCCGAAACCCTTGAATCGATTGCGCTCGCGATCCGGAACACTCAAATAAAACATTTTAAGCAAGCCCATAAGGACGCGCCAGCCGACAGACTTATGACTCAGGTCGTCAAGCTAAAGACGATTGACGGCAAGTGCATAGAAATGGTGCGCGCAGAGATGATAGTCCGCGATTCAAAACAACGCGCGCACGAGGTCCATATCTATGAATCGTACTGGGCGCCTCTGACCCAAGGAAAGGTGACCTTGATTGAAGTTTTTCAGTTTCTTGGGAACGCAACGGTGAAGGGGTTTGCTTTTTTATGTAGGCACTTCTGGCAATTCAAGCGCTGGTCTTTCGGACAAATGCACAAGTACCCAGTCCGTGTTTGGTTGACAGGCATCAAGCTAATTTTCGCCCTTCTGCTCCTGGTTCCTATATTGGTCGTGAGTGCTCTCATGATTAGCCAGGTCGGTATGTTCTTATTAGCCGCCCTGCGCGACGTTGTGCAGCACTCCCAGGTGCAACCCGATTTCGGGGCGTTGCTCGTCAGCTTCGCAACGCCCTACGTCATCATGTTTGAGGAGTGTCTTGTAGCGTTTGGAATCGGAACCATCGTGTTGCCGAAGTTGTATCGGAGCAAGATGCTAAACGCCGAGGCATGGACTTTTCGTGCAATGCGCTTTATTGTCAAAATAACCGCAATCCTGATTTCGCTCGGAGCTCTCTGGTACCTTTTCAGAGCCGAATATCAGTTCGCTATCCGAATTAAGGATGCGTACAACGCAAAAACCTTTCCGCAGGATGATCCAATACGAGCGGGTTGCCTAGTCGCGGTATGGGTTGCGGCTGCAGCTATAGCGTACGTAAGCCGCTGGTTCCTTATCGAGTTCATGGGCGATGTCGCCGTGTACGTCAGTGGTAATAAGTTGAGCAAGTTCGATGAGCTACGCGACGCGATAAAACAGAGCGTCATGGACGTAATGGGGGCCGTTTATTCTGCAAAGAACTCGACTGGGGCTCTGGAATACGAAAAGATAGCAGTCGTGGGCCATTCCTTGGGGTCCGTCATTTCATATGATCTGCTGAATCAATTGCTTCTAGAGGACGAATTGAGCCAGCGAAAAGACGGCACCGGTGGCGGTGTGTTTCGCAACATACGCTATCGGACAAAGTTGTTGCTAACATTCGGCTCGCCTCTGGATAAGGTCGCTTATCTTTTTCGCATCAAGAAAAACACCGACGAACTACGCGAAGCGGCCTTCGCGGCATCGCAACCCCTGATAAGAAGCTATGCAACGCGTCCCGATAGATGGGTAAACATCTATTCGTGGATGGATCTTTTCAGCGGCCACTTGCATTATTATGACCATCCGTGTGAATCGGAAGGCGACACCCAAAGGGTCGTTAACGTTATCGACAAAGAAGCCTGGGTGCCTCTGGTTGCGCACACGGAATACTGGACTAACGATATTTTAGGCAAGCAGCTCTACGAGACAATCACAAAGAATCCATAAATTTCCGTCGGGGTTCAAGCATTTAAGTTACATCGTGAATGAGAATCTCAAAGTCCAAATTCATGGCCGGGACGCAGTGCCTCAAGCGGCTCTACTGGCAGGTGCACGAGCCCGAACCGGGTACGGATCTGGACGATTCGAGCGAAGCACGGATCGAACAGGGGCGAAATGTCGGGCAACTCGCTCGCCAACTATTTCAAGGCGGCGTGGAAGTTGACGGTTCCCGAGGGCTGGATGAAGGCATTCGCACAACTCGGGAGCTAGTTGCAAACAGGGAAGTTCCGGCGATCTTTGAGGGGACGTTTGAGCATCAGGGCGCAGTCGTTAAGACTGACATCCTGCAACGCCGCAAGGAGAACCGTTGGCGGCTTATGGAAGTAAAATCCACAACGGATTTGAAAGAGCATCATTTGGAAGACGTTGCTATCCAAAGCTATGTCTTGTCTCACTCCGACTTGGACTTAGCGTCAGTCTGGTTGGCTGGTATGCCCTTGATGCCGATTCTCATCAACTTGTGGCAGAGACTCTTGGTGACTCCGAGTCTGACCTTCGGCAGAACCTTGCCCACGCAATCAGGGGAGATTAATGCCGTTACCTTGGCCGCTGTGTTGGTTAGTAATGGCCGCTTTTGGATGTGGACTGAGGCGGAAAGCTAAAAGGCTCCCGATGTCCTGGGAGCCTGCGACGGGAACCTATGTGAATCACGCCCTAACTACTTGCAGGAGTCACTGACCATCTTCACATCGGTGACCTTCAAATGGCCATGCTCAGTATTACTTTTCTTCATCCCGCTATCTTTGGCAGCGTCTTTGGCATCTTCTTTCAAGTTATGCGCCGTCGCGTTTGAGACCACGCCAGTCGCGGTCACTGTATGACCGACGTGTTCGGCTAGAGCCACCTTACTGCTTTTCACTTCCCAGGTGCTGCCATCGTCTCCCGTGAGCATGAACTCCTTCGCGCTATCACCTTTTGCCAGACAACCAGTCACGTCTCGTACGTCTGCCTTTTCTTTAGCAAATCCGAAGGTACATGCGGCGAGCATTACACAGAAAACCAGTTTCATTTTCATAACGCTCCTTTTTCCAGGGTGAAGTTACGTTGCGTCGAGTTAAGATGTCGAGAGCACCCAATCGGATGTATCCCGTAATGAATCCCCAACTGGTGTAGGATGTGCCTCTAGTTGTCTTTACAATGACGAAGGCTTCTATTCTGTAGGGCTGGGGCTGCCAGACAAAGATGTCTACAGTTCAGGGAACCGGCTAAGGCGGTCGATGAGTGTAAGGCATGTTCCCCCCCTGGGATTACCTGGAGGCAAGCTCTGCTCAGCTCCGGCGACAAAGCGCAAAACTTTTCGGTAATCGCTAACAGTAACTTTCATTTTCTCCATGTTTTCATCGGAGGGTAACCACTCTTTCGTGGAGGCTGCAATGCAAGGTGGAGTACGGGGTCTCCGGTCAACGGCTTTCGGTCAGCGGGGAGGAATCATGCAATTCCTTACCTTCTGAACCGAGAGGGGGAGGCCGGATGACTCCTATAATCTCCTGCCCTCAGTTGGATATCCGACTGCGTCCGAAGGATTCCGAGTCGAACGGCTCTACGAGCTTTCTGTCCTTCCTCTTAATCTCATTGCGCAAGCTCTTCAGTTCGCAGAGCGCGTCTGCTATAGCCAGATTTTCTTCAGGCGACGACGAGCGCGCCCACGAGTAGAAGGGAATGAGCACCTGAAGCCTCGAAGTTATGACCACTGGAGAAACAGGTTTGAGGCACTCAGGCCGCTCCGAGGGGGATTCCCTTTAATGGGGACCCTTTCGGCCCCTAAGCACACACATTTTGAGCTTGCCTCTGGGTGATATTCCAACTTCAATTGCAGGTAGCGGGCGCACACGCCGGGGAATCGTCGCAACGCAGCCAAACGCGGAGCACCAGGACGGGTGTGGCCATCTCTAACCGGGCGCGGCGAGATCGTCACAATCTGAACTACACAGTGACATCGTGGCTACTACGGTAATCGCGTAGACACGACGCTGGCTGTAACGTAGAGCTACATAGAGTCCCTGTTTGCGTAGGGCGTGCTTGCCCACTCTAGCCACCTGCCATGAACTGTAGCCTTGGTCTCGGCGAATCCGTTGCGGACAAAAGTTCTAACGGAAGACCTTCTCCGCTCGGAGCCTGCCCAAGCGTACCGTCCGCGGGACCGGACACACTCGGGGCACAGTCGCATGCGGCAATCATTGATCGAGCAAAGTTGAGCACGAATGTCCGGGCCCAAGATCAGGCACTCTGAAGCTTGATCGTAGCGAACCGCACGGCATTCACTCTCCCCACGGTACCGAAGATTATGGATTCGTTTTTATATGCGGGTCGAGTTTCGTGCGTTTGTTAGGGTCGTCACTATCATCAAACTCGAAGACCGGCTTATAAGTAAAGCGCTTCTCCCCCGCGCCCGGCCGGGCCGGTCCCGAATTGACGTGAAACGCAAACTCGATATTGTCTTCCGGGAACCGCCGATAGAACAACTGTGCAGGTGCACCTGCAGTCTTGGAATCATCATCAGGATTCACACTCACTACTCTAAATTTCTTCTCGCGGCAAAACCAGTGAATGGAATCCTCCATGCTGACAGAAATCTCTACCGCTGGATGCTCTTCAGGCGTCTTGCCGTAACAGACCTCATATTCAATTTGCCACCCCATCGGTTGCCGCGGTGGCTGCATTGTCAGGACAACTCCTGCAGTCTTTGGCATACACATCCTCCTTCCCCACGGTTCGCCATGATACGTCATTTGCCGAGAATTAGCTGCTGAAATCGCGGCTCATCCCGCAAACTGTCGAGCTCGGGAGATGCCCGGATCTCGGCTGGGGAATACCCTCGTGCCCGAGCCTTCTCCAGCCATCCGAGGGCCTCGTCTTTTTCTCCAAACTGGTTGTGGACGACGGCAGCAATCGCAAGATATTCGGGAATATCTGACTTCAAATTCAGGGCCTCGTGCAGATATTTGAGAGCTAGGGGGCGATCATTCAGCATCGCGTAATAGTTCGCCATCGAGGCGAGAGTGTCTCCGTCTCTGGGATTGACGCGCAAGTGCTCTCCCGCCATGCGAATTGCCCGCTCATACATCTTGCGAGCCTGGTTTCGCCTGCTCGGACTCCAGTAGTAGGCGCGGGCCAGGTTTCCGCAAGAATCGTAGTCCTTTGTGTTGGCCGTACAGGCGTGTTCAAGCGCAGTCACGGAATCATCAAAGCGGCGCAAGTTGAAGTAAGCAATGCCAAGATTAGAGTAGGCCTCGGGTGTCGGAAAGAGAGCAATGGCGTGTTGCAGGACTTCAATCGCCTTGGCGTAATCACCCATGAAGATGTAGACGCCACCCAGGATGCGATAGCCATGGGGATCATCGGGAGCGAGGGCTATGGCGTGGCTGAATTCGCGCGCCGCTTCCGCGTATTTGGCCTGGTGAGAGTAGAAACTGCCCAGCCAGCCGTATCCCGCCCAATATTCCGGACGGACCTGAATGGCAAGCCGATAGGTATTTTCGGCTTCGGGTAATCTGCCTAACCGCTCATAGGCTGAGGCCAATCCCCGATAGGCGCTGTCGCTGGTCGGGTCCGTCTGGACGGCGCTTTGGAATTGCTGGACCGCTTCGTTGTATCTGCCTCTGCTCGCGTACACCGTCCCAAGCAGGTGTGGCCCTTCGTCGAGTCAGAGTCGAGAGTCACGGCATGCTCGCAGGCTTGCATCGCCTTGTCCAACCATTCTCGTTCGTATGTTGCGTCGTACCTTATTGAATAGGCCTCTCCCAGACCAGCGTACGCCAATACATAGTTGGGATCACGCTCCAGCGCGCGGCTGAAAAGTTCAATGGCGCTGCTTACATTCTCCGCTTTGTGGTAATCCTGCAAATATCCGAGGCCACGCAGGTAGTAGTCATAGGCCGCCGGTTCCTGAGTGCCGTGTGCGACAAGGACTCGGCGATCGCTTAGCCGGAGTTGCAGGCCGAGCATGTTTACGACGCTCTCGACAACACGGTCTTGCAGGCCGAAGACGTCGCTCATGTCGGCAGTTATGGTGTCAGCGGAGAGTTGCCGCATGCTGGTTGCATCCACGAGGCTATACGTGATCCGGACCCTGTTACCCGATTCCTGCAAGGAGCCCTCCAGCACCAGAGTCACGCCGAAGCCTTTGCGCGCCTGTTCTACATTGCTGATACCTTCCGCACGAACCTCACTTATGGGAACAACCTGGAGCGGGTGAGTGCCGGAGAGCTGGGTAAGTTTGACAGCCAGCGTCTCGGTCAGTCCATTACAGAACGCCTTGGTACCGGGATCGTCGACGCTTGATGTAAAGGGCAAGACTGCCAGATGAACGGGTGCCTGCTTACCTAATTCAACACCCTTCAGCTTGGCGTTGTGGTAGAGAATTGCCAGCAAACAGGCAGCAACCAATGCAGCAGCGACTGCCACGAAGACTGCGTACTTCGGCTTAAGCGTCGCCTTTCGCGGAAGCACTCGCGATAATCCAGTTGGAGTTATACGGCTCTCGACAAGGCGCAATTGCTCCAATAGCTCGCGCGTGCTGGCATAGCGCTGTCCGGGCTCTTTGGCCATTGCCTTATTGACCAGCTTCTCCAATTCTTCCGGGACTTCTGCATTAAAAATATGGATAGGGGCAGGGGTCTCGCAGCGTATGCGGTCGCTGGTAGCCAAAAAACCGTGGGCCAAAAAGGGGTGATGGCCAGCCAAAATTTCGTAGAACACGACGCCCAGGGAGAAAATGTCGGCGCGACCATCGGGAGTCTTCTCCAGCAGAACCTCAGGCGACATGTAAGCGGGCGTGCCGCTAATCGTGCCCGACCGGTCCACCGTCGTTTGGTCGGATCGTGCGAGATGCTTGGCCACGCCGAAATCTAAAATCTTTATCTGGCCCTCCGGAGTCAGCATGATATTTTCCGGCTTGATATCGCAGTGCACAATACCGTGCATGTGTGCCGCCACCAGGGCCTGCGCGCATTGCACCGCGATCACGAAGAACTGTTCCAAGCTCATAGGCTCCTGGATGCGCTGACGCAGGTTTTCTCCTTCAACGAACTCCATGACTAGAAAAATCTCGCCTTGTACCTCGATCACGTCATGGACAGCGGCGACGTGCGCATCGTTGAGGCTGGAAGCGCGTTCGGCCTCTTCTTCGAAGCGGCGACGATAGAGGGGATCCGAGCGCAGATGTACCGAGAGCCGCTTGAGGGCGACGGTTCGCTTCAGGCGCGTGTCTTCCGCCCGGTACACTTCCCCCATGCCTCCTTTGCCCAGGCGCTCTCCAATCACAAAGCGGCCTATGGTGTTCCCGGTAAGAGATCCGGTCACTTGGCTGTCCCCGGCTTGCGACGGGAATTCTGTCATGGGAAGGAAGAAGAGTAAGGTACCTATGGACTCGCCCGGCGTACTGGCACGCATATCATGGTATTAGCGGGCATTGGCCTGCGGAGACGAATGTTACTCCATGGCCCCAAGGCGGGCAAATCTGGGGGCGGCCAGCAATGACGTGCACAACGGAATTGTGAAACCTGAACGACTGGCAGTTCCGTCCGCGATGCTCGATATCTAAATGAGTTTACATGAGTACGACCGTTGGATTTTTTACGCCCGCAAAAGCGCTCATATCCGCTCATAAACTACCTTGACTGAGCAGAACTGACGGTGTTTGTGAGAACCTAGGTCATTCCGTCCGTGCTTCAGGTTCAATCAGTTAACCGAAAACGGTTATTCTCATAACCCAAAGGTCGGTGGTTCAAATCCACCCCCCGCAACCAAAGAACTTATTGATTCATAAGGGCTTCCGATTTCATCGTCGGGAGCCTTTCTTCTTTGACTGCAGTTAAGCCGACAAATGGCTCGATTTCCTGAGCCTTCGCTACGGACTGCTCAATTGCTAGACCTGCTTTGCGTGCGGCTTCGACATTGCCCGCCCACTCAGGCTTTCCACCATAAACGTCAAGCGTGAAAGAGCCAGTCAACGCATGGCCTGCTCTTTCCTGAATGACCTTCAGTGGGACGCAGAGTGAATCAAGTAATGCAACGTTGAAGTGTCGGAAAGCGTGGAACCCTGCCTGCCGAATCCCGAGAGACTTGATGTATAGGAAAAACAAAAATCCATTCTGCCAAGCAATTCTGAACCCCTCAACTGTTTATAACTCTCGGCAAGGCGGCATGTGGATCGAGAGAGAGCCTTACTTACAAGGGAACACACGAAGGCAAGGTTCACCCAGGTGTGAGAGTGTGAGTAGGAGGAATTTACGGGCCTATTCTTCAGCCGCTGCCAATCAGGTAGTCGTCTACATCTGCCATCGTCAAATCCATGCCTCCTCCGACGATCGTGCTCGTGGTTGAAATCCAGGCGACCGGATCGAATTTGACATCAACAAGCCTCTTCAGTTGTTCCAGCGAGTTTCGGAATTCGATGTGTAGGTTGACAGCATTAGTCAGTTCTGGGAGCAGCAACTCGCAATTTGGGAAATGCCAACTCTCAGAAACGACGTGAATTAGGCCTCCGGCGAGGTAGTCGTCTACATGAGCCAGGGTGAGATCGCTACCGCTCGTCACAACCGTGCTTGTCCTCTCAACCCAGAGCTGAGGATCAGCGACCATATCGACGAGTCCCTCAAGCCGGTTGATACAATCCCAAAATTCGATTTGTCGACAAACGACATTTCTTAGTGTCCGCAGCAGCAAAACGCGCTCCCGGAATCGCTGACCCTTGCAGTCAATACTGATTAGCATGGATTCTCCTCCTGGTTGTCTCCTTCGCTCTTTGCACTCCCGTCCTTACAGGTTGTTCGGCCTATCCGGTAAGCGCCTTTCCACGGCGAACCCAATGCATTTCTTGACCGTGGCTATCGATCAGTGGATCGCGCCCAAAATACTTAAGGAGTGAACTTCGCCAACTCAATCGTTGCGGACGGGGACGCCTCCTTTCTCCCAGCAGTAACAGCAACGCAGCGTAGTCTGTCCTTTTGCCCGAGGTGCCAAGAGCCCAAAATAGCGAATCGCATGTCTATAACGGTCTGGCACATGCGCTGCCAGCAGACGCGCAAATTCCGAGAGTCGGACATCGCGTCGGGACGAGTCGCTTCGCCCTGGTGTCCTTAGCTACGAAATCGACTTCCCGATCCGTCACCTTCAGCAGTCGCCACTTGGCGATTGGCGGTCGACGTACATACCGCGCCGCATATCGCAAAAAGTGCGACTTCGATACGATCTTGTCGAGATGGACGATCCACCGAGGATGTCGCTCATACGCGGTCGTAAGGATCCGTTTGGAGATCTTGCACACTCAGATCGGACTTGAGTACGTCGGCTTTAAGGGCAGCGTCGGAGATGAGTGACCACCGCGTAGCGCCACATCCGCATTAGTGCGTCTTGGTTGATTTGAAAGACAGGAATCCATCGGTGCTCTGACTCTCGAAGACCGCCGGCGGAAACCAATATATGAAGGTGGGCATTGAACTTCAAGTCTCCACCGAAGGTGTGCGGAATAACCATGATCAATGCCCTGACGCCATATCGAGTCTTTATCCACTGCTCAATCACCCCAGCGCCAAGGACTGGCAGATCGTGCAGAAGATGCCGGTTTCGTTTGAAAATCTTCCAGAGCTCGCGTGGCATCGTAAACACGATGCCCGCATAAGGAATGTCAGGCAGCGTCGCCTCCTGCTCTTCCAGCCAGTGAAGCGTGGCACGATAACCACAACTAGGACAAAATCGCGATTTGCACCTGTGGTAACAACGCTTCTCTTCAGTGTCCGAGGCATACACCTCCCAGCCCAAAGCTGGCGTGCCACAATCGAGAACAGCGGAAAAATTCTTGCGAACCGCCGGGCGAGTACCAGGCCGATCCCAAACATCTCGGTGTTGCTTCCAAGATTTGTTTTAGCAGGTTTCCGTCGTGCATTTCGATTCCTCCTTTGATCTCAGGGCTCGTAATGCGTTCTTGGTGAAATACGCGATATTTCCGGGGACATCGATCTCCGATACGAAGATCGAATTAAGTACTGCTGGCCTAGATGGAAGGAATGCTCTTGAGAAGATCGCCCAGACTTGGGCGGAATCAGTTGCGTTCGACGACAGCCTCGCCACATGCTTCTGTATCAGTCGCCGCACTCGTCTGATTTACGTCCTTTTCGGCTCCGATATTCCTCAAACTCTTCCAGCTGCTGTTGGGCTGGCAGACGACACCACGTCCAGGCCTTGTGGATGCTGACTTCTTCGGCCTTTAGGGCCTGTTTGATCCTGGGATGGGCAGACTCCACTAGTTGTTTTACCTTCGTAATCGTCCCGGAGGAAACACCGGCGGCCGTGGCAAGTTGCGAGCGAACGTCCACCCTTTGAGCTTCTGTCAAATTTGACGAACCTTTGTGCTGACCACCAATTCGTTGGTTTGTGCGAGCTGTTTCGTGAAGGAAAGGCTCAAGATCTAGAGCGAGGAGTACTCGGCTGAAAGCATTCAGACCCCACGACGGGCGATGACTCTGAATCAACCAGCGAAGAGCATCTTCTTCAGTCAAGTCGTATTCGAGACAAGAAAGGGTCTCCCGCCCTTGGCGTTGAGCTAGTTGAAATCGGGCATAGCCGTCAATAATCGTAAGGTTGCGAGTAACCACGATTGGCTCACGGAACGCCAGACTTCCGAGGGCAGCGAGTGCTGACAATTGGGAGGCCGAAATCGAAAGCTGATGCGCTGACATAGCTTGGATGAGGGTGAAGATCGACGACCTTATGCAATAAGAACTTGAGGATTGTGAACGCAGCTCATGCCCAGAAGGGCGAATTTTCGACGACAGGCGATATTGTGTACGGAAAACCGCTCTTAACTGCTCAGAAGAAAGAGAATGTGACAATGACTAAAAATCATGATGCCCCGGAAGAAAATTCGTCTACTGGCCGCTGCCGGGATCGATTTCGAGGAGTACAGTTTCAAGACCCGCTTAAGGCGATACGAAAACTACAAACACGTTCTTGCCGTTTACGTGCAACTCGCGTGCAAGATTCGACCTTATCCATCACCTATTTGGATTGTGAAGCGGGGAAGGGCAGTGGAATCAACAGGACTTAGATGTGACCTCTTGGGCTCATAACCCAAAGGTCGGTGGTTCAAATCCACCCCCCGCAACCAACCTTTTCGGTCAGTTGCAGACTCTGGGCTGAGAAACCAGTTTCACGCTCCTGCGGGAATGACTGGGCCGAACGATGTCTTGCCTTCGGTATAGTACAGCTCAAATTCGCTGATGGTGAATGGTTTGCCCTGGGGCAGGTGGAGCCTTACGTAGCGGGCGCGAAATGCTGGTACATCCCGGACCACTCTGGTCATCGGGATGCCGTAGTAGTGATCCAGTTGGTCAGTGTTTTTGGTCACTGGGTCCACGTCGATCCAGGTGAATCCGTCCTCACTTCGTTGCAGGTGGAAGCTAGCCGGACGATACTCTGGATAAGCCGTTTGGGACCCGACGACGTAGCGATCAATCATGCACGATCGCTCCAGATCGACCTGGATCCAGTCGTCACCCGAGGAAAGTTTGTCGTCGGCGTGAATGGTGAAGGCAGTGTTGAGGTCGCCATCGACGGCGTCGAAGGGACGGTAGCTTGAAACGAAAACCTTCGACCGCGCATACCGGTTCAACGCCAGATTCTGGGCGCTGGGCGAGTTCGGTTGCCACACCGCGGGAACGCTTTGCGTATATGTGATCACCGGGTCCCAGAAAAGCTTGTTGGATTCTGGAGACACGCTCTTGCGGGCCGGATCTTTTTTTGCGACCACGAAAGTGATAGCGTCGCCTTGTATCACGGTGACTTTCAGATCGTGGATTGTGGAATCACCGCTGGCCCCATTCCTCTCTGGCCAGATCTTCTCCGAGTTTAACCAGATGCTCGCGAGTGTGGTGTCGCTACTTGATTCGCTGGGGGCAATCGTTCCCTCGATGCGTACACTTCCTCCGTGCGGAGCTACCCATTTGCGAACTGCAGCTTTGTCGCCCGGCGTCTGATAATTGGGGCCAATCTCGCAGCCGCCACTTCCGAACCAGTAATTTCTGGGATGAGCTTCGTCGGAAATAAAATTGAGATCGCTGAGGCTGGATCCACTCGACTGCTGGTAATACCAATTATTCTTCCCCATCAAACTGCAGAAGCCAGCGGAGGCTTTGTAGCTCTCCGCGGAATACTCAAAAGCGATGTGGCCGATCGTGGCGCCCGCTGATTTTGGATTCTTTTTGCCGGTCGTCACTACCTTGATCGTGTGTTTCGTATTGGCAGAGAGTCCGGTGTTGACGTAGAGAAACTGTTCATAGCTTGTGCTGCGCGGGCTGTAGCAGTCGACAGTTTTGCGAAGGGCGCCATCAATGTAGACGTCGGCCTTCCCGCTTTGGGGCGAGTGGACGGCGCGCCAGTAGACTGCGGTTCCTTCGAACGAGAACTCAACGCCGCTGTTGAGCGTGGAGCTATCTTTCACTTTACCTTCGTAGGAGTCTGGATTCGTCCGGTCGCTCCAGCTTCCTGAATATTTCATTTCAGAACTGCCGCAGCCGACAATCCTGGTCACGCGACCCAGCATCGGGTCGGACGATTCGGGATGCGGTTGGAAAAGATAACGCGACTGCAAATCGCTGGTGACTGTTTTTCCCTGGGCCAGTTTGATGTCCAGACGCTGGAAGTCGTTCGATCCGAAGTATGAGTAGAAGCGGAACGAATCGCTGCAGGTGGACGCTACATCAGTGCCGTCGGCGTTGAGCAGACTCATAAATCCAAACATGGCTTCCGGGCAGTAGCCCCACACCCAGTCCTGCTTGCCCAGGTCTGTGCAGGCTCCGATGTATATTCCATCCACGTTGGTTTCATTGGGCGGGTCCTGATTGCCCAGAAACATGCAGACATACTTGTTGAGAACAGTGCTGTAGACCACGCCCCAGAGATGACTGGGAGCTACGGTGCAGGATTTTCCACCCAGCGCGGGCTCATCCCATTTGCCGTTATAGAAATATTTCCATTTGCCGGGCGCCATTTTGTCGCTGATGGCGCAACGGGCGGCGCGGGAGTTCCAGCGAAGCATGTACGCAGCGGAAAGATGCTCACCGATCAAGGGTTTGGGTTCCCAGCCTTCATCAGGGAAGACGTAGAAATATCCACCGCGCTTATCGACATAGAAGCCGAAGTCGGCGACGCCGTCGCCGTATCCGTTACCGGAGAACTTGAAGACGTCGCGGGAGTAGTAGTAAGTCTCGGAGCTTACAATGTCGCCCTCGTAGCTCCAAGTTCGTCCTTTGTCGGTGCTGGTGGCGAGTGAGATCTTACGGGAGAAAGGGTATGTGCGACGGATGCCGTCATGCTCGATGTGCATGGGGGCATACAACTTTTTCTCAGAATCGTCGTACCACATGCCACCGAGAAACCAGCATGAGGTCATGCCGTCCGGGTAGACGCCGTCTTCGACGCGGGTCATGTGGTCAACATCCGGCCCTTTGTAGCGGGCCGTTGTGCCTTTATTGATTACCCATTGGCTGCGGAATTCCCAGAGCTCATCGTCGATGCGAACGAACACTTCACAATTATCAGGACTGATCTGGTGTGAAAAATCCAGATTGTCTGGCTTGGGCACGGGCGAACGAGTCGCGGAGTAGGAAAACGGCAGGGTCACATCCCCGGCGGCGTATTCGTGTCCGGTTGTGGTTTCTACTGCGCGCGGCTTTTCCGCGCCCAGAGCCAGGGAGTGGGCTGCAGCTGGCACCATGGCGGCGATTCCCAGTTGGCCAGTTGTTCGCAAGAAGTCTCGACGGGAAAACTCATTTTCAAAGGCGCGCTTCGAAGGCTTTTCTTCCGGCATCATGTCCTCGCAGACTCAATCAGCTTAAAGTGGGAAAACTCGTGAAAGTTTCATCCTGGATATGAACGTAGGGCACATACTTCAAATTGGGATGTCCAGCGATAGTGAAGTGGAGGGGACTTCCTGACACCGGCGATAGATTCGCGATCAGACTGCCGGGGCCAAGGTTCAGATGAGTTCCTCCGATCAGAGACATAAGCAGCGGTCCGTACTCCAACCCGTAGCGTTCATGATCAGGATCGCGGTCAAAGCCGGTGTACTTCGTCAGTCGTAAACCGATCGGGATATCGAAGGTGATGGTGTCGCCGGTTGCCCATGTCCGCGCCAGTGTCACATAGGTGCCCGGGGCGCCGGAGACGGTGTTTTGTCCGTTGACCAGCACCGCAACTTTTCCGGTTGCCCATGAAGGTATGCGCAGCCGTATCTTCATGGGAATTGGATTGTCGACGGAAAGGTCCAGCGAGACCTTCGTGTCTTCGGGGAACTGGGTGGCCGTGTTCAATGTCACCTTGCTGGTACCCTGGCTCCACGAGACTTTCGACGGCGAATACAGGTTCACATAAATACCATCGCTGGCGACGGAGTAAAGGAACTCGGGGAGACGGGCCAGTACAACCGTGTTGGTCACTTCGCAACAGCTTCCGATTGCCTTGGCCGCATCCTTAGTCTCCAGAAGATTGGTGTGGTAGCGGAGGTTGCCCGTCGGATCCTGGTTCGCAAGAGTCACGTTGTAGAGGGTGCGTTCGATTTCCGCGGCGAATTTTTCCTGATCGGGATAGAGCTGCAATAGACGGTGATTGAAGTCGATCCACAATGCGCCGCCGCAGTTTTCGCCGGTGTGTTTGTGCAGGTAATAAGATTTCGCGGGATAGGCGTTGTCGCAGTCTTCGCAGATCGCGGCGCTTCCTCCGAGGTGCACGAAGTTGTCGTAGTAAGCCTGCCAGGCTCCGAGCATAGCGGCGATAGACTTCGGGTCTCCGGTGGCGCGATAGGCATCGATGTAGGCAGACCAAGGTGCAGCCGCATAAGAGTGAGCGCGATTCAGCGGGAAGCGGGAGATCGCAGCGGGCTGCTGATCTTTGAGTTGGGTCAGCCACCAATCCTGCCGCCAGTAGCGTTCGCGAACGATTACATCTTCTTCTTTCCCCGCGGGCGTGAAGTACATCGACAAGTTTGGCTGGTCTCCCATAATTCCGAGAGCGCCATCCAGCATGGTGTTTACATAAGGTGAGGAATACAGCCAGTCCTGAAACTTCCTCGCAATCTCGATCGCGGCCGGATTGACTTGCCCGGCCGCAATCAGGCCGAGTGTAAAGTTCCTCCGGTCGTAGGGCATGCGCTCGTTGTTGGCGCCGTAAACTGCTTTGGCCATATCGCTGTCGGGATAGGGCAAGGCGTAACCGTCGGCTCTCTGACGAGCTGCGACGGAATTGACGAGGCTGTCCAGATTTGTCCGGAGGGTGGAATTGTCGGTCCAACGAAGTATGTTTCCAGCCGCCGACATTCTGCGACCGTCGTTGGCGCCGGGTAGCCACTTGGTCCAACTGCTGTCCATGTTCCAGTTCGTGATTTGATAGTTAATGTTTCGTTCAAAGGCTGTAAGGAACATTCCGCTCTGGAGCGCCACGGCATTCTTCGGTGCTTCGGCCGCGTAAGGGACAGGATGCCACTGGCTGGCCGCAAGGAAAGGCTTCTTCTTCGCTTCAATGATAGCGATTTCCTTGAAGGCGGCATCGGCGTCGTAGTCGGCGGCGTCGAACGGTTGGTTGCATTCGAATGCGGCTACATTCTGGCAAGAACCGGTGGAGCTGCGGTGCTTGTCTTTTGTCAGCAGGATCCTGAACGTGTGGTAGCCGTTTTCGCTGAGACCGCGTTTCTCGTAGAGCACCTGACTGGCTTTGGGAATGGACGCGTAGTTGTCCACGATCTGCTGCAACACTCCGTCTACATAGACTTCCGCAATTCCGTGGTTGGGGCCCTTAGAGCCGATCCATCTGATCGTCGGGCCTTTGAAGGTAAAGTCGAGGGCGCTGCCCGGAGTGTTCGAACCATGCGCGTCGTTCTCGACTGCCCAGGCGCCGTAGTACGCGATCATCAAATCATCGTGACTCGCGCGTACCAGACCACTAGCTAACCTTGCCTTCGCGGCAGGTTTCGGCGGGACGGTCGCCGATGTCTGCTCGATTTCGATTGCGTTGATGATGCAGGCGTCGTTGATACTTCTGAAGGTGATATCGATCAGGCCGTCCGTGACTGGAGTGTTGTCGAATTGCTTTAACGCGCCGGTTGCCACCGGAAATGGATGGAAATTCGGCAGCACGAGCTTTCCGTTGAGAACGACATCGAATGTGCGTGGTCCGTAGAACTCATTGGGACTGGCGAAGTACATCTTTACTCGATACAGACCATTGGGCACATCGAACTTGTAATGAAACGGCGCCCCGCAGGCGTATCGCAGAGTTTTAATCGTTGTGGGGATGCCGTAGTCATTGGCAACAGAATCGCAGGCGAAGAGTTGACCGCCGCGTGAGTATCCCCAACTTCCTGGACGGTAGGGTTGGTCCGCGGAAAAGCCGTCGGCCGCCGGGCCTCCGCAATTCACCTTCACCAGATATCGTTGTCCAGAGTCGTTCGCAGAATTATTGTCGTCGCTGATGTACGACGAAAACGCGCGGATCGGGCTGGGGAGCAGAGCGAGCGCTCCCGCGGCTGCTTTCTTTAGTAAGCCTCGTCTGGTGTCCATGGTTGGTCTCCGCGCCTACACTTCGAGTTGCTACCCAATTTTCTTGTAGACGATTACTGCCGCGCCCGGTTTGGTGAGGAGTTTCACTTGCACCCCCTCATCCATCAAGCGACTTCCCGAGAGCGTGTTCGATGTAGCTTCATCAAGATTGGTAACCCTGTACGTGGCAGACGGATCAAGTCCACGCAAGCGCAGAGTCCTCGCGGGTTCCACCTGGTTGTTATTTTCATCACGCAAGAACGCCTGTACGACTCCGTCGCCCTGCTCAGCTCGGTGGAACTGCCATGCGATCCAGTTATCCGAGCCGGAGGCGAACGGCGTGAGTGGATAGTAGTCGCCAACATAATAAGGAGCGACTTGCCAGAACTCGGTGGTGAGGGCGCGCAGACGGTTGGAGTCATATTTCTTGTCGCGCAGGTCCCATGCCAGGCTCAGCGACGAACCGAGCACGCTGCGAAAAGCATATGGATCGGTGCGGGCGACGCCAGAGCCGAAGTACGGGATCCACATTGCCAAACCGTAGGTGTGATTTTGTTCGATAACAGGGTTGCCGCTATCGTCGCTTCTCCAGAGTGGCACGGAACGGCGCAAGGTCTCGAGGTCGTTACGGCGTCCGCCGCTGGCGCAGGTGTCGATGAGCAGATTCGGATCGTGCGCGAGCAAGCCATCCCAGAACTTTAGATAGCCCTGAACGTACAGATTCTCCGTGATTCCCTGACGATCCGGCGCGTCACTGTAGCGCCAAAATAGAAGTGGCTCGATATTGAAATCCTGACGATAGATCGCGATGTGTTCTTTCTTTATGGTGTCGGAGAAGTGTTCGACCAGCCAATTCACCGCATCCGGATTGCCGAGGTTCAGAACGCGTCTGTAACCCAGCGGCATTCCCTGATTGACTGCCTTTTGGGTGGCAGTATCGGTCCCAGCGGATAAGAGCCACTCCGGATGTTCTTTAAAGAATTGATAGCCCGGCCAAACGTGTTCAGGCTCGTACCAGACGATCAGCCCCATGCCTTTTGAACGTGCATAGTCGCTGACGCCGCGCAGACCGTTGGCATAGTTTGTGCGGTCGGCGTCCCATGAGCCCGCGAGATATTGTCCGGAGGGCCCGTAAATCTTGTCGTTCATCCAGAAGTTGGTGGATGAGTTGTAGATATCCATCCACCAGTAGTTGAGCTGTAGGTTTTCTTCAGCGTATCTACGTATCAGAAGGTTCTGGTCGGCTTCGTTGTCGAGTTCGATCGAATAATTGGGATTTCCAAATCCCGCGGTGCTGGCGGCAAGAATCGGAGCTACGTCTTTTCCGTCTGGTTTTGGTGTGTTGTGTACTCTCATCCAACGACGCCACAGGTTCTGAGCGTCGATCCAATCCCCGCCTTTCCAGAAGAGCTGCACCATCATCGGTGTGCGAATTTCTTCTCCGGGATGAAGCTTGAGATGGGTTAATTCCTGTCCGGCGCGAATGTGGATTGTTCCGGTCTGATCGCGAGTGAAGGCTGAAGCCCACTGGCCAGACCAACCGATCACGATGATTGTGCCTTGCCCGGACCGTTCCAGGTTGTAGTAGGGAAAGGAGCCGCTGGTGGGACGCCCTCCGCCGGGCGAGAACTGCAGTGCAGCGCCGGGTGCGACCGAAGCCAGTCTGGGAGCGTAAGAGGACGCGATTCCGTCGCCGTCAATATAGTGCAGACTGACTTCGTCTTTGAGGGGAGAATGCAATGCGATATCGATGGCCTGGATGTTCGTCAATATCGGAGTGTCTGCCGCGCCCTTGTTGGTGAAATAAACAGTCCACTCGACGACCGGGAAATCTGAGTACTCGACCACGACATAACGGACTTCCAAACCCGTTCGTTGATCATGCCATGTGAGTGTGTACTCTTTGCGAGTCGCGTCCAATTGGCGGCTCGTGGCCTGCCGCGGCCAACTTGCGAGCGAGGGCGCTCCGGGAGTTCCGCCGTACTCGAAGGAAAACGGTACGACCTTCGATTCGGAGTCAGTAACCCAGTCTTGCACCCACTGATCCCTGGCATGAGTGTCTTGATTGCTCATGGCTTCAGCCATGGCAAAACTCGACACGAACACAATGGCCACGAGAAGCGCAACTTCGGTCTTCAGAGAGCGAATCACGGAAGCGTGGCAAGTCATGCAGCGCAAGTCTGCCTCACTCCTTGGCCGGACGCTAGTCTGTGTTCAATAGGCTGAAAAACGTTGATTCTCCAATCGAGTGTCCCCTAAAAACGGAGGGCTGGTCTTGTTGGGAGAAAACTAATTAATGAGCTTCCGTGAGTTGTTCGATCTGACTGGAAAGCATGTGCTCGCCACGGGCGCGGGCGGAGGAATCGGGACCACAGTATGCCGCGGCTTTTGCGACTTTGGAGCGGAGGTGGCCTGCCTCGACATCAGCGAAGAGATCGCCAACCGGACTGCCAACGACCTGGTGAAGGCCGGAGGCAAAGCCATTCCGGTCGTCTGCGACGTGAGAGATCCCAAACAGGTTGAGACCGCCGTCGCATATGTGATCAAGAAGTTCGGGAAGATCGACGTCCTGATGAATCTGGCTGGAGCAGGGAAGCCGATCGCAGCGGTTGACGTCACGATCGAGCAGTGGGAGGGGATTTTCAACGTTTTCCTGCGCAGCACATTTTTGTTCTGCCAGGCTGTAGGACGTCACATGCTGGAGCGGGGCAAGGGCAGCATCATTAATGTGTCGTCGGTTGCGTCCGTGATCGCGTTGGGATATGGCACAGCCGGTTATTCCGCGGCCAAGGCGGGCGTGAACGGACTGACGCGGGAGTTGGCGATTGAGTGGGCAAAGAATGGAATTCGTGTCAACGCCATCGCTCCGTGCCAGATCGATACGCCGGGCCTTCGAGACACGCTGGCTGATCCGGTTTACGGTGGAGAGAAATTGCTGAAGTCTTTTCTGGAAATTATTCCGCGGGGAGCATTGGGCAGACCGGACGAGCTGGTCGGTCCGTGCATCTTTCTCGCCTCTGATGCCTCCAGTATTGTCACCGGACACGTCTTGATGGTGGACGCCGGCGTTTCGATTAAGTGACGTTGCAGTTTTCGTGACAGCCGTGAAGGCATAAGGAGAATCCAGATTGGATCGAGTCAAAGGCAAAGTAGCCGTTGTCACGGGCGCTGTCGGTGGGATCGGCAGAGCGGTCTGCAAGCTTCTGGCAAAAGAGGGCGCGAAAGTCGCGCTTACCGATCTGCGTGACGAAAACGGTAAAAATGTTGTGCAGCAAATCCGGGACGATGGAGGGATCGCCGATTATTGGCATCTCGATGTCTCGAATGAAAAAGAAGTCGCGAAGGTAATTCCCGAGATCAATGAGCGCATGGGCGGAATCAGTGTGCTGGTGAACAACGCAGGCATTGCCGGCGTGAACAAACCCACTCACGAAATGTCCGAAGCTGAGTGGGACACGGTTATGAACGTTAATGTGAAGGGTGTGTTTTTTTGCAGCAAGCACGCCATTCCATTTATGCAGAAGGGCGGCGGAGGCAGCATCGTCAATATGTCCTCTGTCTACGGACTGGTGGGAAACGGCGCGATTCCTCCTTACAACGCGTCCAAGGGCGCCGTCCGGCTCATGAGCAAAACCGATGCGCTGCTTTACGCCAAGGACAAAATCAGAGTCAACTCGGTTCATCCTGGCTGGATCTGGCATGAAGAGCTCGAACGGTACGCCTCGCAGGCGCCGCAAGGCATGGAGGCGTTCATGAAGGAAGTGAATGGCTTTCACCCGATCGGCCATGTTGGACTTCCCGAAGATGTCGCTTACGCCATTCTTTATCTGGCTTCGGACGAATCGAAATTCGCCACTGGCAGCGAGTTCGTGATCGATGGAGGCTATTCGTGCCGGTAATCAGCCGCGAGAAATTGCTGTGGGCGTTTGAGCGGATGGTGCTGATACGGACGTTCGAAGACAAACTGCATCAGTTGATTCCGCAACACCGGCTGCCGGGTTTCGCGCATCTTTCCGCAGGGCAGGAAGCAGTGGCGGTTGGAGTGTGTGCTCACCTCGACGACAAAGATTTTGTCACCAGTACTCACCGTGGTCACGGTCATTGCATCGCCAAGGGCGTGGATGTCGCTGCGATGATGGCGGAACTCTACGGGAAAAGTACCGGTACAAGTAAAGGCAAAGGCGGATCATTTCACATTGCCGATCTGGATCGTGGCATGCTCGGCACCAACGGAATCGTGGGTGCGGGATTGCCGCTGGCCTGTGGACCTGCGTTAGTCGCCAAAGTAAAAGGGACGCGTCACGTGTCCGTGAGCTTTTTCGGTGAGGGAGCGACCAACCAGGGAGCGTTCCATGAAGCACTCAATCTGGCCGCCGTCTGGAAGCTGCCGGTCCTCTTCGTTTGCGAGAACAATCTGTATTCGGAAGCGACTCCGGTAGAGTACGCAATCAAGATCAAAGACATTGCTGACCGGGCTAGCTCCTACGGCATTCCGGGTGTGATCGCCGACGGAATGGACTTCTTCGATATGTACGAGAAGGTTCGGCAGGCGGTCGAGCGCGCGCGAGGCGGCGAGGGCCCTACTCTTCTGGAAGCGAAAACCTATAGATATTTCGGACACTACGAAGGCGACGCAATGAAGTATCGCGCCCGTGAGGAAGAGGAGCGCTATCGGGCTCGGGATCCGATTACAACCTTTAAGAAAAAGGTCCTTGCCGAAAGCCTTTTGACCGCAGGGGAATGCGAAGCGATCGAGAAGAAAGCGGTCGCAACGGTTGAAGCAGCGGTGAAGGCGGCGGAAGAGGCTCCCTTGCCGAAGGCCGAAGAGTGTCTTGCCGACGTTTATGTCACCTACCCGTAAGGCTGACTGAGAATCCCATAAAAATCATGGCAACCAGAGAAATTACTTACCGGGAAGCGATCAACGAAGCTCTCCGTCAGGAAATGGAACGCGATTCTGACGTGGTTGTGATCGGCGAAGATGTGGCTGGCGGTGCCGGCCTTGCGCCGGGGATGCAGGACGCATTCGGCGGAGTGTTCGGAGTGACGAAAGGGTTACTGGCGCAATTCGGTCCGACGCGAGTGTTGGATACGCCGATCTCCGAAGCAGGATACATCGGCGCGTCGGTTGGCGCGGCGGCGACGGGACTGCGCCCAGTTTCGGAGCTGATGTTCGTCAGTTTCATGGGGGTATGCCTCGATCAGTTGGTCAATCAGGGCGCCAAGCTTCGCTACATGTTTGGCGGGAAGGCAAAAGTTCCGCTCACTGTGAGGACAGTGATTGGCGGCGGCGTTCGGGCGGCGGGCCAGCATTCCACCATCGACTACTCGATGCTCACACACATTCCAGGGCTGAAGTGCGTTGCTCCCGCTACACCCTACGATGCCAAAGGGCTGCTTGTGTCCGCGATTCGCGATGACGATCCGGTGATTTTCTGTGAACACATCCAGCTCTACAACATGAAAGGACCTGTCCCCGAAGAGAATTATGCGATTCCTCTGGGTAAGGCCAACGTCATGCGGAAGGGCACGGACGTCACAGTTGTAGCTTTTTCGAGGCTGGCTCTCGTCGCGCTGAAGGCGGCTGAACAGCTAGGCAAAGAGGGAATCAGCGTTGAGGTCATCGACCCGCGTTCATTGTCGCCACTGGATGAATCGACAATCCTCGAGTCAGTCAGCCGGACCCATCATCTGGTAGTGGTTGATGAAGATACTCCGCGTTGCGGAATGGCCAGCGACGTGGTTGCCCTGGTTGCGCGAAAAGCGTTCGGCGAATTGCATGCAGCGCCGCAGATGGTAACGCCTCCACACACACCTGTTCCTTATAGTCCTCCCATGGAAGACTTCTATATTCCGTCAGTGCAAAAGATTGTCGATGCGATTCGGGCGACGATTAAATCATCACGATCGACGTAGGGGCGGACGCCCAGCGGAGAAAAGCTCCGCGGTGTCCGACACCACAATGTTCTCCGGAGCCAGCCTGCATCCGGGTGGGACAGGCCTTTAGGTCTGCATCAAGCCGCGGGGCTCGCCCCAGGTACCTCAGCGGCTAAAGCCGCCATTTGCCGGAGTTTTAATTGCAGCGCTGAAGCGCTGCTCCACCCAAAACCAGTGGAAGGTGGCGAGCTTTGCTCGCCTGCCCGGACGAGGGCGTTCGGGCCTACGCGTAAAGGCTAATCGAAGATTTTTCCTGCCAGAAGTCCGCCGTCGATGACCAGGCCGCTGCCGAAAACATATTTGGCTTCATCTGAGGCCAGATACAGGGCTGCGTAAGCAACATCTTCGGGAGTTCCCAACGTTCCCGAAAGCTGGCGCTTTTTGAGATTGTCGGTGGCTGCTTCGATGTTGTCAGCGAAGTGGCGTCGTAGAAATCCTTCTACAAACGGAGTGTAGATGGTGCCGGGCAGAAGGGAATTCACTCGAATATTGTAATGACAATAGTCGGCTTGCATAGCGCGGGTGAGGGAGTAGACCGCACCCTTGGACGCGATGTAGGCCGCGCGCTTGGCCAGTGCCATCACAGCGCCGCACGCTGCCATGTTGATGATGCATCCGGATTTCTGTTCGATCATGACGGGCACAACGTATTTGCTTGCGAGATAGACGCCTTTGACGTTGACTGCGATCACCTTGTCAAACTCGGTCTCGGAAGTTTCGTGAAGGTCACCCACACATGCGATGCCGGCATTGTTGAAGAGAATGTCGATGCGCCCGAAGCGTTCGACCACGGTGCGGCTCATCGTTTCCATGTCAGCGGCGCTGGTCACGTCGGCGCGCAAGAAAAAGCTCGGCGAGCCAATTTCTTCGGCAACTCGCTGGCCGCCGGCGGCGTCGAGATCGACCACAGCGACGCGTGCGCCTTCAGCGGCGAACAGTTTGGCGGTCGCTTCTCCGATGCCTGATCCCGCGCCGGTGATGATTGCTGTCTTGCCCTGCAACCGCATGTTCGGCCTCCCGCGTTACTTATGATTGACTATTTATGAATTCCTGGCGTTCAGGTAGGAACGGTCAAGCGCCGCAATGGACGGGCATCCGAGAAGACGCAAGGTGCGTTCGACATCGGCGCGGAGAATCTCGATGGCGCGCGTGACGCCGGCGGCACCTGCGGCGGAGAGACCATAGGCATAGGCGCGTCCAACCAGAACGGCGCGCGCGCCGAGGCAGAGGGCCTTGACGACATCGGTCCCGCGACGGATGCCTCCGTCCATGTAGACCTCGATTTGATTGCCGACGGCCTCAACCACTTCGGGCAATGCATTCAAAGATGCGGGAACGCTGTCGAGCTGACGGCCCCCGTGGTTGGAGACCACTACGGCCGCTGCTCCGTGATCGACCGCTCGCCGGGCATCCTCGCTGGTGAGAAGTCCCTTTACGATAATGGGTCCGGTCCAGACTTTCCGGATCCACTCGAAATCGTTCCAGGTGACGGCGGACTGCTCCAGAGAGGCGCCCACATCCAGCAGAGGGACGGGCCCTCGTCCAGGAATAATAATGTTGGGCAAGGTCGGAGTGCCGCCATCGAGAAAGAAGTGGGCAAGCCAATTGGGATGCGCCAGCAGCTGCGGCAGGTACGGAATCTTGGCGAACACTTTGCTGCTGGCCAACTGTTTCATGCCATTACGGAAATCACGCTCGCGCATTCCGGCAACAGGCGTGTCGATGGTCACTACCAGAGCAGAGAAACCTGCCGTCGCAGCTCGGGCGAGGATGGCCTCAGCGGCTGCACGCCCTCCGATCAGATAAAGCTGATACCAAAGCGGGCCCGAAGCAGCGGCCATGACATCTTCCAGCAGATGTCCGGATGCGGTCGGGAGGATATAGATGGTCCCTGCTGGACCGGCAGCTCGCGCGATTCCGACTTCACCTTCGTGATTCATGACCCGGGTGCAACCAACCGGGGCAAGCAATATCGGGAGCGCGATTTCAGATCCCAACACCGTGGTGCGGAGGTCAACCTGAGGCATGGACACAGCGTGCCGGGGACGGAAAGTGTAGGCATCGAAGGCTGACCGGTTTGCCGCGAGCGTCATCTCATCTTCCGCGGCGCCATCGAGAAATTCGTAAACAACTTTAGGCAAGCGCTTGCGTGCTATGTGCCGCAAATCTTCAATGTTGATGGCCCGGGGTGACGCGACTCTGCGCGCAGATCGTTTCATATCTAAATGACTCCAGCTTTCTGAAGTTCTGCCAGTTCGGTATCCCCGATATTCAGCCAGTCGCGGAATACCTGGGAGTTGTTTTCTCCCAACGCACCGCCCAGGTGCTCAACCTTGCCTGGGGTCTCGGACAATCGTGGAACGACTCCGGGAATGGCAAGGTCGCCAATGCCCTTATGGGCGACGCGAGTCAGTGTGTCGCGCACCCAGAACTGCTCTTCTGCGAAAATTTCGGCGATGCTGTTGACTGGTCCGCAAGGCACGTCACCAGTGCAGCAGAGGTCGATTACCTCATCGCGGTCAAGCTTCGACGTCCAATCCGACACGATCTGATTGATGCGTTCCCTGGCTTCGAGTCTCTTTGGCTTCAGACCGTATTGATCGCGTCGCGCCAACTCAGGTTGAGCCATTACATTTGCGAGGCGCTCAAACATCTTGTCGTTGGTGCAGGCGATCGCGACCCACTTTCCGTCTTTGGTGGGATAGTGACTGTGTGGAGTAGAACTTGGGGTTTCTGTTCCCATGCGCTCGCGCACTTCTCCAGTTTTGTCATAGACGGAAGCGATCTCGTCGAGGAATCGGAATATGCCGTCATGCAGGCCGATGTCGATGTACTGGCCGCGGCCGGTCTGGTCACGCACCCGCAGCGCGATGAGAACGCCGAAGGCGCCGTACAGACCGCTGATGTAGTCCGCGAGGGTGGTCGATCCGGCGATCAAGGGTGGCGTGTCGGGGCGTCCGACCAGATAAGTTAAGCCGGCGTAGGCTTGTGCGATTCGGGCGAAGCCCGGCAAATGGCTCTTGGGTCCTCTTTCGCCGTAGGCGGAAATTCGCAACATGACCAGCGCTGGATTGATCGCGAGCAGATCCTTGAAACCGATTTCCCACTTCTCAAGCGTGCCGGGGCGGAAGTTTTCGATGACGACGTCCGCCTTTTCGACCATCTTTCTGAAAATTTCTGCGCCTTGAGGCTTACGCAAGTCGAGAGTTATACATTTCTTGTTACGCGCTTCGCTGAGCCAGAAATAGCTATCGCCGGTGGGACTTGGAGTTCCGAGTTGGCGAAGGGAATCGCCGGTGACCGGCTTTTCGATTTTCAATACTTCGGCGCCGAACTCGGCGAGACAAGCCGCTGCGAACGGGGCGCTTACGAAGGTCGAGATATCGAGCACACGCAGATTGCCCAATGCCGCAACTGTGGTCATGAAACCCAGGCCCCATTTTCTGGTTGCTTCGGCGTTACCAGTTTCTGTTCTTCGAGAATGCTTCTGGCGAGCTTTACGTGAGCTTCGTCCACCATTTCGCCTTTCAAGGCTACGGCGCCATCGCCCTGCCGCGCCGCCTTGTCCAGTTCTTCGAGAACGCTTTCGGCCCAGGCGATTTCTTCCGGGCTCGGCGAAAATATCTCGTTGCACCCCGCAATCTGTGACGGGTGGATGGCCGACTTGCCATCGAACCCCAGGGCGCGCGCGCGCATGGCGGCGGCGCGAAAGCCTTCTGGATTCTTGAAGTCAGCGTAAGCGCTGTCGCGGGCTCGCAAGCCGTAGGCCCGGCAGGCATTGGCGACACGCGCCATGGCGTAGTGCCACTTATCGCCGAACTGATCGGGGATGCCGGATTCGCCGAACTCGATACTCGGGCGGATTCGGTAGGATGAGTCCGGCGCGCCGACAATGTGGTTCTTCATCCGCATGGCGGCTGCATAGTCTCCAGCTCCGAAGCTCAGCGCCTCCAGCCGGGAAGAAACTTTCGCAATCTCTCCCAGGTTTTCAAGTCCCATTGGAGTTTCAATGATCGCCTCGATGCCGACCATCCGCGGGCAGCCTGTAGATCTCTGGACCTGTTGGATGAGGGTGGCGACACACTGCACATGCCAGGCATGTTCGACCATGGGTTGAACGATAAGGTCGAGGCGAGGACATTGCTCTGCCAGAGCAATCACGTCTTTGTACATCTGAGGCGTGTCGATTCCGTTGATGCGCACCGCGACGGTCTTGACTCCAAAGTCGAGGTCGTTGAGCGCGGATACCAGAAGTTTCCGGGCTGATTCCTTTTGTCCTTCGGCTACCGCATCTTCCAGATCGAAGATAATTCCGTCGGCTTCGCTGGCCAGCGCCTTGGAGAAGAAGCGTTCGGACGTCGCGGGCACAAAAAGCATGGAACGCAACAATCGCACCGGGTGCCGGATTGCGGATGCGCTACTCATGGACATAATCCGATTGGCGAACGCTCGGCCAGAATCGAAGCAACGTATTGCCGATTTTTCCTTGACTGCGTTGTTGCGGCGTTAGTACTAATTGGGTGCTCATGGACCTGCGTTTCAGTCAATCCTCTCTGAAAAAACCAACGGTGCCCAACACGATTCCTGAATACGAAGTCTACGCAATCAAATATGCCCGGCGTGACAGCACCCGCAACCAGAATCTGCTTTTCGCCGATCCTCACGACGGTCCGATGCCGATCGACTACTACGTTTGGGTCATCGCCAACAACGAACGGACGATCGTGGTCGATATTGGCTTCGATGCGGCTGAAGCTCAAACCCGCGGCCGACAACACCTGCGTTGCCCAGCTGAGACTCTAGGCCAAATTGGCATCCAGTCTGGAGACGTTAAAGACGTCATCCTTACTCACATTCATTACGACCACTGCGGCAATCTCGACCGCTTTCCGCAAGCACGGTTCTTTCTTCAGGATCGCGAGATGGCGTTTGCAACCGGCCGCAACATGCTGCACGACATTCTCCGGCAGGCTTACACGGTGAGTCACGTGCAAGCTCTGATCGGCGCGGTCTACGACAAGCGTGTTGTCTTCGTCGATCAGACTTCTGAGGTTGCGCCGGGCGTCACCGTCCACCACGTCGGAGGTCACACGGACGGTTTGCAGATTGTTCGCGTTCGAACCCGGCGAGGCTGGATGGTGCTGACTTCGGACGCCGCCCATTTTTACGACAACATGGATCTGCCCAACCCGTATCCCCTGCTCTACAGCGTGGGCGACATGTTGCGGGGATTTGACGCCGTTCGCGCGCTAGCCGACTCACCCACGCATATCATTCCCGGTCACGACCCGCTCGTCATGGAACGATTTCCCTCCGTTTCTGCGAGTTCCAAAGGGGCCATTGCGCGCCTGGACGCAGAACCAATCGACTGGCCAGGCGGAATCCCGCCTGCTTCCAAACTCACAACCTGACTAACCTTTTCTAGGGACTGGGTGGGAGAGTGTCAACGGGATTCAGCCTATTGAACAAAAGAGTCCGCGGCCGTGGAAAAGGCGAATCGTAAAGAGCTCGGTCCGAACTCGCGAGAATTTCTAGCGGCCCCCTCGGACTAGATTCGACTGGATGACATCCGTTGAGATATCTCGCGTGATACCAGAATCATTTCCCGTCCCAGTTGGGCGATGAGATGAGTAGGAATCAGGCGGGTCGTGCCGCGGACAGTGACTGAGGCGATCACGGCGCCGGATCGAGTCCACCACCGGTGCGGCGACGGCACGAATGCCGGAGGTGACCATTTCCTCATCGTTCACGGCGTAGCCGCGGGCTCGTATTTCCGTCAGGTGGACTTTCAGGGCCGACAAAGAGCAAATCGTCTTGGAAGTAAACCGTGCCAACTCACGGCTCGCGAATAATTTGTTCAGTTCCTCTTGCGAGAGGTCGATGATGAGCGCTTTACCCTGGGCAGTGCAGTGCAAGTCCACGTGACGGCCCACCCATGCCCCGCCGCCCTCGTCGTGGCGGGATTCGACTCTGGCGACGATTGCCGCTTCCGCAGATCGCCGTATCGCCAGGGTGGCAGTGAGATCGAGGCGGGCGACAATCTGGCGCAAGTACGGGACCGCCAGTGTCCGCAGACTCACCTCCGCATTGTCACCGCGAGCTACGTCGGCGAAGCGAAGGCCCAGCGAATATTGACGTCCATCGGCGCTTCGCTGCACGTAGCCACGGGTCTGCAGGGTATGGAGAAGGTAGTGGGCAGTGCTTTTCGGAATATCGAGTTTCCGGCTCAATTGCGAAAGCGTCAAACCGGTCTGAGCCTCGGCCAGCAATTCAAACAAGCTCATGGCCCGATCGACTGCAGGCAATCGAAAATCACGCTGTGCCGGGGCTGCCTCGTCCATCACGTCGCGCATACTCTCACCTCGAGTCTGCAATACTTCCGGGTATTCCGCAAATACCGAACATCGCACGCACACCGTTTACCATGCCAGCGTAGCACGGTCAACGCTCCCGCCAGAGCGAATCCTAGTCTTTGTTCAATAGGCTGAAAACCATTGACACCCTCCGAAGGCACTCTCTAAAAGGGTTAAGTAGCAGGCAAGGTCAGAGCACTGGCTGAATGCCTACAACCAGATGCCTGTCAGCGAGTTATCGGCGCCTGCAAGGCTGGCGGTCGCTTGCGGCGACAGCATATTGGCGGCGGGGATGGAAATATGAAAGGCGGCATTAAAATGGTGGTTTCGGATTCATCGGTGACCCAGACGGGGGGTCAAAATCGGCATTTGCCGTTCGTTGTCGAGGCCCGTGACGAGACGGCAGACATTCCGCTCGACGAATTGCTCGACTGGCTCACAGACAATAGCACGTGGCGGGAAGAGGAACTGCACCGGGCGGGGGCGCTCCTCTTTCGAGGTTTTTCCGCGATAAGGACGGCCGAGGATTTTGCCGCCGTCGCCCAGCGTATGGCGCCTGAAATTCTCGATTATGCCGGCGGAACGACGCCGCGCAGTGCTGTCACCGGAAAGATCGTAACATCGACGGATGCTCCCCGGCACGTGGTGATCGGGCTCCATCAGGAAATGAGCTATTTGGCGCCCTCAGCGGCGTTTCCGGATCCCACTCCGGACAAAGTAATGTTCTTCTGTGAGACTGCGCCCGGCGGAGGAGGACAGACGCCGATTGCTGATATGCGCGCCGTTTATCGCAAATTGCCCAGAGAATTGGTCGATCGCTTTGAAAGCAGGGGTGGATTAGTTCTGCATCGCAAGCTTCCTACCGAGAAGAAGTATGGTTTTGAAGTGACCTGGAGCACTGCGTTCGGGACTTCAGACCGGGGTGAGATGGAAAAACTCGCGCAGCGGAACGGCTGGCGCGTGAAGTGGGCGGACGATGGCGGCCTCGAAATCACGCATGGCCCATCTCCCGTCACGCTCAAGCATCGAGTTACGGGCGAGAAGGTATGGTTCAATCAGGCGCATTTGCTGCACAAGTCGGTGGCGCCGTGGACGTCCGACTGGCTGGGGTCGAGCCCTTCTGAAATAGCTGAGGCCAGAGCGCTGGAGCCCCTTATCAAGGACAGATTCTATTACCACTCGACGCACGCCGACGGCTCCGAAATTTCCTTGGCTGACATCGATTGCATCAAGAGGACAGTCACGGAAGAGAAAGTGCTCTTCGACTGGAAGCGCGGAGATGTCATGCTGATCGACAACAAGTTGGTGGCTCACGGGCGCGAGCCGTACCAGCCTCCCCGGACCATTTTTGCGGCTCTCCTGGCGGACGTTCCGAGAAAGAGCCAGGTGGTTGCTCCGTCCACGAACAACTAATAGAACTTTCCGCGAATCCACATAGAAAGCACGGAAGGATAAAATTTTAAGATGAAAGTTGACCTGTCAGGGAAATTTGCGCTTGTGACCGGCGCGGCGCGCGGCATAGGGCGCTCGATCGCAGACACGCTGGTGGCCAACGGTGCAACCGTCGCCTACGCGGATATCGACTTCGCCACGGCCAAACAGGGTGCCGCGAATCATCCGGGTGCACTTGCTGTCGAGGTGGACATCAGTAACGAACAAAGCGTTGAATCCGCATTGGCGAAGGTACTGAAGCAGTTTGGACGCCTCGACATTCTGGTGAACAATGCGGGCGTCAACACCGCCAAGCACAGGGTCAACATCGACCAATTCCCCCTGGAAGAGTGGGAACGAATTGTGAAGATCGATTTGACTGGTACGTTTCTCGTAAGCCGGGCGACGGTTCGCGCCATGATGAAACAGAAGGACGGACGCATCATCAACATTGCGTCCGTGCTGGGAGTCATACCCGCTCGACTGCAATGCGCGTTTACTTCGGCGAAGGCCGGAATTGTTCACCTGACTCGCACCATGGCCATCGAACTGGGAGAACACGGGATTCTGGTGAACTGCGTGGCTCCCGGATCGACTCTGACAGAAGGCACCAAGCAGCTTTTTTACAGCGAGAACGCAGCGGAGAAAGACCGAGCCAAGAGAGTGCTCAGCCACATCCCGCTGGGGCGGGCGGGTACGGTGGAGGAAATGGCACACGCCGTTCTGTTTTTTGCCGCGCCGGAGAGTGGATACATCACGGGGCAGACCTTGTCCGTGGATGGAGGCTGGAGCGCGGGAGGTTTCTTCCGCGATTTCTAGCCTTGCGTTTACTAATCCTGTAATGGGTGATCTGATCTGACATGTCTAAACAATTTGAAGTGTATTCCGACGAGTTTCAGCGAATCCTCGGCCCCGCGCCCGAATTGAAGCTTCTTTCTTCGGACCTGAAGTTTGCTGAAGGAGTGTGTTGGGTCGAGCGTTCAGGATTTCTGATCGTCAGTGACTTTCTGAACGACCGCATCATGAAGTGGTCGGAAAAGGATGGCCTGAGCGTCTTCCGTCAACCAGCGCAGACAGCCAACGGCAACACTGTCGATCTGCAAGGCCGGGTTGTTTCCTGTACCACTCGCGGGCGTTCGGTGGTGCGCCAGGAGTCTGACGGATCGCTTACGACGATCGCGGACCGCTTTGGAAAGGGCCGCTTGACATCTCCGAACGACGTGGTGGTCAAATCCGATGGAAGTGTTTGGTTCACGGATCCCGATTACGGATTTCTGTGCCCCGATGACTTCGGACACGGTGATAAACCCGAACAGGACCGGAATCGCGTCTACCGCGTTGTGCCCGAAACCGGAGAGATCACTTTTGTGTCGGAGGATTTCGACAAGCCCAATGGCCTGGCGTTCTCTCCTGATGAGTCGATCCTCTATGTGGGCGATACAGGCCGCACCCACGGCGAGTTTCGTCCCCATCAGTTGATGGCGTTTGATGTCGTCAAGAACGGAACTGCGCTGGCCAATCCGCGCGTGTTCACGGTGATTGAACCCTGGGTCCCGGATGGTTTCCGCCTGGACGTAGACGGAAATCTCTATGTAACAGCCGGAGACGGAATACAAGTTTTCAACCCGAAGGGCAAAATGCTGGGCAAGATTCTCACGCCGCAGACGGCGGCGAACTGCTCCTTCGGAATGTCCGACAATCAGACTCTGTTTATCGGGGCGACGACTTCGATCTGGAGCATCAAGCTGAATACCGCGGGCGCCGTGGCGAATCGCAAGGGTTCGTAGGGAATCGGTTCGGATGGCGGGGACGCCGGGAAGTTCGAGAGTTCAATACGTCGCGCGTCCACCGCTGACGTCGTAGCATTGCCCGGTCACGAAACTGGCTTGATCGGACGCCAGGAACGCAATGATGTTTGCCACTTCCTCGGGCCGCCCCAACCGGCCCATGGGGATTTTGCTCTTCATGTCCGCGACCTTTTCAGGGGACCAGCTCTTGAGCAGGTCGGTTTCCACTACCGCGGGCGCTACGGCGTTGACTCGAATTCCAAATCCCACCACTTCTTTCGCTAATGCCTTGGTCAGACCGATGACTCCTGCCTTGGCCACCGTATAGGGTATGAGATTGGGCGTACCTTCTTTGCCCGCAATGGATGACATGTTCACGATGGCGCCCGAACGTTGTTGCATCATGGCCGGCAGAACCGCCTGGCAAAAAAGGTAAATACTCTTCAGATCGATCGCCATGACATCGTCCCAATCCTGGTCGGTGACTTCGGCAATCGGAGCCACCCGGCCGGCGATGGCTGCATTGTTGATCAGAATGTCGATTCGATTGAATTCCTTCAGGGTCGCACCGACTACACGCTTGATGCTATCGCGCTGGGCCACGTCAACTTGAAGAGGCAATGCAATATGGCCTGCATGGCGAAGCTCCGAACAGGCTTTTTCGCCAGCGGCCGCGTCGATGTCGGCGATCACGATCGCTGCGCCCTGCCGCGCTAATTCCAGGGCGGCGGCAAAGCCGATTCCACGTGCTCCGCCGGTGACAATGGCAACTCGCTTAGGATTCGATGGCATATAAGGTTCTCGTTTCCACCAGAACTATACCGCTTCAATCACCAAAAGCTCTGATGTCAGTGCGCCTTCAAGACGCACCGTGATGCCTTGCTCCATCAGCAGAAATCCATCCACGACGCTGCTCTGACCTGAATTGTCGAAGGTCACGCGATAGCGGCGCGACACATCAAGTCCCCGCAAGCGGAGTTCGTATTCTGAGTGCGTGGGAGCAGAGAGCTGAAACAGCCCACAGATTGCCCTGGTGCGGTCTTCCGATGCCAGTTCGATGACTCCCCAACCATGCGGGTCGAGTCCGGATATTTCCGGCGTGTGGTGATAGATGCGGCTGGTATCGATATAAGGCCGGACGAAGTTCTTGTAAAGTTCGATCCAGTGTTTGGTTCGCTTCATGAAAAGCGGATTGGGTTCAGATCCCATCGGATATAGGAATCCGAACTTCGGCTGCATGAAGAGAAGCGTACGAGCCTGGAAATCGTACTCGGCCGTGGTTTGTCCACTCTGTCCGCCAAGCAGACGGTCGACGTACTCCGGAGGGAGCGCCATCGTCATACCGTTGGTGATAGTGAACGAACGCGGGGCGATCTGCCAGTCGGTGACGTCGGTGTGTCCGAACCGCTTCACCATTCCGATGTCGGTGCGCCCGCCACCACCGGCGCAGTTCTCGAAAATGACGTTAGGAAACTTTGCCCGCAGCCGGTCGTAAATTCCGTAGTGTGTATCGTAGTAACGCCAGTATCCGTTCTCGACAAAGCCGTCGTGAAGAGTGCGTATGCCGCGTCCCTGGTCGGTGTTGTAGTCGAGCCGGAAGAATTCCAGCTGGTTTTCCTGGATGACGCGAGTGATCTGCTGCTCCATCCATTTGGCGGCCTCAGGGTTGGTCAGGTCGAGCTGTCCACCCATCTTTCGTTCGCCTTCGTAATTCATCGCCAGCCAATCGGGATGTTCCTTAGCGACGCGACTGTCTTCTCCGACTCGATCCGCGTCCATCCAGAGTCCCCAGAGCATACCGCCGGCGTGGACCCGGTCGCGGAATGGTTTCAGGCCCTGGGGAAATCGCTCAAGACTGACATCCCAATCGCCAACTGTCTTCCACCAACTGGAATTGGGAGCGGCGTACCAACTGGCGTCGATGAAGAAGACCTCAGCGCCAGCCTCGATGGCGGAGTCGATGGCGTGATTTAGCCGGTCAGCCGTGATTTCGAGCTCAGGACCGATTCCAGATTCAATCCACGCGGCGCGACCGTGAGCCTGCGGCATAAACACGCTACGCCGTATATGCGTGTGCATGGCTTGAACGGCATTATCAAGATCGCCGAAGACAAGTCCCAGGTGCATTTCAGGAGTAGTGACTGTTTCGCCAGGTGCAATGACTCGCAGCGGAGCCGGACCGTCGGGACCGGCGCTGAAAGTTAACGCGGCGGCAGCATCGAGGCCGGGGAACTTCGACATTTCCGGATCAAGATCAAAATCGAAACTGTAGCCGCCAGTCCAGGCCAGTTGACCGATGAAGAGTTCTCCCATGGCGTTGTTGCGCAGCATAAACATCGGTTGGCGATAGCGGCCGCGGCGATAGCGTCCGTCAATCCGGTATCCCGCCGACGGCATGTCGTGCCAGTGGAAGTCGCCTTCTTCGCCCCAATTTGCAGTATCGAAATATCCCAGGGAATACAGGGGCAACTTGGTGTCGTTCATATGCGACCGCCAGCGCTCGGTCTTGCGCATTACCCCGCTCCACGGACAGGCCACGGCCAGAGCTGCCGGTTGTTTTCCCGTGTTCGTGATTTCCAGCCACCGCGTCAGGATCGCTGTGCCGTCGAGCTTGGTGTGGACTTTGACAGAGACTGGCCGGACGTTGTGATGCAGAGTGATAGTGGCGTGCGAATTTCCGTGGTCTCCTGGCGTCTTCTCCAGGCCTCCCCATTTCCAATCCGCAATCAACGCCTGGCCATCGATCTCCAGCCGAAAAGCTTGCGGGACGTGATATTCGGCGGGATCCAATCTTCCGTCGTAGAAGTTGATATATCCAGCCCCGTTCCAGCCCCGGCCGACGAACTGACCCTGGGTGAGCGATTCTTCGTACACGACCCATCCCGTGCGATAGCTTACGATCGGCTCAGGACCATCGGCCAATAAAACATCCGACCAGTATGGTTCGACATCCTGACTCGCACGTTTCGAGGTGTCAGTTGCGGCGGCCCGAACGGGAGAACCTGGCTTCGCCGAAGACTTCTGCTTTCCACTTTGAGGATCAGCCTCTTTGGGAGTTGGGCTGGGCATCGCCCCAAAGGCATTCTTTGCGCCGAGGGCCAAGCCAGTGGAACCCGCTACCAGAATCTTTCCAATATCACGGCGGGAAAGCAGAGTCATGTGGTCGCTCCTGAAATTTTAATTAGCCTGGCTAACTGCGTTTACTGCCGGCTCCCAATCGTTTTTCCCAACCCTTTTTGGAAGTGTCGAAATAAGCGTTGGGATCGTAAGGATGTGCGCGTACCACGTCCATATTCAAATCCAGCCCCAGACCGGGCGCGGTAGGAATGGGGAGATGTCCAGTCTCCGGGTCCACTGTGGGGGTCCACGTGACCAAATCTTTCGTCCAGGCTTCATTGAAGGGATCGAAATGTTCCTGGATCAGAAAATTGGGAACGATTGCCGCCAGTTGCAGGCACACAGCGGTTGCGACGGGGCCACCACTCTGATGAGGAGCGATCCAGGCGCCGTTTGCATGGGCGATATTCGCGGCCGCGATGGTGTTCGTGATGCCGCCCAAGGACATTGGTTCAGGCTGATAAATGCTGACGTGGCCGCCGCGAGCCAGGGTTTCAAAATGTCCAACCTTGTCGAACTGCTCGCCGGTCGCTACCGGTATCGGAGAATGGAGTGCGATTTCGTTGGTGAGTTCGATGCGCTCGATGGTGGTTGGTTCCTCCCACCAGTAGAGGTCGAGAGGCGCCAGCTTTTTGGCGATGCGCACGGATTCGCTGGGAGCAAAGCGGCAATGTACATCGATCAGAATTTTCAGGTCCGGGCCAAAAGTTTCCCGCAGGGCATGAAGGATGTCGTAGGCAAGATTCAGATCAGCGTTGCTGCTGAACCATTTTGATGTGCCAAAAGGATCGAGTTTGATTGCCTTAAATCCCTTGGCCACCACGGTTTTGGCGATTTTTACGAAATGCTCCGGAGTGCGTTCGGTCCGGTACCAGCCGTTGGCGTATCCAAGAATCGAATCGCGATGTTTTCCTCCCAGTAACTGCCATATCGGCACACCCAGCGACTTGCCTAATATGTCCCAACAGGCGACTTCGATTGCGCCCATCACCATACGGTGGATGTGGCCAACATCCTGAATCGTGGTGATGATGTGGTTCGCGATGGCGTTGATCTGGCGAGGGTCTTTGCCGATCACGAAGTGGGACAGCTCGTGAACAGCGGTTTCAGTGGTCGCGATAAAGCCGTTGATGGTGGCTTCGCTGATACCGTAAACGTCACTGTCGGTGAGGACCTTTACGAACAGCCAGTTCTTCCATCCGGCACTTACGGTATAGGTTTCGAGCTTGGTGATTTTCACGCGCACTGCCCTCGTTGCCGTTTTCCAGAGGTGTCACGAACTCGCATAGGCGGATTGGCCGATGCACTGAAAGGGAGTTATATCACTGAGCCTGCAAGTCGTAAGCGGGTGTTCAATAGGCTGAAATGGGTTGACACTACTTTTGCACCTCCTAATATCCGAACTGGGTTGTCCCAGTATTGCGGGCGACCTTTCGTGTGGATTGCCTCAGGGGGAATAAACTTGCTCAAAACAGGCTTTGCACGCAGCGTGATCATCAGCTGTCTTGTCCTCCTTACATTTTTGGCTGCCAAATCGATTGGTCAGGACAATCGAAAAGCCGATATTGGCACGACATCCTCCTACGAAGCCTATGTTCCAGACACAGTCTCTCCCGAATCTCAACATGTTCTTCGCATGATGACCGGACCGCAAGGCCTTCCGTTGCCGGGACCTGATGACGTTGAAGGTTGGAAAAAGATTCGTACCTACGTTCCGCCGCAATTGAAGGCGATCGGAAAAGATCCGGAAGTATCCCGGCGAACGTCGGAAACCATGAAGCGTTATTCCTCGACGAGTAAGAAGCGGGAGATCGCCGGGGTGCCGGTGGTGGAAATCGTTTCGCAGAATTGGAAGGACAACGGGAAAATTCTGGTCTATGTCCATGGCGGCGGGTACGTGACTGGCGGCCCCGATTTTGGCCTTGGCGGCTGGGTCTCTGGCGAAACCGGATTGCGCATCATTTCAGTTGGCTACACGTTGGCTCCCGAAGCGAAGTGGGAGCAGATTACGAACCAGGTGGTCTCCGTGCTGCACGCACTCGAAGTAGAAGGCTATGCTCCGAAAAATATTGCGGTGCTGGGAGACTCTGCTGGAGGTGGTCTAGCCGCTGGGTCAATACTGAAAATGCGGGACAAGGGATTCGGCATACCCGGAGCGCTCGTCCTGTGGTCGCCCTGGGCCGATATCACCGAGACTGGCGACAGCTATTTCACTCTCAGGAGAGCCGATCCCCTGCTTGACTACAAAGCGCTGCTCAAGAAGGCAGCGGACGCGTACGCCGATCCCAAAGACCAGAAGAATCCATACGTTTCACCCGTGTATGGCGACTACTCCAAAGGCTTTCCACCGACTCTGATCCAGGGCGGCACTAAGGAGATTTTCCTCAGCGACTTTGTCCGGGAATATCGCGCCATCGATAGCGCGGGCGGCACGGCAGTGCTGGACATCTATGAAGGCATGCCACATGTCTTTCAGGGAATCGTCTTCGGCACGCCCGAGACGGAACAGTCGATGGTGAAGATGAAGAAGTTTCTTGCGCTCTATCTGGGGAAGTGACGGTTCAGTCCGAAGCGGGCTCGGCTGTTGGGCGTCGTTTGCCGGGAGTCTTAGGGCTGCGCGAGATGACAGGCGGAGTGGCGACGCTTACTACGGCAGGGTTGTCCCTGAGCTTCACGTACAACTGCGTTCCGCTCGGTCGCGGGACGGTGATCTCGGAACTCACAAATCCCAACGGAACCGAAACACTGTTCGCGAAAGTCTCGTCCGATGCGACCGAGTCGATCAGGAAAAGATTCGAGCCGCTTAGAGTGCATTCTTTGGCGGAACCTCCAGGGCAATGTATTGCGGTAAGGGAGGGAACTCGTACCAGGGTGGCGAGAGGTTGCCAGTCGCCTTTGATTTCCCCCTGCACCGCACGGAATCGCAACGGACCGAAGGCAGAGCGACCGAACAGCCGCGGGTCCAGTTCTGCGATCATGTTTTGAGAATCCTCCAGTACCAGCGTCCCATCATCAAGGCTCAACACGACTTTGAAAGACCCATCTTCCGTTTCAACCTCGATCTGCTGATTGCGAGGGAATGTTGCTGGTACTTCGGCTCGCAGAATGAAGGAAAGCTTCGCGTCCTGAGGAAGCTGGTCGTCACCGAGCAGGCGAATGGCTTCTTCACTTGGCCCGGGGTCAATCGTTCTCCCGATCAATGCGACCTTTGGCCGGGGTGGACCCACGACGGTCGGCAAGATCAGTGATCGTCCGTCTTTGAGAGCAACGCGAGCGATCACGGAATCGCCGGCACGAAGCGTGATGGAGTTAGTGTCCCCGGCTGACAGGCTTAGCTCATCTCTATCGTGGACGCGGGAAAGGCTGACCGGGCTGAAGCGAGTGGCTCCGAGGTCGAGAGCGGCAACCTGGTCAAGGCGGGTGCCCTTGAGTCTGCCTTCCTGATCTCCCTCATGAAGCGAGAACTCATCCAGACGCCCGGCTTCAGAATAGGCCTGCAAGTGAATCGCGTCCGGTTGGTTCAATCCGTATTGCTTTACCAGAACAGTGATCGATCCGGCGCTCTTGTCCTTGAGCGGGAGCTGTACGGTGAGCCTGCCGGGCTTCGGGGATTTCCAGTCGATGCCGACTTCACTGCCGTCTCGATCTTTCATCGTCACCGCTTGCACACAGGCGGTATCGTCTCCCTGCAATCCGACAGTGTCCTCACGGCCCACGATAATTCCAGTCTGATCGGATGGGGCAACTCTCCAGTTTGTCGGGTGTGCATTTCTCAGCTGAAAACTTGGACCGTCGAAGGGTACGAATCCCCAGTATGCGCGAACGGTCCCGGTAGTGACTGCATCCAGCGCTTCGGCGTGAAGTCTCCGAGCGTCGATGACGTATCCTCCGCGCGCAGGATTGGCAGTGACCGGAAGGTCCACGCTCCCAGACCTGGCTTTGACGCGAAGGACACTATCATGTGCCAAATCGGTCACGTACAGCAGTGGAGCACCCTCAACCGGAAGCACCAGTGAAGGTTGTTGCAGACAAAATTCGCTGCTTAGATTTGGAGCGTGCAGGGGAGGGAAGACGGCAGGCTCAATAGGCGGCAGAGTGAAGACCAGCACAGACATGGGCTTCTGGAAAGATGGGGGATTGTTGAGCTTTAAATTCAATTGACCTTCGCGGGGAAGAGCCAGGGCTGGAATGTACTGATACCGGGCGGTGCGGAAGCCCTCCAGCAAGCGGGCCAAATCGACGAAAGCACCGACGTACGGACTATAGGCGCCACCACCGGCGACGCGAGATGTGCTGAGCTGACCGATTAGATCGGAACCCGCTCCCGACGTCAGGGTAGAAACCATCGACTGGTTGTGCCCGTCTTCCATCACCAGCTGTTCTGTATTTTGCATCAGGCAGGGCGCCTGTTGTTCGCTCGGCTTGTCAAAACACTGCTCATCCAGCTTGATATTTAAGCTGCGAGCCAAGAGTACTGACCGGTCGTGGAGCACCGCGGGATCGATGTCAGATGTTTCCCGGATCGCATTCAAATAACCGTCCAAACGCAAACGAGCCAAGCTGGCCCGGTTCAAGTCCTGCGACGCCCGGACGAATGCCCCGGGCTTTCCCAGGACCGCTGACCGTAGCGTGCTGAAATCACCGCTGGTTTCGGGAGCCAGGAAAAGCAGAAGCTGCTGAGCATCTTTCGGAACGGTGAGAACGATGCCTTCTTCCCGCACCTGCCGATTCCACGTTTCTACTTTGGTAAACCAGGTTGGGGGCGGGGGATTGGTGACGCCGCGAAGAAATGCCGCGACCAGGATGTAATGAACGGATTGCTCATCGGGCAGGTTGGGGTGAACCCATATGCGGTCGCCCGCCTGCAGGGTTGGAACCTGGGCGATGGGCAACGTCTTGCCGGCCCGGGTCACGCGCACTTCGACTTGAGGTCCTGGCAGATCGAACGCAACCGTGCCCGGTGCGGGAGCACCCGCCGGTGCGAACAATAACAGGGCCCAACTCAATACCCAACGAAGTGACATAGGGATATTTTCGGGTGGCTCACTCCCCGAAAGATTGTTTGTACCAGAACAACGGAGAAGAGTCTCAACATTCGCGAAGATCCGAATCAGTTCACTGTTCAATAGGCTGAAATGCTTTGACTCTCTTCGACCATGCCTGCTAAAAACCGATTGTTGGCGCGGTGAATGTCCCGGCTTCATTTCGATCCAGTTTCCGGGGAAAACTTGCTAGCTCGCCCCCGCCTCTCTTAATCCCAGTACTATCAAAGTTTGAAATGCCAGTCATTGATGCAAATTTCGAACAACTGCTTGTAACGCCGGAGTTTGTGGCTAATCCATATCCGGTGCTCGCACGCCTGCGCGAAGAAGAACCGGTGTATTGGAGTGACGCGATCGGAGGCTGGCTGCTCACTCGATACGACGACATTTTGGTCTCGTTCCGGCAGACGGCGCAATACTCGAATGAGAATCGCCTGGGAAAGGCGGTGGAATATCTGCCGCCGGAGAAGCGAGCCAAATTCAAGCGATTCGAAGACCACTACGCCACAAAAGGCTTGCTGCACTCCGATCCTCCCGACCATACCCGGATGCGCGCCCTGGTCACCAGGGAATTTACGGTGACGATTGTTGAGAAGATGCGTCCGCGCATTCAGGAAGTGGTCGATGGCCTTCTTGCCGATGCGGAAAAACGCGGCCAGATCGATGTCATCCCAGACCTGGCGGCGGCCTTGCCGGTTTCGGTGATCTCAGAAATCCTCGGTGTGCCACCTCCGGATCGGCACCTGATCCGAGAGTGGACCGACCATATATTGCGCTTCCAGGGCGTGAATAAGCCGAGCGAAGAGGATTTGATCCGGGCTCAGGATGCGCTCATGGAGATGCGCGCCTATATCCAAAGCATGATCGAGGAACGCCGCCGCCAGCCACGAACCGACCTGATGGGAAAATTCGTAGCTGCGGAATCCGAAGGTCAAAAGCTTTCACAGGCGGAACTCATCAATACCTGCGTCACGCTTTTTACGGCGGGTCATGAGACGACGCTCTCGCTCATCTCCAACACGATTTACACGCTGCTTGCCAACCAGGAACAGTATCGGTTGTTGCAGAAGGATCCGGCGCTGCTGGAATCGGCGATCGAGGAATCGCTTCGTTACGAGAGTCCGGTTTCCCGCCAGTCGCGTCTTATGAAAGGCGACACCGAACTCGCCGGAAAGAAAATCAAGCAGGGCGAAATCGTTTTCCAGATGCTGAATTCAGCGAATAGAGATCCAGCTTACTTTGAGGACCCGGAAAAGTTCGATATTCAGCGACAGAAAAACCGGCACATCGCTTTCGGCCAGGGAATTCATTTTTGCGTAGGCGCAGCCCTTTCAAGGGCGGAATCCACCATTGCGGTTGGGACTGCGCTGAGGCGGTTTCCGAATCTTCGTTTGCAGGACGAAAAACCTGACTGGGATGTTTCGAAACGTAATTCCCGAGTCTTGAAAACGCTGCCGGTACAACTCTGAACTTCAACGCCATGAGCTAAGACAACCGCAAAGACCCCTTCCACAGGATGTTCTTCGGCCCCGAATGCCCCAACCAACTCTTCATCACATTGCTGCACGGTGGTCGTTGCTGCAATATCCATCGCCCAACGCGGAGTGGACGCTCGACCAAAAGTTCGCCGAGATTAAAGAAGCCGGTTTTGATGGGGTCATTCATCCGCCGACTTCGGAGCTTTACACGCTCGCCGGGAAGTACGGTCTTACGGTTCTGGGTAGTGTTGTCTCTGGTCAGGTCTCAGATATTCCCACATTACTGCAAGCGAACAACGATTGTGGGGCCCGTCACATCAATGCTCACCTGGGGGACGACAGCACGACGCTGGACGAAGCTGTGGGACTCGCAATTCTTCTCATACAGGAAGGGCACAAACTCGGCCTCGAGCCGTCAATCGAAGTGCATCGCGGCACCTGCACCGAAACGCCCGAAAAAGCGTATGCGCTTGCCGATGGCTACCAGAAAAGAACAGATGCGCTCCTGCCTATCACGTGGGATTTCTCCCACTTCGCGGTAGTGAAGCACCTTACGCCGGATACGTTCATCGACAAGCTGCTCATCCGGCCAGACTTGATCCAACGGGCGCAACAATTTCACTTCCGTCCCTTTAATGGCCAACACAGTCAGGTTCCGGTTACGGACGGGAAGGGTAATCTCACTCAGGAAGTCCAAGACTGGTTTCCCTTCGCTGAAGCAGTTTTGCAATGCTGGCTCGACGGAAACGAAAACACAGATCGCGATATCTATGTGTGTCCGGAGATGGGTCCGGTTGTGAGCGGCTACAGCCTTTCGACATCTCCAAATAATTGGCACGATGCGAAGATCTTGCGCATCGGGATCGACGAGATGTGGAAGAAATTGACTAAGAAGTAGCCAGAGACAGCGAGTCGGTACTGCGCTAAAGCGGTTTCCGAGGTTTGAGAACTGTGCTATTCAACTCTAGTCTTCACGAAGGAAGCTGCATTGACCAGGCACGCAGATTTTCAAAGCGGGCATCTGCCTCGGCAACGATCAGGCCAAGGCGGCCGGAGTAATTGCGCTCCGGCAAACTGTAAGCCCGTGCCAACAGATTGTTGATGTAGAACTCCAGCAGAGAGCCGCGCAACAACAACCGAAACGTCGCGTGACCGGCGACGATGCCGGTGTCGACCCTGTCGTCGGGGGCCCAAGTCGGCATGTCCTGCTTTTTCACCAGTCCGATGCCAAGCAGGACTACCTCGCTATCGGAAGTCCGCACGGTCTGATTCAAAATCGCGGTTCCCTGCGTTCCATCATCTTCTTCAATAAAGATGCCGGCCGCACCCTTCCACGAGTTTAGACGAGGCGGAATCGTCATGGTTCCTTCGATGACTACGCCCTGATTCAGTTCGAATTTGCCGGGCCACATCAGGATGGAGAACCTGGGCCCATCGCTCGTGTTCTCGTCAGGCCGAATCTCGGTGACCGTCCGTGCCCCCGCCGCTTCCACTCCATTCGGTAAGCTTCGCCATTTTGCGCTCCCGGTGGTCTGATTGAGATCGGTTTCCAGCGGGACTGGCAGAGCTTTGAGTTTGTCATTGCCTTCCCAGTAGCCGAGCCGTAAATGGTTATCCCGGTCAACGATGGCGCGCTTCAGCGGGGCCAGATAAATGCTTGCGCCCGGAGCCAGCCACCACGGTGTTTTCACCGGACCCTTCTCCACTCCACGAGTGACGTGGTGATTGTTCACCAGCACTCCATTGGGCGTATGACAGCAGGTGCAACACCACATGCCGGAGTGCTTCCAGGGAATTGAGTTGGTGGAGAAGAGCCGATATGCCTTGCGATCGGCGCGAAATGGCCCCGCTGGATTGTCTGCAACAAGAATGTATGCGCCGGAACCGTCCCCTGGTAGCCAGAGGCGGTGTGAAGCAAGGCGTAATACTTGTCTCCAATCTGGTCCACGCTGGTCACTTCTGCCTGGCCGCTTGAAACCACGTCCTCTCCATCCCAATCGATCAGGGGCGGCGGCAGCGCTCGCCAGCGAATGCCGTCGTCTGACTCGCCGAAACCGAAGCCTACGGCTCCAACCGGATCGGCCGTCCAATATCCGTAGCATCCGCCGCCTGGCCGGCTGATCACGTGCATCATGTCCCATCGTCCTTGCGGTGAGTACCAACGCAGATCGCGAGAGAAGTCGTATTTCTCACCCAGTTCCTTCCAATGGAACAGGTCACTCAGATTCAGCAAAACTGAATGTGCGATTGCCGGCGCGAGTAATCTGCATCAGGAACTTGCCGTCCCGGTCGAACGTTGGCGACTTGTAGACGTATCCGCTGCCGATTCCCCGGCGATCTCGATATACGCAGCCCTGTTCCTTCCAATGAATTCCGTCAGTGGAAGTGGCGAGGCTGTATCCGTTCCAACCTGTCTCGGGACTGTTGATCTCGACGCTCAAGTGGAACAAATAAAACGTGTCCTTGTGGTAGAGCATCCAGGAATCCCACATGCGCTCCTGCTTCGGAATGTAGATCATGGCGCTGGCCTTCTCTACCGTTGAAAGAAGAGAAGTGAAGCCGCCAGCCATGGCAGCGCACGCGGTCAGACGAAGCATTTCTCGCCGCGACCTGGATGCTGCCGGTCCGTTCCGATGGAGAGGGAAGACTGCTGTCGATGGCGTCATGATATTCTGCATTCGTTTTCGTCACCGTCGCACGGTTGGGTGAATTCCGCGACTCGATCAGATTAGATCTTGGTCAGCGTATTGCCGTACGCCATCACCACGGCTGCGGCGATCAGCACGGCGATCGCGACATACATCTGATGGCGTGGCGTGCCGGTGATGCCGCGCCACTCTCCGCTGGCGAATCCTACCGTCTGGCCGCCCAGCATCTGCATGGCTTGCTGCACTCCGAAACCAACGGAGGCGCCCAGCGGTCCCAGAAGGAGCATGCCTTTCCCCATCAGGCGACACCAATAATGAAATTAATACCGATCGCTACCGCGAGATGGCCGTCCCACCACGAGTCGAGAAGAACTCCCCAGGATTTGTTTTTGGTCATCAGATAAGCGGGGTAAGTAACGTTGATGATCAGCGCTCCGCCGAGCAGTCCGATTGCCCAAACAGCAAAATTTGCGGGAATGTCGCCAGCTCCGTGGGCTTTCATCGCAGATACAATCGGTCCCTGGCTGTACACGAACGCAAAGCTGATGCCGGCGGAGAGTGCGCCGGCGATTACCACCATAATCAAGCCGCCGGCGAAGCTGCCGGTGCGAGGTTGATCCGTGCTGCGAAGAATTCTGTCCCGGCCAAAACCGGCGAATGCAGCCAGGACGACGCCGACCAGCATGATCGCCACGCCCACCATCACCGCCTTTCCGGCGGGAGACTCAGGTTGGGTGCTTCGCTGAACAGACCCGAGCCTTTGATGATCATGGGCAACGTCACGCCGACCGAAACTCCGAGCCCAGTCAGAATGCCGCCGGTAAGTGCGACACCGATGCGGACGAAGCAAAGTCCGCAAAGAATATTAGCGACACCCCAGGCGAGGGCAAACAGGTTGGCTTTGATCAGCGTGGAACTTTCAATTTCGCGATACGCCTGCCAGGGTTCGGGGCAGAGGGTGAGGTGATGACCCAGGGAGCGATGACCAGTCCGATCAGCATGGCCAGGAACCACCAGTGCTCGAACTTGTACTTCTTCAAAAATTTCATCGGCCAGACCCCGCTGCCCTGTACCAGTCCAGCGAGGATAACGGTCAAAGCACCCCAGATTGTACCCATGAAATATTTTCCTCTCCGATGGACGGCGGCCGCTCGCACGCGTGATCCCGCAAAGAATCAACCAATCGGAAGAATCATGGCGTCGAGAAAAACCAGCGGATCGTCCCCAAGCTGAGTAAGAGTACACTCCAGACCGACCGGCACGCCAAAGTGATCGTGTTCGCCGACTTCCGTCTGCGCGTCCCCGATACGAACCTGACCCTTGCCGGATTGCACCGCAACGATTCTGTAATGGTCTGAAGAAAGATCGATCTTGCGATGGACGCGATTCAGGGCCAACTGCAAACCGCCAACCTCACGCGATCCGGCGCGCTCGGCGGGTACGAGAACCTCGCGCGTGAAGTTGGTTTGCGTGACCGCGTTCTGGATGGCCCTTTCCAGAAATACCGAATAGTTCATCGCTGAAGACTGGAGCGGATGTTCCCGGCGCTGAATGCCGCTATCGGAGCGAGGCTCGACGTCGAAGAAAATGCCCCATCCAGTCATAATGCGGGAGCCGAAAACAAAGGGCAGGACGTGATCGTGTCCGGATGTGTTGAAGAAACCGTGGTCCGTCATGGGCGGGATCGGCATGGCATAGCCTTCCGAGACTTCGGCGAAACTCTGCCCAAGAATCGTGCGACCTTTTACCGGAGAATATCCCAGGTGAATCTCGGCTCCTTTGTGGTGACGGTGCACGGAGACTCCAACCTGGTCGGCTTTCATAAAGGCTACGTTCCAGGAATGATGGTCGCCGTAAATCACGGGAACGATCGAGATTCCAAGATTCGGTACGATGAATGCACCCTGTTCCGGCAGAACCTGATCCTGCGCAACGTAAATGCCATTGCCAGAAGTGACCGGCTCGAGATTCTTTACGAAGCGCTGGAAGATCGTCTCCAACTTCGAATTCGTGCCACGAACGGATGCCTTCTCCAGTACCTGCGCGACCTGGTTCACCCACTGGTCGTAGTAGTAGAAAGTTGAAATGACGGCTCGAAAATCGCGGGGGATCGGCTTCGCCCGCCTTGGCCTCGAGCTGATCGAGCAAAGTACGGGCCTGCAGCAGACAGGTTTTTACGTACGGGCCTGTGGTTTCGTTTTCCTCGGCATCGAGAACTACCCGCGTGGCGTGAAAGACACCGATGGCTTGTGAACGATATCCGTAGCTGAAGAGCCGGGCTGCGTCGATGTCGGTTTGAAGAATGTGGAAAGCGTTGCGCCCATTTGCGTGGCTCCAGCGAGCTTTATCGAGGAGCTGGGCATACCGGTCACTTACTCGCAAGCTCATGCCGCAGCACCTCGATGACTTCGTCAGTGGTTCGTTTCAGGTTCCAGGTCGAGTCGTATCCCCAGTCTTTGCGCGCCGCGGAATCGTCGGTTCGATGAGGCCAGCTCTCCACGATTGCGCACTTCAACGGATCAGGGTGATAACTGAACTGGACTTTGGGTAGACGAGTACGGATGGCTTGCGCGAGTTCCTCCGCGGACGGGAGAGATGCCCGTAATGTTGTAGACTCGCCGGCTTAAATTCTTTGCCGGAGCGTCATGCAGATCAAGAAAGCCGCGGACCGCATCGGCGATATACAACATCGGCGCGCGGGTGGTCGGATTGACGTAAAACTCATACCGCCTTTGAATACGCTCTCTTCGAATGCAGCGGAGACATATGCGCTGGCTCCACCGCCTGAGCCGCGAGCGGCGATGACCGCTGGAAGCCGGATGGCCCTGAAGTCCAGGCCGAACTGGTGATGGTAGTAAACTCCCAGACGCTCGCCTGCAACTTTGGTCACACCGTACAGGCTGACCGGCCATTGCGGCGCATCTTCCGTCGATCCTTCGGGAAGGTTCGCTCCGTAAGTAGCGATCGTACTCGAGAAGATCACTCGTTTGGCGCCGCCGAAGCGTGCCGCATCCAGAATATTGACCATGCCGTCCATGTTGGCGCGCCAGGCTTCGTACGGATTTTCCTCGGCCGAAGAGGACAACACGGCGCCGAAGTGAAAAATACTTTCAATCTTGTGTTCGCGAACCACTCCGAGAACCCGCTGCCGGTCTGCCAGGTCTCCGACTACTACCGTGGTTTGGCGAAACTCCGCGCTGTCGAAGTGGGGGTCGGACCGAATATCGAAGGCCACCACGCGGTCGCCACGCTGTACCAGAGGAATCGCCAGGCGGGATCCCAGGTTGCCCGTGCCTCCGGTAATCAGAACATTCATCGATCTTCCTTTCCAGTATGGGACTGCTTCATGCGTAAAAACGAAAATGCGTCCGAATGCGAACGAAAACTCTGAGACTTCCACTGAAGAAACAGCCCGAGGCCGGACAAGGTTCCGAAGAGACACAACGGGCGAAGGAAACTGCGCTTCACCTCGTGGAGTTTCGTGGCGGATTGCCCTTTCCAGAAATCATGCGCGCCGGTTCGCATCGAACCAGGCGGCGCTCGGTGCGCGGCTACCCTCGAAGAATTAACACGCTGCTGCACGTGGTTCAACAACTACGACTTGTTCCGCGCGTTTAGTGTTCAATACCAAGAACAACGGGTAGGAATGTTCAGCCTATCGAACATGCTTGACAAGCCATTCAGGTGAACGGCAGTTTCGCAAAACGCAGGAGGTTGCCGCCGCGTTGGCCCGCAAACCAATATGGGGGATGCATGACAGGCAAGGCCCGGAGACCATGGTCATGTTGTCGGATGGTGCAGCAGTTTCAATGTCGTGACCATAAGAATCGGTTCCGCACGAGAGCAACGTAGCCGTTTTTAGTTCCGAGCCGCTGACGTCGTCGTCGCTTGCTGATATTTGATCAGCGTGCTGCCCGGCGCCGAATCGACTTCTACGCGCAAATGCATGAGTTGCTCTCCGGTCATGCGGCGCTGGTCTGAAACTTCATAGGCCTTTGCGAACGTCACATCGTAAGTCGCCGCCGGATCGATGCCGCGCAGTCCAGTATCGAGAAATGGCTGTTGACTCAGGGACCGACGGAAGAAGACAGCGAATCCACTCTTCAAGTCCGAGCGGTGAAATTGCCATCCTGCCCAGACGCGCTCATCGAGAGAAATGTCCGTCAGCGGGTAAAAGTCGCCCTGCCAGAAAGGGCGTAAAGATTTCAGTTCCTCAATCCCCCGTCTGGCCTGCTCGAGCGGAACGTAAGACGAGTTGAGATCCAGGCCCGAGCCGACTCCATTGGTGGAAGCGCTGCGAAATGTGTAAGGATCAAAACCGTTCACCGTACCCGCGCTGATCGGGACCCACAGGCTGAGTTCAGCGGTTTGTATTTGTGTGGCCGTCGGATGCGGAATGCCGCCGCACTCCGTCTCGCTGCGGGTAAGCGAGCCCGCGCTTCGGCTCATGACTTCGAGGTCCGGTCCTGTGATCCGCCAGTTGGCGTTGTCGATCATCAGTTTCGGATGCTCGCGTAGCAGTCCATCCCAGAGTCCATACAAACCTTCAACCCAGCGAATCTCCGTAACGCCTTGCCGGTCGGGAGCATCCGCGGTTTGCCAGAACGGCAAGGGGCAGATATTGCTGTCCTGCCGGTAAATATCGATACCCCAGTCACTGATTTTTCCGGAGAGAGATTGGGTCATCCAGTGCAACGCAGCGGGATCGCCGTAGTTGAAGAGTCCGCCCAGCTTGCCTTCCTGCGGACGGTGCAGCACCCACTCCGGATGTTCCGTGGCAATCTGACTTCCTTGTCCGACCCGTCCGGGCTCAAACCACAACAGGAACTTGAATCCTTTCTGGTGGGCTGCATCACCCACGAGCTTGAGTCCGTGGGGAAACTTCTTGGGATCCGGAATCCAGCTCCCGACTCCGAACGGCCACTCGCCTTCGAACCAGCCAGCGTCGAGCCAGTAATTTTCGATTCCGACTGAAGGCATGTCGCGAATGAAGTCCAGCTGATTTTTTTCATTCACCCAGTTGAGGGCATCATCGGTGAGACCCTGAAGACTTTTTTCCTCCCCTGGTTTCAGCTGCGAGACTACTTCGAGCGGATTTCGCCCAGTCTTTTTCGCAATTGCTTCGTACTGGTAGACGAATGCGTTCGAGGCGCTGAGCGGCGGCTCGATCACCTGTCCGTCGATTCGCGGCACGTAATGTGCGAACAATAATCTTCTGAACTGATTATGTCCGACGAAGCGGTCATTGCCCGACCACTGTAGAAGCAGAATGCGTGGTGTACGAATACTTTCGCCGGGATGTAGTTTCAGATGTGTGGTTTGCTGGCCGGCGGTGAGCGCTACAGTTCTTCCGCTTTCACCCCTTACCCGGACAGCCCATTGCCCAGTCCAACCCACGGCCCCAATCAGTCCGCCACCCTGCCATTCCAGATTAAAGAAGGGCAATTGTCCGTCGACGTGGTTAACGCCATCGACCACGTAGTGCGCCAGGTTGAGCTCGGTGCCGGTCGCCACTTCCTGGTCGATCGGAAGATAATCCTCTGCCCTCCCCATGCTCCCACGGGCATAGTGCAGGACAAGTTTTCCTGGTGAGTCAGCCTCGAACTGCAAATCCAAAGGCAGGAGTTTTTCAATGATTGGCGTGTCTCGACTGCCCGTGTTGCGCAGGCGCAGGATGCATTCGACGGCCGGCGATCCGGGAAAGAGCGTGACTTCCCTTGTAATCTCCAGTCCTGTAGCCGGGTCGCGATAGGTGGTCATCTGCAACGTTCGCCCGTCGCTAAGAGATTTTGCACTCTCGACTGGTTTCCACTGCGGAAGTAAATCCTGCGAACGCTTTCCGTCGTAAACGAAAGAGAAAGCCGTTCCCGTTGCTACTTTTCCAATTAGAGATGCCGTCGTATTGTCTGAGGCGGCATGACTTCCGCCCGCTTTCTCACCTGGAAGGCAGACAGCCGAGTGCACTAGAGCGAGAAGAACGATGACTGTCGTGAATAGAAAGTTGCGCATGGCAGGTCTCTTTCTAAAACAAACTTTGGATTGAGGACGGCAAAACGGCAGAAATTCAGATCTTCAGACACGTACCGGAATCGACCTCAGTTTCAGTTGCTCAGGCAATCGTCTCTGTGATTCCGGTAGTCGACGATCGCAAGGCGGCGTCAAGAATATCCACGACTCGCTTTCCCAACCACACAGGAGAACGGTTCTCAACTGCTTTTCCCTGAATCAATGCGACGAAAGTCTTGAGCGGTTCGACACATTCGTACGATCCCGATGTCCGGCACGGATCGGTCGAAACGCTGGTTCCGTCATTGCGACAAAGTTCGAACCTGGGCCGCTCGACATCCAGGACAATCATTCCCTTGTTTCCGAAAATTCTGATGTCCACTTGAAAGGGCGACTGTCGCGGCATGGTTCCGGCGCCTCCCAACATTCCGGTCGCCCCATTGGTGAAACGGCAACTGATCGAGTTGTAGAGATCGGACCCAGATTTCGAACGTCCCACCATTGCGAATACTTCGAGCGGCTTGCAGTCCGGTGATCCAAAGCATCAATCCCAACGCATGCGTCAACTGCCCATTGGCAAATCCACCGCCGGCTGAAACGTCGCTCCATGTTCCCTGATTTGGTGTGAACATGGACTTTTCGGCCACCCATGCCCCGGTTCCACTCAGAAGGTCACGCAGGGGACTGCCCATGTGACAGAGGACATGCTCGATTTCACCGACATCGCCATCTGCGATTGCTTTTCTTCCCAGCGTTGCCAGGGAGGAGTAATTCCATCCGTAGGGAATCAGGAACGGCAGACTTCTTGATTCCACTAGGTCTACGAGAGCTTTCGCTTCCGACGCTCTAAGCGCCATCGGCTTTTCACAAAGAACGGGGAAGCCGCGTTCCAATGCCGCGACTGCATGCTGATAGTGAAGAGCGTGGGGCGAACTGACCACAACACCGTCGACATCCTTCCGCGAAAGGAGTTCCTTGTAGTCCTGGGTGACGTAAGGGATTTCAAACTTCTTTTGCACCTTCCGAAGGTGTTCTGGCTCCAATCCGCAGATGCAGGTTACTTCGACATCGGGAAGGGCTTGCAGTACGGGGATGTGGCTTTCCGTTGCCCACCATCCTGCTCCGATCACTCCGATTCTGGTCCGAGCCATGTTGACGGCCTCTGTTAAGAACTGCTAGACGTGCTTCGCGGACGGCAGGATTTACGGAATCGTGACTTTGATCTCTGAATCGATGACGGTGACTTTGTAAGTAGGTATGCGGCGCCGAGGCTCGGCCAGACAGACTCCCGTAGTGATATCAAATTCCATGGTGTGCCAGGGACAGATGATGATCTCTCCCTCACGCGCCCATGTGGGTTTCCATCCTGTTTCCGCTCGGGACTCGATCGTGCCGCTGACTGAGCCGCTGCACAGCGGACCATTCTGATGAAGGCAGTTACTGGGGATCGCATAATACGATCCTCCCACGTTGAAAACGCCAATCTCGCGTCCGCCTACTTTGAGGACTTTGTGAGTGCCAGCGGGCAAATCGTCTGTCCGGCCGACGCTATACTCGGCCGCCACTATATTTTCTCCTTCAGGTTCAAGAAGCGCACGGCGTTTCCGCACAAAATGTCTCGCTGTACTTCCGGCGATACCGGTATCTGCAGCACTTTATTGGGATGGTCGAAATCATGATGCGGCCAATCCGAGGCAAACATCACCGACTTCTCACCTCCGAACAATGAGAGGATGGTCGCCATCTCCTTCATATTTTCCGGCTCTTCGATGGGCTGGGTGGCGAAGAACATTTGGCGGACATAAGTGCTGGGCAGGTCCGTCAGGAACGGAAGTTCGCGCCGCCTCTCTTTGTATTCCTTGTCCATGCGCATCATGATCCAGGGTACCCACCCGATTCCGGCTTCAGAAAATCCGATTTTTAGCTTCGGATATCTCGCTGGAACCCCTGTCTCCATGATGCTGAGAAGGTTGGCCACCATCGACAGTCCGTGCGAAGCAATGTGTGCCGAGAACATCGTGGTGAAGCCGTTCAGGTTAAAAGGGAAAACCGGATAGATCGCGGTCACGCTATGCAAGAGAACCGGCAGGTCTGTCTCTTGTGCCGCTTCGTACATTGGATCGTAAGATCGGTGTCCGTAGAGAGGATCGACGCAGCACGACGGCAAATAAATCGCGGCGACATGTTTATGGCCGGCGTAACGGCGAATCTCCTCCGCGGCGGCCACGGGATTCTGAGAGGGTGCCACGATCGCACCCTTCATTCCGTTGTCTTCTCCCAGCCACTCATCGACCAGCCAGCGGTTGTACGCCCGCGCCACGGCGGTTGCGTAATCTCCGTCTCGTAACGCGGCGAGCAACAGCAGGTTGTCCGGGAAGATTACGCCGATGTCGATCCCAAGCTCGTCCAAATCTTTCCGCATCTGCGACGCTGAAGTGACAACCTGGCGGCGTTCACTCCCACTCTGCGGAAATGGTGGACTCCACACCGCCATCTGCGGGGCGAAAAACGGTATATCCAGATATCGTTCCGGGGCCTTGCTGATCAATTCCAGGGACTTCCGCCAGGGCATCTCACAGTAGGGAATCAACGCTGCGGGGGTTTCATGGGCGTGAACATCGACATCGATTACTTTGACGCCCTTGGGGAGCTTCTTCGGCGCCCGGCCTTCGAGTGTGCTCTCCTTGACGTTGCTCATTGTTCTGGTATGAACCTCGTGAGGCCTTAATACCGCCGGAGTTTAACCGAGGTTAACTACAGAGTTGAGTCCTGACAAGGCTTGCACGGGTGATTGTGTTCAATACCAAGAACAAGGGACAGCAGTGTTCAACCTATCGAACATACTTGACAACGCTGGATTCGAGGGTGTGTAAGGGGTTGTCGAGAGTGAATCGAGCGGAGTTGTCCGAGAGATAAATCTGCCCAGCTCGAGCAACGTTGTTTCGAACGATTTTCCTTTTACCGCAAAGCTGGACTTTGTCCCCGCAATCTCGAATGCGCAGGACCACACTGACACATGAGGAGATAGAGTTGCCAACTGTTCTTATCACGGACCATGTTTTCCCCTCGATCGACTTACAGAGAAAAGTTATAGAGGCCGCGGGTTTTACCCTGGAAGCAGTAACGCCGATTTGCAAAGCGGAGCATGAAGTCATTCAGAAATGCGGCCGCGCCGACGTGCTGCTGGTGCAGTGGGCTCCTATCACCCGCCGCGTTCTGGAGGCACTTCCTAACGTTAAGGGCGTCGTCCGCTATGGAATTGGTGTAGACAACATCGATGTCCAGGGCGCGAAGGAACTTGGCCGGATGGTGTCGAATGTTCCCAACTACTGTCAGGAAGAAGTGTCCGATCACACGATCTCGATGTTGCTGAGCCTGGCCCGTCGAATTCCGCAGGATGACAATCAGATCAAGCACGGCGGCTGGGGAGTTGGACCGTTTCTGCCCATCCCGGCGTTTGCCGATCTCACTTTCGGACTGGTTGGTTTCGGTTCAATCGCTAGAAAAGTCAGTCAGAAAGCCAAGCCATTCCGTTTTCGCCAAATTGCGTCAGATCCCGTCGCGCCTGCTGAAGTATTCGCCAAGCACGGAGTGGAAAAGGTCGATCTCGACACTTTGCTGCGAACCGCTGACATCATCTCGCTGCATTGCCCGCTACTACCTGATACACGGCATATGATCAATGCTGCGTCGATTGCGCGCATGAAGCCGGGCACGATCCTCATCAACACCGCACGTGGCCCGTTGGTCAAGGAAGCCGATCTGGTTGAGGCTCTGAAATCCGGAAAGATCGTTGGCGCCGGCCTGGACGTTTTCGAAAAAGAACCATTGGCTGTGGATAGCCAGCTCCGCTCTTTGCCGAATGTGATTCTGACCAGTCATGCTGCATCGGTTTCGAGCCGGGCCGTGGAGATGCTGCAGATCCAGGCAGCCGAAGCCGCCCGCGACATCCTGTTGGGCAAGCGCCCTGTGGGTGCGCTGGTCTAGACGATCTACTCAGGCAATGCAGGCTTCCCCAGTCATAAGCAGTTACGAATTAGTTCTGAGTTAGTGGACGGGTGGTTCACCTTGAATGCTCTGGACTCAAACGAATGAGAAGACCCCGCGGGTTGTCCTCTCGCTTTTTCCTGCTGATCATTTTTCTTCCGATCATCTTTCTTCCGATCATTTCCAGCGTTTGTCCAGCCGCTACAGAACCGTCGCCTGGCGAAAAGGCCGAAGCCCGCAGATGGGCTTCGGCAAAATTTGAAGGCAAGCCGCAGTCTGCCCCAGACCTCGGCTTCCTTCTGCCTCAACTCAAGAGTGGAACGCTTGAAAAGAATTCCCGCCAGGGTCATGGACTGAAGATTGGCGACAAATCATTTGCACGAGGCATTCATTCCCCGTCCGTCGGAACAGTGAAGGTACATTTGCCTGCGCCGGGCAAGGTCTTCAGCGCTGCGATTGGCGTGGACAGCAACGACATCACCTACTACTCAAGCCTGGGTCGTGGCAATGTAACCGTCGCTGTGGACGAAAACGGTAAAGAAGTATTCCGCTCCGCAGTGATGCGTGAAGGCATGGCCGCCATTCCAGTGAGTGTGGCTCTGAATGGCGCGACCGATTTCACGCTACGGATTGAAGGAGTAAAGGGCGCGATTGATTGGGACCAGGTCGACTTTGCCGAGGCGAAAGCGACACTGGCAGACGGAAAGGAAGTTGCGCTGGAGTCGTTGCCGCTCGGTCCGCTGCGGGCCAACTACACATCCGATCCGCCGTTTTCTTTTGTATATGGTGGGACGAAGTCGTCGGAATTATTAAAGAGTTGGACTTCGCAGCGCACCTCGCGTGCGCTGGACGCGGACCGCACCGAATACACGCAGATCTATCACGACCCCAAGACAGGCATGGAAGCCCGTTTTGTGGGAGTTGAGTACCACGATTTTCCCACCGTGGAGTGGACCGTATTTTTTAAGAACGCAGGCACGGCAGATTCACCGATTCTCGAAAATATTCAGATGCTGGATTCTCGTCTGGAGAGAAATGGTGATGGCGAATTCCTGCTTCATCACAACAAGGGAGCGCCGGCCACGGCCAATGACTACGAGCCGTATGAAACTCCACTGCCCAAAAAAGCCGAGCGGAAGTTGGTGGCGCATGGCGGACGCCCCTCCAACGGGGATTTTCCTTATCTCAACCTGGCGTGGCCGGGCGAGGGCGTCATCATTGTCGTTGGCTGGCCGGGCCAGTGGGCGGGACAGTTGACCCGCGACGCGGCCAACGGTTTGCAAGTCCGCCTCGGACAGGAACTGACTCACTTCAAGCTGCTGCCCGGTGAAGAAGTTCGTTCGCCGCGTATCGTGATGCAATTCTGGACCGGCGAGTGGAGACGTTCGCAAAACATTTGGCGCCGCTGGATGCAGGCCCACAACATGCCGCGGCCGGGGGGAAAGTTGCCTCCGCCGCAACTGGCGGCTAACACATCGCGCGAGTACGTGGAAATGACAGAAGCGACTGCCGCCGATGAAAACATGTTCATCGACCGCTATGTCCAGGAGAAACTTCATCCCGATTATTTCTGGATGGATGCTGGCTGGTATCCGAACAACGGAAGTTGGGTGAACATCGGTACATGGGAAGTGGATACGAAACGATTTCCCAACGGATTGAAAGAAGTCAGCGACCACGCGCACGCTAATGGAATAAAAATCATTCTCTGGTTTGAGCCCGAGCGGGTCACGAAGGGTACGTACTTGTATGAGCAACATCCTGATTGGCTGCTCACTCCGCCTCCCAATCCCGGAGACCAGCTCTATGATCCGGAATGGCGCCTGTTCAACTTCGGTAATCCAGACGCGCTGAAGTGGATGACGGATCACGTCGACAAGATCATTACCGAGCAGGGCGTCGATCTGTATCGCCAGGATTTCAACATGGATCCACTGAACTACTGGCGGCTCAACGATGCGCCAGACCGGCAGGGGATCACGGAAATTCGCTACGTCACCGGGTATCTCGCCTACTGGGATGAATTGCGCCGCCGCCATCCCAACATGTTGCTCGATTCATGTGCCAGCGGCGGCCGCCGCAATGACATCGACACTCTGCGGCGCGCCGTCCCACTGACGCGTAGTGACTATCTGATGGAGCCGGTCGAGCCTATCAGCCAGCAGATGCAGACGCTGGGCATGGCGCAATGGATTCCATATTTCGGGACTGGCACCAGCGGAGTAGACCCTTATGTTTTCCGCAGCCAGATGACACCGGGGCTGATTACTACATGGGACCTCCGCCGCAAAGACAGTGATACGGATGCCATGCGGACCCTGATCAACCAATGGAGGACCATTTCGCCGAATTACTATGGGGATTTTTATCCTCTGACTTCTTACAGCCTGGCGAACGATGTATGGGGAGCGATGCAGTTCGATCGTCCGGAAGTGGGAGAAGGCTTTGTAGAAGCGTTTCGCCGTTCACGCAGTGGTTATGAGACGGCGCGATTCAAGCTCCAGGGGCTTGATCCAGCCGCGCACTACTCCGTCACCAATCTTGACGTTTCCGGAACGCACGAGTTTTCGGGGCAAGAGTTGATGGACCAAGGCCTTGAAATCCATCTGAAGCAGGCGCCCCAATCAGCATTGATCACTTACAAGCGGACTGGCACCACGTCGACGTCGAACTGAATTGGTTTGTGAGAGCTTGGTTTGCGGGAGGAAGAGAAATGAAGCAGAGCTGGAACACAAAGTCGATGGTCTGCTTGTTTCTGTTGCACAGTCTGATTTCGTCGGCGCTCGCGGTGGAAGTCAACCGTGACGAACAGGCAGAGGCGAAGCGCTGGGCAGCAGCCAAATTCGCCGGGAAAATCGAACCTGTACCCGCTCAAAACTACCTTACTCTCCTCGGGGAGCGAGGCACCGTCGAGCGCAACGCTCGGGCCGACCGTGAAATCGGCGAAGGTTTCTACTCGACTGGCGAAGGCCGTCCGTTGCGAATCTTCAACACCTTTTACGAGCGCGGACTTTACACGAATGGCGCTCAGGGTGTCGTCGTTCACCTCACTTCTCCCGCCAGGACCTTTGAAGCTATCGTCGGACTGGACAGCAGCTATGCGGGCTGCGGCTACACCAACGGCAGTCAGGAATTCTCAGTCAAAGCCGGCGACAAAGTCGTTTTTCCACCCACTGTCGTAAAGGTTGGCGTAAATGGAGCGAACGTTAAAGCCGACTTAGGCGGTGTCACGGAATTCACGCTGCTGAACGGACAAGACCGGCAAAAGGAATGGTGCGGGGAAGCAGTCTGGGCGAATGCAAACTTCACCCTGGAAAACGGCAGCACGGCATGGCTAGGCGATATGCCCTTGGGAGTGCCCGCCGAACCATTCACTGCAGCCCTGCCTTTCTCCTTTACCTATGGCGGCAAGTCATCCGCGGAACTGCTGGCGGCATGGTCGAAGCAGCGCGCGGTCACCGAGCTTGACGGAAATCGGACGCAGTACAACACAGTTTATAAGGATCCCGCTACCGGGTTGGTAGTGCGCTGGACTGGAGTGGAATACCACGATTTTCCCGTGGTCGAGTGGACCTTGTATTTCGAGAACACTGGTTCCGCCGACACGCCCATCCTGGAAAACATTCACGCCGTGGACACGTGGTTTCAAAGAAGCGCAGGCGGCGAATTTGTTCTGCATCATTTTCGCGGAAGCCCGGCGCAGGCCGTTGACTTCCAGCCCTACGAACTCCAGCTGACTCCCAAGATTGAAAAGCACATCGCCACCTCGGGTGGACGTCCCACCGACAACGCTCTCTGCTACTTCAACATCGATCAAAGCGACAAGGGAGTCATCGTCGGGCTAGGATGGCCCGGCCAATGGTCGGCGGACTTCAGTCGCGATGACAGCCGTAGCGTGCGCGTACAAGCGGGTCAGGAACTTACTCACTTCAAACTTCTGCCCGGCGAGAAAGTTCGCTCGCCTATGACCGCGCTGCTGTTCTGGACCGGTGATTGGGTTCGCGGCCAGAATGTCTGGCGGAAATGGATGCTGGCCCACAATCTTCCGCGTCCTGGCGGTCAAGCGCTTACACCGAAGCTGGCTGCCTCAAGCGCCCCTTGGTATGCCGAGATGTCGCGCGCGGACGAAGCCAGCCAGAAGTTGTTTCTGGATCGCTATCGCCAGGAAAAAATCAAGATCGATTACTGGTGGATGGATGCGGGCTGGTATGTGAGCAATGGAACCTGGCCCAACACCGGGACGTGGGAAATCGATCCTAAACGTTTTCCCAACGGCTTGCGTCCCGTCGATGATTACGCACATTCATTGGGGGAACAGTCGATTGTCTGGTTTGAACTCGAGCGGGTCACGCGCGGCAGCTGGCTGTGGGAGAAGCATCCCGACTGGCTGCTGAAGAGTGATCAGGAAGAGCGGCGTGGTCAACGCCTGCTCAACCTGGGGAATCCGGAAGCCGTCAAGTGGGTAGTCTCTTACCTGGATAAGTTCATTACCGACCAGGCAGTGGATGTTTACCGCATCGATTTCAATATCGCGCCGCTACCTTTTTGGCGCGAGACAGATGCTCCCGACCGGCAGGGTATTACGGAAAACAAATATGCGATGGGGTTTCTGGAATATCTTGACCAGGTGCAAAAGCTGCACCCGAATGTGCTGATCGACACCTGTGCCTCGGGCGGGCGGCGCGACGATCTGGAAACCCTGCGCCGCGCTGTTCCCATGCATCGCAGCGATTATTCCTACGAGCCGGTTGGCCAGCAAAATATTACATACGGAATGTCATTCTGGATTCCGTACTTCGGTTCTCCCAACGGCGCTCGAGATAACTATGTGTTTCGCAGTTCGTGGGGACCGCAGATCAACGCTGTCTGGGACCTGCGGCGAAACGATCTCGATTATGACTGGATCCGCAAGGCGACTGGTCAATGGCGCGCAGCTGCTGACAACTACCTGGGCGACTACTATCCGCTGACCCGGTACGACGCCTCCGATCATGCCTGGATGGCCTGGCAGTTCAATCGTCCGGATCGAGGCGAAGGGCTGGTGCAGGCATTTCGGCGCTCGAACAGTCCTCTAGATTCGGCGCAGTTCGAACTGCGTGGTCTGCAAGCCGATGCTCGCTACGAAATCACGAATGCCGACGAACCTGGCACGCAAACCTTGACCGGACAGGAATTAATGCAGAACGGTTTGAAGGTTTCACTGAAAGACAAGATGGGTGCGGCCGTGCTTACTTACAAGCGATCAGCTCAGAAGTAGCGCGCGTCTTTTTGGGTAACAGACTGACAATTTTCTGTCGGAGGAAACATCGTGACAACTGTTCTGCCGCGAATTGAGCCGGAAGTCGTGTCTGGATTGCAAACCAGGATTCTCATTAACAATCAGTGGGTTAACAGCCTGTCCGGGAAGACCTTTCCTACATTCAATCCTTCTACAGGTGAAGAGATTTGCCAGGTCGCGGAAGCCGACACCGCCGACGTCGATCAGGCTGTGAAGGCCGCCCGCAGCGCATTCGAAGGGCCATGGAGGAAGATGTCAGCTGCTGAACGCGGCCGCCTGCTGAACCGTTTTGCCGATCTGGTGGAGGCAAACGCCGATCAGCTGGCACGGCTCGAAACGTTGGACAATGGCAAGCCCTACCACGTAGCACGCGCGGCGGATCTTCCATTAACCATCGCGTGCTATCGATACTATGCCGGGTGGGCTGACAAAGTTGAAGGCAAGACCATCCCAATCGCTGGTGAATATTTCTGCTACACGCGTCATGAGCCAGTGGGCGTGGTCGGCCAGATTATCCCGTGGAATTTCCCCCTGCTGATGCAGGCCTGGAAGCTCGCGCCTGCGCTTGCGACCGGAAATACGGTAGTCATGAAGCCCGCCGAGCAGACTCCCCTCAGTGCTTTAAGGATCGGAGAACTTCTGGTGGAGGCGGGATTTCCGCCTGGCGTGGTCAACATTTTACCGGGATACGGCCCGACCGCGGGCGCTGCAATCGCGCGGCACATGGATATCGATAAGGTCGCTTTCACGGGCTCGACTGAGGTCGGTCACCTCATCATGGAAGCGGCGGCGAAGTCGAACCTGAAACGGGTTTCGCTCGAACTCGGTGGCAAAGAGTCCGAACATCGTCTTTGCCGACGCTGACATGGACGAAGCCATCGAGGGAGCGCACTTTGCCTTGTTCTTCAATCACGGACAATGCTGCACCGCCGGATCGCGCTTGTTTGTCGAAGAGAAGTGCTACGACGAGTTTGTCGAGCGCAGCGTTGCCAAAGCCAAGAATCGCGTTGTAGGAAATCCGTTCGATAGCACTACCGACCAGGGGCCGCAGGTAGACGAGGCTCAGATGGAGAAAATCCTCTCGTACATCGAATCCGGAAAGAAAGATGGAGCTTCGCTGCTAGCCGGCGGTAAACGCTTCGGCGACAAGGGATACTTCGTTGAACCCACGGTTTTTGCCAACGTACAGGATGAAATGAAGATCGCACGGGAAGAAATATTTGGACCTGTCATGAGCATCATCAAGTTCAAGAGTGTCGATGAAGTGGTCAAGCGTGCCAATGCTACGGTCTATGGCCTCGCCGCTGCCGTGTGGACGCGTGACATCGGCAAGGCCCACGCGATCGCAAATAATGTCAGGGCTGGAACGGTCTGGGTCAATTGCTACAACGTGTTCGACGCGGGCGCTCCATTTGGCGGGTTCAAGCAATCCGGCATAGGCCGTGAACTTGGTGAGTACGGGCTGCAGCACTATACGGAAGTGAAAACGGTCACGATGAAGCTCTCAACGCCCAAGTAGGGTGGGCACTGTTCGATGGCTGTCTTTCTTAACGGGACAGCATGGCGCTGGCGTAGACGCCGCGCGACGAGTTGCTTCCGCCCTATTGCTCCTACGTATCGAAGCATCTACCATCGAGACGTGGGCGCCGCAAAACGAATGAACGGGACATTCTCAATCGCAGGACTCGTGCTATTGTGCGCAGCAGCACTTTCCGCCCAATCCCCGCCAGCAAAGCCAGCTACGCCCGACTCTCCTGGCACATTGATCCATCCAACCCTCTCAATTTCTGAACTGGCGCATGCCAACCGCTGGAAGGAAGTGGCTGCGTTGGCCGACGAGAATCATCGCAAGCTGCCGACTGATCCCACAGCGCTGTACTGGCTGGGCATTTCGCGCCTCAAATTGCACGAAGCTGTGGGTTCGGTCCAGGCGTTTCGCAGTGCCGAAAAGCTGGGATTGAATACCGCTCTTTCACATGAAGGTCTGGCCCTGGCCTACTACGATCTGAATCAGTTTGTGTTGTTCGAAGAGCAAATGAAAAAAGCGGCGGCCCTGGATCCCAAGGATTCGACTCCCTATTTCTACCTCGGCTTGTACCGCTGGACCGTGCGGGCGGATGCCGCCGGTGCTCTGGAGTTCTTTGACAAGGCGCTGCAACTGCATCCTGACGATTGGAAGAGCCTATATCAAGCTGGGAATTGTCTTGAGCAAATGGGAAAACTGGCGGAAGCGCGCGAACGTTATACCAAGGCCATAAGCCTGGTGGAAAAAAATGGCGATCCCTTTGGCTGGCCTTATCAGGGGATGGCGCGATTGCTGCTGGACGACAAACCCGAAGCCGCTTTGGAGTTTGCAAAGAAAGCCGTTAGTCTGCAGCCCGATGAATATTCCAACCACGTGATTTTGGCGAAGGTGTATGAGCGGTTGGACAACTTGCCGGACGCCATCCGCGAGGCCGAGTTAGCGACGGCCAAGAATCCGAATGATTCGACCTCACGCTATTTCCTCTACAAACTCTATCGCCAGGCAGGAGATCCTCGAGCCGCGCAGGCGTTAAAAACATTCCAACATGTCAAGACACTCTATGACCGCGATTAGCCGATTCCATATTGCGGGAGTGTTTTGCCTAGCGTTGCTCAGCAGGCCTGTCGATCTGCGCGGACAGACTGGCCTCCCCTCCAACCCGGCGCAAGCGGCGCAGGCGAGGTCGCAGGAGGAGTTCGATTCCTATTTGGACATTGTGAGTGCAACTGATGCCCGCGTGGTGCTGGAAAAGGTCAGGGCTTTTACTTCGTCGTTTCCTAAATCTGAGTTGTTGGGTGCGGCTTATCAGTATCAACTTCAAGCATTCGAACGACTGAATGATTTCGATGCGATGCTTGCAGCCGGGGAGAAAGCGCTGGCTTCTGATCCAGACAGCGTGAATACCTTGCTGGCTCTGGCCCCGGCGATGGCAACCCGTGCCGCGGGAAGACCGGATCGAACCCAGTTGCTTGCGCAGGCCGAGTCGTACGCACACCGGGCGCTTGCGGAAATCGACAAGATTCGCGTTCCGCGCGAACTTTCGATGGAACAGTGGGATCTGCGCAAACACCAGATGCAGTCAGAGGCACACGGTGTACTTGGGGTTGTCGCGTTGCAGCGCGGGCAATCGCAACAGGCCATCAGCGAACTCGACATGGCGATCAGCCTCACTCCCAAGCCGGAAGGAGTGCAGTTTCTGAGACTAGGGTTGGCGCTGGCTTCGGCGGGGAAGAAGAATGAGGCGGAACAGAAGTTCCGCCGGGCGGCTGAGTTGGGTCCGGAGGCTGTCCGGAACGCTGCGACAGATCAGTTGAAGAAGCTGAATTGACAAAGAGTTCCCAAGATCCTGCCAGCTGCTGCTTAGTAATCTATCCTTTTGATCGTGCGGACTTGATTGCCTCGACAAAGCGGCGAGCGTTCGCCGTAACTGCGGCGACGTTGCCGGTTTTAATAGCTTCCTGAGCAAAGATAATTTCGCCGACGCCAACTGCCGCAACCCCGGCCGCGAGGAACTGTCCCACATTGTCCAGATTCACGCCGCCGGTGACCACGACCTCTATCTGCGGAAACGGTCCCTTAAGAGACTTTATGTACGAAGGTCCTCCCACTGAATTGCAGGGGAATATTTTTACGAGGTCAGCGCCCGCCCGCCACGCAGTGAGGGCTTCAGTCGGCGTCAGAGCGCCGGGCATGCAAATCTTTCCGTAAGTCCGAGCTACCTCGATCACACGAGCGTCAAAAGCCGGACTGACGATAAACTCCGCGCCGGCCAGTATCGCGAGGCGGCAGGTCTCTGCGTCCAGCACAGTGCCTGCCCCGACCAGCAACTTCTCGCCATACTTCGTGGCCACGTCTGCGATGATCTGAATGGCGCCCGGCACAGTCAGAGTAATTTCAACCGCTGTGATGCCGGCCTCAATGATTCCTTCTACCGCGCAAACCGCCTGCTCGCGCGTGGACACACGGACCACCGGAATCACCGCAATCTCACGAATCAGCGCAAGAGCTTCTTCTTTAGACCAGGGAATGGGAATATCCTCCGTCGGAACGATTCATTATTCGTCATCAACAAGAACTGCAGCGTAGTGGCGCCTGAATTCATCCATCGCCTGCTGGACAGACTCTGCCCGGCCACTGAAAACTCGCGCCAGTACCATCAGCCCCAACATCGTATCTTCTTCCAGAGGGCACAAGCGGGAAGTGGTCTGAAAGCGATCTTCAATGATTTTGCGAAGGAGCTTTAGCTTCCGTGCAAGTCCACCTGAAAACACTATGTTTTTCCAGGAACGCGACGGCCAGATACGCAGCGCGCAGTCGTAATAGTTCTGCGCCATGTTTTCAAAAGAGGCGCGGAACAAAGTACCCACAGTCAAATTCTTTTCCCGGATGTTCGAGATCGAGCCTCTGTCGCCGATTGGCCCAGGAAAGAAACTGAGTTTCACTTCGAGGTCAGTATGATCGACCGCCGCTGCGGCTCGGGCGATGTATTCCCATGGATCAACAGTGGCATCGCCTGAGTGTCGTGATACTTCGGTAAGCAGATCGACCAAAACATTCAGAGACCGCCCGGCCGGCAGATGAGAAAATGTGTTGGTAAACTTCTCATCGAAAAAAGGACGGGTCTGATAATTTCCCAGGGCAAGCGTATTGGTCATCCGGCTGACTTGCGAGCCAGTGGAAATGTTAAGTGACAGTTCGTCCTCGCTTAGAAGGGCCCCGGCAAGAGCGCATTGATAGTCGCCGACCGGCGTGTAGCAGGGAATCGTGTTGGCTCCGACCTTCATGCGACCGACGACATAACCATGCTTGCGGATCGGAGGCCAGGCAAGTTTATCCAGTCCCAGTTCCTTGATAACTCCCTCATGCCAACCCAGAGTCTCGAGACGCAGCAGTTCGCACGCCATAGCGTTCGAGCTTTCAATGTTAGGAGAGGAACTGCACAGTGTACTCAGTACAAAGTCAGCCAGAGAAACTGGCACAAGGCCAGGCTCCAATTCGCCCCGTTCAGCCATCCAGAAAAGGAAAGAGATCGGAGCACCGGGCGGCAATTCATTTCCCAATTCACGCTTCTGTTGAACAGTAAGCCGTTGTTTCAGAACATCGTAATACGATCCTGATCCGGAGGGATGTGGCTCAAGCACCCGCTGGTCGCGCCATCCGATGCAGTTGGATCGGGCCTTGCCTTGCTGGTCCATCAGCACCAGGCAGGACATCTGGGTGCACATGACCACGCCGTCGTAGGTCACGGGAAAAGCCGCGAGCTCCGCCACGAGCTTCCTGACTGCGTCCAGGATAACGGCGAGATCAAACTCAACCCGAAGTGGATCGGCGTTTGTCAGCGGCTCCGGGAAGGGAATGCGCCTGACCTGTTGCAAGTCGCAGGCATCAAGATCCAGAATCGCGGCCTTAATAAAGGATGTGCCGAGGTCAATCCCTATGAACGCCAAAACGCACTCCTGAATTTCGCCGACGCGCTGAAAGTCTTAGTCCGCATATCCGATTTCCTTGAGCCGCATCTGGAAGTCTGCGGGTAGAGCCGTGGCCGCGCCGTTGGTGGAAGTGGCAGCATGCTTTACCAGGTTCAACAACAAGCGGTCGGCAACGGGATGTTTGTCCACCCAGTCGAGGATGGGAAATGAATTGACGATGAATTGGCCCGCGCCGAATTTGTAGGAACCAAGCAGAATTCCGGAAGCGTAACCGCCGGCAGTCGAATAGCCCGCAGCAAATGATGCGGCGACAACCTCGTTGGGCGTGTCCTGTCCTTCGAAGACGTAGTGAGGCCACATGGGTCCGTAGTAATACCAGTCGAGCATTCCCTTACCCTGCAGACCTTCGAAGATCGCATGCGGCTTGGCTACGCACTCTTTGTGATACAGCCAGTCGTTGAAATCGTGAATGCGACCCTTGTTGGCCAGAGGCAACCAGGCCGCTTCCTGTTTGTCGCGTTTGAACGCATCCTGAGAAAGAAAGATGACGGTGCTTCCGGTCGCCATCAGTTCTGCCAGAGTACGCCAGTCGCTGGCTTGCGCTTTCGCCGAAACGTCCCCGACCAGAATCACTTCACGGTTTCCGGATCCCGCGTGGAACGGAGTTACAGTTGCGCCGTGTGCCGTCAGCCACGACTCGACACTCGCTGGTATGCCCCAGGTCATGATCCTTCCGGCGAGTCGTGGAAACAAAGCCGGATCTGTGACGTTAAATTGCCATGAGGTTTCCGGCGGAGAGATTCCTCGTTCGATGTTTGGAACGAGTTGGTAAACGCCTTCAGGCCCCTGCAGGGTGATTTCTTCTTTCATGACCGGCACAGCAAGCGGGCCATCTTGTCCTGCGGTTGCGTTCGGGATACGAATCGAGTTCTGGTGTTGCCACGCCAGTCCATTCGGACCCCACACGCGAAATTGCGCACCATATTCGCCGGGACGCACCGCATCTTCATTGGCCAAAACTGCTTCGACGGTGAACGGACGTCCCGCGTAAACGTTGGTCGGTTCGACGAACAGGCACCATCGCACGGGAGCCCAGCCATCCTGCATGGCGTCGAAGGCTCCGGGCTTCCAGTCGCGCCAGAATCGCCAGACACCTTCACCGGTGAACGCGTGGTCCAGCATGCCGGTGAGGTTGTAGCCGCAGATCTTCGGATTGGAGCGAATCAGATTGAATCCAAGCAGACGATGCCGCGCCATCGCCGCCTGACTGGCTTGCAGCAGTGTTTCGGGGAAGGGATATGCGGATTCCATGCCCAAGCGCGACCAGTCTTTGGTGAACCGGTCCACCATTGACTGCATGTGCTGATAGTCCTCAGCGTCGGCGGGTATGCCAGCCTGCTCGTACATTCTGAACTCGTGAATCACGTTCATCATGCTGCCGATGCCATACTCGGAGAGGAATATCGGCTTGCTGTCCTGACCGAGAGTGCGGGTCAGCGTGTTGACCTCCGGCGTCTGCGGAACCTTGGGGTACAAGTGAAAATCTCCCGTACCGATTGCAGAGGGAAGTTCCATCTTTACCTGTGCTCCGCCGGGAGCTTCTTTACCCCATGTATATTCCCACTCTGTCCCGCCGGGGTTGCTCACCGATCCAAGCCCGAGATGACCGTCGAAACGTCCGCTCGAAAGAATGATGAGTCTGGAGTCGTCGAAAGTGCGAACGTAGCGAAGACTCGTTTCGCCCGCGCGGTGTACAGGCCCGTCTTCGGTTTCGTTCAGCATCCCCCACATGACCAGGCAGGGGTGGTTGCGGTCGCGAAGAATCATCTCCCGCATGGAGTTCTGATAGCGGGTTGTCATCTGGGGCGAGTCCTTTAAAAGCCAGGCGCCTGACGATTCTTCGTACATCATCAGTCCCAGTTCGTCGCACATGTCCAATTCCCACGGGTGTGCCATTCCAGAAATGAAACGCACCATATTGAAACCCGAGGCCTTGGCGTACAGCAGATCTTTGCGCAACATGTCGGGAAATCCAGGCGGAGGTGCAACTACCCGATAGGGAGTGTGGTTTCCCGTGTGTGTGCTGCGTACGAAGATGCGGCGTCCGTTCAACCGGAAGTATCCGTTCACCACGCGAAAATCCCGGAAGCCGAAGCTGGTCGACGTGCCATGAAGTCCGTCCATGTCGCTGACTTCGACGGCGACTTGCAGGCGGTATAAACAAGGATCGGTGATGTCCCACAGACGGTGATTGGAGATCGTAATTTCGTGGCTAACCTTGCTTTCGCCAGCTGCAAGATCGACGCTTAGGGAATCCGAGAGTACAACCTGCGGCGCCGAAGTGCTGGTAACGATAAAGTGCAACCCCGTGCGGCCCGCTTTTGCCAGAGTGTTCTGCAACGTTATGGATATCGGGACTGCGCCGGTTTTCCAATCGGGACGAACAAATACGTCGGTGATGCGAACCGCGGGCGTCAGAAGAAGCTCAACCGACTCGATAATGCCGCCGTAATCGGCGAGCGCGCCGTTTCTGATACCAGTGAACTTGTTGCGATGTGGAGTTTCCGGCAGAACAATGCCGTCGATAGGCTTGTCGGTTGGATTTAGAACCCGGACCGACAGACTATTGCTCTGGCCTGGCCGGATGGCACTGGTCGCATCAAGCACGAATGGAGTTTCGCCACCTTCGTGGCTGCCGAGATGGACCCCGTTGAGCCACACGTCGGCCAGGTAATCCACGGCATTGAAACGCAGCAGAAAGCGGCCGCCTTTATAAGGATGAGCGGGGGCATCGAAGTTTCGCCAGTACCAGACCACACCGTGATATTCAGGGAAGGCTTCCTGGAGGATCGAGGGTACAGGCGTAGTTTTCGCATCCGGGCGGGGATTTAAGAACCATTTCTGGTCGCGGCCGGTGTTGTCCGGATCGATGGCAATCTGCCATTCCCCATCCAGCGAGGTAGCCAGCGTGGGCGCCTTTTGACCATCCTTATTATGGGGGTCGCTTTTTGCAGTTGAAGGGAGAGCTCCGAGCGCCTCGGTCCCTATCAGCGGGACGGCAATCCCCAGCCCGGTACCGACGCGACCTGCAAGTTCCAAGAATCGGCGACGCTGCATAAACGCTCCTCGTAACTGAGCTAGTCGGTGTAACCAATCTTCTGAAGTTGAGCCTCGAAATCGGCAGGAAGTGGGGCTACTGGCGCGGTCACCGAGTCAGCACCATGCTGTATGAGATTCAGCAGCAAGCGGTCGGCGACCGGATGCTTGTCCACATAATCGAGAATTGGAAAACTGTTGACGATGAACTGGCCTGCACCGAATTTGTAGGACCCTAGCAGGACTCCCGAGGCGTAACCGCCGGGCGTTGAATACCCGGTGGCGAAAGCGGCCGCGATTACTTCGTCCGGCGTGTCTTGTCCGTCGAAAAGATGGTGGGGCCACATCGGACCGTAGTAGTACATATCGAGCACACCTTTTCCCTGCAGGCCTTCGAACACTCGATGCGGCTTGGCCACGCATTCCTTGTGATAAAGCATGTCGGCGAAAGGGAAGACTCGGCCTTTTTTTGCCAGCGGCAGACGCGCTGCGCCATCTTTCTCGCGCTTGAATGCCTGCGGAGAAAGAAATACAGCGGTGCTTCCTCGCGCCATGCGCGCCGCCAGTTCCTTCCACGCGCCGGAATTTGATTCGCCAGAAACATCTCCCACCAGGATCAACTCCCGATTCGACGGAGCGGTACCCGTCAATGGCGCAACCGTGACTCCGTGCGACGTAAGCCAGGAACCGACGCCGCTCGAGACACCCCACGTTGTGACCTTCGCGTTTAGGTGGGGCAGGGAAGATGGATCGGTGAGATGAAACTCCCACGAAGTTTCCGGGGGAGAAATGCCCTTCTCTATATTCGGGACAAACTGGTACGTTCCCCCCGGACCGTTCAGCACAACCTCTTCTTTTATTACTGGCACAACCAGCGGACCGTCCTGCCCAGTGGTCACAGATGGAATACGAATCTCGGCTTGCCGGTCCCACGCGACTCCACCCGGACCCCAGGCACGAAATTGCGCCGGATAATTTCCCGCCCGCAGAGTGTCTTCATTGGCCAGCACCACTTCAAGCGTGACCGGACGCCCAACGTACGTGTGCGTCGGTTCCACGAACAGGCACCAGCGCACCGGCGCCCAGCCGTCCTGCATGGCGTCGAAAGCTCCGGGTTTCCAGTCACGCCAAAATCTCCAGACACCCTCTCCGGTCATGCCATGGTCCAACATACCGGTGAGGTTCATGCCGCAGAATTTGGGGTTGGATCGGATCATGTTGAATCCCAGCAGGCGATGGCGTGCCATCTGCGCCTGGCTTGTCCGCAGCAAGGTTTCCGGATACGGATACACAACTTCCATCCCAAAGCGTTTCCAGTCGGCGGTGAGGTGGTCGGCCATCGACTTCATCAGAACGTAGTCTTCCGCGTCGGCGCGAATTCCGGCTTGTTCGTACATTCGCGATTCGTGGATGACGTTCATCATGCTGCCAATGCCATACTCGGAGAGGAATATCGGCTTGCTGTCATGGCCCAAAGATCGCATCAGGTCGTTGACTTCCGGCGTCTGCGGAACCGTGGGGTAGAAATGAAAGTCACCCGAACCAATACCGGAGGGATATTTCATTGCGACGCGGCCGCCGTCCGGCGCCTCTTTCCCCCAGGTCGGCTCCCACGCGGAGCTGCCCGGATTGCACGCCGATCCGATTTCGAGATGACCGTCGAAGCGTCCACTGGAAAGCAGGACGAGCCGGGTGTCATCGAGCGATCGCACCAGGGACAGCGCCGACACCGCTTCACGGAATACCGGCCCGTCCTCGGTCTCGTTCAACATTCCCCACATCGCTACACTGGGATGATTGCGGTCACGCAGAACCATTTCCCGCACCGAGATCTCATAGCGCTCTTTCATCTGTGGAGAGTCTTTCAGCAGCCATCCGCCTAACGGCTCCTGGTAGACAAGCAGGCCTAATTCATCGCACTGGTCCATCTGATACCCGTGCGCACCACCGGCGATGAAGCGGATCATGTTGAAGCCCGATGCCTTGGAGTACAGCAGATCCTTCTTCAGCATGTCCGGATAACCCTCCGGCGGCAGTGTCTGGCTGAAGGGCGTGTGGTTGCCGGTATGGGTGCACTTCACGAAAATGCGCCGGTTGTTCAGACGGAAATATCCATTGACGATACGGAAGTCGCGGAATCCGAAGTTGGAGATGGTTTCGTGCGAGCCTTCGACGCCGATGGCGTCAACAGTCACGCTGAGCCGATATAGATATGGATCGTCGATGTCCCAGAGGCGGTGATTCTCGATCATGATTTCGTGATCGATCTGGGTTTCATTCGGAGTAAGAGCTACTTCGATGCCGTCGGTCAACACACTCTGGCCGACTGCTGTGTCCGGTGACGTTGAATCGCACATGACAACGGCCCGCTTTGCCGGATGTGTTTTGCACCGTGGTGCGAATCTTTGACGCAGACCTGTCTTCCAGTCTGAACGAATGTGCACGTCCGTGATTCGAACGGCTGGAGTCAGAAGCAGCTCAACCGAGTCGATGATGCCGCCGTAGTCGTAGAGATTGCCGTTCGAGTAATTGACGGCCTTGTCGAGATGAGGTGTCTCGACCAAGATCATGCCATCGATGCGGTCATCACCGGGATTGAGCACTCGCACCGCGAGATGGTTGGTCTGACCTGGGCGGATTGCCTTGGTGACATCGAGAACAAATGGAGTATCGCCGCCTTCGTGCTCGCCGACACGTTGTCCGTTTACCCAGACGACAGCGGTGTAGTCAACCGCGTTGAAGCGCAGCAGGTATCGGCCGCCAGTGTAAGGATGCGCCGCGGGTTCGAATTGCCGCCAGAACCACACCACTCCGTGATAGGCCGGGAAAGTTTCCTGGATGATCGACGGGACACGGGTGGTTTTAGCATCAGACTGCGGGGCGCCAAACCAATTCTGATCGCGACCGATGTTGCCAGGATCTGTGGCGATCAGCCATTGTCCGTCGAGCGAGAATGAAAGGGTGGGAGCTTTTTGTCCCGGCTTGCCCGCGAGTGGTTTCTCCGCATTGGGCAGCGCAATGGCTTCGGTTCCGAGCAATGGGACTGCGACACCCAATCCGGCACCGAGCCGTCCGGCGAATTCCAGAAATTTGCGACGCTGCATATGTGCTCCCTTTTCTGACTCCAACTCCGGATGTAATTGAAAAGCTGGACAGCAGAAACCGCGGCACGTCTGCGAACTTGTCCGGTCCGTCTCTCGAAGGATTGAGACGTCCCGGTGGAACAGGAAAACGAACCGGCTTACTCTAGAAGTTGCGTGTCCAGACCCAGCTGTTTGCCCAGGTCAGTGAGTCGGGCAAGAATCTGATCCGGCAGAGCGATGCCGTTCTTGAGCGCATCTTCTCTTTTTTCCCCACTCGATTTCTCCGGGAACATAAACCCGCTCCGAACCTTTGGCTTTGGGCGATTCGCGAAGCTCGCCGATAATCTGATCGACCCGCTGCTTGAAATGTTCAATCGGAATGATTGCGCCGACATTGATCACGATGAATGCCTGCCCAAGGTGGGAGACATCTTTCGACTGCAATATCCAGCTTTTTACTTCGCTGAGCATTCCCGCTCCGGTGAGAGCGCCGGCTAAAACTTCGATCAGAAGCGCAATGCCGTATCCTTTGTGACCGGCCATCGGCAGCATGGAGCCGGACTTCGGCCACTCTCCAACTTCAGAGGTTGGCAATCCGTCCGTATCTGTGAGCCAACTATCGGGGATGGCCTGACCGAGCGCCTTCATTCCGAGAATCTTTCCGGCTGCGACGGCGCTGAGAGCGATATCGAGAAGAATAGGATGCTCCTCGCCAGCGGGAACCGCGTAGGCTACCGGATTGTTGCCGATGATGTGGCCGCGCGCACCTGGCACGACCATGTTCGGGTCTGCATTGCTCATGGCAATCCCAACCATGTTTTGGCTGGCGGCCATATTGGCGTAATATCCAGCCGCCCCAAAGTGACTGCTGTCCCGAACGCCGACCCATGAAATCGTGGCTTCGCGCGCCTTTTCGATTGCCAGAGTCATGGCCCGCGAACTGCCGAGCATTCCCATGGACGAGTGACCGTCGATGATCGCCCATCCCGCGCCTTCGGCGATGACTTCTGGAACAGCCTTGGGATTGATGCCGCCGGCTTTCATGGTGTTCACGTAATTCGCAAGCGCGGCAGTGCCATGGGAAAACGTCCCCCAGGTGTCAGTCATCACCAGAACATCGGCGACAGTTTGAGCGTCCGCTGGCGTGAGTCCGGCTTTGGTGAGTGCGCTCACGCAGAACTTCGCCAGCTTTTCAGGAAAGACTCGCTTCGACTTCGACATCAACGCTGCTTCCTCCGGTACAACGTTTGTGTTCCTTAACTCTTTTTCTTCTCCAGAATGTAGTCCTCGCCAAACTTCGACGTTGACTCGGTACGAAAGTCCGAAATCAAGGACATGAGCGAGACGGTGCCGCCATCCAGCACGACCGTTTGTCCCACCATGAAGGACGCATCGTCGCCGCATAGAAATGTTGCGAGGCGTGCAACGTCAATCGGCAATCCGTAACGTGCGACGGGGACGGCGTTCTCGGCGTCCTTTTTGGCTGCCGCTTCGGTAAAGCCGGGGATGGCTTTGTAGTAATTTTCCACCGTGATCCATCCCGGTGCGATGGCGTTGATCCGTATGCCGCGGTGTGCGAGTTCCACGGCGAGCGCGCGGGTATGAGCAATGATTGCGCCCTTGGTGGCTGCGTATGCGGAATGCTCGGGCGCGCCCTGCAGGCCGTGAATCGAGGCCAGGTTGCAGATCGTACCGCCGCCGTGCTCCAGCATGTCCTTCACAATGGCTTGGGTAATAAAATAAGGGCCAATAAAGTTGATATTGAGTAGCTTCCTGAGGTGGTCAGGTTCCATCTTCAAAAACTGACGATTGAAACTGACGCCAGCGTTGTTCACCAGACAGTTGATGGAGCCCAACGCTTTGATCGCATAGTCCGCGAGAGCAATCGCCTGATCGAGCTCGTTGAAATCCGCGCCAAATATTTCGGCACGCCGTCCCATGGACTTGATCTCTTCCGCCGCGCTGGCTGCGCCGTCCTTATGATGGCTGTAATGCAGCACCACGTCAGCGCCTTGGCGCGCAAATTCAAGCGCGATCTCGCGTCCAATGCCTGTGTCGGCCCCGGTTACAAGAGCTTTCCTGCCTGGCAGTTTCGAACCGTTGCTCATAGGAGTCACCTTCTTAATCGTTAGTGCGCTGAATAGTTAGCTGCCGCCATGATGATGGTTGCCACTAGCAGAACCGCTACGCCGGCAACGTTCACATTGAAAATGCGACGTGCAATGGATTTCCATTCTCCGGTCAACAGTCCCGCCAGATTTCCCGAAAGGATCAGCGTGATGTTGAAGAGAGCCCATCCCACGGAGACGCCCAAAATACCGAGGTAAACGGTTCCGCTGCTGTAGATGGCAATTGCGATCATCCAGATGGACCCGCCGAGGATTGCCGCACCCATCTCTGCTGGTTTCGCGCCAAAGTTTCCCCAGGTCTTATTTCGAGTTAACAGAAAGATGCTGTAGCCGATGTTGACTACCAGTCCACCCAGCAGAGCGATCGGCCACACTGCGAACACCGCCCACTGTGCCTGCGCGCCTTGCGCCTTCGCCAGTTGAACGATGTCGCCACCGAACGCCAGCGCGATGTTGAGGAGGGCTGCGAGGAATCCCGAAACCACGCAGAGGATCATCACCAGTAAGTAGGTTTTTCCCGAACGCACAGCGCCGGGCGGCAAAGGCTGAGTTTTCTCTCGTTGATAACCTGCCCATCCGCAGAGAGCGACTCCCAGCAGCATTACAGCCGTTCCCAGCAGGAGCAGTTGTCCGCTTGGCTTTGACACAAGTTCAAAGTGCAGCAATAAAAGTGGAGTGAGAGTTCCGAGTGCGGCGCAGAGGCCGTTCAAGATCGATCCGGTCAGAGCCAGTCCGATCTTGTCGACAGAAATACCGGCTCCGAGTTGTGCGATTCCCCAAAGTACGCCATACAAAAACGGTTTTGCCATGGTGCTTAGGGGGATGGAGGAGTAGACCGCTCCCAGATGCGGGACGAAAATAAAGGCGATGCAGATGGGGACGATCAGCAGAGACATGATCGAGTAGACGAACCAGAAGTTCTCCCACTTCCATACACGGATCCACTTCAATGGAACGAGATTGGTTCCCATGATGGAGCCGGCGAAGAAAACTATTAAAAATCCCGCGAGAATGACCATCCGTTCCCTCCGAACCACGATCGAACGATTAAGGTCTCTGAAGTCCCTCGATGTTGAGAATTTCTTTCGGCGCGTTTAGCTGGATTTCGCCGTGCTCTTCTGCTGATTCACGGCGAAGCGGGCCAGTTTGGCCCGGAATCCCGGTTGCCGCAGCACTTCCGGATTCACCACATTTTGCGGCACCAGTCCGCGCGCCACGCGAAGCACGTTTTGCACCATCAGGTCGCGGGTGGCACGCGCAGCCCGGTGCGTACTAGGCAACCAGTGCGGTGTCAGAATTACGTTGTCCAGTTCGAGTAAAGGACTGCTCACCGGAAGGGGCTCAGTTTCGAATACATCCAGGCCGGCGCCGGCAATCTTTTTTTCGCGAAGCACCCGGATCAGAACATCCTCATGAATCAATTCGCCCCGCGCGACATTGATCAAATATGCGGAGGTTTTCAGCAGCCCCAGCTCTCGCTCTCCCAACATGCCGCGAGTCCGATCGTCGAGCCGGTTGTGCAAGCTCACAAAATCGCTGGTGCGCAGCAGCACATCGAGGTCTACCAGTTCCACTCCCAGGGCTTCGGCCTGAAGCGGATCGGCGCTCGGCGAGTAAGCCAGCAGGTTCATGTGGAAGGGAGCCACGAGCCGCGCCAATTCGACTCCAGTTTTCCCGAGCCCGATAATGCCCAGAGTCTTGCCGATCAGATCGTCTCCGAGGAATTGGGATTGGAGATCCCACCGGCCAGTCCGTGCCAGACGCTCCTGCTGAGGAAGCTTCTTGGCCAGCGCGATCATCAGCGTGAACGCCGCGGAAGCTGTCGAGTGCGTTAGCGTGTCCGGCGCGTTGAACAAAGCCACGTCATTTTCCGTGCAGGCGGAAACGTCGATCTTGTCGTAACCGGCGCCCGCTCTCGCCAGTACCACCAGGTTTTCAGCGCCTTTCGCGAACGCAGACGCTTTCACCCATGGACGAAAAATCAGGATTCCGTTGGCCTGCGCCACATGCTCGGGTTTGACCTGGAGCGAATAGAGGCGTTCCAAATATGTGCTGTCGCCCGGCTCTGGCTTTTGATCCAGCAGAAACCCGGGCCCGACATATCCGGAACTGGCCAGCGCATCGAAGCCGATATCGCCGTACTTCACGGCTCCGGTTTCGTCGAGATAATCGCCGGTGAAAAATAGTTTGAAGGTAGGCATGTGCTACCAGCCCCTTACTTTTTCTTCCGTAGTGACTTCGACGTGCGCACCCTGGCGCGAGGTAAAGTCCGGTCTAAGGGCTGCGCCCAGGCCGGGCTTGCCATTCAGTCGAAGTTGTCCGTCGGTGATGGTCAGCGGTTCCGTGAGGACATCGTTGTACCAGCCGTCAACATAGCCGCGAACGACCTCCTGGATCATCGCATTCGGAATATGCAGCATCATGTGCGCCGCTGCCCACAAAGCTACGGGACCGATGGTGTCGTGCAGCGTGACTGGCAGGTAGTAGGTGTCGGCGAGGCTGCAAACTTTTCGCGTCTCTGTAAAACCGCCGCCCCAGGAGAGATCAGGCATAATGATGTCGGCTGCGGGCTTCTCGATATATTCGCGAAAGTGGAAGCGGGTGAACGCGCGCTCGCTCTGGCAAATGGGGACCTTGGTGCTCGCCTTGAGGCGGACGAAGGCCTCGACGTTGTCCGGCGGCATGATTTCTTCCAGCCACATCACATTGTAGGGTTCGAGCGCGTGGGCGATCTCGGGTAGCGGTTGGCAAATCCCAACGCGCATGGCCCTCGATGGCGACTAACATCTTTCCGTCAGTGGCGTGACGAATGTCTTCAACGATTGCGATCCCGGCCTTTAAATCTTCATCGCTGATGAAGTGTCCGAGCGTGCCGGCAGCCGTTTCCTGTCCCCATAAGTAGGTTTTGCCTCTTGGTTGCGCAGGACCGGCCAAGGTAGTGCCGAATTGATCGAACGGCCATATTTTCATGGCCTTGATGCCTTGCTTGAGCAGGTCCTGTGCCAGTTCCCCGGCGCGGCCTTCCATCCACAGGTTGTAGTCGGGATATTTTCCATATCCGACGCATGTGTTGTAGACGGATATGCTCTCGCGGTTGCGGCCTCCGAGCAGGTTGTAGATCGGCTGTCCCGTGTGCTGACCTACCAGGTCCCACAAGGCAACGTCGATAGCGGAGATCGCACGCATTTCCGCGCCAGCGTACCCGCAGAAATTCACCAACGAAAACAGATTGTTCCAGTGGTTCTCAATGTCGAACGCGTCGCGTCCGATCAGGAGAGGGGCAAGAAGATCATGGATGACCGCGCTGACTGCCCGAGGCAGGTAGTAGGTTTCGCCCAGACCTACCAGGCCGTCATCGGAATAAATGCGCACCCAAAGATTGTTGGGCAATGCCTGGCGGGAATGAGGTGACTGCTGACGCCAAACGGCATCGGGCACTGCCTCGAACCAGATGGTTTCAAGCTTTGTGATTTTCATGAAACTAATCTGTTGCCAGTTCTCGCAGCCTGAAGTCTCTCCCGAATTTGTAGTTACGCTGTCTTGACGGGATTCACAAGCCTGCCGATGCCTTCGATCTCGACCACGACTTCATCCCCGGCCTTGAGGAAGATCGGAGGCTTGCGCGCAAATCCCACTCCATGCGGAGTCCCGGTGGTGATTACGTCGCCCGGTTCGAGAGTAATTCCGCGCGAGATGAACGCGATCAGCTCGCGCACGCTGAAAATCATTTTGTCCGTATTGGAGTCCTGCAGAATCTGTCCGTTCACTATGCATCGAATGGGAAGCGTCTGGGGATCGGGTATATCGTCGCCGGTAACCAGGTAGGGCCCCATCGGTCCGAATGTGTCCTGGCTCTTGGCGCGAACCCACTGGCCGTCGCCGCGCTGGAAATCGCGCGCGCTCACATCGTTGAGACAGGTGTATCCTGCCACATATTTCAAAGCGTCAGAGGCGGAGACACCCCGGCATTTGCGTCCAATGACAACGGCGAGTTCGGCTTCGTAGTCCACTTCCTTCGTGTCCGGAGGCAACACGATGGGCGCGCCCGGACCGGTGATGCATCCCGTCAGCTTCGCGAATACTACCGGCTTCTCGGGCAAAGGCACTCCGCCTTCAGCCGCGTGGTCTTTGTAGTTCAGACCGATGCAAAGCACGTTGCGAGGACGAAAGAGGGAACCGAGACGAATCTTCTTCTCCGGCACTGCCAGCTTCTGCAATTTCTTGGGATCTTTCAAGTTTTCGCGAATGAAACGGCGGACACTATCGAGCCCGCGCGGAACAAAGAGCGCTTCCTCCAGAGTTCGCGGCAGCTCGGATTTCTTCTGCTGGGCTTTCTCGAGAATCACAATTCCAGCGGATGTCTTTACTGCCAAACGTGGTCCGGACGGCGTGAGTGCGGTCAACAAAATCATGAACAACCCTCGCTCTTACGAAGTAGTGAAATCTCGAAGTGGGTATCCACTCCGGTAAAGCGCAACGTTGGCAAGTGGCCGGCTGTCGCGTGTGCCTCCCGCCCACTATTGGGTTGCCGGGACGTTGGCGTCACAACTAGTCGAAAATCTTTCCCGCCGAGAAGCCGCCATCCACCACCAGGCCACTGCCAAAAACATACTTCGCCTCATCGGATGCGAGATAGAGCGCAGCATAGGCGACATCTTCAGGGGTGCCAAGCGTTCCAGAAAGCTGGCGCTTCTTGAGATTGTCAGTCGCCTTCTCCATATCGTCGGAGTAATGCTTGCGCAAATAGCCCTCAACAAACGGGGTGTAAATCGTGCCCGGAACAATCGAGTTCACGCGTATGCCTGACCGGCAGTAGTCAGCCTGCATCGCCCGTGTAAGCGAATACACGGCGCCTTTGGACGCGGTATAGGCAGCGCGTTTCGCCAACCCGAGCACCGAAACTCCCGAAGCCATGTTGATGATGCATCCGGACTTTTGCTTGAGCATGATGGGAATCACGTACTTGCAGGCGAGATAGATACCCTTGGTGTTGATCGCCATCACGCGGTCCCATTCTTCTTCCGAAGTTTCGTGCAACGCACCTACGCAGGAAACCCCGGCATTATTGAAGAGGATATCGATGTGACTGAAGCGATCCAGAACGGTCTTGCTCATTGCCTCCATATCGGCGGAGCTCGCGACATTGGCACTCAGAAAGAAACTCGGGGGACCGATCTCAGCTGCCACTCGTTTTCCGCCTTCTTCATCCCGATCGACGACCGCGACTTGTGCGCCTTCCCTGGCGAAGATCCTGGCCGAAGCTTCTCCGATCCCAGATCCGGCACCGGTGATGATCGCTGTCTTACCCTGCAACCGCATGAAAAATTGCTCCTTGAAAATGTATCTCTTATTTAATTTCGGCTGCCAGCAGTCGCCGCGCAATCGATCGGATGGCTGCTTCCGGTCCCCGAAACGCCCACATTTGCGACTGATCATCCGACCGCGAATTGCCCTCTTGCGTTCCGACAGCGGGTACGTGATATTCGAGTTCGCTGAAAGCACCCAGGTTGCTGTTGACGTTGCAGGCCTGAAAGGCGAAGCCGAAATTATCCGTATCGGCCCAGGGCACATCAATGTATTCACCGGAAGGATTCACGGTGAAGTTCCGGACCACCAATGAAGTTGCGTTTCCCGATCCGTACAAGTAGCCGGCTCGCCCCGTCGTCGCGGCGGCCCGAACTCCGATTTTGTGTTCGCCAGTGGCGCGCATCTTGTATTTGACGAGATGCTCATCCACGATCAAATCTTCGGGCGCGATCGTACCCATGTAAATCTTGGGTTGGCTGCGGAAGAAAGTTGGCACCAGCATGTCGCCGCCATGAGGCATCTGCGCCAGATGCCACAAGCCCACGAGGGGAGTCGGGCCTGAACTTCGGATCTGAAGGGAAGCGTGCAAGGTATAGCCCGCGAACTTCACGGTTGAGTCGGCAGGCTCGCGGTCATATCGAAGCGGATTTAAGGCTGGCGAGAGTGACTTTGTAATCTCAAGATCAACCTTCTGTTTGCCGCGCGACAGCGTGAGCGTGGCGCGGTTGGTCCAGCTGAATCCGCCGTTTTTCTTCGTGACCTCGTAATGTCCGGGATCAAGCTCGCGTTGCTGAAAGTACGTCTTCAGGTCCGGAAATTCAGGGAAGAAGAAGTCCACCTCTGGAGCCAGCCATGTGCGCTCGCCACCGGAGTTGTGCCATTGCTTGCCTTCGTAGAATTCTCGTGCGGTGGCGACGTTGTCGAGAGCTGTATGCGTCCAGAAGAAGCTCTCGTCGTCGCCGGGGGCAAACAATCCGAGAATTCTTCCTCCATATGGCAATACCAAGGCCTTGGTGCCGTCCGGGCTCTGCCATGTTTCCGTGGGCTTACCGACCGCAGCGAGAGTCTCTACCAGCTTTAAGCGGTTCATTTTGATTTCTTGAACAACAATTCTTCGCCCGGCTTCATCAGGATAGCCTGGGTTTTCGGCGCAAGCTCTTTGCAACGATCCAGAAAGACGGCGGGCCGCCCGTTTTGTTCGACGAACATCCAGAAGTGGCTGGGGATTACCGCTTTCGGATTCACCAGGCCGGTCATCTGTGCGGCTTCTTGCGCGTCCATGTTACCGAACGCTCCGTTGATGCAGGGAATCAGAACATCGGGCTTCATCTTGATGGCAGGAGCAAACTCATCGGGCCGATATGCCGTGTCACCCGTGTGATAAATCTTGATGCCATCGAAATTCAGGACGATTCCCAAAGCATCCGGAGCCAGTTCGCCATGGTCCGCATACACCGGGTTGATCTCGACGCCGCCCAGAGTCAGACTTTTTCCTTCTTCAAGTAAATGGCAGCGCTTGTCAGAAATTCCCAATTTGCTGAATTCCTTGATGCACTCGATAGGGCCGGCGAATTCTGTTTTGGGATTTCGCGCCAACACCGGTAAAGCATCGGTGTCCATGTGATCGAGATGCTCGTGCGTACACACGATGAGATGCGCGTCGGCGTCTTCCGCCAGCACCGGACAAGCCATCATTCGCTTGAATCCGACCACCCGTTCGACCACGTCGGAGAAGTATGGGTCGATATAGACAACCTGGTTCGAACTGCTCTTGAAGGCGAACCCAGCTTGACAGAGCCAGTAAATTGCCAGCTCTCCGGCATTCACTTTACGCTGGGCAATCGTCTCGGCAACACTAGGCATTCGATCTCCGGCCCGCGCCATCGCTGGGAGAGATGGTGGGTTGCGCCGAGAAACCCTTCGGGTTTTCGATCAGCTCGACCATCTTGCTCAAAAATGCAGCGCCGATGGCGCCGTCGGCGACGCGATGGTCCACGGTGAGGTTCAGCATCACAGTCGGCTTCACTGTCAACGATGTCCCGTCCACCCACGGCCGTTTGCGGATTTGCCCAACAGCAAGAATCGAACTTTGGCCGGGTGTGATGATGGCCTGGAATTGGTCAACCCGGTACATTCCGAGATTGCTCAACGTCCCGACGCCGCCTTCCAGATCAGTGAACGCCAGTCGACCGGCACGCGCCTTCTCCACCAGGTCAATCCGGCGTGTCACCAAGGCCGCAAGATCGGCCGAATCCAGGTTACGGAGCACCGGCGCCACAACCCCCTTGGATGTAGCCACAGCCAAACCAAGGTCCACCGCCGTCCGTGGGGAAACTGATTGCTTCTCCCATACGGCATTCAAATCCGGATTGCTCTTTAGGGTCTTCGCGAAGATGGTCAGCAAAAGATCCGTGATGGTTATCTTGGCCGGCATCGACTGCTTGAGACTCTCGTGAAGAGCAATAAGATTTTCCGCATTCACTTCCGCCGCCACGGAAAACGTCGGGATCGTCTGAATACTGAGAGTGAGGCGATCGGCGATCAGTTGACGGCGGTTACCATCGGAGGGCGCCACTTTGCTGGCGGGTGCGGAGATGGCAGCTCCGGACGAAGAGGCACCGCGAATGTCCTTTTCCGTCACTTCGCCATTGATGCCGGTCCCGCTTACCGCCGCCAGGTTTACTCCCAGTTCCCTGGCTAATCTTTTGGCTCGTGGCGATACTTGTACCTGACTCGCAACGCGGTCCTCGGATTTTTTCTCGACCGTGCCTGGCGCGGAAGCCGGGGACACCTCTTTAGGCGCAGTCTCTTGGAGGACCTCAATCGTTGGCTGCTCGCTGCCGACTGCGCTGATGTCTTCTCCATCGCCGCCATCGACATAAGCCAGCACCGTTCCCACTTTTACCGTTTCACCCGCTGGCACGATGATTTTCCCCAGAGTGCCGTCCACAGACGATTCCACGTCCATTTCGACTTTATCGGTCGAGACGCTGAAAAGCGGTTCGTTCTTCTTGACCACGTCACCGGTTTTTTTCAGCCATCCGCTGACGGTGCCCTCTTCCATCGTCAGTCCGAGTTGAGGCATTACGATTGCAAAACTCATACGACTGTTCTCCTGAACGACCTTTCCCGATCATGCACCCTGAGGGGATCGGGATCTTAGAGTTTTTTCCCGACGAGGGCGGCCACTTCGGTCACGATTCGATCTACCGAGGGAACCAAGTAGTTGTCCAGGGACGGGCTGAAGGCATGTGGCGCAGGCAGAGTACAGATTCTGAGTATCGGTGCGTCGAGATCGTACAGTGCTTCGCTGGCGACGATGGCCGCAATCTCCGCGGAGACACCGCAGGCTGCATAAGCTTCATCGACGATGACAAGACGTCCCGTCTTCGCCACCGAGGTCAGAATGGTTTCCTTGTCGAATGGAGCCAGAGTCCGCGGGTCGATGATCTCGACCGAAACGCCCTCCTGTTCAAGCTTTGCTGCCGCCTGCATGGCGCGGCCTACCATCTGACCCATGGCGACCAAAGTGATCTGCTCTCCGGGCTTTCGCACCACCGCTTGTCCGAAGGGAATCAGGTACTCTTCCGTCGGCACGTGACCCTTTGTGTTGTACAGAGCTTTGTGCTCGATGAAGATGACGGGATTATTGTCACGCAAAGTGGACTTCATCAGCCCCTTGACGTCGTAAGGTGTCGACGGCAGAGCTACCTTCAATCCGGGGATATGCATGAAGAACGAATAGAAGGTGTGCGAATGATGCGGTCCGGTGCTGCGGATGCCGCCGCCCGCAGCTCTCACCACGACTGGAACCTTGAACTTCCCGTCGGAGATGTAGTGGATGGTTGAAGCCTGCTGGATGATTTCGCAGATGGCTTCCAACACAAAATCCAGGAAGACGATATCGACGATGGGATGGCTTCCGGCGAGCGCCGCGCCAATGCCCAGGCCGGTTTGACCGCGCTCGGCGATCGGAGTGTCGCGCACACGCACTCCCCCGAACTCCGTCCACAGGCCACGGCTTTGCTGGAAATTTCCGCCACGAGGACCGACGCCTTGTCCCATGTAAAAGATGGTCGGGTCACGACGCATCTCTTCACTGATGGCTTCGACTCCCGCTTCCGCGTAGGTGATCAACCGCTGGTTGGTGGCCGATTGCCCGGTTTCAGCTTCAGACGCTGTCTTTACGCCCATTTTTTCCTATCCGGTGCTAGTTAGAGAAAACGTGTTCTAAGGCAGTGCTGATGTCGGGCTGCGGGTCGGCTATGGCGAACGTAGCAGCTTCCTGAATCACTCGATTGATCTCACTATCCGCATCTTTAAACTCCGCTTCAGTGGCCCAAGACTCGGCAATGGCGCGTTCACGCAACCGGGCGACCGGATCTTTTTTTCTCCAGGCCGCGATTTCTTCTTTGGTGCGATACGAAGTGCCAGGGTCGCCCTCATGGTGTCCAAACCAGCGATACGTCAAACATTCAAGCAGCGTTGGACCTTTGCCTTGGCGCGCTCGTTCCACGGCCTCGCCAGTTTTCGCGTAGACGTCGAGCACGTCGTTGCCGTCTACTGTGACGCCGGGAATGTTGTAGGCTGCGGCGCGGCTGGCCACGCTCGTGTTCTTGGTGGCTTGGTCGAACGGCATTTCCGTGGCATAGAGGTTGTTCTCGCAGACGAAAAGGACCGGGAGATCCCACGTCGCAGCCAGGTTCAAGCCTTCATGAAAGGCGCCATTGTTGACGGCTCCGTCGCCGAAAAAAGCCACAGCGACCTGATCGCTGCCGCGCACCTTGGCACTCAGGGCGGCCCCTGCTGCGATCAAAATACCCGGTGGAACCACGCCATTCGATCCCAGAAAGCCTACCGACGGTTCGTAGAGATGCATGGTTCCGCCCCTGCCTCCGGAACAACCATGGATCGCACCCATGAGTTCCGCCATGGCGGACTTGGCGGAGATTCCTTTCGCCAGAGCATGACCATGTCCCCGGTGTGTACTGGCGACGTAGTCATCGGTACGCAGGTTTGCACACACTCCGACCGCTATAGCTTCTTCGCCTACATAGACATGAATGAAACCTGGCATTTTGCCAGAGCGGAAGATGTCCTTGGCTTTAAGTTCGAACTCGCGAATTTCGACCATGCCGCGATAGAGCGACATAGCAAGTCCATTCGGAAGTTTCACTCTGATCTCCCATCTTGGCACGCCGGTGGTGTGGTGATTGCAGTCGAAACGCGGCTTAGGGGTGCTTGCGCCAATCAAACTTTTAGAAGCTCTGTAAGCAGGGTGTCAACTCATTTCAGCCTATTGAACAGAGTCTGTTACAGAGACTCTTGATTGCCAATTGTCGCCATTGACCAAAGCCGTGCCTTATGAGAAATTGTGATCGCTGCAATTAGCTTGGCACAGGTGTGGACGCTTCATGCTCCAAGTTCGAGAGCGTCCCACGAGCATTTGAGCCAGGCAGAGTTTTTAGGCCCCGGGGGTTTCTGCGATGAGCAAACAGGATTTGCGCACTCCGACGGTTGAGACGTTACTCGAGAGTCAAGATTTCCGTCTTCCCGCCGTGGATCGCGCCATGAGTCTCTTTGAACTTCTGGCTAACTCACAACAGGGCTTGACTCTTTCAGAGTTGAGTCGAAAGTTGAGCATTCCGAAGAGCACTACTCACTATCTGATCCACACGCTCGTGACCCGCGGCTATGTGCAGCGCGGAACCGACGGACGCCACTATCTGCTGGGCTTGCGTCTTGCCGACGTCGCCAGTGCCAGCCCGGCGGAATTGAATTTGAGAACGCAGGTCACGCCTTATCTGCGACAGATTGCTGCGCGTTTCAATCTGACCGCAACCGCTACCGTACAGCGCGGCGCGGAGGCAGTCATCATCGCCAAAGTAGAGTCGTTTCAGGATGCGGGTGGTGGCGCCTGGATCGGCCGCCATATCGATCTGCACTGCACGGCCCAGGGCAAAGCGTTGATCTCTACGCTCTCGGACAAAGAACTTGACAAGCTGTTCGGAGGACGCGAAATGGCCCGTTTCACGCCGAAAACAATTTCTTCACTCACCGCCTTGAAGGCGCATCTTGCGCTGGTGAGAGCCAACGGCTTTGCTGTGAACGACGAAGAGCAGGTGCCTGGCGTCAGGGCGATTGCAGTTCCAGTGATTGATCCGATCGGTGCAGTGGTAGCTTCGGTTTCAGTCCGCGGTTCAACTTGTCAGATTCCGAGCCCTCGTGTGTCGCTGCTGGCTCGCGAAATGATTTGCCTGGCGCGTGGTTTCGCCGCGACTATCCGAGGCCACGTTCCGGCATAGAAGCAATTGAATAAATGAAAATGGAGGACGGGCGTCCCCGCCCGTCTCTTTCAAACAAGATCTTTGGATCAAGCCGCTGGGGAACGTTCTTGAAATGCCAGCTTCTTGCGATGGCGTTCCTGCTGCTCCTGCGTTAACTGATCCAGCGTGACGGCAATCACCAGCGCTGCGCCCTTCACGACCTGCGCGTAGTGGGGATCGATACCGGTTGATATCAGCCCGCTGTTAATCACTCCAGAAGAGTCACGGCCAACACCACGCCGATGATAGATCCCTCGCCGCCTGTGAAAGCCACTCCCCCGAGAATCACGGCCGCAATCACATCGAGTTCAAAGCCATTTCCGAAGGTGGGAGCTGCCGTTCCAAAGCGGCTGGCGGCCAACACTGCAGATGTCGCGACCAGCGCGCCGTTGAGGGCAAAGCTGGAAAGCACCAGGCGCCTGCCGTTGATTCCAGCAGCTTCCGCTGCTTGCTTGTTTCCTCCAAATGCAAACAAATGCCGGCCCTGCGTGGTGTAGTGCAAGATCAAATGCGCGAGGAGCGCCAGCGCGGCCAGGACCCAGATAGGCAGAGGGATATCGAAGAAAGCGCGCCTGACCAAACCACGAAAACGATTTTGGTACACCCCGTACGCCGAATCCGTTAGTAATACGCAGTGCGATGCCACGGTAGATGGTCAATGTTCCAAGGGTGATGATGATAGGGGAAATGTTGATCCGCCATACCATCAGTCCATTGATCAGTCCCAAAACCGCGCCCAGGAGAATTCCCGCAATCCACGAGAGCGGGGCTGGCAGCTCCTTAGCCAGCATGGCCGCCGACACGGCGCACAGGGCGTATTGCGAACCGATGGAGAGATCGATGTTGCCGCCGATGATCAGCGATGCAGTGCCCAGGCTGGCGATTCCGACGAATGAAATCTGCAAGGCTACGACCAGCGCATTGTCGAGACTTAGATATTGAGGGCTGAACAGCGAGATCAAAAGCAATCCGAGAACCAGCGTCACCAGCAGGCCGACGTTGCGCCCTCCGCCCGGCATCCATCGAAACCAGCTTCCGGCCGAAGACGCGCTCATGAGGCTTCCTTCCCGAATGACATTCCGGTCATGCAAGCTACAACCTGCTCTCGCGTGGTTTGATTCACCGGCTTATCGAGACTGATGCGGCCGAGTCGCAGCGCCACGATGCGATGCGCAACCGTGAACACATCATCCAGGTTGTGGCTGATTACGATCACGGCCACTCCGCGAGCGGCCACGCGCTGGATGAGGTCCAGCGTAGCCCGCGTTTGGCGCACTCCCAACGCTGCTGTGGGTTCATCGAATTGGATCAGGCGATGCGCGTTCACGGTGGAACGTGCGATGGCGATCGCCTGTCGTTGTCCACCTGACAGCCGCCGCACCGGAGAGATCATATTTTCCAGTTCGATCCCCAATTCCGCGATGTGCTTACGAGCTTCGTTCACAGAACGCTTGTTATCAATGAAACGAAGAGGTCCGAAGCGCGCACGCACCGGTTCACGTCCCAACATCACGTTGGCGGCGGCTCCGAGGTTGTCGCAAAGAAACAATTGCTGGTAGACGGTTTCGATGCCGAATTCACGGGCTCGCGCCGGATCAAGGTGCCGTACTTCGGTATCGCCGAGCCAGATACTGCCTTCATCGGGCTGGTAAATTCCGCTGAGAATCTTTACCAGCGTGCTCTTGCCGGCACCGTTGTCTCCAACCAGGGCGACGATTTCGCCGGGAATTAGATCCAGTGAAACGTTCTCCAGTGCTCGTACCCCGCCGAAGTATTTCGTAACACCGGCAGCCCGCACGACAGGCTGAACGTCAGGCTGAACATCCGGACGAGTTCGCATTGAATCGGTCACGTTGAGAGTTGCCTACTCAGGCGTGGTCAAAGGTACGTCACTGTATCTCATGACATCGGTATCGGTGTAAAAGTGTGCCCACTCCGGGGCCCGCGGATTGTGCGAGATGCGATCGAATTCTGCGACGTTATCTTTCGTGACCAGTTTGCTTCCCATGATTCGCGTGGGGGCGACTTTTTCTCCGCTAAGACAGCGATCCAGATCGCGAATCGCCTGGGTCGCGCTGAAGGAGAAGAAAAAGAAGGCACAACATTGATAGATGCCGCCCTCGGCAACTTTCTCCATGCCCAACCTGGTGCCGTCCGCGCTGCCTACGAAGAATTTGCTTCGGTCATTGCGGCCCGCTTCCAACGCAGCTGTGTAAGCTCCTACGCCAGGATCGTCGCTGAAGGCAAGGATCACAGAGATGTTGGGATGGGCTTGCAGCAAATTCGCACCGGCCGCGGCCCCGGTGTCAACGGTGTTGGCTTCGACTTCTCCTACCAGCACCGCGCCCGGGCAGTTTTCTCGGAGACCATCTTTCAATCCCTGAGTGCGAACAATCAGCTGCGAGTCTGTGAGATTAGCCAATACCCCTACTTCGGCCTTGCCGCCACGCTTTTCGTTGATCCACTGCGCGGCATACTTTCCGACGTTGTAACCCGCAACATGCTGGTCGAGCACGATGTTCTGGGTGCATCCCGTGATCGGAGTCGCGCTGTGATTGAAAATACAGACGCCCTTTTCCCGCGCGTGGGCGACGATTTTATCCATTCCGTCGGGCAGCACGAACATGAAGACTCCGCCAAACCCCTGTGCGATGAACAATTCGATGGCTATCGTCTGCTTGAAAAAGTCGCCTTCAGCATCGACCAGAACGAGACGCAGTTCCTGTCAGATGATCGGCCTCTCTTTTCATGTCGCTGTAAAACTCGTTGAGAATTTCCGCTTCGTAAGGGATGGAGACGCCGACCCGGCGATGAAAAGAAGGACGATTGCAGCCGGTGCTTGCGGAAATTGCCACGGCGCCACACATCCCAGCCAACCCCGCGAGAAAGCCACGTCGATTGAGCTCCTGGTCCGCTACCGAGGAGCGGTGCATTTTCGGCCGATACCCGGCAGAGTAGCAGGGATGGGTGGCGTCATGGCTTCAACTGGTTTTAGAAGGCTTTCAGAACAGTGTCAACCGCGTTCAATAGACCGAACATCCAAAGAACTGAGAACCAGGAACCAAGAACTAGAAACTGGATTTTCACCCGGTTTTGTCGGCGCGATCCGGACACGTGTTCGCTCAGGATGAAAGCGCGTGAACTGCGGCAATTTCGGTATTACGCTGCCGCCGAATATCAGTCGGCAAAAAACGGAACGTGGTTATCGCCGTCACCACAAGAGACGTGAAAAGAAGAACCGACATAGCCGACAACGTGTATCCGATTCCCCATTTTGCCTTCTGCATGCCAACCAAAAATATGCCCAGGCTCCCAGCCAGAGTGCCAGCGGTATTATAGAGGCCGTAAGCCATCGACCAGCGATTCGCCGGCAAAACCGAGCAAAATAGCGGCATCGAATTTCCCTCCAGCATCCCGCGCGCAACCGAGTAGACCATCAGAACGCCCGCGACGGTCGCTGGCCGAAGGCATGAATCCAATGGCCAGCATAGTCGGCGCCATGACGCAAAACCCAATCACTTGAACCGCCATGCGTCCGCGGACGTCCCGCCTCGACCACCGATCCGCCAGAATTCCACCGGCGATTCCGCCGACAAGGGCCGGAAGCGCCGCAAAGAGAGTAACGATCGAACCAGCCCGCGTAAGGCTCAACTTGAAGTTCTCAAAGATATAGGTCGGCAGCCAGGAGTGTGTAGGCCAACTGGTCAGCGACAATGCGAACGCCAGGAAGATGAGGCAAGCCGCGGTGGGGGTCTTCAGGATGGCAAGAATCTTTCGTCCTGGTGGTTCGGTTACAACTTCTGGCACTCGTGCGACGGTTACGGGTGCATCTGGACGAAGCACCGTCATCGAGACCAGCGCGGTCAGCACGCCAACTCCACCGAGGAGAAAGAATCCGATCCGCCAGGAATAGTGTTCCGTCATGAAGCCACCGTACCAACTGCCCAGACCAGCGCCCGCAGTAAGGCCGCTCAACGCGATGCTGTTGGCCAGGGAGCGGGTCCGGTCAAAGTGGTAACTCGCGATGTATGCCAGCGCGGGGGGAAGAAACACCACCTCAGAAATACCGAGCAGACATCGCAGGGCCACCAGTTGGTTGCCAGTCCCGTGCAAGGCCAGTAGCGAAAGTGATCAGAGCTGAAAAGCACGAGGCTGCCGAGAATGACTGTTCGCCGTGGGAAGCGATCTCCCAGGTATCCACCAACTGGCGAGAAGACGGCGTACACCCACAGGAACGATGAACCGATCAGCGCCAGTCCAATGTCGGTAAGTCCCATCTCATTCTTGAGTACGGGAAACACCGAAAAAATGGTCATTCGATCGGTGTAATTAAGGCACCCGATCAGCCACATCACGCCCACTACGACCCACTTGTAGTAGGGGTTCGAATCTGTTTCGGTCTGAACGATTTCGGCGCTCGTTGTTTCGGCGCTCACTGAGTGACCGCCCGATCCCCAGACTCTCCAGAAAAACTCGAGTAGTTTCGAACGCCAGCAAATCCTGCTCGGCGGTCAGCCAGCCGTGGCCAGCGCCCGGAATGGTCAACAACTGATTGCGAACGCCCGCCTTGGTCAACGCTTCATGCAGCCGCACAGCGTGCGAGTATGGCACAACTTTGCCCGCATCGCCGTGAATGGTCAGGATCGCGGGCAGCCCGGCCGCACGTAGGTGATTGGCGAAAGACGTCGAGCCAATTCTTCGCGTCCCGGTGCGCTACCCATCCAGGAGACGGCGTAAGTTCGCAAATTTGGACCTTGCAGCAAGTCAGCTACATCGGTAATGCCGAACAAATTAATGATCGCTGCAACTTTCGGAGCAGGAGACACCCGGTTCATCTTGAAATGCGCACTGGCTAGCGAAGCCTGCAGATGCCGGCGCCATGCCAGTCATCAATGCCAGATGGCCGCCGGCGGAGGGGCCAGTCAAAATTATTTTGTTGAGATCGAAGTTGTAGTCCTTGGCATGCCGCGCGACCCAGCGCAGCGCACACGCGCAGTCTTCGACTGACGCTGGCGCGAGTGAAATCTTGCCCGGCCGGTATTCCACGTTCACAACGGCGAATCCCATGGTCAGATAAGGCCCGGCCGTGAGCACATAATCGTCCTTGTTGCTGACCAGCCACCCGCCTCCGTGGATCATTACCACGACTGGTGTAGGACTCTTCGCTTCGCGCGAGTGGTAGACGTCGAGTTTCAACTCGAAATTGTTGGCAACGCCATAGGTGATGTTGGAGTTCACATCGTAGGCGTGATTGATGAGCACGGCACGGCGAAGTGCGTCCGGCGACTGGGCCGGACTCGCCATACTGCAAACCATGACAACCAGGATTGCCGTCACGCAGCGAAACATCCGCACAGAACCCTCCTGACGATCCCTCAGCTGAGCCCCAGAACTGCGTCCGCGGCTTTGCGCTGGCAAACTGGGCGCAAGGTTAACCGATCCCGAGGCTGGATCAGCAGGTTTTGTTCGGGGAGGCGGGCGAGAAATCTTTCAGCCTATTGAACACGCTTGATATTCGGCTGTGCCTGTTAGAGAAAAGCTGCCGGGGGTTCAGGCATGCCTAAATCGGCATTGTTTCAATCTATGATCGTTCGTTCAGCTTCGACCATTTCTTGTAGTCCCCTTCATAAAACTGGCAGACACGCGGCCTTGCTTGCCATAGGACTTCTTATGACGCTCCCGGTTATCGGCCAGACGACCGCAACGAACAACATGATCAAACACACTGCCGACGTGATCTACGGGCGCAAGGCAGGGATGGCCCTGACGCTCGATGTCTTTACCCCTGCACAGAAAAATGGTGCGGGAGTCATCTTCCTGGTCAGCGGCGGCTGGGCCTCGAGCTACGACGATCCCACGATGGTGCATGTCGCCGTCGAAAACTATGAGACGTATTTGCGTCGGGGATACACAGTGTTTGCCGTCGTGCATGGCTCGATGCCGCGTTTCAATGTTCCGGACATTATTCTCGACGTCCAACGCGCTGTGCGTTTTATTCGCCATAACGCAGCAACGTTTGGTGTCGATCCCAACCGGCTCGGCGTTCTGGGTTCCAGTTCGGGCGGTCACCTCGCTCTGATGATCGCCACCCAGGGCGGTCCGGGGCCGGCGTCTTCCACGGATCCTGTTGATCATGAGAGCTGCGCGGTCCAGGCTGCCGCAGTTTTCTTTCCGCCCACTGACTTTCTGAATTGGGGAGCCCCGGGAGTGGACGGCGTCGGCCGCGGTCCTCTTTCTCCTCTCTTTGCGGCCTTCGGATCACTCTCTGACACGGATATAGGAAGGCAGATCGTTGGAAAGATGATCTCTCCGATTTACTACGTGACCTCTAGTTTGCCTCCAACGCTGATCATTCATGGCGACGCCGATGTGGTCGTTCCGCTTCAGCAGTCCGAAAGTTTCGCAGCCAAAGCCAAACAGGTGGGAGCGCCGGAGGTCAAGATCATCATCCGCAAGGGCAAAGGCCACGGCTGGGGAGATTTCTGGAAATCAAAAGAAGACATCGACGAGTTTGCGAACTGGTTAGACAAATATCTGGGTGGCGCCGCGAAGTAAAACTGACAATCGCCACGCGGGGACGGCCGCCTCTCGGCTGTCCGGCGGAGCGTTACTCCGCGAACATTTTGCTGCGTCTCTAATCTACCGACTTGAGGCATCCGACATGCGGCGTTATCTGCAGCTTCTCATATCTGTCATTGCCTTATCAGCCACTCTTTCAGCTACCGATAGTGAGGACGGCTATGTCTCCCGGAAAGCTGATACATGGACACTGGGCACCGCGAAAGTAGAGAGAACAATCACGCTGTCAAAGGGCAATTTCTTCACCATCAGCCTGAAAAACAAAACCAGCGGCAAAGAACTGCTTCCCGCGGGTACGGTCTCCGACGAAGTTGCAGCGCAGATCGACGGCAAAACCCTAACCAGCAGTTCGGGCGGATGGAAATTGGTGAGCGCCAATGATCACGTTCTTGCTAACGGCGAAATACAACTTGACGTCGCCCTCCGCCATGGCCCCTTGCAGGTAACGAAGACTTACGTCGTGTACCCCGGAACATCCATCATTCGGGAGTGGGTCCAATTCAAGAATGTCGGAACAAAGGCGCTTCAGGTCGCTGAGCCCCGATTTCTCGGCTTCACGGCGACGGTTGGCGCTTCCAACGCGCAAACATTTCATTGGATGACTGGGGGAGAAAACCGGCCAGGAAGTTGGACGCTGCGAACTGAAGAGTTAAAGCCGGGAGTGCCGCGCGAGTTCGATTCGTTCGATCCCTTCGAGGGATCGGAGAAAGGCAACTTTGTCGGCGACGGCGTGATCGCCCGGGTTGTCCTCAACGACGACCAAATCTGGCCGGTAAAAGACTGGCTGCACAAGAAGTGGGAATACATTCCGAATGCGGACTCCAAAATTCCGGTCGACGCCGAGGCAGATGTTCGGGCTGGAGATCGATTGGCTTTCATCGTCAACCGTTTCGGAAGCACCGGTTCAGACCTGACAGCGTTCGACCCCAAAATCGTTTACTCCAACGGGGAAGCCCATCAACCCTCGGAAGAGTTCAGCGGCGAGCAAGGCACGAACGGCTGGCGGTATCAGTTCCGGGACGAAGCGAGAATCAGCAATCCTGACCTCGCCCGTTTTCATGAAGCCCTTCCTACCACCCACCAATCGGATCCTTCTCTTCAACTCGCCGACCTGGTGTATGACGGTGCAACCAAGCAGTGGCGAAAACCCGGAGACAACTCTACCGATGCGCTTTTCGTAGGCCGTGGCGAAATGACTCCGGCGCTGCAACACGATGCGGTGCTGGTTTGGATCGCTCCCAAAGCTGGCCGGGTACGAATCACGGCGACCGTAAGCAATATCGGCAACGTGGCGAAGCCCGGAGCAGGTCGCAGCTACCGGGAAGGCACTAACGCCTACGCGCCATGGGCTGCAATCGCGAGTAGCGGAGATGCCTCGGGACTGTTTATCGGCTGGGATTACTTTGGACATTGGGCTTCCACCTTCACCGAGGGCACGGACGGTTCCGTGGTCGCGAAGTTTCGAGTAGCGGGACACAATCAGAATCTGAAACCGGGCGAATCACTGACGACGCCTATGGCCTTCGTCGGATTATTCCAGGGCGATCTTGACGAAGCCGGTAACGAAGTTCTGGACTGGCAGTATCGCTATCTTTGGGACTACACGCGCGAGGGATGGTTCGGGGCGATTCGACAGGCGGGTTGGTGGTGGAAGGGAACGGGCTGGCCGGATTTGCGCAATACCCGATGGATCGGACAAGGACCCCTGACTCTTACCCTGCTCGACGCAGACAACGGTTCAACCTATCGCAAGATTTTCCGCCTGGCCGACTACATCAGTGAGACCGGAGCGGACGTTTACCATCGCGATTGTTGCTGGTGGGATCAGATGGGGGGATGGAGCGGAGCCGATTTCAAGACGACCGGAATTTATTTACGGAAGCACGACATCGGTCAACTGCTCTATTCGCCGATTTACATGGTGGATCCAAAATCCGCGATTGCTCAGAGCCATCCTGACTGGGTGATCAAGAGCACGCTGGATCTCTCCAAGCCCGAGGTCGTCGATTATCTTACTCATGCGCTCGACGGGTTTCATCAACGTTACGGAAAGTTCGAATGGCGTACGGACGGCGTTCCCACTGCGTACGCGGGAAATGAAACGCTGTTGCTCGGCCAGGACCAGGGCTTCCGGCAGTTGCTGCGCAATTTCCTTGATCAGCATCCGGAAGATGCTTTCCAGGCGTGCAATGGCGGAGGCAACGAAGCCGGATACGATTACGCCCGCTATGCATCTTCGATTTCTTTTTCCGACGGTGGTGTCGGAATATTAAGTAATTACTGGGCATCTCTGTTTCTGCCACCCGACAAAACGGGGGCAAACGGAGACTTCTACGAAGTCGATAAATTTGAAAAGGCGACCTACCGCGGCCTGCTCACCATGGCCTTCGACAACGCCGGCGACACCTGGGACCCGCAGAAACTCGACGGAATGCGCCAGATGATTGGGATCTACCATTTCCTCAGCAGCCAGGGTGTGGCTGGACGCTGGGCGCATGTTTATCGTCCCGCGATTGACGGCGACGATCCAACCATCTATTTCGAGCGCCTCAGCCGGGACGGAAAGAAGGGAATCATAATCCCCAAGCGGCCAGCTCCTGGTCCCGTGACGATTCGGCCCAAAGGGTTGCAGGGTGAACAATCCTATTTGGTTTCCTATCAAGAATCTTCAGACAGCGAAACTCGTACAGGTTCCGACCTGATGAAAAACGGCATCCGGATCGACAGTATGCTTCCCGGCGAGTTGGTCTATCTGAACCTTCCCTACCACCCGGGAAGCAGGCTCGATACGACCCCTCCCTCGTCTCCCAGCGACGTGCGGAAAGCTGTGGCAACGAACATGGACTATCCGGGAGTTGAGATCACATGGCAGGCGGGCCGGGATGATCATTGGGTCTCCTATTACGAAGTGCTTCGTGATTCAGTCCTGGTGGACAAAGTTGCGAAGGGCACCTACTACTTCGATCATTCCGCGGGCGCGGATCTTTCCGCCACCTACGAAGTGCGAACCGTGGACGGCGCAGGGCTGCGCTCCGGCTTAGTAGCCGCCGCAGGATCCAGCAACAAGCGCGTTCAAGTCATCGATGACGCGAACTCCTCAGGCATCAATTTTCAGGGAAGCTGGCAACGGCAGGCGAATTTGCAGCCTGCATACCTCGGCACCATCAGCCGGAGCAACGAGAAAGATGCCTCCTTCGAAGTCGAGTTCGAAGGAACAAAGTTCACCTGGTTTACCAAGCTCGGAGATGACGGCGGCAAAGCCGGAATCTCAATTGATGGCCAACCGAACGTCGTAGTGGACACGTATTCTGCCGACGATATTTGGGGAATCGGAATCTTCAGCAAGACGTTCGCATCCGGCGGAAAGCACAAAGTGAAAATCTCCGTGCTGGGAAAACCACCAGACGCTTTCGGTACAGGAACTTTCGTATACGTGGATGGCATACGAGTCGAACCATGAAGCGTTTGTCATCTTGCACGAACTTCGACAAGAGGGGATGTCCGTCTTGAGACGTATCGGAGAGCGAGCGAAAGTCTGAATGAAAGCTAAACGAAAACCTCAACCATCCCGACTATCCAGAAGGAAATTTCTTGCTGGCAGCGCTGCTATCGCGCTAACGCTTGCCCCAAAGTATTCATTTTCCGCTGCGGATCTGCTACCCGACCTTCCCAAACGCGTGAAAAATGTAAATACGACGGACATTCGCAGCGCTGTCGAGATGGGTTGTCGAACGATGAGCAGCATCTTCGACCGCGACGACAACGACGTTCCATTTTTTGGATCGGAGGTTTGGCCCAATGCTCAACTGAGCTTCTTCAAGTTTCATTCGGAAGCTCATGTGCCGGGGCGACACTTGAATGCGCTTCTGAATGCCGAAGATGCTTTCGGCATTCACGTGGACGAGTCGGTCATAGAGAAGCATGCGCGTGCCGCATTCTTGTCTTACAGCGGACCGATTCCGTTGCCGCTAAACCGGGAAACCATCGACGGCAAACCGAGACTCTTTCATCCCCACAATATCCGTGAAGGATTCCACGCTCTTTACGCGCTGGTAAAGTTCCGGAAGTCTGAGCGCGCGCGGCAGTTGGCCGAAGCGAGCATCGCTGCCATCACGAAGTACTGGAGCCCGGAAACGGGATGGGATCGAAAGTATCTTGAGGGCCAGCTTGATCTGGTCGTAGTCGACACGTCTCTTATCACGGGAGTCGGGCGGGCGATTGGTCCACTCGTGAAGTACTACCGTGCGACTCAATATCGTCCAGCCCTGGACCTTGCCATCATTCTGAAAGACAAAGCTATTGCCGAATTCTTTTCTCCGAGCGGAAAATTCAGTGCTTCTCTGTTTGGATCGCATGTGCACTCGACGACTTGCGTCATGTCCTCTCTGGCGCAGTTGGCCGATCTGACCAAGGACACAGGTCTGATGCAACGGGTGCAAAAGTTCTTTGACAACGGGCTGAAACAGATTTCTGACGACCTGGGATGGTCTCCTGACAGCACGGATGATCCAGTGACCGACCGGGGTGAGGTTAACAACACCGGCGACATCATGGAAACCGCGTTGTTGCTGGGGAAGAGCCTGGATGGTTCTTACTATCAGCGCGCCGAACGCATCTTGCGCGGCCATCTTCTGCCGTCCCAACTGAGAGATGTGTCTTGGATTAAAAATCCACCCAACCCGAAGGGCGAAGACGGCAAGCGTGACATTGCTCAGCGGCATTTGGGTGCATTCGGATTTCCGGCGCCCTATGGTCACAAGCCGGTTGAAGCCAAAAGCATCAGCTTCAACATGGACATCGTCGGTGGGGCAGTCGGCTCACTGTGCGAAGCCTGGCGTGCTGCAACCGTATTCGAAGAATCGGGTCATTGGGTGAATCTGTTATTCGATCGGGAGACTGACGCGATTTCAGTGAAGTGCGCCTACCCGGATGGCACGGTGAGGGTCGAGGTGCGGAAGGCCGGCCCACTCGTGGTTCGCCTCCCCAATTGGGTGTCAGAGCGCGACGCTATGGTGGAAGGGGCTGATTTTGAAACGAGGTCTGGGACTAGTCTTCTCCGCGTGGCCAAGCCCTTCGTCGGCAAGCCAGTGGTGATCCGTATGCCGCTGCGTAATTCCGAGATCGATCTCAATCACCGGTCCCATCGCATCAGGGTTCGGTTGAGAGGCGATAGCGTAATTGCCATGGAGAATTTTGGAATGCCGCTCACCTGGTTTGATCCGCTATAGCGTTTCGCGAGAAGGCTGGGTGAATACGGCATTCGTTTCAAAGTACCAGTGGCGTTATGATGAGCCAGATGAAATTGGCTTCTCCATTCCGGTACTGGGCCCTCTGGGTGATCCTGTCTGCATTGCTGGCCTCCCCAGGCATTGTTTTCGGCCAACACTCATTCGACCTCGAAGGTCACTCGCTCGATCCGTTTCATGAGGATCATGGCAAAGTTGTCGTACTCGTATTTCTGCGCCGGGATTGTCCGATTTCAAGCCGCTATGCTCCAACGATTCAGCAGATCAGCAAGCGCTATGCTGCCAGTGCCACTTTCTGGCTTGTATTTCCCGATAAGACCGAATCATCCGAAAGCATCCGCAAATACCTTCAGGACTACCGGTATAATTTGCCCGCGCTGCGTGATCCCGAACACGACCTGGTCAAGTTGAGCCATGTGCAGATCACTCCCGAGGCTGCGGTCTTCGATCAGAATCGTCAACTCCTTTACGATGGGCGGATCGACGACTGGTATCGCTATCCCGGTGGTTCACGACCCGCTCCGACGACGCACGATCTTGACGAAGCTATCCGGTCAGCGGTCGCCGGAAAGTCGGTGGACAACAATGAGGTGAGGGGAGTGGGGTGTTACATCTCAGACCTCGACTGACGAATACGCAAACCAATGAACCACATAGGACACGGAGAACACGGAGGAATGCACCAGAACTTTTCTGTGTCCTCCGTGTCTTCTGTGGTTCACGCTTTTGTTCGGGTCCGCCGGGCTTGCCGGAATGGACAACCCTCGCGTTGAACTGTTATACGTAAATTTGATGTGCGATGAACAGCGGATTCTGCTCTAGGGTTTCTCTCGCCTTTTTCGGCCTGCTCACCGTCGGCGTTGCGAGCTTGCTTGCTGGCTCAAGCCCTGCCGTGGCGGCAAAGCAAAAACCTGAATCGCAACCATCACTGACCTTTAATCGCGACATTGCGCCTGTCATTTTCAATGATTGTGCAGCGTGTCATCACCCCGGCGGATCAGGCCCCTTCAGCCTCCTCAATTATCAGGATGTTAAAACTCATGCGCGGCAGATTGCGGCCGTCACCGGTTCTCGCTATATGCCGCCATGGCTGCCGGAACCGGGCTACGGAAAATTTGTCGGCGAGCGCAGGTTGACTGACGAACAGATTCAATCGATCCAGCAATGGGTTGCCGAAGGAACACCGGAAGGCGCTGCCGCTGACCTGCCACCTGCCCCGACATTTTCCGACGGGTGGGAGCTGGGCAAGCCTGATCTCGTAGTGAAACTGCCGCCCTACGTTTTGCTCGCGGGCGCGAACACAGACTCGTGGCCTCGTTTTGTTTTGCCCGTGCCCGTCTCTGGAACACGTTACGTGCGAGGCGTTGAGATCCACCCGGGAAATCCAAAGCTGGTTCACCATTGCTACATTGCTCTCGATCGCACGCAAACACTGCACATCGCGAATGGTGAGGTTTATGAAGTGGGAGCGACCGGCATGGATGGCCAGTTCGATAGCGGGAACTCTGAACTGGATAGCCGTTTTCTCACCTGGCGGCCGGGCAGTCCACCTTATCTCGAACCTGAAGGGATGACATGGCGGCTGGACAAAGACACCGATCTGATTCTGATCATGCACTTGCTCTCTCCGGGCAAGTCAGAGTCGATTCAGCCCAGCGTAGGTTTTTACTTTTCCGACAAGCCGCCGACCAAGACGCCGATGATTCTGCGGCTCGAGCAAGATGGCAATATTGATATTCCCGCGGGCGCGAAGGACTTCGAAATCTCCGATGACCTCGAGTTGCCGGCGGACGTAAAGGTTCTCTCCATCCTGCCTCATGCGCACTATTTGTGCAAAGAGATGCGTGTTTTCGCTACTCTGCCAGACGGTACACGGCAATGGTTGATCTGGGTCAAGCGATGGGATTTCGATTGGCAGGGCGTATTTCGTTATGCCGAGCCGGTCTCATTGCCCAAAGGCACAGTACTGTCTATGCGTTACACCTACGACAACTCTTCCGACAATCCACGCAACCCGAACAATCCTCCGAAGCGGGTGACGGGTGGCCAGAAATCAAGCGAGGAAATGGCCGATGTATGGATGGAAGTCCTGCCCAATCGTCGCGAAGATCTCTTTGCCCTCGAAATCGCGATGATGCGGCACAAGCTCGCAAAATATCCTAATGAGCCCAGCGGATACGCTGACCTGGGCGCCGCATTGCGAGCCATGGGTAAAAATCAGGAGGCCCTCGATACCCTACGTCAGGCAGCGCAGCTGAACCCGAATAACGTTCAGGTGCAGAACAATCTTGGCGCGGTGTTGGGATCGCTCGGTAACTTCGACGAGGCCATCGGCCACTTTCGTGAAGCGCTGAATCTTCGGCCGGACTATTTCATGGCATGTTTCAATCTGGCGAATGCCTTACGCTTACATGGCGACCTGCCCCAAGCTACCCAATACCTGCAGCAAGCCGTGGACCTGAAACCAGACAGCGTAGAGGCGCACAACCAGTTAGGCCTGGTTCAGGCGCGGCAGGGAAACCTGACCGAAGCCATCGCGCATTTTCAAGCGGCGCTTCGGATCAAGCCCAACGATGCCCTCGCTCAACAGAGTTTAAAGCGAGCACAGAAGGCACTGGATTCATCGAAATAAGACATCGAATGAAAACAACGAACAGAGGCCCGGTGAAACGTAGAATCACGATCGTTGTTCTGGGCTTCGGCCTGGTATTGGCGATGCCGGTGCGCCCCGTCGCTGCCACCAGTTCCGATCAGAACATTGGCGATGCCGATGTCAAGGCCGATATCAAAATGAAGACAAATGCCCAGGATGAGCAGGGGTACGTCTGGATACCGCCCGGTAACTTTATGATGGGCTGTTCGCCTGGCGATGACCAATGTTTCAGTGAAGAAAAACCGGCGCACGAGGTAAGCATAAGCCAGGGGTTCTGGCTTGGCCGGACCGAGGTGACGATTCGCGCTTACGAGAAATTTGCCGGCATCGCAGATGGCCAGGACAAATCAGGGTCCGGCAGCGCTTCCAGTAGCGAGCAGGAAAATGATTCGTCCATGCCTGCGGTCAATGTAACCTGGGACGAAGCCAATGATTTCTGCAAGTGGGCTGGCGGGCGGCTACCCACCGAGGCAGAGTGGGAGTACGCGGCTCGCGCGGGAACTTCGACCTCACGTTATGGTGAACTCGACGAAATTGCGTGGTATGACAAGAACAGCGGGAACTCGATTCACAAAGCCGCACAAAGGCGTGCCAGCAACTTTGGACTGTTCGATATGCTGGGCAACACCTGGGAGTGGGTCAGCGACTTTTACGATGGCAAATATTATTCGAGAAGTCCGCAATTAGACCCGACTGGTCCCGTGACCGGACGCTTGCATGGACTGCGTGGCGGATCATGGCTCAACAATTCCAAACTCGTCCGAGTTTCAGACCGTGGACGATCCACTCCTGAACTCCGTTTCAACTATTTCGGACTTCGTTGCGTCCTGCCGGGCGATAGTCATCAATAGCAATTGGGTTGCTCGTACTGGCTTCTGGATGCGCAACTAGAAAATGTCCTCATGCACCTCGGAAAATCATGTCGCGCCGCTCGTGGACTCGCTGTACTGAGTCTCCTTATATCGACTCTCCTTCAGTTAATCCACGCGCAGCAAGTTCGACCGTCGAACCTTATGCCGCTAAGCGTGATTGTGGTCGATTCGCAAGGCACCGCGGAACAAGTTTTGGTTCGGCTCAAGAAGGGCGACGATTTTGCCGCTGTCGCAAAAGAGCTGTCTATCGACGCAACCGCAAATGATGGAGGCTATCTAGGGACGTTAGATCCAACCCGCTTGCGTATCGAGTTAAGAGAAGCATTGCACGGCCTTGCTCCGGGGCAGACGACGGGAGTGATTCACATTCCCGAAGGCTACGCCATTCTGAAAATCTTGCATACAGCCGTTGCTGCCGCCAACGTCAGTCCAAGTCCCACGCGGATCCTGCCTTTGCTCGCGACCGGCGCGGTGAAGTACACGCTCAGCGTTTCTGGGCGGGACGAAGCAGAGTCCATCTTTCAGGCTCTGCCGAGAGCTGAAGATACAGCCCAAGATTTACCTGGAATCTGCAAATCCCGAGGCGATTCCCTCAGGAGAGTCATCGGACGGCTGGAAGGGAAGTTGAATCCGACGGAATTGCAGCCTGATAACCAGACTCCGGACGATCGAATAAAAATGAACTACACGGCAGCGCAGCTCTACGCCTTCCAGGGGCAAATGGGAAAGGCAATCGAGCACTGGGAGGCGGCCTATAAGATTGTTCAAACGAGTTCACCTCGCCTGGTTCTCCCCATGGAAGAGACGCTGGGCATCGCCTATTTGCACGAATCTGAGATGGAGAATGACATCTATCGGACGCCAGGCGACCGCTGCATCTTGTCTCCGAACCCGACGGCAAGCTATTCGAAGCCCCAGGACTCCGAGAAAGCGGTCCAGTATTTTCTTGAGTATCTCGACCAAAAGCCAGACGAACTGGAAGTCAAATGGCTGCTCAACCTTGCGTACATGACACTGGGAAAGTACCCTGCCGGCGTTCCACAGAAGTATCTGGTTCCATTGCCAGCCGTTGAATCGAAAGAGAGCACAGTTCACTTCGTTGACGTAGCGCCTGCAGTTGGACTGTCTCTCGCCTCGCTCGCGGGCGGCGTCATCGTCGATGACTTCGATAACGATGGCTTGCTAGATGTCGTGATCTCCGACATGGACCCCTGCGCGCCGCTGCATTTCTTTCACAACAACGGCGACGGCACTTTTGCAGACCGCTCAACCCAGGCCGGGCTTAGTGATCAAATCGGCGGCTTGAACATCATTCAAGCTGATTACAACAACGACGGATGCATGGACATCCTGGTGCTTCGCGGAGGCTGGGAATACCCCATGCGCCGCTCATTGCTAAAAAACAATTGTGACGGCACTTTCACGGATGTGACGCGAGCCAGCGGCCTCGCAGTGCCCGCCACCGCCACTCAGTCCGCTGTCTGGACAGACATCGACAACGACGGATATTTAGATCTCTTCATTGCGAACGAACGCGGCCCCAACCAACTCTTCCGCAACAAAGGCGATGGGACATTCGAAGACATTTCGCATTCCGCGGGCATCGACCAATCGGCGTTCAGTAAAGGGGTGGTGTCCGCCGACTATGACCATGACGGATATCCCGATCTCTTTGTTTCGAATTTCAGCGGTGGAAACTTCCTATATCACAACAACCACGATCGCACCTTTACCGAAGTCTCCGCGAAAGCCGGAGTACAGGCACCCTTTGGAAGTTTTGCTACGTGGTTCTTTGACTATGACAATGATGGATGGCCGGACCTTTTGGTCAATAGCTATTATCAAAGCAACGATGACGTGATGCGCACTTACCTCGGTCTTCCGCACAATGCGGAGAGTATGAAGCTCTACAAGAACCTGCGGAACGGAACTTTCAAGGATGTCACCGTCGAAGTCGGCCTCGATAAAGTATTCATGCCGATGGGATCAAATTTCGGCGACATCGACAACGACGGTTTTCTGGATATCTATCTGGGAAATGGAAATCCCTCCTATGGGGCATTGATTCCTCATGTCCTGCTGCGCAATCACGATGGGCAATATTTTGTCGATGTCACCGCCTCATCCGGCACTGGGGAACTACACAAAGGACACGGCATTGCATTCGCCGACATCGATCGCCGGGGCTATGAAGATATTTTTGCCGAGACCGGCGGCGCCGTGCCCGGAGACAAGCATGCCTTCCGGCTCTTTGAAAACCCCGGGAATGGCAACGACTGGATCAACGTACGTCTCGTCGGAACTAAAACCAATCGCGCCGCCATTGGCGCGCAAATCAAGGTGACTGTCGAAAGCGAGGATCACTCCAAACGAACCATTTACCGCACGGTCAGCAGCGGAGGCTCATTTGGCGCGAACCCCATGGAACAGCACATTGGACTTGGCAAGTCAGCGCGGATCGTGACCCTCGAGGTCTGGTGGCCCACTAGCCAGACTCGTCAGACTTTTTCTCACGTGGAGAAAAACCAGTTTATCGAGATCAAGGAATTCGCTCCGACGTTTACCGCCCTGGAGCGCAAGCCGTTCCACCTGGGCGGAGCCAAAAGGCGAGCTGAACTATCGGCGAAGCAGCCGGCGACTTCGGCCGAACACGCAGGGGTAGAACAGGGGCATCCTTAGAAACATGAAGCTTGGAACTTTACTCGCGGTTGTGTTCCTGCTGGCATCCAGTTCGAGTTGGGCCGCGCAGCAATACACGGTCACCGGCTTGGTAGTAAAAGTGGACCGTCCGCGCGGCGAATTCGTTGTCTCCTGCGATCGAATTCCCGGCTACATGGATGCCATGGTGATGACCTTTCCCGTCCGGAAGGCGGAAAATCTCGATGGTGTACAACCGGGTTCGGTGGTTGAATTTGTCCTGCACATCGACGGGGAATCTTCAGTGGCGGACGACATTCGAGTTCGGAGCTTCGAGAGCGTAGAGCAGGAGCCTCAAGAGGCGCAAAGGTTGAAGCTCTTGCAGAATCTTGCCAATCCCGCTCCTCAGGCAATTCGATTGGCGAAGGGTGATCTGGTGCCCGACTTTGTGTTCAGGGACCAGAACCGGCAGAGCGTCGCTCTCTCTGAGCTTGCCGGCAAAGTAGTGGTACTGACGTTTATTTACACACGCTGCCCAAATCCGAACTATTGTTTCCGGCTGAATAGCAACCTGGGACGCTTGCAGAGGCGCTTTCCGCAGCACATTGGGCGTGATCTCGTTCTGCTGAGCATTGTTATCGACCCGGAGCATGATCAGGGCAACGCGCTGACAAACTATGCCAATATCTGGCACGCCAACCCCAAGGGTTGGCACTTCCTCACTGGGCCGCTTCCGGATATCCAAAGAGCAACTCGAATGTTTGGCATGGACTTCTGGAATGGCGAAGGCGTTGTTACTCATTCGTTTCACACTATCGTCGTCGATTCACAAAGAAAACTCGTAGCAAACATCGAAGGGAATCAGTTCACCGGGCAACAACTAGGAGATCTGGTCGAGGGCATGCTACGGGAGAAATCGGATTGCGTTTCGCACTGAGACGCGCTGTTTTCAGGTCACTCCAACCTCAGTTCTGACTCCAACTGCAGATGCAAAAGTGTTTTTTCCCGGATGATTCCGGTGTCTCGCAACGCTGCGCAAGTTGAAAAGCGGCTTGAATTTACGATTGTGCAGATCGCTTTTGTGAGCTTGTGTTCATGGTATTGAACTGTCTTGACAGTCGATTATCCGCTTGTCTAAACCTGATGCTGCCGCGAAGTGCGGTTAATCGTGTGGGGTGAATCGGCCGGCAGCGTATCAATCGCTCAGGAGGACGTATGGGAAATGTTTGGGGAAGGTTTCGAGGGGTGAGAACCGTAGCATCAATACTCGTTCTTCTTGGGTTGACTCTGCTCACGCAGCAGAATGCCCTGGCGCAAACAGCCAGTGGTGGGATACGTGGTACAGTCACCGATCCGTCCGGTGCCAGCGTCGCCGGAGTGACTGTCACAGTCACGAATGCCGCAACTGGTACGGCCCAGACGTTAACTACGACCGATGATGGTCTCTACGCTGCTCAAAACCTTGCACCCGGTGCGTACACGGTGAAAGCCGAGAAGCCCGGTTTCGGGAACCACGTGGCCGAGAACGTGCAGGTCAGCGTGAGCAGAACAACAACACTCGACGTCCAGCTCGCTGTGGGTAGCGTGACTGATACTGTAAACGTCGAAGCGAATGTTTCCCCGATCACTGAAGACAAAGGTGATCGCGGCATCGTTCTCGGCGCGCAGACGCTCGCCGATCTGCCGTTGCAAGTTAGCGGCAACATCCGCCTGGTGGATACGTTCCTTACCTTGGCGCCCGGTGTTACCGGAGATACCTTCTCCGCTCGCGTCAATGGAGCCCCTGACTTCAGTCAAGATTTCTACTACGACGGTATCCCTTACATGAACGCCGACGGCGGCGGACGACAGGAAGCTCTTGGCGCTCCGTTTGAATCCGTCGATGAATACGCCATCGTTACCAACGCGTACAACGCCCAGTACGGCCGGTCTGCTGGCGTTCTAAACTTCCACATTCGTAGTGGCAGTAACCGCCTGCATGGCGGAGGTTGGGAATATCTGAGAAACAATGTCTTGGATTCCAAGGGATATTTTGCCACTGAAGCGCCGACCGAGAAGCAGAACGAATTCGGATTCAAACTCGGCGGTCCGGTTTACATTCCGAAGATTTACGACGGTAGAGACAAGACTTTCTTCTTTACCAACTTCAACTGGTTCCGGTTCCGTGGTGGAAACTCGAATTCATTAACCACGCTGCCTACAGCTGCAATGAAGACCGGCGATTTTTCCAGCCTTCTGAACCCCGCCATCACTTTCGGAATCAATCCTTGCGACGGCTCGACGATCGTTGCAGGCCAGATCTTCGATCCGAATACCACCCAAGTCGTAGGTGGACAGACTTGCCGCACCGCCTTCCCGGGCAACATTATTCCGGGCGGCCGGCTTAGTCCCTTGAGCGCTCAGTACCTTGGGCTCATGCCTACTGCGACCAGCAATGCTCCTATCAATAACACCCTGATAGCAGTGCCCTCCGCGCCGCAGAACAACCTGGTATATCTGTTCAAGGCAGATCACAGCTTCAACCATGCGGTGACCTTCCACGGTTCTTACTATAAGGGCCGGTACAATACTCCTACGTCTCCCCTGATTTCCGGGCCGCTGGGCACGGGTAACAACTTCAACGTTCTGGGATGGCAGCCCCGGACTGCAGTCGATTGGACTATCAATTCCCATCTGCTGAATCAAACGCTTTTCAGCGTTCAATACACCGAGGGTGTTCGTATCTTCTTCCCGCTGGTTCCGTCAGATTTCAACAGTCCGATCTCTACCCCAGGTTCGCCCTTCCCGGCGCTCGTCGTGCAGGGAATGCCTACCTTCGGTACGGGCGCGGATAACGGCCAGAACAGCGGCGGTTGCTGGCCCTGCACCTTCTTCGCTGACAACCTCAAGTGGAGCAAAGGCCGGCACAATCTTGCCTTCGGCTTTGAGGCACGTTGGGAAGATGAAAAGGACTCGTTTGCCACCAACCTCGGGACATTTACCTTCGGTTCCGGAACTACGTCGCTTCCTTTCTCCCAGAACGCTGGGCAATTGGGAAACGGCTTCGCCGGTTTCTTCCTGGGTGCTCCTAACACCGTAAGCAAGACCGGGTCTACGCCTCCGCGCTTGGTCAAGACCGGATATCGCGCCCTGTATGTTCAGGACGACTTCCGCATGACCAAGAACCTCACCATCAACCTCGGATTGCGTTGGGATGTTTCGCTGCCGGCATGGAGTTCGGCAGGATATTTCTCAACCTTTGATCCGACTGTGCCCAATCCGGGTGCGGGCGGTCTTCTCGGGTCTCTCGTCTACGCTGCTGATACGGGCGTCGGCGGTTGCACCACAGCTGGTGGATCTTCGCTCTGTCGCGACAAGATTGCCAATACCTACTGGAACAATTGGCAGCCTCGCATCGGCTTTGCCTATCGCATCGGCGACAAAACGGTACTGCGCGGAGGCTTCGGAATCACAAGCATCCGCGGCGGTGCCAGCACTCTGATGGGTCCGGAAATCGCAGCCAACTACCTGACCGGCTATCAATTCCAACAGCAGCTGATCAGCCCCGACAACGGCTTCTCAGTTCCCACACAAATCAATCCGACATGGGATGTAGGTATTCCTCCAGTTGGACAGCCGCCGGCACGAACTCTTGATGCAGCTAATGGTCAGGGGGTCAGCTACATGCGCCCGGTGGACGGCAAGATTGGTTACGTCCAGGAATGGAATGCTACCGTCGAGCGCCAGTTGCCCTTCAAGATTGGCTTCGAAGCCAGCTACGTGGGTAGCTCCAGCGTCCGGGTGGGAGCGAACCTGCTCAATCCCAACCAGGTGCCTTCCCGCTACCTAGCCAGGTACGGATCTGAATCTTAATGACGACGTTACCTCACCTGAAGCCGTCGCTGCCGGGCATCCAAGTTCCTTACGTAGGTTTCACAGGCTCGGTGGCGCAGGCTCTGCGTCCTTACCCGCAGTTCCAATACATCAACCCCACCACTCAGAATACCGGGCACATCCACTACAACTCGCTGCAGTTGCGAGCTCAGAAGTATTTCTCGGATGGCCTGACGTTCCTGGTGAGCTACACCTACTCGCAGACCATCGCGAACGCTACCGATCAGTTCTCCACTTTCGGCGCTCCTCCGCTGGATGCCGGAAACCTGAAGGCTGAGCAGCGCGTGCTTGGCGGCACAACTTTCGGCAACACGTATCCTCGCTATTTGACTGCTGCGGCGACGTACGAATTGCCTATCGGACCTGGAAAGCGCTACCTGTCGTCCCACGGCGCCGTTGGCACAATCGTTGGCGGATGGGGGGTATCACTAGTGGCTGGCTACCAGGCTGGGACGGTTCTGCCCATCACCGGTGGTAGTCAACAACCTCTGTTCAACGGTCCGGCCCGGCCGAACATCGTGGCAGGAGTTGACCAGAAAGCGTTCCACGGAGGCAAGTTCAATCCGGCAACCGATACGTATCTGAACGCTGATGCCTTTAGCGACCCCGGTGCCTTTGCCATCGGTGATGCTCCTCCGACACTGCCTGACGTCAGAGGGTTCCCTTCCTACAACGAGAACATTTCGATCATTAAGAACACGAAGCTTGCTGAAGTCGGCACGCTTCAATTCAGGGCTGAGTTCTTCAACGCCTTCAACCGTGTTGTGTTCGCCGCCCCGGATACAAATTGGAACGACGTGGTGACCGGAGGATTCGGCAAAGTGACAGGCCAATTCAACTCGCCTCGTGTAATCCAGTTCGCACTGAGGTTTGATTTCTAACCGCGAGGCTCACCCCCGTCGTGGTTATCCTCCGCACGCTCCGCAGTTCAGAGCGTGCGGAGATTTTATTTGAGCCGAAATCTTCATGGCTCACGTAGGGGCGGGCGGGCGCCCTCGCCCGACCAGCCGGGCAAGGTCGGGCTAGAGTTTTCCTCGCTGGGTGATTTACGCTGCTTTTGGCAGCCTTAATCTGGCCAGATCTTTCTGGCAGAGCACGCATGGAGTAAGATTTTTAAAGAGTGACGGAGGGTTCGTGAGGGATGTCGCAAAAGCTGGAATCCTAATTCTCATTCTCCTGGCTTTTGCGCCGAGGTCCATTTCCCAGGAGCCGAGCGATCGCGTCCAACAGCTTTATCAGGCGGCGAAAGCGGACGAACAAGCCGGGCATCCGGATGAAGCCATTCAGAAGTACCAGCAAATCATCAAGCTCGATCCGGCTCTGGCTGCCGGATACAACAATCTTGGCCGTCTTCTATATCAGCAAGGGCGTCTAGATGAAGCCATCCAGCCTCTGCGCCAAGCCAGTAAGCTTGATCCGAAAGCGGAACCACCGCGCGCATTGCTGGGCTTCGTTCAGTTTCAGCGTGCGGACTTTGAAGGCGCGAAGCGCGAATTCAAGGTAGCGTCACAACTGAATCCCGCCGACTACAGCGTAAGACTGTTCCTGGCCCGAAGCATGGTGGAACTCAGGGATTTCGACGGTGCGCTCGAAGTATTAAATAAGCTGCTGCGCGACGACCCCAAAAACACCGAGGCCCTCTACACCTTGGGCGGTGTGTATTCGAGCCTGGCGGAAATCACGATCGGGAAGATCCAGACCGTCGATCCCAATTCGTATCTGCTCGAGTTGCTCCTGGGGAAGGTTTCGGAGATCAAACAGCTGTACCCAGATGCCGCCGAGCATTACAAGCGGGCCATAGAGCGCGCTCCAGACGTCCCCGATCTTTATTACAGGTACGCCCACGCATTATGGGCGGCGGGTGATTCGCAGACTGCGATGACCGCCTACAAGAATGCGCTTCAGCGAAATCCCTACGACTACCGCGCGGAGTGGGAGTTGGCGCGAATCCTGCTCGCCGATCAACCTGATGAGGCATTACGGCTCACTACCCATGCGCTGGAGCTAAACCCCAACCTCGCGGACGCCCTCACCATTCGCGGCCGTGCCCTGGTTGCTTTACAGAAACCCAAGGACGCCATCGCAGACTTCCGCAAAGCAATCGCGATCAGTCCGGATGACCCGGCAATTCACTTTCAGCTGGCTCGTGCCTATCGCCTGACCGGTATGACCGCGGAAGCGCAGACGGAAAATGCAATCTACGAGCGCCTGGATAAAGAGGCTCACGCGGCGCGGGTGCAGCCGAATCCTCCCCAATAAGGAGAGAGAGTTGGTGCGTGCAGCTATTTCTCAACCGTTCCTTGACCCTCTACTAGTTTGACGATGCGGTCTACGCCGGGAACTGAAAACGTTTCTCTCTTCCCGCTGGGCCAATAGACCTCCACCTTATCAACCGTCGAGTTCGTACCCAATCCAAAGTGCACGCGAGTATCTGAGCTCGAACTGTAACTTCCTCCGCTAAACACATCCCCGCGCTGCCGGACCGTCCCGGTTGTGACGAAAACTTTCGCCCCGATCGCATCTCGTGGACTTTTTGGACCGCCCACCATCTGGAACGCGACCCAATGATTAACATTCTTGGCCGTGTTGCGCAGCAGAGTGGGAGCAGAGTCCAGGTTATTGATAACGACGTCGATGTGACCGTCGTTGAACAGATCCCCAAACGCCGCGCCGCGCGCGGTTATTACGTCCGCCAATCCGCTTCCGGTAGCGGGCGGCACCTCCTGAAATTTGGCGCCGTCCAGATTCCGAAATAGTTGCGGACGCTGCGCGTAGGTAATTCCCCAAGGTTGCTGGTCGACGGTGGGATATACATGGCCATTGGCTACAAAGATGTCCGGCAATCCATCATTGTCGAAATCCAGAAACCCGGTACCCCACGCGAGGAAAGGAAGTGTCGGGGCGCCTAATCCTGCGCGGTAAGCCACATCGGAAAAATTCCCGTTGCCGTCGTTGTGGTAGAGCGCGTTGTAATCGTCCGAGAAAGCGGTCAGGTAAAAGTCAACTTTTCCGTCCCGGTTGTAGTCAGCCACGCCGATTCCCATGGATGCTTGGGCGTGACCGTCATCCGCCAAGGCGAATCCCGAGGCCAGGCCGATCTCCTCAAACGTTCCGTCGTGTCGGTTGCGATAAAGATAGTTGGGGACTGAATCGTTCGCTACGGCAAGATCAAGCCAGCCGTCGTCGTCAAAGTCAACAAAGACAGAGGCTAGTCCGTAAAGTCCGGCAGGATCGGATACTCCGGCCTTCACGCTCACGTCGGTGAAAGTGCCGTCCCCATTATTGTGGAACAAGTGATCGCTCTGGCCCGGCAACCCCTGCGGACCGCAAAATACACTCACTCCGCGGAACTGACAGAGCTTGCCTCCACGTGGAGGATGGTCTACGTCGAAATTTACGTATCCGGGGACGAACAAATCCAGCAATCCGTCGTGGTCGTAGTCTCCCCACGTCGGGCCGGTCGACCAGCCGCCCAAGGTCACGCCAGCCTTTTCCGCTACGTCGGTGAACGTCCCATCATGATTGTTATGGTAAAGACGGTTCTTGCCGTAGTTCGCGACGTACATGTCTGGCCAGCCATCATTGTCGTAGTCGCCGACAGCCACTCCGAACCCCCAGCGTTCATTCGCCACACCGGCCTTGACGGTTACATCGCTGAAAGTTCCATCATGATTATTGTGAAACAGCATGGCGCGCGGCGCGGGTTGTGTGCCCTTCAATGCAGCCACAGTCGAGCCGTTCAGCAGATAAATATCCAGCCAACCATCGTTATCAAAATCAAGGAGAGCGACGCCGGATCCTGGAGACTCAATGATGGTTGTTTTCTCAGGTGTACCCGAGCGCTGATGAAATATACCGAGGCCGGATTGCTTGGTGATGTCAACGAACACGACTGGAGCGCCGTCCACGAATCCTCCGGCCGTGATCGGCCTTTGATGAACATCCATCACCGGAGCGTGGGCCGGTCCACTGGCTTCGCCGGCCGCCTCTCCCATCTGACCAGTGTTTTGACCCCAGACAGTCGACTGTGCCGACAGCAGCAGGCACACGAACATACCTGCGTAAGAGAAGGTTCTCACCGCCGACAACATTCGGGATGAACGACGGGAACGCATATTTACGTATGGACTGCGCAAAGGACCGCCGGCATCCCGCCAGATGTCGGTTCAGGGGTTACTTGCTCGGCTCATCAACCTGCAAAATCTGATCGGCAGCCACATTGCTCAACGTCTGCATGATCCCGCTGGGCCAGCGAATCTTTAGGGTTTGAGCGGCCTTCTCGCCTCCCAGTCCAAAATGTACTCGTTTGTCGCTGGACGAAAGATAACTGCTCGCAGTCGTCACTATCGTCAACTGGCGGCCTTGCGGGGTTACGAGTTCAACTTCAGCTCCGATCGCATCGCGATTGCTTTTGTGACCAACCAGCTTCAGTGTGAGCCAGTGATGATCGGTTGACGTGTCATTGTGCAGAATATGAGGGGCGCCGTCGTTGGTGGTGATGACGGCGTCCATCCGTCCATCATTATCGATGTCTCCAATTGCCAGGCCACGCGCGACCCACGGTTGTTGGAAGACGCTCCCGGCGGTGGCGGAAGCATCGACAAACCGGCGGCCCGTATTTCGCGCCAGCAACATCGGTTCGCGATAGCGAAGTTGTGGCGCCTGCAGTTCGATGGTGTCGAGATCATGCCCTTGAGCGATGATCAGATCCTTCCATCCGTCATTGTCGTAATCAAAGAACCGGATGCCCCACCCGGAATGCATCTGCGTCATTCTTCCTACGCCGGAAGAATCGGTAACGTAGGTAAAGCCGCCGTTGCCGGTATTGCGATAGAGCGCATATTTCTGGTTCGCCAGATCGGTCACGACGATGTCCGGAAGTCCGTCGTTGTCATAGTCCGCAAAGTCAACTCCCATGCCGGCGTAGGTGTGTCCATCGCCGTCGACTGCCACCTCGGAAGCCAGTCCGACTTCCTCGAACGTTCCATCCTTTTTGTTGTGATACAAGAACTCGGACATGGAGTCATTGGCGATGAAGAGATCGATGTGTCCGTCGCGATCGTAGTCCGCGATTCCAATTCCCAGGCCTTTGCCGGGCTTCGAAAGTCCGACTGATTCCGCTACTTCGGAAAACTTGCCGCCACCATCATTGTGGTAAACCAATGGCGAGATGGGTTGGAACAAATCCGGGTGGCAATAAGCGCGGTACTCGGCCTTATGTTCGCCGCAGAAGATGTCCTTGAAGTCCCACTTCAGATAACGAAGTACGACCAGGTCCAGCAGACCATCATTGTCCAGGTCCACCCAGGCTGCGGTGGTGGACCAGCCACTACCTGCCACGCCTGCTTTGTCTGTTACATCCGAAAATGTGCCGTTGCCGTTATTGTGGTAAAGGCGGTTGCCGCCATAAGCCGTTACGTAAAGATCTTCATACCCGTCATTGTCATAGTCGCCGACCGCAACTCCCATGCCATATCCCACTCCCTGCAGGCCGGCCTTCTCGGTGACGTCCTCAAACGTGCCATCGCTCTTCTGATGGTAAAGACGATTCCAATATTCCGGTCCCGTCTTCTGTGGGATCGCATCAGTAGACATGGGGTCTTTCAGCGGTGCAGCGTTGATCAGGAAGAGGTCCAGACGACCGTCGTTGTCATAGTCAAACAGAGCAACTCCCGAGCCCATGGTTTCTAAAAGATATTTTTTGGACGTGTGCGAGGACAGATATTGGAAATTAACGCCAAGCGCCGAGGTCACGTCGCTGAATTTTCCAGGAGGGACTGAAACTTCTGTAGCTGGTTTCGAGTCTTGAGAAAGACCGAGTGGGCTCAGCAAAGTCAGGGTCACAATCCCGAAAAAAACTGTAATTGTGACAGTCCGGCTTCGGCCCACAAACCATTCCCGGCGATGCTGATTGACAAACAACACTAAGCTTTCGCCTCGCAACCAGCGACGGAGCTGACGTCTGTATTGTGAAGACTTCCGTGATCCCGATCAATGCTGTTCAATAAGTTGAACGACGAATGGGGTCAGCGTCTTGGCTCGCAGATGAACGTGTATAACTGTGCAAATTATACAGTCCGGGGGCGCTCTGGTTGTGCTCTGAGGCTCAACGAGCGGCGCAGGTTTCCTGACCCGACTGAATCGCCTGAAGCTTGCGACGGGCGATGGGCTGATCGGGGCTGTAAATCAGTACCCGCTGCAACACCTGCATGGCAGCATTCTTGTCACCCAACATGCATTCCACCAGCGAAAGATTAATGCCAGCCTCATCTACGTCTTCGTTCAGGTCGAACGTCTTCTTCCACAGGGTCTCGGCGTTCTTTAGCTGTCCGGATCGCGCCAGCAGGATCGCCAGATTGTTTGTCGCGTTCAGATCGATAGGGCTGACTTTCAGTACCTCCCGGTAGAGGTCCATCGCCTGAGCGTTATTCCCCCGAAGCTGGGCCATATACCCCAGAGCGTTCAACACGGGCACATCGTTCGGAAAGGAATTTCTTGACGAAGAAAGCAAAGTCCAGGCCCGGTCCTTTTCTGCAGCATTGCCGCCCAGTACCAGGTCGTAGTACGCCAGCGCGAGGTCGCGCGGGTTGGCCTTTTCATTAAAAAGCGGGACCAGTTCCTGAGCCGACGAAGGACGAGAAGAGTCGAAGGAATCTGGATTCTGCCGAATGCGATGATCGGTCCAAGCGATATGCGGGACCTTTTCCACTTTGCCTTTTGGCATGTGGCAACTGGTGCAATCCGGATTCATGTTGAAATGAGTCGTGGCATACTTCGGCGCCGTGTGGCACGTGAGACACTTCTTGCGATAAAAGGACGCCTGCTCCTCCGGGGGAGGAGAATAGTGCGGATCGTGGCAGTTCATGCATGACATCCGGTCGCCGCTTACTCTCTTGCATTTGCTCAGACCGAACTCCTCAACTTCACTGACGCCTCGACTCATCATGCTGTCGTCGGCATATACAAAATAAGAAAGGTAATCGGCGATACGTTCACCCGGCTTGTAGTCGTCCACGTTGCTGGCCCGCGTGTTCGATTCGCGTATCACCCTCCAGATGGCAGCTGATACAAACCGAGTCCCGTCTTTCCGGATCAAGCTTGACCGGATTGACCACTGGCGCTTTGCCGGAGCTTGAGACGTGCAGCGCGGTGTCGCCATGACAGCTCTCGCAAGTCACGCCGCCATGAAGAAACGGCAGACCCTTAAAGTGGTTTCGCGTCCCCGGATCTTCCTTCTGTACGTCACTCATATGGCAGCGCATGCACCCTCGAGTCATAGGCAATGCGGAGGGCATGGTCGTAATCGTCCCCAGTCCGGGCTTCATGTCGAATGCCTTCGCGTCAGCGTAGTACGCGACGGGAGACTCGAGAAAATATCCGTTTACGGAATAAAGATAGGTAATTCCGAGGTGCCCGGAGCCGAGAAAGTAGTCGAGCTTCTGGCTGCCCTGCAAGCCAGGGTCCGCGGGGCGCGAATAGTTCAGCCAAAGAGAACCGTCTTTGTTTGAAAGGTGGTAGTCAACACCGGATTGCGCGTGGCGGAAGACTCCCGTAAAAACCCGATCGGAAGCCAACCCGCTGGCGTTTGCCATCGGAGTATCGAGATACTTGCGATAGATTTCACTGTGGCACTTAGCGCACACCGCATCAGCCTCGCGAACCGGCGTGGCCATAGGGGCGGGTGAAGGGTTCTGCGCCTGGGCGTGCGCGGTAAAGGTAGCCGAAACCAACACGAGGATCAGATTTCGCAGCGGCAGTGCGAAAGAACTCATCGTGGGCCTATCAGTGGGTGATCCGTGCCTGATCGTAAACCAAAATCAACTTTTTAGTCGAGCCAGTCCTTCCTTGTAACCTGCCAGAAGGATTGAATAGTCGCTGCTGTAGATGATGAAACGGGCTCCCAGGTCACGAGCTCGGGTCAGTAGAGAAAAATCCTTCGACTGCAACCCGACCGCAATGCCAGCCTTGGCGCCTGCGTTAATCACCTTCTCTAACGCCTGCAGGAAAACTGGGTTGTCGAACTGCTCAACGATTCCCAGGGCCAGCGACAGGTCATACGGTCCGATGAACAGAACATCAACTTCAGGAACCGCCGCGATCTCGTCCACCGCGCGCAGACCTTCCTGGCTTTCGATCATCATGATGGCCAGGGTCTCCCGGTTGGCGGAGTCGACTTCTTCCTGAGCGGAATTGCCTTTGAGATCGGTCACAATCGTTCCTAGGCCGAATCCCCGATGTCCCAGCGGCGGGAATTTCAACGCATCCATCGCCGAACGTGCCTCGGCCGCCGAATGGACCTGCGGAATAATGATTCCCATGGCTCCGACATCCAGCGCGCGAGATATCAGGGAAGATTCATTTTTCGTAACCCGAACTAACGGAATGACGCCGGCTCCGCGAGCGGTCCGGCACAACCCCTGAACTTGCGGATAGGTCGTTGTGGAATGTTCGGTGTCGATAAAAAAGAACTCCACTCCAGCTGCCGCCGAGCACAATGGAAATCTCCGGTTCGAGGCATCCTCCCAGAGATGTGCCGTAGACTGTACCCCCAGCCTTGAGCAGCTCCTTAACTGTGTTCTTCTGCAAAATGTATCTCCTTGCCCACTAACAGACGATCATCATCGTGCTATTGATCCGGGCACGAATAGGTCAGCGGAGAGGTTGTTGGCCAGCAGAGTTTCTTCTCCGCCAAGTCAACAGTTGCTTCCGTATTTTCCCAACTCAGGCTGAGAGTACAGGTATTGTCCTTCTTATGGTAGGCGATCGTAAAATTCTCCACCGGAGATTGCGTCTGAGAGACCTTCATGCCTACTCGAAGCAGGTCTTCGCCCTCCGGATATGGAATACCAGGCTCGCCTGTCTTCTTGCTGATGATAAGAGTCCACTTGTCGGCGGTCGGCAGAGTGAACAGGGTATACCTGCCCGCCGGGATCTCCATTCCCCCTACGCTCAGGTCGCTATCGGTCACAAATGTTGTGGCCTCGTTGGCGCCCGTGCGCCACACCTGGTTGTAGGGGACGACACCACCAAAAATCCTGCGGCCCTTCATGCGAGGACTGGAATAGTCCGTCCGGATGACCTTGCCGTCGTCAAATTTGCAGCTTGCCGACGCCGGAGGACTGGGACGCCGAACCTCATTATTATTGCTATTATTGCTGTTCTGCTGGCTATGGGAAAGCGTGACCGTGCAAATGACCAGCACCAGCAATGCGATTGATGTTCGCAACATGTTGTTCCGGATGTCTTATTTTGTAGCCCTAAATTTGTAGCTTTAAATAACGTCTGGAAAGGCATCTGCGGATTGTGAGTGACAGGATATTGTTCAACCTAATGAACATCCTGCAATCGCAACAGACCATAATCCTGCAATCCTGGGGAAGACGCGGAGAAGGGCAACATCAGGACCAGGGGGAGGCCGGCAACAGGAAGAGCCCCGCCTATATGTCTCCGGAGCGGTCCGGCCGAAACTGCGCAGTTGCGGTGTCTAGCGTGCTACTACGCAATTGACCTCGGACGCTTTTCTGTTAGATATTGTGATGGATGGACGTTGAACGCATCATTAACGATATCGAGCAGCTGCAGGAAATGTTCGAAGCGCCGGATATCAGGCCACTCAGCGCAAGCGACCTGGCGGCTGCGAATCGACGGCATGACGAGAGGCTAGCCAACAGTCCGTGGTTTCGACTGTGGCAAGCATACGGCGTCTGTTGCCGCTCCGAGTCCCCGACACTCCGATCAGGGGACGGAGAGCGTCAGTGCTGAGCAGGTCTTCTTTGTCCGCCTCTTCGATCTCTTCTTGTCCCACCCCCTAATGCACGCAGTGGACCTTGTCGCAGGTGAGACCCTCCGCAAGGATGTCCTGACGCTACTGAGGGCGGTCAGACAAAAAACTCTGGCTGGAACTTCGACTCTGCTCTAGAGATCTAGCGTGATCCATGTTGGGGCGTGGTCGCTTGCGTTTTCCTGGCCGCGCGCCCATCGGTCAACACCGCCGTCGATGAGGCGGTCTGACAGGTTCGGCGAGAGCAGAAAGTGATCGAGTCGCATGCCTTTGTCTTTCTGCCACCGTTCAAATTTGTAATCCCAGAATGTCCAAAGCGGACCGTCCGGATGTAGCTTCCGCATGGCGTCAGTCCAGCCTTGAGCCAGCAAACGCGCAAAAGCCTGCCGGCTCTCGGGTTGGATTAACGCGTTGTTATCCAATGATCGAGTCGGATAGATGTCCTGTGGTGTCGGCACGACGTTGTAGTCACCGGCCAGCACCACGGGTGCGCCGCTCGCCATGAGTTCGGCGGCGTGGGCAATGAGGCGCTCAAACCAGGCCAACTTGTAATTGAATTTCGGTCCAGGCTGCGGATTCCCATTGGGGAGGTAGATGGAAGTGATCAGGACTCCCTGAACCGCCGCTTCGATGTAGCGAGCTTGGTGATCTTCCTGATTACGATCTTTAGAATTTCCCGGCAAGTTCGTGCACGTCAGCACGGGAACGTGGTTTCGCGCGAGAATGGCAACACCGTTCCAGGAGCGCTCCCCTTGCCAGACTGCTTCGTACCCGAGAGATCGAAGGGCATTCACGGGAAAGGCTTCCTGCTCCGCCTTGAGCTCTTGGAGACTCACGACGTCCGGTTGAGCTTTCGCTAACCAGGCCAGGAGGTTGTCGAGCCGCTTATTGATGTTGTTAATGTTGAAGGTGACGACTTTCACCTAGTCCCTTTCTTTCCCGGTGCTTCTGGGTGCTTCCAAAAGTAACAATCGAGTTCGTTGTTCGGGCTCGAACTAGTTTACCGGTGGAAGAAACGGGCGGAAAGTACGGAACAGACGGGACGTTCACCGGTTTTCGCGAATTAGAATGTGGGGTACCTCCCGTCTGTCCCCGTATTCCCCCTGTGCCCCATCCCTTTCCAAAAATCAGGGAAGGGATGGTGCAGCCTTTTTTGGAGTTAGGGTCGGAAAAGCAAGACTCAAGACTAATGAGGCGCGCGGCCTTCACTATTCCCACTCAAGCCAAAATGGGTGTTCACAAAATGGGGCTTGAATGGCCACCGCCCACTGCGTGCTAACATCCAGTGATGCGGATGGTGTTCTGATCAAAGCCGCGCGGAGGTCAATATGAGTCTGATCACTCGACGTAGTTTCCTCAAAACAGGTCTGGCCGCCGGAGCAATAGCCACCACCGCAGGCGTCGTGCCGCTTACCGCCGCTGCTAAGCGTACTGCGACCGATACCGTCGTACTTGGTCGCTCAAAAGTGGAGGTGACGCGGCTGGCGTTCGGAACTGGGACAAACAGCGGTGAAGTGCAGGCCGCTCTGGGGCAACGGGAGTTCACGCGGCTGATCCGCTATGCCTATGATCGGGGCATCCGCTTTTTTGAAACGGCGGAGGCTTACACGACACCGGGAATGTTGGGCGAGGCCCTGAAAGGCTTGCCCCGGGGCAGCTATCAGCTGATGAGTAAAGTGACCACTTTTCACAAGGATATTGACCCGCAAGCCAAGTTCGACGAACTGCGCCGCATCTCGCAGACGGAATATTTCGACATCATGCTGCTGCATTGGCAGCACTCGGCCGACTGGCCAGAGACTACGAAACGCTGGCAGGACGGCATCCTTGAGGCGCAGCAGAAAGAAACCATCCGCACGCATGGTGCCTCTGTGCACGGACTGCCGGCGCTGCGGCAGATGCCAGGCACAAATTGGCTTGACGTAGGGCTGATCCGCATCAACCATAACGGCTCACGCATGGACGGACCGACGTATGAGGACACCAACCATCCAGACAACGTAAGCGAAGTGGTTGATCACATCCACGCATTGAAGACGGAAGGGCTGGGGGTGATTGGCATGAAGCTCTGCGGCGGCGGTCAGTTCGAGAATCGTCATGACGATCGTGTGAAAGCAATGAGGTTCGCTTTCCAGAACGCGAAGGTAGATAGCGCCACGATCGGCTTCAAGAATACCCAGGAGATCGACGAAGCCATCGCCAATTTGAATTTGGCGCTTGCCTGAGCTGTTGTGCAACCTGTGCGGAGGCGGACGGGCGGGCCAAGTTTTGAAATTTAATTCTTCGTTTTTGAGAGTTACTGTTTGTGGGCCACCAGGGCTCCGCACAAGTCGACAGTCGCTTTGAAAAAAGCGAACGAAGGCAGAGCCACACCATTGGATATGCCAGAAAGAACGGTGCGCCGACAAGAGCGTGCCACCAGTTACCCTGATTGCCGGGTATTCGCAGCGTGATGGCATCCCAAGGCGACGTGTCAGATGCGAAAGGAGAAACGCGACCGCAGCGCCTAAGGCCCACACAAGCAGGGCAATGACGTCGAACCATGCGGGAAACCGTCCTTCTTCCGGCGGGGTCATTGGACCTACCAGACGGGTGCCAACACAACGTGGTGTTGTGCGGAATTAGCCAAGCGACTTATACCAAATCCCCACTCAAGCCAACACCGGGCTTGCATGGGTCACCTGCCTTGGCCCCGCCGCCAAAGTCAGAATGCCCGCTTCAAAAATCTTCGGCTATTCCGAGCATGACCCTGATCTTTAAATACCACGTTTGAGATATTCACCAGGGTTCGCCCCGACAACTCGCTTGAACGCCTTACTGAACGCGGCGTCGGACTCGTAACCGACCGACCGAGCAACGTCTATGAGCTTCTTGTCACGCTGTTGTAGTAACTGCATCGCCTTCTGCATCCGCCACTCGGTTACATATTCCAGTGGTGTTTGTCCGAGTAGCTCTTTAAAACGTGCTGCGAATGCGGAGCGAGACATAGCCGCCGCTTCGGCCAGGGATTCGACCGTCCAGGGTGTACTCACTCTGTCGTGAATGGCACTCAGGGCAGTGCCAATTTGAGGATCGAAAATCGCACGAAGCCATCCTTTGTTGCGTTCCGGTCCCGACGCGATATGCGCCCGGAGTATCTGGATAAAGAAGACCTCGGCTAGCCGATTCGCGACGACTTCAGATCCCGGCACCTGTTCTGCCATTTCTGACGCCAAGCGCTCGCATTGTGTCGTGAAGAGCAAGCGTGCGTGCCTGATCGGCCTTGATCAGAATGAAGCTCGGCAATAACTGAGTGATGGGCCTCAGGCTGGCGCGATCGAAACTAAAGGACCCACAAACGATTGTCGTTGGTGCACCACCACCTCCGAAATGAACGACATTACTGTTGGCTTTAGCGGCGATTTCGCGGAACGTTGACCTTGGACGTGTTCGCGGGCTGTCGCGCAAGACGATCGAAGTCTCGCGGGCCAGCAAAAAGCAATCACCACCGGTTAGGGGAATCGGCTCCGGAATGCCTTTCGACACTCAGCCAGCAGTTGCCGCGCGAAAGCATGGCGAAATGCGCCAAATCTGTGGGTGAATTGTTTTTGCCGGACGGCGTGACCTTTTCCTCGGTCCGTTTCTCCTGTATCAAGCCCCACGGGGCTGTGGCTTCGAGCCTGTGCTGACCGAAAGCGGTTACGTGCATCGTTCTGAAGATGTCGGTTATCGGGTCCAATTAGGCCTCCCTCGTTTGGACGAACAGACAAAAGACTAGGACTTCCGAGCAGTTCTCGTCCACCGCCAAAGGACTCTACTCTACTGTACTGAATTCTACAGATCTACCGAAGGGAGCAATTATGGGAAAGCTTGAAGGTAAGGTGGCAGTCGTCACGGGAGGATCGAGCGGCCTGGCGCTGGCGAGCGCCAAGCGCTTCGTTGAAGAAGGTGCCTACGTTTTCATCACAGGTAGGAGGCAGAAGCAGCTCGATGAGGCCGTCAAGTTGATTGGCCGGAACGTGACCGGCGTGCGCGGTGACGCGGCAAATCTCGACGACCTCGACCGTCTGTTCGAGACGGTCAAGCGAGAAAAGGGCAAGATCGACGTCCTGTTCGCGAGCGCTGGCAAGGGCGAGGCCGCACAACTGGGCGAGATTACCGAGCAGCACTTCGATGCGGCCTTCGACCTGAATACTCGCGGAACGCTGTTTACGGTCCAGAAGGCGTTGCCGCTGTTCAACGATGGTGGATCGATCATCATGACCGGGTCAGTTGCTTCGGTGAAGGGTTTTCCTGGTTTCGGCGTGTATGCGGCAAGCAAGGCAGCATTGCGCTCATTCGCACGCACGTGGCTAAACGAACTGAAGAGCAGGAATATCCGGGTGAACGTGCTGGGCCCGGGGCCGATCGCCACACCGATGCAGGAAGAAGTTCTCACCAAGGAGGCGAAGGAGATGTTCGAATCCCTGATCCCGCGGGGAAAGATGGGTCAACCTGAGGAAATCGCGACGGTCGCGCTGTTTCTTGCTTCAGACGATTCGAGCTTCGTGAACGGGGTGGAGTTGAATCGTCGACGGCGGCATGACGGCCATTTGAAAAGCGGGGAAATCGATATCAACACAGATCGGAGAAGGATTTATGAACTATGCGATTGTAGGATTCGGCAAGATAGGCCAGGCCCTCGCCCACGCCTTCGCTCGTAAAAAGATCGACGTGAACGTCGCGAGCCGCCGGCCGCCCGAAGCGTTTGCGGCGCAGGCTCGGACGATTGGACCCACGGTCGTCGCCAAGTCGCTGGCCGATGCACTCAAGGCCGACACCATCATCCTGGCGGTTCCGTTCGGGGAACATCGCGAGGTTGCAAAGGCCCTGCCAAGCTGGAAAGGCAAGACGGTCATTGACGCGACGAACGCGTTTGGAGTTCAGCCTGAAGAACTGGGCGGTCTCCTGTCCTCCGCCTTCGTTGCGAAGTCGTTCTCCGGCGCCAAGCTCGTGAAGGGTTTTAATCACCTGGTTGCGGCCACCCTGGCTACCGATCCTCTCGTCGAGGGCGGCCATCGAGTTGTCTTTCTGTCGAGCGACGACGAGGACGCGATCGCTCCCGTGGCGGATTTAGCCAAACAACTCGGGTTCGCGCCCGTCAAGCTGGGAAAGCTTAACGAGGGTGGCGCGTTGGTGCATGCACGTGGCCGCACCTGGGGTCAGCTCATCTTCCAGGATTTGTTCAAGAAGGAGCAGTAATCGAATCGTCCACCGTGTGCATTGTCCCGAGAAGGATGGTTCCGAAACGTCCGAATAGATCGGACACGACCTGATGTGAGGGGAAAGGAGATATTTCGATGAATACACAAGAGAATGTCCAGATTGTGAAGAAGTTTTTTGCCGCAATGGGCAGCTACAACGAGCAAGATCTGCTGGCGTTGGCTGCCGAAGACATTGAGTGGATCATTCCAGGCGAGGGCTGGCCGCTGGCCGGCACGTACCGCGGGCACGCGGAATTGGCGGCGATGCTTAAGAAGGCGTCTAAAGAGGTGGAAATGAAATACACAAAGCCCCCCGAATTCGCGGCGCAGGGAGACCGGGTTCTGGTCATCGGAGTCGCTACGGGAAAAATCTATGCTACGAATAAGCCGTACAAGGACGAGTGGGTCTTCGACATTACCGTTCGAGATGGCAAAGTGAAGCACATCAAGGAGTATATCGACACGCAAGCGCTGGCGCGGGCCTCCGAGACGGAGCCCTAGGAATAGATCCCAGGCGCCTCGTGTCCAAGCTTCTGGACATATTCAACATAGGAGCCAGGATAAACAGTGGGATTGCGGTCCGTGCCGCTCTCACCGCCCAGTTCCAGCACACGTGAGCCGAGGCCGCGAAGGAACATGCGGTCATGCGATACGAAAATCATGGTGCCTTCAAAGTCTTTCAGGGCGTCGACCAGCATCTCTTTGGTCGCAAGATCCAGGTGATTCGTCGGTTCGTCGAGCACGAGGAAGTTTGGCGGGTTGTAGAGCATGCGTGCTATGGCCAGGCGCGATTTTTCTCCGCCGGAGAGTGCGCGGATCTTCTTATCCACGTCATCGCCGGAGAACTGGAATGCTCCTGCCAGGTTCCGCAGCGCGCCAAGACTGTCCTGGGGAAAATCCTGTTGCAACTGTTCGGTCACGGTTAGATCGGGATTGAGCACGTCCAGCGATTGTTGCGCGAAGTAGCCCATATAGAGGCTGGCGCCGAGCCGCACGCTTCCGGCATCTGGCGCACTGGCTCCGGCAATCATCTTGAGCAGCGTGGTCTTGCCCGCGCCATTTCTTCCCATGACAGCCCAGCGTTCTCCGCGGCGGATGGTGAGATTGAAGCCTTCGTAAATCACACGCGGGCCGTAACTCTTGTGCAGGTTCTCAAGGACAGCCACCTGTTCGCCGGATCGTGGGGGGACGCGAAAGTCGAATTTAACGACCTGCCGTTTCTTTGGCAGTTCGATCTTCTCGATCTTATCCAGGGCCTTGATGCGGCTCTGCACCTGGGCCGCTTTGGCGGCGTGCGTCCTGAAACGATCGATGAATCGCTGTTCTTTGGCAAGCATGGACTGCTGCCGGGCAAATGCTGCCTGCTGATTGCTCTCTCGCACCGCCCTTTCGCGCTCGTAGAAGTCGTAGTCACCCGAGTACGTGATGATCTCGCCGCCATCGATCTCTGCAATCTTTGAGACCAGACGATTCATGAACTCGCGGTCGTGCGAAGTCATGAGCAGCGCGCCAGGAAATGACTTGAGGAACTGCTCGAGCCAGATGATGGATTCGATGTCGAGATGGTTCGTCGGTTCGTCCATCAACAATACATCCGGCATTCCAAGCAGGACCCGCGCCAGCGCAACCCGCATTTTCCATCCGCCGGAGAGAGCGCCCACGTCGCCGTCAATCTGATCGTCTTTGAATCCCAGTCCGTGCAGCACTTCACGGGCTTGCGACTCGAGCGCGTAACCGCCTAAATGCTCGTACTCCTCCTGAACGTGACCGAAGCGATCAAGGATGCGGTCCATGTCATCCGCCTTGTCGGGGTCGGACATTTCCCGCTGCAAGGCTTCGAGCTCGTGGTGCAGATCGCCGACGCGTCCGCTGCCTGCGATCGCTTCATCCAGGACTGAACGGCCCTGCATTTCCTCGACGTCCTGGCGAAAGTAGCCGATCGTCAACTTCCTGGGGACAGAGACCGCGCCCTCGTCGGGAGTTTCCTCGCCGACCACCATACGGAAGAACGTTGTCTTGCCCGCCCCATTGGGACCGACCAGCCCGACTTTTTCGCCGGGATTCAACTGAAACGAAGCATCCACGAAGAGCAACTGCTTGCCATACTGCTTATTGATGTTTGAGAAAGAGATCATTTTGAAGGAATAGCTCGCGGTACTGACTTTCCAGTGTAGCGCGGCCGGGAAATTGCCTGCTAATGCTGGCGCTTTGGATTATTGAAGGTTGACCCGGCAGGTGGTTGGAAAGAAGGGGATTATATTTTATCGGCGATCAACCGCGTACCTTCCACTGCCGAGGATCACGCCTGCCGTGAAAGCAAGCAATCACCACAATTCTGGATTCCTGTACCTCAAAGAAGATGCCAAAAGGAAAGCGCCTCACCCCGGCACGACGAAATTTGCGATGAACAACCGGAAATTGCAGCGCGCCTTCAGCAATTGTCTCAACGGTATCCTCTACCGCGTAAGCGAAGCGCTCGCCAAGTTCGGGTCGCACGTTGTCGTACCACGCACGTGCCTCTTTCAGGTCGGCATCGGCTTCAGGCAGCCAGACCACCGGAAGTGTCATGGTTTATTGAATAGGCCTGCCCGGACCTTTTCCCAGGGAATAACATCGGAAGGATTGTTTTCATGCCGCGCCAGGCGGGAGTCCAACTCTGCCCGCTGTGTTTCGGTCAGCGACTGCGCGTCGGCTTCAAGGCTTTCCCACACCGCGTCCAGCAGTTCCACTTTTTCCGCGGCGGAGAGATTCACTAGTTGGCTTCGAAGATCGCTCATGGCTCTTTCCTGACCCAATCGTAGCCTAGCGGAATGATATGTCAAGCAGGTCGTTCAAAATAGGAGAAGGGAACGTTCCGTCTGTCCCGAATTGTTTTCGAAACGAAGCATCCACAAAGAGCAACTGCTTGCCATACTCCTTATTGATATTTGAGAAAGAGATCATTTTGGAGGAATAGCTCGCGGTACTGACTTTCCAGTGTAGCGTGGGGAGAAATGTTAGCTGTCACTGAAATCAAGCTTGAGGCGGGGGGAACACGCCGAGCTGCATCATCAGTCCGAGCGTATCCATGATGATCCGCGTGTCTTTGATTCTGCCGCTCTGAAGACGGTCGATGACCACGCCCCAAACCTTCACGGACCGTCCCGTGCCGGCCACGCCAAGAAACTCCCCTCGGTGCGTACCGGTCCACTCGAAGCGGGTCACCACCTTGTCGCCCTCGGCAATCTGCTCTTCGACCGAGAAGTACAAGTCGGGAAATCCAGCCCTCATACCGCGCAAAACATCTTTCAAGCCTTCCAATCCCGGGCCTTGGCCGGGAAACGGAACCTGCTCTACTACATCCTCCCAGGCGAACTGCACCGCGGAGTCGATCTGCCCTGATTAATGGTCTCTTCGATGAAGCGTCGGACGACAACGCTGTTATTTTGCATCAACCGGAGTCTCCTTTTTCAGCACGGATCCGCTCGAATTTGTATCCTTCTTGAGCGGTCCCGCCAGACCATACCCGCCTCAATGGACGACAAAGGAGAGCGATTCTGGACTCGGACGGGTGGCCCGGTCTTCAAACCGCAGAAGCCACCACAGCTGCGGGTTGTTTTTGGCTTCCTCGCTACTGCACGAAGTCTACGTAACCGTGCCGCTGCAGGAATTTGAAATAACCGACCCAGTCAAAATTATTTTGCGGGCCCAGCTCCATTTCCGTGTTTTGGATGACCCCGGCGAGATTGCGTTTACCATCACACCAGTAAAGTGCTGCCATAGTTGGCGACCAGAAGCCGCTGTCAGGAAATCCTTCCCGCTGACCCACCGGGATCTCATCCAGTGGGAGGGCGCCCATTCGCTTGCGGCGAACGATGATCTTTTCGGCTTCGGGACCGAAGTTGGGGGGCATCGGCTGTATCGTTCCCAAATGCAGTTCCGTTGCACGCTCACCGATGGCGCCTTCGATCCGCACTTTCTGCGCTGCGGCAAAGGAGGCAAGCGCGGCCAGTTCCTGCTGGAGATCGGCGGCCTGTTTGACCGCCCTGGTTTCGCGCGCCAGGTTGTAATCGACGCGAGCCTTCTCCCAATAAAGCAGATGGCCCAGGATGTCGGCGTCCTTTGCCGCGGCCACCAAGTCGAGGCTGTTTGCCGTCCCCGAATTGATCTGATCGTATCCCCGCTCCACAGCTAACTCAGCCATCCAGTGCATCTGCTCCGGTCCCGCCGATGCCAGAAAGTATGCATAAGCCGCGTTCATGACGGCGAGGTCGCGCAGGGATTTGGGGTCAACCTGGGCCGGAGTATCGAAGCTGGTGTGGTGGGCAGGAATTCCGTGGCCGCTATTCACCGAGGTCGTGGGAATACCGATCATCGACTCTCCGAGGTCATCGTCCGTTCCGCCGTAGTACGCGCCCCTGTTGTACTCGCTCCATAAATGGGGGCGGCGCACCATGGGGAAATATTCCGCGGCAAGGCGCACAGTAAATGCATCCACAAAAGAACTAGCCGATTGCGGATTCATGGACCAGATGAACTGCGTTCCTGCCAGGTACTGCCATCCGGCGGGTGTGTCGATGCACATGGCGGCAATGGTTCGCCTGGTTCGATCCTTGTGAGCATCGAGATACGCGAGCGTGCCATAGCGCTCGCCCATGGCCAGCATGCGAATGGTTCGCTTTGGCCTGGGTAATTTGCCTTCCTTAATCAGCCGGTTGAGAGTAGTTATGGCTTCAAGAATGGATGCGACGCCGCTGGAGTTATCATTGGCGCCCTCTTCATATAAATGTCCGAGTGAGAGCACCTCCTCCGCGCCCGGACCATCGGTGCCGAGAATGACGCCGCTCACATACGGATACGTTCCTTCGTAGTAGCGGGTGTCAACCTTGGCGCGGAGCTTCACCGGCCCCTTTTTGAGCAGCTCATAAAGGTATTGCTGCTGTCGCGGTGTAATCGAGAAACACACCGTAGGCGTGTCGTTTTTATTGAAGGCCCAGCCGTTATCTCCGAAATCGTTCTCCCAGTCGCGCTCGTCCAACAGCGTCGGGTTCACCTCGCTCTCGCGAACCAGACCCAGCGCACCGCCCTGCTTCAAATCGGTCTTGGACATGCGGCGGCCAAGCACCCACTTACCTTTTAGGTCCGCATTGCGAATGTCCTGGTTTTGAATATTATGGTCCCGCAGCACGAGCTCACCCTCTACGCCTCCCGGTGGAGTAGGACCGCTCCACTGGCACAGCGAGGTAGGAATTTTCTGATAGTCGGCAAGAACGCGCATATCTTTTGGGACGTGAGGCGAGACGATTTCCAACGTGGCAGAATGGGCGTCCCAAGCGATCGGCTGCGTCCAAAAGCCGTTCTGCGTCACGCCGTCGGCGGGCCCCTGGCCTATCTGGACGTCGTCCAGTCCTGCCTGCCGCATCATTTCCGCGACATTCTTTGCAGTCTGCTGAAATCTGGCAAAGTCAAAATAACGGTCGGTTGCCCACATTGCCTCCATGTTCGTAAAGGCTTCCGTCGAGTTGACGTTGGCCAGCAGCAGCTTTAGCAGGTCAGTGACTGGACTCGTGCCCGAGGGGCCGGGGTCGCGTCCCGAGATCGCGTGTTCGGCGGTGGCGAGGGCGGCTGGCGTTGGCGCGGGAAAGGAAGCAGGAGGCGCGGACGAATCGGCGGCGCGCCCGCTGGTGACGGTCTGTCCCCAAACCAGACTGACACTTATCAGCAGGAACAGAGCGAGTTGTTTTTCAGGCTGAATTTTCATGAGCCCGTATTATCGGGATCATCCCTCTTCAACGCAACGTCATCTTTAATTTGCATATTCAAAATCAGGACCGATGGCGGGTGGGCCACATCTGGCGATCTTTCCGCGATGTGTCGCTAGATGCGCCAGCAGCCCGGCGCTACCCTACAATCTTGGTAGGCAGAATGTTGTGCTCGGACCTTCGCTCATTTTCGATAAGTCGTTCCTTCAGATGTTAAGCCCTGATGAAGTGTCGGAACTAGGCATGTATTTCAGATTCGTCAGTACTCCGCTATTGATGTCAGAAATTATTGCGGACCTGAAGAAAGATCGAACAAGCAAGGATCGTGTCCCCGAGGAAGTGGTGAAAGCACTGGCGTCAAAGATGTGGGCTGTCCATGGCTTGGAACCTGCGGACTACCGAATGCTTGCCATCTCCAATTTGAGCTGTACGTTCGATGTACCCATGTTCGGGCAGGTTCCCGTTGATGCCCGAGCACCTCATGTATCCGTTACCAAAGATGGAGGAGGCATGGTGTATGACGCAACGCCCCACCAAAACATGTGGATGCGTTGGGCAAACGGCGATTTCACTAACGATGAGAAGGAGGATGCGGTCATGTGGCGTGACATTTTGCAGAGGCTGGACTTGGTCAGACTCAGCAAACAGTGGCAACAATTTGCCAGTGACCACTTTCCTACTGCCTACGCAGCCAGCAATCTTCCCGACCTGCTGGTACAAGTGAACGCGATGCTGGACGATTTCAATCCGAAAGTGCAGGAAGAGTTGTTGCGCCTGCTCATAGGCATTCTGGAATCTCCTTGGCCCCAGACTAAGCGTATTATGGCTCTCTTCAAAGTGGGTCTGATGCCACGAATTAAAGACCTAGCCCCCTATGCCGCGTCTGTCATGGGGTGTTTTCCGTGAAGCCGCCGCCGGGGAGAGTCGGCAGTCCGCCGGGCTTGTTGACGGCCAAAAGATGGGCGTCATTAAACAGTACTTCGAAGTGCTGAGGAGAGTCCGGTTCGATCCAGGGTGGACGGTTCCAGACAAGGGTTTGGCCTGCAATGAGCGATTCGCTTCCGGTCGCGGTGACGCCGTTGACGGTGACTTCGCAATTGTTCAGTTTTTGTTGCCAGGCTTGTGTGGTTGAGTGTGGGTAAAGGCTTGCCAGATGTGAAAGCAGGGTTCGTCCGTGATATTTGCTGATAATGATTGTTGCATAGGCATGGCCCCGGTTGAGCATGTGGTTTGAGTGTAAGCTAAGGCATCTGCGGCAGGAGTTGCTGCGTTGCGAGCGTCACTGAATTTAGGCAGCAAGAGCTCGTGGAAAGACTACGAGATGCGAAAAGGTTTTACGAGAAAACCAAAACCGGACGAGCCCGCGACGCTAGTCAAGAACTACATCACACCGAGCGGGCTGGAGCGCCTTAAAGATGAGCACCGGTTTCTGCTCAACAGGGAACGTCCGGCGGTGGTGGAGGTGGTGGCGTGGGCGGCCGGCAACGGCGATCGCAGTGAAAACGCCGACTATCAGTACGGCAAGCGGCGGCTGCGGCAGATCGATGGGCGGATTCGCTTTCTCACCAAGCGAATCGAAGCCGCGGAAGTGGTGAACCCGGAAGCTCCGAGAACGGGGCAGGCGGCGACCAGAGCATTCTTCGGAGCGACCGTTCGCTATGCCAATGCCGCCGGAGCGGAGCGAGTGGCGAGCATTGTGGGAACCGATGAGATCGATCTCAACCGTAATTACATCAGTTGGGTGTCACCTCTGGGGCGCGCGCTGATGAAGTCGGCAGCGGGTGACAGCGTAGTGCTGCAATTACCGGGCGGTACAGAAAACTTGACCGTGCTGGAAGTGCGTTACGAGCGCATTGCTGTGGAACCGTTCCGTGAACCACCTGGATCCGAGGCTTCGGCAAAGGGACTTCCTCGCCGACGCTAGATCCACGTGAAGAAACCGCGAGATTAGCGATTGCGCCGATAAATAATTGCCGTGAGGGATGCGGAGTATCACCGACTCTATAGCGGCTTTGTTGAATACGCTGTCAGGGTTGAGGCGGGTTCAGTTGGATGGCTTTTTGTCTTTCGGCTTCGGCTTCGGCTGTGCGGCCTGCCCTGGCCAGGGCGGTGGCCAGCCCTCGGTGTCCTTCGCTGTATGTCGGGTCGCTTGAAACTGCTTCCTGGTAACGCTCGATGGCGTCTGTGATCTGATTTTTTTGAAGCAGAAGGCTGCCGCTGTTGGTGGCAAAAGTTGCACGTTGCCGGTTGACGGCCATGTGAGTGAGTTCCGCTGCCTTCTTGCGCTCTGCCGCCGCTTCCGCAGTTTGGCCTTGTTGAGCCAGAACGCCCGCGAGGGTGACATGAGGTCCGGGCTGATCCGGCATCACCTCAATGGCTTGGCGGAGCGCATCGGATGCTTCCGCGAGTTTATTTTGCTGCTTGTAGACGCTTCCCAGGATGGCCCAGCCATCCCCGTTTTTTGGCCGTAGCCGCAGCGCGGTTTTGAGATGTGTCTCCGCGTCGTCAAAATGACCTCTTTGCATTTCCAGGACGCCGAGGGTGAAGGGGGGATCTGGGGAATTCGGGTTGAGGCGCGCAGCGATCTCCAGTTCTTCGGTGGCTCCGGCGAGATCGTCTTTCAATTTGAGAGCGAGACCGAGATCGTAGTGCAGTTCGTAGGTTTCGGGAGCGAAGCGCAGGCCTGTGCGGAACTCGCTCATGGCGTCATCGAGGTCGCTGACTTGCAGGTAAGCGACTCCCAGACCCTGATGTACCAGAGGATCGGCGGGAGTTTCCTGAACGGCTCGTTGATAGAGCGGTATCGCGTCCTTGGATTTTCCGGTCTGGACGAGCGCGAGGCCAAGATTCGTCAGGGCCGGCACGTTACGCGGTTCGGCAGCGATGACTTCCTGAAGTAATGGTATGGCCTGCTGCTCCTGTCCGCTGGCCTGAAGGGCGAGAGCAAGCTGATACTTGGTATCGAGATCGGTTGGAGCGAGTTCGAGAGCGTGCCGCAGAACCGAGACGGCTTTCTCATTCTCATTGTTGGCAATCAACGCCTTGGCGAACTCAACCTGCGCGAGAGAGTTTTGCGGCGCAAGTGCGGCGGCTGTCTCCAGCTCCGGCAAAGCCTCTGAAGTTTGGTGTTGCATCACGAGCGTGAGGCCCAGATGCAAGTGGGCTTCGGCGAAGTTTGAATCGAGGCGAATCGCTTCCTTGAATTGTTCTACGGCGCCATTCCAGTCCTGGCGCTGGGCCTGAAGCGAACCAAGTGTATCGTGCAAGGCAGAATTTTCGGGATCGGCTGCGACGGCAGCCTGAGCCTTCTTTAGCGCAAGTTCGGTCTGCTGTGTAGCGGCAAGGGCCCGTATATAGAAGATGACCACACTCGCGGGCAGCGGAGTTGCCGCATTCCGGTCGAGAGAACGAAACAGAGCCAATGATTTTTCGTGCGCACCCGACTGTTCATACGCGACGGCGAGGTTGATCTGGGCGCTGCGGTCGTCGGCTTTGAGCGCGAGGGCGCGTGTGAGTTCGGGAATTGCCAGCGAATATTGCCCGAGTTGCACAAGCACGGAGCCCAGAGCGCTGTGTCCCTCGGCTATATCGGGCGCGAGCTGGACGACTCTTTCGAACTGCTGTCTGGCCTTCGTGAGATCGCCACTTTTTTCCGCGGCGTAACCCGCATGGAAAGCTGTGTCGGCTGATTTAAGCCGCTCTTGCCGGGTGTCAGCGGCTGCCAAACCTGCGACGAGGATAATGCAGAGGAGAACAGCCGTGGCGAACCGGCGTGGGCGAGATTGGTACAGAAATCGCATGATCGCTTGCTATTGAGTTGCGTCGAAGTGAGGTGCGGTGTCCGCCTGAATCCGCTCGGCGGCGTGATATTCACGGGCAGCATCGTCGGTTCGTCCAAGCGCACGATAGGACTGTCCTAACAAATAATGCGCCATATAGTTTTTCGGGTCCATTTCCGATGCATGTTCAAGATACATTTTGGCCATCGACGGGTTCTGCTGCTTCAGCAAAACCTTGCCCAGCAGAATAAAAGGGATGTTCACATTCGGTTCAAGAAGGACGGCGCGATTCAGGGCCTGCTGTGCCCGGTCAAAGTCGCCGGCACGGATGTAAGCGTCACCGAGCCGTTCGTAAACAGCGCCATTCAGCGGGTCGAGATCGCCTTCCTTTTGAAAGTCGGCGATGGCATCGGCGAATTGCCCGTGGGCGAGAGCAATCTCGCCAAGAAGAAAATGCGCGCGCGGAAGACTGGGATTGAGTGCCAGCGCTTTGCGCGCTGATGTCTCCGCGATGGGAACATATTCGCGCCGCAAGAGCATGCGGGCCGCGAGGAGATAGGCCTGCGGAGAGTCGGGAGCGAAACCGTACTGGGTGGCGAATGCCCCGCGTGCATCGTCATACCGGCCGGTGTCCATATAACAAAGGGCCAATACATAGTTGGGCTCGACGTTGGCATTCGGGATGGAACGATGTGCCTGTTCGAGCAAGGGAATCGCCTGGGTTGGTTTCCCCAGGCGAAACAAACTTACGCCCTGCATCTGCATGGCTTCGAGATTCTTCGGGTCTTGAGTAACAGCTTTTGCGAAGGCGGCCTGGGCATCCGCCATCTTATTCTCCTGATAGAACACCATACCCCGGAGGTATTCGATACCTGCGGGCTCGGGTTTCTCGGCCGCCAGGGTATCCAGTTTCTGCAGCGCCTCAGGGAAGTGGCCAGTCTTCACCAAATCCTCGGCCTCGCGCAAAGGTGTGGGAGCATCTTGTGGCTGACCGCAGGCGGGCAGAGCCAGGGCTCCCACCAGACTTAAAAGGAAAAACAAGCGCATAGGATTCAGATTGCGGCAGCTCCAGTCGGGAACTGTCCATTTTTATCGCTATCCAGTTTCAGACCTATCAGTTTTATACATATTAATGATAAACGCCGATGCATAAACGGTGCCTATGGCACACGTGGACTATTGCCCCGGTTCGGTTCCCTGATCTAGGGTTCAATAGCTTCGGCCAGTGGTACTTTTTGATTAGAAGGTAAACGTTTGCTCAACGCGTACCGAGCCCAGTAATGCTCGGGCTGCGTTTGTGGCCAAGACTTGCGCCGCATTTGATTCGGAGGAGAGATGACGTACTCAGCAGCCAGGACGCGATACCTTGTAGTATTGATGGCTCTTTTCGTGGGCGGCTTGTCAGTCGCAAATCTGTGGGGACAAGCCATTTACGGGTCGATCTACGGCCAGGTCACGGACGCTTCGGGAGCGGCGATTGCCAATGCAACCGTTACCGTCACAAACGTGGCGAAGGGTACCTCCGTCCAGACCACCACGAACTCGGTTGGCGAGTACTCGGCCGAGCATCTCATTCCGGACGTCTATGACGTCGCGGTTGCTGCCAGCGGATTTCGCGGAGCAGAGAGCAAGGGGATTCGGGTTTCGGCTGACACCTCTCCCAAAGTCGATTTGAAGCTGGATGTAGGCTCCGCGACAGAAACGGTGACGGTCACCAGCGAAGTTCCCCAGCTTAAGACCGACCGTGCAGACGTCGCCCTGGTGCTGAACGAAAAAACGGTTTCCGACCTACCAAATTCTGGCCGCAACTTCGCCAGCCTTGAGTTGTTGATCCCCGGTACGCAGGTGATGGGTTGGTCGCAAAATACAGCGGAAAACCCGCAGGGCAGTCCTACCGTTCAGATTAACGGGCAACATTTCTCGGGCGTTGCATACGAGCTTGACGGAGCTGCCAATCAGGATCCCATCCTGGGCCAGATTGTTATTAATCCTCCCCTCGATGCCGTCACGGAAGCGAAGATTACGACGCAAAACTACGACGCACAGTTCGGTCAAGCGGTAGCGGCCGTAGTGACAGCGCAGACGAAGTCCGGAACCAACAGTTTCCACGGTGATCTCTTCGACTACCGCCGTACCGATGCCACACAGGCACGGAATCCATACAATCAGTTTGCGCCTGATCCGGTAACTGGCCGCCTTCTTCCTCCTGCGAAGTACAACCAGTTCGGCGCTTCCATTGGCGGTCCGATCATCAAGAACAAGGCGTTCTTTTTCGCGGATTATCAGGGAACGCGGCAGATTCTGGGATCTTCCGCAATCGTGACTGTGCCGACTGCATTGACCCGCAGTTCCTGCCTTTCCGGCAACGGGTGCGACTTTAGTGATTACCTGACGGCCAGCGGACCGGCGAGAGGACAGATCTACAACCCTCGCGTGATTACTGGAACTGGTCCTGCACCTTTTGCGAACGATTTCATCCCCACGCAGTACCTTTCGCCGCAAGCGTTGGCGCTTCTGGCATTGATCCCGGCACCGAATGCGCCGGGAACGACGAACAACTACGCGGCCAGCGGAAGCGGCAGCCTGCACAACGATTCGGTGGACGTCAAAATCGACGACCAGCTTAGCGAGCGCAGCCATGTCTTCGGGCGCTACAGCTATTTCGGCAACGGAACCTCCTCTTCCACGATTTTTGGCGCGGGCGGAGGACAAGGGTTTTCGGCTCCTGGCAACACCTTCGGTGGAACTGCTGCCGGCCGTAGCCAGAGCGCGGTTTTCGGTATGGATATTGCGCTAAGCCCGAAACTGCTCACCGACTTCCGCTTAGGCTACCTGCGGTATCACGTCAAAACCCAGAAGTATGATGGCGAGGAGAACTTGGCCAGCCAGGTTGGAATTCCTGGCCTCAATCTTGGCGATTCATTCACCGCAGGTGCTCCAGGGTTCTTTATTGAAAACGCGAGTGGCAACGCTGGCGATGGGTTGTCAAACTTCGGATCCGCGCTGGGCGTGAACGCTTGCAACTGCCCACTGCTCGAGACCGAAGACCAGTATCAGGTGGTGAACAACTGGACAAAAATCATGGGGACGCACAGTTTGAAGTTTGGCGTAGATTTGCGTTACGCCAGAAATCTGCGCGTACCCAGCGACAGCAATCGGGCTGGCGAATTGCATTTCAGCGCGACTGACACCGAAAATACCACCGACACAACCCTAGCCGCTCCGGGAGGCCTGGGTCTCGCCAGCTTCCTTATTGGGGACGTCACCAACATGTCCCGGTATGTGTCGGTTTCGACGAATGCCAAGGAAACTCAAAAGAGGATGTTCACTTACATGCAGGACAGCTGGCGCATCACGCCCAAGCTGACTGTGAATTACGGCTTGCGCTGGGAGCTTTATTTCCCGGAAACCGTCAACGGAAAGGGACAGGGCGGTTTCCCTGATTTGAATACCGGCGAAATCCGGGTTGCGGGTTATGGACCGTTCAATACGGCAATGAATGTTTCCAAGACCTGGAAGACGCTGGCGCCGCGGCTCGGAATTGCCTACCAGTTGAATTCCAAGACTGTGATCCGTACGGGCTATGGCCGGAGCTTCGACATCGGAGTCTTCGGATCGATTTTCGGTCACATGTTGACCCAGAATCTTCCCGTCCTGGTCAACCAGAACCTGACCAACAGCGGAGCGAACACGGCTGCGTTCAATCTTGCCGTCGGGCCCACCGCGTTTGTATTTCCCACCGTTCCTTCGAGTGGCGTGATTCCGATTGGCGTGGGTAACAATGCGAAGATCCGCAGCGATCCCAATGTCTTTCCAACGATCGATGCCTGGAACTTTGCGGTCCAGAGACAGCTCACCAATACTTCGTCCGTGACAATTGCGTATGTCGGTAACAAAGGAACACACACCTTCATGGGCGACGACAAGTCAACCAACCCGAATGAGGCGGCGCCCTGCTTGCCTGCGTCGCAGAGCATCACGGGACAAGGGCTTTGCTACAACCCGGCGGCACCTGTAGGAAGCCTGACCGAAACCAGCGACACGAGCGAGCTGCGTCCGTATTTCTCGAGATTCGGCTTTACTCAGGACCTGACCTTCTATCACAACGGTTTTGACACGAATTACAACGCCCTTCAGGTCAGCTATGAAAAGCGCTTTTCTCAAGGTTTGCAGCTGAATGCAAACTTTGCGTTTCAGCGTGGCTACAACTACGGCAACGATGAGGAGGTTTACAAGAAGTCCCTCTGGGGACGGCTTGACGATCTGCGTGAAAAGCAGCTCACCGTGTTCGGGAACTACGACTTACCCTTCGGCAAGGGGAAACACTTTGGAGGCGGTGTTCCCACATGGATGAATTACGTGATCGGAGGATATTCCTTGAGTACCTCCATCAACTGGGCCAGTGGTTTGCCGTTCTCCGCCGGCTTAAGCAATTGCAGCGCCTTCACTCCGGCCGGTCCCTGCAGACCCAACGAAGGAAGCGGGAGCTTTCCTCTGAAGCTTACTGATTTCGACCCAACCACTCATTCACGGACCTATTTCGTCCCGCCGGGATTGGGCGGTGTTTTCACCAGCCCGAGCCTCGACCAGACCGGCACCTCTCCGCGAAATGCCTTCACTGGTCCCGGCATTTTCAATGCGGATCTCTCATTGATGAAGGATTTCCCGATCCGCGAAGCCATGTCGCTTGAATTCCGTATGGATGCGTTCAACGTGTTCAACGTCATCAACCCTGCAAATCCAGGCAATACCTGTATTGACTGCACAGCCGCGAGCGGTGCGGGCACGATTCATGGTATGGCGCTGGGAACCACTCCGAGGCAGCTGGATTTCGCGTTTACGTTTAAATTCTAGGCTGCTGAACTGGATGGCGCATGGGCGCCATCCAGTTCGCTTCTTTCACTCTTCCCGATTATTGAGAAATCAGGGATTCACTGGTTAAAGCGCATTCGATGATTACGCGTATCGGGCCGTGCTGTGTCTCACGGAAACCGGCAAAGGAATTCAACAAGTGAAAACAAGAACATTGGCTACCAATCGTCCGCGGCGGGCGACGCGACTTAGGTCCGGTGGGGCCCAGGCGCTCTCTTTATTCTTCTTCTTATTCTTATTCGTTGGTTCCAGGCCTGTGACCGCTCAACTTCTCGGGGCCATACCAGCTTTAACCCCCGTTGTCGTCACCAAGACCAGCGATGGGCTGACGGCCAAAATCGGCGATGAGACTTTGCAGGTGTCGGTTTGCAGCGCCTCGGTAATTCATGTCGTGGCTACGCCAAGGCTGCCTGAATCTATTCATCATGACCAGGCGTGGATACTGGATCCAAAACAATCCTGCCCTGGCGCCCAGTTCCAGTTTTCGCAGTCCGATGATGCAGCAGTCCTGACGACCGCAACTCTGAAAGTGGAGCTTTCACTGAAACGTGGGAATTTGAAATACAGCAGCATTGGAGGGCAGGACCTGCTGCGCGAAGGCGATGCCATACCTCGCACCTATGAGCCGGTTCAGCTGAATGGGGAAAGTACGTTCCACGTGGCAGATCGTTTTCGGCCGGATGCCACGGAAGGATTTTATGGTCTGGGCCAGCACCAGAGCGGAATGTTCAACTACCGCGGCAGCACGGTCGAGCTCGGGCAGAACAACACAGATGTCGCGATCCCGCTTCTGGTCTCGAGTAAAGGCTATGGAGTGCTGTGGAACACTGCGTCTTTTACCTACGTGGACAACCGGTTTCCGCTGGAATCCACGTTCACTTCGTTGGCCGGTGACGCGGTGGATTACTACATGATCTTTGGACCGGAGATGGACCAGATCATCCACGAATATCGCGGACTGACCGGTCATGCCCCGATGCTTCCAAAATGGGCTTACGGTTTTTTTCAATCGAAAGACCGTTATGTTTCTCAGGAGGAGATTTTAGGAATTGCGCATCGCTATCGCCAGGAGCACATTCCGCTGGATGCGATTGTGCAGGACTGGTTCTGGTGGAAGACGGAAGGCGATCCTGTTTTCAATTCCAATTTCACCGACATTCCCGGCGAACTCAAGACGCTGCATGATGAGCACGTTCACGCCATGCTCTCGGTGTGGGGACTGTTCAATTCGGAATCAGAAAACTTCAAGAAGCTTGATGCCCAAAATCTAATGGTGCCGAACGCCCATGTCTACGACGCCACCAATCCGAAGGCGCGGGATTTCTATTGGAAGAATCTGGTGGGCCCGCTCTTCTCCCAGGGGTGGGACGCCTTCTGGCTGGACAGCGCGGAGCCGGAAGAATACTGGCCGCATATGGGAGATGCGATTCTGCGGGACAAGCAACTCGCGATCGGCAGTGGTGCGCGCTATACAAACATCTTTCCCCTCATGCACACGAATGGAATCCAGGAGCACTGGAAGGCGACGACCGATCAGAAGCGAGTGTTTCTGCTCACGCGGTCGGCGTTCGCCGGCCAGCAGCGCGTAGGGGCGACGGTGTGGTCCGGTGATGTCTACAGCACGTATTGGGGCCTGAGCCATCAGGTGGCCGGAGGCCTGAACTTCGCGCTCTCGGGTCACCCTTACTGGACGACGGACATTGGCGGATATTGGCAGCCTTATGATCGGCCGCCGAATGATCCGGTTTATCAGGAGCTCTATACCCGCTGGTTTGAGTTTGGCGTTTTCTGTCCAGTCTTCCGCACGCATGGCCATCGTGTCCACAACGAGATGTGGACATACGACAAAGTTGAACCCATCCTTCTTAATTACGACAAGCTGCGCTATCGCTTGATGCCGTACATCTATTCGCTTGCCTGGAAGGTGACAAGCGACGACTACACCATACAGAGGCCGCTGGTGATGGACTGGCGGGCGGATCCCAAGACGTGGAACGTTGGGGACCAGTTCATGTTCGGGCCTGCCATCCTGGTCAATCCTGTGATGAAGCAGGACGCGACACATCGCACCGTGTATTTACCGGAATCACCGCTGTGGTATGACTTCTGGACCGGGAGCATCGATGAAGGGGAGCCGCGACGTTGAGGCCGAAGCGCCGCTCGATCGAATTCCTCTGTTCGTGCGCGCGGGGTCGATTGTTCCTCTCGGACCGGAAATTGAGTACGCCGATGAGAAGCCGGCAGGTCCCATTGAACTGCGCATTTTTCGCGGGGCTGACGGCAGCTTCGATCTGTATCGAAGATGAGGGCGACAACTACAACTACGAAAAGGGAGCGCACGCTCTGATTCCGGTCCGCTGGTCAGAGACCGACAAGAAACTCACTATCGGGGATCGCGAAGGCCAGTACCCTGGCATGCCCAAGGAACTTCAATTCAATATCGTTTGGGTTTCGCCCGGGCACGGCACTGGAGAAACAGTCGAGGGCAATCCTGACAGCGTGCTTCATTACCAGGGCAAAGCGATTTCAGCGCAAGCGCCCGTGACCTGTAACGCAATATCAAACCAATTCGATTTCGAGTGCAGAGACCGACGCGGGCGGAAACTCATGGACCAGGGTCGGGCCATTTACGTCGATCTTGTTTTTCTTCCGAACCAGAATATCGGGCTGGTCGAAGGTGTTGTGAGCACGAATATCTGAACTGGTGATGATGCTGATTGTTCCGGCCTTCGCGGCCGCGCCACGGATCGCTATTTCAGTGAGGCGCGCTTCACTGACATGCGGGTTCACCACTGTGAGTATCAGCTTCCTGTTCGCCAGCGATGCCGAACCTTGCAACCCCCAGAAGGTCGCAGGTTTGCCATCACGATCGTAGTGCACCTGCGGGGCCGCGATGTTCGTCCTGACGGCCTGATTGCCCATGTGGGCGACATACATTTCGAACACACGACCTACCGGCGTGACCACAAAACGATCTTCATGCGCGAGGTAAAGACTATTGAGGCAGTTGATGAGCTGGGCAGAGTTTGCCATGGCGACCTTTTCAGGATGCCGGTTGAACGTATCGAGAGTCATGCCCGCGAAGACCGCGTCGCGCAGCGTGGGAGTCTGTTCGAGAATGTCACCCGGCGTGGCTTCGCTGCCCGCTTTGTACGACGGACCCCATTCATCCACGATTAACTTGATATTGTGATTTTTGTCGAACTCTTCCATGACATGCCAGTGGCCTTCGATGAGGCCTTCCATGAGATTGCCCTGGTGCAGCAGTTCATACCAATCCACAGGTTCGAACTTGATGGCATCTCCATTTCCGGTGGTTCCAATCTGGGGGATGCCGCGGCTGAGATCCCAGGCATAGTGATGCAGGGCGAGACCGTAGATGCCGGAACGATCCGCTGGGCGCTTTCGAGTAATTTCTTCGAGAAAGGCACGAGTCCAATTCCAGTCGTCGTCGTTTGGCCCGGAAGGGATCAGCTGCAGTTTCTGTCCATAGGTGGGAAGCCAGGTACTGTAGCGGCGAAATTCCACTGCGTATTCCTGGGCGGTGAATTCTCCACCACATCCCCAGGACTCGTTGCCGACGCCCCAGTAACGGACATTAAAGGGCTGGGGTGAGCCGCCAGCCTTGCGCAGGTCGGCCAGCGTGGTGCTTCCTTCGGGGGAATTACAGTATTCAACCCAGCGATCGAATTCTCCGGCGGGGAGGCTGCGTAGATTCGCCGCCAGGTACGGTTCCGCCCCGGTGAGATGACAGAAGCGCACAAAATCATCGGTGCCGAATTGATTGGGGTCATACTTGTGGATGGCCGGGGATTGCGGAGATTCATTCCAGAAGTTGGTCCGCCGGGGACGCTTCTCGCGCGGCCCGACGCCATCCCGCCAGTCATAACTGTCAGCGAAGCAGCCCCCTGGCCAGCGAATGACCGGCGCTTTGATTTTTCGGAGGTGCTCGATCAGCGCGCTGCGAATGCCATACTGATTGGGGACTTTGGAGTTTTCGCCGACCCACACTCCGTCATAAATGACGCCGCCAAGATTTTCGGTGAAGTGTCCATAGATGTCGGGCGAGATCGTGCCCAGCGGCTCCGAGAGCAGAACATCGATGCGAGAGTCGGCGATGCGCGACGACGGCAGCTGAGCGGACAATGATGGCCACTTGAAAAGCAGGGCTGCCAGCGCGGCACTCCCCCCAAGCAGAAATTCTCGTCTTTCTGGCATACGTTCCTTTAGTGATCGGGCTTAGTTGTCCAAGACTGGGCTGCTCAACGGAAAGAAGGGGACGAGACCGCGACTGGGCAGGGGAAGCGTACGGAACCCCGACGCTGGCCGTCGTCCTTACTTCTATCTTCTTTTGTACGACGTTCAACGACGAGCGCCTATGGGTCATGTGGACTATCGCGCCTGTTGACTTGCGCCGGTGTCAGTCCGATTTGCGGCTCTTAGGTGATTGATACTGAAAGCCTTACGCCTGGTTTGGAACTTGCTTGACAAGCATTTTCGGTTAGCGGTAACGTTTGCTCCGGAAGCTCTCGAAGGTTGCCTGATTTTTGAAGTTCTATTCTCGTAGTAGAGCCCATGATCAAACGGCCGAGAAGCCAAGGGAAGAAGAAGTGCCATGGGAACAACCGCTGAACCGATTGTCAATGGGCATCAGACAGAAACCAGCCTTACCGACGCTCAAAAAGCGACGATCCGCCATGAGCTGCAAAACATCCTGGACAGCCGGCCCTTTCGGAACAGTGCGCGCAGCAAGCAATTCCTCTCCTATGTGGTTGAGCACAAACTAGAAGGTCGCGAGGAGTCTCTCAAGGAGCGAACCATTGGAACCGAGATCTTCCAGCGCAAAGCGGGCTATGCGACTGGAGATGATCCCGTGGTTCGAGTCCAGGCTGGCGAGGTTCGCCGGAGGCTGGAACAGTACCACCATACCCAGACAAGCGCCTCGCCGGTACGCATTGAGCTTCCGCTTGGTTCATACTCCCCTGAATTTCATTGGGATGTCATCGCCACTCCCGTGGTGGAGAAACTGGCTGCCGTCCCTCGAAAGCGTTGGCTGGCCTGGACCATTGGCGCGGTTTGTTTTGCACTGGCGCTGGCAGCGGTCCTTGTTTTCCGCTCGCCATTCAGCCACCGAGCGAGTGAGTCTGCGCTCGATCAATTCTGGTCTCCGATTTTTACCAGTTCACAACCTGTTCTTATCTGCCTGGCCAAGCCGACGTTCTACCGTCCATCGCTGGAGCTTTACCACAGATATTCGAAGACCCATCCGGGTACGTTCCAGACTGAAGTCGAGAGATTTGACCGGCCACTTCCCCTGGATCCGAAAGAGAAGATCACGTGGGGAGACATGCAACTTTTCTCCGACTATGGCGTGGCCATGGGCGACGTATACGTGGCGGCCCGGCTTTCGGCATTGTTCGACCACATCAACAAGCCCAGTCAGGTGCGGATCGGCACCAACTACTCGTTTGAGGATCTTCGCAACTCTCCCGCCGTGGTGGTGGGAGCGTTCAACAACCGGTGGACGCTGCAAATGACTTCCAATCTCCGTTTTGCTTTTGTAGAGCAGGATGGACACTTCGAAATTCAGGAGCGAAGCCCTTCTGGAGGGGCCCGGTCGTGGGTGCTCGGGCCTGAGGGACAGATCGTGGAAGACTTTGCCGTGGTCACGCGGCTACTCGACTCCAAGACCGGACAGGTGGTGATCGCCGCTGCCGGTCTGGGCGCGAATGGCACGCAAGCCGCCGGCGAGTTCATTTCAAGGCAAGACTATCTGGAAGAAGCCTTCCGGTCAGCGCCATCTGACTGGCCCAAGAAAAATGTGCAAGTGGTGGTGGAGACGACTGTAACGGATTCAGTGGCCGGCCCTCCGCGGGTCATTGCCACCTACTTCTGGTAAAAGCCTCCGTAGGGAAGGGGACAAAGGGAATTGTCTCGCCGGCGGTTCTCTGCGAGCAACTTGCTACTAGGCCATCAAGATACCTTGTTGGATCGCAACCGTGGTGGCTTCTGTCCGGCCACCGACTTCCAGCTTTGCGATGATGTGCCTGACGTGGTTTCGGACGGTGAAATGGCTGACCTGGATGGCTCTGCCGATCTCCTTATTAGTTAATCCCTTTGCGACCATTTCCAGAATTTCAAGTTCGCGCCGGCTAAGACTGGGCTGAAATTTGCGCTCGGAGACCCGGTCCCTGATGCACTGAGGGAAGTGGCTCTTACCTGAATGCACCGCGTAAACTGCCTCTACGATCTCGGCGCACGAGATGTCTTTAGGGAGATAGCCCATGGCTCCCGTCTCAAGCGCCCTGCAGATATCTTCGTCTGGCTCAAGATTAGATATGACAATTACCTTGGGCGGGCAAGAGAGCCCTGGTAATGCGAGCAGGGTTTCGATGCCACTCATTCCCGGCATGTGAAGGTCAAGCAATACGACGTCAACCGGGCAACATTCAAGAAACGCTAAGGCCTCCTCTCCGCTTTGCCACGGAGCCCACGACTTCCAAACCGAGCTGGCCGCTAAGAACGGAACTGAACCCCGCACGCACTACGGCGTGGTCGTCTACGATGAGAAGTCTGATCGGCCTACTGAGGGTTGAGTCTGCCATCAAATTGCTTCCACGAGTTTAGACAGCGTGCGGTGCCAGGTTTCTTCGCGACAATTCGGTCCCGAATCGTTGGACAAAGCCTCACACTTGCATCCCTTTAATTTCAAGTAGTTCACGGTGTATTACAGGGTAGGTAACAGGATAAACGCTCCTCGGACGATCATTCCTCTGCTGGTTAGCGGAGGAAGCAGTGGGACTTTTCCAAAACGCTGGGTGAAACGGACCGAGTAATCCGGCTGGCTCCCGAAACTACGACTTGACCCGTTGACATCGGTAACTGTACCGATTATTGTTCCTTTTCGTATGCACTAGTGCTCTAGCCTGAAAGCCACGGTGGGATGGAAGTTCGAAGGCATGCCAAGGAGAACTATGATCGGCCGCCAGACGCTGCACGTGTTAGGCATCGCAGCGCTGGCCCTCATGCTGCATCTGGCAGCGTGGGGACAGGCGAAGCCCTCCATACCTTCGCATGGCAAACTCTCGCCTCTTTTTAACGGGAAAAATTTCACCGGATTCGACACCCTGCTTGAGAAGCAAGGTATCAACAGCGACCCTAATAAAGTCTTTCAGGTTGAAAAGGGCGTGTTGCACATTTCGGGGCAGGAGTTTGGCGGTCTTGTGACGCAGAAGGAGTATGAGAAATACTACCTGCGCGCCGAATTCAAGTGGGGCGAGAAGACGTATCCGCCGCGCGACGGGAAAGCCAGAGACAGCGGCATTCAGTACAACATTACAGGACCGCTCAAAGTCTGGCCGCGGATGATGGAGTTCCAGATCAACGAGGGCGGCACCGGCGATATGTGGGTGGTCGGCGGCACGGGCGCGACCGTGGACGGAAAGGTATACGAAAGCGCCTCATCCGGCCCTGGCGCATATATTCGCATCCCGCATATCGGCCGGGGCCCCCTGGTCAATGTCATCGGACACCGCGATCCGGTAAACGATCTGGAGCGGCCGCACGGAAAATGGAATGTTCTGGAACTCGTAGTGGATCACGATCGCATTTTGTATTTTGTGAACGGAAAACTCGCCCTCCTGGGAACGAAGGCCAACACCACAAAGGGCAAAATCCTTTTTCAGTGCGAAGGGTCGGAGGTATATTTCCGCAAAATGAAGATCGCGATGCTGAGATAGTCATGGAGGCGTCGAATTGAATCGCCGGCAGTTTCTGGGTACTGCAGTGTCAGCACCTGCATCCGGCCCGGTCACTCTGAACGAGGACCCGATACTGAGCGCGGAAGGGCAGCGTGGAACGCGCCCTGGCAACCCTCAAGAACGTTCGTGAAGAGATCCTCCGAGACCTCAGGTATATGAATCGCTACGACCGCCGCGAAGTATTGAAGACCATCGGAGCTGCGTCGGTTGCTCTCCTTCTGCCTCTTCCGAAAATTGCCGCCGAGGTAAGTCCTGGGCCAGAGCTGGAAATTCAGGTGGGGTCCGTCAGTGCGCATACCGTCCGGCTCAGCGTAATTCCTGTGAAGCACAACCAACCGGTCCCGATTCCGGGGGATGGCTCACTCGCGCAAAGTTCTTGGGGCAATCCGGTGCTCAAACTTCGCGGAGATGCTTCCGCTGGAACCGCGCATTGCGGTGCTCTTAACGTTACGTTTTCGCGCAATCCGTTAACGTTCACAATAACGACCACAACCGGCGCGGCCGTGCAACGGATCAGAGTAGAAGAGAATGGTGTCGTTGCCTTCGCGACAGGAACCTCTCCTCTGCTTGCACTTGGAGAAGGCGGACCACAATTCGATCGTCGCGGCCTCTCCGATACAATGCGCAACGGCCAGGGGGCTTACAAGGTGCGGACACACGGTGCGCGCGTGGCGATTCCCTGGCTGATCGGGACCTCGGGATGGGCGATGTTCGTTCACCATCCACATGGCACCTTCGATCTGACCGCGGCGGAAGGCAAATTCCTGCCGGAAAATCCCGAGCAAGCTTTGCCGCTGGACATATTTGTCGTGGGCTCGAAGGAGCCGGCGATCATCATGTCCGAATACGCCCGTCTGACGGGGCGTCCGGAGATGCCGCCGCTGTGGGGCTTCGGTTATCTGCAGTCGCATCGCACCCTGGCTAGCAGGGAAGAAGTCCTGAGCGAAGCGAAAACGTTTCGCGAGAAAAAACTGCCGTGCGATGGGTTGATCTATCTCGGTACAGGCTTCTGTCCGTCAGGGTGGAACACCGCCAATGGTTCATTCGCGTGGAACTCGCGGGTCTTTCCCGATCCCAAAAAGATGTTGAACGAATTGCATGATGACCACTTCAAAGTGGTGCTGCATGACGTGATCCTCACTGACGATCTTCGTGGGAACGCGTCTGAGCCGTGTACCGCCAGCCGATTTGATGGGGAAGAGGCCGGGTGCCACTGGGATGCGCACCGCAAAGACTTCGCGCTCGGGGTTGATGGATGGTGGCCGGACGAAGGGGATTTGCTCGACATCAAGGCGCGGCTGGTGCGCAACCGGATGTACTGGGAAGGGGCGCAGATGGATCGTCCCAACGAGCGACCGTATGCGCTGCATCGCAATGGTTATGCCGGGATGCAGCGCTATGCACCCTTCTTATGGTCGGGAGACGTGTACTCGACCTGGGAGGCGCTCAAGACTCAAATCCCGATTGGCATCAACACCGGACTGACCGGCATTCCTTATTGGGGCACCGACATCGGCGGGTTCGTGCCCACGAAAGAATTCACTGCCGAGTTATTCGTGCGATGGTTCCAGTTCGGCGCCTTCTGCCCCTTGTTCCGCAGTCATGGACGCACCTGGAAACTGCATCTGCCCTGGGGCTGGAGCAGGGGAGAAACCGGGCCAACAGAATTTGGCGGCTACGATGACACAGCGGCACCCGACCCGGGCGAACTGCACAATCCGCAAGTGGAAGGGATTTGCCGTAAATATCTGGAGTTGCGCTATCGCATGCTTCCTTACTTATATAGCGCGGTGCGCGAGTGTGCCGTTACCGGAATGCCGATCATGCGTTCGCTCTGGCTGCACTATCCGGATGACCCTCAGGCCGTGGCGCGTGGCGACGAGTATCTGTGGGGCCGGGACATCCTGGTTGCGCCCGTGGTTGAACCAGGCGCGGCATCGCGGCAACTTTATTTGCCGAAGGGAGAATGGTACGACTACTGGACTGGCGAGCGTATTGCAGGCGAGCGCGAAATCACGCGCCCCGTGGATCTGGAAACCATTCCGCTTTATGTTCGCGCGGGAGCGATTCTTACTCTCGGTCCAGTGAAACAATATGTGGAAGAGAAAGTGGACCAGCCATGGACGATTTCTATTTATCCGGGCGCGGATGGTTCGTTCCTGCTCTATGAGGATGATGGAAGGTCTTTCAATTACCGCAAGGGTGACTGGGTGGGCATGCAAATGACGTGGAACGATGAGCGCCGTGTTTTCACGGTTCATCGTGCGGAAGGATCACGCGCGCCTGAGCGCAGGAAAGTAGAAGTCAAGTTTCAGGGTGTTACGCGCGCAATCGAATTGAATGGTCATTCCGTCGCAATCGAGTTCTAAGAAGACGTAATACACGATTACCTGCAAAACTCAATCTGAGCCAGGGAGCCCAGAAATGCATTCTTCCAAGTGCCGAATTCTCGTACTGATTGTCGTTTTGTTCAGCGCCGCCGGGCTGTATGCGCAAGATTCCGGCCAACCTGCGTATTGGGACACTTCGTTGTCTGCGGAAAAGCGGGCGGCCGATCTAGTCCACCGCATGACGGTGGAAGAAAAGGTCTCGCAACTGGTAAATCAGTCACGCGCCATTCCGCGGCTGAATGTTCCGGACTACGACTGGTGGAGCGAAGCGCTGCACGGAGTGGCGAACAATGGTGGCATCACTACGTTTCCCGAGCCGGTTGGACTGGCAGCGACATTTGATACCGATGTCATTCACCAGATGGCCATTGCGACCAGTATTGAGGCGCGAATCAAGTACGTTGAGGGAATGAAGGACGGGCACAGCGATCTTTTCCAGGGTCTGGATTTCTGGGCGCCGAACATTAATATTTTCCGCGATCCCCGGTGGGGACGCGGCCAGGAAACCTACGGGGAAGACCCCTTTCTGGCGGGACGCATGGGCGTGGCGTTTGTTACGGGCATGCAGGGCGACGATCCTAAATACTATCGCGTGATCTCCACGCCGAAGCATTATGCCGTCCACAGCGGGCCTGAATCGACGCGCCACAAGGCAGATGTCGCGGTAAGCCTGCATGATGAGATGGACACTTATCTTCCGGCGTTTCGCGCGACCGTGACCGAAGCCAAGGCCGCTTCGGTGATGTGTGCCTACAACAGCATCAACGGCCAGCCGGCTTGCGTGAATGAGTTCCTGCTGCAAGATCAGTTGCGCAATAAATGGAAATTCCAGGGCTATGTGGTGTCGGATTGCGATGCTGTCGTCAACATTTTCCGCGACCACCATTTCACCAAGACCCAGCCCGAGGCGTCGGCCGCTGGCCATTCAGAGGGGAATGGACAACGAGTGCATCGACTTCGCCAAAGTGAAGGACGATCACGATTACCGCCCGTATTACGAGGCGTACAAACAGGGATTTTTGAAGGAAAGCGAGATCGATACCGCGCTCATCCGCCTGTTTACCGCGCGGATGAAGCTGGGCATGTTCGATCCGCCCGAACTGGTTCCGTATGCGAAGATCGATCCAAAGGAACTGGACAGCCCGCAGCACCGGGCGCTGGCGCGAACGATTGCAAACAAGGCGATGGTGCTGCTCAAGAACGATGGCACCCTGCCGCTGAAGCAGGGGAAACTTAATATCGCCCTGGTCGGTCCGCTGGCAGATCAAACAAAATATCTGCTCGGCAATTACAGCGGCACTCCTACCCATATTATTTCCGTTCTAGACGGGCTGAAGGCGGAGTTCCCGGAAGCGCAAATCAATTTTGTTGCCGGCACGCAGTTTCTGCGAGCCGAGGGAGACCTGGTGCCCTCGGCTGCATTGAGCACTGCGGAAGGGAAGCAAGGCCTCATCGCGAAGTTCTTCTTCAGGGGTCAATCCAGGTGAGGGCGGCGTATTGGCGACGCGGACGATGGGAATGATTGATTTGAAGGCGCAGGACATTCCTCCAGAGGCTGCAAACACTTACCCGCTATCGGTCGAGTGGAATGGATTTCTCGAAGTAAACGAAAGCAGCGAGTACAGTATTGGCGTACGGGGCACGGGCAATTTCGCCATGGTTCTGATCGGCGGGAAACCGCTCGCCATGCAGTACCTGAACAGCGATGTGCCGCAAACCAGAATGGCGCATGTTCATCTGGAGCAAGGAAACAAGACCGCTATCAGAGTTGTATATCGCTTGACCAAAGCCGGTCCGGTGCAGGCGCAACTGATCTGGGCGAAGTACGATCCGAGGCCGAGCCCTGCAGCCATTGAAGCGGCAAAGAACGCGGACGTGGTGGTCGCCGTGATGGGAATCACCAGCGAACTCGAAGGCGAAGAGATGCCGGTGAGCGAGGAAGGATTTAAAGGCGGCGACCGCACCAGCATTGATCTGCCGAAGCCGGAACAGGAGTTGCTCGAAGCGGTGACGGCCGGGGGAAAGCCTGTAGTACTCGTCCTCGCGAACGGAAGCGCGCTAGCGGTGAACTGGGCACAAGAGCACGTGAATGCGATTCTGGAATCGTGGTATGCGGGCGAGGAAGGCGGTGCGGCGGTGGCTGAAACGCTCTCGGGAAAGAACAATCCCGCCGGACGCCTGCCGGTTACTTTCTATACCGGCATCGATCAACTTCCGCCGTTTGAAGACTACGCCATGAAAGGGCGGACTTACCGCTATTTCGAAGGCAAACCGCTCTATCCGTTCGGGCATGGCTTGAGCTATACGGCATTTTCTTACAGCGGCCTGATTCTTCCGAGGAAGGCACTCAAGGCGGGCGACCCACTGACTACAGAGGTGATCGTCACGAATACCGGCGAACGTGAGGGAGACGAAGTTGTCCAGCTCTATTTAAGTTTTCCGAACGTGGCGGGATCGCCGATTCGCGCCTTGCGCGGGTTCAGGCGAATTCACTTGAAGCCGGGCGAATCTCAGAAGGTTGGCTTCGACTTGAAGGAGCGCGACCTGAGCATGGTGACTGCAGCCGGCAAGCCGATCGTCGCGGAAGGAACCTATTCGGTGTCCATTGGGGGAGGCCAGCCGAACACGGGCGCGACGACTGTTGCGGGCACATTTCAAGTGAAGGGCAGCAGGGCGCTCCCGGAATAATGTGGCTGCAAATGTACGCAGCTTTGAGGGTCTCTCAAGCTCCGAAATGAAACGGCGAGAGCCGAACAGGTATTTTATGGACCACGGTTTTCTTTGCCGATCCGAGAGCGTAATATTCGTTTGCTCAATCGATTGCGCGAAGCCAATATGTTGCGCGGAAAAGATGGAGTCCTGCGACACCAAACGATTTCCAAACCTGCATGAAAATCAGGACAGAACAATATGAAAATAGCCGGAATCATGATGTTTCTTTTGGCGACGATGTGCTGCGCACAGGATGCCAGCACTTTCCAGCCTGCCACGACCAACGTCTGGGGAGCAGAATATCCGCGTGTAGATAGCGCGGGCAGAGTGGAGCTGCGGGTGAAAGCTCCAGACGCGACCAAGGTGCGGGTGAATTTCTGGAGTGGCCCCAAGGCCGACATGGAGAAGCAGCCCGATGGATACTGGACCTTCACCACGCCGGCCCTTGTTCCCGGCCTGCACTACTACACGTTAATCATCGACGGCGCTGAAGTCAGCGACATCAGCAGCCAGGCGTTTTTCGGTGGAAGCAAATATGCAAGCGCAGTCGAAGTTCCAGAGCCGGGTTCGACCTATTATTCGATCCAGGACGTGCCGCACGGCCAGGTGCGCGAGGTCTGGTACAACTCGAAGGTGACCGGTTCGTGGCGGCACGCGTTGGTGTATCTGCCGCCGGATTACGATCGTCAAAATAAAATGCGTTATCCGGTGCTCTACCTGCAGCACGGCGGGGGCGAAGATGAGACGGGGTGGATCAGGCAGGGTCATGCGAACTTCATCCTCGACAATCTCATTGCAGCGAAAAGCTGCAAGCCAATGATTGTCGTGATGGCGTATGGCTATGCGCGACGTGCCGGGCAAGCGCCTGACTTTACAGCGAAGCCTTTTGGTTCTCCAGAAATGATGAAAGCGATGCAGGAAATGTCGGCGGTGTTTGAAGACGACGTGACCCAGGCGTTGATTCCTTACATCGATTCGACCTTGCGCACAATGTCAGACCGCGACCATCGCGCCATGGCCGGACTCTCCATGGGCGGAATGCAGACCTTTCAGGTGACGCTCGATCATCTCGATCTGTTCTCCTATATCGGAGGCTTCAGCGGAGCTGGCGGCATGCTGGTGCTGGGAAACCGGAAATTGGATCCCAAGACCGATTACAACGGAGTGTTTGCCGATGCGGCTGCATTTGGCAAGAAAGTACACTTGCTCTGGCTCGGCGTCGGTACAAATGAACCGGAACGAATGCGGACCGGACTACTACGACTGCATAGTTCGCTGCAGGAGGCGAACGTCCAGCATGTGTTCTACGAATCTCCCGGCACCGACCATGAGTGGCAGACCTGGCGCCGGGACCTTAAGGATTTTGCGCCGAGGCTGTTCTAAGAGTGCACGAAGAATATTGGCGCCTCGCAAGCAATCCGCGCGGTTAAGTTGGGCGCAAACATTGTTTTTTTGGTTTTGCCGCCTTTCACCTCACGGCGTGGCAGGTCGCCGGATGACCTCGACCGAGCATTGGGCATAAAGTGCGACCGACTCGGACACGCTGCCTAAGACCAGCCGGTCGAACCCATGTTTGCCGTGCGATCCGAGAACAATCAGATGTGCGCCCCAGGTTCGCGCTTCATCCAGGAGGATCTCGCGGGCGTCTCCTACCGGTGTGCCCGCGCTACGACACACGGTTAGTCCTTTAGAGGTTAAAACATTTCGCGCCTCGGCGATGGCGTTGTCGGCACGCTGGCGAGCGTCCTCCAGGATCTCATTGAGAAGGCTTTCTGGATAAATGGGGCAAGGTGAAGACACGGTGTTGGCGTTTTGCAGGGTCAGAAGTTCACGCACGGAGATAATTTTGATCTCGCTACCCGCTGGCCAGGGGCGATTAGCAACGGAGTGGACGGCGATTTCGGAGCACTCAGAGCCGTCGGTGGCGAGGAGGATCTTCATCGCATTTGACGAAGCTGGCGACCGGAGCGATGAGTTTCGCACGATTTCAACTGAACAGGGTGCGGAGCGGAGCACGGCCTGTGCGATGCTGCCGAGAAGAAATCGGGAAATAGCACCGAGTCCGCGCGATCCGATCATTATCAGGTCAGCTTTCCATTCACGAGCAACATCCGGAATCACCTTTTTCGGATACCCCAACTGAATGTCAGAGAAAACTTCGAGCGCTGGGTGGTCCAGTTTTTCAGCTGCTGTCTGCACCAAACTTTTAGCAGCGTCCTTTGCATCGTCAATGAGCGCGGGTAATCCCTCCCAACTTCCCATGTCCACGACGCTGAGGACACAGATCTGAGTGCCAGTGGGCCAGGGGCGGGCTGCCACTTCGCTTACTACCTGCTGCGAACCGCTCGATGGGTCTATGGCTAATAAGACTCTCATTTCGTTCTCCTTCCGTTTCGCTGGCTCGGGCGTGTCCGCAAAGCGCTCCAATTGCCTTTTCAAGCGTGACACTATCGCTGACGAAGCGTCGTGAGGGCAATCATGGGTGCTTGTGACACAGATCACTGCCCCTCATACGGTTCAGGTTCACTGTTAGAAGCGTGAGGTGGACCATGGCGAGCATTGCGATTGTTAGTGACGTCAAGCTGAACAATCTTCTTTACCTGACAGACTTCTCCGAGCCTGCTCAAGCGGCTCTGCCCTTTGTAACGGCGATAGCCCGCGACTACGGATCCAAAATCAGTGTTTGCCATATCCTGCTTCCGAATCTTTACGCGTGTATGGCGCCTGAATTTGGCAATGTAGTTTCCGCGAGCTTAGAGGAAGACGCGCAAGCGGAAATGAAAAAAGTCGAGTCACAGCTGACCGGTCTACCGCACAGAACCCGGATTGAATGGGGACCTGAAATTCAAGAGACTCTCCAACGGATCGTGGAGGAAGACGATATCGATCTGATGGTTTTAGGGACACACGGCCGCACGGGGGTTAGAAAGTTTCTACTCGGGTCAGTTGCTGAAGAGATCTGGAGGTGGGCACGAGTACCCGTATTGACGGTTGGCCCGAAAGCCAGGCGCTTCACGACTGACGGATTCCGTTGTGTGCTTTTCGCCACGGATTTCAGCTTGCAATCATTGGCCGGCTTGCCCTACGCGATATCGATGGCGCGGGAATCTCGCGGACACCTTGTCCTGCTGCACGTGATCCGGCAATTCAGAAAGGAAGAAATTCTTGGAGAGCTGTCTGCGTCGGATGCGATCTACCACCTGGACCAACTGGTACCGGCGAACGCGGGACTGCCTCACCGTCCGGAGCTGGAAGTTAAACACGGTGAACCGGCGCGAAACATTATCGATACAGCCAGGAGATGCGGGGCGGATTTAATCGTTCTGGGCATTCGCAGCGGCGACGGGCTTGGCGTAGCGACCCATGTAGAACGGAGTATTGCTCACGAGGTGGCGGTGAATGCGCCGTGTCCGGTTCTGACGGTTCGGGGGTAAGTGCTGGTTCTGAAGTTTTCTCTTAAGCAGTTATTCCACAAAAGTAATCCTAAGGAATCATCCCGAGGCGCAGCATCCGCTTGCCCCATTCGACGAGAGCGAGGTAGGTCACGGTTGAGATGGCGAGAAAGACAAAGAACGGAGCGGGCAGCGGAACGAATCCCAAGAGCCGAGCGAAGGGCGAATAGGGAAGAGCAACTCCGGTAGCCACGATCAGGATCGTGGTGATTGCCAGAGGGAGACCGGGCCGGCTCTTTAATGGATTACCCGCCGTGCGGATCACGAAGATCACAAGCGTCTGCGTGGCCAGGGACTCGACGAACCATCCGGTGTGAAATTCCGGCTGGCTGGCGTGGAAAAAATGCAAAAGCACGTAGAAAGTCAGAAAGTCATAAAGCGAGCTGATGGGGCCGATGGTGAGCATGAAATTACGAACCTGCTTCATGTCCCACGGGCGGGGATGACGCATATATTCGTTGTCGACGTTGTCAGAGGGAATCGTGAGCTGTGATGCATCGTAGAGAAAATTGTTCAAAAGAATCTGGGTGGGAAGCATGGGAAGAAACGGAAGGAATACCGAGGCGGCGGCCATGCTGAACATGTTGCCAAAATTGGAACTGGTCCCCATCAAGAGATACTTGAGCACGTTTGCGGACGCGCGGCGACCTTCGATAATTCCGCTGTGAAGAACGCCCAGACCCGGCTTCAGCAGAATGATGTCGGCTGCATCGCGAGCAACATCCACCGCTGAGGCCACGGAGATACCAACGTCGGCCGCATGCAGGGAGGGGGCGTCGTTGATCCCGTCTCCCATGTAACCCACTACGTGACCGCGGCGTTTGAGAGCATGGATGATCCGATGTTTCTGCATCGGTGAGACACGTGCGAATACGGTTGTCTCTTCAGCGCGGTGCTCGAGAGCGGTATCGCTGGTGGATTCGAGTTCTTCACCCAGCATGATGGCGGGATTCTCGATGCCAACCTGTTCGCAAACGTGACGCGCCACCAGTTCGTTATCGCCGGTCAGAATTTTGACATTGACGCCATCACGCTTCATGGCCACAACTGAGGCTGCGGCATCCGGACTTGGTGGATCCGAAAACGCTAGGTAGCCGGCCAACACAAGCGAGTGTTCATCGGCGGCTGAAAATCGTCCTCGAGGATCTACGTTGCGGTAGGCAACAGCCAGGAGCCGGAATCCTTTGCTGCTGAGGTCATCGAAGGTCTGGCGGCAGCGATTTCTAAGATTTGCGTCGAGGAGAGCCATGTGTCCGTCACTCTCATAAGAAGTGGAGAGTTCAAGGATTCCTTCGGGAGCGCCTTTCACGATTAACAACCCTGCGGCATCATTAGCTGCCTTCCTCTCCTTGACGACGATCGAAAGCCGCCGGCGGTCGAAATCGAAAGGAACTTCATCACATTTTGAATATCCTTCGGCATCCGGTCGTTCACTTTTCAGGATCGCGAGTTCGAGCGGGCTGCGGATGCCGGTCTCAAACTTGCTGTTGATATAAGCCAGAGCGAAAGGACGATCGGACGGATGGCCCAAATAGTCCACAGAGGAATCCAGAATCATTTCTCCTGTAGTCAGCGTGCCGGTTTTGTCGCTGCAGAATACATCGATGGTGCCGAAATTCTGGATGGCGGGCAGATGCTTAACGATGACGTGATTCCGCGCCATCCGGATGGCGCCGCGTCCCAGAGTTACAGACGTGATCATGGGTAGGAACTCGGGTGTCAGACCAACGGCCAGGGCGACGGCAAAAACGAAGGACTCGAATGCGTCCTTGTGCATGGCGATACGTACGACAAGAATGAACAGCACGAGGAAAAAGACGGTTCGCGTGATCAGCAAACCGAAGCGCCGCAGGCCGTGTTGAAAGTCTGTTTCCGCCGGTCGGTCGGCCAGTCTCGCGGCGATAGCTCCGAATACGGTGTGAGGGCCGGTAGCGAGCATGCGAGCAACGCCTGTTCCGCTCACTACGGAGGTTCCCAGAAATACAAGGTCGCGTGCCAACGGGGATTTTTCTTCTGTTTGTATTTGCGCCTGCACTGGCGCGCCGATGTCTACCTCCTTCTCCGCAGGCATGGATTCGCCCGTTAGGGCGGCCTGCTGCACGTAAAGATCTCGTGCTTCAAGGAGCTGGCCGTCGGCGGGGACCAGATCGCCGGCCGATAAACGGACGATGTCGCCCGGCACGATCTTCTGCCGCTTGATTTCCTGCCACTGGCCGTCTCGCAAAGCGGTTGCAGTCAGGCTGACATGCTCCTGCAGGCGTTGAATTGCGCGTTGGGAGCGATAGGTTTGAACAAAATCAATGATGACGCTGAACAGGACGATGACAAAGATGAGTTCCGCTTCAATCTTCTCGCCAAGGAAGGCGGAGATTACGCTGGCGACGAGAAGAATGATGACCAGAGGATTGAGGAACAAGTGCAACAACTCAAATGCGAGCGCTCCCCGACGTGTGGACGCGGGGTCGTTGGGACCGAACCTGGAGAGGCGCGTTTCAGCTTCTTGGGTTGTCAGGCCCGCCACAGAGCCTGGGGGACTGGAAACGTCTTGAGCGGAAGCTAAGGGTGCGGAACTCATAGAGCTCTGGCTCAGAGTCTATTTTTGCTGGATGCTGATGAGATATTCCGTCACATTCTGCAGGCGGACGTATCCCAGGTCCTGGTCATTCTGAATCTGGTGGAAGACCGGGCCCCAGACCGGCATCTCTCGCGAACCGTGGGCAGCGTGGTTCTCGTCTCCAGCGATGATGCTGCGCACGCGGGCGTCGGGAAACTTTCCGTGATTTCTTCGCGCAAGAGTCGTCAGCATGGGAACTTTGGCTCTTCAGGGCTGGCGCGACCGGTCCGTCTCCGTTGCCGCTTGCGCCATGACAGGAGGCACAGTAGTTCTTGAAGATCGCGGCTCCGTCCAGGGGAAGAACCGTGTTTTGGTCTGGAGTCCCGGGCGATGGCGCCGCGTTTGGAGTGCCGACGCTTGCGAGTCAGCTGCGAGCCATAAGAGCGGACAACTCCAACAGTAAGAATGGAAGCGAAGAAACGGGCTGTGGGCATATGCGTCGGTGCCCCTTGGTCTATGGCGTCCTGATTCTACACGGCGTCGATAGCGAGAGGAACCACTGGGGCCAAGACCGTTGGCTCCTCTCTGCTCTCATCTTCGTGTCATGGTCAAATTGAAAGAGCGTAAACCACAAAGGACACGAAGGTGCACGAAGGAAACTCAAGACTCGTGTTCCTTCTACATCAAGGCTTGATCGCGACTTTGATGACGCCTTCGCGGCGTTCTCCAAAAAGTTGATAGGCTTCCGTAATCCGGTCGAGTGAAAACGTATGGGTCAGAAGTGGAGTCAAATCCAATCGGCCGTGCCGGACCAGCTCCATTAGTCTCCGCATGCGTTCCTTCCCACCGGGACAGAGTGTGGTGACGATCTTATGGTCTCCGAGACCGGCGGCAAAAGCGTCCATCGGAACGGAAAGCTTGCCCGAGTACACGCCCAGGCTGGAGAGTGTTCCACCGGGACGCAGGGATCGCAGCGCGCTCTCAAAAGTGTCCTGAGTGCCGAGGGCCTCGATGGCGACGTCCACGCCGCGGCCGCCGGTGAGATGCTTGATCTCCTCAACTACGTCGTGTTGCTTGAAGTCAAAGACTGCATCGGCACCCATCTGCCTCGACATTTTTATGCGGACCGGATCTGACTCGACTGCAATGATCAGGCTCGCGCCCTTGAGCTTCGCTCCGGCCGTTGCGCACAGGCCGATCGGCCCTTGCGCGAAAACGGCGACGGTGTCCCCGATTTGTAAATCGGCGCTTTCGGCAGCCGAGATACCAGTGGAAGCGATATCCGCGAGCAGCACGACCTGCTCGTCCGTCAACTCGTCCGGGATCTTAGCCAGGTTGGCTTGCGCGTACGGAACTCGCAAGTACTCTGCCTGGGCGCCGTCGATGGTGTTGCCGAACTTCCAGCCTCCGATGGCGCCACCGCACTGCGACCAGTTTCCGCTTAAGCAGAAGTTGCATTGCCCGCAGGGTGTGATGGCTCCGACCAGCACTCGATCTCCAACTTCATATCCGGTTACGCCGTCGCCGATCTCGTGAATGACTCCCACCGGCTCGTGACCGATGATCAGGCCCGGCTTTACCGGATATTCACCTTTCAGGATGTGAAGGTCGGTGCCGCAGATGGTGGTGAGGGTAACGCGGATGACCACTTCACCAGATCGGGCTTTCGGAATAGGCACGGTCTTTAGACTGATGTTTCCTGGTCCGTAAAACACGAGAGCTTTCATGGTCGCGGTCTCGTGATCCTGTTCTGTTAGAAGTGCATATGAGCTGTGCGACATAAGTTTCTCCTTCCCTATTTTTATAGTTCTGGCTGCCGGAAAGCCCTATGATGGGCGTTACCTGAGATTGTGATCGAGATCACAGGCCTACTGGACAGATTCAGAGGTCGGAGAGACGAGCAAATCTCCAGGTATTCCTAACCTTAAGAACAACTCTCTAAGCTGCCGACGCCATGCGTTTTGGACGGAGTATCTCAGCTTCGGCGTGTAACCAATCCTCCAACGCGTGACCTTCTGTTTTGCCGCGTTCTTCATACAGCTTGTAGGCACGACACCGGATTTCAGCCGCGAGTTCAACCTGGGTGTGTCCTTCACTCCTCGCCTTGTCTTGGTTTAGAAGTTTGCGCGTTTTCATGGGATCATTTCTCCGAATTCGTAAAATCCCTCTCGAACTTCCTTTGGTTGCAGGGTTGTGTTGTATGGAATCGTCAGTACCGGGCAGTGGGCATGGGAAATTACCTTGTGCGCAGTTGCCCATGGCAGATGCGTAGCTGCGACCAGGTTGCCCGCTGCGGCGCGCACACCGAGTACGATAAGATCTGCGCTGGTGTCCAGAGCCTCCAGTAGCACGCAATCAGCGGCTGCACCAAATTGAACCTTGGGCCTGGGAGAGCACCACAAGCTGGCTTCTTCCGGCACCAGGTTCTCCAGTCGTTGCAGGGCGAGACGGATCGCTTCCGGCTGGTGGCTCAGCTCCGCAGCCTTCTCGATTACGTGAAGCAGGGTGAGCTTCGATTGAAATTCCTGTGCCAGCGAGGTAGCAAAGGGGGCTGCGGCGAGAGACTCCGGGCTGAAATCGGTGGCGTAAAGGATCTGTCCCACCGAAATCTCAACGGGCGTTAGATTCTTTCCCTCACCCTCGATTGCGGTCAGCCGGGCTCTGCCAGCGAGTTTTGGACCAACGGTAAGAACCGGGCAGGGAGCCAGGCGCAGAATCTCTTCGGCCTTGGAACCGAGTACGAACTTTTCCACGCCGGTGCGGCCGTGCGTTCCCACGACCAGCAAATCGATTTCATGAGTCTGGACAATTTCGGCCAGGCTCTCCCAGACTTTGCCTTCGCGAATGTAAGTGTGATGCGGGACGGTCTTCACATGCGCCGCGACAAGCTCCATCCGCTGACGGACGTCCGCACGTGCAGCTTCGTGGATGGAATCCATCGTAACTGGATCGCCGGGCTGGGAAGAAATTATGAAAGCGGCCGGCGACAGGATGTGAGCGATGTGCAATTGACTTCCGTAGCGGCTTGCGATGGCTATCGCATAGGGCAGAGCTGCCTGGGAGGCTTCGGAAAAATCGGTGGCGAACAGGATGTTCTTCAGAGAAATACCGGTATGACTAGAGACTTCCAGGGTCTTCATAAGGCATCTCCTTATAAAATCTCTACTGATTCAAGTTCATACCTCTTCTGTTTGGATTGCTGTGCCCGGTGTCACCAGGAGTTGTGACCACGCTCACCTTGGCCTCGCTAATGGTTCGCGATGCTATAGGATGATGTCCGCGTCCGGTCCATCGTGGCTAACCTTTGTCGAAATGACCTTTGAACATACCAACGTGATTGGAATCGCCATAGCAGCTTTGGGTGGTGCTGCGGTTGGTCTGGAGCGCGAGTGGTCGGGTCACGCCGGCGGTGAAGGGGCGCACTTTGCTGGCATCCGAACCTTCACCCTGCTGGGTGGAATGGCGGGTGTAGCTGGTTGGTTCTGGACCTTCGGGTTACAGGCTGCGGCGATCGTTCTGCTGGCCGGCGCCACCGCTCTGGTTGTGGTTGCATATGCCGCTGCCAGCCGGCGCGATGTCGACGGCACCACAGAAGTCGCCGCGCTGGTGGTGCTATCAGCCGGTGTCCTGGCAGGAACTGGCTACCTCGTATTAGCCAGTGCCATCGTGGCGATCACTACGCTTCTTCTGGTGGAGAAGTCATGGCTGCATTCGATGATCGCCCGCATTGACGACGCGGGTTTGCGAGCTGGCGTCCGCTTCGCGGTGATGGCGGTTGTCATCCTCCCTCTGTTGCCGGATGGCCCGTATGGTCCTTTTGGTGGAGTCCGGCCGCGCCAACTCTGGCTCTTTGTGCTCTTGTTTTCTGGATTGAGCTTCATCGGCTACGTGGCGCGCCGCTTCGTAGGCTCTGAGCGTGGGTATCCGGTCTTGGGCTTGCTCGGCGGATTTGTTTCTTCTACGGCGGTTGCGTTTGCTTTTGCACGCACAAGCCGTCAAGAGCCGGAATCCTCCTTTCCGCTCTCCGTCGGAGTCGTAGCCGCATGCACGATCATGAATTTGAGGGTTTTGGCCGCTACGGCGATCCTTAGGCCCGCGCTTGCCCTGGCCTTGATCCCCTATCTGGTGGCTCCGTTTCTTGTGGGTGCGATCATAGTTTTGATCGGACTGAAGCGTAGCGAGCAAAAAGGTTCGGTGGAACCTCCCTCCAACCCGCTGCAGGTCATGGCGGCGTTACAGATGACAGTGCTGTTTCAGGTTGTGTTATTTGCCGTCCATGCGGTTCGTTCGCACTGGGGAGCAAGGGGCCTGCTATTCTCGGGCGCAGTTCTCGGGCTCACCGACGTGGATGTTCTCACCATCTCGATGGCGAAGAGTGCGGAGGGACAGATACCGATTCCGGTCGCAGCCGAGGCCATTGCCATCGGCATACTCTCCAATACAATTCTGAAGCTGATCCTGGGGGCCGCCGTTGGAAGGGGCAGATTTAGAAGACTGACCCCGGCCTGGCTGGCCATCATGGCAGTCGCTTCGTCCGCCTCCATCGCGGCGTTGCGCTGAGCTTTCAGATGGTGGTCGGCATTCCTGCTAGGCTCGATGAAAGAAGTGTTGTGACCGGGCTGGATTGCTATTTATTTCTTTGCGCAGCAAGGCCAGGTAGACCATAAAAGACACAGTCGAAACCAGGATTGTGTAGGCGAAGAGTGTGCTTACTTCGGCGAAGTTGCGGAAGTGAATGTGAGTTCGACCGAGTAGCGCAAAGATCGCCAGCAGCGCGATCGGGCCAACCGTAGCGCCCACAATCAGGGCTCGCGGCCACGACAGGCGTGTGATTGAGCGTGCAGGGAACAGCAGGGTTGCGGGCAGGCCTACAAGCATCCAACCTACGAGCGAGAAGATCGCGTAGAGGATGAAGGTCTCAACGGCGTCAGGAAGAGTACGGGCAGGCGCTCCCTCGATGATGGTGGTATGGATTGCGTGTTGGAGAAGAAAAAAGAGCAGTATCAAATCACCCGCCAAGAGTCCCACGAAAGCGTAGACAAGCCGTTTGGCGGGACTGATGCGAGGAATCTTCGTGTTCTTCATTTCGCCACCTCTGTCGTTCCGGCCCTTAGCACCTCACGGCGCTGTTTTGTCGTCCGACGGTTTCTTTTTGGCTAGTGAGCGGACATAGTTCACCAGATCCCAGAGTTCGTCGGTCTTCACACGAGCGCCTTCGGGAGGCATGTCGCCTTTTCCAACCTTGATGATGTAAAAGAGTTCACCGTCCGTCATGTCCTTCAGCGTCGCGGGATCGGTGAAATCGCTGACTTTTAATTTCATGTCAGCACCGACTTCGCCCTTGCCATCGCCATCTTTGCCGTGGCACATGGCGCAGTCATATCCGTACCACTTTTTTCCGTGAGCGATCGACTCAGGAGTGGCTTTTACTGGATTGGCCTGGTGGACCGCCTCTTGAGGAATTGTGTAAGGCGTACCTGGCGCTTTCGCCGGCGGTTGTTTGGTTTGTTGTGCCTGGGCGCCGAAGCCGACTACGAGGAGAGAAACCATCAGCAGGATTTTCACCGGAGAGCCTCCTGGAATTCACGCTATGACTTGCGGGCCGATTGCTTGCAACTCTTCTGACTCTGTTGTCTTAGCGACATTTTCTTCCTGGCGCATCAGGACGGATACAGCTTGCTGATCGTTTCGTATCCGCTCCACTAGTGAGAGGCCGCCTGCGGTGGCCGCGATGTTCTGGGCCGCTTCAAGAGCGCGACCATACAGTGCGTGCGCGACAGCATAGTTCTGGTTGTCATGATGGCGGCTGGCGAGCAGGTACAGATTGTTGACAAAGACCAGCCACTGTTTCTTCTGGAGTCTGTCGGTTTCGTTTGGGTTGGTGGTGGGGAACTTCGTCGTCGGAGTTGAGGAGGCCCGCTTGCGCTGTTCTTCGATTTGGCTGATTTGATCTCGCAGCCAGCCAGCGAGTGCTTCTTCCAACTCGAGTTGGGTCCCGCAGCGATAGAAGTAATCCGCGGTCTCACCCTTCGGAGTAAGAGGAATAAGGCGGCACGGCGAAACCTGGTCCTTCATCTCAGCAGGGACAAATTCCATCAGCAGGCATTCGCTGCAGGGAACACTGTGGTTGGGGTCGCCAAAGTTCGGGCAGGTAAGCGAGTCCTCAAACACCAACGTACGACGCCACGGTGTATGGGGAGAACGACCGTAGCCTCCATCTTCGAGGAATTTCAGTTCGAACTTGAGAAGGTCCAGCAGGTCACGCTCGTCCTTTGCCATAAGGCACCTCGCACGATCACAATCGCAGGAAGGAACTTAAGTTGCGATAGCGTGGATCACAGGTCATCGTGATTGAAGTCACAGAGGCAGGAGGACTTTGATTAACGGCTTGGTAGTGGCTGGTTGAACCTAGTGTGGCGATTTGCCAGGGATGGAGTGTTACTCGGAGTCGATGTGGTTCAGAAAGGCTTGCTCCAGAACTGCGTCCTGGCCGTAGATATCCCGAAAGAAGTGAACTTCGCCATTTTCCATCGTCACTGCCGTACCGTAAACAATGAAGACCGGAACCGGACGTTCGAGATCCACGCGAAGAGTTGTGTCCGCAAGGGTAGCGCTACGAATGTGATCTGCAGTCCATTCGGGTTGATCCTGCAGGAGCCAAGCCGCGAGTGCAACCGGATCTTCCACGCGGATGCAGCCGTGACTGAAATCGCGGCGAGATCGTGAGAATAATTCCATTGCGGGCGTGCCGTGCATATAGACATCGTGCTGATTAGGGAAGTCGAATTTGAGCAACCCCAGGGCATTGTCCGGACCAGGGGTTTGTCGTATTCCCAATTTCCCGCGGCGGAGCTGGCGTTTCATCACGTCGGTGACGGTGGCGGAAATCACGACCGTCCCCGACGCATCGACCACTTCGTAGGAATTCTTCATCAGGTATGCAGGGTCTTTCTCTATGTGCGGTAACACTTCGGCCCGCACAATCGAGAGTGGGACATTCCAATAGGGCCGGAAGATCACTGATTTAATGTCGGACGCAAAGACTGGAGTCTGATGGCGGTAAGCTTTGCCGACAACTACCCGCATAAAGAGGGTCCAATGGTATTTCTCATCAACCGCGCGCAGACGAAATTCGGGGATATTCACGACGATCGGCGGCCGCTGAAACTGATGGGGCAACCAGCGGAGTCGTTCCAGGGTAAGGCGCAGTTGGGTCACACGTTGACTGAGCGGTGTGTTGAGCTCTTTGACGGTCGGTGCGTCGATCAGGCCATTCTCCTCTAGACCGTGGCGCTGCTGGAAATGGGTCACGGCGGCGACCAAAGATCCCTGGTACAGGGTTGGAGAAGAAATGTCGTTCTCTTGCTCCGCCAAATCTCCCAGCAGGAGTAGAAGGCGATTCAGTCGAGTCAAGCCAGGGTAGGCCTTGCCAGGTTTGATCGCCTTGTGCGGCACCGGCAGAAGTTCGCCGTCATCGCGGCGGGCCAGGTCGACATACGTTCTAAGTGCGCTGAGGGTCCTCTGATAGATGGGGAATGGCGGTTCGACCGCGTCGATGACACTGCCTGGATCCGAAGCGTTGACTACCTGTCGCTGGAGAAATTCAGAGAGGTCGAAGTTTGCGTGATCGATGTCAGGTACAAAGTGAGAGCGGTCAGGATTCACTCGGCCCGCATGGAGATCCGATATAAACCGCATCGCGGAGACGGTGAGAGAGACATCAAAATGAATCAGTTCCGATTCCGGTGCTGGATCGGGTTGCTGGAGGGCGTTGATACGGCCTCTCCATCGGAGGCCATCGTAGTCCTCCGGATTCAGCCCTTCGTTCTCAGCATCCTCCAATCGTTGAATGACGGCGATAGCCTGGGATGTCGGTCTAGACTCGTGGGTCCACGGCAGTGAGCCATTAAAAGCGTTGTAGAACTTCTTCAACTCGGCTTGGTACTTTCCGAAATCTGGCCATCGAAGGTTGGCAAGGTCTGCAGCGTCGAGGATCGCGTTGAGCTGGGTCTTTCCTATAGGAGTCAGAGGTTGCGACAATAGGACCACGCTGACGGATCCGGGTTGCCTCTCGATTGCTGACCGATGCGCGCCGCCGGATGGCACAAATGCCAGCAGTACAAACAGCACCACAAGCGAAGCGAGGCGGAGATATCGGAGGGTCGCTTTCCGTTGGTCCGGTGTCGAAGACAAAAAGAGCCCCTATTCTCAAGCGGTAGTTCGCCAACCCTGTGTGATGAGGCTGCGTTTGTAAGGATCAGTTTCACTATATGCGGTTGCGTGACGGCATCCAAGGCAGTGGCGAACCCAGCGCCGGCCCTCGCGGAGGAGGGCCGGCGAGCCGGATGGCTACGGTTTTTGGCCATCGTCGGTTTCGACGAACCAGGACCGCCATCCTGATAACAGATTTGTGGAACTTGCTATCCGCGCACTGTCAGCACCGGGCACCGGGCTTGCGCGACTACCTGAGAGGCGAGGGGCCATGGCATGTGCTCAGGCACCGCGCTTTCGCCCGATCCTCGGACGCCCATTACGATCAGGTCAACATGCCGTTCCCTGGCGAAGCCCAAAATGCCTTCCCCGGGGAAATCGAACCGCGCGACGAACTCAGGTTTACACCAGTCCTCGGCCTCCAGCGGCACCAGGAGCCGCATCGCTTCCCGGGCCGTGGCCTCTTCAGATTCGCGGTATTGGGGAGGAACCATGGGCAACAGCTGCAAGAAAATCAAGTTCGCCTGATTCTCTTCCGCCAGAGACAGAGCGTAAGGCAGAGCTTTCAGCGAGGCCTCTGAGCCGTCGGTGGGGAACAGGATGGTCTTGAGTTCCCAGTCGGTGTCACTTGGCGGAATGACATGGGGGCCGATCGTCAGTACGGGGCAAGTCGCTTTCCTGAAGATCTTTTCCGCTTCCGATCCCAGCACCACCTTCTGCAGTCCCTGGCGCCCATGCGTACCCGTAACCACCAGATCAATCTTGTGCTTCTGAATGATGTCTGAGGTAACGCTCCACACTTCGCCACGTTTCAAGAGCATCTCGGCGGGTCTCACTCCCAGAGAGTTACCGAGAGAAAATTCCGCGAGCCGTCCTTGCGCCTCGAGGAAAGCGCGATCATCCTCCGCCCGCAGCGGATCCATGGGCACACTCATATGCAGTTCCGGGCTGAGGGCGTGAGCCACAATGATATGTGCCTCGTATTGGCGGGCCAGAGCAACGGCAAATGGCAGAGCATTTTTTGAAACCGTTGAAAAATCGGTGGTGACCAGAATATTGCTGAGTGATATCCGCGTGTTCGTCTGAAGTGCTTCCATGTGTTGCCTCCTTTTAGGGTGGCCTGTACAGGCACCATTTACAGGCGTCACGGAAAATCCCGCAGTGACGCCGATCACTTCCCCCGGTGACCCGAACCACTGTAGGTTCCCTCCGTGCCAGTTAGAAAGGAGCAGTGATGCGGGCAGGAGCAAAAGATGATCGCTAACACAGCCATTCTGGACGGAAACGAAGCTGCGGCCTCGGTAGCGTACCGGCTCAACGAAGTGATTGCGATCTATCCCATCACTCCGGCTTCGCCGATGGGGGAGTGGGCGGACCAGTGGAAGGAAGAACGGCGCAAGAACATATGGGGCGCAGTACCGACGGTCATCGAGATGCAAAGTGAAGGAGGCGCGGCCGGCACTCTGCACGGCGCGCTTCAGGCTGGAGCCCTGGGAACGACGTTCACCGCATCCCAGGGCCTTCTGCTAATGATCCCCAATATGTACAAAATCGCGGGAGAGTTGACGCCAACCGTGATTCATGTGGCCGCCCGCGCTCTGGCGACGCATGCGCTTTCCATTTTCGGTGATCACAGTGACGTGATGGCGGCGCGCGCAACTGGCTTTGCCTTGCTCTGTTCGAATTCCGTGCAAGAGGCCGGTGATTTTGCGCTGATTGCCCAGGCTGCCGCCCTGGAATCGCGCATTCCTTTTCTGCATTTCTTTGACGGCTTCCGCACTTCCCATGAAGTGAATAAGATCTCGCAGTTAGACGATAGCGATCTGCGCGAGTTGATGGATGACACCCTGGTCCGGCAGCATCGGCAACGAGCCCTGTCTCCCGACGATCCTCTACTACGGGGCACGGCACAAAATCCTGACGTGTTTTTTCAAGCCCGTGAGGCCATCAATCCGTACTACCGAGCGTGTCCGACGATTGTGCAGGATGTAATGGACCGTTTTGCCCTGCGCACTGGCCGAAGCTACCACTTATTCGACTACGTCGGGGCCCCAGACGCGGAGCGGGTGATCGTGATGATGGGCTCGGGCACTGGCGCGGTGGAAGAGACTATAGAACGTTTACTGCAGAAGGGCGAAAAGGTTGGGCTGCTGAAGGTGCGGCTTTATCGGCCTTTCGCCGTCGAGGCGTTTGTTGCGGCGCTTCCCAAAACCGTGCGCAATATTGCGGTGCTGGACCGCACCAAAGAACCGGGCAGCCCGGGGGAGCCGCTCTACCTGGATGTGGTTACTGCATTAAGCGAATCGAGGGCGGCAAATGATGCAGCCCCGCAGACTGCTGCGAAGATCATCGGAGGCCGTTACGGTCTCGCATCGAAGGAATTTACTCCGGCGATGGCGAAAGCTGTATTCGATGAGATCAAGAAATCCGCTCCCAAGAACCACTTTACGGTCGGGATCCACGACGATGTTACTCATACCAGCCTGGACTACGATCCCGAGTTCTCTACGGAAGATCCCAGCACGGTCCGCGCGCTTTTCTACGGTCTCGGTTCGGACGGAACAGTTGGCGCCAACAAGAACTCCATCAAGATTATTGGGAAGAACACGGAAAACTATGCCCAGGGATACTTCGTGTATGACTCGAAGAAGGCGGGGTCGGTCACGGTTTCACACCTGCGTTTCGGACCTCGTCCGATTCGCTCGTCCTACCTGATCACGAAGGCCAGCTTTGTTGCCTGTCATCAGTTCCAATTCATCGAGCGGACGAACGTATTGGATTGTGCCGAAACTGGCGCAACGTTTCTGCTGAATGCACCGTTTGGACCGGACGAGATATGGGGACACCTGCCGCAGCCGGTGCAGGAAACCATTCTTCAGAAGAAGCTCAAGTTCTACCTGATCGATGCCTACAAGGTGGCGCGCGAAACCGAGATGGGCAACCGCATCAATACCATCATGCAGACTTGTTTCTTTGCGATCAGTGGTGTTCTACCGCGCGAACAGGCGATTGAAGCCATTAAGAATGCCATCCGCGAGACTTATGGGAAACGCGGAGAGGCGGTTGTAGCCAAAAATTTCGTTGCCGTGGACCACACTCTCAGTCATCTGCACCAGGTCATTGTGCCCTCGGTGGCATCGAGCGGTTTAAGGGTCCTGCCTCCTGTTCCTGAACGGGCACCGAAGTTCGTGCGGGATGTGATTGGCCCGATGATCGCTGGCCGCGGCGACGACCTTCCGGTAAGTGCCATGCCTGTCGACGGCACATTTCCGACGGGAACAGCGACGTGGGAGAAGCGAAATATCGCGCAACAGATTCCGGTCTGGGATGAACAACTCTGTATCCAATGTGGAAAGTGTGTCCTGGTATGTCCCCATGCGGTCATTCGTGCAAAAGTCTATGACTCCTTACTTCTCGGAGGCGCGCCGGCCGGATTCAAGTCGGAAAAGCCGCGCTGGCGTGAGTTCGAAGATCTCCGATATACCCTTCAGGTTTCTCCGGAAGACTGCACCGGATGCGAACTGTGCGTCGAGGTCTGCCCGGTTAAGAGCAAGAGCGAATCGAAACACAAAGCCATCAATATGCAGCCGCAAGCACCACTTCGTGAAGCGGAGAGCGCCAATTGGGATTTCTTTACCAAAATTCCGGACCCGGACCGAAGTCATCTCTCCCATGGTCAGGTGAAAGACGTCCAGCTTCTGGAACCGCTCTTCGAATTTTCCGGAGCCTGCGCGGGCTGCGGTGAAACGCCTTACATCAAATTGCTCACCCAGCTTTTTGGCGATCGCCTGATGATCGCGAATGCGACCGGCTGCTCGTCGATCTACGGCGGCAACCTGCCGACAACTCCTTACACGATTAACTCGCAGGGGCGAGGACCTGCCTGGTCCAATTCGCTCTTCGAAGACAATGCGGAGTTTGGCCTGGGCATGCGACTGGCAGTGGACAAGCAGGCAGACTATGCGCGCCTGCTGGTGGCTCAGATAGCCGGGCAGGTCGGAGATTCCCTGGCGAACGCGCTTCTGAGTGCAGATCAGTCGAACGAAGCGGGTATCGAAGATCAGCGGAAGCGCGTAGCTGAGCTGATGCAGAAGATCGGTTCGCTGGATACACCCGCCGCGCGCGACCTAGATGGCGATTGCCGAGACGCTGGTACGCAAGAGTGTGTGGCTGGTGGGCGGCGATGGATGGGCCTATGACATCGGCGCGGGCGGGCTCGACCACGTGCTGGGCTCCGGCATGAACGTTAATGTCCTGGTGCTGGATACAGAAGTTTATTCCAACACCGGCGGACAGATGTCGAAGGCAACGCCGCGGGGCGCGGTGGCGAAATTCGCCGCCGGAGGCAAACAGGGCGGCAAGAAAGATCTCGCGATGGAAGCGATCAGCTACGGATCGGTTTACGTTGCCCGGGTAGCGATGGGAGGCAATGACACGCACACAGTGAAGGCGTTTCTCGAGGCGGAAGCCTTCGACGGGCCATCGCTGATCATCGCGTACAGCCACTGCATCGCCCACGGCTATGACATGAGCCAGGGAATGGCACAGCAGAAAGCTGCGGTGCTCTCGGGTTACTGGCCGTTGATGCGCTACAACCCGGAGCTGCGGCAGGAAGGGAAGAATCCGTTTCAGCTTGATTCCCGGGCACCCAGCATTCCATTCAAACAATATGCATATCAGGAAGCGCGCTACACCATGCTGGCACGAAGCAATCCGGAAATGGCGCGTGAACTGCTCCTGCTCGCGCAGGAGGACGTTCACCGGCAATGGGGGGTGTACGCAAACCGCGCGGCCATGCCCGGAGATGCAGAAGCCCTGGGCAGCCATACTCCTGAGCCTGCACCATCCACTCCGCAACCGGTTACCGCTGGAGAGACGAAATGATTGACATCACCACTACATATCTTGGTTTTCCGTTGAAGTCTCCGATTGTGGCCTCGGCGTCGCCGCTATGCGAGTCGCTGGAAAATATACGGCATCTCGAAGATACGGGCGTCGGCGCCGTGGTACTGCCCTCACTTTTTGAGGAACAGCTCGACCTGGAGAGCTACGCAGTCGATTCCGATCTTTCGCGGGGAAGCGAAAGTTTCGCGGAGTCAATCAACTACCTGCCGGATCTGCACAATTACAATTTGGGCGCCGATGGCTATCTGGAACTGATACGGAAAGCGAGGGAACGAGTCTCTATTCCAGTAATCGCAAGCTTGAACGGAGTTTCTCCTGGAGGCTGGGCACGCTACGCCGGCATGATGGAGCAAGCGGGAGCGGACGCGATCGAACTGAATATCTACGCGATCATTACCGATCCCAACATGAGTGCAACCGATGTTGAACAGAACTACTGTGATCTGGTGCGACAGGTGAAGGCGAATGTGAGTATTCCTGTCGCAGTGAAGTTTTCTCACTTCTTCAGTGCGATTGCGAATATGGGGAAACAACTGGATGAGGCCGGCGCCGACGGCCTGGTCATGTTCAACCGTTTTTACCAGCCGGATTTCGATATTGAGTCTCTCGCGGTCATTCCCCGTCTCACCCTCAGCCGTCCGCCGGAATTGCTGTTGCGGTTGCACTGGGTCGCGATTCTTTACGGGTGGGTCCGGGCCAATCTTGCAGTGACTGGAGGCGTGCACAGTGCGGAGGACGTTCTGAAATCGATGATGGCGGGAGCGCATGTGGCGATGATGACGTCAGCGCTGTTGCAGCACGGGATTGATCACGCGGCTTTGGTACTCAAGGACTTGAGGCGATGGATGGAGGAGCACGAATACGAATCGATCCGGCAAATGCGCGGCAGCATGAGCCAGCGATCCGTCTCCGATCCGGCCGCTTTCGAGCGCGGCAACTACATGCGCGTACTCAGTTCTTACGTGGCGCGTCCTTAAGAAAAGAACGGAATGCTCACCGCGAGCAGTGAGGGCGATCACAGACAGGCTGGCAGCGCAAGGCGAGAATACGGAAGATCCTGATTACCGTATTAAAAGGAGAGAGTATGGCAGACACGGGCGAACGGCGAGAGATAAAGGAACGCACCGACGCAAGAGAAGAAGAGGTTGTGGCTGAAAGCAAGAAATTGTTGCAACAGTCAATAGCGAAGTCGGAGCAGACATCGCGAAGACGACGTCGCGTTAGCACGAAAGAAGATTTGCCAATGACCCGATAACAAATGACCTGAGACTCGGGTCAGTGATCTCGCACGATTCAGAAATGTGAGAACGAGGAGGATTTTACAATGAGCGAATCACCGAACAAACGCGTGCTCATCGTCGATAACGATGAAGAAGAAGCTGCCAGGCTGGGCACGGAATTACAGCGTGCCGGTTACGATTCGAACGCCACGTGGAGCGGGCTCGACGCTCTGAAGCTCCTGAAATCGGGGACGTACGACGTCCTGCTGGTGAGCAGTTATCTTCCAGATGTCTATGTGGGAGATTTTGTGCAGCGACTGAATCGCTTGCCGGAGCGGCCCTGCACGATTGTTATGCAGGAGGGTTACACCTCGGGCGCTCTCCTGAAGGACGTCAAAAATGTCGTCGAAGAGAGAAAGTGTCAGGCAAAATAAAGGCTGAGCCGCCATAAATTTCAGCCTTTAGTGGGCAGGACCAGCATTGCAGGCGAGCAATGCAGTTTACCGGCGTGACACACCAGAACTGATAATCTAGGGTGAGGTTTCAAGGAGTTCCTGCATTGAAAGCCGCCATCCTCTCCTCGCCGGATAAGATTTCGAAACATCCTCTTCGGATCGAGCAAGTTCCCCGACCTTCGATTGCGGCTGGGCAGGTTTTGCTGCGTGTACGCGCATGTGGTGTCTGCCGAACCGATTTGCATATCGTGGAAGGCGAACTTCCTTCACTCCGTGACACCCTCGTACCGGGCCACCAGATCGTGGGGGAGGTCGTTGAAGGAGGCACAAGGGACCTACCTCTTGGTATGAGAGTCGGGGTTTCCTGGGTTGGCGGCACTGACGGCACTTGCTGGTATTGTCAACACAGTCTTGAAAACCTCTGCGACGCGGCTACCTTCACCGGATACTCCGTCAATGGCGGATATGCAGAATATGCTGTGGCACGTGCCGATTTTGTGTTTCCCCTTTCCGATGCGCTGGACGATTTGCGTGCCGCTCCCCTGTTGTGCGCAGGCATTATCGGGTTTCGCAGCCTGCGGGTGGCCGGAGTGGAGAAAGGGGAGCGCGTCGGGCTATTTGGATTCGGCGCCTCGGCGCATCTCGCGATTGCAGTTTTACGGGCGTGGCGATGCGAAGTGTATGTCTCGACCCGCGGCGCATCTCACCGCCGGCTGGCGGAGTCGATGGGCGCAACCTGGGTGGGAAATGAGACCGAGAAGCCTCCAGTCGAGTTAGACCGTGCTGTAACTTTTGCGCCCAGCGGAGACGTGGTGGTGGCCGCGCTCGGGAGCCTGCGAAAGGGCGGCGTCGTCGCGATTAACGCCATTCATCTAGACCGCATTCCTGAGTTTGATTACGACCGCCTGCTGTGGGGAGAGCGGCAGCTTCGCAGTGTAACCAACATGACTCGATCCGATGCTCGGGATTTTCTACAAGTCGCGGCCGAGATTGACTTACAGCCAAAGGTGACTGTTTTTCTCCTTGATCAAGCGAACGAAGCGCTGGAGGAGGTGAAGCGGGATGCCATCGATGGTGCTGCCGTGATCGTTCTCTAAATAACTTTCGAAAAAGTCTTCTGCCAGACATCGTACCGCACGACTTTCGTCCTTCCTACCGCTCATTGAGAGTAGAGAGAATCTCGAAACTCTGTTCCCCGTGTCATGTGCGTCGTAGTGCGGGTGAGCCTCGCTACCTTGCCAAGTGACGCGGCTCACAGCCATCGAGTGGGTTGTGGAACAGATTAGTAGGTGGCTGGAGGATTTATATGGCAAGCAAAAAGCGCGATCTCCTTGAAGTCTTAAGGCTCGAATTGGAGTTCCTTAAAGGTGGGGGCTACCGCAAATGGTCCTCATGGCGTCCACAAAGTTTCTTCGAGGATTCTCCCACTTGCCTGAATTATGGCAATCCGGAACGTGAGCGGCCATGCTCGGATTGTGTCCTTATGTCCCTGGTGCCTGCGGGATTTCGTGAAGGGAAGCCCCCATGTCACTACATTCCCCTGAATGGGCAAGGCGATACGATCGAATCGTTGCACCAGCGGAGCACCACGGACGAAATGGAAACGGCTGTGAGCGAGTGGCTGATGAACACGATTCAAAAGCTGGAACTCGAGCGAACCCTGAGCCAGTCCGAGCTTGAGAGAGTTGCGCCGGGGAAGACCTTGGGCCGGGCGTAGGAGAACCCCACAGGAGAGACGCTTTGTCCCTCGAATGTTCGAATCCGAATTGTATGAAAGCTTTCGACTATCGCCAGGGGCGATTGTTTCGTTTTCACAACAATGGGCCGGACGGTCTGACGCCTGGCATAGCCGGTTGCTGCGTAAGACATTTCTGGCTTTGCGACGGATGTTCTCGAACACACGTGCTTGAATATCACCTCGGTCTGGGAGTTGCGATCCGGGCGCGACATGGAAACCTGCCGGACGGCGAGGCGGTCCGCACTGTCTGCTCTTGTCCTGTATCCCGGCTGAGCGCCTGCCTCGCCGAGTGATGGTGCGATGCTCGGAGGAGAGTTTCGCCCCGGCAACCCGGAACGAACTACAATAGCGGCGTGAGCCACGGGGACGAAAAATTCCGCCGTCTGCTGGAAGCAGCGCCCGATGCCATGGTCATCGTGGATCGGTCCGGGCGAATGAGTCTGGTGAACTCGCAGACGGAACGGATGTTCGGATATTCCAAAGAAGAACTACTCGATCAGCCTGTCGAAATTCTGATTCCAGAAAAGTTCCGTGAGGGACATCGCCGGGACAGAGATGCGTATGCTTCTGCACCTCACACGCGTCCGATGGGCTCCGCCTTCAATCTGCTTGGGCGCCGCAAGGATGGCACCACGTTCCCTGTCGAAATCAGCCTGAGCCCTCTTGAGGAAGCGGACGGTGTTCTGATCACCGCGGCGATTCGTGACGTGACCGAACGCAGGCGAGTGGAAGACGCGCTGCGGCTAAGTCAGGAGCGCTTCAGGCAATTGGTACAAGAGGTGAAGGATTATGCCATCTTCATGCTCGACCCCACGGGAAATATTCTGAGCTGGAACGAAGGGGCGCGGAAAATCAAAGGCTATAGCGCTGACGAAATCATTGGGCAGCACTTTTCAATTTTCTACACTTCCGAAGACATCGACCATGGCAAGCCGGGCGAAGAACTCACGTCCGCTGCGGCGGAAGGCCGTTGGGAAGAGGAGGGCTGGCGGCTGCGGAAGGATGGTTCGCGCTTCTGGGCGGATGTTGTGATCACGGCTTTGCATAACGAGGACGGCAACGTGTTGGGCTTCACCAAGGTGACGCGAGATATGACCGAAGGAAAACGGGCTCGTGAAGCGTTTCTGCTGGAAGTGACGAGCGCGCTGGTGTCGAACCTCGATATCCGCCAGTTGTTGACTGCGATTGCCGCGTGCGTTCGACAAGTCAAGCCGTTCGATTATGCCGCGCTGGCGCTTTACGATGCGCCAACGAAGATGTTGCGGATGCATGTTCTTGAGGCGTCCACTGGAGCCGAAGTCAATCAGAATTCCGGAGAAGAGCCTCTGGTCGCCCTGGGCAAGTCGCCATCGGGGTGGGCGTTCACGGCGCGCAAGCCACTGCTTCTGAAAGGGCCGCCTGACGAAAAATGGCCTTTTGAGTTGCCACCCCAATTTGCTCATCAGTCGTTGAAGTCTGGTTGCTGGATTCCTTTGATTGGACGCGAAGGCGCGTTGGGAACGTTGAATGTGTTCAGCCGGCGTCCGGGAAACTTTACGGAAGACGACGTGAGCCTGTTGACGCAGATCTCGGGCCAGGTGGCCATCGCACTCGGCAATGCCATGGCGTTCCGGCGTATTTCCGAACTCAAGGATCAACTCGCAGAGGAGAAGCAATATCTGGAAGACGAGTTGAAAACGGAGTTCAATTTTGAGGAAATCATCGGGCACAGCAAACCGATAAGACGAGTTCTCAAACAAATCGAAACTGTGGCCCCCACGGATTCCACGGTTTTGATTCTGGGGGAGACAGGGACAGGAAAAGAATTGCTTGCGCGGGCAGTTCACAATCTGAGTCCTCGCCAGGGACACACATTCGTCCGCGTCAATTGCGCCTCGATCCCTGCCGGCCTGCTGGAAAGCGAGCTGTTCGGACACGAGAAGGGTGCATTCACAGGCGCCATCGCCGCTCGAGTGGGACGGCTGGAGTTGGCGCATCGGGGGACGATTTTTCTGGATGAAGTCGGGGACATCCCACTTGAGTTGCAGCCCAAACTACTGCGCGCATTACAGGAAAAAGAGTTCGAACGGCTGGGCAGCACTCGAACGATCACAACTGACGTTCGGATTGTCGCTGCCACCAACCGTGATCTGGAAAAACTCGTCGCCTCGGGGCAGTTTCGTAGTGACCTGTTTTACCGGCTGAATGTTTTTCCCGTCTCGGTGCCGCCGCTGCGCGAGCGGCGTGAGGACATTCCGCTGCTGGTCCAGTATTTCCTTTCGAAGTTCTCGCAAAGAATGAAGAAGAACATCGAGAGCATTGTGCCGGAGGGGATGCAGGCACTGTGCCGGTATGGCTGGCCAGGGAATATTCGCGAACTGGAACATGTGATCGAGCGTGCGGTCATCCTTTCTACTGGCGCGGTGTTGAAAATTCCTCCATTTGAGCCGGTACCGGCACATGCTGCCGCGTCCTCCACGTCTTCGGCTCTAGAAGATGTCGAGCGGGAACATATCATCCGTGTACTCAAAGAAACCAAAGGGAAGATCGGTGGACCGGGCGGCGCGGCCGAACGGCTGGGGATGAATCGGACAACTTTAAACTCGCGCATGCAGAAACTGAAAATCTTCCGTCAACAGGTCTAATCCAGTCAGGTCGCCTGCGGGCGGCACAAATCACTGCAATTCGTGATCTCCATCACTGCGTCATCCCTTGCTCTCTGCGATCCTGCGTTTGCAGCGCCCGCTGCGTCGATTTCCGAATGGAACAGAGGACGAGCTGGCACTGATTTCTCGCAGGAAAGTGAGGAAATTATTATGGCAACATCCGTTGCAGTTCAACGAACCGAGGAAAAGCCGGTGGCAATCACTCCGGCCGAGAATCTGATGGATCGGGTTAACCAGATGTCCCAGGCAATCATGCAGCGAGCGTACAACATCTTCGAGGGAAACGGCCGGAGGTTTGGCCATGATCTCGAAGACTGGCTCAAAGCTGAAACGGACATACTCCACCCGGTTCGAGTGAGCCTGGTTGAGGTGGACGATAGCCTCGAGGTCAAGGCTGAGGTGCCCGGTTTCAACGAGAAGGAGATCGAAGTCAGCGTTGAACCACGCCGCTTGACCATCACTGGCAAGCGTGAAACAGAGACAAAGAAGGAAGAGAAGAAGAGCAAGACGGTTTATTCGGAATTTTGCTCGAACCAGATCCTGCGAATTGTGGATCTGCCTGCGAGTGTGGACGCCGAGAAAACCATTGCAACTTTGAAGAATGGCGTGCTGCAGTTGACCATGCCGAAAGTCGCCAAAGCGAAGACGATCGAGATCAAGTCCAAGGCAGCGTAGCTGTGGTATCGGGACGGGAAAGCCGGGCACCTCCGGCTTCACCCGTCCAATTGCAATCCGACTCTGCATTTTGAGTCGCCCCGCCAGGAAGTGACGGAATGCCGCCGACTGACGATATGTCGTCTCGTCACTGAAATTATTGCTTTTACGTCACGAGTGCCATTCCATCTCAATTATTTCCACCTATCTCTCTCATATTTAATGAGTTAGGTCATTCTCCGTATCGCGATCCCAGAGTTGGTACAGCCGTTGCTCTTACCACGGCATGCTCAGGATCACCATTCAGCGAACGTCTGATTCCGTCCTCCTGAAACTGGAAGGCAGTATCAAGGGGCCATGGGTGGATGAGTTGCGTAAGGCTTGGCTGGCCTCGACCAAGATGGCAGACGGACAACCGATGAGCATCGAGCTGAGTGCGGTGAGTTTCGTTGACGCGAGAGGACGGGACCTGCTGCTGCGAATGCAGAGAGACGGTCTGACTCTCAAAGGGCCCTCGGGCTTCCTCCGGCACGTTTTAGAGGGAGCGAACCCAAACTCCGAACCGTTTCAGAAAAACAGGAGCTAAGAAAATGGCCACACACGCACCGTACGGAATGGAATTGACTGACGACTGCGCAACCTGCTCCATGCGGAAAGATGGGTTTTTTTGCCAGATGAGCGCAACAACTCTAGCAGACTTTCAGAAGATGAAATTCACCAGTACGTATCCCGCTGGAGCTGTCTTGTTTGTCGAGAGCCAAGTGCCGCGAGGGGTGTATATGTTGTGCAAGGGCCGCGTGAAACTGAGCATGGCCTCGCCCGGAGGGAAAACCGTAATCGTGCGGGTGGTCGAGGCGGGAGAACTACTCGGTCTGCACTCAGCCGTTTCAGGAGATCCCCATGAGGTTACGGCTGAGACTCTTCAACCCTGCCAGGTAGACTTCATTCGCCGTGACGATTTTATGAGGCTGCTTCATGAACACGGCGATGCGTCGATCAACGCCATGCAGCAATTCACGAGATACTATCGCGGAGCCTGCCACCAGATTCGTTATCTGGGACTGACGCCGTCGGCGACCGAAAAAATGGCTTGCTTCCTGCTGGAATCCGCGGTCCACGGGCAGCAGACGCCGAAGGGGATCCGGTTCAACCTGACCCTGACTCATGAAGAGATCGCCCAAGTGGTAGGAGTGACCCGCGAAACCGTTACCCGTGCCCTCGCCGAATTGCGCACCAAAATGCTGATCTCCACCAAAGGACCAACGGTGGTGATCAGGAACAAGGCGGGACTCGAAGCTATGGTGCTGGCCTAACCCGCAGGTGGCGCGGAAGAAACATGCGCTAGCAGGGACTCGACTCAATACGCGGGGAAGATCGCGCGCCCACCTTCCTCCATTCTCCTAGCCAGAATAACGAGCTGTCAGTACCGGGCAATGTGCTTGCAGCACGACCCGGTAGGCGACGGTATTGCGAAGGTGCGTTGTGACCTCGCCAGCCTTTCGCACGCCCAGACCGATGAGGTCCGCGCGTCCAGATTCGGCATGAGCAAGGATACGCTCGACGGTGTCTCCAAAGTCGATTATGAACTCGGCCGAGCATCCTGGATCGATGTGAGGAGAAAAGATATTCTGCATTTCTTTGCGCAAAGGTTCCGCCAGGGACCTGGCATCCGGGTTCGTGGCCGTCTCCACCGGCAAGACATGAAGCAGTGTGAGGGATGCCTTGTATTGCGACGCCAGCGAAGCGAGGTAGGGAAATACTGCCTGGGATTCATCCGAAAGGTCGGTGGGAAAAAGGATGTGCCTTACGTCGACAGCCTGCATCGCAGGTTTTGAAATGTTAGGTCCGACTGTGAGTACCGGACAGGGCAAATGGCGGAACAGGTCCTCAGCCACCGAGCCCATCACCAGGTGCTTCATTCCAGTACGGCCGTGAGTGCCCAGGATGGCAAGATCAATCTTGTGCTCGCGCACAAAGTGATCAAGCTCGTCCGTGGGAATTCCGGATCGAACCACCACGGTTGTCGAGAGCCCAGCCAGGTCTGCCGTTTTGAGGAGGTCTTTCACCTTGGATCGGGCATGAAGCTCGTCCCTGTGCTGCAAGGCTGCCGCGGCTTCCGGGCTGACCATGGCGTATGCGATGGGGGTTGAGACGTTCATTACAAACACACGCGACCCATAGCGATGCGCGATTTTGGAAACCAATGGCAAGGCCGCCAGGGAGGCATCGGAGAAGTCGGTGGCGAAAAGGATTTGCCGGAGTTCGATGGCAGGGGCAATGGGAACAACAACCGTAGAAGCTTTCATGGTCATCACCTAAGTGGATTTTCTCCGAACGAGGAATTGGTTTCGGTGATGGACCTCACATCGGCGCGTGTCTTCTGTCACCTCCGGGTGGAGGAGTCTTCAGGCTAGATATCCCGCAGTCTCGAGGTGGGGAGAGCCATGCGGACGGCATTCAGGACGGCCACCAGATCAATGAGTTCCTGAGCGATGGCGCCATCGATCGCCGGCAAAAAGCCGAACGCGGCGGCCAACATGCCCATGGCGCTGAGCGCCATTCCGCCGACCGCGCTTTGAAGAGCAATGGATCGCATACGCCGGCCGATGTGTATCAGTTCGTCTACTTTGCCCAGGGACGATTCGAGGATGACGGCATCCGCGGCTTCGGCGGCGACGTCGCTGTTCAAGCCAAAGGCGAGGCTGACCGTGGCTGCCTGCATGGCTGGCGCGTCGTTAATACCGTCACCGACAAACAAGGTCTTTGCACGATTGGTTTCTTCCCGGACAATGGCGACCTTCTGTTCCGGGCTTTGTCCGGAATAGACCTCGCTGATTCCGACGGCGCCTGCCAGATAGACGACCTCGGATTCGCGATCTCCCGAAACCAGCAAGACCCGGTTGACTCGGTGCTTGGGCTGCAAGTGCGCGACGAAGATTCGACTATCGTGTCGAGGAGCATCGTGAAAGCGAAGGACCGCCGCAAACTTTCCATCGATAAAAACCAGGCATTCAAGCCCGGAGTGAACTGGAGGCAGTGCGAGTTCGCGATCCTGGACTCGGTTACGGCCAGTAAGCAAGATGGTTCTTCCCTGGACAGTTCCCTGAAGCCCGCGCCCGGGAGGTTCGCTGATTTCGGACGCGGCATTGAGTGGAATATTTGTACGTTCGGCGGCGTTGAGAATGGCTTGCGCCAAGGGATGCTTGGAGTAGCGTTCGAGACTGGCTGCGGCGGACAAGACAGTGCTCTCTTCGAACCCCGGTGCGCACAAGATTTCGGTCAGCTGGGGATGACCGTAGGTAAGGGTTCCGGTCTTATCGAAGATGAAAGTTCGGCAGGAATCAATCTGCTCAAGAATGGCTGGATTCTTGATGATGATTCCAGAACGCGCCGACAGCGAAACCGCGCCGATGATGGCCACGGGAATTGCAATCAGCAGAGGACAGGGAGTTGCAACCACCAGCACTGCCAGGAAGCGGTGCGAATCCTGGCTGAAGATCCAAGCCAGCAGTGCGATGAGAACTGCTAGCGGCGTGTACCACGCGCCGAGTTGGTCCCCGAGGCGGCGCAACTGAGGGCGCCGCTGCTGGGTCTGCTCCATTACATGCATGATGCGCGCGTATCGGGAGTCGACGGGCAGTTTGTCTGCCCGAATGGTGAGGAGTGTTTCTCCGTTCAGCGCTCCTGAGATGACCCGGGAGCCTGTGGCCTTGGAGACTTCGAACGGCTCTCCGGTCAGAAAGGCTTCGTTCATCCTTCCGTGGCCTTCAACGACAACACCGTCCGCCGGGCAAACTTCATGAGGATAGATGGCCAGAAGGTCCCCGACCTCGACCTGGTTCAAGGTAATGTCCACCGTTTCTGGCCCGACTCTGCGGTGAGCAGTCTGCGGCATGCGATTCGCCAGGGCATCGAGAGTGGCAGAGGCGCGCCGAGAGGAGAACTGTTCCAGCGCAGTGCCTCCGGAAAGCATCAATACAACAATTGAGCCCACCAGATATTCGCCCTGCAGAACTGAAGTCAGAATCGAGATTCCGGCCAACAGGTCTGACCCGAATTCTCGAGCTGCCAGCTTTCGAGCCAGACTGATGACAAGCGGAAAACCTCCGAGGAGAAGGACTGCGTAAAGTGGTGCCAACGAGAACTGCGGCGTGACGTGAAGAACGAATCGAAGCAGAAGGTGAACAGCGATTCCGGTGGTGGCAAGAAGTGCAACCGGCAGAATGCTTCTGTCCACCGCGTGACCTGATGCACTCGGATGTGCGATTACGCCACCGTTTTGAATTGTCATCGGAGCGGCGCCAAGTTCATCTCATCCTATCTCAGCTCTGCTGTTCGATGGACAGCTGAGTTCGTTAAGAGCTGTGGAGAAGGCAACCCCCATGGTCGCGGGTTCGCGCACCGGCCTGGGATTCAGTGGCACCGGACTCTACGTCCGTGGCTTCGGGCGAAGTCCCACATTTCGAAAACCGCGAAATGTAGGGCACCCAAGATGGAAGGATTTGTGAACTCTCCGCAGCCAGGATTTGCGGAACAGATCAGGTGGGTGGTACCAGTGAAGTTTCCGTTCGGCTGGCGACGCCCTGCCCACCTCTTTTGTGAGTAGATGTACGAACAAGCAAGAGGTCGGCAGGGCGAGCAGTGCCAGTGACGGTCGGGGCCGTTACGAATGGGATAAGACAGCTAAATTTTCTTCAGGTGCTTGCTGATGGCCTTGGTCATCTGGAACATGTCCAGTCGGGCTTTTCCGAAGACCGGCTTCAGTTTTTCGTCGGCTACGATTTCGCGCCGTTTCTTCGGATCCTGCAGTTTGTGCTTCTTGATATAGACCCACACCTTTTTCGCGACCTGGGGTCGGGAGATCGGTGCGTTCGATCCCAATACTTCGGCGAGTTGTGGTGAGGGCTGCAGTGTCATCTGAGCCATCTTCAGGAAGGCTGAGTTTGTCTTTTTCTTGGGCATAGAGAGATCCTCCTTATTTCGAAGCACACACATTGTAGCCTCGTTGGTGGAGATCAAGGGAGTAACGAGTTGAAGGAGTGCCGGGGAACGGCATGTGGCGCTGTATCGGGCCTGATCGCTTGCACTCTTTCTGGCTCTCCGCGCATCCAATGTTTTAGCGGCAAAGCCTTCTCTTTCAGGCCTTTGGCAACGGCGCAGATTCGGGTTATTGCGATTGTTTCAGTGATCGGGTGCGCCTACGTTTCGACCTTCTGTCAATCGCTATAATAAGGAAGGCGTATTTTGCGAAAATCGTCGCAAGTGAGCCGAGCATCCAAGCACCAGGAGAAATGACTAAATTCAATCAACATCCGCTGGAAAAGATCCTCGAAAATCGTATCGCCATCATCGACGGAGCCATGGGGACGACCATACGCACCTATGGCATGACCGAAGCCGACATCCGTGGAGACCGCTTCAAGGACTCGGCGAAAAGCCTGCTCAATAACGGTGACCTCTTCTCTCTGACCAAGCCGGAAATGATCGGCGACATTCATCGCCGGTTTCTCGAAGCCGGCGCGGACATCATCGAGACCAATACCTTCGGCGCCACCAGCATTACCCAGAGCGAATTTTTCGTAGAGGATCCGCGGGAGAAGAGCGGACGCAAGGACCCCGCGTTCTACCAGAAGGTGATCGACAATCCATTTCTGGGAACACTGGCCTGGGATATCAACGAGCAATCGGCGCGGCAGTGCCGTGAGTGGGCCGATCGTGTGGGGACTGCAACTTCGCGTCAACGCTTCGTGGCTGGGGCACTTGGTCCGCTGACTGTATCACTGTCGAACTCTCCCGACGCCGATGATCCAGGCTTTCGGGTAGTCACCTTCGATCAGGTCAAAGCAGCTTACGCTCAGCAAGTGCGTGCCCTCATGGCGGGAGGCGTGGACCTGCTCCTGGTCGAAACGATTTTTGACTCGCTGAACGCCAAAGCGGCGCTGGTCGCAATCCGCGAGGTTTTCGATGCAGACGGCAAGGAATTGCCGGTGATGATCTCGGCGGCTGTGGGGCGTGGCGGCGAGACGTTGATTTCCGCGCAGACCACCGAAGCGTTCTGGAATGCTGTGGCGCACGTGAAACCTTTTTCCGTGGGCCTCAACTGCTCGCTCGGTCCAGATCTGATGTATCCGTTTCTGGAGGAGTTGTCGGAAAAAGCGGATGTGGCGATTTCGTGCTATCCGAATGCCGGGTTGCCGAATCCTCTATCGGAAACCGGGTTCGACCTGGGGCCAAACGACATGGCGCGGTATCTGAGCGACTTCGCAAAAGGCGGGCTGATCAACATTGCCGGCGGCTGCTGCGGCAACACTCCAGAGCACATCGCGGCGATTGCCAAAGCGCTCGAGGGCAAGCCTCCGAGAAAATGGGGAACGACGTTGGTTGATGGTTCTTACTCACGCTCGAGCCAGATTGAGAGTCGAGCGTGAGCCTGTCCGATACCATCAGCGCTCCTGAGGCGCCACCCGTCCACGAGACGAAGCCGCTTCGTCTCTCGGGATCGCAGCCCTTCACCCAACAGCCAGGTGTCTACATCATGATCGGCGAGCGCACCAACGTGGCTGGTTCGCCCAAATTCGCAAAGCTGATCAAACAAGGCAAATACGAAGAAGCGGTAAGCATTGCCCGGCAGCAAGTCGAGAATGGTGCGAACGTACTCGACATCTGCATGGACGAGGGCATGATCGACGGAGTCACGGCGATGACTCGTTTCCTGCAGTTGCTGGGGAGCGAACCCGAAGTCGCCAAAGTGCCCTTCATGGTGGACTCCTCGAAATGGGAGGTCATCGAGGCGGGGCTGAAGTGCCTGCAAGGCAAAGGCATTGTCAATTCGATATCGCTGAAAGAAGGCGAACAGAAGTTTCGCCAGAACGCCGCCAAAGTTTTGAAGTATGGTGCGGCAGTCGTGGTGATGGCTTTCGACGAACAGGGCCAGGCCGCAACTTACGAAGACAAGATCCGCGTGTGTGAGCGCGCCTACCGGATACTGGTGGACCAAGTCGGCTTTCCGCCCGAAGACATTATCTTCGATCCCAATATTCTTACTGTTGCCACCGGTATGGAGGAGCACAACAACTACGCGGTGGACTTCATCAACGCGACCCGTTGGATCAAGGCGAATTTGCCGCATGCGAAGGTGAGCGGCGGCGTCTCCAATATTTCGTTCAGCTTTCGCGGCAACAACAAAGTGCGTGAGGCCATGCACTCTGCATTTCTTTATCACGCAATCGCTGCCGGCATGGACATGGGCATTGTGAATGCCGGCATGCTCGAGGTGTACGAAGAGATCGATCCGGAGTTGAAGGTGCTGGTCGAGGACGTGCTGCTGAACCGGCGTCCGGATGCCACCGAGCGACTGGTTGAGTTCGGCGAATCGCTCAAGGGAGCAGGCACGGTTGCCAGTGAGAAGAAGGCCGAGGAATGGCGACACGGTACAGTCGAGGAGCGTCTTTCTCACGCGTTGGTTAAAGGGATCGACACCTACATCGAGGCGGACGCTGAAGAGGCTCGCGTCAAGTTAGGGCGCCCTCTGCTAGTTATTGAAGGGCCGCTCATGGCGGGCATGAGCGTGGTGGGCGATCTGTTTGGATCCGGCAAAATGTTTTTGCCGCAAGTGGTAAAGTCCGCGCGCGTGATGAAGAAGGCTGTGGCACACCTCACGCCTTTCATGGAAGCCGAGAAGGTTGCGATGGCTGCGTCGGGCCAGGTAGTCAAGGCGCAGGGAAAAATCGTACTCGCGACGGTGAAGGGCGACGTTCACGACATTGGCAAGAACATAGTCGGCGTCGTGCTGGCCTGCAATAACTACGAAGTGATCGACATGGGAGTGATGGTCGCGTGCGAGAAGATTCTCGAACGCGCCAAGACAGAAAAAGCAGACATGATCGGCCTCAGCGGGCTAATCACGCCGTCTCTCGATGAGATGGTGCATGTGGCCCGTGAGATGGAGCGTCAGGGTTTCAAGCTTCCGCTGCTGATCGGCGGAGCAACCACCAGCCGGGCGCACACCGCCGTCAAGATTGCGCCACACTACAGCGAACCGGTCGTCCACGTGCTGGATGCCAGCCGGGCGGTACCCGTGACCACCAGCCTTCTGAGTGACGAGGGCAAGACCGCTTTCGTGGTGCAGCATCGGGCCGAGTACGAAAAGCTGCGCAAAGCCCACTCCGCACCGCGCCTGACGGTCATCTCGATTGAGGCTGCCCGCGCCAGGCGGACTCCGATTGTGTGGCGTACAGAAGATTTGCCTGCACCATCGTTTATCGGCGTACGTGTACTGGACAACTTTCCTCTGGCGACGCTGCGGGACTTCATCGACTGGTCGCCTTTCTTTCACACCTGGGGACTCAAGGGTGTTTATCCTCGCATTCTCGAGCACGAGGGGCAGGGCGCGCAGGCGCGCCAAATCTTCGCTGAAGCTAATGTGCTTCTGGATACCATTATTGAGAAAAACCTGATTACGGCGCGTGGGGTGTACTGCTTGTTTCCCGCCAGTGCGGTGGGTGACGATGTTGAACTTTACACGGACAATACTCGCGAGAAAGTTCTGCAGCGATTCCATTTTCTCCGCCAGCAATCGAACAAAGAGGGCAGCGAGCCTTGCCGGTCGCTTGCGGACTTCATTGCACCGAAGGAAACAGGATTGTCCGACCACATCGGAGCATTCGCCGTGACCAGCGGCATCGGCCTGAAGGAGCTCTGCGATCGCTTCAGGTCCGAGAATGACGACTACAACGCGATCATGGCGGAAGCCCTTGCCGATCGACTGGCTGAAGCATTCGCCGAGTGCCTGCACAAGCAGGTGCGGTGTGAATGGGGTTACGGGTGCAAGGAAGGCCTGAGTAACGCGGACCTCATCGCTGAGAAGTATCGCGGCATCAGGCCGGCCGCGGGTTATCCTGCGTGTCCGGACCACACGGAGAAAGGGCCGCTCTGGCGCCTGCTCGATGTGCAGGCGAACACTGGAATGATGATTACTGAATCGTTTGCCATGTGGCCGGGCTCGAGCGTGAGCGGGCTGTACTTCGCCCATCCCGAATCGCGCTATTTCAGTCTTGGCAAGATCGACCGCGACCAGGTCGCCGACTACAGTGCGCGCAAAGGAATGAGCGTGGCAGAGGTCGAGCGATGGCTCGGGCAGAATCTGAACTATGATCCCGCGGAATAGCTGCCATGTGGTCGGCCGCTAACACCACACCAATCTTCTGAATTCGTGATCCCTCCCGAGAACGTGTGCCGCGTGAGACAGTGTGTGCCTCGGCACACGAATAATTCTTAGTCTTCCCGTTGAACTCCCATTGTTTGTGCGGATGCTCAAATTTGGCCCGTACCGTGCTTCTCAATTTACGGAGCCGGAGCCGCACTTTATAGTTCAGTGGCCTGGCCAGAGGAATTATGAAGCGGCCGTCCCTTGTGACCATCCGTGCCGTCGTCGCGGCCAGCGCCGTTGCGTTTCTGAGTCTGCTCACACTGGTGGTGTGGCGCAGTTCGCAGGCAGTCCACTCCGCTGCTGAGGATGTTCGCGCCGAACACGAATTCCGGTTTGTCGCGCGGCCGTTGCCGCAACCGTTGAATGCGGGCTTCGAGCTGATCAGCTCGCCAGCCGTCTTTGTTCAGGCCGCCCGCTTTCAAGACCACCTCTATATTGCCGGCCCTGCCGGATTGATGGAGTACACGCCAGAGGGTGCTCTGCTTCACCAATATGCAGTTGGCCGGGAACTGCCTGGCTCGCCGCTGATCGCTCTGGCGACGGGCGTTCTCGCGGACTCGCGCGATCCTGAACTTGTAGTGGCCTCCGCCAACGACGGCCTTCTCGTATTCAACGGCCGCTCGTTCCGCCAGATTCTGCCTTCGGGTCCCGATGCTCGCGCCATTACCTCTGTCTTGACTGCTCCCTCTGGGCATCTTCTGTTTGGAACCAGGAAGCGCGGCGTTCTCGTTTACGACGGAAAGAAGATCACCGTTCTCCATCCCACACTGGATGGTCTCTACGTAACCGCACTGGCGGGCAACGAGTCGGACTTGTGGGTTGGCACGCTGAATAATGGCGTGCTGCATTTTCATGCCGGAGCAACGGAGACCTTCTCCGAGGCACAGGGCCTTCCCGATCCACAGGTGCAGTCGCTGGCGATTTCCGGCGACACGACCTACGCCGGAACGGCCACCGGCGTTGCGGTATTCAACAACGGACGGTTCTCTCGCGTGCTCGCTTCTGGAATCATGGCCACGGCACTGCTAGCTACGCCCACGCAGCTTTACGTCGGATCGGAAGATCAGGGCGTGATCGTGATTCCGCTGGAAGGCCGCCGCCCAAATCCGAATCCGGACCCGGGTGCGATATTGTCCGAAATACACCAGCTGTTTGCGTCGGGCGACACCGTATTTGCCATTGCTCGCAACGGGCTCTATCGCATGAATCCACGCGCATTCGGATGGCAGCGCGTTCTCGAAACCGGCTCTACCGTCCTCACCGACCGTAACGTCTCTGCGCTCGCCGCCGATTCCACCGGACGTCTCTGGATCGGCTACTTCGATCGCGGTCTTGATCTTTTATCTGCCGACGGCCGCGTCATCCATAGAGAAGATGAGCACGTATTCTGCGTGAATCGGATCCTTCCGGATGCAAAGACTGCCTCCATTGACGTTGCCACCGCGAATGGCCTGGTTCGTTTCGACAATTCCGGGAGTGAACAGCAGGTGCTGACCCGCGCCGACGGCCTGATCGCCGACCACGTTACGGACGTTGCCGAGTACCGCGACGGCCTCGCTCTTGCGACTCCTGCTGGCCTAACTTTCCTCGACGCCAGCGGCGCGCGCAGTATGTACGCGTTTCACGGACTGGTGAACAACCATGTTTATGCGCTCGGCGTTTCCGGGGATGAACTGATCGCTGGCACGCTCGGTGGCCTATCTGTGCTAAAGAAGGGGGACGTCACCGCCAACTACACGACTACGTCGTCCAACCTTAAGCACAACTGGATCACCGCGGTCGTCAGAGTTGGCTCAGAGTGGATGGTCGGCACTTATGGCGCGGGCGTTCTCGGCCTCGACGGCTCCGGACATTTCCATTCCTATGAAACAGGTTCCGGCGAGTTTGAAGTCAATCCCAATGCGATGCTCGTCACCTCGAGCTATGTGCTCGCCGGGACTCTGGGAGAGGGCCTGTATGTCTACGATCGCAAGTCTGAGCGTTGGTCGGTGATTCGCGATGGTCTGCCGTCGTCGAACGTCACCGCGCTTGCCGTCGCTAATGGCTATGTCTACGTCGGAACGGATAACGGTCTGGTCCGCATACCAGAGCAGAAGCTGCAAATATGAAAAGACACTTGCTGCTGATATTTATCGTTTTCTTGATCGCGACTTCGGCGCCACTCTTGGGCGACGCAGGCATTCTGATTCCCCGCGACAAGCAGCAGCCCAACGCTGCCATCCTTTCGCTCGAAGAGATGGAGATCACCGTCCGCATCGATAACGGGGATGCTCGCGTCTTCGTGCGACAGGTTTTTGCCAACCACACCGGCGCAATTGAGGAAGGGAACTATGTCTTCGCGCTTCCCAGCCACGCTACCATTTCAGACTTTGCCACGTGGGATGGACCGGTGCGCCTGCCAGCCGTGATTCTCGAACGCAAGCGTGCCGAGGAAATCTATAACCAGCTCAAGCAACAGTCGATCGACCCCGGCCTTCTGCAGATGGGCGAGCGTGGCTCGGAAGAAGCCAAGCGGACTTCGGTGTTCAGCGCACGCATTGTCCCTATTGCCGCCTACGGAACGAAGCGGTTGGAGATTGAATATCACGAGTCCATCCCGATTGAGAATCTAAAGTCATACTTCGCGATTCCGTTGCGGCCCGACGCTTATCAAGCCCAGGCGGCGCGACATCTGAAAATCAATCTCGAACTGCATTCTGCGCACGCCATTCGTAATTTCCAGGCGCCGGCTAAGACCTTCCCTCTGCAACTCGATCAGAACACCGCACATCTGGTGCAGGGACACTTTGAAGGGGAAAACGTAAACCTCGGCGAGGATTTCGTGACCACCTATGATCTCGATCCCGCCGCGTCCGACACGCTGCAATTACTGACTTACAGAAACCCGGTCAGCGGCCAGCCTTCGCCAACAGAAATGGCGCCGATTCGGAGCGCGAACGAACCGGGCTTCTTCGAAGCCGAGGCTCTGACTGGATTTGGCTCTGTGGGTGCGCCGTCGACTGGCGTGACGGCGGAGTTCAAAGACCGTGATCGTGCTCTTTGACACGTCACTGTCGATGCAATGGGAAAAACTGGAGCGAAGCTATCAGGCGCTTGAGACTCTGCTGCACACTCTGCGCCCCGGCGATCACTTTGGATTGGTGCTGTTCAACACCGAAACACAAGTCGTGCCCGTCAGCGCCGCCGATGCCGGCAGTGTGCAGCACGCTATCGATGCGGTTCGTGGCAGCCGTCTCCGGGGCGGCACCGATCTGCAACGTGCTTTACAAACCGGACTTCAGCAGGCCTCTGCGCCCGGCGCGGGCAATACTTATCTGGTCATCCTCAGTGACGGCGGCGCGACGCGCGGTCCCATTCAGAATGGAAAGATCGCCGCGGCGTACGCTTCCGCGTGGAAACAACTTCCGGAAACTCAACGTCCCCGCACTTACATCCTTGCCGTCGGCGACGATGCCAACCTGCCGCTCTTCCGCATGCTCGCTCGCCAGGATGGGCTGCTCGAACATGTGCTCTCGACTGAGCCGATGGAATTCAAGTTGAACTCGTTCCTCTCCAAGATCGGTCGCAGTCCCATAGGCCAGCTTGAACTCTCCGTCTCACCGGAGGCCGTGGTCGACAGCGTCTATCCGCTGCAAGCCGCGACGTTCTCCGGATCGCTTGCGTCGTGGGTGGGCCGTTATCAGAAGCCGCTGGACAACGTCAGCTTTGCAGTTCGTGGAATGCGTGACGGGGCGGCGCTGCAGATGGTGGGCAAGACCAATCTTCCGAAAGAAGCCTTCGATCACCCACAGTTGCCGCGTCTGTGGGCTCGCGCCCGCGTCGATGCCCTGCTGGAAAAGATCGAGCGGGAAGGCGAGGACCAGGCGACAATCGATGAAATCATTCGTCTGGCTCGCCAGTACAAGTTCGTCACGCCTTATACCTCGTTTCTGGCGGTGCCGCGAGCACTGCTGCGTCCCCGCGTTATACGGCCGGGCGATCCGATTCTCCGCGTCAGGACAGACGAATCTATCGTCTCCGTGGTCGCGCTGTTTCCGTTCGGGCTGGTGCAGCCGCTGCGCTATCTCTCGACCGAGGATATCTGGCAGACGCGCTTTTTGGCACCCACCGACATGCAGGATGGTACGTATACCGTTCGCCTCATTTTGCGCGACAAGAGCGGTCACACTTATCGCGAAGCAAAAACGTTTGTCATCGCCAGCAAGCCGCCGGTTGTGCAAGTCAAACTTGATCGCAAACGTTTTCAGCGCGGCCAAACAATCGACTTAAAAGTCAGGGCCTCGGAAAGTACGCGGACGCTAGTTGCGCGGATGGAGGGCACTGTGCCTGTCTCTTTGCACTGGGACGACAGGGCTGCCGCCAATACGGGGGCGATCACGATTCCCGAGCAGACTATTCCCGGGACCTACAAACTGACTGTGACTGCCGAAGACATTGCCCACAACATTGGAACGCAGGAGGTGCCGATTGAAGTACTTCCTTGAATCATCTTCGCGGCGCCTGCGACTTGCCGCGCTTGCAGTCTTCTTTGCCGCCGTGTTCGGAGCGATTGGCGCTCTCGGCGAACTGCCCTCGTGGATTCGCAACATCGACGCCGGCACCGCGCTCGAAGGCGTCTTCTTCCGCATGATGGCGTTGCCGAATGGCGCTGTCGCGTTTCGCCGGCCTCCGCAGGAGACCCGTCCGGCGCTTGCCGAATTGATCAAGGCGCAGCCGCGCAATGCCGAGCTTTATTCCTTGCGTGCGACGGAAGACGAGCAACAACTCGACTTCATCGCCGCCGAGTCCGACTGGAGAGCGTACGCCGAGAATTCCTCCGACAAGATCGGCGCCCAACTCGCGCTCGCCGACTTCTATCACCGCCGTCTTCGTCCTGCGGACGAAATCAAGACGCTCGCGCTCGTCGCCATCGCCGCGCCCGTGGCAGCTGAAAAACTTACCGTTCCGGTCCAACAGCGCTCCTGGCAGGCGTTTGAGCGCATCTTTGGCGTGATCCAGGCGCAAGGTCTGCCGAAAGAAACGTCCATCGCCCAATATCGCGCCTGGATCGCCCGTTACCCCGATGAACCCTCGCTCTATTCGCGCTTCCTGCAGTTCCTGGTCGCCGAAAAAGAGTATTCCGCCGCGGGAGAGCTCATTGCGAGCTATCGCAAACAATTTCCCAACGACCAGATCTTTCCAGTGAAAGCAAAAGCGATGGTCGAGTACCGGCGCGGCTCGGTGCGTGAAGGCCTCTCGATTTACGAGCAGAGTTTTCAACCCTTGTGGGATCCGCAGCTGGTCAAGAGTTACTTTGATCTTCTGCGCGAAACGCAGAACCTGCGCAAGTTTCGTGACGATGCGCACGCCGCGCTCCTGGCCAATCCAGAAGATTTGAACGCCACCGCGCGCACTTTTTACTACTACCAGCAGCAGGGAAAGACCGATGTCGCGCAGCAGGCCATCACCGATTTCCGCCTGCACAAGGAAGCTGCTAAATCTGCCTGGACATCACAGGAACTCTACATCTGCGCGCGCCTGCTGGAGGACATTCATTCGTATCCAGAATCGGCGCGGTATTACTTTGCACTTTACAACAGCAAGGGACTGGAAGACGCGCAGGAGAAAGCGATTACGGGCCTTACGAGTCTTCTCCTTACCGCGCCCGAAACGCCCATACGCTTCGGCTCCGGCGAGCTTTCCATGTATCGCGACATCGCCACGATGGATCAAGGTCCTGGATATCTGAACGGAATCTTGTCGCTCATACTGAACACGACACAGCCTGCCGCTCGCTACTCCGAGGAGGAACAGCGAGCAGTCCCCTATTTCCACCGCTCGCGAGCTGCAGAACTACTCGCCCTGCTGGATAGCAAGTTTCCGAAATCCGCCGAACGTCCCGCGCTGCATGCGCAATTGCTCGATTACTACGCCACTTCCGGTGAGAGCGACGCCGTCATCCAGGGTGGACGTGACTTTCTCGCAAGCTTTCCCGAAGCCTCCGAACGAACGACGATCGCACTGCTGATGGCCGACGCCTACGCGCGCAAGGGCGACACCAAAAGTGAGTTCGCGATCTACGATTCCGTACTTCAGGAACTCGCCGCCAAAGCTCAGAACGTTCCCCTCGGATCGAATGAAGAAACTCGAGACCTCGCCGACAACTATCGTCGATCCGCACAGAGTATCGACATGAACGTCTCCGAATCGGAAGCAGGCGGGGGCGACGAAGCTGGAGCCGCGGACCAAAACAGCGCTCCACGACATCGCGCAAGCGAGTCGTTCCGGGTAATCACGACGCCCGGGCCTACCCAGCCGACCGTCGCGCGTTCGCCCGAGTACGCTCGTGTGCTGGAGCGTTACCTGGCACGTCTGGTGGAAGTAAAACAAATCCCACTCGCTCTGGACGTCTTGCGCCGCGAAATTGATCGTAACCCTGACGACCCCGGCCTTTACGAGCGTCTCGCGGTTTTCCTCGACCAGAATAGACTGGGCACCGAGCAAGAGGAAATCTATCGCCGTGCCATCGCCCGATTCTCCGACAAATCGTGGTACCACAAGCTCGCTCGCTACTATCTGCGGTACAAGCGCGATTCCGAATTCGAACAGTTGACGCGCGACGCGGTGAAGAGTTTTCAGGGAAGTGAACTGGAACGGTACTTCGACAACCTGGTCTATGGCAGCCCCTCACTCTTTCTGCGTTTAAACCAGTACGCGCACCAGCGCTTCCCGCATAATCCGGTATTCGTGCGCAATCTGCTCGCGGCCTATGACTCGCCGCCCACTCGTGATCCGGTCGCCTGGGAAGCCTTGTTGCGCCAGCACTGGTTTGAGGAGCCAAGCCCTGCGCAACGAGTTCTTCGAATATCTATCGCGCACCGGCAAGCTCGAGTCTGAACTTAGCGCGATTCGCCAGAGTGCGCCCGACGCCGCCAGTTGGGAGAAAAATCCCGCTGCCGCCGACTTTCTTGCGTACGCGAATCTGTGGCGGTCGCATTTCGAAGAGAGTGCGCCGGTGCTGAAGTCCCTGGCGGCGCAGTATCCAGCGGAGCCGGAAATGGCTCACACCGCATCTTCGGTCTTTCGCTCGCTTGCCTACTTTGAGCCGGCCGACACTGAAGTTGCCGCCAAGATTGAAGACAACTTCCTGAAGGCCAATCCGACCGACACCGAAATCATGGCGCGGATCGGCGACATCTATGCCGACCGCGAACAGTTCGCGAAAGCCGCGCCTTACTGGGAGCGCATCCCGCAGGTTGCTCCAGGCCAGTCTGGAGGCTACCTCGAAGCCGCCACCATTTATTGGGACTATTTCGATTTCGACAATGCAATGCGGCTGCTCGGCAAAGGACGCAGCCGCCTTGGGAACCCAAAGTCTGTACGCCTACGAAGCTGGAGCCATCTACGAAAACCAGCGCGACTATGCGCATGCCATCGACGAGTACGTAAAGGGTGCGCTCAGCGGCGCTCCCGAATCTTCAGCTGAACTTCGTTTGCTGGAACTCGCGCGCCGGCCAAAGTTCCGCGACCTGATCGAACGGAGTACAGCCGGACTGGCGCCAACACCGAATCCGCCGATGGCTGCGGTGTATCTGCGGGTGAAAGTTCTCGAGGTGCAGAATCGTAAGGAGGAGATGTCGGCGTTTCTCGACTCCATCGCGAATTCGACGACCTCCATCGAGCAGGCTGAGGACATCGAAACGCTGGCACAGCAGAAGTCGCTCGAAGGCGTCCGTCAAGACGCGTTGGAAAAGCAAGCCGCGCTAACCACCGACCCGGTCACGCGCCTGCAACTTCGGTATCAACTAATCCGGCCTCTACGAGAGCCGTAAGGATTTCACCGCAGCGCAGAAGAACGTCGAGACGCTCTACCACGACAATCCAAAGATTCTCGGAGTCGTGCGCTCCACTGTCGATTTCTACTGGCGTATGAAAATGCAACCGCAAGCCATCGCCGTGCTGCTGCAAGCCGCGAAGGACTCTTATCCTGACCTCAGTAAACAGTTCACGTACGAAGCTGCACGTAAGGAAACCGACGCGAAACAGTTCCAGCAGGCGCGCGACCTGCTTGCCGGATTGCTGAAAGACTCTCCCTACAACGGCGAGTATCTTGCCGCGATGGCCGACACCTACGCGCAGGCTGGCGACGATAAAGGGCTCGAGCAGTTCTATCTCGGCAAGATCGCGTTCTTCCGCAACGCATCGCTTGCCCGCCGACGCTCGCAAGGCACAGATCGCCACCCTTCGCCGCGGCCTCATCCCCGCGCTTACGCGCATGAACAACTACTCCGGTGCGGTCGATCAATACATCGAACTCATCAACAATTTCCCGGAAGATGACACGCTGGTCACCGAAGCTGCACTCTACGCATTGCGCTACGAGCGCCAGCAGCAGCTTATCGACTTCTACGTCAAGACCGTTGCACAGTCTCCGCGGGACTATCGCTGGTCGATGGTGCTGGCTCGCACCCAAACGAACCTGGAAAACTATCCTGCCGCCATCGACACGTACGGGAAGTCAATTGCGATCCGTCCGGACCGTGCGGATCTCTATACCGCGCGTGCGGGACTCGAAGAACGCCTGATGCGCTTCGACGATGCTGCCGCCGACTACGAGCGCGTCTATCAACTTGCCTATAAAGATCCGCAGTGGATGGAGAAGGTCGCCACCGTGCGCGCCCGTCAGGGTAAAACGAAGGAAGTGGTCGCTGCGCTGCAGGTGGCGCTTATCGAGGGCCGTCCCGAAAATGCCAGCAACTACTTCGAGGTGGCGCGCCGCCTGGAGAACTGGGGCATGCTTGACCAGGCCCGCAACTTCGCCGAACAAGGCGTGAACAAGGCGGGAACTGACTTGCTTGCGAGCGCTGAACACCATGCGGGGGCGCGAGTCTACGTTCGAATCATGACCCGCTTGCGTCAGCACGAGCAGGCGTATGCCACGTTGCAGAAGGCGCTCGCTGACTCCGAGGCCACTCTGCCGGTTCTCAAAGATCAGATCGAGAGAGCAGGACTCACCGGTATCACTGACGCGAAGTGGCGCGAAAATCAGCGGCGGATGCGGATTGAAACCGCGCGAAACGGTATGACCGGAGCTTTACAGGAATTGGGCAGCGCCGTGAATACATACTTCACACCAGAAGAGAGGCTTGCTTTCGCGCATTTCGCGGAATCCAAACGAGAAGGCATGCATGCCGACGACGTCGAGAAGTTCGCTATCCCACTTGCTGAAAGCGCGGCCCTCGCCGATCAGGAGGCGCACTGGCGGTTTGATGTGATCATGCAGCGGGCCGCGTTGCCGAATTTCTACAGCAACGTGCGTCCCTTTGTTGAGCTGCAACGTCGTCGTGGGCGCTTCGCCGAACTGGCTTCGCAAATGGAACAGTTCGCGCGAGCAGTGCCGCCCACACAGCGAAGCACGCCTTTGCTCGATGCTGCCGATGCCTGGCGTTCCGCCGGTGACGAACAAAACGAACTTCGTGTCTTATCCAACTTCTCGAATGGCGGCCTCGACAACATCCGAGCACAGCGCTACTTCCAGTTACTGCTGACGCGCCGGCCGCAGGAGCTTATCCACTTCGCGTCAAATTGGAATGGCCCCTACAGCCAATCGGCCACGGACTATGTGGTGGCTCACGGTAGTTCGCAATTGGCGCACACGGTCGTGCAAGTGCGAGGACAAGCTCGGCAGCCGGTCTGGACCAAGTCCTACAGTGCGCTGGTCGGCCTCTACTTTTCCGAGCCCACGCCGGAAGTCAACAATGCTTTCCTAGGCGCGCTGGGCGACGCTCCCATCGGTGAACGCCTCTCCAAGCCGGTTGATCGTGCACAGCAACTCGCCGGCAACACCTGGTATTACTACGGATCGCGCTACGGCGAATATCTTGGGATGTCCAAACTCGGCAATCCTGACGATTTTCTTCCTGCAATTCTTGAAGCGAGTCCGGCGAGCGCTTCCGGATACCTTACTCTCGCCGATTACTACGGAAGTGCGGGTGACACGAGACACGCGATTGCCGAGTACGAGCACACTCTCGAATTGTCTCCTAACCTTCCTGACGTATACGACAAGCTGGCCGTTACTTACTACAAGCAAGGCGACCGTGCGGCTGCCTTGGCGCAGTGGAAGCAGGCATTTGCGACATTGTCGAAGCAGCTCGACAGCAAACAGGTCCCTGAGAGTTTCTGGCGAGACTTTGGACGTACTTGTGATCAGCTTCGCACGCGGCATCTGTTCGCTGAACTCAAGTCCGATTCGGATGCGATCATTCGCAACTATCTCCATCGCAACGGAACGTGGCGTTCGAATGCCGTGCTGCAACCCGCTTACGCGGCCGTGGGAGACCCAGCGTCTGCGACAGCATGGTTGCTCGACGTTACCTCTTCGGCACAGGATCCTTCGCAGATCCTGACTGGTGTTGCCGACGCGTCGTGGATTCCGCTGGCCCAACGCGCCGCTATCTATCAGCGCATTCTTCATTTGAAGGAAGATGCGGTCGGGAAGCACACCGGCTTCGAGCGCCAATATGCCGAGCAGGATCTGGCTTCATGGCAAGTGCGCTGGATTCGCTACCTGGTTCGCACCAAGCAGTACCAGTCCGCGGCTACTGCAATCGCTGCGCTCCCCAAAGAAACTCGCGATGCGCAATCGGCAGAGCTGGTTCCGCTCGATCTCCGAGTGGCTGCACAGCTTGGAACGCTTGACTCGATGCTCACCGCTTATCGTGCCGAGCCGCAAAGAGCGCCCGCGCCCGAAGTCCTGCGCAACGCCGCACGCGAGATCTCTGAAGCTGGCGACAAGCAATCGGCACGCAAGATTCTCGAATTCTTCTTCGCCCGCGAGATCGAAGACCACAACCTGGTGGCCGCCAACTTCCTCGGTCTGGCCGAAATCCGCCTCGCGGTCGGGCGACACCGCCGGCGCGCTCGATCTGTTGCGCCGCCTGGTTGTCGTAGTCGGCAATCCGTTTGAAAATCTCGATCCTGCGGCCGCCCTGTTGGAAAAAACCGGACACAACGCGGAAGCTGTCGAATTCCTCGATCAGCTCGTGAAGTCAGCGCCCTGGGATGCTTCATATCGCCTGCGACTCGCTCAGGCGAAACTTGCGGCTAAGGACGCGGGGGGCGCACAGGCTGCCGCTCTGGGACAAGAGTCTCTCGCGGCCATTGCCTCCGCTTCGGGCAATTCGTATGACCTTCGTCTGAAAGCTGCAGTCGCGCTTGCTGGCGGTCGCGCATGCTGATCTTGGCAGCGGTGAACTCAATCTGCTGGCAGGACCGGCTGGCGCGATCACCACCACCGCCGCGGACAAGTTCTACTTCTACGACGCTCGTATTCGAGCTGCACAGAACGTCGCCGACCCAAAGACGAAGCTCGAGCTGCTGAGTCATTGCATCATCGATTTCCCGCGCCGCAACGAAGCGCGCATCCCTCTGTTCCGGGCCGCATACGCAATGCAGTCCAACGAATACGCACTGGGAGTCATGGAGCCTCTGTTTCAGACGCAGTTCTTGCGTGCCTCTGTTCCCAACGGCACACCCTTGGGTGCCGAAGATGAACAGGTCACCGGCTCCGACGCTGAGGAAGATGCAGGCGACGAATCCACCGCGCCGGGAACTGCCTCGAGCAAGGTTTCGCGTGCGCAGCAGGCGCAAGTCGCACAGATGATCGGCGACACGATGGTTCGTCTCAACCGCATCGCGGATGCTGTCTCTTACTACCAGAGTGCCCGGCAACTGGAGAGTGCCCCCGCTGTCCGCAAAGAGCTCAGCCGCAAGATTGCCGACGCAAAGGCGTCGCTGCGCATTCAACAGCAAAACGCAGCGCGACAGCCGATCTTGCATGAACCGCTGGAACAGGACCGACTCGTCCGGCCGCAACTCATCGCGCGCGTCACTCCTGCGCTCAAAACCGCAACGTCGAAAGGAGGCGTGAAGCAATGAAACGACTCGTCATCTTCTTTGTCATCGTCATGGCCTGCGCTGCAATCGGTTGGGCAACGTATCTCGTTGCCGCGCCTGCCCAGCCGCCACTCTCGGAATACGTTCCCGCGGGCGCGCTTGTTTATCTGGAGGCGAAAGACCTTTCCGCTCTGCTTGGCGATTGGAATTCTTCTGCGGAAAAGAAACAGTGGCTCACCAGTGATAACTACGAGGTCTTTTCACGGTCGCGTCTTTTCCTGCGCCTGAAACAGGCCGGTGGTCAGTTCGCCGCTACTGCTGGACTTCCTCCTGACATGAATTTCCTCTCGCAAGTTGCCGGCGAACGCAGCGTCTTTGCGTTTTACGATATCGGTAACCTGCAATTCCTCTACATCACGTACCTGCCCTCGGCCAAGTCCATGCAGAGCGCGTTGTGGCAAACGCGCTCGAAGTTCGAGCCGCGAAGCGCCGGTGGCGTGAACTTCTATTTGCGCCGCGACCCAGAATCTCAGCGCGAAGTGGCCTTCGCAGTCCGGGAGACTACTTGCTGCTCTCGACCAGAGAAGATCTGATGGCTGGCGCGCTACAACTGATGTCGGGTAAACCGGGCCGCACCGTCCAAGGCGAACAGTGGTGGGCGCAAGCGACCGCGGCTGCCACCCAGTCCGGTGATCTCCGCATGGTGCTCAACCTCGAAGAACTGGTTCCCAACGGCTACTTCCGAACCTACTGGGTGCAGCAGAACATCACCGACCTGAAACAATACTCGGCGTCCGTTTCCGATCTGTTCCGCTCGGGTCAACAATATCGCGAAGAGCGCGTCTTGATTAGAAAAGGTGAACCGAAACAGGCATCTTCACCGGAGGGTGCGGCGGCCGCAGCCGAAGTTGTGCGCCTGGTTCCCGGCGAGGCAAGTGTGTATCAGGCTGAAGCAGACCCCACCCCCGATGCCAGCTTCACAGTTGCTTGAAACGAAGCTTCTGGCGCCACATTTGGGCCCGGCACCACCGTCGCAGGTCGCGCCGCAGGTGCAACTCACTTCCGGAGAACAAGGCGGCGGTTCCGATCTCGAAACCCGCATCGACCTGCCGCCCGGCGATGGCTCCGTTGCGGCACAAACGAGTTCATCGTTGAAAGATCTGCTCGATAAGACTCCTGTGCTGGCGTCACTCCATGGTGCAGTCGAATGCGCCGGAGCAGGCTGGTGTATTCGTCCGCATGCACTCCGCTGTGGTTCTCGTCACAGGATCAGAGTGGAATCAGGTTGCCGTGCAGTCTGCCCTCACAGATTTCATTCGGCCTGGCCTAACCGCCAGCCAACTCGGTGTCGGCTGGCAGCAGAAATCCGGATACCAGGAACTTGATGGCTTGTGGCCCTTGGTTGTTTCGGTCCGCGACAAGTACTTGTTGGTCAGCGATGACCCAGGCTTGGCGGAAGCCATTCTCGCGAACTTCAGCCGCAAGCCCGATCGCAGGGCTGCTGACTTGCTCGCAGGATTCAATCACCAGACGGAGCGTGCGAATTTTGCGCGCTTCTCGAATGTGGTTGATCGTCCGGGCGCCAGTATTGCAGACGCCACGAACCGCCGAGGCGAACCGCAATTCTTTTCCGGAAATATGGCAAGTCTCAGTTCAACTTTGGCCGCTGTTTCGGCCGAAAGAATCGAAGTTCGCACCGACGGAAACAAGGAACGGCAGACCGTCATTTACGATTGGAAGCAATGAGGCACGTCATATTTCTCACGTGTGTAACGCTGATGGCCTTACTCTCTTCCACCGGCCAGCGCGGGATCCGCTTCGTTTGATCGCGCTCAAAGCGCGGACACAAGTCTTGTATGCGCAGTCCGCTGCAGAACACTGAAGCGCTGAATTCTCCAGCCGCGACATTTCTTTCCTCCTGCTCGATGCCCATACCGGACGAGTGCTCACATCGCAATGGGACAGTCTCGACTCGCCCATTCCGTTGGGCTCGCTGGTCAAGCCGTTCACCGCACTGGCCTACGGCGAGCACAACGATTTTCGCTATCCCGTCCACACCTGTCATGGCACCGCCACCGGATGCTGGCTGCCCCGCGGGCACGGCGAAATCGGCCTTACCTCGGCCATCGCCTATTCCTGCAACTCGTACTTCCGCATGCTCACCGCCAACATGGTCACTGCGGATGTTGCGCCGATTGCGGCACGCTTCGGAATCGAGCCTCCGGACCCTGATGCCGGCGGCCCTGTCCTTGCGGGAATCGGCAGCCGCTGGCGAATCTCTCCGCATCAGATGGCCGAGGCCTACCTTGAACTGGTTCGTCGCCGCGAACAGCCTGGCGTCCGCGAAATTCTCGCTGGCATGGCGGAATCGGCGCAGCGTGGAACCGGCGCCGCAGTCGGACCACGCCCTTCGCTTCCCGGATGCTCTGGTAAAGACTGGCACGGCGCCATGTACGCACTCGCCGCGCGCACCCGGCGACGGCTTCGCAATGGTTCTTACGCCTGCCGATAAACCCCAGATCCTGCTGATGGTCCGTGTCCACGGAGTTCCTGGAGCTCAAGCGGCGAAGACTGCAGGCGAGATGTTGCGTCGGATCGAGGCGGTTGAGAAATGATGTCCGTCCGCCATTTGCGCATGCCAACCGCCGTCGATGACGCTGCAGATCAGTGCGACAGCGATTCCGCGGGCCGATGTCTTACCTTCTTACCGCTCTCGTTTTCATTTCGTCCTGTTCCCCCGGGTTCACGCAAACTACGCCTCCCGGATCGACGGTTGCGAATGTCCGTATCGGAGTACTGGGCCTCTTTCATTCGAAAGAACTCACGGTCACCGCGCCTTCCAGGCCAAGCACTCGTGGTGGACGCTGGTGACGAAAAGTCTTGTTCTGGAGCAGAGCTCCGGCATGAACACGGCGATCGTCCGGGCTTCCGGAAGCAACATCGTGCTGCAAGTGGGAGCGCAGACTGTTACATACCTCGGTTCTCGCTATTGGGGGACGCAAGAACGATTCCACAGAATTTGTTCTCGGCATCCCGGGTAAGATCGCTCGTCACTATCGCGGCACGCTCGAGATTCGGCAATCCGCCGGGAATCTGCTCGCGGTCGTGACCATGGACCGTGAGACTGCCGTCGCGTCCATCGTTGCCGCCGAAAGCACTGTCCGACACGCCGTTCGAGGCGCTCAAGGCGCAGGCGGTTGCAACGCGTTCGTATCTGACCGCCAGTCGCGGACGTCACCGCGATTTCGATTTCTGCGATACGACGCATTGCCAGTTCCTGCGCGAGCCGCCTGCGCACGGACACATCTGTCGCGCGAGCCGTTGAGGCGACCCGCGACATGATTCTTGCCTACGAATCCAAACCCTTCGCCGCCATGTATACGCGCAGCTGCGCCGGGCGCACGCGGACGCCCGCAGAATTGGGTCTACCCGCAGCCTCTTATCCTTATTACAGCGTGGAGTGCAAGTATTGCCGGGCGCATCCGGAGCGATGGTCGAGCCGAATTTCTACCGAAGATGCGGCAACGCTTCGCAGTTCCAACGAAGGCGCCCGCCTTCGCGCCGTGCGCCAGATCGGATGGAGCACAATCCCCAGCGACGACTTCATCATGAAGAAAGAAAATGGTCAGATATTGCTGGAAGGGACCGGACAGGGTCACGGCATCGGTCTATGCCAGGCCGGAGCGAAAGCCATGGCGGCCGACGGAGCCGATTTCCGCCAGATTCTCAGTCATTACTATCCGAACAGCGTCATTGTCAGCATTCCCATTCAAACGGCAATCTCCGCATCAGCCCTGAGCGAGGAGTTCTGGCATAATTGGGGGCGCCATTAGAAAGTTTCCCCAGAGGAGAGCAAGCGTGAAAGACCCGGAACAAAGCATCGATCGCAGAAAATTCTTGACAACGTCGGCAGCCCTGCTTGCCGGAAGTGCGGCATTCACGACTACAGCTCTTTCGTACGACAGGATTCTGGGCGCCAATGATCGCATTTCCTTGTGCCACATCGGCAATGGAAGCCGCGGCGGGGATTTGGCCTGGATCGTTTCTCAACTGAAGACCAGCCAAAACGCGGAAATCAACACTGTGTGTGATCTGTGGCGGCTGAACCGCGAGAAGGCGGTCGCCGTCAATACGAAGTATTACGGACGCGCTCCACGTTCTTATCAGTATGTGGATGACGTCCTGGCTTTGAAGGACGTTGATGCCGTAATTATTTCCACGCCCGAGCACTCGCACTCGCCCATCCTGAAAATGGCGGTAGAAGCCGGCAAGGACGCATACGTGGAAAAGCCGATGGGCAACGTGCTGTCAGAAGCCAAAGCGGCCCGTGATGCGACCGTGAAAACGAAAAGAATTGTGCAAGTGGGAACGCAGCATCGCAGCGAACCGTATCCGCGGGCGGCCCATGAATTGGTTCAGACCGGCGTTCTTGGAGAAGTGAGCAAGGTGGAGATTGTCTGGAATTACCACGGCCCGCGGTGGCGGGGACGCGAGGAGACAAAGCTGTTGCGGGAACAGGATACGGATTGGCGAAAATGGCTACTCACCAAACCCGATCGACCGTTCGATCCTAAAGTTTATTGCGAGTTCCGCTTGTATAAGGAATTTTCCAGCGGCATTCCCGATCAATGGATGAGCCACGCAACCGACATTGTGCACTGGTTCATGAATGACAGCTTTCCCCGCTCCGCGGTCGCTCATGGCGGCATTTTCGCATGGCCCGATGGCCGGGAGAATCCCGATACGTTTCAAGCCCTGCTGGAGTATCCCAAGGGTTTTCTGCTGAGCTACTCGACCAGCTTCGGTAACGATTCCCCGAGCTTCACGCGCTTCATGGGGAAAAAATCAACCCTGATGAACATTGGAGGGGAAGGAAGTCCGCGATACCAACTGGTCGAAGAGAAAGGGAATCATGAGGACAACGCCGACATCGACCAGTCGAGAGCCGCGAAATACGTTCTTCTCCCTGGGGAAACCAAGCTGCCGCCCATGAGCATCGATGACTTGTCGTTGGGACACATGACCAACTGGTTCGAATGCATGCGTTCGCGCAAGCAACCCAATTGCACGGTGCAGGACGGATTCGCGCACTCGGTGGCCTGCATGATGTCAGCGCACGCCTACGCTTCAGGCAAGAAACAATATTGGGATGCCGCCACGGAGACCATTGTCGATCGGGAGCCGGGATAAATGTAAGACCGCGGCAAATCGCGCGAATTATTTTCCCAGAAGATTTTTCCAACGGACCCACGCGTCCTCGCGCGCCTTCTTATTGGCATCGTTGGCATCAGGCGCTTCGCCGGCACGCATGAAGCCGTGCCCGGCTCCGTCATAGACTACTGGCTCGAAGACCTTGCCTGCGGAGCTCATCTGCTTTGTTGTATCTGGCAGGGTGGCATTAATTCGCTCGTCATTGCCGGCATAGAATCCGTAAACCGGGGCCTTGATTCGTGCCATGGCATCTTTGTCTGGAGGACCGCCGTAAAACACAAAGGCCGCGTTCAGATCGGGGCGATTGGTGGCGAAGCGGAAGGTTTGTCCGCCGCCCCAACAGAAGCCGCCCACGAACAGCTTGCCGTTCGCCGAGGGAATTGTTTTCGCATAGTCTGCGACAGCGTTTAGGTCGCCGGTAACCCGGTCGGGGTTGAGATGACTCACCGCTTCCGTGACTTTATCTTGTGCAAAAGCGGAAGTCCGCCCACCGTTCGGGCCCATCCCCGAAAGCAGATCGGGAGCGACCGCGATGTAACCGGCTGCGGCCACCTGGTCGGCAAGATCCTGGATCCAGTCGGACATGCCGAAGATTTCGTGAATCAGAATAACGACCGGCTTCTTGTCCTTTGACTCGGGATACACGACGAAGGTTTCGATGGAGCGGCCATCGTGTTTTACCGTGACCCATTCCTGGTGCCGGGGAGACTTGGCTAACTGAGTACGTGCCCAGTCCTGGGCGTAAACCATTTGCGTGAACAAAATAAACAACAGGAGAGTAGTGTGTTTCATGGCTTCTTCCCTCATAGTGGGCCTCCGTGGAAGACCCTCTTCTCACTTTTTCCAACGCCGACCTGGAAATGCCGAACTGTAGCTTTCCTCAGGAGAGGCTGTCAATAGCTGTTCTATAGTGCCTATTGACGCAAGGGATTGTCAGAGCCGTACGTGTCCTGATCTCATCCCCGGCTTTCTTTGCGTTCTTTGCGGAATCTCTTAGCGAACTTTGCGGTTTAAGACTTTGTCTTTCAGATGGCTGCGGAGTTTAAAGGCTAACCGCAAAGTTCGCTAAGAGATTCCGCAAAGAACGCAAAGTCTTTAAGGCACTGCCTTAGCACAATCTTTTGCCTTCGGCTTGCGGTAATGAATAGACTTAGATTTGGCGGATTGTTTCGTTGGGGAGACTATGAAATCAGTTTCAAACAATATCGTTTTGCTGCTGCTCGTGGCTGCCAGCGCAAGCGCACAAAGGATGCAGCCGATGATCGCCGAGAACACGACCAGGATTTCTGATCACGTCTGGGCGATTATGGGTTTTCCCAACATCGCCATTGTCGTTGGTGCTCACTCGACACTCGTCGTGGACACGGGACTGGGTCCGAAAAATGGGGCCACGGTCGCGCGGGTGGTCGAAAAACTCGCGCCAAACAACAAGAAACTCTTTCTGACGACTACGCACTTCCATCCCGAGCATGCTGGCGGCGAGCCCGGCTTTCCACCAGCCACCATTCTGATTCGCGACGCAGTGCAGCAACAGGAAATGGAGAAGCACGGGCAGGAAATGATGAATATGTTCAGCGGCTTTTCGGCTCAAAACAAAGAACTGCTCGCCGGAGTTGTATTGCGACCGCCCGATATGACATTCAATGAGGAAGTGACAATCGATCTTGGCGGCGTCACAGCCCGGTTGCTTTGGTTCGGCGGAGCCCACACGAAAGGCGACGAACTGACCTTTGTGGAGCCGGACCGAACTTTGATCTCCGGCGATGTAGTACAGAACAAGACCATGCCGAATATCTTCGGCGACGGTGGCACCCCGGCGAGTTGGTTAGCAGTGCTGGATAAGGTGGCTGCACTCAACGCGGCACACATCCTGCCTGACCACAGTGCTCCGGGTGATGGTTCGCTGGTGGCGGAGGAACGGGCTCTGATCTCCGAGATCCGTACCAGGGCGCTCGCGCTCAAAAATCAGGGTGTGACGGCCGACGACGCAGGGAAGGAAATCAGCGCCGAGCTCAAGACCAAGCGTCCGGACTGGTCCAATACCGATGCTGCTGGATTTGTTAAGAGTGTCTACGCCGAAGCTCGATAAGTCGACCTTTGGCATCGACAAAGCACGTGTTCGTTTCCGGACAGTCATCAGGAAAACCGGACAGTCCATTCCTTAACAGACAATTCGCTCTCGAACAGAATGAGCGACTTAACGAATTCCGGCTGTGGTCGTCAAATTGCTCTGGTACGCGAAAACGTCTGGGTGCTTCATCACCAAGCGAGGTTCTCATGCAGAAACTGCTGCAGGACGTGCGCTTTGCTTTACGCCAGATGGCGAGAACTCCGGGCTTTTCCCTGACTGCGATCCTGTCGCTGGCGTTGGGTATTGGCGCGACGGTTTCAGTCTTCAGCGTGATCTACAGCGCGGTGCTCAACGCCTGGCCCTATGCCGGGTTCGACAGAGTCTGCGTGATCAATACCATCAGCAAAGGTGGCGACGAAGGGTCTCCGGGATTCACCGGGGCCCAGATTCGGCAACTGCGGCAGGTGAGCGCGGTCGAAGATGTAGTCGCCTACAACCGGTGGGACCTGGTGATGACCGGGAGCGACGTTCCGGAAAACCTCTACGCGCTCTACTTTAGCGGCAATGCGTTCGAGTTTCTTGGGATGCCGGCGCTTCTCGGCCGCTATTTTATGCCTTCAGATGCGCCCGACGGGCAGGACCCGCAGCCGGTGGCAGTACTCAGCTACAACTTCTGGCGGCGCCATTTCAACAGCGATCCAAACATCGTGGGGAAGAATATCCAGCTCGCCCACAAGGACTACACCATCCTGGGTGTCCTGCCATCACGCTTTACATGGGGAGATGGCGATCTCTATCTGCCGCTCAAGATGTCGCAAGATCAGGATGCAATCTACAACGTGATCGTGAAGTTGAAGCCTGGCGTCAGCCTTGAGGCCGCCGAAGCGCAGTTTCGTCCGATGATGCAGCAATTCGATAAGGAGAAGCCGAATTACTATCCAGCACAGTTCCGAATCGCGGTTCGGAACATGGGTGACTTCTATGTGAGGGACCTGCGGAGCACACTCTACCTACTCTTCGGGGCTGTGGCGTTACTCCTGGCGATCGGCTGCGGCAATGTTTCGATTTTGCTGCTGGCTCGGGGCACGGCCCGGCAGCACGAACTGGCGGTGCGGTCGGCTGTCGGCGCAACCCGTTTTCGGATCGTGCAGCAGTTGCTGACGGAGGCGCTGCTGCTCTCCTTAATAGGCGCGGGACTGGGTGTGGTGCTTGCCTACCGGGCGCTGGGATTCATCGTTGCACGGCTGCCGGAATTTTCCTTTCCTCACGAAGCCGACTTTCATGTCAATCTGCCGGTCCTACTTTTCAGTGTGAGCCTGGCAGTCATAAGTGGTGTGCTCTTCGGAGTGTTTCCGGCGTTCGAGTCGGCGCGGAGGGAGATTAACCATGTAATCCAGGCGGGCACGCACAAACTGGCGGGCAGCGTGCGCGGCAAACGGATGCACACTGGACTCATCGCGGGGCAGATTGCCCTTACCTTATTACTATTGACGGCGGCGGGTGCGGCCATTCAGGGATTTTCCCGCATGATGCGGAGGCCTCTCGGTTACGAACCGCACCACGTCATGTCGGTCGGAATTCCTATCCACGAAAATACGCTCACCAAGTGGGAAGATCGATCCGCGTATTTCACGCAACTTCGAGAGCGGGTGGCGACCGTGCCGGGAGTGATTTCCGCGGGCATTTCGAGCAACGCTACGCCACCCAACAATGGCTGGAACCAGCCGTTCGAAATACTGGGCAAGACCGCGGCCGAGCAACAGGAGGCGCGTGGAAATTTTGTGAGCTCTGAGTATTTCAACATCCTCCATATTCCGCTGATTCGAAGGACGCCTGTGGGAGCAGAGCGAAATCTCTCGCGGCGCCACGCTGGCGATCGTCAACCAGACATTTGTTCGCCGATATTTTCCCGGCGAAGACGTTCTAAGCCATTCCGTACGCATCCCTCGATTGATCGCCCTGCCGCCGTACCGGTTGACCGCACCTGGGAGTGATGGCTGGCTGCAAATCATTGGTGTCGTCGGCGACGCGCTGAATGACGGACTGGACAAGCCCATCCTGCCCGCTGTCTATCTGCCTTACACCATCAGCATGTTCATGGGGACGCAAATTCTGGTGCAGACCCAGGGCGAACCTTTGTCCATGTTGCACGACATACGCCGGGAGATCGCGGCGGTCAATCCAGATCAGCAAATCGACTCAGACGTGCGGGACCTCGAGGGGTGGATCAGGCGTGAACCTGAGTTTGCCGTTTCGCGCCTCATCTCTATTCTCTTTGGGGCGTTCTCCTGTCTTGCCCTGGTGCTGGCCGGAGTGGGGCTGTACAGTGTCGTGTCTTACAGCGTGGTGCAGCGTACCGGCGAGTTTGGCATCCGCATGGCTTTGGGTGCGCAACGTGCGGATGTGCTTCGGATTGTGATGTGGTCGGCGGTTGCGAGCGTCGGAATTGGCCTTGCGGCTGGAATGTCGCTGAGCTTCGGACTGGGTGGATTGATCACACGTTGGGTGCCTAACGGCGTACACGATACTTTGATCATGCTGGGAGTTTCTGTGCTGGTGATCGCGGTGGCTGGGCTGGCCTGCCTGGTGCCGGCGCTGCGGGCGCTGGCGGTTGATCCGATGACGGCGCTGCGGTGTGAGTAATTCTAGCTTTGAATTTGTGCGTGGAGCACAAGGTCCCTCCACTGCGCTCGCTACGCTTCGCTTCGGTCGGGATGACAGGTTTGGTTGTGTTACTTCGTAGCCCTCGGGCTGCTCACGAACACCTTGTTGCGGCGTCCAAACTCCACGGACTTGGCCGGTACGTTTTCGTTGCTGATCCCAATTCTGGAACAACGAGAGAGTGACTCCCGTATAGAGGATGCAGAGGCGCTATGCAATTTATAGACGATGTCCGCTATGCGATGAGGCAGTTTGGCCATGCACCCGGTTTTACCGCGACCGCGGTGTTGACGCTTGCACTGGGAATTGGGGCGACTACCGCAATCTTCACCCTGGTGCATGCCGTGTTGTTGAAGTCCCTGCCGGTGGCGAAGCCGAGTGAACTGATCCGCATCGGCGATAACGAGAATTGCTGCGTGAACGGCGGGCTGCAGGATAACTGGTCGCTTTTCTCCTACGACAAGTACAAGACCTTTCGCGACGGGACGCATGGGTTCACCGAACTGGCCGCGTTTCAGGCGGGGCGCGGCCTCATGGGGATCCGGCGTAATTCCGAGCAACCAGCCGGCCGAGTCGCTGCGCACGCAATACGTTTCGGGAAACTACTTCTCGATGTTTGGAATCGGCGCCTACGCGGGGCGGATGTTCACCCAGGCGGACGATCGCCAGGGAGCCGAACCGGTCGTAGTCATGAGCTACGCGACCTGGCAGCAAAAATACGGGCAGGATCCGTCGGTGATTGGAGCGAGCTTCACCTTCAACGGATTGCCATTTACCGTGATCGGAGTTGCGCCGCCAAAATTCTACGGCGACCGGATGGAAGCCGCGCCCGCGTTCTGGATTCCGCTGAATGCCGAGGTGGCGATCGACAAGTCTGGCAATCTTCTGCAATTTGGGGATCAGGACTGGCTCGACATCACCGGGCGGCTCGCGCCGGGGGCCGATCCCAAGACCATCGAGGCCCAGATGCAGGTGGAACTCCGACAGTGGCTACTGGGTCCGGACGCTAAGTTGCAACCTGGAGAAGCGGAATTGGTGCCGAAACAAACTCTGCATCTGTCTCCCGGCGGAGCCGGAGTGCAGATGATGCGCGACGAGTATCAGTCGGGACTGCATCTGCTGATGTGGGTGTCCGGCTTCGTGCTGTTGATCGCCTGTGCCAACGTTGCGAACCTGATGCTGGTGCGGGCTGCGAGCCGGCGGCAGCATACTTCTGTCCGGACCGCGCTGGGCGCGCCGCGATCGCGGCAGATCTTACAGGTACTGACCGAGAGTGCGGTCCTGGCGACTGTTCGGCGGAATTGTGGGAGTGGGATTTGCGTTCTGGTGCACCCGCCTGATTCTGCGGCTCGCATTTCAAGACCAGCACGTGGCCATCAGCTGCCACGCCATCGTTGCCGGTGCTGGCCTTTACTTTCGGCGCCTCGCTGCTGACGGGAATTCTATTCGGAGTCGCGCCGGCCTGGATGACGGCGCACGCCGATCCCGCCGATGCCTTGCGCGGAACCCACCGTTCGACGACCCAGGGCGGGGGATGGACACAGAAATCGCTGGTTGTGGTTCAGGCTGCGCTGTCGCTGGTCCTGCTCTGCGCCGCAGGCTTGCTCACGCAAAGCTTGCGCAACATGCAACGTCAGGAGTTCGGCTTCGACATTGCGAACCGCTACATCATGCATATCGATCCTGCGATGGCGGGATTTACTGCGGAGCGGATTCCCGCGTTTTTTCGCCAACTGCATGACAATCTGGCGGCGATTCCAGGCGTGATCCGGGTCAGTTTCGCTCTTTACACTCCGATGGAAGGCAACAATTGGGGCGAGACTGTTTTCATCGAAGGGCAGGCGCCGCCTCCGGCGGGCAGCAATCAGAATAACGCTTCGTGGGTGCGCGTCACCGACGGCTATTTTGAGAGTGTCGGTACCAAGATTGTGAAAGGGCGCTCGATTACCGAGCAGGACACCGCGGCTACGCGGAAGGTCGCTGTGGTCAACCAGACGTTTGCCAGGAAATTCTTCAAAGACGAAGACCCGATCGGCAAGCACTTCGGAGATCTGGGCCAGAAGTACGCGGGAAACTTCGAGATCGTCGGGGTCACTGAGGATACGCAATACCACGGCCCGACCGACAAGATCAATCCAATGTTCTTCCTGCCCGAGGCCCAATACGTCGTGTACGACGATCCGCGCTTTAAAGCATTCGAAGAACGCACCCATTTTCTGAATGCAGCAGTGCTGCAAACGCAAGGACCGGTTCCGGGACTTGAACCTCAGGTCCGGCGCGCTTTCGCCCAGGTGAGTCCTGACCTGGCGTTGATCGACTTCATGAGCTTTGCGGCGCAGGTGGACGGCAATTTCTCGCAGAACCAGATGCTGGCGAAGCTGACGTCGTTGTTTGGATTGCTGGCGCTGGTGCTGGCGTCGGTCGGACTCTACGGCGTCACGGCGTATTCGGTCGAACGGCGTACCAGCGAAATCGGAATCCGCATGGCGCTCGGCGCCGACCGGGTGAATGTCCTGAGGCTGGTGCTGAAGGGTGCGTTTGTGCAGATTGGAATCGGACTGGCGATCGGCATTCCGGCGACGATTCTGGCGGGGTACGCGATGACGACCCAATTGTTCGGAGTGAAGCCTTACGCTCCGGATATTTTGCTGGTGACGACGCTCGTGCTGAGCCTGGCCGCGTTGGTGGCTACGGTGCTGCCCGCCCGCAAGGCAGCAGCTCTGGAGCCGATTCGCGCGCTGCGGACGGAGTGAGTTCGGCCTCGAACTAATCTTCAGGATGGTCTCACTTGTCTGATCGAACATCTGCGGCGGATTTGCTGAATGCCTGCTTGCGCGTGTTTCAGTTTCTTAGTTGTCAGATATTAGTTCTCAGTTCTCAGTTGAATGAGGTCGACTGTATGGTGTTCGCAAATGGACAGTCAAGTTCGATAGCGGACAGAATCAGAACCGCTCACCACGGTCGGATGCAGTCATATCTCACTGTGCTCGCAGAGACTTACCGCCGTTCGTCCGAATGGATCGACAGTTGCGAGGGATTAGCGTGATGGATATCGCACGCCCAGACATCAAGCGCCAGAAGCGACGCCGGCAAATTGTCGGAGCGGTGATCGGCGTCGTGCTTCTCGCGCTCGTCACCATTGGCGTTTCCCGGCTGAAACCGGCGGCACAGCAAGTGGAACGCAGTACGGTGTGGACCGACACGGTCAAGCGCGGTCCGATGCTGCGCCAGGTCAGAGGACTTGGCTCACTGATTCCCAGCCAGGAGTTCACCCGTCAGATACCAGCGGAGACGGAAGCCACCGTCGTCCGAATTCGCATGTTGCCGGGTTCGCAGGTGAAGGCTGACAGCATTCTGCTGGAGATGAGCAATCCGCAAGTCGAGCAGGCAGCGCTCGATGCCAGGCTTCAACTAAAAGCTGCGGAAGCCGAATACCAGAGCCTGCGAGTCAAGCTGCAGAGCGACCTGATGAACCAGAAGGCCGGCGCCGCCACCGTGACGGCGGATTACAGCCAGGCCAAATTGCAGTCGGAGACTGACAAAGCGCTTTACGATCTCGGCGTGATTTCGGGCCTGGCGTACAAGGCGTCGAAGGGCAAGGCCGACGAACTTACCACGCGAAACAACATTGAAGATCAACGGCTGGATATCAATCAGAAAGCAATCGAATCGCAGATGGCCGAACAGCAGGCCAAAGTGGACCAGATGCGCGCGCTCGCGGAACTGAAACAGAAACAACTGGACGCGCTCAAGGTCCACGCCGGAATTGACGGCGTTCTGGTCGATCTGCCGTTGCAGGTCGGGCAACACGTTTTGCCGGGAGCGATGCTGGCGAAGGTCGTCCAGCCCAACCATCTGATTGCGGAGTTAAAGATTGCCGAAACCCAGGCGCGAGACATTCAGATTGGCCAACCATCGTCCGTCGATACGCACAATGGCGTGGTTGCGGGAACGGTGATGCGTGTCGATCCAGCGGTGCAGAACGGAACAGTCACAGTTGATGTGCAGCTCACCGGCGAACTTCCCGAAGGGAGCGCGTCCCGATCTGAGCGTCGACGGAACCATCGATCTGGAGCGGCTGGAGAACGTGCTCTACGTCGGACGTCCGGCGTTTGGACAGGAGAACAGCACCATCAGCCTGTTCAAGCTGGATGCGGACGGAACCGGCGCGGTGCGCGTTCCGGTAAAAGTAGGGCGTGCGTCGGTGAACTCGATCCAGATTATTGAAGGACTGCATCGAAGGTGACACGGTGATTCTTTCCGACATGTCGCGCTCGGACAGCACCGACCGCATCAGGCTCGACTAAGACAGCTCGACTAAAACGAACCGATTGAGGCAGACGCCATGACTGAAGCAGCACAAGCGCTCATCCAGATTGAAGATCTCACCAAAGTGTTTTACACCGACGAAGTCGAAACGCACGCGCTCTCCGGCGTGCACCTGGCGATCCGCAAGGGCGAGTACGTCGCCATGTCGGGCCCTTCGGGTTGCGGCAAGTCAACGCTGCTCTCGATCATCGGCCTGCTCGACACGCCGACCGGCGGACGCTACCAGCTGAACAACCAGCCGGTGGAGAACCTGGGTTTCGCCGAACGCTCGCGCATTCGCAACCAGGAGATCGGATTCATCTTCCAGAGTTTCAATCTGATTGGCGACCTCACGGTCTATGAAAATGTCGAGCTGCCGCTGACCTATCGGCAGAAGATGCCCGCGGTCGAGCGCAAGAAGCGCGTGATGGAAGCGCTGGAGCGCGTGGGCATGGCGCATCGCGTGCGGCACTATCCTTCGCAACTCTCCGGCGGCCAGCAGCAGCGCGTGGCCGTGGCGCGCGCGCTGGGAGGGAAGCCTTCCATTCTGCTGGCCGATGAGCCGACGGGAAATCTGGATTCCCGCAACGGCGAGGCCGTCATGGAACTGCTGCAGAACCTGCACCGCGAGGGCGCGACGATTTGCATGGTCACGCACGATCCGCGCTTTGCCAAGCATGCCGAACGCGAAGTGCATTTGTTCGACGGCAAAGTTGTTGCGGAAGAAGAACTGAAAAAGCTGATGGCGGATGTGCATGCATGAGCGGTTTGATCCAGGACGTCCGTTATGCGCTGCGGCAGTTGCGCAAGAATCCAGGATTCACAGCTGTCGCTGCTCTCACCCTTGCGCTGGGGATCGGGGCGAACACGGCAATTTTCAGCGTAGTCAATGCTGTGTTGCTGCGGCCGCTTCCCTATAAAGATGACGGACAGCTGGTAGTCATTCTCAACAAAGGGCGCGATCCTGTTGCTCCGGCCAACTTCGTTGACTGGCGCAGCCAGAGTCAATCTTTCTCGCGGATGGGGGCGGCGGAGTACTGGACCCCGAACCTGACCGGCACAGACAATCCCGAAAAATTGTGGGCGTTGCACGTCACTCCGGACATTTTCCCGTTGCTGGGAGTCCAGCCGCTTGTTGGGGCGCACGTTCCTTCCGGAAGAACAAGACGCAGGCAAAGAACATGAAGTGATGCTGAGCTACTCCCTGTGGCAGAGCCACTTTGCCGGCAACCCCGAGATCGTTGGGCGGTCTGTGGCGCTTAGCGGTGAAACCTACACCGTGGTCGGGGTGATGCCTCGTGATTTCAAGTTTGCGCCTTTTTGGGCAACGAAGGCGCAGCTTTGGGCGCCGCTGGCGCTCGGATCGCGTGCTAACAAACCGCGGCGGCGGTTCGCTCCGCGTGTTTGCCCGTCTGAAACCTGGTGTGACTCTGGATAAAGCGCAGGCGGAGATGGCGGGAATCACCAGTCGCCTCGAGCGCGAGTTTCCCGGCACCAATCAAAATATGCAGGTGGTTTCGCTGCGCGAGAAAGTTGTGGGGGACATTCGCCCTGCGCTGCTGGTCCTGCTGGGTGCCGTTGGCTTCGTGTTGCTGATTGCCTGCGCCAATGTCAGTCACATGCTGCTGGCTCGCGCGGCTGCTCGGCGCGAAGAGATTGCGCTGCGCGCGGCCCTAGGAGCCGGACGTTGGGATGTATTCCGCCAGCTTCTAACCGAGAGCGTGGCGCTGGCTCTTTTGGGTGGTAGTGCAGGCTTGCTGCTGGCTGTGTGGGGTGTTCGCGTTCTGGTGACGCTTGGATCGTCCGACATACCGCGTGCGGAAACCATCGGCGTTGATGGCCATGTGCTTCTGTTTGCGCTGGGCATCTCGTTGTTTACTGGCCTGGCGTTCGGCATGGCTCCGGCCTGGCGAGCGACCTCGGTCAACCTCAGTGACGCACTGAAGGAAGGGAAGCGCGGTGCCAGTGAGAGTTCGCGACGGAACCGCCTGCGCGGTCTTCTTGTGGGTTCCGAATTCGCTCTGGCTGTCGTGTTGCTGGCAGGAGCAGGGCTCATGGTCCGCAGCTTTCTTGCGCTGCAGCATGTGGACCCGGGCTTTGATCCACGCGGTGTGTTGTCGATGGTGGTTGGTGTCTCTGGAACAGAACAAGCGACAGCGGGACGTACCGGCAATTTCTATCAGTCCGTGCTGCAGAAAGTCAGTGCTGTGCCCGGAGTTCAATCTGTCAGCGGCATCAATCATCTGCCGCTCGCGGGTGACGAGTGGGGTTTGCGATTTCACATCGAAGGAAGGCCGACAGAGCGTCCGGGCGAAGAACTGGTTGCCACCTACCGGGTCGTGTTTCCTGGCTACTTCAAGACCATGCGCATCCCGATTCTGCGCGGCCGCGACGTCACCGATGCCGACAATCTACGCGCGCCTGGGGTGGTCGTGATCAACGACTATACCGCTCGCCGCTACTGGCCCGGCGAGGATGCAATCGGAAAACGAATCACGTTTGATGATCCGGCGAAAAATCCTTCGTGGCTCACCATTGTGGGCGTGGCGAACAACACCGTCCGTGGTAGCTGGGTCAGTCCGCCGGCAGAAGAAGTGTTTCTGCCTTACCTGCAGAACCGCGACTATCTCAACGCTCCCAGCCCGCCTTTTGCCTACCTGACTTTGGTGGTGCGAACGGACCGCGATCCTGCGGCCTTGGCGCCGGATATCCGCCAAGCAATTCATTCGCTGGACAGGAACATACCCCTCTCCGAGATTCAGACGATGGATCACGTGGTTGCTGAAGCTACCGGACAGTCGCGGTTCTACCTGATTCTTCTGGGCGCGTTTGCAATAGTCGCGCTGGTTCTTGCGGGAGTGGGCATTTATGGGGTGATGAGTTATTCCGTCTCGCGGCGGACACAGGAGATCGGCATTCGAATGGCGCTGGGGGCGCAGGGACGAGACGTGCTCAAGCTCGTGGTCTTCCAGGGAATCATCCACGCACTGGCCGGAGTCGCTGCGGGACTGGCTGGAGCATTGGCGCTGAGCCGCCTGATGACGGGTCTACTGTACGGCACGCACCCCAACGACCCGGCGACGTTCGTGGCGGTGGTGTTGGTGCTGAGCGGCGTGGCGGTCGCAGCCAGCTACATTCCGGCGCGACGCGCTACCAAAGTCGATCCTATTGTGGCGCTGCGGTACGAGTAAGGAGAACTATGCGAACCCTGTTGCAAGATCTCAGCTACGGATTACGCATGTTGCGGAAGAGTCCCGGACTGACAGGCATCATCCTGATCATGTTGACGCTGGGAATCGGCGCGACCACGGCGGTGTTCACCGTGTTCGATGCCATCCTGTTGCGGCCGCTGGCGTATGAGAAGCCCGAACAATTGGTGCAGCTGTGGAGCACGCGCACCGAAGGGCCGTTTCAGCAGTTCGAGTTTTCCTATCCCGATTACCTGGATGTGAAAAAAGAGAACAAGGTTTTTTCGCAGATCGGGGGCTATTCGGGAAACAGCGTCACGCTTTCTGGCAAGGACGGTGCTGAGCAACTTCAAGTAGCCGTTGCGACTTCTGGTTTCTTTGAAACCTTAGGTGTCCGGCCAATCCTGGGACGGACGTTCGAGGCCGGTGAAGACGAAGTACAGAAGAATGCTCCAGTCCTGCTGAGTTATGGCGCCTGGCAAAGGCGGTTTGGTGGCAACCCTGGCGTCATCGGAACAGCTTTGGTGGTCGATGGTGAACTGGCAACGATCGTGGGAGTGCTTCCGAAGAATTTTGTTTTTGCGTCCCACGCAGTCGGCGGAATTGTGGATGTCGCCGCGGGTCGCCGGATATACCCTGCGCCGGAATGGTTATTGGTTGCATCCCGTGGCCCGCCTCAAACCGGATGTCAGTCTGCAACAGGCGCGAGCGGAGATACAGACTTTGGCGCAGCGGCTATCCATGCAGTATCCGGACTCGAATGCCGGCTTGAGCATGGAGTTGGTGGACCTGCGACGGCAGATCGTCGGCCAGGTGCAGCCGGTCCTGATCGTGTTGATGGCATGCGATCGGATTCGTATTGCTTATCACCTGCGCGAACGTCGCTGGACTACTGCTGGCGCGAGCGTTGCCTCGGCGGAAGGAAATCTCTATTCGGTTGGCTTTGGGTGCACGGACGAATCGCATTACCCGGCAGTTGCTCACTGAAAGTATGTTGCTGGCGCTCATCGGGGGCGCGGCGGGTGTTCTCGCCGCCTACTGGGCAGTGCCGGCGTTTATTTCAGTGCTTCCACAGGCACATTCTGCTGAGTACGCCTGCTCTTACAGGGACTGACAGTGAATGTTGAGGCGCTCTGGTTTGCGCTCGGGGTTTCATTGCTTACGGGAGTCTTGTTTGGTTTAGCGCCACTGGTTCAAACTTTCAATCCCAATCTGCAGCACGAACTTCAGGAAGCCGGCCGCGGATCGGTGGGATCGGCGCACCGCCTGCGCAGTGTACTGGTGATTTCGGAAATGGCGTTGGCGGTGGTGCTGCTGGTTGGCGCGGGACTGATGCTCAAAAGTTTGCATCGCGTGCTGGCGACAGATCCTGGTTTTGACACTCGCAACCTGCTTACAGGCGTGGTGTCATTGCCGGGAAACAAATATCCCGATGGTCCCAAACAACTGGCTTTTCAGCAGCAGCTATTGAGCGGGATCAGAAGCCTTCCAGGAGTTCAGGAAGCCGCGGCGGTGACGACTGTGCCGATGTCTGCGAGAGGCAATACTTCCCGTTTCGACCTGGAAGGACATCCCAAGAGTAGCGGCGGCCAGGAATACGAAGCCAATTCGCCCACCGTTTCACAAAATTACTTCTCTGTCATGGGCATTCCTTTGCGTGCTGGGCGCTTCTTCAATTCGCAGGACCAGGAAAAATCGACCCACGTAGTAATCGTCAACCAGGCCATGGCGGAGATGGTTTTTCCTCATCAGGACCCGATCGGCAAGCGTATCAACTTCACCTACACGAATGAGTCGAACTATGTCCAGATCGTCGGCGTGGTGGGCAACGAGAATGTGGACAGCCTGGATGCTCCACCGACACCGATCGTGTACGGCTGCTACGAACAGGACCCTTCTCCATATTTCAGCCTGGTTGTCCGCACCAGGAACGAACCGGGTTCGCTTGTTGCGGCTGTCACGCGAGCCGTTCACGAACTTGAACCCCAGGCGCCGCTTTTCAAGCTGAGCAGCATGACACAAATCATTTCGACTTCGCCGACCATGTTGGTGCGGGCCTATCCCGCATATCTGATCGGCGGATTTTCCGCTCTGGCCCTCCTGCTGGCGACCCTGGGACTCTATGGTGTTCTGTCATACAGCGTGGCGCAGCGTTCGCGCGAACTTGGATTGCGGATGGCCCTGGGTGCACAGCGCGGCGATTTGTTGCGAATGGTAGTCAAGAGTGGTCTGAAACTGGCTCTTGCTGGGAATTGCATTAGGAATCGCGGGTGGTTTTATCACAGCGCGCCTGATTGCAAGTTTGTTGTTCGGCGTTGCTCCCACGGATGCAGGCACCTTCGCGGGCGTGTGCATTGTGCTCTTTGTGGCGCGATGATTGCCAGTTACATTCCCGGCCAATCGAGCGACCAAAGTCGATCCCATGGTGGCGCTGCGGTACGAATGAGGAATGAATGAATGAGTGGACTGTTGCAGGACATTCGTTACGCATTGCGCGTTTTGCGCAAGCGTCCCGGGTTCACCGCGGTTGCGGTCATCACGCTCGCGCTGGGCATCGGCGCGAATACGACCGTTTTCAATTCAGTCAACGCCATGCTGCTGCGGCCGTTTCCGTTTCCGCATCTGGATCGCATTGTCACGATCTGGGAGACCGTGCCCAAGCAGAGTGACCAGCTCAGTCCGGCTCCGGCGAATTTTCGGGACTGGAGTGAGCAGAGCACCCAATTCAGTCAACTGGCTGCGGTCCGCGGGTGGGATGCGAATCTGACCGGGGGCAACGTGGCCGAGCATGTCGAAGGGTCGCAGGTCAGTGCCGACTTCTTTCCATTGCTGGGCATGTCTCCAGCAACTGGGCCGCAATATTGGGAGCGCGGATTTTCAGGGTGGAGTTGCGCCCGTGGTGGTGGTCAGCCACGGATTCTGGCAGCAGCATCTCGGTGGCGATCCGGGACTTGTCGGCAGGCAATTGCTCTTGAACGGACAGAAGTTCACCGTGATTGGCATTACCGTCTCCGGATTTTGATTTCCCATCCGGATCGAAGGTCTGGACTCCGCTCGACCTGAACGGCGCTGCGGCGGAAGACCGCGAGAATCACTATCTGACGGTGTTTGGACGGCTCAAGGATGGCGTCTCGATAGCGCAGGCCCAGGCGAAGCTTGAACACGATTGCCGCACGCCTCGGCCAGCAATATCCCAAAACCAATGCCAGCCACGGAGTCAGCGTCAAGAATACGGTCGAAGATCTCACCTTCGGTACGCAACAATTTCTGACGATGCTGATGGGCGCAGCGGTCTTTGTTCTTTTGCTGGCCTGCGCCAACGTGGCGAACCTGCAACTGGCCCGCGCTTCCGGACGGCAAAAAGAAATCGCTCTGCGGGCCGCGCTCGGGGCCAGCCGCTGGCAGGTGGGACGGCAGTTGCTGGTGGAAAGCGTGCTTGCTCGCCCTGCTGGGAAGCGTTGGGGCGCTCCTGCTATCGGCGTGGGGCATCAATCTTCTGCGCCGCAGCCTTCCTCCTTTTATTGTCGAGCATGTTGCGGGTCTGAAACACCTGCAGCTTGATTTGCGGGCCTTCTGGTTCACGCTGCTGCTGGCTGTCATTACCGGCATCATTGCCGGGCTGGCGCCGGCCTGGCATTTTTCGCGTCCGAATGTGAACGACACTCTGAAAGAGGGCACCTCGTGGCGGCAGTGCAAGCGAGAGCGGGCGGCGGCTTCGTACTGTGCTGGTGATTTCAGAAATCGCTCTTTCTCTGGTCCTGCTCGTGGGCGCAGGTTTGATGGTGAAGGGTTTCCGTACTCTCACCACCAAGGACATGGGCTTTGATCGTGAGCACGTCCTTACCTTTCATGTCGTGTTGCCGGAAGCGAAGTACCGCGACCAGGATCGGATTCGCGGTTACTACGAACAGGTCCTGCGAAATATTCAGGCGCTGCCGGGAGTCGAATCCGCGGCGTGCGTGACCAGCCTGCCTTCGGGATGGACCTGGAACTGGACGGAATTCACGGCGGAGGGCAATCCTCACACGTCGCCCGGAGACAGGCCAACCGTCATTTCGCAAATCGTGAGTCCGGGATTCTTCTCGGCGTTGCGTGTTCCGCTGCGGCAAGGGCGGCTGCTTTCCGATCAGGACGGGCCCAATGCTCCTCCAGTCGTAGTCATCAGCGAGACGATGGCGCGTCAAAACTGGCCTGACCAGAATCCATTGGGAAAGCATATCCAGATGGGACGGCCCGAATGCTGCGCCAGCCGTTCCGCACGGTTGTGGGAGTCGTGGGCGAGGTGCAGCCAATTCCGCTGGATCATGATCCCGCTCCCACCGCATACGTGCCATTTGCGCAGCAGCCTCAAACTGCTTCGGCGATCGTGGTGCGGACCGCGGGAGATCCTCTGAGCCTGGCCGGCGCTGTCAGCAAGCAATTGCGCGACGTGGATGCGGACCAGCCGCCGTATGACATGCGAAGCCTGCAGCAGGTGGTTTCCGATGGGCTCAGCGGCATTGAGTCGTCTGCCAACATGATGCTGATCTTCGCTGTCTGCGCGCTCACTTTGGCGGCGGCCGGGATCTTCGCCGTGATGGCCTACTCGGTCAGCCAACGCACCCATGAAATCGGAGTACGCGTAGCGCTGGGAGCGCGACGTTTCGACGTACTCAGGCTGGTGGTCGGAGGGGCGCTGAAAATGGCCGCTATTGGACTGAGCATCGGCCTGGTGCTCGCATTGCTGCTGACCCGCGCGCTTTCGAGCGCGCTCTTTGGAGTGATTCAGATCGACACTGTGACGATCGCCTTGCTGACTCTGGCGCTGTCGTTGGTGGCGGTGCTGGCGGCGTACATCCCGCGCGATGGGCGATGGATGTCGATCCCATGGTGGCGCTGCGGTATGAGTAACAGGAAATCGAGAAGCGAGACGAAATGATCCAACTAAAAAATATCGAACGCAGCTACAAAACCGCCGCCGGGCAAATCTGGGTCTTGCGCCGCATCAATCTGGAGATTCGCCAGGGCGAGTTCGTCACTTTCATGGGGCCGTCCGGGGCGGGGAAGTCCTCGCTGTTGAATGTGCTTGCCCTGCTCGACGATCAGTGGCTGGGCGAGTACTGGTTTCGCGAACAGGCTGTGCATGAGATGAAGCGCAAACAGCGGGGCGAACTGGCCAAGCGCAATATCGGCATGGTGTTTCAGAGCTATCACCTGCTGGACGATCTCACGGTGCGCGAGAACATCGACCTGCCGCTCTCTTATAAGGATGTCCCCAGCGGGCAGCGGCAGAGCCTGGTGGCGGACACGCTGGACCGCTTTCAGATCGTCGCCAAGAAAGATTTGTTTCCCAGCCAGCTTTCCGGAGGACAGCAGCAGTTGGTAGGCGTGGCTCGCGCCGTCATCCACAAGCCTGCGCTCCTGCTGGCCGACGAGCCCACGGGAAACCTGCACTCCTCGCAGGCCAAGGAAATCATGGAACTGTTTCGCGAACTGAATCAGCAGGGAACGACGATTGTTCAGGTGACGCACTCGGAAGCGAATGCGGCCTATGGCACTCGCACCATTCAGCTGCGTGATGGCTGGCTGGTGGGCGACACGGCGAATCCGGATTTGCAGCCGTACGAGGCGGTGAAGCAATGAAGGATTTGGCTTGCCGGCCGTAACTTTCGTCGCACGATGCTTGTGGCGTGGTTCCTGGTTGCGGTGACCGCGACGGCTTCCGCGACAGACGAACGCGTCCGGTTCGCTTTGACATGCCGGCATCGCACAATCCGCTGAGCGCGTATTCGGCAGACCATGTGCCTCGTCCCGATCTCGCGAATTCTCCGTTGCTCGAGCAACTGATCCGCGACGGCAAGCTGTACCTGTCTCTCAAGGATGCCATCCGGCTGGCGCTGGAGAACAATCTCGACCTGGCCATCGCGCGCTACAACCTGCCGATCGCCAACATGGACATATTGCGCACCCGCGCCGGCGGAATTTTTCGCGGCGTGAATGCCGGCGTGGTGCAGGGAACTCCCGGCGGCGGAGTGGGCGGCTTCGGCACCGGAGCTCCCGGAGCGGGCGCAGGCGGTACGACCGGCGGCGCAGGTGGAGCGGGCGCGGGCGCGTCGGGCCTGGTGCAATCTACCCTGGGTGCCGGCACGGCGGTTGCTTCGTACGATCCCTCGATCACTGGCTCGGTTGGCGCTGAGCACCAGACCACGCCTTTGGCCAACCAGCAGATCTACGGTGTGCCGTCTCTGCAGTCGAATACCGGACAGGCGAGCGTTGCTTACTCGCAGGCTTTTCCGACCGGCACCAGCTTCACGGTCGAATTCAACAACAACCGCCAGACCACGAACAGTCCGTTCTTCAATCTGTCTCCGGTCCTGAATTCGATGTACCGCTTTTCTTTCCAGCAGCAGCTGCTGGCGGGATTCGGCTTTGGCCCCAATCTGCGCTACCTGACGATCGCCAAGAACAACAAGAAGATCTCTGACATCGCGTTCAAAGATCAGGTGACCGCGACCATCACCCAGATCAAGAACATTTATTGGGACCTGGTAAACGCCTACGAGCAGGCGCGGGTCAACGAGCAGTCGCTGGCGTTCGCCCAGCAGTCGCTGGACAATGCGAAGAAACAACTTCAGCTGGAGAGCGTTCCGGCCATGGACGTGATGCGAGCCGAGGCTGAAGTGTCGAAGCGCGATCAGGATCTGACCGTGGCACGCACCAGCCTGCAACTTCAGGAGTTGCTCATCAAGAACGCGCTGACCAAGAGTCTTGACGATCCTGTGCTTGAGGCTGTGCCGGTCGTTCCGGTGGACCGCTTCGAATCCGTCGAAACCCAGGCTACTCAGCGCAGTCCAGGACCTCATCGCCCAAGCATTGCGTGACCGTCCTGAACTTGCACGAATCTGATGTTGATCTGGTGAACCGGCAGATCAGCGGGAAAGCGGCGCGCAATGCGCTGTTGCCGTCGCTGGCGCTGGTTGGCTTCTATGGAGGATCGGGATTGGCCGGGCCGCTTAATCCGATTTACAACCTTCCCACTCCGAATACCTCGAACGTGCCAACGGATTACTCGGGAGCCTTGCAGAATGCCTTCAACAATTCCTCTCCGGATTACTACATCGGGCTGAATCTCAATATTCCGTTGCGCAATCGGGTGGCCAAGGCCGATCAGTACCGCTCCGAGCTGGAATACCGGCAGGCCGAATTGCGCCGCGAGCAATTGAAAAAGCAGATCCGGATTGAAGTGCGGAACGCGCAGTATGCGCTGGAACAGACCGGAGCGCGGGTGGGGGCCGCCCGAAAGGCGCGCGACCTGGCGCAGCGCACGTTCGAGATCATGCAGAAGGAGCAGACGCTCGGGGCGGGATCGACTTTCCAGACCATGACCGCGCAGCGCGACCTCTCGATCGCCGAACTGGATATGGTCACCGCCATGACGACCTACGAAAAGGCAAAAGTTGAGCTCGATCGTGCAACCGGCAGCACTTTGGAACATAATGGAATCAGGGTGCAGGATGCGGAAAACGGCACCATCGCCACTCAGAGCCCATAGCTCATGCCAAGTTCAACCAAGACCGGAGAAGTCGCGGTTTCCGACGGGTTGGAGCAAGGCTCATCCAAATCGTCCCCGCATTCTGGCGGCGGACGACCAGCAGCATATTCTCGAAGCCATCGAACTGCTGCTGAAGCCGCAGGGCTATGAGGTTGACGTGGTCCGCTCTCCGGAGCTGGTGCGCGAAGCGCTCGCCAGTTCTTCCTACGACGCGGTATTGATCGATCTGAATTACACGCGGGACACCACGTCCGGACAGGAGGGTCTCGGACTGCTTTCCGATATTGTCGCCATCGACAGCACGCTTCCGGTGATCGTGATGACGGCGTGGGGCAACGTTGAACTGGCGGTTGAGGCGATGCGGCGCGGAGCGCGAGATTTTATTCAGAAGCCGTGGGAGAACGAGCGGCTGCTTGCCATTCTGCGAACCCAGGTGGAACTGCATCGTGCGCTGCAACGGGCCGAACGGCTGGCGGCGGAGAATCGCCTGCTGAGTGTCCAGGGGCGTCCCGAGTTCATTGCGACGGCGCCGTCGATGATTCCGGTGCTGGAAGCCATCACTCGCTTCGCTCCGTCCGATGCGAATGTACTGATTACGGGCGAGCATGGCACCGGCAAAGAGGTAGTCGCGCGCACGATTCATGTGCTGTCGCTGCGAGCTTCGCGTCAACTGGTCGCGGTGAATACTGGCGGTCTGGCCGAAGGCGTTTTTGAGAGTGAACTCTTCGGTCACGTGAAGGGCGCCTTCACGGATGCCCGCACCGATCGCATCGGGCGCTTCGAACTGGCTGATGGCGGCACGATTTTTCTGGACGAGATCGGCAACGTGCCGATGCGCCAGCAATCCAAGCTGCTGCGCGTGCTGGAGTCGGGAGAAATCGAACGGGTGGGATCGTCACGTTCCAAGCGGATTGATGTGCGCCTTATCTCCGCCACGAATTCAGATCTTCAGGCTGCGTGTCAGGCGGGACAGTTTCGCGAAGACCTGCTGTTCCGCCTGAATACGGTTGAAATTCATTTGCCGCCGTTGCGCGAGCGCCGCGAAGATATTCCGGTTCTAGCGCTGCATTTCCTGTCGCATTACGCTTCCCGCTACCGGCGCGCGATTCGAGGGCTCGACCCGGCGGCCCTGCAAGTCGTTGATGCAATATGCCTGGCCAGGCAACGTTCGCGAGCTGGAGCACACGCTGGAGCGAGCCGTCCTGATGTGCCGCAGCGAACAAATCCAAGCTTGCGCGACCTGGGCCTGGGTCTGCAGCGATCACAGGCGCAAAACCTGGAGGAACTGAGTCTCGAAGCGGTGGAGACGATCCTGATCCGGAAGGCGCTGCAGCGCTTCCAGGGCAATGTAAGCCAGGCCGCCGAAGCGCTTGGTCTGAGCCGCGGCGCGCTCTATCGCCGGATGGAAAAGTATGGGCTTTAGCCCGCGCGAAGCGGAAGCCTCCAAACGCAAAAAGCGGCAGCGAGCTCCCTTTCGAGCGCCGCATTATTCGTTCCTCGTTGTGGCTGGCTATTCCTGGATTTGTGACCAGCGGCGTTCTGATCTGGCTGCAGGACTGGGCCATCGAATCGAAACTGGCGTTGCTCGTCGCCGAACTCATCGTCTGCGGATTGATCCTGGCCGCGCTTCACGATCAGATTATTCGTCCGCTGCAGACGCTGGCCAATGTGGTCGGCGCGCTGCGGGAAGAAGATTATTCCTTTCGCGCGCGCATGGCGGTTCCCGACGATGCTCTCGGCGAGCTCTCGCTCGAAGTCAACATGCTGGCCGACCTGCTGGCGGAACATCGCAGTGGGCGCGATTGAAGCGACCGCGCTGCTGCAGCGAGTCGTCGAAGAAGTAGATATTCCGCTGTTTGCATTCGATCCTGGCGAAACGCTGCGGCTGGTGAACTCGGCCGGGCGAAAGACTGCTGCGACAGGCTTCTCCAAGATTGCTGGGCAAAACGGCCGCGGAGCTGGGATTGAAATCATGTCTCACCGCCGAGAATGCCTCCGTCATCCCTCTTGCACTTCAACAGTGATGCGCGCTGGTTTCTGCGGCGAAGTTCCTTTCGGCAACGGGGAGTGCCGCACACGCTGGTGGTGCTCTCCGATGTGAGCCGGGCCCTGCGGGAAGAAGAGCGACTTGCCTGGCAGCGACTGATTCGCGTGATGGGCCATGAGTTGAACAACTCGCTGGCGCCGATCAAGTCGATTGCCGGGAGCCTGAATGCGCGACTCGCCGGAACGTCGCTGGCTGCGAACGAGCGTGAGGATTTCGAACGCGGGCTGGGCATCATCGAGGCTCGTGCCGCGTCGCTCAATCGCTTCCTGCAGGCTTACCGGCAACTGGCGCAGATGCCGCCGCCGGTGCTGAAGAAATCGATCCTGTCGTCGATTGGTGACGCGCGTGGCTCGATTGGAAACCCGCATCGAGGTCAAAGTGATTCCTGGACCCGAGGTGACCGTGATGGCAGATCCGGATCAACTCGAGCAGATGCTCATCAATCTGGTTCGCAACGCGGCCGAGGCGGTGCTCGAAGGTAGCGCCGCCGCTAAGGCCCCCAGCGCAATCGATCCGTCGCCAACGAACGGGTTTCAGCCAATCGTGACCATGAGTTGGAAGCTGCTCGAGAACAACGTGGACCTGACGATCGAAGACAACGGTCCGGGCCTGTTAAATCCGAGTAATGCATTTGTTCCGTTCTACACGACGAAACCGGCCGGAAGCGGCATCGGTCTGGTTCTTTCCCGTCAAATCGCGGAAGCGCATGGAGGATCGCTCGAACTCACGAACCGGCCGAGCGAGCGGGGCTGTCGAGCGAGGGTCATGCTGCCGCGGCCTCTGGCGTAGGTGGAAACATCCCGGCCTTCGTGTTTTCATCTTCAAAAAACAGGTGAGAGTTGGTACTTTATCTGTTCGCAACCACGAGGCTTACTCTATGTTCTGCAAGAACACCGCGCGCTACGCACCTGCATTCTTCGTGATTTTAACTACTTGTCTGGTTCAAGCAGCGCAACCCTACGAGGTCACGATCGAGCACGCCGTCGGCGAAGATGCGCGATGGGGTGACACTCCGCGCGGATATTTACCGTCCAAAAGCCGACGGCCAGTTTCCGGTGCTGCTGCAACGCACTCCTTATAACAAGAGCGGCGAAGTGGCATTCGGTCTCAAGGCCGCAGCCAGCGGATACGTTGTGATAGTGCAGGACGTTCGCGGACGGTACACGTCCGAAGGAGATTTTTATACCTTCAGGCACGAATCGAATGACGGATACGACACCGTAGAATGGGCGGCGGCGCTGCCTTATTCAAACGGCAAGGTCGGCATGTGGGGAGGGTCCTACGTTGGTGCTACGCAGATGCTTACGGCAATTGCTCATCCGCCGCATCTTGCCGGCATTTGTCCGGTCGTGACTGCCAGTAACTATCACGAAAACTGGACCTACCAGGGCGGAGCATTCGAACAGTGGTTCAACCAGTCGTGGACCTCCGGGCTGGCGCAAGACACCTTTGAACGCAGCGTTGTGAAAAATACCAATGCTCTTGGCGGCATGTGGAAACTGCCGCTGGCCAGCTATCCTCTGTTCAATTTTTCCGATCCCTCAGCGGCGCCAACGACGACTTCCTCTCTCGCTCCGTACTTTCTGGATTGGCTGGCTCATCCCACCTACGATGATTACTGGAAAGAGATTTCGATCGAAGAGCACTTTGCCGATATCAAAGTTCCAGTTCTTACCGTGGCTGCCTGGTACGACATTTTTCAGGGCGGATCGCTGCGCAACTATCTCGGGATCAAAGCGCACGGCGGGAGCGACGCGGCACGCAAAGGCCAGCATCTTTTCGTGACGATTGGAGGCCACGCCGGCGGCGGCAGAAAAATCGGTGAAGTCGACTTCGGTCCTGCGGCGGCGGAGTTCGACGAAGACGATGTTACGTTGAAGTGGTACGACTACTTGTTCAAAGGTGCGCAGAACGAATTTGCCGGGAAACCGGTGAAGATTTTCGTCATGGGCGCCAACCAGTGGCGGGAAGAGGATGACTGGCCTCTGGCGCGAGCGCAAAGTACGAAATACTTTCTGCATTCAGCGAAAGGCGCGGCATCGCTCCGCGGAGACGGAATTCTTTCCACAGTCGCGCCGCGATCGGAGGCTGCCGATCATTATTTATATGATCCGGCGAATCCCGTGCCCACGGTTGGCGGTCCGTTGTGCTGCGATGCAATCCATTTGCCTCCGGGTCCTCGAGATCAACGAGCGGTCGAAGCTCGTGACGACGTTCTGATTTACACCACGCCGGCTTTCGCGCAGGACACGGAAGTCACGGGTCCGGTCAGCCTTGAGCTGTTTGCCAAGTCTTCTGCCGTTGACACGGATTTCACCGCCAAGCTGGTGGATGTAGGGCCGGACGGATTTGCACAGAACCTGACGGAGGGGATCATCCGCGGCCGCTACCGTGATTCGCGGGAGAAGGCGAGCCTTTTGAATCCGGGGCAAATCTATAAGTTCAACATTGATTTGTGGTCGACCAGCAACGTGTTTCTGAAAGGGCACATGTTGCGGCTGGAAATATCCAGCAGCAATTTCCCGCGCTTCGATCGAAACCTGAATACGGGGGAAGATCCTGCTTTTGCCCGAAGCTTTGTTTCAGCGACAAATACGATCTATCACGACGGCGAGCATCCGTCGGCGCTGATCTTGCCGGTGGTGCCATCACACTGATGAAACGAAATTAAACCCCCTTTTGCCTGGGGTCAAACACTACGGTCTCGCCTGCTCCGCGATCCATTCCTTGACGTGGGAATCCAGAACGTCGAGCGGCAGTGGGCCGCTGCCTACGATCTCGTCGTGAAAAGCACGCAGGTCGAATTTCGCCCCCAACTTCTCCTTTGCTTCCTGACGCAGCTTCAGGATTTCCAACTGCCCAAGTTTGTAGGCCAGAGCCTGGCCCGGCCATGAGATGTAGCGATCGACCTCGGTCTGAACGTTGGGTTCGTCCATAGCGGTGTAGCGATGGAAGTACTCAACCATCTGGTCGCGTGACCAGTGTTTCTCGTGCACACCCGTATCGATGACCAGCCGAATGTCGCGCCACATTTCGTTCTCGAGTCGGCCGTAGTTGCTGTAGGGATCCTGATAGAAACCGACTTCCTTGCCCAGTCGTTCGGAATACAACGCCCAGCCTTCGACGAAGGCGGTGTATTCACCGTTGCGGCGGAAGTCGGGCAGGCCGGGCAGTTCCTGGCCGATGGAAATTTGAAGGTGGTGTCCGGGAACGCCTTCGTGGTAGGCGATGGCTTCGATGTTCAGCGTCAGACGTTCCGTGGGACCGTATTCGTTCACGTTGATACGTCCCGGGCGCGAGCCGTCCGCGGCTCCCTGGGTGTAGTCGGCAGGCACGGCATTCTGGGCGCGGAACGAATCCATGGGGATGACGACGAGTTTGTTTTTGGGAAGGCGATTAAACAGCCGGGGGAGTTCCTTCTCCATCTGGCGGGTGTATTTGGTATAGAGGTCAAGAACCTGCTCGCCGGATGTGGCGTAGAGGCTGCGGTCTTTCTTTATATGCTCATTCAAGCTGGCCAAATCTTTGAATCCCAGTTGATGGGCAAGGGCCAGCATCTCGGCTTCAGTTTCGGCCAGTTGTTTGAGACCGACCTCATGAATTTGGTCAGGAGACAGGTCGGTAGTGGTCATGCGGCGGATGGCGAAGCGGTACCGGGCCGCGCCATCGGGCAGGGCCCAGACGCCTGGATCGGTGCGACCGTGGGGGGCGTACTCGTCGCGCACGAAGGCGGCAAACTTCTTGTACGAAGGGAGGATTTCCTGATCGATCGCACTCATCACGGCCGAGCGCAGACGCTGTTGATCGGCGGCAGAGATTCCGGCGGCAAATGTCTGCACGGGTTTCGCGAACGGGACTGGCTTCTCCGGTTTTGCCGGCGACGTCTTCGGCCTGGAGGGTGACTTTTTCGAGCAGATAGCGGGGAGGCATCAGCCGATCTTTCATGCCGTGACGCATATTGCTGATGGCCTGGTCAAAGGCGCGCGGGACCTGATGCAGGCGGGAAAGATAATTCTCGTAATCCTTCACCGTGTTGAAAGGCATGAAGGTGCTCATCTCAATCAGGGAAAGATGGATGCCCGACATTTGGGTGACGGGCATTTCCCAGGGCTTGAATTGGGCACTCTCGATCGATTCGTAGAGCTTGCGAATCATTAGTTGGCGGCTGAGAGTGTCCTGCGCTGAGAGTCCGGTTGGATTCACGGCCTGGAAGCGGGTGAGGAACTCGTGGTTCTGCTTCAGTTCCGACTGGTGAAACTCTGGCGAGTCATCGTCCAGGCGGTCGTTGAAGCGATTGTCGCCCAGCGATGTCGCCATTTCGGGGCTGGTGCGGAGTTCGTATTCCCACTCTTCCGCCAGCAGGGATTTGAGCGCTGTGGTGCTGTCCGCGGCTGCGGCCAGTGCCGGTGAAAAGCTGGTGACGAGGAGAAAGGCAAGAATGCAGGGGAGAAATATTTTGGAAGATTGCATGTCAGGTTGTTTCCTTGATGTACGGCTGCAGATTGTATCGCATCGCACGACGGTGAATACGATATCTCGGTGATGTGCTGATTTCGTTTGGGCTTCTTTGCGTCCTTTGCGGAATACTTTGCGAACTTTGCGGTTAAAGACGTTGTCTTTTCTACGCGGCTTGAGATCAACATCTTAAACCGCAAAGTTCGCAAAGAAATTCCGCAAAGGACGCAAAGAATTCTGATTTCTGATTATGGGAGCAGGTGCTCTTAGAGGCTGGCGAATTCTATTCGATTGCGCCCGTTGCGCTTGGCAGCGTAGAGGGCTGAGTCGGCTTGACTTACGAGTAGCTCGAAATCGGGGGCCCTGACCCCTTGCCAACCCGAGACTCCGAAACTTGCCGTCACGTTCAGTGTGCGCCTTCCGAACTCAAACTTGTGTGCCTCGAGTTGTTCACGGACGCGGCTGATTGCAATTCTTACGTGTTCCTTCTCAGCGTGAGTCAGGACCAGAAGAAACTCTTCGCCCCCGATGCGGGCGCAAAGGTTAGATTTTCTGGTGTTGATTCTGAGGATTTCAGCAAACTTCTTGAGGACAATGTCTCCCGGCGGCATGGCCGTAGGTATCATTCACACTTTTAAAGCAATCCAGATCGGCCATTACGACCCAGAAGGAAAAGCCGTGGCGGGCGGCCCCATCCAGTTGCCGCGCCGCCCATGCCTCAAGCGCGCGGCGATTGGGCAGACCAGTCAGGGAATCGGCAAGGGCCAACGTTTCCAGTTGCCGGTTTTTGGCCTCAATCTGACGATGGAGATCTACAAACCTGCGGCCGACTCCCACGCGGGCCAGCAGTTCTGCGGCGTCGAACGGTTTGGTCAGGTAGTCATCCGCGCCGGCGGCAAGACCGCTGACGATCTTATCTTTGTCCGACATGCTGGTCAGCATGATGACGTAGGTGTAGACGGTTTGACCTTGCCCGCGTATGTGCTGGCAAAGTTCGATTCCCGTGAGGTCGGGCATTACCCAATCCGTAACCACCAGGTTTGGCTGATGTTGAGCGAAAAGGTCCACAGCCTGGCGGCCGTTCTTGGCGAAGAGGACAGTATACGGTTGATCGGAAAGAGCGTATTCAACCAGCTTGCGATAGATGGGCGAATCGTCGGCAACCAGAATCTTGAACTCTTGAGGTGGAGAGGATTCCACCGGGCTGGAGAGACTCTCGCGCACGTAGGTTTTCAATTCATTTCCGGAGTGGCGCGCGACTTTCATAAGAATAGGCCCAACATTCTGCAGGTCCGGTTGATGGTATTGGTGTGTTCCGGCGTCAGATCGACGAACTCGAATCCATACTGATAGCTGGTGCGGTTGCGAACCACGGCGCGCACTCGAACCGGCGTGCTGGTGAAAGGCACCGAGAACTGAAGGTTCACCGAGGCCCCCAGGTCCCACTCGGTGGCAAACAATCCCGCAATTCCGGCCTCGTTAATATTCAGAGAACATCCGCGCGACGTCTCGCTACCTTCCGTTCCAAGCATCGTTGCAGTTAGATCGGTTTCGAATTCATACCTGGGATAGCGGCGGGCGCGGGCCGGACCTTCCGGCTGCAAATCGCGGTTCATCAAACCTTCGTTCGATTCCCGGTTTGACTGGCTTTCGTAGTGATGTGCCATCGAGTTGTCCGCTCAGAAGCGATACATCATCGCGAAATTCAGGAACGCGGTTGCCGAGCGATCGCCTTTCTGTAGCGCCGTCAGGCCGGGATCGGTAGAGGTCACAGTCGTGTGAAAGGTGTAAATCCCCAGGGTGGTGCGCCAGAAAACGTGACGGGCGAGAGTCGGGGAGGGCATATAGATCGTAAACATGGGCCCCTGCAGATCGTTGGTGCACTGGCCGTCGGGGACCGTGCAACCCTTCTGGTCAACGTGTTCGGCGCCCTTCATGATGTAGTCAACCTGAAAGCGCATGGAGAATTCGTCGACGCAATCTTCGGCCGCACATTGCCTGTGGAAGTAGTCTTTACCGCCACCGATGGAAGGGCGGAATGCCTGCTTGGTGTAGTTGGTGGTGGAGAGCTCTTCCCATCCCGCGCCGCCGCCCGCGAACCAGCCATTGGTCGAAGCGATAGTAGATCGACGAAGACAGGTGTCGGCTGTGTCCCTTGTCATTGTCGAGAGTGTTGTCGTTCGACTTACGCGAGTTGTCGTAGGAAGCGTTGGATTCCCAGATGAGGTGCCGGGTGTCGATTCGCAGTCCTCCGCCAACCGTCCCCGAGAACGGAGAATAGCCTCCGCCGTTCACTCCGACTCCGCCGTAGACGAACGGATGAGGCCAGGGAATTTTCGAGCCTGACGAGTTGGGGAAGAGGTTTTGCGCCGCCGCGTGATTCGATGTCAGGATGCCTAAGCCAAGAATGAAAACCGCCGATAAACCGCGCATGAGTGTCGCTCCCTCACCAATCCCAATTACTTTTTGCTGACGTGAGGGGCCTTTATCGGTACGCCGATTTGGATTCTTTAATGATTGGTTGTGACTTGAGTTGGGGGTCAGTGGTGCAGTGTGTGGTCGAGAATATTGTTTAGAGCGAACAGAAACGAAAGCGAGCAGGCTTTTGCCGCCGGAGAACCGTCGGATCAATTTCGCAACTGATGTTTTCAAGCCGCGTGGCCGATAAAGGTCGGATCGGTCGAAACAGGAATCGATCGCGGCGTACTTAAAATTCCACTAAATCGGTTTAAGAAGGCCTTTATTGGGCAGGCTTAGCGCGAGACGCTTGTCCTTCTCCTGATTTCCGATCTTTCAGAAAGACGCATTTGAAATATTTCAAAACGTCGGAAATCCGACGCGGCAATCCTGCTTTCATTTTGTTCTCACAATTTTGCTACGCTCCATTTGAACCCCCAGTACTTTTCCTATGGACGACGACCAGACTCGCAGGCTGCTGGCAATTGACCACGAACCTCGGACCCTCGAACTCATCCTAGAAGCTCTTCGCGATAGCGGTCTGGAAATCCTCACAGCCAATGGCATTTCAGAAGGCCTGGAAATACTGGAGCGGGCGCGGCCCCGCATTGTGCTCCTCGACCTGATGATGCCGGGTGTCGGCGGACCCGAGATACTGTCCACGATTCTGGGCATGGATCCAGGAACAGAAGTGATCCTGATGACAGCCGATTATTCCGCTGAAGCGGCAGTCGAGGCCATTCAAAAGGGAGCGTGCGACTACCTCAGCAAACCGCTTAACCTGGAAAACCTCCGACGACGGATTTCGCAACTGCTGGCGGAAGCCGAGGAGAGGCGCAGGACTTACCAGCTGGATCACGAACTTCTCAATGCCTGTCAATTTGAGGGGATCGTCGCGCGCAGCCCGATCATGCTGGATGTGTTTGCCAAGATCCGGAGAGTGGCCGCACATTTTGGAACCGCCCTGGTGACCGGACCCACCGGTACGGGGAAGGAGTTGGTGGCGCGGGCTCTGCATCACCTAAGCCCGGCCGCCGCGAATCCGTTTGTGGTGTGCAATTGCTCGGCAATCGTCGAGTCGCTGATGGAAAGCGAGCTATTCGGATACGTGAAGGGCGCTTTCACCGGAGCTGCACAAGACAAGATGGGTGTGTTCGAGTACGCGAACCAGGGAACGGTATTTCCTGGATGAGATCGGCGAGTTGCCGCTGACCGCGCAAGGAAAGCTGCTGCGGGTGCTGCAGAACCACGAGATACAGCGGGTTGGTTCGCCTGTCCCCAGGACGGTTGAAGTGCGTGTGATTGCGGCAACCAATCGGAACCTGCGAAAGATGGTGAACGGAAGGCACATTCCGGGCAGACTTGTACTACCGCCTGGCCATGGTCGAGATCAAGCTGCCGGGGTTGGTGGAGAGGCGGGAAGACCTGCCGCTGCTGGAAAGATTTTTCCTGCAAAAGTTCGCTGCGGAATACAAGAAGCCGCTGAGCGGCATGACTCGCCGAGCCCAAAGCCGGCTGGCGAATTACTCGTGGCCGGGAAACATCCGAGAGCTGGAGAATGTGATCGGAAACGCCTGCATGATGGTGGATGGTCCCGTCATTGACGTAGGCGACCTGCCCGAGGAGATACGAGGTCCGTCGAGAGACCTGCCGTCGCAGGATGACATGTTGATCTCACTCGAAGAATTGCAGAAACGGCACACGATGCGTGTGCTGGAGCGGGTGGGCGGCAACAAGTCGCATGCGGCGGAAATTCTGGGAATTTCCCGGGCCACAATTTACCAGTTGCTCGGACAGGCAAGAAGCGCCAGCAGTTGATCTGTTAATCACTGGCTACACGGTAGCCGTTTTAATCTTTTCGCAGAGTTCATCCGCCGCCCGGCGGAGTTCCGCGGACTCTGGAAACAGCGCAATTCCTCGATTGAGAATCTCCCGCGCCTCTGCGCCTTGCCTGGCATGCACTCGGATGCTCGCAGCGCGTAGGTAACGCCTTCGCAGTGCCTTCGAGGCTGGCAAGTTTTTCGGCCTGGTCGGCTGCGTCCGGCAGGCTGTTCAGTGCAACGAGCGCCTTCATCAACCGTTCGCGAATCTCGGCTACTTCCGGAGCTTTCTCGGCAGCTTGCTTGAGTCTGTGTAATTCCTTCTCTGGTTCGGCCCAGCCTGACTTCCGTGTATCCCAATTTGCTGCTTAATACCGGATCGTTTCCAGTGAGCCGGACGGCCTCGCTGTAAGCAGCGCTGGCATCCAGCAGGCGGCCCAGATTGTGGAGCGCGTCTCCGCGAAGATGTTGGCGTAGAGCGCGACTGCGCTTGTCGCGCGCGCGCCGCGTCTAACGCGATGAGAGCTTGTTCATGCCGGCCACAATCGAGATAGACCATGCCCTTGAAGAGGGAAGCCGCTGGCTGCTTTCGGTTCCAGGGCGAGGGCGCGTTCGAAACAGCGTAACGCTTCCTCCGGCTCGCGTGAGCATTCGTATTCCTGCAGGCCGAGCTGTGATCCAGGCCATGGCGTCGTTGGGCAGATCCTGAACCTTCAGACGTAAGAGATCGCGATAGGCAGCGGCCTTCCGGTTCCTCGACTCTTCCTGCGCCAACTGGCCGAAGTGATGAATGCAAATCGGAGCCATGGGCAATCGCCGTCCCAGCGCCTGGATCCGTGGTTCTACCAGTTCATGCACGCGTCCGACGAAATAGATTTCGGGATCGCGGCGAAACAGCCGGCAGTTTTCGTGAACGAAATATGCCGGAGCCTGCCGGGCTCGAGGATGTTTGCTGCGATTCGGTTCGGCTACGCGGTCCCAGCCTCGGCCGGTAACGGTTGGGATGTAATTGCGAATCGGAACCAGGTATCCGCCCACGTTCCACGGCCGCAACAGGTCCGGAAGTTGAGTTTTGGCTTCGCTGTCCAGTTCCTCGTCGGCGTCCAGCACCAATACCCAATCGGTCTCCATAAGACGGAGGGCGGCATTGCGAGCGTTAGCGAAGTGGTTTTCCCATGGCACAGAAATTACAGTCGCGCCGAATTCGCGGGCGATGTCAGCGGTCCCGTCGGTTGAGCCCGTGTCGGCAATGACGATCTGGCTGACGATACCGGACACGCTCTGAAGGCAGTGACGGAGTGTCTCCGCTTCATTCTTCACGATCATCGAGAGGCCTACGGTAGGCATGCTTTCCTCATCGGGCACTCATTCACAGACTTGTCCGATGAAGTTACGAGCACGTTCTCTCGCCAACGAGATCGAGATAGCAACTTCCAAAAAGTCAGCGGTTGATTCGTCGTAAAAATCGGCAAGGGAATCACTTCGCTCCAAAATTGCCGGTTGATCCGACTGGGCGGAGAATTGGGATTTGGATTAGCAACAAATGAGGAGAGGAAATTGCTGATGACCGTCAGGATCAATGAACCAGCACAACGAGGCAATCCTTAGCGTTCCAACAAGGCCGCGTAGCGGAGGCCTTACGTTTGCTGGAAGAACTGTTGGCGGCAGAAGGAAACAGCCGAACTCTGGAACGACTGGGCCGCCGTGCAAATGGGCGCAGGTGATCTGGGCAAAGCGGAAACGGGATTTGCCCGCGCGTTGGAATTGGACTCGAGAAATACTGACGCAACCGCGAACCTCGGCCTGTTGCTTCTGGGAAAAGGCGATTCGGTTCGAGCACTGCCATTGCTAACGCGAGTTTTGCCAGCTCTGCCAGTGGAGCAGCGAAAACTTGTGGAAGCATTGCTGAGCGCTTATCCAGCGCACAACCCTTCCACTGATGGCCGTGACAATTGCACCACTCAAAAACTCCGAATATTGGTGGTCCACGAAGCTTTCCCTGATCCAGAAAGTGGAGGCCTCGATCTGCGGGTTTCGCAAATCCTTCAGACTCTGCGTGAACTGGGTCATGACGTCACCTTTGTCGCTCGGGAACGTAGTAACGCCAGGGACAGCGAGGCTCTACTTCTACAGGCTGGGATTCTGGTCTATGGAGACGATTCCGAACGCCTGCTTTGTCTGGGGATTGAGTCCGAGTCTGTCCGGTGGTCTTTCCGGGAAGTGGTAGAGCGGACATCATTCGATGTAGCCATTCTGGTCCAGAGTTTCAATCGCAGCCTTTCGGTGCCGGAGCAATACCTGGACGACCTTAGAAGCTACTCACCGGGAACGCGGATCGTGGTGTTTGCGGATGAATTGCACGTCGCACCGGACGGAAATGACGGAGCCGATCTTCTTGCTTCAGAGCAAAAGGCGGACCTGGCGTCGCGGCAATGGGAGACGTTTCAGCGAGCCGATGTCGTGGCCTTTCCCAACCAAGACGATGCGGCGATGCTGCGCAAGAAATGCGACGGAACGCCATCTGAAGTTGTGGGGAACGACCTGCAGAGTACGACGCTGGCCAAGGTGCTGCAATCCATTCCTCTCGATTACTCCCAAAGGTCGCGCGGAAGAGTGCTGTTCGGTGATGCAGGTGGAAGAGCTGTTTCAGGAGCGTCTGGCAGGAAAAGGTGGCGAATCCAGGCGATTGAAGCAACTGGAGTGCTATGTGCGCTTCGCCGAACAGTTGCTTGCCGAAGGCCAACCGGAAAAGGCCCACGAACAGGTCCGGCATGTTTTCGGACGAGCGCCTGAACTAATGCGCGCAGGCTACTTTGCGTCGCAGGTGTTTATGGTTTTGAAGCGTTGCTACCGCAAATTGGGCGATTTGCAGATGGCGGAGCGCTGCGCTGCGGAATCGCGGCGTCGCATCACCATGGGTATGCCAGCTCTGGCGCAGAGAAGCAAACGGCCGGGCGCGCCGATTTTCTCGGTGATTGTCCCTACTTACAACCGCCTTCCAATTCTCAAAAAGTGTCTGAGTGCACTGGAGGGACAGACGCTCGCCGCCAAAGATTTTGAAGTGATCGTGATCGACGACGGGTCCTCCGACGGAACCGAGCAGTTGCTGACTCACTATCGACCACCGTTCCATTTCCAGTATCTGCGCCAGAAGAATTCTGGAACGGGCGCAGCTCGCCGCAACGGAGTTGCCCATGCCAGCGGCGAATACCTGCTGTTGATGAACGACGACACGATCTGCGACCGCGATCTGCTAAAGCAGCACCTGCAAGTCCAGCAGGCTTATCCGGGAGAGCGCTGGGCGGTGCTGGGGAATTTCGAATATCCCGCGGCGGCCCGGCAGCGGGCGCTTACTCGGTATTTCTGTGTCGAGCCTTTCATGTTTCCCGCAAGTGAGCATGGAAGAAGGTTGTCCTTACGGCTATTCGCATTTCATTACATGCAACTTGAGCGTCCACCGAGAGGCGGTTGTCGAGGTGGGCTCGTTCGATTCGATCTACAAGCTGAGCGAGGACACCGAGATGGGCCTTCGGCTCTACGAGAAGGGATATCGGGTGCTCTACCATCCCGACGCTCATGCCTTTCACGACCATCTCCCTTATCCGGCGCGCAATCTGATCCGGCGGGCGCGGGTTTATGGCGCGGACTACTTCTACATGTTCGGCAGGCATCCGCGAGTGATGAGGGAATGGGCCATGCCAATCACCCTTACCGCCATGGATGAAGAAAATGCGATTCGCATTCTGAGCTATGTGGAAGAACACCGTCAGGAAGTTGAGGAGGCGGTCGAAGCAGTCGAGCGCTGGGATTCCATTGACTTTGAACCTTTCCTGACCGACCGGCCGGAAACCGCTGCGATGGTTTTGAAACTTTTTCAGCAAGCGGTGCCGGCGATTCACTGGTTCTATCTATTCGAGACCATGCTGCACACCATGATTCGCGAGTTGGGCATGAACCACTTAACTGGAAAGCCGCGGGCGATACACGCGGCACAAGGCGCGGGGCATTGAAAGCACAAATGAGCAAGCAAGAAACAAACCGTCCGGACATCGCCGAGGCCACCCTTCAAGGCCCCTACGGCACGATTCCGTTTCGGTTGTTCAAAACCGACGTGTGTTTCCAGGTCGCAAACGATATTTTTGCCGGGACCACTTATCCGAACGTTCCATTTGTGTCGGGAGTGAAAACCGTTCTCGATATTGGGGCGAATGTGGGCGCTGCTTCCGTCTATCTGGCGATGAGTTATCCCGACGCAAGGATCTATGCCTTCGAGCCGGGAAGCGACGCACTATCGCTGCTGCAAAAGAATGTGGCGCCACTGCGGAACGTGACCGTATTTCCTTTCGGGCTTGTACTCCAGGGACATGACGCTGTCCCTGTTTCATGGCAAGAACGACAGCGTGGAATCGTCGGTCTGTGCCAGCACCCGTACGGAACATGAGAGTGAACAGATCCGGCTGGTGGATGTATCGCGGTTTCTGTTTGAGCAAGGTATCGAAAAGATAGATGTGCTGAAGATCGATACGGAAGGTTGCGAAGTGCCGATCCTGCAGTCTCTGAGCAAGTGGTTGCCCGAAGTGAAAGTGCTGTACGTGGAATATCACAGCGAGCGCGACCGCCGCTCGATTGATGGCACTGCTGGCGGAGACCCACGTGTTATGGCGGGGGCAGATCAAGTTTGCGTACCGCGGTGAATTCTGCTACCTGAAACGGGATTTGTTACCTGACGAAAGCGAAACTCACACCTGTGAAATTCTGCTGAACCTCGAGTAAAGAGAGAAAGAGAATGTTTTCAATCATTGGAATTCTGGTCGTATTCGGCGCTGTGGTTGCCGGCTATCTGATGGAGCACGGCAACCTCAAGGTGCTGATGCAACCGGCCGAATTGGTCATCATTGGCGGAGCGGCCATTGGAACCGTGCTGGTGGCCAATCCGCTGCATATTCTGAAAAAGATCGTGGGCGGATTCGCGAGCGTGTTCGGCGGAAGCAAGTTCACCCAGAAGAGATATCTCGAGACCCTGAAGATGATGTACCTGCTGCTGAACAAGGCGCGCAAGGATGGACTGGTGGCGCTGGAAGCGGACATCGAAGATCCGGCAAAGAGTCCGATCCTCTCGAAGTATCCGGCTTTCACCAAAGATCATCATGTTCGTGATTTTGTCTGCGACACCTTGCGCATGGCGGTCAGCGGCGGCGTCGAACCCTTCGATCTCGACCAGATGATGGAACTCGATATGGACGTGCACCATCACGACGCGACGCAACCCGTGCAGGCACTGAGCACCATGGCGGATTCGCTGCCCGGCCTGGGCATCGTTGCGGCGGTGCTGGGCGTGGTGATCACGATGGGAGCGCTGGGCGGGCCTCCGGAAGAGATTGGGCACAAAGTCGCGGCCGCCCTGGTCGGAACATTTCTCGGAATTCTGCTTTGCTACGGATTGGTAGGACCGCTCGCCGGCAACATGGCGAAGCTGGCGGAGGATGAACACGCTTTCTATCACGTGCTGCGCGTGCTGATGGCGTCGTTCATGAAGGGTGCGCCTCCGATCATGGCGGTCGAGATGGCGCGGCGCGCGATTCCGGGTCATGTGCGTCCCAGCTTCAAGGAAGTAGAAAAGAATTGCCGAACCGGCGATGCGGCCCCGGCCGCAGCCGCGGCGAAAGCCGGAGCATAGGGATATGGCGACTCCGATCGAAGCCAAACGGCCCATCATCATCATCAAGAAAAAGGGCGGACACGGCGGCCATCACGGCGGCGCCTGGAAAGTCGCTTACGCCGACTTCGTCACCGCGATGATGGCCCTGTTCATCGTGCTGTGGCTGATGAACAGCAGCAAGCAAATTCAGGTGGCGGTCGGCGGCTACTTCAAAGATCCAACCGGAACTTCCAAAAAAGTGGGCAGCAACATGGTCGGGTCGGGTGAGAACTTCACCCTCACCAAGGACAACATGCCCAAGCTGAAGGAAGAACTGCAGATGGCCGTGCGGCAGATGGCCAATTTCGAAAAGCTCAAAAACCAGATCGAGATGACGGTGACGTCGGAAGGATTGCGCATTGAGCTGCTGGAAACGTCTTCAGGCACGTTCTTCGAGAGCGGGAAGACTGGGTTAAACGGGGATGGTAACGAGGTCCTGGTCGCGCTGGCGCAGGAACTGGGGAAGCTTCCCAACCACGTCTCGATCGAGGGCCACACCGATGCGACGCCTTACGCCGGGAACCGCGATTACGGAAACTGGGAACTCTCTACCGACCGGGCCAATTCAGCGCGACGGATCATGCAGGCTTCCGGCCTGCGCTCCGACCAGATTTCGCAGGTGAGAGGGCTATGCCGACCAGAAGCTCCGCGTGCCCGGTAATCCGCTGGAACCGTCGAACCGGCGCATCTCGCTGATCGTGCAGTACATCGTGAAGGATGACGACGAAGCACCGGTGTCAAGTTCCGATGCCAAACGGAAGCGACGCCGGAGGCGAAACCGGAGGCGAAAGCCGAAGAGAATCAGGAGAGTCAACACTAGCAGCGACGTCAGGTGACAAGCCGGTGACCGGCGTCCTACCGTCCAGCTTTGACGTTCAACTTGTGAGGCCAAGATGCCCTCACGACAGCCGGCGGGACGCCGGCGCTACGAAAATCATTACTGTGACATCGACCGGATGAACGACTGAATCTGCTCCTGCTCGCTCCGACGACAAGTCTGAGAAGGTCACTCCGCAACGCTGGTCCTGGCTGTGTTCGATGCGCCTTTAATCTGTATGGGCTGGGTGCTGCCTGGAAACAGCAGCCGGGCGACTACCTGCGTCCCGGCGGGGATTGGCTCAGGCAGTCTCAGCGGCCAGGCCTTCCTCGCTGAGGTCAGTGCACACTGCGTCGTAGTGCTTTCCCGTAGGCCGGCACTTCCAGCAGGAAGCTGAAATTCGTGGAGATGCGGGGGGCGCGAAAGCCAAACGATCGCACCGAGCCGAAGTTTGCGTCATCTTTCATGAAGAGATTAGAGACCCGTCCTCTCGTAAGGCCAGGTACGTCCAAAAGTGTATTCGAACTAAACACCCTGTCAAAAAATCATACGCCGCTTCAGCTCACTCAACCGCGAATTAGCGCGAAATTAAGCCAAAACCTTTTGGCATGGCAATTGCATTAGTTGAAAGTGCTTCTCTTCCGGGAAGCAATTGTCTTGGGGCGGTACTGCGAACATAACGGTTCTCGCGTGCTGCAGGCGTTTTCGGGTTTTTATCGGTACATCAGTTGGAATTCTTCAGGAGCCTGGTTGCCTCTGGCGCCGGCCTCCTGAGAACCAGTTTCTCCAGCTTTCAGGAAGGGGACAACGGCAGAGCGAGGAAAGGACCCTGTGAACAGCGGAGTGAAAGTCAGAACAACCAAAAGCCGCATGTGCTGGTAGCGGAAGATGATGTGCCTCTGGGCAATTTTCTCCGGCGTCAGTTGGAGTCGGAGTCCTACGACGTCAACCTGGTGCAGGATGGCGAAGCGGCGGCCGAAGTCGTCGCCCGCGACAAGTATCACCTGCTCATTCTGGATTTGAATCTGCCGAAGATGGACGGCGTTGCGGTGCTGAATCAGGTACGTCCCAAGCAGCCGCAACTGCCGATCCTGGTACTGACTGGCAGGACCGAGGTTGAAGATCGCGTTCTCTCGCTCGACAGCGGTGCAGACGATTGCCTGCTCAAGCCATTCTCATTTTCCGAGCTCACGGCGAGAGTAAGGGCCCTGTTGCGACGGAATCCATACCTGCCGGGAAGCACGCTTCAGGTTGGGGACCTGACTCTGGACACGCGCGAGTTTCGGGTCGAGCGGGCGGGCAAGCGAATCAATCTGTCGGGCAAGGAGTTTGCCCTGCTGGAGTACCTGATGCGCAATGCGCGGCAGACCGTGACGCGGGCCATGATCATGGAGCACGTCTGGAACATGCCGTTCGATAACTCCACCAACCTGGTTGATGTGTACGTCAAATACGTGCGCGACAAGGTGGACAACTCCGAGTTCTCGACGCCGATGATTCGTACCGTGCGGGGCGTGGGATACGTGTTTTCGGACAACTAAAGACCAGCCATGCGAAACGATCCATCAGAATTCCCCGGCGCAACAGAAATTCCTGCGCACGCTTTCGACAACCTGCACGACATGGCGCAGCCGCTTTCGACCATTCAGGCTTCACTGGAGCTGTCGCTGCTGAGCCCGATTACCGCGGAGCAATATCAAGACATTGCGGAAAATGTCTTGCGTGAAGTCCGGCGAGCGGTGGAGTGTATGCAGTTCATCGGCCGCTTGGCACGGTTTCAGCAGCCGGCGGCGGATGTGCAGAACGTATCGCTAAGCGCCGCGCTGGAAAGCGTCTATCTCGGATCTGCAAGCACGCTGGAAGCCGCGCAAATACAAGTGTTGTTCTGTCGCCCGGAACATGAGCCGTTGATTAGCATTTCACCGACTCGATTGCGGCAGATGCTTTTCTATGTGCTGCAAGCGGTGCAGGGATGCTCGCAGCCAGGAGATCTCGTCCACATCGAAATTCAGCAGCAGGCCGGATATGTGGTGCTGTGGGTTGAGCAGTGCTGTGCAATCGCGAACGACCGAGTCTGTCAACGCGTTTCCTGTATCTGAAACGGTGGTCGAGAGGGCGCTGGCTCTGGCCGATGCCATTGTGAGCAATGCGGGGGGGCAGTTCCGCGTGACGACTCATCCTTTACTGGTCGTTGCTGATTTCCCGCTCAACACGAGAGCCAGGAGCGCGTGCGATGAGACGGTAGAGCAAAATCAGCTGTCCGATGTTGCCAGTACGCAGTTGGCCGTCAGTTCGCGTTGATTTCAGATGTGCCGGGCACAGCGAAAAGCGCTGATAGCCCGAATACCAAGAAGAGAGGATGTTTCCCGAAGCCTATGAGCATCGTACCCATGCCCGTGTGTGATCCGGTGTCCGGAGTCCTGATTGTCAGTCCAAACGGCGAGTTGCGCCGTGAGTTGATGTCGCGGGTGAAGTCCGAGCGCTGGCGCCTGACCGAAGCGGTCAGCGGCGCGCACGCGCTGGGCCAGCTCGAGGCCGGAGATTTTCAACTGCTCCTGCTCGACCCGTCGTTGCCGGATCTCAATTCGAATGAGTTCCAGAAAATGGTGCGCAGCCAATTTCCGAACCTGCAGATCATGCCGCTTGATCGCCAAACGGGATTGCCGCTGCCATCCTCGACTCCGGCCGCGGCTGGCACGGAACTGTCCGCGATGCTGGGAAATGATGTCGTTGTCAAGGGCACGCCGGAGATCATCAGCCACGAACAACTGAACGGACCGTCAGCCCGCTGCCGGGAATGATTGGCAGCTCGATGGCGATGCAGCGCGTCTACCACATGACGCAACTCGTAGCGCGCCGCGATACGACGGTATTGATCCTGGGAGAAAGCGGAACCGGCAAAGATCTGGTGGCGCAGGCCATCCACAACCTCAGTCCGCGACGGTCGAATCCGTTTGTTGTGATCAACTGCGCCGCCATTCCTGAACCTCTGCTCGAGGCTGAACTGTTCGGATACACCAAGGGAGCTTTCACCGGGGCGGTGCAGTCCCGCATTGGACGAATTCACGCAGCGCAGGGCGGAACCCTTTTTCTCGACGAAATCGGAGACCTGCCGCTGGGTCTGCAGTCCAAGTTGCTGCGATTTCTGGAGCAGGGCGAAGTGCAGCGGTTGGGCAGCACGGACAGTTTCAAGGTAGACGTGCGAGTGGTGGCGGCAACCAACTCGAATCTGCGCAAACTGGTCCAGGAAAAGCAATTTCGCGAAGACCTCTATTATCGGCTGGCGATCTTCCCGATCGAATTGCCGCTGCTCAAGGATCGCATGGAAGACTTGCCGCCCTGGCCATCAGTTTTCTCAACCGCTTTAGTTCGCACCGGCTGTCGTTGAGCTCGGAAGCCAGCTTCCAGCTGCTGCAACATAGCTGGCCAGGCAACGTGCGCGAACTGCGTAACGTGATCGAACGGGCCACCATCCTCGCGCAGGACGAGCGGCAGCTGCTGGCGAAGCATATTGTGATCTAGGTTTCTGCCTCGACGGGAGCGTCTAGCGGGCTTCCGGCTCTCGCTATTTCCGCAAAGAAGACATAACTGATGTGCAGATGCTGTCGAGGCATAGCTGCCACCGACCATCCTTCTGCCCATCTGGGTCCCTAAATCTCGTTTTTAACGAAGACAGTTCTCGGATCTCAGTTCTTAGTTCTCAGAGTTACCCTTCCGCATTCTTCTTGGAATTAGAAAACTTTGGCATCCGCGTTGCACTGCAAGTAGGCATATGTTGCCTACTTCTCATCATGCTCCAATGATTCCGCCGCCGGGCCCGGCCAACGGCGCGCTGGCGGAGGCGTTCAATGCGTTCATGGCGACGGCTGGCCGGATGGAAGCTTCCTACAGCCAGCTTCAGGGCGAAGTCGCGCGGCTGCGACGCGAACTCGAAGAGCGAAACGCAGCTCTCACCTCGAGCCTGGCGGAAAACAAGAAGATTCGTGCAGCGCTGAAGCGCATTCTGGATGCGTTGCCGTGCGGCGTGATTGTCATCGACGCAAATGACGGCATCGTTCTTATGAACCCCGAGGCTGGACGTTCTGCTGGGCGTCGCAACCGAGCTCGGTCTCGTTGCTGGAACAGTTTCCGGCCCATCTTCAAGCCTGTCCTGAAAGGCGGCAATCGCGCGAGACGACGAGCACGAAGTCACCCTCGGACGAGAAAATAATCGGCGCGCCTCTCTATTCGCCGGACGCCTTGCATATCGAATCTTTGGATGACGGCACGCTCGAGACCGGACCAATTCATTCTCATCCTGCGCGACGTGACTGCCCGCAAAGAAGCTGAACAGCAGCGCGAAGCATCACGCAACATGCTTGCCCTGGGTGAGATGGCCGCGGTACTGGCACACGAAATTCGTAACCCGCTGGGCAGCATGGAGCTGTGGACCAGTGTATTGGACAAGCAACTGAAATCGGCGAAGAAGGAAAGTATTGTGTCGAGCATCTGCAGGCGGGAATCCGATCCCTGTCGGCGACAGTCAACAATGTTTTGCAGTTTCACGGTCACGGATCGGCCAATCACGTCCCGCTGAATTTGAAGACAGTTTTGCAGAACGGGATCGCGTTCATTCGCCCACTGGCCGAGCAGGCGGGGATCAGGCTTGCGATCAACAGCGAACTCGAGAACGTCGAGATCGTGGGCGACGCCAACGGCTTGCAGCAAGTCATTCTTAATCTTGCCATCAATGCCTTTCGACATACACCGATGGGTGGTTCGCTGACTATTTCCGCGCGCGTGCAGGACCGGCTCGCGATCGTCGACTTCGCGGACACCGGCGAGGGCATTGCCGAGCGAGACCTTCCAAAAATATTTAATGCCGGTTTCAGCGGAAGCAATCAGAGGCCGGGACTCGGACTCACCATCTGCCAGCGAATCATGGAGCAACACAAGAGTACGATCCGCGTGCAAAGCCGTGCCTGCAAAGGCACGAGATTTTCGCTGGAGATTCCTGTCCTATGAATCACTCAGGAGTCAAATCAGTCGCGATCGGTATTGGTGGTCGATGACGAGCCGGGCATGCGCATGGCTTTGAAGGCCAACTTCGAGCGTGATGGCTGGCAAGTGGAAATGGCGTCCGGCGTATCGGAAGCGGTACGCAAGTGCGGACAGACCCATTTCCCTCTGGTAGTGACCGATGTTTGCATGCCGGACGGCGATGGTCTGGAACTGATGCGCAGAGTGAGAGCCACGGACATTTCTACAGCAGTGATTGTGCTGACGGCGTTTGGCACCGTTGCTCAGGCAGTCCAGGCCATGCGAAACGGCGCGTGCGATTACCTGACCAAGCCATTCTCCTTCGAGCAATTGCAGTCGGCCGTGGAACGGGTGATGCGGAACTCGGGAAGCGGACCGGCTCCAGAACACACACGGACAGAAATTGTTGGTCATTCGCCGGCCCTGATGCGCGTGCTGGATCGGGCCCGGCTGGCGGCACAGACCGATGCCGACATCCTGGTTGAGGCCGAAAGTGGTACCGGGAAAGAATTGCTGGCGCGATTTATCCACGAAGCCAGCAGTCGGCGGGACAAACCGTTTGTCGCGGTCAACTGTGCGGCGGTGCCGGAACACCTTCTTGGAGAGCGAACTGTTTGGCCATGTGCGCGGAGCCTTCACCGGAGCGACGCTGGCCAAGCCGGGAAAATTTGAGTTGGCAAATGGCGGAACTCTGTTACTCGATGAGATCGGCGAGATGCCTCTGGAATTGCAGCCGAAACTCTTGCGAGTGTTGCAGGAGCGTGAAGTTGAGCGGTTGGGCGACACGCGAACGATCCCGGTGAATATCAGAATCATCGCCACCACCAACGTGTCGCTTGAGGAGATGGTGGAACAGGGACGTTTCCGCGCGGATTTGTACTACCGGCTCAACGTGATTCCACTGACTCTTCCTCCATTGCGCGAGCGGGCGGATGACATTCCAGTGCTGGCTGAGTACTTCGCGACGAAGTTTGCGGAACAGGCGGGACGTCCAGTGCCGGAGTTGCATCCCGAGTTTCTGGTTGCGCTGCGAAACCACAGCTGGCCGGGAAATGCCCGGGAGCTCTCCAATTTCATGCGCCGGGTGGTGGTCATGAACCGCGACATCAACATTGGACCGGAACATCTCCCTACAGAATTCTCGAGACCGCCGCGGTCAAGATGTTGCCCGGTACCAGACCGGTGCAGGCGGGAACGCCGATGCGTGAACTCGAACGCCAACTGCTGGAGACGACTTTGCAGCTTACCGGTGGCAACCGGACGCGCGCAGCCGAGATGCTGGGAATCAGTCTGCGCACGATTCGCAACAAGATTCGTGAATTCGGATTGCCGCCACGGAGGTTTGCCTGATGGGCTCGACGCCACTCATTCAGTTTCTCGAACGCTTTCTGAACGTCACGTCAGACCGCCAATCGCTGGTGGTCAACAACATGGCGAATATCGACACGCCCGGATACCGCACGCGGGACGTCAATTTCCGCGCGGAGCTGGATCGGGCAGTGGGATCCGAGCAGGACGCAAGTACGGCTCCCGTAGCCCACACAGTAACGGGATTGCTACAGCGTCCGGACGGAAACGACGTGAGCATGGACCGCGAAGGCCTGCTGATGGCCGAAACCCAGATGCAGTTTCGTATGGGTGTCCAGTTTATTCGCAGTGAATTTCACCGGTTGGTAACCGCCATTAACGAAGGGAAAGAATCATGAGCATGTTTTCAGCACTTGAAATCAGCGGCTCGGCGATGGGAGCGGAACGCCAGCGAGCCGAAGTCGTTGCCACCAACATGGCCAATGCGGAAACCACGCGCACGCCTTCAGGCGGGCCCTTTCGCCGCAAGCAAGTGGTCTTCTCCGGCGGAAACAATTCGCCGTTTCAGCTCGCGCTGGCGGGCTTTCGGCGTCTGACTGGGCAGGTCGTCGGCGGTGCATATTTCGAAGGTGGTGAACGATCCTGCGCCTCCGGTCATGCGTTACGAGCCGGGACATCCTGACGCCGACAAGTCGGGCTACGTGGCTTATCCGGCGATCAATCCGATTGAGGAAATGGTCGATCTCATGGGCGCGACGCGCGCGTATCAACTGAACGCGGCGGCGGTGAGCGCCACCAAACAGATGATCCAGGGAGCGATGGACATCCTTAAATAGGAAACCTAATGAATAACTTGATCTCCAATCTCCCCGCATTTCCGAATCTTGATTCGCTGAAGTCCACATCGACTTCGGGCGCCAATGACGCCGACGGCAATTTTGGCTCGGTCGCTGAAGACCGCCATCAACCAGGTGGAAGAACTTCACGGAAGCGCGGAACAGCAGGTCACGGACTTGTTGAAGGGTGATCGCAGCGATGTCCACAACGTAATGATCGCCGTCGAGAAGGCGGACATCGCGTTTCAACTGATGATGCAGGTGCGGAACAAGATTGTAAGTGCGTATCAGGAAGTATCGCGCATGCAGTTCTAGGCAGAGAAGCTCAGTTCTCATAAATCATGGCCTCTTTTACTCAGCTTGCGAACCAGGGGAAGAACGCGATCGCGGCGTTCGATACCAAGCAGCTCATCGTGTTGATGGGCGGCGCGGCGCTTGTCGCCGGCGTGATCTTTTTCTTCGGACACCTGCTCATCACTCCCGACTACAAGCCGCTCATGACCGGGATGGAGCCCACCGACGCACAGTCCCTGGCCAGCCGGCTGGCGGCCAAAAGCATTCCATACCAGATCACTCCCGACGGAAAAACCGTCAGCGTGCCTGCCGACAAGCTGGACTCCAGCCGCCTGGAAGTTGCCAGCGAAGGCATGCCGCACAGCGGACGCCTCGGCTTCGAACTCTTCGACAAGTTGAATTGGGGACAGACGGAATTTGACGAGAAAGTGAACTACCAGCGCGCGCTGGAAGGAGAACTCGAACGCACCATCCAGACACTGCGGGATGTGGAGAGCGTTCGTGTACACCTGGTGATGCCGACAGAATCGGTATTTGTCGATCGCGAGCGGGAAGCCAAAGCGTCCGTGATCCTGCGGCTGCGTTCGCGGCAACTCTCCGAGGAAACACAGCGCTCGATCGCCAGTCTGGTTTCGGGTGCGGTGGACAAACTGAGTCCGCAGAATGTGACCATCACCGATGCGGATACGAACCAGCCGTTTGCGATGCACCGGGCCGGGATCGCCATCCGATGCTGAGCTGGAAGACCAACTTTCGCGGCGGCTGGTCAGCACGCTGGAGCCGGTCGTTGGGGCGCAACGCATACGCGCCAGCGTGAATGTCGACTACGACACCAGCAGCAGCGAAGAAAATCAGGAAACCTACGATCCCAAGAGCGCGGTCGCGGTCACCATGCAGACGTCTGAAGAGAAAACATCGGGCGGAGGAACCGATAGCGGAGTTCCGGGAACGGCCAGCAATGTCCCGAGCGCAACTCCTCCAGAAAAGACAGAAGAGGACACGGACGACACGGTGCAGTCTTCCAAAACTCAAAATGCCACCTATGCCGTGGACAAAATGGTCCGGCACACACTGCAGCCGATGGGACGAATCCGGCGGATCTCGGCGGCATTGCTGGTAGATGACGTGGTTGAGACTCAAGAGGCAAATGGGAAGAGCTCGGAAACGCGACGAAAACGGACTCCGGAAGAATTGAAGCAGATTGAAACCCTGGCTGCTGCTGCCATCGGCTTCGACGAAAAACGCGGCGACACGCTGGCGGTACAGAACCTTTCTTTCCAGCAAATGCCACAGCAGGTGCCGGCTCCGCCGACCAAAGTCGAGAAGATTCGCGTGACTCTGAACGACTGGTCGTCGATGATTCGATACGGAGTCATCTTTCGTATTGTTCCTGCTGACCTACTGTACTCCTGCTGCGTCCGATCAAGAAGCAGGCGCTTTCTGCGTTCAGCCAATTGCCGGACCGATCTGCGGCACAACTGAAGGCGGAAATGGCCGCGGGTGAAACACCGGTCTCAGCCGAGATCATGGCCTTGTCCGACGCGGAGCGGCGATCGCTGGGATTGCAGAAACAGCTGGCGGAGAAGGCAAAGAACGAGCCGGCTGTGACTGGACGCCTGGTTCAATCCTGGTTGCGTGAGGGAGCCCAGTGAGCGGAGCGCGCGCCAAGTCTGCCCTGACCGGGGCCCGTAAGGCTGCCATCCTGCTGACTGTGCTGGGCGAGGAAGCGGCCGCGCTGGTGTGTCGCCAGCTGTCTTCGTCGGATGTGCAACAACTGGCCGCCGAGGTGGCGGGGCTCGAAGCGATTCCGCCAGAGTTGGCCCAGCAAGTCCTCGAGGAATATCAGCAGCAGGCCAACGCCCATCGGATGGTGATCCAGGGCGGCCCTGAGTATGCGGCGCGGCTTTTGAAAAAAGCCTTTGGCGAGGAGAACGGAAAAGATCTGGCGCAGAAAGCTACCCAGTTGCAGAGCAGCGGAGCGGGCAAGCTCGACTGGTTGCGAAATGCCGATCCGCAGCAAGTAGCGGCGGTGCTGGAAAAAGAACATCCGCAGACCATCGCGTTGGTTCTATCGCATCTGGAGCCGCAGCATGCGTCACCAATTCTTTCGAAGCTCGCCAATGAATTACAGATTGACGTGGTGAAGCGCATTGCCCAATTGCAGCACTTCTCGCCCGAGGCGGCTGAGACAATCAGCAACGTTCTAAGTCAGAAGCTCAAGCAGAGCGGGGTGGAGAAGAAGGAAGGACCGTCGCGAGTGGACAGCCTGCCGGGACTGATGAACCAACTGCAACCGGAGACGGCGCGGGCGATCCTGGAAGCGATCGAGAAAGAGAATGCCGATCTGGCCGGTAATATCCGCAACCTGATGTTTACCTTCGAGGATTTGGTGGGTGTCCCGGAGACTGCATTACGCGACCTGTTGGGAGCGGTGGACAAAAAGACGCTGGCATTGGCGCTCAAAGGCGCAAGCGATGGGGTGAAGGAACACATCTTCAAGGCGATGTCGTCGCGCGCCGTCGAAATGTTGAAAGAAGACATGGAAGTTCTCGGCCGAGTGCGGGGCAAGGATGTTGCCAAGGCGCAGCAGGAAGCAATAGCGTCTGCGCGTCAACTTGAGGCGGAAGGGAAAATTTCATTGCGAGCGGAGGCTGATGATGAGTTCGTCGCCTGAGTGGAACGGTGTGCAGCCGTTTGAGTACCACGAGGCCGGCAGATTCGATACCGCGTCCGAAAAAGCCACCGCTGAAAGTCGCCCAATCTTTGAGGCGCCAGGAACTCAGACTTCGGAATCAGTTGGAATCGAAATTAGCAGCCGCGCGAGCCGAGGGGATCCGCGAGGGCCTTCAGCAAGCGCAACAATCCCTCGAACAGCAGTTGGCCGGCGAACGTGCGAAGGTGGCGGAGGCGATACGCGACTTTGCGCAAAAGACCAGTGAATATTATTCGCGGGCAGAAGTAGAGATGGTGCACCTGTCCCTGGCCATTGCAGCCAAAATCCTGCACCGCGAAGCCCAGGTGGACCGCATGCTCGTGGCCGCTCTGGTAAAGGTTGCGCTGGAGAAACTTCAACACGGCACTACCGCCAGCGTCCGAGTGCGTCCGGAAGAAGTTGCCGACTGGAACCGTTATTTCGAGGGCAGATGCCAGTGGAGAAATTCGGGTCGAAGTGAAGCCGGATTCTTCAGTCGCTGCGCACAACTGCATTCTGGAAACGGAACTTGGAACCACGGAACTTGGACTGGATGTCCAGTTGAAGGAAATCGAACAGGGATTCTTCGACTTGCTGGCGCAAAGGCCGGACAACAAATGAGTGAGGCAATTCTCGGCGCGTATTCGCAGTGGCTGAATCATTCTTCCACCCTTCGATGGAAGGGGCGCGTCACCCACGTCGTCGGCAACCTGGTGGAGTCTGCCGGGCCATTCTGCTCGGTTGGTGAATCCTGCGAGATGGAAGATTCGAACGGGAACCGTTTTCCCGGAGAAGTAGTCGGGTTTCGCGGCTCGACCGTGCTCTCGATGCCGCTGGAAAAACCGCAGGGCATCCGCTTCGGTGATCACATTGTGACCTGGGGCGCACGGCCATCACTGCGAGTGGGGCCGGATTTATTGGGCCGCGTGATTGACGCGCAGGGCAATCCGCTGGATTCTTTGGGTGAGTATCGCGCGACGCGAACCGTTCCTATTGACGGCACAGTTCCGCTTCCTTTGACTCGCGTTCCCATCAGCGATCCGCTGACTTGCGGCATTCGCGCCATCGACGGATTTGTGGCATGCGGACGCGGGCCAGCGCGTTGGAATATTTGGCGGCAGCGGCGTCGGCAAGACGACTCTCGTCGGCATGATGACTCGCGCCACCGCTGCGGATCTCACAGTTCTCGCGCTCGTCGGCGAGCGCGGACGCGAAGTTGGAGATTTTCTCAAAGCGCTGGGCGAAGAAGGCCGGCGGCGGTCCGTAGTCGTGGTTTCGACTTCCGATCAGTCGCCTCTGATGCGTATACGTGCTGCGCTGGCGGCGACCGCGGTTGCCGAATATTTCTCCACCCGCGGCAAACACGTTCTGCTGGTGCTCGATTCGCTCACTCGCTTCGCCATGGCACAGCGCGAAATTGGTCTGGCAGCCGGCGAACCTCCAACCGCCAAAGGGTTACACGCCTTCGGTGCTGGCCATGATGGCGCGGCTCATCGAACGAGCCGGACGGTTCTCTACCGGAAGCATCACAGGTTTCTACACCGTATTGATGGAAGGCGACGATCAGCAGGACCCGCTGGTGGATACTGCGCGCTCTCTTCTCGACGGACACGTCGTGTCTGAGCCGCAGCCTGGCGTTGCACAATCACTATCCGGCGATTTCCGTACTCGACAGTCTGAGCCGGTTGATGCCGGCGATTTGCAGTCCGCAGCAGATCGAAAAAGCCGGCGCTGTACGTATGCTGATGTCCGCGTATGCCAGGGCGGAAGACCTGATCCGGATTGGCGCTTACAAACCCGGCACGGATGCACTGCTCGACAAAGCAATTGCGGCCCTGCCTGCGATCAACGCGTTCCTGCAACAAAACCCCACTGAAATTCCTGTGCCCGCTGACACTGCCCAACGAATGCTGGCTTTGCCAACCTAGTCATGGCTTTCCGCTTCAAGCTCGATGCGGTTCTGCGCTTTCGTGAAGGTGTGGAGCACACCGAAGAGGCGGCGTTGTATCGCATTGTGCGCGAGATCGCGAATGCCGAGACGGAGCTGCAACAGGTCAAGATCAATCAGGACCGGCTTCGAGAGCAGAGAGAACAGGAGCTGACGCTAAAATTGCCCGCTGTCCACCTGCTGGAGATTGCCGAGCGTGAGTTGGAGTTCAAGAACGCAGCCGAAGCGCTGCACCTCCGACTGCAGAAACTTGAGACCCAGCGAGTCAAGCAACTTGCCATCTATCAAAGCGCGCATCAGGACCGCGAGGTACTCAGCGAACTGCGCGATCAGCAGCGGAAGGCTCACGAGTTGGAGCAGAGGCGTCAGGAACAGAAGACGCTGGATGACATGTTTCTGGCGCGGAGCAAACCCGGCAACTAGGCACACCTTGCCCAGCAAGATTGGGCAAAGCTTGCCCAGTACGCACTTCCACGATTTCTTCCGCGCAGACTTTATCGGCACATCCCTTCCAAGTCTTTAGTCCACAACACATTTTCCAGTACAGAAATCGTCGTCGAAGCGCCGACGCTTTGGCCGCCCGTGTGCTTTATGGTCTGGTGATCGAGAGTGTCTATTCGTGCATACGACGCCAATCTCCGGAGCAGCTGTCGCGTTGAAAGCATCGCCCGCACCGTCAGCGAATTCGTCGCTGGCGGATTTTCTTCTGGCGGACGCGTCGGGGAATGCCGGATTGGATTTCAGGACGATCGCCGCGACGTTGTTTGGTGTCGCAGGTTCGACTGACGGACCAGACAATTGAGTCTGCAAAAGATTCAAGCACCACCAAGAAACCCGTCAGCCAGTGTGCCTGGAGACGATTCCGAAGACAGGAAGGACAAGAGCCTGTCTGATCCGGCGTCGATATTGGCAAGGCATCCCGAACTGACTGCGCCGATCGTGGTTCCCGAAGCGGTGGTTCAAGTTTCTTCCAAGCAAGGCGATCTCGAAGCAGAAGAGAGAGCAAAAACGGCGGATGTGCAGGAGGCTGCAACCTGCGCTGACAGGAGTGGCCGCGCTGACCACGAGAATGCAGATTGAGAGCGACGAGATTGCGGACAAACTGGCTGAGAACGATGGCTCGAATGCCATCGCATGCCGGCAGAGAAGGCTGCCGGAAACATCGCTGCCGGAAGTTGGTCAGCCGAACTCCAAAGCACCAGTCTGCTGGGGCGCTCGACCTCTTAAACGAGATGTCGTCAGTTGAAAACACTTTGCAGCAAGGTCGGAAGTCAGCGGCAGAAATTGCACCTGCGTCCGTGATGGGCGCATCAGGCAAGAAGTCGTCGGACCTCGACCAAGGCTGTGGGCAATCGGACTCCTGCATTCGGTCTCGCCGCACCAGTGAAACATGATTCGACGCCAGCGCCAAACGTCAAGATGCCAACGCCGCCTTCGGATACGACAGCGCCGCAGGAATGACCGCCTCGTGCGGTTGCACGGTCAGTACCAGTAACACCGCCAATCAATCCGATTTCGAACGCGTCTGCGAAGGAAATTGCCGAAAGCCACATGGCGACGAAGGCTGCTTCGCAAGCCAAAGCTCTTGATCCTACTTTAGCCGCAGAGTCCAGGAACGTAGCGGAGCGCTTCTTCCGCGAGCGACTTGGCAAAGGTCAAAGATCGTAGCAGCGCCGAGTGTACGGGATCGAATTGGCAAAGACCGCGGCAAGGATACGCGGTCCGGATCAACCGACAGCGGGAAAGCTTGCTCCGACTCAAACAGGACGGGTCGTCGCTGGAACGACAAACTTCGGGGGTAACACTAGCAAAGACAGTGGTATGGGCTCGCCGCACAATCTCGCGGCGCAGGTCAAACCGGGGTTGGCGAAGCAATCCGCGTGGAATTTCTTCGGTGCCAACGAGCATTGCCGAGATGGATGGTCCGGATGAAGCAGTGCCGGTCACTACGTCTTCGCCGATATCCGCAAAATTTGTTCAGGGCATGAGTGGATCGGAATTTCGAGTCGGGCATGCAGAGCCAGGAATTTGGCAGCATCGATATTCGAACTTCGGTGGCGCGACACATGTTCAGCGCCCAGATTTCCGTGGAACATAGCGATGTCGCCAAGTCACTGGCGACAGAATTGCCGTCCCTGTACAGCAAACTGGCCGACCAGCATGTTCCGGTGGCCAACATCGTGATTCAGGGACAGAGCCTGGCTTCGTCGTCGGGCTTTGCGCAGGATGCGCAACAACAGCAGGGCTGGCGCCCGCAGCAAAGTCATGGCGGCGCAAGCTCGAACACCGACACGATTCTTCCTGTGGCCGTGGAAGCGCTCGATTCTCAAGGCAGATTGGACATTCGCATTTAGTGGTTACGAGATCGTAAGTAGTGAAGTTTCAGGAGACAGAATATGACAATCAATCCTCTGGCAGCATTTCCGCGAGCAGACCAAACCTCGCAAAGCGGTTCTACAAGCAACAGCAGTTCATCGACAGACGCGCTGGCCAACAGCTCAAGCGATTTGTTTTTGCAGCTTTTGATCGCACAGCTGAAGACGCAGGACCCGACATCACCGATGGACCCGACGCAGATGGTTGGACAAATGTTGTCCATGAACCAGCTCAACGAGCTGATTCAGATCCGCCAATTGATGCAGGGCACCTCAACCACAACGCCGACACAACCGACCACGACCGCACCTACAGGAGCGTAAGACCATGCCGAATTTTTCGATTCCACTTTCCGGATTGACCGCCGCATCGCAGGCGCTGGCCGTCATCTCCAACAATCTGGCCAACATCAACACCGTCGGTTTCAAAGAGAGCCGTGCCTCGTTTACCGACCTCTTTTATCAGGCGTACGGAACCAATGGAGCCAACGACCCGATCCAGGTTGGCGAAGGCGTGGCTCTGGGTTCGGTGACGCCGACTATTCACCGGCGGCAATCTGGAAGGCACAGGCGTGCCCTCAGATGTGGCCATCACTGGCAACGGTCTTTTTGTCACCGAGAAAAACGGCGTTCAGCAATACACCCGCGCGGGAAACTTCACGATTGATGCCAAGGGACAATTGACCACGCAGGACGGACAGCTGGTGATGGGATATCCGGCGGTCAACGGCGTGATCAGCCCGTCGCAGACTCTGGCGCCGCTGGTGATCAGCCAGGGCCAGCTCATTCCGGGCGCCCCGACGACCTCGATCCAGACTCAGACCAATCTGGACGCAAGCTCCGCGGTGGGGGACAGTTTTTCGACGCCGGTCACGATCTTTGATTCTCTGGGGACCTCTCACGTGGTGACGTATCAGTTCACCAAGACGGCATCGAATGCGTGGAGTTATCAACTTTCTCTGCCTGCTGCCGATACTGGCGGAACCGGCGCGCCGACCGTACTCTCCACCGGCAACCTCACCTTCAATCCGGACGGCACGCTGGCTACGCCAGCCGCTCCTGTGACTGGCATTGCGATTGCCGGGCTGGCGGATGGCGCAGCTGACATCAGCATGACCTGGAATTTGCAGGACACGGCGGGAAATTCGCTGCTCACCCAATCGTCGGCTCCGAGTGCCACGGCCAATACTTTCCAGAACGGCTATGGCAGCGGAACGCTGTCGGACTACAGCATCACTACGGACGGCACGATTGAAGGCACGTTCACCAACAACCAGACGCTGGCCCTGGGTCAGATTGTGCTGGCGAACTTTGCCAATCCACAGGGCCTGTTGCGGGTGGGGAAAAACAGCTTTCAGACCACGCTGTCGTCCGGAGCTCCGGCAATCGGGACTGCGGGAAGCGGCGGCCGGGGGACGGTCACCGGCGGCTCGCTGGAACAATCGAACGTGGACATCGCGACCGAGTTCTCGAACATGATCATCACGCAGCGTGGTTACCAGGCCAACGCGCGAGTGGTCACCACCTTCGATCAGCTCACGCAGGACACGATCAACATGAAGCAGTTGTAGAGCTGAAAAGTTAGCTGAAGATTAGAGCAGATCCCGCGCGGTTCATCCCCGCGCGGGAAAGCTGCCTGCTCTACTCTCACTCTAATGAAAAACCATTCTCGCAAAGCTCGCTCGGCTATAGCCCTAGCGTGGCTAAGCCGCTTATCCTCTGCGGCTTGCGCGTGACATCAAAAGTCACACTTTAGACTTCCTCTTTTTGTCCATCCGGCATGGCGATTGCACTTCCGTTCGTGGGCGGAGTTCCGACTCTGCATTGCGCACCCACTCATAAGGAAGAAACGAAATGGCTACAGCAGCTCGAGTCGCACCGGTGCAGCCGCAAGCCGAGGCACCCGCGCCGAAAAGCGCAACTAATCCGATCGATGCCTACCACTGGCTCGGCTGCAAGACGACGGCGGAGATCGTGGTCCCAAAGTTCACCGTCGGAGCTCTGCTCAAGCTTCGCAAAGGTGACGTAGTGCGGACTGCGACACCTGTTGCCAACGATATTCCCGTACGGATCAATCAGACTCTGCTTGGCTGGGGACGGTTCGAGGCGGTAAATGGGCGGCGTGCAGTGCGAATCACGGAGTTGGCATGAACGCAGTTTCTCAAGTCGAAGCAATGGGAGCCATTGACGAGTCGCGGTCAATTCCGCGGCGCTGGGGAGCGCGGCCAGATCTTGCTGGCAGGAATCTGGAGCGCATTTCTGCGGATGTTGCGACGGGTCACGGTAAAGCAAGCGCGCAAGAATCTTAAGGTGTGCGAAAACGTCTCGCTGGGTGAGAAGCGGTTCGTCGCAGTGATTCAAGTCGATGACGAACGATTCCTCATCGGTGGATCCTCCAGTTCGGTGTCCTTACTGACCCGCTTGCAGGAAGCGAAGTCGTTCTCCGCGAATCTCGAACGGGAGGCGGGGAAGATTTCATGACCGCCAGGTGTCCGGTTCGTCCGAGTTTTACTGGTTGCGTTAGTCGTAGGGGCTGCTTCTTCTTCATCCGCGGCCAAGGCAACGCAGACAGCGACGACTGCTGCAACACCGGCTTCATCTCCTAACGAAATTCGCATCACCATGCCCGGTACGCCAGGGTGCGGGTTCGCTTTCGTGGAGCATCGTAGCGCTGCTGACATTTCTGACGCTGATTCCGTCACTGCTGTTGTGCATGACGCCGTTCGCGCGGCTGCTGATTGTCTTCCACTTTCTGCGGCAGGCGCTGGGGCTGCAGTCCACGCCGAGCAACCAGACCCTGATCGGGCTGGCTCTGATTCTGACCTTCTTCCTGATGCAGCCGGTAGGAGCTTCGATCTATAGCCAGGCCGTCGAACCGTTGCAGGGCGGGCAAATCACCGCGATGGATGCACTGCAGAAGGGCACAGCTCCTATTCACGAGTTCATGATTCATTACGTCCACGAAAAAGACGTTGCGCTTTTTGTGGACTTGTCGAAGGAAGCGCGGCCGCACGATCCCAACGATCTTTCCATGCGCGTGCTGGTGCCGGCCTACATTCTTTCCGAACTCAAGGCGGGATTTCAGATTGGCGCGATTCTCTTTCTTCCCTTCATGGTGATTGACATGGTGGTGGCGTCGATCACGACCTCGGTCGGCATGTTGCAGTTGCCGCCGGTGGTGATTTCGACGCCGCTCAAGCTGCTTCTGTTCGTGATGGTGAATGGGTGGGACTTGCTGATTGGTTCGTTGATGAGGAGCTTCAGCTGATGCCGACTTCGCAGATTGTGGACATTTGCCGTCACACGTTGCTCGAGGTTCTGCTGCTGGCGTCGCCGATTCTGGCGATTGCGGTGGTGGTGAGCCTGACGGTCAACATTGTGCAAGTGCTGACATCGCTGCAGGAGGCAACGATCTCGGCGGTGCCGCGGTTGCTGGCGGTGGCGGCGGGTGCGTTCTTCTTCATGCCGTGGATGTGGCGGCAGATCGGCCTGTACACGGTGAAGTTGCTTTCAGATTTTCATCCGTACGTGAATTAAGCCATGGAAATTTCGCTCGCTGAATTGATGACCGGGCCGCTGGTGGTAGGCGCACGAGTAACGGGACTGATGATATTTGCCCCGTTCTTCGGGAATGGCGCGATCCCTGTCCGGGTCAAGGCAGTTCTGACGATTGGCATCACAGCCGTGTTGTATCCGGCGTACTCCGCGCAGGTTGGGTTCATCACGCTGATGCAGTGGCCGGGAGTGGTGGTCCGTGAGTTGATGCTCGGCCTCGCCATCGGACTGGCAGCGAATTTCGTGTTTGAAGCGGCTCAGATGGCGGGACAGATCCTGGGTGTGCAGATGGGATATTCGCTGGTCAACATTCTCGATCCGCAAACCCAGGTGGAGACGACGGTGGTCTCGATGTTCCACCAGACTGTCGCATTCCTGCTGTTTCTGGAATTGAACGTACACCACTGGATCCTGCGCGGAATTGCCAAAAGCTTCGCATACCTTTCGCCGGGCGCGGTGCATTTGAACCGCAGCCTGACTGCGGAATTGCTGCACGGAATCGCGGGCGTGCTCGGGACTGGGCTGCAGATCGCCGCGCCAGTGCTGGCGGCAACGCTGGTGGCGGACGTGATCATGGGTTTTCTGGGCAAGGCTTCACCGCAAATGCCGTTGATGCTTCTTGGCCCGGCGATGAAAAGCATGTTGGGCGTAGGACTGCTGATCACGGTCATTCGCTACTGGCCGGCATTGTTTGAGCGGTACTTCACGGAATCCATAGTTTTCAGTGAGCGGCTTCTGCATCTGGCGGCGCGGACATGAGCGAGAACAAATCAGAGAAACCTACACCACGGCGCCGGCAAAAGGCGCGCGAGCAAGGCCAGGTGGCGCGGTCGCGAGACCTCTCCAGCACGCTGGCGCTGTCGGGTGCGTTGGGTCTGGTTGCGTGGCAGGGATTGTCGGGAATCGAGGCGTGGCAGAACCTGTTGCGGCATACGTTCGAGTTCACCAGCGGAGACGGGCTTTCACCGACCGCTCCTTTATTCATATGGACGGGATGGACGGTCGTCAGGTGCGCCGTTCCGGTCATGGCGACCGCGTGGATCCTGGCGACATTCGGTAGCGTGGCCCAGGGCGGATTGGTTTTTGCACCCGAAGCCCTGATTCCGAAAATCGAACGGCTCAGCCCGGCACAGAAACTAGGACAAATATTTTCTCTGACCGGATTGAGCGGACTTTTGAAGTCGCTGCTGCCGTTTGCGGCGATTGGCTATCTCGGGTTTGCCGCGATCCGCCAGAACATGGGCGCGATTGTGGTTGCCTCCAACACCGGCCTTTGGAGATTCGTTTCGTTCCTGCTCACGGTGATCTTCGAAGTGGCGTGGAAGTCGGCTCTGGTGCTGCTGGTGTGGTCGATGGTGGACTACTTCCTCACCTGGCGGAAGGCCGAAGGCGATTTGAAGATGTCGAAGGAAGAGATGCGGCAGGAGAGCAAGGACAACGACGGAAATCCGCAGATCAAGATGCGAATCCGGCGTCTGCAGAAACAGATGCGCCGGCAATTGATGTTGAAGGAAACAGAAAAGGCGACGGTGGTGGTCACCAACCCGACGCACTTTGCCGTGGCACTGCTTTATTCGATGGACATGGGCGCTCCGGTCGTAATCGCCAAAGGCCGGAATCTGCTGGCGCAGAAGATGAAGGAGATTGCGCGCTGGAAAGAGATTCCGGTGCTGGAGAATCCGCCACTGGCGCAGGCGCTGTACAAAACGGTTGAAGTGGGACAAACCATTCCGGCGAATCTTTACACCGCCGTCGCGGAAGTTCTGGCCTTCGTGTACCGGGCACAGGCGCAGGTGAAACGACAGGGAGAGGCGGCTAAGGCGTAATGGCGACGATCGCAAAACCGAAACTTGTGGGGAAGTCCCCGATTGACTGGATCGTGCCGGCGGCGGCGGTCAGCATGGTGTTCGTCATGCTGGTGCCGATGCCGAGCTTCCTGCTCGACATCATGCTGGCGTTCAGCATGACGGCGTCGGTACTGGTGCTGCTCACGGCGGTTCAGATTCTTCGTCCGGCACAGTTCTCCGTCTTTCCCAGCTTGCTGTTGCTGATGACGCTGTTTCGTCTGTCCCTGAACCTGGCCAGCAGCCGGCGAATTCTTGTTGCACGGCGCGGAAGGCGCTTCCGCCGCGGGACGAGTGATTGAAGCCTTCGGTCAATTCGTTGTCGGCGGCAATTACGTAGTCGGCTTCGTGTTGTTCCTGGCTCTGATTGCGATCCAGTACATCGTGGTCAGCCATGGCGCGGTGCGCACGGCGGAAGTTACGGCGCGCTTCACTCTGGACGCGATGCCCGGCAAGCAGATGGCGATTGACGCCGATCTGAACGCTGGACTGATCGACGAAGTGCAGGCCAAGGCGCGGCGCGAGCAGATTGCGCACGAAGCGGAATTCTACGGCGCGATGGACGGCGCGGCCCGCTTCAACCAGCGAGATGCACTGGCCACCATCCTGATCACGGCGATCAACATCATTGCCGGATTTCTAATCGGCGTCTTGCAGCAGGGCGTTCCTTTCCAGGAAGCGCTGAAGACTTACACGGTCCTGACTGTTGGCGACGGACTGGTCACCATGATTCCGTCGCTGCTGGTCTCGGTTGCAGGCGGCATGGTGGTCACGCGGGCCTCGTCTGACAGCACACTCTCGGAAGATTTGGGACGGCAGTTGTTCAACAGCAGCCGTCCGTTGTGGATCGCTGCCGCAGTCATGACCGGACTTGCCATGATTCCGGGATTGCCGAAACTCTCATTCATTCTGATGGCCGTGATTATGGCGGCGCTGGCGCGGCGTGCTGGATCGCTACCGGTTGAGAAGAAAGTTGTCCCGAGCGCTGTCGTGGGCAAAGGCGAAAGCACTGCAACCCCGGCGCTTGATCCGCTGGATGCCGCATTGAAGCTGGACGAGTTGATGCTCGAAGTCGGTGTCGGCCTGGTGCCGCTGGTCGATGCGAACAAGGGCGGCCAGCTTCTGACCAAGGTGCGAGCTCTGCGCAAGCATCTGGCGACGCAACTCGGGTTCCTGGTTCCGTCGATCCACATCACCGACAACCTGTCAATCAAAGACCTGGAATACGTGGTCTACCTGCGCGGCGTGGAAATCACGCGCTGGGAGATGCGGCGTGATTGCCTGCTAGCCATCAGTTCGCAGCCAACGCCTCCGGCGCTTCCGGGTGTAGACACTCGTGATCCCGCTTTCGGCGCACCGGCGAAGTGGATCACAAAAGATCAGCAGGCTCAGGCTCTGGCGGCCGGATACGCCGTGGTGGATCAGACTGCCGCACTCGCCACGCATCTGGGAGAAATCATCCGACAGAATGCACATGAATTGCTCACCCGTCAGGAAACGAAACGCATGATTGACCGGTTGAGCGAGTCTCATCCCAAGCTGGTCGAAGAACTTGTGCCCAAGCTCATGACCCTGGGAGAAGTTCAGAAAGCACTGCAGCAATTGTTGCGCGAACAGGTATCGATTCGCGACCTGGGCACGATTCTGGAAACGCTAGTCGAAACCGCCGGTGTGAGCAAGAACCCGGTGATGTTGAACGAAGCAGTACGGCATGCACTGGGGCGCGCGCTGGTTCGTCCGCTGCTGGACGATCGCGGAGAACTGAAAGTGGTCACGCTCGATCGCGGTATCGAAGAAGAGTGCAACCGGGCAATGAACGCGCAGTCAGTGAGTGCCGCCAGCATGGCCTTGCAGCCTTCCACCGCTCGCCGGGTTTTGGAAGGATTGCGCACGCTGTTTGGAGAACAAGTGCTCAGCGCACCTCCTGTGTTGCTCTGCTCATCGCCAGGCCGCTTCTACTTACGCAGATTGCTTGAACCGTTCCTGCCCAAGATCGTCGTGCTGGCGCCGACGGAGATTCCGCCGCTGGTGCCGGTGCAGTCGGTGGGTTCGCTGCGATGACAAATCGAACTGAGGACGCAATGACATTCACGCAAGCGGGTTATTCAGACGTTGTAGGAGAGAACGAAGCACGCAACGAGCTCATTTTGTCCGAGCTCTCGCAGGTGTACTACCTGGCGCGGCGGATCCACGAGCGTTTGCCGCAGCACGTTCCGCTTGAAGACCTGGTGCACGCCGGCGTGCTGGGGCTGATCGAAGCAGTCCGCAAGTACAACCCTGCGAAGAACGCTTCGCTGAAGTCGTTTGCGTCATTCCGTATCCGTGGCGCGATTCTCGACAGCCTGCGCGCGCTGGACTGGGGTTCGCGGCCTCTGCGGAAAAAAGGTCGCAACGTGGCGGAGAGCATCACCAAGCTGGCCAATAAGCTGGGACGTCAGCCTACGGAAGATGAGATTGCTGCGGACCTGGATTTGGAAGTCTCAGAACTTCACACTTTGCTGCGTAAGCTGGACGGTCTGCACATCGTCGGTCAAATGGTCGGATCGCGATTCGACGACTCTGAATCGCAAGACCTGATCGAGAGCGCTCCCGCTGATGAGAATCAGAGTCCATTCGAAATCTGTCTTCGTTCGGAGAGGAGCGACTTCCTGGCCCAGGCCATCGAAACGCTCTCGGAAAAAGAGCAGATGGTGATCTCTCTCTACTACCGCGAAGAACTCACGATGAGGGAAGTTGCGGACGTGATGGACTTGGCGGAGTCGCGGGTGTCACAGATTCACTCCGTAGCCATCACAAAACTACGAACAGCTATTCAGAAAATGCAATTAGAAGAGGACACGTTCCGGTAACCCTATGGAGATCCTACCCCAATCAGCATCCACGACCTTGCCAGGTGTGGTGATAAGTGCCGCCAATATTTCCGCGGATCAGGTGAAAACCTGCGATTTCTCCGCTGTCGGCGGTGTCGATGAGACCCGCTTAGCCCCGCTGGTCAAGGGCAGCGAAGCTCTGGCCAGTTCGTTGCCGCAAGCCCTGCAAAGCAAGTTGAGGCTCGCTTGTGAAATCGCGCTACAAGGTTCGGAGCAAGTATCTTGCCGGACGTTTGTGGAGAAGGCCGGCAGTTCGTATCTGGTGTCGTTGGAATTGGGAGCTCATTCTGACATCGCACTATTGCAGGTTGATTCCGCGCTGTTGTTCCCGATCGTCGACCGGTTGCTCGGAGGCAGCGGCGAGCCCAGCGACCTGTCGCGGGAAGTCACTGACATCGAAGATCAAATCGCCAGAGACTTCGTGCGCGTGGTCTGCAATGAATTGCAAGCTGCATGGAGAGTCTTCAATGTCACGGTTTCGGTTGGGGCAAAGCAGACTTCGTCTCACCTGCAGACGATATTCTCGGCCAACGACAATGCCCTGGTATTCAACTTCGCAGTGACTATGCAGTCGGCGAGCGGAGGATTCCAGTTGATGTTGCCAATGGCAAGCATGGGCGCGTTCTTGGGTTCCAACACGGTTTCGATCCGCGAGGCTTCGCGGAAGGGCACAATGAACGCACGGTTCGTCGAGAAGTCGCTGGACTGGAGTTTCCCGCTTGAGCTAGCGCTCGTGGGGGGCAAAGTATCGGCCACCGATTTGTTGAACTTGAGCGTGGGCAAAATATTGCCGCTGGGAGTCTCGGTGCGAACCCCTGGCGTGCTCAAAATCGGTGGTCATGATGCATTCAAGGCGGTGCCGGTCCGCAGCGGAAAACATCGCGGAGCGCAATTGCTGGATCGCGTACCGAAAAGTCAGCCAGAAACGGGGAACACAATATGAGTCGCAATCCGATTGATCTGTTTGTTGAAGCCTTGCCAGCTGCCCTGGGGCCTATCCTTTCGAAGAAGGCGCCGTCACCGTGGACCATTACGGTAGATGAAAAGCTGAAACTCTTTCCCGCCGGGACACAATTGCTGACCTTGCTCTTGGTGGCGGAGCCATCGAAGGCCGAGGCGGCGATTCAATTCAGCATGGAAGGAACGCTTCTACTGGCAGGCGCGCTGGCCGGATCGGGCACTGTTCCCACGCAATTCCAGCCGGAGCATGCGCAGACTGTGCGCGCGGCACTGGCTGAGGCATGCGGGAACGCCGCGGCGTTGCTGGACGGAACGCAGGTCAAGTTGCAACTCACCAAGGCCGTAAGCTGGACTCCGGCCAAACAAGTTTCACTGACTGCCAGCAACGGCACGTCGAACAGTGTTCAATTTCAAGTGCTTTTCACTGCGGACTGGCCTCAGCTAGCAGCGGCAGCGTCTGCTCAGTCAGTCAAGGCCCGAAAGGTCACGATGTTTCCATGCTCGAGAATGTGGAAATCGATGTCGTTCTTCAGTTCGGAGAACGACGGCTTCCATTGCGCGAGATTGGCGAGTTGAGATCCGGATCGGTGATCGAATTGGACAAATACGTTCAGGACCCAGCGGAATTGCTGCTGGGAGACCGCATCATCGCCCGGGGAGAAGTAGTAGTGGTGGATGGTAACTACGGACTGCGAGTCACCGAAGTGGTCGACCCGAAGTAAAGTTCGCAACCGCTTTGGCCGATGTATGGTGTGGCCAAAGCAATGTACCCGAATCAACATATCGGACCCGCAGTTGTCAGCGCGGAAGCGCTGCTCCGCCTGGAACTTCTGCTTGGGCGAGCGGGTGGTTGATCTCAGCGCTGTCTCCGATATTGTCACCCAGGACGGCGGCCTGAAAACCCACGTCCTGCAATTGGCCCACGATAGCGAACCCCTGGATGGAATCGAGACCAGCGTCCACGAGTACATCGTGGAAATCGGTATTGAGCGTCTGCGCGAGTCGTTGAGGCAGACCCGGTTCCGGCTGAAAGCCAACTGAGATCATAAGAACTGGATCATAGAATAGTGAGCGATTAGAAATCAGTCGCTCTTCGACGACACTTGGTTAGCCCGCACTCTTAAGACTCTCATCCAGTTCTCATACACCCGCAACTCTCAACCATTTTTCAATAAGTTACCAGCCAGACAGTCGGTTACCCGATGGCAGTCGTCGTGCTTCATCGCTATTGGGAACCTCTATGGACAGTGGATTCTATGCGGCATGCGCGGCGCTGATGGCGCGAAGTCAGGCGCTGGATCTCGTCGCCAACAATCTCGCGAACACCAGCACGCCCGGATATCGCGGGCAGCACAACATCTTTCGATCGTTTCTGGCGACGGCTTCCGGACATCAAGGATCGGGCCTGAACCGGGCGGTCAACGACTTTGGCATCTCGGGCGGCAGCCAGATGGATGTGACCGAGGGCAATCTGGAACACACCGGTAACGACCTCGATTTCGGAGTGCAGGGGCCGGGGTTCTTTCAAATCCAGACTGCGAATGGGCCGGTGTATACGCGCAACGGAAACTTTCAAGTCTCCGCCCAGGGACAGTTGATGACATCGCAAGGCGATCCGGTCATGGGTGATCAAGGCGTGATCCGCATCGTTGGAGGCCCTGTGACCGTAAGCGCCGACGGCACGATTTCGGTCAAGGGGGCCGTCGCCGGCAAGATCAAGCTTGTGGAATTCCCTCCCGGCACGGCGATGGAGAGTGTCGGCAAAACTTATTACAGCGCTCCCAAGAACACTGGGACGCCAGCGAAGCAGTCCACCATGGTGCAGGGTTCGCTCGAGAGTTCGAACGTGAATCCGGTGGCGGGCGCTGTCGAACTTGTTGCCGTACAGCGGTACGCGGAAATGATGCAGCGTGCGCTCTCGATGTTTCACACGGAATTCAATCGCATTGCAACCGAAGACCTGCCGAAGGTCAACCCGTAAAGGAGTTCTATGTTTCGCGCCCTGTACACAGCCGCAAGCGGCATGAACGCGCAGCAACTGAATCTCGACAACGTGGCCAACAACCTGGCCAACACCAGCACCGCGGGCTTTCGCCGGCGGCGCGTGCAGTTCACCGATCTGCTGTATCAGAACATGGTGATGCCGGGATCGGCATCCACGCAGCAGACTACGAACGCGGCCGGCCTGCAGGTTGGATTGGGAACCAAGCCGGGCGCTTCTGAAGTTCTTCAGCTTCAAGGAGACTTCAGCCAGACAGGCAACCCGCTGGATCTCGCGATTCAAGGCACAGGATTTTTCCAGGTGCGGATGCCCGATGGCGAGCTGGCTTACACGCGCTCCGGAACTTTCCATCTGGATTCGCAGGGCAACATTGTGACGGCGGACGGTAATCCGCTGGAGCCCGCGATCACTCTTCCTCCTGACGCTCTCTCGGTCACGATCGGTGCGGACGGCACGGTTTCGGTCACGCAGCCTGGTCAGACTCAGGCAACCCAGGTGGGCAATATTCAGCTCGCGTTGTTTCCGAATCCTGGTGGTTTGAACAGCGTGGGCAACAATTTGATGCTGGCGACTACAGCGTCCGGAGATCCCATCGTCGGTACTCCCGGTGGCACCGAAGGACTCGGTTCGCTGCAGCAAGGATTCGTGGAACAGTCGAACGTCGACGTGGTGCAGGAATTTGTCGAGATGATTCTGTCGCAGCGGTCGTACGAATCGAATTCGCGAGTGGTGAAAGCTGCGGACGAAATGTTCCAGGACCTGAACAGCCTCACGCGTTAGAGACCGTCATGACTCTTAGACCGACAAAGCTATTCGCGATTCTCAGCGCGTTGTTGTTGGCAGGGACCGTATCATCCCTTCGCGCCGATGACAATGGACGAACCCTGATCAGCCGCGAACGCATCCTGGGTGCTTTGCACTCTTCCGGGATACCGGTCGCAGCGGAACAGATCGAGCAGCTATCAGAGATGACGGCAGCGGAACAGAATCCTCTGCTCAAGGTACTCAGCGTCGACATGATGGATGGCGAGTCCGACAAGGTTCTCTTGCGATGTGAACACGCCAATGCGTGTCTTCCGTTCTACGTTCTGGTGCATTGGGGACATTCGGGACAGAGGTTCGGATCCCGGCCTGGTCAATCAGACGAGAACTCGGCGCTGTCTGGCTCGAGATCGCAAAACCTGCTGGTCCGCAGCGGAAAGATCGTCAAGCTCGTACTGGACGGCAACTACATTCACATGACCCTGCCGGTGCTCTGCCTGCAAAGTGGCGGACGCGGGCAGCGAGTCAGAGTGATCAGCAAGGAAACGAAGAAGAGGTATGTGGCGCAGGTAACCGGGCCGGGCGTGGTCACAACCACGATGCCGGAGTAACGCAATCTTTATGAGAACGACTCTTACAATCCGTGGAGTGTGGTTGCTAGCAGCCATGCTTGTTTTATCGAACGGTTTTTCGAGCGCCAGCGTGTTGGCCAAGATGAAGGTCACTAAGGACCCGCAGAAGACTCGTGCGGATTATGTGTCCCGCATGCAGCAGCAGACTTCTCCTGCTGCGACCGATGCGACGCTCGGTAGCCTTTGGGTTTCGGGCGGGGCATTGACCAATATTCAATCGGACTACAAGGCGAGCCGGATCAATGACCTGGTCACCATCGTCGTAGTGCAGCGAACAACGGCACAGGCCACGGGAAATGTCGGCTCCCAACGCGATTTCAATACGTCGTCGGGAATTTCGGGACTGGCGGGTTACATCAAGCCAACCAGTGCATTGTCCAATCTGCTTACAGCGCAATCATCCACCAAGCTGAAGGGCACGGGTTCGACCGACGCCAGTACGACCATGAATACGAATCTCGCCGGACAGGTGATTGCAGTCCTGCCCAACGGCAACCTGGTGGTGGAAGCCGAGCGCATGGTCGCGATCAACAATCAGAAAGAAACCATGCTGGTGCGCGGCGTGTTGCGTCCGGGGGACATCAAGCCGGACAACAGCGCGCTCTCGACCGTGCTTTCGAATCTTGAAGTGGAATTGAAGGGTAAGGGAGTGGTATCCGACGCGACCCGACCGCCCAATCCTCTGGTACGAGCGCTCTTATGGTTCATCGGTTTCTAAAATTCGGGTTGCTGATTTGCTTACTGGCCGCGGCACGCTTTTCTGGTGCCGTGACGGGAGCGCAGACTGTGCTGGTGCGCGACATCACGACCATCGCCGGAGTGCGTGACAATCCGCTGGTGGGCTACAGCATTGTAGTCGGACTGAATGGGACCGGCGACCGCCAGCAGACTCTGTTTACGACGCAGACCCTGGCCAACGTCATGCAACGCATGGGCGTGCAGATTCCCGCCAGTGCGGTCATCGTAAAGAATGTTGCGGCAGTGTTCGTGACGGCTTCTCTTCCTCCTTTTGCCCGGCCGGGCATGCCGCTTGACGTTACGGTTTCGTCCATCGGCGACGCCAAGAGTCTTGAAGGCGGAGTGTTGCTGCTGGCTCCGTTGCGCGGGCCAGATGGACAGGTTTATGCGGAAGCACAAGGGCCACTCACGCTGGGCGGATATTCAGCGGGCGGTGCGGCAAACAGCAAGCAGCTCAACCATCCGACGGTGGGACGCATACCGAACGGAGGAACGGTGGAGCGGGACACCGCGGTGGACCTGACTCGTCTCAGCACGGTTTCGTTCGTGCTCAGGGATGCTGACTTTACCTCGTCGCGCGAAATCACGAACGTGATCAATCATCAGTTCGGTAAAACGATTGCGACCGCAATCGACAGCCGCCAGATCAACGTAAACATCAGTTCTTCGGGGACGGCAGTTCCAGACCTGATTTCGCAGATTCAGAATCTGTCGATCAGCGTTCGTCCTCCGGCGAAAGTCGTGGTCAACGAACGCACCGGCACGATTGTGATGGGCGGGGACGTGAAACTTTCCGCAGTCTCGGTGCTTCACGGCGGTCTGAGTGTCGAAGTATCTACCAAGTTTGCGGTGTCGCAACCCGAACCGCTTTCGAAGGGTGGGCAGACTGTGGTCGTGCCTGAACAGGAAGTGCAGGCGAAAGAGACCACGGCGAAGACGATCAAGCTGGAAGAAGGCGCGAGCGTCGAAGATCTCATCAACGGACTCCAAACCATGGGCGCCACGGCGCGCGACATCGTGGGAATCTTGCAAGCCATCAAAGCGGCAGGCGGGCTGCAAGCTCAGTTGGAGGTATTGTGAGTTCAATCGGCATCATTCCGCCGGCAGTCAGCCTGTCTGAAGTTCGCGGGACGCAGGCGGCGAACAATTTGAAGAACGCAGACCCCGGGAACGCGGCCAAGATCCAGAAATCGGCGCGCGAGTTTGAAGCGGTCCTGCTTTCGCACTGGCTGGAGCAAGCCGAGCAATCGTTCGCATCGGTTCCTGGATCCGATCAGGATCCCGACGCCGACCCTGGCCGGGACCAGTTTCACGCCATCGCCATGCAGGCGGTAGGCAGCGCTTTGACCGGGGGACACGGCGGGTTGGGGATCGCGAAAATGGTGGCCAAGCACCTGGAGGCTCAGGCGGCCCACAAAGATGCCGCCAAGGCCGTGGATGCTAACCCAAACATTAAAAATGACTTAGGGACGCCGCCCATTTCGATCAAACCCCTGGTTACCCCGAAGGTGACTAAGTGAAGATTGGACTAAAGTTTTTCTTGGAATTGCCGATAAAGCAGTTGCGCGGTATTGCAGGAGAGCAAATATGAGGATCGACCTAAACAACATATTGATGAACGGGGTAGAGCGCGAGGGAGAGACCCGCAAAGCGCGTGGCAAGTCTCCCAATGCGCCCAACGTCGAGGACAAGACCAGCCTGTCGTCGGATACGTTGAGTGTCTCCTCGCTCACGACCCAGGCCATGGAAGCGCCCAGCGTGCGGCAGGACAGAGTTGAAGCCCTGCGGCAGCAGGTGCAGAACGGCGAGTACAAGCTGGAAGCCGACAAGACGGCGCGCGCGATTCTGCAGCAGAACAAGCGCGCGGAGTAATTTGGAACCCAGTAATAAGGTGAGTTGTTTTGGCCATCGAAAGCAGCGAGGAACACGAACTCAACCCGTCCGCAGGTATCGCGGAGATTCGGGAGTTGTGTGTCGAGTTCCAGCGCGCCATTGCCGCTCTGGCTTCTAACGATGTTGCCGCCGTTGAAACCTCCACGGCAGTGCAGGAAAGTCTCGTAGACAAATTGCAAGACTGGTTTCGAGCGCAAGCTTCGGGCCAGCAGCCCGCGACAAAAGTCTCAGCCTCGGATGTCAAGGCTCTGATCAACCTGACGCGGGTGTATTCGTCATTGCTGCAACGCGCGTTGCGCACGACCCGCCTGCGCGCGTCATTGTGCCAAACCTACAAACAGAATTTTCCTTCAGCATCAGAGCCAGCCGCGGCGACCGGCTGGTCGTGCGAAGCCTGAACCTATGCCCGGACTCAACACATCGCTTTCCATCGCAGTCCAGGCCCTGCAGGCTGAGCAGGGAGCCCTGAGTGTTACCACCAACAATATTTCCAACGTCAATACACCGGGATACAGCCGCCAGGTCGCGGTGCTGAACGAGGCGCCAACCTTCAACGAAAACGGCACAATCTTTGGCGGTGGAGTAACGCTGGAGCAATTTCAGAGTGTTCGTGATCAACTGCTGCAACTGAGAATCTACGAAGAGACGCAGCAACAGAGCAACTCCCAGACCCAGCTCAACGCGTTGAACCAGGTAGAAGGGATATTCTCTGATCCGACAAAGGGTGTGGGTGGCGCGCTGTCGGCGTTCTTCAACAGCATCAGCCAGCTTTCGACCAATCCGACCGATAGCAATGCGCGACAGGCGGTGTTGACCTCTGCCAACAATCTTGCCGGTTCGTTTCATCAGGCGGTAACAAGCCTGAACACAATTGGAGCAGGGCTGGACCAGTCGGTGCCGCAAACCGTCGATCAGATCAACCGGCTGACTACTCAGATCGCGAAGCTCAATGGCCAGGTGGCGCAGATGCAGGGCCTGGGACAAGACCCCGGCACAATTCAAGACCAGCGGGACGAATTGATTCGCCAGCTCTCGGGACTGGTCAACGTCAACGTCACGCAGAGCGAACACGGCCTGACTTTAACCACTGGGAACGGCGTTCCTCTGGTCGTGGCCAATCAGAGTTATGCGCTGCAATCGAACGCTAACAACACCGTGTTGGAGCACGTGTACAGCGCTCAGGGTCAGGACATCACAAGTCAGATCACAGGCGGCCAGCTCGGGGGAACGATCCAAATTCGCGATCAGGTGCTTCCGCAATTGTTCACGCAACTGAACAACCTGGCCAGCCAGTTCACGGCCACCTTCAACACCGCTCACCAGGCTGGATTTGACGCTGCGGGAAATGCGGGTGGGAATTTCTTCACTCCGCTGGCATCGACGACGGACGCGGCCGCGAATTTTGGTGTGGCGATTACCGATCCCAGCCTGGTCGCCGCCAGCTCCGATGGATCAGCCGGCAGCAGCGGCAATCTCACGCAACTGCTTGCGCTACGCGATCAGCAACTGCCTTCGGGCGCGAGTCCCCTTGATATGTATTCGAACCTGGTGCTTCAGGTGGGTAATCTCGGCGCCAATGCCCAGTCCGACGTGACATCCAGCAATGCGAGCGTGCAGCAGCTCACCGACCAGCGCTCCTCGGTTTCCGGCGTGTCGCTGGATGAAGAAACCACCAACATGATCCGCTACCAGCGGGCCTATGAGGCCGGTGCCCGCGTGGTCACGACCGTGGACTCGATGTTCACGACTCTGATGAATATGGGAGTAACGACCTAATGCGCGTAAATCCTGATATGTCCGGAGATGTTCTGTCTGCAATCTGGCAGACCCAGAGCCAGGAAAATACAGCTCTGCAGCAGATGTCCACCGGCAAGCGCGTGAACGTGCCGTCGGACGATCCGCTCGCAGCGGCTCAAATGGTCGGCAACCAGGACCAGTCGAATCGCACCGACCAGTATCTTCAGAACATCGACACCCTGACCAGCCAGCTGCAGACCGCGGACGGCGCCCTAAGCTCAGTGGTGCAGGCGCTGACTCAGGCCATCACTCTGGGCGTGCAGGGTACAACCGGAACGTTGTCGGCGGGAAACCGCCAGCAGATCGTGCAGAACCTGCAAGGCATTCAGAGTCAGCTGGTGCAGTTGGCCAACACGTCAGTAGGTGGAAACTTCTTGTTTGGAGGCACCGCTTCCACGACGCCTCCCTACAAGCTGGACGCGACCAGTCCGTCCGGTGTTACGTATGGCGGCAACACCGGGACCAACACAGTGACAGTTGCTGACGGCTTGAATCTGCAAACCAACCTTCCGGGCAGCCAGTTGTTTCAGAATTCCGCAGGAGATGTTTTCGGCGCGCTGCAACAGCTGATCACATCTTTGCAGAGCGGGACCGCCACCGATGCGGGTACTGCGACCAACCAGCTGCGCAGCGCCTTCGATTTCGTCACCGGCCAGCGCATCTTCTACGGAAACGCGGTCAACCAGCTGAACTCAACCCAATCCTATTTACAGCAGGAGCAGGTAACCCTGAAATCGCAGGAGAACACTCTGATCGGCGCGGACCTCACTAAAGCTGCAACTGACCTGACGAAAGCGACAACCGCTCACGACGCTGCGCTGGCAGCGGCGGCAAAGATTCTGCCTACGAGTCTGCTGGATTATCTGAAGTAAGTCTCACCGGAACCACGGCTCGGCGCCAATGCTGCTTCCGTTTGAGGGGCATCACCCTGAACGTGCGCAACATCTGGGTGCGGACTGGCTAGTGGCCTCACGCATTCGTTCAGAACACGCCGGATCCTTCGTGGACTGAAGTCCCTCGGAGGACTGAGTCTGACAACTCGAACTGACTTGTTATCGAAATCGGGCAAGCTTTTCTCGCCTGCCCGGACGAGGCGTCCTGGCCTACGTGGGCTGTCTAGGCTTTCCAGCTTGCGGACTGGGCTTGCGTTGGAGCGGAAGGGGAAGCTTGCGCTGTGGCTACTTCTGCTGTCGCTGTTTGCCGGTTGTTTAGCTCGACCCAGGCCTCGCGCACACTGAACAACAACTGAATTAATTCCCGCAGGATCGCCGAATCCTGTTGAACCTGGGCTTTCATCATCTGGGCACGCAGCATGGAATAGAAGCGAGACATGCCGGCGGCCAAATCCCCACCCTCGTCGATGGGCAGCGATCCTTCAAGCTGCTGCAGGGCCAGAAAGCCGTGCTTGAGCTTTGTGCTGCGAGCTTCGATATTGCCGGCTTCCATGGCGTCGATCGCGCCGTGGAGATCGCGGGCCAGAATGTCGTACAGCATGATGACCAGTTCGATAGCGTTGGCATTGCGTACCGCCGCTTCCTGATACGCGACCTGGGTCCGATTGGGATTCATTTGCTCGCTTTAGCCTCGGTGCTGACCTAGCCGTTGTTCGAGTTGGAGTTTGAGTTTCCGGTAAAGTTCAGCTCTGAGTTGATCTGCTGCTGCAGTAACGGTAGCTGGCGCAATGCCAGGTCAACCTGCGTGTATTGCGCGGTCAACAGTGTCTGCTCGTTGGCAATGTAGAGCTCGTAATTGTCGATCTGGTCCTGGAAACTCTTCTGCCCGTCGCTCATGCCCTTGAGTTCGATCGAGAATGCGCCCTGCGTCGGGTCGGTGAGCGGATCCAGTTGAGCTTTCAGCGAAGCGGCAAATCCGATGCCGGTCACGGGATGGAAGAAGTTCTGTACGCCGTTGAAGTCGGAGTTCACGGCGGCGCTGAGCTTGGAATTGTCGATGGTGAGCGTGCCGTCGTTGTTCATCGTCACACCGAGCTGGGCCAGAGTATTGATCGAGTTGCCGGTCCCGGCAAATGTGGCTGCTGACAGCAGTTCGCCCTGTACCATGCGAGCTCCGGCATCTCCGGACAGCGGACCGGCGGAGTTGGTCGAAGTGTTGTAGGTGAACTGGCTGCTCAGGTCCTGGATGATGGTGTTGTAGGCAGTAACAAAGTCCGTGACGGCCTGCGTCACCTTCGTGGTGTCGGGACTGACTGCGATCTGCACCTGCGTGTTCGGGGCGGCTCCGACCAGGTTCAAGGTCAGGCCGGCGACGGTATCCGAGATAGAGTTCGTCGCGCTGCTGATGGGAACGCCGTCCACGGTCAGCGAAGCATCCGTGCCTGTCGCGCCTTTGGTGAAAGTCAGGCCACTGTCCACGTTGTTGATGGTCAAATCGCTGGCTGCGCCGGAATTGTTGCTTACGATCGCCAGACGGGCGCCGTTGGAATCATTGACAACACTTGCGGTGACACCAATGTTCGCGTTGGTGATGGCTGCTGCCAATCCGTCCAGAGTGTTGTTGGTGCTGTCGATCGTGATTGTCGTTGCGGCCTGGCTGCCGACCTGAATCGTAAATGTGCCGGCTGCCAGTGGCGTAGTGCTGTTCGCCACGGCACCAGAGTAATAGGAGGCGCTGGTCGCCAGGTTATTTACCACCACGGTGTGGCTGCCCACAGGCGTGGAGTTCGAGGCGGTCGCAGTCGCGATGGTCGGCTGCGATGAACTTACGGCGCGAGCACTCAGGTCTCCCGCCGGATCGTTGAGCTGAATCGATCGAGTTGGAAAGGGCGGTGACTTCCGTATTCAGCTGAGTCAGCGCGGAGGCTTGTCCCTGCAAGATCTGCTGCTGGGTCTGCCAGACTTGCTCGGGCCCGCGCAGGTTGGCGATCAGCTGATTAACTGTCGCGGTGACGTCGATGCCTTGCCTGTGCCAAGCGGACGAGCTTAACGCATTCAAAATCGAAGATGAAGAGGAAGCCGCCATGTCTGTAAGCCCTTCGTTACTTCTGCTTCTTGGATTTCTCGTTTGACTCGACAGCTTCGGACAGGTTCAGCATCTGTTCCGAAGGAATCTGCTGGATGACCTTGCCGCTGGATTCATCCACGAATTTGTAAACCACGATATTGCCCGGCTGCATTTCAACCAGCACGTTGGTCGCGCTGACAGCAGGCTTGGGCTGCACTTCCACGTGATCCTTGACCACGGGAGGCTTCGCGTCAGGTGCTGGATGCTTTTGGGCATCCCGAGCAACCGGCTGGGCGACCGCGGGAGGAATCGGATTGGGGCCATCAATGCGCATGGAGAATTACTGAGTACCTCGCTCCGGCGGGGCTTGTTGCGCCCCGCCGGAAGGTAGCGCGAGGGTTATTGCAACAGCTTAAGAACCGACTGCTGCATCTGGTTGGATTGCTGCAGTGCGGCCATACCGGTCTGCTGCAGAATCGTCAGCCGGGACATATTGGCAACAGCTGACGGAATGTCAGCGGCGCGAATACCGTCTTCGGCGTTGGTCAGGTTCTGCACCTGGTTGGTGATAACGCTGGAAGCGCTCTGCAGACGGTTGGTTTCCGCTCCGAGTGCGCCACGATCGGCCAGCCACGTTGGCGATCGCAGTCGTCAGGTCGCCCAATGCGGTCTGGGCGTTCGGCTGCGCTGGTCAGATCGTCGCCGCTGAGGTCGGTCGGAGTTCCGCTGAAACCGATCGCCGCGCTCGAGAGCGCACCGGTCGTCACAGTGATGGAGCTGGATCCGCCGGTGGTGCCGTCGCTGAGGTAGATGGCGGTTGCAGTGGCAGTGAAAACCTGTCCACCGTTGTAGTTGGTGCTGCTTCCGATGCGGTCGATTTCAGCCTTGATCGCGGTGAACTCGGCGTCGATCGTGGTGCGCTGAGGATCGCTCACGGTACCCGTGGCGGCTTCGGTCGCCAGAGTCACAGCGCGGTTCAGAAGAGCGGTGACCTGGGCCAACGCGCCGTCCGCCACCTGCAGCGAGCCGACGCCATCGCTGGCGTTGCGCGCTGACTGAGTGAGGGCCGTGATGTTGGCATGCAAGCCGTCTGCAATGGCCAGACCGGCAGCATCATCCGCACCCGTGTTCAGGCGGGAACCGGACGACAGTTGTAAGAGTGTTTTCTGGAGCGACGCTTGTGTCATGGACAACTGGTTCTGCGCCGCAAGGGATGAAACGTTGTTCAAAATACTGAGTGACATTTCAAAGCTCCTTTGCTGGGTTTCCGCCTGGTACCCCTGCGGTCTTTCCGAGTCCAATCACCGCTTCGGTCGATCAGGTGGTGCTGCTTGTTGCGGGCCTGTATATCGGCAATTCCCCTGTGGCCCATCATTCGAGCCTCAGTGACCTTAGTAGCAGTGACGCTGGTAACAGTTACTCCTGCACGGCCTGCGTAGGGGCGGACGCCCTCGTCCGCCCTGGTCGAGTGCATCTCGACGGTTCTCCTTTATCTAAATGCGAAACTCGCGGAGCTTCGCTCCACCTGGGCGGACGAGGGCGTCCGCCCCTACGCGTGCCGTGGTGATTTATCGGCTTAATGATCTGTCGTCTTGAATGCCGATAAAGGTAGGGCCGGAATCCATGTTTCTTGTGAAAGGTATCCTTGTGATCCAACTGACACGCCTGAACGGCAATCCGATCGCGTTGAATTCCGACCTGATCAAGTTCGTCGAGAACGCGCCGGATACCGTCATCACCCTTATTAATGGAGAAAAGATCATCGTCCGGGAGCACTCCGAGGATGTGATCCAGCGGATTGTTGATTTCCGGCGGGCCGTGATGGCCGGAATACCAAGCTGGGGGACCGACCTGAACTCGGCCGTGGTGCAGCCGCAGGAAGCGAATTCAAATCGCTCGACGGAGGCCTTCCGCCGTGGATAAGAGCACGATCGGTGGAATCATCCTGGCACTGGCGGGAATTCTGGCAGGCCTGATTCTTGAAGGTGGAAAGATCGCACAAGTCCTGCAGCCCACGGCCGCAATGATCGTGCTGGGCGGGACCATCGGGGCCGTGATGATCCAGTTTCCGCTTCCCATTGTTCTGGGAGCGGCCAAGGGACTGGTACACGTCTTCTTCGACCGCGGCCAAAATCCCAACGAACTGATCAAGGAACTCGTCGGTTATGCGAATCGCGCCCGCAAGGACGGCGATCGTTTCGCTCGACGGACAGCTGGCCACCATCAAAGATCCATTTCTCAAGAAGGCCTTGATGCTGGCGATCGACGGAGCCGAGCCCGCAGGAATTGCGCAAGATGATGGAACTCGAACTGGACAATCAGGAAGAGTACGGCGAGCGCTTGTCGCAGGTATTCGAAGCCGGCCGGCGGCTATGCTCCGACGGTCGGCATCATCGGCGCGGTGCTGGGTCTGATTCAGGTCATGCAGCATCTCGAGGACATCACCGAAGTGGGCAAGGGCATCGCCGTCGCTTTCGTTGCCACCATTTACGGCGTTGGGCATGGCCAACATTCTTTTTCTTCCCTGGGCAGGGAAGCTGAAAATCAAGTTTCACGAAGAACAAGTGTTGCGCGAGATGAAGCTGGAGGGCGTGATCTCGATCCTCGAAGGCATGAATCCGCGCATGCTCGAGACCATGCTGTCTGGGTTATCTGCAGGAGCACGAGCAGAAGGCTATCAGAAGACGGATCAGAAAGAAGCGGCCAGCGCGTGAGTCGCAAGAAAAAACACAAGGCTCATGCCAATCATGAACGCTGGCTGGTTTCTTACGCCGACTTCATCACGCTGCTCTTTGCTTTTTTTGTAGTGCTCTATGCTTCCTCGCAAGCCGACAAGAAAAAGCAAGCGCAGGTAGCAGCCTCCATCAAGGGAGCGTTTCAGGAGTTGGGCGTATTCACGGGGTCGGCGGTCAAAGATGTCGGCATACCGGGAAGTCCCGGCGTAACCAGTCCTGAACTAACGGATGCACCCCTCCATCTGGTCAAGGTTGCGGGTACTGGAACGACTGATCACGGAGCGCCCGGCTTCGGCGTTGACGTGGACGAATTGAGGCGCCAGCTCGAGAACGCACTGGGAGATGAAATCCGCCAGCACGAAGTGAAGATGCGTGTCACCCCCGAAGGTCTGGTGGTCAGCATGCGCGAGGTCGGGTTCTTCAATAGCGGCGAAGCTGAACTGCTGGAAAACGGACACACAGCGCTGACCCGGATTGCCACCATTCTGGGTGGCCGCGGTTTTGAGATCAGGGTGGAAGGCCATACCGACAATGTGCCCGTCCACAACGCACGGTTCAAATCGAACTGGGAACTTTCCACCGCACGCGCCGTTACAGTGGTCGCTTTGTTGGTAGAGCGTCACGGTTTCGACCCTGTCACTGGTCTCGGCGGCTGGCTATTCGGAATATCGTCCCGGTGTCCAAGAACTCTACTGCGCAGGGGCGGGCAGACAATCGAAGAGTCGATCTGGTCGTCGTCGGGCGCTCGCCTGAAAAAGACAAGATGGCTCAAGCGGCTGCGCCGCCGATCGGTGCGCCGCAAGTCGCTGCGCCAAAAATCGCAGCACCGCCGGTTCCTGCGCCGACCGGTCAGCTCGGGGCGAAAGCCTTCTCCAGTTGTGTTGCAGCAAGTTTCCGCCCCACCAAAAATCAGTCGATGATGGCCTGATACGACAGCACTTTGACTTCTTTGTCGAGATGCAGATCTCCGGTGGGATGCAACTGCGCCATGAAGATCACGATCATTTGCTCTTTCGGGTCAATGTAGAAGGCCGTGTAGAAGAAGCCTCCCCAGGAATACTCTCCCGGTGACCCGAGTTCCGGCAGCGGCTCTTTCACGCCCTCAACCCCGAAGCCAAGTCCAAAGTCCCGCTCGGAACTTATCTTTCCCAACTGATCATGGGTCATGAGTTCGACCGATTTGCGGCTGATGAGATTTGTGTTTCCGACCTTGCCGCCGTCCAGCATCATCTGGCAGAAGCGCGCGTAGTCCGCCACCGTGGAGTTGAGGCCGGCGCCGCCTGCAAATAGCTTCTTGGGACCGTGGTAGGGATAATCCGCGGAATAGCTGAAAGTTCCTTCCGTGATCGGAGTGTCGGGAAAGCGATTGAGACCTTTGTCCGCGTAGTAGGTGTAGGCGGTCGCGAGCCGGTCAAGTTTATTCTCCGGCGGAAAGAAGTAAGTGTCTTTCATTCCCAGCGGTTCGAAGATGCGGGTGCGGAAAAATTCGTCCAGAGGCTTGCCGGAAACAACTTCCACCAGACGTCCGAGAACATCTACTCCCAGGCTGTACTCCCATTGATCGCCGGGGCTAAAGAGGAGCGGAATTCCTGCCAGATGCTTCACGCTGTCTGCGATCGTGCCGTCGTAGGGCAATATTCCGCTCGCCACATTGGCTGCCTGGTACATGGGTCCGAGAGTCTCGTTCCACTGGTAGGTGAGTCCCGAGGTATGGCGCAGGAGATCTCGAATTGTAATTTCCCGCGTAGCTGGGATGGTGTAAGGCTCACCCGTTTTTGGTTTGATCAGCACTTTCGGGTTCTTGAACTCGGGCAAGTACATCGAGATGGGATCATCGAGCAGGAACCGGCCTTCTTCATACAGCATCATCACGGCCACGCTGGTGATGGGCTTGGTCATGGAGCAAATCCTGAAAATAGCGTCGGGACGCATCGGCTTTCCGGCTTCGCGGTCCATCATGCCCTGGGGTTTGAACCACGCGACGCGGCCTTTGCGCATCACCAGGTGACTGCGCCGGCGATGCGTTTGTCGTCGATGTTGCGCTGCACGGTTGCTCCGATTCGCTCCAGTCGTTCCGAAGACAGACCGACGGATTCCGGTTTAGCGGCCGGCAATTCCTGCGCCAGTGACGCGACGGCAATCACCAGCACGCCGAACAGGCCTGCAACTCTTGTCTTGCGCTTCATCGTTCGTGGACCTCGCTGATAGAAGTGATTACCGCGCCCGCATTGTATTCCATGCGTCGTGCAGTTTATCTCCGGAATGTCACGAAAGTGAAAGCTTTCAACTGAATGATACAATCGCCATCGCCAAGAATCTGGCGGTCATAATATTGGTGTCTGGCGAGGATAGCAGTCGTGTCAAACATGAAGCAGATCGCTGCCCGGGCTGGTGTTTCGCTGGGCACCGTCTCCCACGTCCTGAATGATTCAGCCAAGGTTCGAGAGCAACTGCGGAAGCGGGTGCTTGAGGCTGTCGCAGCGCTCGGTTACCAGCCCAGCCAGTTGGCGCGCGGCCTTCGTCGGGTGAAGACGAACATGATCGGGATGATCATTCCCGACGTCACCAATCCTTTTTTCCCGGCGGTAGTGCGTGGCGCGGAAGATGTCGCATTTTCCCACGGCTACCGGCTCGTGCTCTGCAATACGGACAACGATCACTCCAAGGAACTAGTCCACCTGCGTGAACTGCAGACCTATCTTCCGGCCGGACTGATCGTCATTCCTTCCAACTTCAGCGATCTCACCACGCACGCCGAGTCGTACCAGAAAGCAGGCACAGCCGTTGTCTGCATCGACCGCTCGCCACGCGACTGGAACGGAGACACGGTGACGGTCGCGAACGAGGACGGTTCCTATCGCGCGACAAAATACCTGATCCAGTTGGGTCATCGTCGCCTGGCTACGATCGCCGGCCCCTTGCACCTTACGAATGCGCAGCAGAGGCTGGCGGGATTCAATCGTGCGATTCTCGAAGCCAGGTTGAAGATCGCGCCTGAGTACTCGCTGGAGGCGAGCTTCGATCGCCAGGGAGGATACGCCAAGGCAAGTATTCTCCTGCGCATGCTCCCGCGGCCGACGGCGATCTTTGCCGCAAACGACATGATTGCCCTGGGCGTGCTGACGGCGATCCGCGAGGCTGGTTTGAGTTGTCCCGAGGACATTTCGGTCTTCGGCTTCGACAATCAGGAATTCGCCGAACTGACGAACCCGTCGTTGTCTTCGGTACACCAGCCCGGCTATCAGATGGGCGCAACTGCGGCGCGGTTGTTGCTTGACCGCGTGTCTGGAGATGTTCAAAGTCCCAGACATATCGTGCTGGAAACAGAGCTGAAGATCCGCGAGTCCGTGGCTCCGCCGCGCGAAGCCGAACCGGAAAGACGGCGCGGAAAGCCGGAAGAAGCGCGGCCTGGATCTCGCAGTAATTCGAGATTCTAGCGACGGCCGTCGCCATGGCTGAAGTTCGACGTTGACAAGGTCCCAGCTATCGGAATAATCTTCGGCTGTCGTCGCTTGAAAGCTTTCAATCAGCGCTTCCCCCGCTTGGTTTTGAGCTGCGAAGTCGACGCACGCCGCATTTACAGCCCTCCCCCCGTGTTAATGCGATATAGAGGTGCGTTATTCAGCCCCCGGAGCGAAATCCGCTCCGGGGGAGGCAGCCCTTCTTCGATTCCCGTCATGAACAAGGCAGACCCCGCGTATGGCGACTTCCTCGTTCGCCCGGTTCAGCGCTCGACAGTCTTCCTGTCGAAAAACGATCGGAGTTTGCTCCGCTGGGCGAACGGGGCGTCCGCCCCTACGCAGCTCGTGGCGAGCAGCCAACGTCCGCGCTTTGTGAAATATTAGTGATTGGTAGAGACGAGGTCGAGGATCATGAAGGTAGGGCTGATCGGACTAGGCAACATGGGATCTGGAATGGCGGCAAATCTGCTGAAGGCCGGCCATGACCTTACTGTCTACAATCGCACTCCCGACAAGTTGAAGGCGTTGGTGGAGCAGGGCGCGCACGCTGCCGCTCAAGTCGCAGATGCCTGCCACGGCGACGCAGTCATTACGATGCTGGCGGACGACGCTGCGCTTGAGAGTGTCGTATTCGGAGACCAGGCGTGATCGCCGGCTTGGGCAGGAACGCGATCCACGTCTCCGCCAGCACAATAAGTATTGAGTTATCGGAAAGGCTCACCGCAGCGCACGCGAATGCCGGTCAACGCTTTGTGGCCGCCCCGGTCTTCGGAAGGCCGGAGGCGGCGGCCGCCGCCAAGTTGTTCGTTGTCGCTGGCGGCGCACCGGACGCTCTCGACGTGTGCAACTCCGCTTTTTGAAGCAATCGGACAAAGAACATTTCGAGTCAGGCGACAAACCGCAAGCCGCGACTCTGGTCAAGCTCAGCGGCAACTTTCTGATTGCGTCCGTGATCGAGGCCCTAAGCGAAGCAATGGCCCTCGTGGCGAAAGGGGGCATCGATCAACACCAGTATCTTGACATCCTGACCTCAACGCTTTTCACGGCGCCGGTTTACAAAACGTACGGCGGCCTGATCGCCGACAAGAAATTTGAGCCTGCGGGTTTCGCTGCTCCGCTGGCGCACAAAGACATTCGGCTGGTGCTGGCTGCATCGGAGAGCCTTCGCGCGCCCATGCCTCTGGCCAGCCTGCTGCAAAACCGGCTATTGACCTTAATCGCCCGTGGCGGTGAATCGCTTGATTGGTCAGCCATCTCCCAGTTGGCGGCGGAGGAGTCTGGTGTCGTTCCCGAACCTCCATTCCGCAAGTAACGGCTCCGAATCTCTTCTCGATAGACTTTGAGAACTTGCCGATGGGATACTGGGCCATGAAGTCCCCAAGCTGCGCCAGATAGAGGCCTATGCAAACGCAGGCAGAAAAAGATTTGCAGCGGCGCTTTGCCCGGTATCTTCCGAGACTCCATTCTTTCGGATTCGCTCTCGCTGCGATCGGTATTTTTTCTGGCAGTTGTTCTTAGCTGTTCAATCTTTTCTGCCCAAAATACATCCCCGGCAAACGTGGGCCTGCGAATCATCGTAGTCAGCCTCGACCGAGCAGGCTCAGCAGATACTAATCCGTCTCAAGAATGGCGAAGACTTCGCTGCCCTCGCAAAAGAGAAGTCTGTGGACGCTACTGCCGAGGACGGCGGCTACATGGGCCAAGTAGATCCAGCGACATTGCGCCCAGAGTTACGGGAAGCGCTGAAGGGAATTTCGCCGGGACAGACTACGGGCGTGGTCAAAGTTCCGACCGGATTCGCCATTCTCAAAGTTCTAACCGCTTCCGATTCGGGCGCCGATAAAAATGCCAATCCGGCGCGTATTCAACCGCTGGTGGCCACAGGAACCGATCCGCTATGCGCCGAATGTGGGAGGGAAGAACGAAGCCGATCTGGCGTTTCGCAGTTTGCCGAAGCCGGAAGGCTGGAGCTCAGGATTTGTCCGCCTTGTGTTCGATTCGCAGAAAATCAGTTTCCGTCATGATCGACCAGTTGGAGAAGAATGTGCCGTCGCTCAATTCCGCAGGGCAGGACCTCGGCAGTCCGCTCGACCAGATCGAGACCATCTATGGTTTGGCGAACCTGTATTCGTACCAGGGCGCGATGGACAAAGCAGTCGCGCAATGGGAATCCGCCTACAAATCGCGAGCAATCGCTGCCCGGAGCCATGCCGGAACTGGAAGAGGTGCTGGGAATCGCTTATCTGCACAAATCTGAAATGGAGAACGGGGTGTACGCGCATCCCGATGACCGCTGCATTTTCCCGCCGCGATCCAGCATTCGCTATTCCAAGACTGCCGATTCCACGAAGGCGATCGAGTACCTGACGAAATATCTGGAGCGAAAACCCGACGCGCTCGATGTTCGATGGCTGCTCAACCTGGCCTACTTGACGCTGGGAGGATATCCGAGCGAAGTACCGGCGAAATATCTGATCCCGCCGTCGGCCTTTGCGTCACGGGAAAACGTAGGACGTTTCGTGGATGTTGCCGCCGCCAGCGGGATCAGGACGTTTGGTGAATCCGGCGGCATCATCGTGGACGATTTCGACAATGACGGACTGCTGGACGTGGTTCTGTCCGATTACGACCAGTGTGGTGCGATGCATTTCTTCCACAACAATGGCGACGGAACTTTTTCCGACCGCACCGCGGCCGCCGGCCTGTCTGACCAGTTGGGCGGCTACAACATGATTCAGACTGACTACAACAATGACGGCTGCCTGGACATTCTGGTGCTGCGCGGAGCTTGGGAGTTTGCGCAGCGCAAGTCTCTGCTGAAAAACAACTGCGACGGCACGTTCACGGACGTGACCGCCGCCAGTGGCCTGGCTCAGCCTGCGACCAGCACGCAAGCGGCGGTGTGGGCCGACATCGACAACGACGGCTTTCTCGACCTGATCATCGGAAACGAAAACGGCGCCATGCAGCTTTTCAGAAACAAAGGCGACGGCACATTCGAGGATATCGCTGCTGCCGCCGGCATCAATCGGGCTGGTTTTACAAAGTCGGTCGTCGCCGCTGACTATGACAATGACGGATATCCCGATCTCTACGTTTCCAACGCGAACGGCAACAAGTATCTGTTTCACAACAATCATGACCGGACGTTTACCGACCTCGCCTCCGAGGCAGGCGTGCAGAAGCCGTATCAGAGCTACACCGCATGGTTCTTCGATTATGACAACGACGGATGGCCCGATCTGTTCGTGACCAGTTACTACGTTTCGGTCGACGAAACCATGCGCACTTATCTGGGACATGCCATCCAATGCCGAGAGCATGAAGCTGTTCAGGAACATGAAAGACGGCACATTCCAGGACGTGACCAGGGAAGTCCAACTGGACAAAGTTTTCATGTCCATGGGAGCCAACTTCGGCGACATAGATAACGACGGATATCTGGATATTTATCTCGGCACCGGAAATCCCTCTTACGCATCGCGTCGTTCCCAACGTGCTTCTGCGCAACCATGACGGAAAGTTTTTCGCGGATGTCACCGCATCGTCGGGCACCGGAGAACTGCACAAGACGCACGGAATTTCGTTTGCCGACGTGGTCAACTACCGGCAACGAGGATCTTCTGGTGCAAGTCGGTGGCGCCACGCCGGGGGATTCGCACGCCTTCCGTCTCTTCAGCAATCCCGGCAACGGGAATGATTGGATCAACCTGCACCTTGTGGGCGTGAAGAGCAACCGGGCGGCGATTGGCGCGCGGATCAAAATCACCGTCGAGAACGGACAAAACGCCAGCGGTACGATTTATCGCACGGTGGGAAGTGGAGGATCGTTTGGCGCGTCGCCTCTGGCGCAACACATCGGGCTGGGGAAGTCGGCGCGGATTGTCGACCTGGAAATATGGTGGCCGACCAGCAACACGCGGCAGAACTTTTCGCACGTGGACAAGAATCAGTTTCTTGAGATCAAGGAGTTTGCCAAAGACTACACGAAATTGGAGCGGCGTCCGTTCCGTCGCGGTGGCGCGAATCAGGCTCCAGGGCTGGCACCTAAGTGGGGTTCCAACGACCCCGCCGGGAACGTAAAATAGAATTGTGAAGCGTTGTATCCCATTGACCTTGCTTTTGTTGCTGGCCGCGAGCTCGGGGCTGGGCAGTCAGAGCAGCATGCCGTGACCGGGATGGTGTTGAAGGTCGATCGTTCCAATAAGACGATGATCGTTTCCTGCGAGAGTATTCCCGGCTACATGGAAGCGATGACCATGCCTTTTTCGGTCCGCGATGCCAAGGCGCTGGACACTCTGCAACCGGGTGCGACAGTCGAATTCACATGGGTGGTCGACAAAGATTCTTCTTACGCGGACAACGTTCAGCGTTCGACCGTACGACAATCTTGAACTTGACCCTTCGCAAGCCCGCCGGCTGAAACTTCTGGAAAAGATGGTGGCGCCCAGCGGCTGTCGGTGCCGGTGCGGTGGCGATTGGTCAATCTGTACCGGATTTCACCTTGACCGACCAGAACCGCCAGCGAGTAGCGCTCTCACAATTTTCCGGTAAAGTTGTGGCGGTCACCTTCATCTATTCACGTTGCCCGTTTCCTAATTACTGTTTTCGCCTGTCCAACAACTTTGGGCAGTTGCAGAAGCGGTTCAAGAAGCAAATGGGAAAAGATCTGGTGCTGCTTAGTATCGTTATCGATCCGGCAAACGACGGACCCGAAGCTTTGACCAACTATGCTCACATCTGGAAAGCGGACTCGGATGGCTGGCACTTTCTTACTGGTCCATTGCCCGAGATTCAACAGGTAGCGCGAAAATTCGATATGAACTTCTATCCCGATGAGGCGCTGCTGGTGCACTCTTTTCATACCGCCGTTATCGATCGCCAGGCCAAACTTGCGGCCAACATTGAAGGCAACAGTTTCACCGCTCAGCAGCTGGGCGACCTGGTCGATACCCTGATCAAGCAAGCAGGATCAAGCCAAGAGATGACGGGTCAGTCCATCTCATGAACTCTTCTTCCCGCCGCGCTTTCCTGCAAATTCTAGGCATGGGCGCCGCCGCCGGAATTGCGGCTGGAGTCTCCGGCAGCGTCGGCAATGGAACCGCAGCATTCGGGCGGAGAGGCCTCCACAATCCGGCTCGACAACAATGAAAATGCCTACGGTCCGTCGGAGAAAGTCGTCGAAGCGATTCGCCGCGCGATTTCGGAATCGAACCGCTATCCTGATCCTTACTACGCGGAGTTGATCGCGCGAATCGCCCGACTGCATCATGTCGGGGAAGAACAGGTAGTTCTGGGCGCGGGATCGACGGAAATTCTGCGGGTTGCGAGTTGCACATTTCTGGGCAAAGACAAGCCGCTGGTCCAGGCAGTGCCGACATATCCAGCGATAGAATCGTACGCCCGCGCGACTGGCGCGGACGTGATTTCCGATCCTCTGAACAATCGTTTCCAGCATGACCTTGATGCCATGCTGGCGCACGCGAATGGTGCGGGCCTCGTTTACATCTGCAATCCGAACAGCCCGACTGCGACTCTTACGCCCAGAAGCGATCTGGAAAGCTTCATTTCCCGTCTGCCCGCGTCCTGTTATGTATTGATCGACGAGGCCTACCACGAGTACGTCGTCAAGTCTTCGGTGTACGCGTCGTTTCTCGACCATCCGTTGAACGATGAGCGAGTGATCGTGAGCCGCACGTTCTCGCACGCGTACGGTTTGGCCGGACTGCGGGTGGGATATGGAATTGCGTCAGCCGACGTAGCGAAACGAATGCGCGCATTCATTACGCAGGAGAGTGTAAACGTTATTGCCGCGCGGGCAGCGATTGCTGCTCTCGACGACACAGCCGGCCTTGAGTGAATCGGTGAAGCGGAACGCCGATTCGCGTCAGGAATTTCGCAACTCGGCGACCAACCGGTCACTGAAGCCAGTCGATTCGCATGCCAATTTCGTCATGATGAATACGTATAACCCGGCGAATATGCTGATTCATCATTTTCGCCAGAACAATATTCTGATCGCACCGGTGTCGCTCACGATGGACACTTACATACGGGTCTCCCTGGGCAGCCCGGAGGAAATGGCAGCTTTCTGGCGCGCCTGGGACACTCTGCCCATCGATAAGTCGAGCATCCGGCACTAAATCTCTTCGTCTCTGTCACTAGCATATCCTTTCTCAACCGGAATGCAGCCGTTGGGTAGACTGCGTTTGCTAGTGTTTTCGTAATATTGCCGCTGGCCCTCAGTCATCGGTAAGGTTCCCGTCAGTCAAGACTGCGCCTATTTCCTGAGAAGCAGGTTATGAGAGAGGACAAGTTTAAGTTGAGGAGACGTGTTTGTCGGGCATTCCTGGGTATTGTCAGCGTGGCCCTGGGCTGCGGCATTCAACTCTCCGCGCAGCAACTGGCTACTCTGAGCGTCACTGTCACCGACCCGTCCGGCAGTGTGATCTCAGAGGCGCGCGTCACTCTGCGCAATGTCGAAACTGGCGCCAAGCGCAGTGATTCGTCGAGCGCGATGGGAGTTGCCGTGATTCCTGGACTTCCAGCGGGCGGCTACAAGCTGACGGTGGAATCCAAGCAATTCAGTCCTTATCAGGGCGCACTCACGTTGGCGGTAGGACAAAATGCTTCGGTGGCCGTGAGTTTGGGCATTGAGGTTGCTCGCGAGAATGTGGATGTGCAGGAGACCGCACAAGGCGTGGATGCGCAAAAATCGGAAGTCAGCCAGGTCATCGACACGGAGAAAATTTCCGATCTGCCGATTTCGGGCCGGGACTTTATCGATTTCGTCCTGCTTACCCCCACGGCGAACGTGGGTCGAAGTACAGCCGTCGGCGCGCAATCGCCTTTCCAGGAAAGCGTATTGCAGTTGAGTTTTGGAGGACTGCGCGAGAGCCACAGTGTTTTCTTTGGCCTCGACGGGACCGACTACACGACCAGCATTTCCGGAGTGCAGCGCGTCAGTCCGTCGCAGGACTGGGTGCGGGAATTCCGCGTAGTCAGCAGTCCCTATACCGCCGACAACGGGCGCAATCTCGGCGCGGTGGTGAACACGATCACGAAATCCGGAAGCAATGACGTGCACGGTTCGGTCTACGAGTTCTTCCGCAACAACAAACTGGACTCGAACAACCTGCTCTCCGCGCCCGGCTTCAATACGCTCCGCTTTAACCAGTTTGGCGGATACGTGGGCGGCCCCATCCGCAAGGAAAAGAACTTTTACTTTTTGGGATACGAGGGCCAGCGCCGCGCCGAGTCGCCTTTGTACTCCTCTTTCATTCTGCATTGCACCGATGGTCCCGGCTGCCTGGGGCCAGGCACGCCCAGCATCAATCAGGTCAAAGAATCTTTGGGGCTTGCAGCCGGAAAACCTGGGTTCGATTCTTCAGATTGGCGACTACGACAAGTTTTTCGGGAAGCTGACCAACGTTCTAAGCGACAAGAGCACTTTGAACATCGGATATCTGTTCAACGACGATCGCAAGCAGCACATCCCCAGCGCTGCGCCGGGCCAGGGATTGCCCTCGACGTATCGCAATAATCCGGTGCGCGACCAGTCGGTCTACGGAAACCTGCTGCATGTGTTTGGCAGCCACTGGACGGCGGAGAGCGTACTCAGCTACGCGCGAAGGACTTTCCATCTTGATCCGGTGGGAAGCGGATTTGAGCCTGCGCTGCTGGTGGCCGACCTGCTGAATTCAGGAGGAATCCAGGGCGGCGTCCCCTACTACAGCGAACAGCACTTCCATGCCGCGGAAAATCTGACTTATGTGCGGGGCAAACATTCGTTCAAGTTCGGCGGAGACTTCGAGCCGGTGTGGATCGCGGCGAAGACCACGTTCTTCACTCCGGGCGCTGGCATTTTCAGTCCGCAGAGTTTCTTCGGCGCAGGGCCGCCGTTCAACGCTCCGCCGTTTGGCCCGGGAACTCCGGTGGAATTTCTGTTCCTGCAGCCGCGCTCGTTGTTCGGCCAGCAGATTCCGCAGCGAACACTGCCGTTCGACAGCTGGCCTGTATACCGGCCCGGCTGCCTCGGACTTCATCAACAGCACGAATTTGCAGTTCCTGCACAAGATGTCGGGTTTTTATGGGCAGGACCAATGGAAACTCCAGCCGAACCTGACGCTCACGCTGGGATTGCGCTACGACCTGGATTTCTTTCCTTCGGCCAGCGATATCCGGTTGAACGGCAAGATGCACCCCAACAACTACGGAAACGTTCAGCCTCGAGTTGGATTGGCCTACTCATTCCGCCAGGGTAAGGGCGTGGCGCGAGCCGGTTTCGGATTGTTCACCGGTCCGTTCGATTACAGCGACATCATGGTGAGCTGGCAGGGGGCGTCCGCGTTCACCAACATGAATCAGCCGATCCTGCCAGAATTCGCCGATCCGGGCGACAAGTTGGTGGGCCTTGGACCTTCAGGAATTGTGGGCGTGGCCGGTCCGTTTCTTGCCAGTCAGGCCTTCCACACTTTTGCGCAGAGCGGCGCATATCCCGATCCCAGCACGCTGCTGCAATTTCCTCTGGGATACGTGAAGCGCAAGTTTCCCAATCCCTACGCCGAACAAGCCAGTCTGGAAGTTGAGAACGAGATTGGAAGAGGCTACTTCGTTTCGGTCGGATACCAGTTCGTGCACGGGCTCAAACTGCCGCTGTATGACAGCATCAATGGTGTGCCGAATGGAACGCTTCCGAGCGGGGTGCAGTCTTTTGCGCCGGCCGATCCCAACTTCGGCTTCGCGCTGGAAGCCACGCCGTCGGGCTATTCGATTTATCACGGCGGCACGTTGAGTGTGCGCAAGCCGTTCGCACATCACTACAGCCTGCTGGCGAATTACACATATTCGAAGTCCATCGATATTTCCACCAACGTTCAGCTGACTGGGTCCCCAATGGACTACCTTCATCCCGAACTCGACCGGGGCTTGGGAGAGAACGACATTCGACACCGTTTCGTGCTGACCATGATGGGAGAGTCCCCCAACACCTGGACTCCGGCTCTGCGAAACTTCAAGATTTCGATGTTGAACACTCTGCAAAGCCCGCGTTACTACACGATCTATGCTGGGTTCGACGTGAATGGTGACCAGTTTCCATTTTCCGACCGGGTGGGAAATATTGGACGGGGCACCTACCGCGGGGATTCGTCTTACACCACCGACGTGCGCCTGCAAAGAGGGTTCAGTCTGGGCGAACGAGTGAAAGCGGAAGCCAGCGCCGAAGTTTTCAATCTCTTCAACCGGCAGAACGTTAACGGCATCGATACGGTGTACGGAGCTCCTGATTTTCTGGGCGCGGTACCGCGGAGATTTGGCGATGGCATTGCTAGCCTGGCCAATCCGACTTTTGGCACGCGGAACTTCGTAGCTCCAGCGCGACAGATGCAGCTCGCTTTACGCTTGACCTTTTAGATGGGCAAAACGGAAGATCCTAATGTCAGGATGGCGGCGCCCGCCGCCTCCGGCGGCCATCGCAGGACTCAAAAGCGATAATACGAAACCTCAGAGCAGGGGCCCATGGTCTGAGTTTTCCTGCCCTGGATGCACGCGACTACTACTTTCATGTTATTGACCCGCCAATTTGAGTCCCTATAATCGCGGCACTTAAATCTCTGAACAGGTTCGTCGTCCAGCGTGGGCTACGGACAACGCTTGGTGCTCAGATCCTAAAAACATTTGCTCAAGGAGAAGGGAAATTCATGGTTCGTTTCAGAAGCTTGGTTTGTCTGCTGGCCATCGTCATCGCAGGTGTGAGCGTTGATGCGCAACAGATCACTGGAAGCATTCGTGGAACGGTTGTGGATCCAAGCGGCGCCGTGGTGTCGGGCGCCACTGTGGCTGCCAGACAGACTGAAACTGGCTTGACACGCACCGCAGTTACAGACCGCGTCGGAGCTTATGTCGTACTGGAGCTACCAGTCGGCCACTATGAGGTCCAGGTCGAGGCCAAGGGCTTCCAGAAATACATTCAGCAGGGGATCGTTCTTGATGTAAACGAGACCGCAAACGTTCCCGTGCGTCTTTCGGTTGGCGCTGAGACCGAGCAAGTCCAGGTACACGCCGACGCGCAGCTGATTGAAAGCGGAGTCACCAGTCTGGGCAAGACGGTTTCGGAGCGCGAAGTGCTTGATCTGCCGCTCAACGGCCGCAACTTTACCCAGCTGGGCTTGCTTCAGCCCGGTGTTGTGCCGCTCACTCCAGGTTTGGCCGAAGCGGGCGGATCGTTACGCGAGGGGCAAGCCTACGCTGTGAATGGCCAACGGCCCGAGTCCAATAATTTTCTCATTGACGGAGCTAACAACTTTAACGGCGTGGATGGAGGCTTTGTTCTCAAGCCGCCCGTAGATGCCATCACTGAGTTCAGAATTCTTACGCACAACGCCGGCGCGGAGTTCGGACAGAGCCTGGGTTCGACCACCAACATCATCACTCGCTCCGGTACGAACCGGTTTCACGGAGCGCTGTGGGAATTTTTACGCAATGATGCTTTTGACGCCACAAACTATTTCGCCGCCAGGACGGAACCCCTGAAACAAAACCAGTTTGGCGCCACGTTCGGCGGACCAATTCGCAAAGACAAGACTTTCTTCTTCGCCTATTTCGAGGGTTTCCGGAACCGCCAGGGCCAAACGACGTCGTCAACCGTGCCATCAGTTGCAGAACGAAATGGTGACTTCTCGGCGCTATGCCCGGAAGGGTTCACGGCAGGCTTTTGCAACAACCAGAATCACCAGTTGTTCAACGTGTTCCTCAGCCAGCCCTATCCCAACAACCAGTATCCCGTCGATACCCAAACCAATCCGATTACGCAAAATCTCTTGCAGTACATTCCGTTCCCCAACTCGGGACCTAATGTGTTTACCACGACCCAGGTGGTGCGGCAGGACTCGAATCAGGGAGGCGTGAAAATAGATCATTACCTCACGCCGTCTGACATTCTCAACTTCCGCTACTCGATCATTGACGGAACGCAATTCAATCCGATCCCTACGTCCGGGGCGAGCGTGCCCGGATTTCCGGTGGGCCAGGACCAGAGAGCGCAAAACTTCGTGCTTCAGGAGACGCATACTTTTTCTCCCAGCATGATCGGTGTCTTCCGCTTCTCCTACCTGAGAAACAAATTTCTGTTTGGTCAACACATCAATCCCACCAGCCCGGCCGACCTCGGATTTCAGTACAAACCCAGCCTGGATATCGCAGTCGGTCCACCATCGATCCAGATTGCTGGCTACACCACCATTGGCAATCCGATTACCGGGCCGCGCGATACCTATGAGAATGCTTTTGACTACTCGGCATCGTTGAGCTGGGTGCATGGCCGTCACGAACTCAAATTCGGAGGCGGATATCAGCGCTTGCAGGTCAATGCGCTGCAGGGAATCGCGACCAACGGTTTCTTTGTGTTTGCCGGCTTTCCGGTCGTGCCCGATGCGTTTGCCAGTTTCCTTTTTGGTCAGCCAGTCGTCTTTCTGCAAGGCCTTGGGTGATTTCGAGCGTGGCATCAGGGGAAACGCAGCCAACGCTTATGTACAGGACACTTTCAAGGCCACGTCGCGCCTGACCTTTAATCTTGGTTTGCGCTATGACCTGCCGTTCCCCTATACGGAAATCAAGAACCGTCAGACTCTCTGGGTTCCGGGCCGGCAATCTACAGTGGTACCCGATGCTCCTCCAGGATTGTTGTATCCCGGAGACAAGGGTGTGCCGGCAGGACTGATTCCTACGTTCAAGAAAGCATTTGCTCCGCGGGTTGGCGTCGCATGGGATGCCACCGGAAGCGCGAAGTGGTTGGTGACGGCGGCATACGGAATTTTCTATGAGCCGTACTACACCGGTCAGGGCGGGCCGCTGCAGTCGCCGATCAGCGCGCCGCCATATCTCCAGACCCCGCAGGTCAGCACGCCGAATTTTGCCGATCCCTTTAACGGGAATCCTCCTATCAGCGGCGATTTCTCCAAGCCGCTGACGAACTTGACCCTGGCGGCAAACCTGCCCCTGCCGTACTCACAAGACTGGGACTTGAATATCCAGCGGTCTTTCGGATCTGATCTTCTCTTCGAACTCGGATACGTCGGAACCAAGGGAACCAAGCTGCCGCGTTTTATCGAAGCCAACCCGGCAATCTACATTCCGGGTGTCGACGGCAGCGGCGATCCCATATCCACCTCAAGCAACGCGGACCGGCGGCGAAAATACTCGGGATGCACTCTCGATCCGACAACGGTCTGCGATTACTCTTCCACCGGCCTGATCGCAGGCATTGCCGGTTCCTCATACAACGCTCTGGAAGCCAGCCTGAAGAAGCGTTTCAGTCATGGAATTTCGTTTCTGGCTTCTTACACCTGGGCCAAGTCCATCGACGATTCTTCGTCGTTCAACCTGACTGGCTCAGCGTCGAAACCGCTGGCCGGAGAGAATGACCTGGCACAGAATCCCTTCGACGTCGCGGCCGAGCGTGGCCGTTCGCTGTTCGATGCGCGGCAGCGGTTCGTATTGAGTTATCAGTGGGCCCTGCCATGGTGGCAACAGCCGAAGACCTGGTATGAACAGGTTCTCGGCAACTGGCAGGTCAACGGGATAGTCAGCGCGATGACGGGCACGCCGTTTACTGTCTTCGACGGGAACGACTATTCCGTTCAAGGCTCGGCGCCTGAGATCAGCGGATTTTTCTCCAACCGGCCGAACGTCGTGGCCGGACAGGATCCCAACGCCGGTCCGAAGACCACACTCAATTGGCTCAACCCGAATGCGTTCCAGCGAATCACGCAGGACCCCAACTCTCCAGTGCAGCAGTTTGGCTCGGCGGGCCGCAATATCGCTCAGGGGCCCGGATACACGAATTGGGACTTCTCATTGTTCAAGAACATCCGAGTCACGGAGTCGAAGGAACTTCAATTCCGGGCGGAGTTCTTTAACATCCTGAACCATACGAATTTCCGCAATCCCGACAGCGACATGAACTCGCAAACGTTCAACCAGATTCTGGAGGCACAGCCCCCGCGGTTGATCCAGTTTGCGCTGAAATTTACGTTCTAGTGGGAAGGGGCGGGCCTGGTTGGTCCGTCCCGCCTCACAACCCGCCGGTCACGACAGTGCAAACCGTTGCATAACGGTTCCACGTCTTGTTCTAGTGGTTTCCTACTATTGGTGTGCCCAGACCGGAGATGATACTTTTCCCGCCATGTCGAACTGCCCGCGGAACATGCACCAACCCTGCTAGAAGCTACATCCGCGCGGGCGTCTCATCTCGTTACTCATCTTCGACGGATGACTTGGCCTGAGCCATGGAACAGGCGACGGGAGCAACTGCGCAGACCGCCCGCGGAGAGATGTCACATACCTCGTCCGATGTGATCGTCATCGGTGGCGGTTTGGCTGGGAAGGCAGCGTCGCTGCAACTGGCGCGAGCGGGATCTGAGTGTTATCTGCATCGAGCCTGCGGAATGCGCTGCGCCAGGCGGTCGGCGAATCACTGGACTGGTCGGCGCCTGATTTGTTGAACGCTCTGGGATTGCCGATGGAAGAGCTGGTGAAGCACCAAGATGGCGACCTGGAAGCGGCATGTGACTTTGAAATCGAGTGACGGCTGCTCCGAACACTATGTTCCGACGCCATGGCTCGGTGGCCCGCCCTTCCATATCGAATTGCGGACTTTGCACGTGGATCGGATTCGCCTGGACCAGGAACTTCAGCAAATGGCGATGCACTCCGGGGTCACCGATGGTGCGCGACAAGGTGGTCAGCGTAGAACGACGATGGCAAGAAAGATCTCTGCCGTCGAAACCGCAGGCGGCGCGCGATTTTCTTCGCCCTGGTTCATCGATGCCTCCGGTTTTGGCGCGTGCCTGCTGGCACGCGAATTCAATCTGCCGGCAATTCACTTCGGACCGGCCAAGGTAGCGATGTGGACTTATTTCCCGGTCACGGAGTCGATCGAAGGCACGACGCTCTATATGGAACCGATGAGGAAAGAATACCTGGAGTGGATTTGGGAAATCCCCATCAGTCCTGAGGTAGTCAGTGTCGGCTATGTCACCACCGGGTGCGGCAACGAAAGCCAAACGCGAGCGAGGGACTCTTCGGTCGAAGATATTTTTCGCCAGCAGCTCGATGAAGTTTCCGCGCTTCGAACAGATGCTGCAAGCTGCGCCTCTTGAAACGCCCAACGTGACCGCTTTCCGCTGCCGCGCTTACACCGGAGTTGCGGGGACGAACTGGCTCATCGCCGGTGAAGCCGCGTCGATGGTGGATCCAATCACCGCCAATGGAGTAACTGCTGCTTTGAGGCATGCGAAGGAAGCGTCCGGACTGATCTTGAAATATCGCAAGCGAGGTGCGCTGCCACTGCTGGCCCGGATTTGCTACAGCAGCCGGGTTTTGCAGATGGCAAAGTTCTTTAACAGTGGCATCGAAAAGATCGTGTACGAGCCACCGGTGAGAGATCGCATTGGCATGGGGCGTTCCGGGACGGTCTACACCAGCCCGGCGTGGAGCATGAACGTGGTCTATGCGCGTTTGCGACCCATGGGAATCTTCTCCACGTTTTTTCTCGGTTCAATTCTTGGATTGTTCAGGGCAAGCGCGTGGTTGTTTTACCAGTTTTGCAAACGGCAGATGCCTGCCACTGAAATGCAGAGCTGATTCGTCTTGGATAGCGGGGGCTGTGAAAGGGGTATTGCATGTATCTACTTTCTAGCGGGTCGGGTTACCCGATATTGTTCATCCACGGCATTCCCACCAGCGGTCAGCTTTGGAACGGCGTGGTGCAAAAGATGCGTGGCAACTTCACTTGCCTGGCAGTCGACTTGCCCGGCCTGGGGAAGAGTCCCAAGGAAGAGTTTGGTCTCAGGCAGCTGGAAGCCGTGGCCGACAAGATCGAAAAAATCAGGGTAGAGAACAATATCGAGAAGTGGCACGTGGTTGGGCACGACGCCGGTTCCGCCATCGCAGTGCACTATGCTTACCGTTTTCAAGAACACGTTGACCGGCTGGCCTTGCTTTCCCCGGCGGTTTTTCCCGAGTTGAAGCCTTTTCATCTTTTCCGGATTGTCAGAAGCCCGGTGATTGGCGAGTTGCTTGCCCCCGCCGTGAACGCCATTTTCTGGAACATCGCGATGCGACAGGCCGTGGCAGACCACGGCGCGGAATTGAAGGACACCGTCGAAGACTTCCATGCTCCCTTTTCTGGTCCGCTGGGTGCCTGGCGGATGATGTCGATATTGCGGTGGGGAAATCCCGCCGAGGTTCTTGGCTTCGATTCCCGCGATGCTTCCGCAGCTTACGATTCCGACGCTCATCTTTCAGGGATCGCGCGACAAGGCTGTGCCGGAGCGGTTTGCGCAACGGGCTTCTGCCCTGATTCCCCAGTCCAAAATGATCACCGTGGATTCCGGACACTTCATTCCGCTCAACAATCCCGAGGTGGTTGCTACCGAACTCCTCCGCTTCTTCGGCCAGACAGCCAACGCCTAAACTGAGTGCGAGTTTCACAATCCGGTAAGATGTCACGACCGTAAGCTCTGTCTCGAGGCCTGAGATTGATTCCGGAAGCCAGGACTTTGCTGTTACAGATTGTCGTGGTGTGCAGCGCCGCCCGGGCGACGGGATGGCTGTTCACCAAAATCCGCCAGCCGCGGGTTGTGGGAGAGATCTTCGCCGGCTTGTTGCTCGGGCCGTCGTTGTTCGGGTGGTTGGCGCCTGCGGCGTCATCCTTTCTATTTCCGCCACAAGGGTTGGGTCCGCTCTATTCCTTAAGCCAAGTCGGCCTGCTGCTTTTCATCTTCCAGGTGGGACTCGAGTTGGATGTGCGCGAGCTCCGGAAAATGGGGCGCGCAGTCGTACTCACCAGCAACATCAGCATCCTGATACCGTTTCTCGCCGGCGCCGCCCTGGCGCTATTTCTCTATCCCCGGCTATCGGAACCGGCAGTGCCGGTTTCGATTTTTGCCCTGTTCATGGGCACCGCGATGAGTATCACGGCATTTCCGGTGCTGGCGCGGATTCTGGCCGAGCGCAACCTGCTGCAGAGCAAAGTTGGCTCCTTAGCGATCAGTTGCGCCGCAGTGGACGATGTGACCGCTTGGTGCCTGCTGGCATTACTCATCGTCAAGATTCGAGCAGGTGCGGGCACTCCGTTATGGATCACTCTCGGTGGGCTGGTCGTCTACATCGCTGTCATGACTCTGGTAGTGCGACCATTTTTGGCCCGAAGCCCGGCATTTCAGAGGACGACGATTTCCGCTGAGACGTTGGCCTGGGTTCTTCTGTTTGCGTTTTTGTCCGCGTGGGTCACCGACCGCATCGGAATTCATGCCTTATTCGGAGCGTTCTTTGCGGGCGCAATCATTCCTGCGAGCGAAAGTGTAGTTCGCAGTGTCGTCAGCAAACTGGAGACGGTCAGCACGGTGCTTCTGCTCCCGCTGTTTTTTGCCTTCACCGGATTGCGGACGAGCGTGCGGCTGCTGAGCGGCACTCACCTTTGGCTGTATTGCGGGCTCATCATCGTGGTCGCTGTGGCCGGAAAACTGTTGGGATGCCTGATTTCAGTGCGCAGTGCGGGAATCGGCTGGCGCGAAGCTTTCTCTGTGGGCGTGCTGATGAATACTCGCGGCCTGGTCGAATTGGTGATTCTGAATGTTGGTCTTGAACTGGGTGTAATTTCTCCTACACTATTTTCCATGATGGTGATCATGGCTCTGGTCACGACTTGCATGACGGCACCCCTGCTGGATCTGTCTCTTCGCGAAGTCCCGTAGTCCTCTCGACAGCCGCCGGGACGGCGGCGCTACAGAGATCGCGCGGGCGAGTCGCCCGCGACCACACGAGATAGGCTATCCTGTGCGGGCGGTAAATATGTCCGTCGCCAGACAAACAGAGACCCTCGAATGGATCTGCCGATCGTTTCCAACTCGCGCCGCTGGACTATCGTCGGCCTGCTTTTCACCGCGTCCTTAATTAATTACCTCGATCGCGCCGCCATATCATTTGCGCTGCCGCTGATTTCCAAGGATTTTCATCTCACGCCGGAAACCAAAGGCCTGCTGTTGTCTTCTTTTTTCTGGTCGTACGCGCTGATGCAGGTTCCCATCGGCTGGTGCGCCGACCGCTTCAACCTGCGCTGGCTCTATGCCGGAGCTTTTGCGCTTTGGTCATTGGCCCAGGGGCTCACCGGACTCGCGGGAAGCCTCGAAGTCCTGATCGCATTTCGCATTCTTCTCGGCATTGGAGAATCCATCTATCTTCCGGGTGGAGTGAAGATCATTACCTTGCTCTTTTCGGGAAAAGAACGCGGGCTGCCGTCAGGACTCTTCGACTTTGGCACGCGGACCGGGTTGATCCTCGAAGGCATTCTGGTTCCGTGGCTTCTGGTACGCCACGGCTGGCGTTACACCTTCCTGCTTTTGGGATTTGCGGGACTGATATGGATTGTCCCGTGGTTGTTGGTTTATCCGAACCGCCTGCGAGCCGTGAAAGAACGTCCGCCGCTTCCGCTGGTCCAGAAATCCGTCGCCGATTCGCTGGAACGCTTTGCTGAACCGTGATCTGCTGGGCATCTGCCTGGGATTCTTTTGTTTTGACTATTACTGGTATGTGCTGGTTACGTGGCTGCCGGACTATCTGGTGACCGTCCGCCACTTGACGATCGTGCAGGCGGGATTCTACGGCTCGCTGGTGTTCTTCACGTTCGGCGTTTGCGAGCCGATTGGCGGATGGGTTGCCGATGCCTTGATCCGCCGCGGTTGGGACGAAACCCGGACCCGCAAAGGAATTGTGACCGTGGCTTTCTTTATGGGCATCTTTCCTGATCGCAGCCATGCGAGCGTCGACATACCGGGACTGGCGATTTGGCTTTTAGATCGCAGCTGCGCTGGTCGGACTTGCCACCGGCAATCTGCTGGTAATTCTGCAATGCTGCGCGCCGTTCGAAAAAGTCGGGATATGGACCGGGGCCGAAAATTTTGCCGGCAATCTCGCCGGAATTGTGGCTCCGCTCGCGGTCGGCTTTTTGATCAAGCGCAGCGGTTCGTATGTTCCCGGCTTCGAACTGGGAGCGATCATTCTTCTGGTGGGACTGCTGGCCTACTGGTTCATCGTGGGCGAACTAAGACCCAAAGCGTCCTAAAGACACGGAGAGGTCTTTGTGTTCTAAGGTTTACCCTCCAGAATTGCCTGCCAATTGATAATCGCGTTCCACAGCATGCGCTGATCCCCACGATTCAGATCGCGATGAATCGGATTGAAATTGAACGTCACAATATGGCCTCGACCAGCCGGCATATCGAGGATTGCCGGACGTCCAATCAGTCGAGCTTCGCCCCAGGCCTGGCCACTGACTACAAATGGCTGCTCCGGTTTTGTCGCCCCATTCCATGACGACGTGGCTGCGGTCTTCGGGACCATCGAGACACGTGGTGCAGTAAGCCATGCGCAGCCAGCGCCGCGGCACATCGTAGAGCGGGAAATTCTGGCGGAACACGTAGGTTTCCGCCGAGTATCCGTAGGCCAGCGGATGTTCGAGGCTGGTCGAAGGTCACGCGCACATGTGCGCCCGGAGTTCGAGTGCCCGCTTGCTGCGCCGCCGCTGCAGCATCGGCACCGCCGCCCTGCGTGCTGCGCGGAACTCCACCGGATGAACGCCGCACGCCGCGCACCATGCCGCCTTCGAGAGCCAGCATCGATCCGCTGCCCAGGGTGACGAGCAGTCCGCCATCTTCGACAAAATGCTGAATCTGAGCGAGACCTTCCCATCCGATTCCGCCGGTGATGTCGTCCGACTCTGCCGGCGTCCCGAAGCTTGGGGTCTGGGGTGTCTTCTTGAAGGGCATCGGGCCCCAGGCCTTTGGTAAGCCCTGAATCTGTTCGGCAAGTTCCAGATCCACGTGGCCGTAGAGCAGAACGTCCACGTGATCGCGCAAGACACCCGCGCGGATATCTTCATCGCGAAGATAGGTGTATGGAATCTTGCGCTGATCGAGGGAGTAGCGCAGCCAGCCAATGGTGTCGGTATCCGCCCACGGTACCCACACTCCGATGCGCGGCGCTTTTTCGGTATGACGCGGAACGTCAGGCACGGCAGCGACGCTGGCAAAATCGAGACCTAACTCGGTGGCAGTGGATCGAACCGCGTCGGTCAGGCCATCCTGCGCCGGCAGGATCCACGACCCGGCCGGGAAATTGACTCCGCCGCGGTGAAGTCGTGTTCGGCAACTTCGATGTTGAAGGTGGCCAAGCGATAGCGTGCCGCGAGCAATTCCTCCTGGCCGGTGTCTTTCAATAAGAAGACCGGGCCAGCACCCGCCACTTCGCCTGCGGGACTGGGTTGCTCGTTGAGTGGAGCAAGAGACGCGGAGCGAACCGCTGCGTCCGCTGTTGGAATCGCCTGCAGATGATAGTGCGCGGGCAACTCCCACGAAACGTCGTCGTAGGGTTCGCTCCCGTCCTTCGGATAATGCTGCGGTGTGAGCAAGTCGACGGCGTAGTTGCGATACGGCTGATCGAGGCGAACCACGTAAGTGCCCGCCGGGATAAGTCCCATCCTTCAGCTTGATTTCCTGTTGCGCGCGTCCAACCTCGATGTGTTGACCGATGAGGCGGCCGACCATCTGCGCGACTCGCGTGCGATCGCCCTGGCCGTCGGGAATCAGGAACGCGTACGGAGGCTCGTTCAAACCTTTCTGCCAGGAGTCCCAACCCTTTTTGTAGAAATTGCGCAGCATGGACTTCGCGTTTCCGGCGCTGTAATCCAGCACGGAAAGTGCTGCGGTTTCCTGATAGTTAAGGTTGTCGCGAGCCGACCACGTTACTTCTCCCGCGGGAGGCGGCAGAGGGCGATACCACTGCATGACAGAATCCTGCGGCGGGACTGTGCGGCGCAAAGTTTCTGCAGTGCCGTTGCCCCAGGTTTCGTAGCCGCGTCCAATGCTGTTGTGATTCATGGCGACCGAATCAAGATAGAGATGGGCGAAGGCCTCGCCGAAATCCCAGGTCGCGACGCCGGGCATGCCCATCGCCGTCATGGCCTGAACTTCGTGGAAGCTCAGCTCGAGAAATTCCGTGTAAGTGATGGGATCGATGTTCGGGTTGTAGGGGCCGGTGCCGTTCCACGTCATCAGGAAAGGCGAGCCTTCATGCAGATCGTGCACGACTGTCGGATGCCACTCGTGAAACATGCGGTGGACAGCCTTGGTGGTCTCATGAGTCTGCTGGTGAGTGTCGCGGTTGATGTCAACGAAAGCGTATTTCGACCAATAGGGCGGCGACTGGCGAGGCAAGGTGTCGCGATCGGTCTTGCCTTTCAGATACCGGTAGAACCACTCGACCATCTTGTCGCGTCCGTCGGGATTGGAAACGGGGTTGATCAGAACCACAAGGTTCTGACGAATGCGCTGAATCATCGGCTGTTCGGACACCGCGAGGCGATAAGCCATCTCCAGCATGGCTTCGGTCGAGCCGGTTTCGTCCGAGTGCAAGGCCGCATTGAAGTAGTAGATCGGGACGTGCGTTCTGGATGAGACGTTCGGCGGCGGCTGGATCGGTGCGGCGAGGGTCGGCGAGAGCTGCAGTCGCATTTTTCAGACGGTCGAGTTCGCGGATGCCGGCCTCGTCAGCGATTGCGACCAGCAGGATTTCGCGTCCTTCTTCGCTGTGACCGATGGTGAAAACCCGTACTCGCGGCGAAGAAGCCGCCAGAGCGCGGCAGTATGCGTAGGCCTTGGCCGAATCAACAAACTCTCCCGGCGCGCCTGCGATTCTTCCCAGAGAGTGCATCGGCGACGGAACAGTCGCCGACTGAGGCAGGTAGGAGACCCAGGGCGAGAGAAAGCGTTTGTCGCCCGTAGCCGCCGCAATGGCTTCAACTGAGCCGGGCTCGGGAGTATCTGGAGCGATGGTTTGTGCGGGCGACAAGATCGAAGCCGCCTGCAACAGCGACAACATCAGAATGAACCACCGGGCCATGCCAGCCTCCACTTTCGGCTATTAAGGTTTGAACTCCGGAGAAACTTTGCCGCCGTAATGACTGACTACCAGCGCGGCTACTCGCGCAATTGAATCGTGCAGTGGAGCAGTCTCGCCTTTGTGGTGTCCGGTAAAGACCACGAGGACGATCGGCTGGCCGTTTACCCAGATCACCCCAGCGTCATTGGCGATAAAGGGTTGGCCGTCTCCGGTCTTGTGGGCGATGCGAACATTGCGCAGATATTTTGGAAACCGATCATTGACCTGCTGCTTTTCCATGATGCCCAGGATCAGGTCGCTGGCTTCTTTTGAGACTAACTTGCCGGAGGCCATCATCTCCAGCAGGTGGCCGATGTCGCGAGTAGTGCTGTGTCCAAAATAAATTCCGGCGTCGTAGATGGTGTGTCCGAAGGCTTGTGAAACCTGGGCATCGCTGTACTTTGTCAAATGGAAAGTTGACGGTCTGATCGCCGGTGGCATTGCGATACGAGGGATCGAGTGTACTCAGCCAGGTCCGGTCCCAATCGAGATCGGAAAACTGGATCGACGTTTTTTCCAAGCCGAGGCTGTGCATGTAGGCAGTCACGTTGGCGCGGCCAACCTTGTCGCCAAGTGCATCGGTGGCCTCGTTGTCGCTGATGATGATCATCAGGGTAAGCAAGTCTCGAAGCGTCGGAGTCAGTCCGGGGTCCATGGCGTAGAGCACGCCCGAGGGAAGGCGTTCGTTGCCGGCAGCTCAGCGGGATGCGGTCTGAAAGTGATAATTTTCCGGCCTGCACCTGATGCATGAGTTCCGATGCGATGGCCAGCTTGATTACGCTGAAGGTTTCGTAGACCGTGTCGGAGTCGAGCGCAATCTCTTCGCCCGAAGACAGATTCTTCATGTAGATCGACATGTCGCCGGGAAATGTCCTTGACGAATGTTTTCCAGTTCACTCTGCAAAGAACTGAGAGACGTCTTTCCAGCACCCAGACTGGAATTCAGTTGTTCGAGCAAATTGATATTGTTCGACAGCGCGCGCTGAAGAATCGCAGCCTGCTGACGAGCAGTCTCCCAATTTCCAGCTTCGACGGCTTCTGTCAGACCGGGCAGTTCGAGATGTGCATAGGTGAAACGCGCGCCGTAGAGGATGTGCTTGAACCATGGCCGGCCGGGGATTCCGTCGGGATTGAGCCAGTTGCGCTCGACCTGCATCATTCCGTGGTTGATCGTGTCCGCGAGTTTGGGATCAAGCTTGCCGGAGGCCAACGCAGCTGCGACCGAATCGATTGAGATCGTTGCCTGCTGACTCGAATCTGTCGATCTCTTCCGCAATCGGCTTGAGATCGAGCTGACTCATGTCTTTGCCTTTAGACATCTCGGCAACAAATTGCCGAATATTATTGCCGTAGATGCCGAAGTCGAAAGGAAGTAAGTTGGCGTTCGCCAAGCGCAGCGCCAGCACTCCCCACAATTGCGACGTCAACGTGTGATAGCGATAGCCTGGATCTCCGAAATGATTCATCCAGTAGAAGTCGTCGTACATCGAGTGGTACACGCCGTAGTCACCGTCGAAGCCGAGTTCCATGACGGGTAGTCCGACGAAGTCGAGGAATACGGTGTGGTCAGAGCCGCTGCCGATGCGGGTGTTGGGCAGATTGGCGTCGGTGACTGGGTCGGTCTCTTTCGCTTTTTGTCTGCGCCGAGTTTGCGATTCTTTCCATGCCTCGTACAGAGACTTTCCGGACGGATCCTGAAGCGAACGGCTGGTCTCGACCAGCATGGGAGCGAGAGAGGCGATCGCGTTGCCGTCAAAATTGGGTCCCGAGGTCGAAGAATCGACGTTGAGATAAGCGACGGCTTTCTTTCGCAACTCGTCGGCGAACTGCTCGCCCCACTCGGTGGAACCGGTGAGCCCGATCTCTTCGCCATCCCAACTGCAGACAACCAGGGTGCGTCGCGGCCGGATGCCCTGCTTCGCAAGTTGGCCCGAGCGCGCGAGTCATCTCCATCATGGAGGCAGTGCCGCTGCTGGGATCGACGCCGCCGTAGACCCATGCGTCGCGATGGTTGCCGAGCACGACCCATTCGTCGGGCAAGCTCAGAGCCGCGGATGCGGCCTTCCACCACGTAATAAGGTTTGATGGAATTGTCGACTGCGATCTTCAGATGCACGCGGGCCTGCTCGCCGCCGAGGTGATACTGGAAGGGAAGTCCGCCCTGCCAGTCGTCGGGCGCGACCGGGCCGCCCATGTTTTCGAGCAGACGGCTTGGCGTCGTGCCAGGACAGCGGCAGTGCCATGATCTTCGGCAGCGAGACGGCCTCATCGACCGGAATGCGTTTCGCTCCGGGCACCGAGGCCCATCCCGGAGTGAGCGGATCTCCCGGCACCATGAAATCGTAGGTGATCGCGCCGTGCTGAATGTGGTCTTCCGGTCCCCAGGGTCCGTCGGGAAAGACCTTTCCTTTTTTATATCCATCTTCGGCGGGATCGCTGTAAATCAGGATGGCGGCCGCGCCTTCCCGCTGAGCGGTGAGCGCCTTGAAGCCGCGATAGCTGTAGGGATTCGAGTAGCGGACCAGCACGATCTTGCCTTTGACGTCGATTCCGTTCTTGCGCAGCAATTCGTAGTCATCGGGATTGCCGCTGTGGGCGTAAACAACCGGCGCGGTGATCTCGCCGGAGGTCGACATGCCCATCCAGGCTGCACCGACGCTGGGATCTTTCGTGTCCGGGTCCGCGTCGTACGATTTTTCCTGCAGGGTCGCGCGATAGTGGACTGGCGCTACCATCTCCAGAAAGGAACTCTTGGGAGCGGTGCTGTAAACGTCGTAGCGGCGCAGGACGACGTCTTCCAATCCTTGCTTTCGCCACTCGTCGGCGATGTAGCGCGCAAGTTCGTTATTGCGTTCGGACCCGGCAAGGTGCGGGGCTGAGGTGAAGATGCGGTGCTGACGTCGTTCTTCGTCGGGAGAAGGAATGGCCTTGAACTTTTGCTCGACAGCGGTTTCTTTCGCAGCTCCAGTGGGCGTGAATCCCAGGATCGAGTCTTGAGAGATGTGCGGGTGAAGTCAGAAAAAGGAGCATGAGAGCGGGAGCGGAAGAAGGGGCCTGATCGAATCCATGGGTAAGTGATCTCGTTTGGGATGCCTGATCGAGCAGGCGGATTATATCAGCGAGCAGGAGCTATCGGGCGTGCGTCAGTTGTCAGTGCAAGTTCCCGGTCTCGCAGATGTCAGATCTCAAGCCACATTCAACGGCTGGAGAAACTGGAATCTACATTTGTGTGATCCGACCAGACTGAAGAGAAGGATGGCGAGCACGATCACGGTGAAGACTACGTACATGCGGTCGTGCTCGGCGGCAAATCCCCAAATCGAAAAGATCACCCGCGCCACCGGAGTGGCGATCAGGAACAACAGTCCCAGTTGAATGATGCCGCGTCCGTTCATTTGCAAGGCGTCGCGTACGATGCCGGGAACGCTGCGAAGGTCGGAAGGCTCGCCCTGGAACACGCGGTAGTCGGCCGGCGAACGGCCGTGGTGCGTGAGATACACGATGGCGCCGCAGAAGACAACGAATGCGGACAGGCCGACACCGGCGCGCAGCAGATTTCCCAGGATGTTTTCGATCTTCTTGATCGGTCCAGGCTCGCTCGACCACCATTTCATAGCCTCCCGGCAAGTCCCTTGTAAAGCATTTCGATTCCCAGAAGAACGATGACCGCGCTGAATACCAGGCGCAGCCATTTGGTTTCGGCCTTGACCAGAATGCGTGTGCCCACCAGCGAGCCGGCAAGTACGCCGAGCATCACCGGCATGGAAAGTCCGGGATCGATGTAGCCGCGGCTCAGGTACACGCCGGCGCTGGCGGCGGCGGTAACGCCGATCATGAAATTGCTGGTCGTGGTCGAGACCTTGAAGGGGATTTTCATGGCCTGGTCCATGGCAAGAACCTTCATGGCACCGGAGCCGATGCCCAGCAGTCCGGACAAAGCGCCTGCGCCAAACATGATGCCGAAGCCTGCGGGGACTCGCTGGACGTTGTAATTCCGCACGCCTTCCAGGTCAGGAAAACTGCCGTTGAGGCGCAGGCGCGTGGCCAGAGGATCCGGCGGAGCGTTACGTTCCGCCAGGGAGCGCGGTTTGCGGGAGAGAAACGCCGAAACCAGAAGCACCAATCCAAAAATTGTTGCGATGGCGCTGGTTGAAACCCACACCGCAATGATTGCGCCCACCAGCGCGCCCAGTGTGGTTGCAATCTCCAGAAACATGCCGATGCGTATGTTGGAGAATCCTTCTTTGACATACGCGGCAGCCGCGCCCGAAGAAGTGGCGATCACGGAAACCAGAGACGCGCCGATGGCGTAGCGGATGTCGACCTTGAAAAACAGAGTCAGCAGCGGCACCAGGACAACGCCGCCGCCGAGTCCGGTCAACGATCCCACCAGGCCGGCAACCAGGGAGCCTATAAAGACGAGAGCGGTGAATTCCAGGATATTCATCTGGTAGGTGTTGGACGAAGCGACTTAATGTCCGTAGCCGCCTCCGTCCAGAGTCACTTTGCCTCGAAACATGCGATAGACGACGACAAAGTAAACGATGGCGAGGACCATTCCGAATGCCCACCAAATCAAACCGACTCGCATCGCGTAAGGTCCCGAGAGCGCGTTCTGTACCGTGATGTCATGGCCCAGGTAGCCGCTTGAGGGCAGCAGCCTCGGGTACAGAGAAATTGCCGCACCCACCAGCATGCGTGGAAAGGTAGACGCACGACGAGACGAAGGCCTTGCGGTCGGCCTGGTGTCGAGAGAAATAGAACATGCCACCCAGTGAACCAAGCACCACAATCGGAATTGCGAAGGCCACGGGATACGCGTAGTAGTTCGTGAGTGCGTCCGAGCGAACGGCGATGGTCGCGACCAGGCTGACGACGGTGATGGCGAAGAGCACGACCCAGAAGCGGCGAACGAAATTGCGGGCGCGCTGCTGCAAGTCGCCCTCGGTCTTCACGGCCAGATAGAGCGCGCCGTGAATGGCCAAAGCCACCAGGGCGACGACTCCGCCGATGACGGTGTACCAATCCAGAATGCCGGGTTGCGGACCAACCTTCCAGTTCGTCCACAGCGGAAGAAAGAAGTAGCCGTCTTCTTGAAGAGGCACGCCACGAATCACGTTCGCCAGGGCCGCGCCGAAGAAAATGGCGAGCAGCAGGCTCGAGATGAAAGAACAGGCCGTCGAAGAAAGAACGCCAGAGGCGGTCGTCAATGTGCATGCGGAGTTCGACGCTGGCCCCGCGCATGATGAGCAGCCACAGCACAATCATCAGGGCCAGATAGAATCCGCTGAACGCAGCGGCATAAAGAGCAGGGAAGGCGAAATAGAGAGTGCCGCCACCGGCGAGCAGCCACACTTCGTTGCCGTCCCAGACCGGACCAATGCTCCTGAGCATGATCTGCCGGTCGGATTCGCTACGCGCAAGCAGAGGAGACAGGATGCCGACACCCAGGTCGAATCCGTCGAGCACGACGTAAGCGGCCAGCATAACAGCGACGATCCAGAACCAGATAAATCCCATCTTTTCTTCTTCCTACTCTCCGACACCGGCCTCAGCGGCTTCGCCTCAACTGAGCCATGACTCCGTCGACGGGCCTTCACCTACCGTGCGGTACACCAGAACGATGAACAGAATCGAGAGCACGGTGTACATTCCCATGAAGCCCAGCAGAGTGAACAGCGTGTTGCCCGCCGAAACATTCTTCGAATATCCATCCGACGTGCGGATGAGTCCGTAGACCAACCACGGCTGGCGACCGATTTCCGCCGTCATCCAGCCTGCCGTATTGGCGATGTAGGGCAGTGGGAAGCTCAAGAGCAGGGGCCACAAGGCCCAGCGAGTGTCGAAGAGCGTGCCGCGCCACAGAAGAAAAACTTCCAGCAACATCAGCGCGACGAAATAGGTCCCCAGTCCAGCCATGATGTGATAGCTGTAGAAAAGTAGCGGCAGTGGCGATGGCCACTGGTCACGGGGAAACTGGTCCAGGCCCTTCACTTCCGCACGCCGCGTCCCATAGATCAGAAAGCTCAACATGTCATTGACGACGATGGGATTGTCGATGGTCTGGGTGTTCTCGTCCGGCTGTCCCATCAGAACAATCGGCGCGCCCGCCTGTGACGGAACAGGCCTTCCATGGCGGCGATGGCTCGCAGGTTGGTGTTTGGCCAGGTAGCGTCCGTGCAGGTCGCCGGTGGGGAAGATCTGAGTGACGCACGAGATCACTCCCGCGATCACGCCGACCCGGACAAAGATCCTGTCCGTGTTCCGCAAAGCGGTTTCCAGGACATAGAAAGCTCCCACCGCAGACATCACGAACGAGCCAGTGATCACGGCGCCTGACATGTTGTGTGAATACTGCAGCAGCGCCCAGGGATTCATCAGCAATCCCCAGAAGCTTGTGACCTCGAACGACCCGTTCGGGAGAGCCGTGTAAGCGACCGGGTGCTGCATCCAGGCGTTGGTCACGATGATGAAGAATCCGGATATCCATGAACCCACAAAGACCAGGAAGGCCGATCCCCAGTGCGCCCAGGGAGAAAGGCGCTTCTCGCCGAACAAGAAGAGGCCCAGAAACGCCGATTCCAGGAAGAAAGAGAAGACACCTTCCATCGCGAGTGGCTGGCCGATCACCCCGCCGGTGATGCGGGAGAACTGCGCCCAATTTGTGCCGAACTGAAATTCCATGGGAATGCCGGTCACCACGCCAATCAGGAAATTGATGGCGAATATTTTCGCCCAAAAGCGAGCAGCTTCGTTATAGCGTTCGTTGTGACGGACGAGAGCCACCGTCTTGAGCGCCACGATCAATAAAGCCAAACCCATGGTGAGCTGCGGGAAGAGATAGTGATAGGTGACAGTGAAGGCGAAGTGCAGACGATGCAGGAGGAGTGCATCCATAGGTGGCTCACGCCGGACTCAACATGATACATGCGATTCAGCCAGTATTTCATCGGGCTGGTAATGACGGTAGCGGCGCACTTTGAAAACCGCCGAAGAATCGTCATTCCGAAGCGCGATTGTCGCCGAAAAACCGCGTCGCAAAACAAGCGCTTGGGTCTAACCAACAGCACCCTACAGTGATCTACGGTTGTGGTTGGTGCAGGACCTTCGAACGGTCTATGACCCATTGCGGAAAAACGGGCGCTCCCTGCGGAGGTTTGCCCAGAGTAATAGCCCAGTGCTCGAGCCATCCGGTGCCTTCTTCTCCAACGTATGTGTCTGGAAGTCCGTAGGCCTGATCGCCCAGAGCGTCTCCCAGCGTGACAAAGTGATAGCCTCGCTTGCGCAAGACGTCGAGCAGTTCGCCGATGTGGTCGGCTTCGAGTTGATTGGCGTGCAACAGCAGAATTTGTTTTGGCTCGTAGCCGATGGTCTGTTTGGAGAGTTGCTCAGCGTAGGCAAATACCTGATCGCTGTAGGAAAGGTAGCTGTGCGTGAGTTGGTCCTGCATCGCGGTGTCCCCGCGTTTTTTGGCATCGTCGTAGACCCCGGCGTACATCCAGTCCCATGCGTCGAGCGTGACTGGAGCGATGTGGTAGCCGCGAGCCACGAGAAATGCTTCTGCCTGCCGCCGGGTTTGAAGATCGCGTCCGGTGTCCAGATAGGGATGCCGGAAATATCTAAGCTTCATGTTGTGTTCGGCCAGTAGCTGGCGGGTCACGCTCTCGCCTTGCACGATCTCGTCTTCCCAGGCAGGCAGTCCCACCTGATTCAGCGAGGCGTGGCTGAAGGTGTGATTGCCGAGCTCAAAGCCGTAGTCGAGCCACATGCGGAGCGCAGCGATCCGCTCGTCGACCTCTCCCAATTTGTACAGCTTCTTTTCGTTGACGAACCCGACCACCGGAATTTTCTGGTCGCGGAGAGTGGTCAATAACTTTGTCGTCATCTGGCTGATATCCGCGGCCAACATCGAATTGGCGGCGCCGGCCGGAAGATCGTCAATCGTAATGGCTACCTCGCGATTTGCAGCTCTTGAACAGGCGGACAGCGAGATGATAAATAGCGTTACGACGAATACCAGACGTACGAAGGACAACTTCATAAACGCAATCCTCTTTAGCCGCGGCAAACTCGGCGACTGATTATAGGTGGGAAGTTTCCCTTCCGCACACAAAATTGCATTTTCGTGGTGACGTTGAATGATAGAATTCGCCGCAGTAAATCGGTTTAATGAGGTGCCACCGCGAATGCACTCTGCAACGCGCCGTTCATCATTGCGAGGTTTGGGCGGAGGTCTCGCGCTTCTTTTTCTGCTTCTTCGGGCGCTATGTTCACTGGCGCAGACGGCGGCACCGCCTGAGATTGGGACGGTTCGAGTCGATGCCACGCCGGGTCACGCGATCAACTCGTTCGATCCCGACAGCGCCCTGGGCAGTTCGGTCGACGTGTTGTCGCGCCGCGACATCGACATGGTTTACTCGCCGCACATTATTCAGGAGTCGCTCTCGGCGGGCTGGGGCCCGATCACGTACCGCAATAACACCGAGCTGCGCATGGCGGCATGGCACTGGACGGAGAACGGCACCTGGAGCGATGCCGCCCACCGTAGCGGATATTTCACCGGAAGCACCGAACTGAAGGAACCGACGCGATACATACTGGCATATGCACTGCCGCATCGCGGGTTCGCGACCAGCGGCGACCGTCCGGTGCAGGGTCCGAACCTTTCATACTGGAAAAGTAACCCCTACTCTGACCAGCAAGTTTACCGGTGAAAGCGACGCGCTCCATCCGCAATGGGTGATTGTCGATCTGCAGAAGCAGAAATCGGTAAACGCCGTGCGTATTCGATGGGCAAGTCCTTATGCCACGAAATATCAGGTCGAATACTGGGACGGGACGGGTGACGCACTCGACTTTGATGGTGGTCCCAAGGGTGAATGGAAGGTCTTTCGCTTCCGGTGTTGTGAACAACGCTCAGGGCGGCACCAGTACGCTGAAACTCGGCGACACGCCAGTTTCGACCCGATTCGTTCGCGTCCTGATGACGGAATCATCGAACACTTGCGATGAGCATGGATCTGGCGACGTTCGTAATTGTGTGGGATACGCGATTCAACAAGTATCAGCCGGCACGGTCGATGCCAGCGGTTCCTTCTCGGAAGTGGCGAAAGATCCTGCCGAGATAGGCACTACGTTTTGTGTTTCGTCGATCGATCCCTGGCATTCTTCGGAAGATGCATATGAGGGTGGCGGCTACCAGCACAGCGGTTTCGATCTTTTCTTCACCAGCGGACTGACCAACAATCTGCCGGCGATGATTCCCGTCAGCATGCTGTACGGCACGCCTGACGACGCGGCGGCGCAGATCGCCTACATCGAGAAGCGCGGTTACCGCATCGGATACATCGAAATGGGCGAGGAGCCCGATGGCAAGCATGCCATGCCGGAGGATTACGCCGCGCTCTACCTGCAGTGGGCCACGGCGATTCACAAAGTCGATCCCAAGCTCAAGCTGGGTGGACCGATTTTCGAAGGTGTGAACGAAGACATTCGGGTCTGGCCAGACGCGCAGGGCCGCATCTTCATGGATGGGCCGCTTCGTCGGACTATCTCAAGGCTCACGGACGGCTCTCCGATCTTTCGTTCGTCTCTTTCGAGCATTATCCATTTGAGCCATGCTCCATCACCTGGAAGACCCTCTACACCGAACCGCAATTGATGAAGCACATCCTGCAGGTATGGCGGGACGACGGAGTTCCGAAGGACGTTCCGCTGATGGTGACGGAAAACCACCTTGCCGCCCAGCTTACCGGCCCGATGACTACGATCTTTGCCGCGCTGTGGCTGGCCGACAACGTCGGATCGTTCTTTGAGGGCGGAGGCGCCGCTTTCTACCATTCGCCGATCCAGCCGCAAGGCATCCAGAGCAGTTGTCTGGGGTGGGCCTCATGGTCGAACTTCGTCTCCAACGAACACTACGACATCAAGGGATACACCTCGCCCTACTTTGCCGCGCACATGATTAACCTGGAATGGGTGCAGCATCGCGCCGGGGTGCATACCATGTTCAATTCGTCTTCCGACATCAAGGACAGCGAAGGCAACTTGTTGGTGACGACGTACGCGGTCCATCGTCCAGACGGGAACTGGTCATTGATGCTGGTGAATCGCGACGAGACCAATCCGCACACTGTGCGCGTGGTGTTCGACGATTCTAGGAATAAGAACGCGTCGTTTTCCGGACCGGTCACATTCGTGACGTTCGGAAGCGAGCAGTATGTATGGATCAACGACGGACTCAACAGCCATGCCGATCCGGATAACCCGCCCGTTGCGACCACGATGACGGCAAGTTCCGGAACGACGTTTACCGTTCCCAAAGCCTCAATCAGTGTCTTGCGCGGTAAAGTGGTTGGGCTCAAAGAGTAGCTGCGCGTGTTACGAACCGCGTAGGGCAGATGTCTCCATCTGCCCGGTCGAGCGAAGCTCGACAGATCCTTACGCCACAAACAAATCGCGGAGACTCCGCTCCGCCGGGCAGGTGAGGACATTTGCCCCTACGTGGTTCATCCAGCCTTCAGTTCGATCATCCTCACTTGACAGTAAACCCATATTTCTGCAATTATCGAAATATGCAGAGCACCCAAACCAGGAAGAACATCGAGAGAGTGGCAAAGTATGCGGACATGTTCTCAGCCATGGGAACGGAGCCGAGACTGCGAATCATGCAGTTGCTGCTCACTGCGCATCCCGACGGATTGGTCGTGGGCGAAATTCAGGAAGAGCTCGACATTCCCAACTCAACTCTCTCCCATCATCTCGACAAACTTAGAACCGAGGACCTGGTAAATGTGTCCCGGGAGAGTACATTCCTCCGCTACACCGCCAACACAGCGGCGCTGGAGGAGCTATTGCAATTCCTGTATGCCGAGTGCTGTACCCGCAACCAGGCAGTTAAGCCGCAGAATATCGTCCAAATTTGCAAGTGAGGGAGTACCCACGTGATCGGTGAAGACATAAAGACGGTAGTAAAGGAAAAATACGGCCAGGCAGCCCTTCGAGTAAAGAGTGGAGGCAGTTCCTGTTGCGGGGCGACGGCGGCGAGTGACGCGTGCTGCGATCCGATCACTTCCAATCTCTACGATTCGGCCCAGGCCGGTCAGATTCCCGAGGAAGCGCTACTGGCGTCGCTCGGATGCGGCAATCCGACAGCGCTGGCGCAGCTGAACCCAGGAGAAGTTGTGCTCGATCTCGGCTCCGGCGGCGGGATTGATGTGCTGCTGTCCGCCAGGCGAGTCGGCCCAACGGGCAAGGCCTACGGTCTCGATATGACCGACGAGATGCTGGCGCTCGCCAATGAGAACAAGCGCAAGGCAGGCGCCGAAAATGTGGAGTTCTTGAAAGGCGAGATCGAGAACATCCCCCTGCCCGACAACTCCGTTGACGTAATCATTTCAAACTGTGTGATCAACCTTTCCTCCGACAAAGGGCGCGTATTGCAAGAGGCATTCCGTGTCCTCAAACCCGGTGGAAGATTTGCGGTGTCTGACGTAGTGACCCGCGGAGTGATTTCCGAGGAAATCCGCAAGAGCGTTCTTTTATGGGTGGGCTGCATCGCGGGAGCGCTGGACGAGACTGAATACCGCGAAAAGCTTGCGTCCGCGGGTTTCGAGCAGATTGAGATCGAGCCGACGCGTATCTACCGGGTTGAAGATGCTCGCGAGTTTCTGTCCGCGGAGGGCGTGGATGTCGACGCAATTGCGCCCGAGGTGGACGAGAAGTTCATGAGCGCTTTCGTTCGAGGCGTCAAACCGTCGCCGCAGCGGTGAGAAAGCCTGCTGCGGACCGTCCTGCTGCAATTGAACTGAAGGCGAAGCGACCATGCAGAAACACTACAACGTTCTTTTTCTCTGTACGGGGAACTCGGCCCGCTCGATCATGGCCGAAGCCATCCTGAACCATAAAGGGCAAGCCCAACTTCATTGCGTACAGCGCAGGAAGTCATCCTTCGGGAACGGTTCGGCCTGAGGCGTTACGGCAACTCGAAGCGGCGCGCCTGTCCACCACTGGCTTGCGAAGCAAGGCGTGGGACGAATTCTCGCGCCCCGGCGCGCCGGAACTTCATTTTGTTTTTACCGTCTGTGACAACGCGGCGAAAGAAGTCTGTCCGATCTGGCCGGGACAGCCCATGACTGCGCATTGGGGCGTTCCTGATCCCGCGGCAGTTCAGGGCAGTGCGGAGCAGATTGAGCGCGCGTTTCGTGACGCATTTTTCACTCTTGACCGGCGAATCGGCTTGTTCATTTCTCTCCCTCTCGCCAGCCTCGACCGGCTCGCCCTCAAGCGCGAAGTCGACAAGATCGGCCAGCGAATGATCTTTCAATCTGCGATCCCGAATTGCTTGCGGAGTTTCTCGGCAGCGCCTTTCTGCTGGCGGCGGTCGTCGGATCCGGCATCATGGGCGAGCAACTGGCGGGCGGGAACGTGGCCATCGCACTGCTGGCCAACACCCTTGCGACCGGGACAATGCTGACGGTCACTGATTCTGACGCTGGGTCCGATTTCGGGCGCTCACTTCAATCCCGTGGTCACGCTGGCGTTGGCTGCGAATGGCAAGCTGTCTTGGCGTGACGTACCATCCTACCTTGGAGCCCAGTTCGCCGGAGCTTTTGCGGGGGTGGCGTCGGCGCACCTGATGTTCGGAATGCCGCTGTTCTTCGCCTCGACGCACGCCCGGCACGGCGCTTCCCAACTGTGGAGCGAAGCCGTGGCCACCTTCGGGCTGCTGTTCGTGATCTGGGGATGTTCGCGCTTCCGGCCTGCGGCGACCGCATACGCAGTGGGAGCCTACATCACTTCTGCTTACTGGTTTACTGCTTCGACCTCTTTCGCGAATCCGGCGGTCACGATCGCCCGTTCCGCCAGTAATACGTTTGCGGGAATCCGGTCAGTGGATGTACTGCCCTTCGTGGCGGCGCAACTGATCGGTGGTTTCGCCGCAACATTACTGTTTCGATGGATGGTTGGGGAAACCAGTCAGGTTCAGCAAAACGCAGGGGAACTTGGTGATGCCCCCATAGGTTCGACTCTGTAGCATCTATCCGGAAATATAAAAAATGAGACTGCTAAGGTCGTGACTCTCCCACCCTTCGCGGAAGGCGCGAAGGATGGGGCACCATCTGTTCCATGATTGTGCACGTCAGTGTGTGAGATAGGGCACGAAGCCGTGGGCTTTTGTTCGGAGACGATACACTGACGTCGTCGCCGTGATGTAAAGCGTGCGGTAGTCCTTGTCTCCCCATGTGAGATTGGCTGGCTGTTCGGGCATTTCGATTGTGCCCAGATGGTGGCCTTGCGGATCCCACACCCAGATACCTTTTGGCCCTGTCACAAACAGGTTTCCCATCGTGGTCAACTTTGATTCCGTCGGGAACGCCTTCGTGCGGCCCCCCGGGTTCCGCGCCAAAGATGCGGCCGTTGCTGAGCGAACCATCGGAGGCAACGTCGTAGACGCGAATATTTCTCTGTGCATCATCATCGTCATCGACGTAAAAGTGTTTTCCGTCGGGAGAAAAAGCCAAGCCGTTGGGCTGGGTTAGATCTTTGGTGAGGAGACGAAGCTCGCCCTTGTCGTCGAGCCGATAAACCCCCTGAAAAGGTATTTCCTGCTTCTCGCCCTTGACCAGATCGAGAGTCGGGTCGGTGAAGTAGATGGCGCCGTCGGGACCGATGACGACATCATTCGGACTGTTGAGTTTCATTCCCTGGTAGTGGTCCGCGAGGACGGTGTACTTTCCATCCGGAGTCACGACGATCATGGCGCGCAGAACGCTCGCGCAGTCGATCAGACGGTGCTTGCCGGTCGTAGGTGTTGCCGTCAGGATCGCCCAGAGAGATCACATCCTCTTTGCGCCCGTCGAGGAAGACGCGATAGATCTTGTTCTGACTTTCGTCGCTGACGTAAAGGAACCCGGACTCATCCCATACCGGGCCTTCGGTGAAACCGAAACCGGTGGCTACGGTGCTCAACTTGGCTTTACGGTCGAAGAGTCGCCAGAACTTGGGAGATTCAGCAACCAGCTTGAAGTCCCGCTTTGGTTGGTCTGCGCCGGTTGCCACGGAGGTCGTGCCGAACAATCCCGCAAGGCACAATAAAAGAAAATTCCTGACCGAACGATTCAATCTCGATTTGACGGCAGACGAGGGCATTTTCAACGTTGACTCCCTTTTCATTCCTGGCTCGACCTCAGGTTTGTTCTTATTGCGGGCAATGCTAACCAGATAGCTTACGAGATCATCCAGTTCTTTCGAACTCAGCCGTGACGCGTAATCGTCCGGCATCAGAGAACGGGGTTGATATTCGATTTTCTGCATCTCGGATTTGTTTAGCAGGTGGAAGGCGCCGTCCGTAGTCTGAAGTTGCAGCGAAAAGTTGTCCTCGTTCCGCGCCAGTCCGGTGAGTATCTGACCGTTCGCGGTGGTGACGGTTACAACCCGTTTACGCGGGTCGAGATTCCGATTGGGGCTCTGTGATTGCACTTCTAATCTCGACCGGCGATTGCGTGCTGGCGAAACTGGAAAGATCTGAACCCATAAATCCGCCGTGGCCGTTCGCCATGTGACATTGCGAGCAATCTCCTCTGCCAAAGAAGATCACCTTTCCATTTTCGGGATCGCCCGTAAGTGGTGTTTCAGACATTTGTCCCTGCAGGCTCCTGAGATAGCGAACCACTGACTGAATCGACGAGGTTCCGAGGGAACTGAAGGCGGGCATACGGGTTCCCGGCACTCCATCCTGGACAATCTGGATGAGAGCCTTGTTCGACAAGCGTTGGATTTCTCGCCGGTGGGAAATATCGGGGCCACGTTCACCTCCTCCTCCGTCGAGTCCGTGACAGGCGGCGCAAGTGGTAGAGAAGATCTGCTTGCCCTCGGTTGCATTTTTATCCGCGGAGGACTTGCCGGACTGCTGGGCGTGCGCGCGAGCGGGCATACCCAGCAGTGCGAACGCCAGGGCGGTCAAGAGCGCAACTCGTAAAGAGTTTCGGGCCATCTTGGCTATTTTCTCTTTACCGCGATCGCAGATATCTCCACTCTCGCATTGTTTACGAGTGCCGCGACCTGCACGGTAGCGCGAGCCGGCTTAGGATCAGGCATCACTGACTTGTAGGCGACGTTCATCTCCGGAAAGTCGTGTATATCGGCCAGATAGACGGTCACAGAAACGATGTCTTTGAGGTCAAAACCGGCTTCCCGCACCGATCTTCTCGATGCGAGCCAGCGTGGCTTTGCTCTCCGAGCCGATTCCGCCGGTCACGAGTTTGCCATTGTCGTCGATGCCTTCCTGTCCCGCGACGTAGAGCGTATCGCCTGCGATTACGCCGTCGCTGAAAGGAAGATTCGCTGTGCCCGGAAGTTTTATCGACGCGCCGCTCTCCGGCCGAGCCCGTCTGCGCCCCGGCTTGGAGAAACAGTACAAGAACAAATAGTGCGAGAATAACTTGCTGCGGCGAAAATCTGGACTTTTCTATTTTCATATCGCGTCAGCTCCCTTTTCCCTGGTGTTAGAATTCGCCTCTCAGATTTACCGACAAGAGTGCCAAGGTCCGCGTTTATATATACAACCTGGAGGACGAGATGACCAAATCGCAATACCCGAGCTTCTCACGGAAAGGTCCATGGTTGATTGCGGGCATTCTCTTTCTCGGCGCAATCTGGCAGCTGAGCGCCAGCCTGCAGGCGCAGTCGCCCGCCTCTCCGTTGAACGAGAGTGAGGCGCTTCTCGACAGCTACCGGCATGTTGAAGTGGCATCCGTGTCCGATGCGCTGGAACAGCTTACGGGTCGCAAGATGTACCTGTCGCATAAGATGCAGCCGATTTTTGCGTCGAAATTTGTGGGGTTCGCGCTCACCGTGAAGTTGAGCAAGGACGAGGGTAACAAGGACCCAGCCGCGCTTAGCGGCATGTTGGCGGCAATCGATCAAGGAACGCGGAATTCAGTGTGGGTGATGGTCGTCGAAGACGGAGCCGACATCGCCGGCATGGGTGGCCTGATGGGTACCGCCATGTCAGCCCGCGGATATTCCGGCGCGGTCATCGATGGCGGCGTGCGCGACGTTGGGCAATTACGCAAAATAGGTTTCCCGGTATATGCCACGGGTATTGTTCCATCCACGTCGGTGGGTCATTACCGTTTTGCCGGTGCCGAAATTCCGGTCGCGTGCGACGGTGTGGAGGTTAATCCAGGAGACATTGTCGCTGCCGATGGTGACGGAGTGGTTATCGTGCCTCGAGCCAAAGCCAAAGAGGTTCTTGCCGTCGCGCAAGAGATGGATTTCAAGGAACACTCGATGTATTCGATTATCGAAAAATACAAATCCATTCAGGAAGCGGTCAAGCGCTTTGGCCGGCTGTAATTCGTGATTGCTTTTCATGCGGTTTTCGTTGGATAATGCGCGGTTATTAAATCGATTCAGTCCAATGCTTTCTCACGCAGCGTGACTGCGTGAAACGGGTTTTCAATGGCGAACGAATGCGGGTGACGGGGGGAAGGCGAATCAGCTCAAGAATCGCACTGGCGCTGGCTGCCTTTCTGGGTTTCATCATGGTGGCGGCGTCTGACGATCTGCCGCAGGAATCCGGAGCGGCAGTTCTCGACGTATCTTCCAGCCGAACTCATGACGTCGCCACCCGGAGCCAACTGGCTTTCCTACAACGGCGACTTTACCGGACGCCGTTTCAGCAACCTGTCCCAGATCAACCCCGCAAATGTCGCACAGTTGCGCGCGCAGTGGGTATTCCATTCCAGCAATTCGAACCGGATGGAAGTGACGCCGGTAGTCGTGAACGGCGTCATGTTCGTGACTTCGGCGAACGACACTTACGCGCTGGACGCGCGCACCGGCCTTGAGATCTGGCATCATTCGTTGCCGGTCTCGGAGGGACTGATCGACGATGCGTCAGGACATCTCACCCGCGGCGTCGCGCTCTGGCACTCGCGAGTCTACCGGCTGACCGACAATGCCCACCTGCTTTGTCTCGACGCTCGTTCGGGACACCTTGTTGTGGGACGTGGCGTACGCAAACTGGAACAAGAATTATGGCGCTACCGGCGCTCCCCTGGTCGTAAATGACAAAGTGATTGTCGGCACCTCAGGCGGAGATGACGGTGTCCGCGGCTTCGTGGCCGCCTACGACGCGCAACCGGGAAACTGGCGTGGCGTTTCTGGACCATCCCGGCGCCTGGTGAGGCTGGCTCTGAGAGTTGGCCGGGCGATCTGTATAAGCACGGCGGCGGAACCACATGGATGCCCGGCACCTACGATCCTGAAACCAACACTCTTTACTGGACGACCAGCAATCCGAGTCCCGATTTCGATGGCGAGGTTCGTCCCGGCGACGATCTGTACACCGATTGTGTGCTCGCGCTGGACGCCAACACCGGAAAGTTGAAATGGCACTTTCAATTCACTCCGCATGATCTCTTTGACTTCGACGCCACCGAAACTCCGATTCTGATCGACACGGTTTATCAGGGTCAGCCCCGCAAACTGTTGGTGCAGGCAAATCGCAACGGTTTCGTCTACGTGTTGGACCGGACGAATGGAAAGTTTCTTTCAGCGACGCCCTTCGTGAGCAATCTGAGCTGGGCCAAGGGCATTGACGCACAAGGCCGTCCCATACGGTCCGGGCTCGGGCCGACTCCTGAAGGGAACGCGGATGTGTCCGGGATTTGCCGGTTCGACGAACTGGTTTGCTCCCTCCTATAACGAGTCCACTCACTTCGTCTATTTTCTTGCGCTGGAGGAATGCCAGATATTTTCCTCCAAGCCGCAAAAGTTCGAAGAGGGCAAGACTTTTTACTCCACCGGCGTAAAGCGGATTCCGGGCGAGTTTCGCAAAAGGTGTTTGTCGCCTACGATCTGGACAAGCAGTCGATCGCCTGGCGTTACCCGCAGGCAGGGCACGCTCGATCTTCGGCGGGGACCATGACTACCGCGACCGGCCTGGTTTTCTTTGGCGATGATGCGCAGTCCTTCGAAGCAGTGGATGCCCGAACCGGGAAGCCGCTATGGCACTTTAACACCGGACAGGAGCTCAGTGCCTCCCCGATGAGTTACTGCAGCTCAGGACAAGCAATACGTAGCCATTGCCGCGGGAAGCGACATTTTCAGTTTTGCATTGCCTTAAAACATTGCTGTTGAATAGATACAGATTTGCAAACTCAATAAAACACTTCAAGGAGATCGCTCATGACTTCGACATTTTTCAATCGTAGAAAGCTGATGACTTCTCTGGCGGCGGTAGCGTCCGCGGTGGGCGCGGGAACTTTGTTGGCCACAAGTGCCCAGGCCAAGAAGCAGGATGGCAGTGTGCGCAAACTAAACCGCGACGGCAAGCCCGCCGACGGCAAACAAATGATCACCGCCCTGATCACCCACAACGATGTGATTTACATCGCCGGGCAGGGAGCGAACTCGAATGGTCCCGTGGGCAAAGACGATATCGACAGCCACGTCACGAAAGTGATGGAGAACGTGAAACAACTGGTGGAAGTCGGCGGCGGTTCGATGGACAGCATCACGCAGCTTACCGTCTTCCTTACGACCCTCGACAACTTTGAGGCCATGAACAAGATATTCAAGACCTATTTCCCCAACGGTGGTCCGGCGCGAACCACGGTCGCCGTGGCCGGACTTCCCGGCAATTCGCTGATTGAAATTAATTGCATTGCTGCCGATCGTGCGGAAATAGAAAAACCTGAACCTGCATTTCGCTCGTATCGGCAGACCTGAAGAGTGGAGGAGATTCATGCGCCTGGGCACAGGATGGAATCGCAGGAGCTTTCTGGGAACGGTGGGAATGATTGCCGGTTCAATGATGGCGTCGAAGAAGATGTTCGCGGCAAAGGCGACCACCAAAGTGAGCGGATTCGGCCAATCTGGAAATCCCTACGAAGAACTTGGTGTCCCTACTGTCATCAATTGCGAAGGGACCATGACCATGCTGGGCGGTTCCATCATTCGTCCGGAACTCGAAGCGGTCATGGCCCAGGCGGGCCGTCACTTTGTGCGCATTCCCGACCTGGAAGTCGCGGCAGGAAATCGGATTGCGCAAATGCTCAAGCTGCCCGACGGATACACCGCGCTGGTCACGGCAGGCGCGGCTGCCGCCATCCAGTCGGGACTTGCCGGAATTCTCACCGGCGACAACGAAACATTCATCAAGCAGATACCGGACCTGACCGGAATGAAGTCTGAAGTCATCATCCAGAAATCGCATCGCAACCCGTTCGACCATCAGCTTCGCACCACCGGCATCAAGCTGATCGAAATCGAGACTGTCGAAGAATTCCGCAATGCGGTGAATCCGCGCACTGCCATGATGCACTTCACCAATCTCTTCAATAGTGCAGGGCGGATCAAGATCGATGAGTGGGTGAAACTATCGAAGGAATACAAGATCCCATGCATGAACGACGCCGCGGCCGACACGCCACCGGTTTCGCATCTGTGGGATTACGCCAACATGGGCTTCGATCTGATCACCTTCAGTGGTGGTAAGGCCATGCGCGGACCGCAGTGCGCAGGATTGCTGATCGGACGAAAGGAAATGGTGGCGAATGCCTTGCTGAACAACAGCCCGCACGAAGACACGTTAGGCCGCAGTTCAAAGGTGGGTAAGGAAGAAATTATCGGGATGGTAAAGGCGCTGGAGCTTTATCTCGCCGAAGACCACGACGCCCTGGCAAAAGAATGGCAGGAACGGTTGGAATCCATCTCCCGGCAGATTACTCGGGTGCCGGGTGTGAGCACTTCTTATTTTGTCCCTGAAATCGCGAATCATGTACCGCACATGCAGATCATCGTGGGACGAGGCGAAGATTTCCCTGACTCCCAAGCAGGTTTCCCAATTGCTGAAAGAGTCGAAGCCTTCGATCATCATGGCAGCAGGCGAAGAGAAACCGGGCCTCTCCATGAACTCTTTCATGCTGCAAGCTGGAGAAGACAAGATTGTGGCCGAGCAACTGGCCAGGATTCTCCGTGAGCACACTGCATGATCCGTCGCCGGTCACCGGAAAACTGGAACACCGACTATGCAGCTAACGATCAAAACGTTTCTTGGAGCAGCACTCACAGTCGCTATGACTCTCGGCACGCAAAACGCTCACGCTCAAAGTTCTCGATTTGATCTGCTCTTAAAGGGTGGTCATGTAATCGACCCGGCCAATCATCTGGATGGGACTTTCGATGTCGCGGTTTCCGGCGGAAAGATTGCGGCCGTCGAAAAGGATATTCCCGAATCTCGAGCGGGGAAGGTTGTCGATGTCTCTGGTCTGTACGTCACCCCGGGCCTGGTGGATATACACACTCACATTGGCCATGGGGGCGCGCCGCTGAACTGGTTCGCCCCTGACGCGCGAGCCCACACTGAGCCGCTGGGGATCCCTGCCGACATCGCCCTGCAATCGGGAGTGACCACGATTGTCGATGCGGGTAGCGCCGGCGCTGAAACCTTTCTTCAGGAGAAGGAAGAGGTCATCGACAAGGCCAAAGTTCGCGTGCTGGCCTTTCTGAACATCGTAGGCAATGGTATGAACGGCGGTCTGGAACAGACAGTTGACCAGATGGATGTCAAGCAATGCGCGGCAACGATCCGAAAATATCCTGATGTTATCGTCGGAGTGAAGACCGCGCACTACTGGACCGACATGCCATGGGACGCAGCACATCCACCCTGGGCAGCCGTGGATCGCGCTGAAGAGTGCGCGCAAGCGGTTGGACTGCCAGTGATGTTCGATTTCTGGCCCCGTCCGGAACGAAGTTATGCAGAACTAATTCTTAAGAAGATGCGTCCTGGCGATATTCATACGCATGTCTTCGCGCAGCAGTTTCCCATCATTCTCCCGGACGGCAAAATCAATCCTATCCTGGCCGAAGCGCGTGCCCGTGGAGTGATCTTCGATGTCGGACACGGCGCGGGCAGCTTCTGGTTTCGAAACGCCGTGCCCGCCGTCAGGCAGGGATTTATTCCCGATTCCATTTCCACGGATTTGCACATGGAGAATTACACCGTGCTGAGCATGACCCAGGTGATGTCCAAGTTCCTGGCAATGGGGATTCCGTTGAATGAGATCATCCGGCGGTCGACGGTGAACCCGGCGCTCGAGATTCGCCGGCCTGACTTGGGGACTTTGTCGGTGGGCAAGGAAGCTGACATTGCAGTTCTGGAAGTGCTCAACGGGAAATTCAGTTACATCGATTGCGGCTTGGCTCGCATGGACGGGACAGTCAAGTTGTCAGCGCGGATGACGGTGCGTGCCGGACGCATTCTCTATGATCCCTCAGGCTTGAGCATGGTCGAGTGGGAAAAGGCTCGCGCCCAATACTTCGTCACTCCTGAGTTGGGTACGTCTCCGGCGGCGATGGCAGATGACTTTCCACGCGAATGATCTTGTAGCGCCGGCGTCCCGCGGCCGAGGGGCGGGCAGGAGCCGCCGACATCGGCGGACGCCGCGCTACTTTGCGGCGCCGGAGCTTTGAGCAGGAAAGAAAAGCCGTCAAAGCGGTAGATGGCCTTGCCTGCGTCGTGCGGTTCGGCAGGCACCTTGCCGGCGCGAACGGTTTCAATCGCAACAACCAATCTCGGTAGCACCGAAGGCTCGGCGAACGGAACATTGTGCTGGCCGAGAACGAGCTTGATTTGCGGAGCGAGAGCGGCGAGGCGCTTTACAGAGGCGACATACTGATCAAGATTGGTCTCCGGCCGATAAAGCCAGATGGGCGCTGGATAAAAAGTGTCGCCGGTGAAAAGCAGCCCGTTAGCCCGATCAAGCAATGAAATCGCGTCTGGCGTGTGGCCGGGTGTAGAGAGAACTTCCAGAGTGCGACCGCCGAGATCGATCTTGTCGTGATCGTGCAAAAATCGCGAGATCTTCCACGGCCGGGTCGCATACGACTTTGGAATCAAAACCCTTCGGCAACTCGCCACAAATCATTCCGGGGCCGAGTTCGTTCTGAGCATCCTGGCGTGAACCTTTCGCGTTGGTCCGGGTGAAATCAGTGTCCATTGCCATAGACCGTGTCGAACTGCCAGTTGCCGCCAACGTGATCATTGTGGGTGTGGGAGTTGAGCACGACGATGGGAAGCTGCGTCAACTCGCCTGTGACCTTCCTGATATCGCTGATGCCCATACCCGTGTCGAACAGCAGCGCCATTTTCTTGCCCAGGATCAGGTAGGAGATCGTTTCTTCCGCCTGATGCGGTTCGTAAATGGCCAAAACGCCCGGCACTACTTCATAAACCTCAAACCATGGATCGGTGACCGGGACACGTTTGAGAGTCTGATATTCAGGACGCGGAAGCGGGCGGCACCACTCGGGTTTTTCAGGAGAACGTCTGTGCGGACAAAAGGGTAGAGGCAAAAGCCAACAGCAACCCGGTGAGCGTCATGATCCGCTTCACCGGCTTAGGCCAGCTCCAATTCAATTTTCTTAGCTGCAGGATCGAGCTGCGTGATGCGAAACTGGCGAACCTGTCCTGTACGGACGGCTTCGGGTTTGGATTCCACGGCGGAAGCACCACCCTTCCAGTGGGCCTTGAGCTTCGAACTCAAGGCTGACAGGTCAGGCTTCGATGTGGACTGTATCGCTGGTCTCAACCGATCCAGTTTCCTTGCCGGCGGCTGTAATTCGACAGGTCGCGTAGATGCCGTCTCCCAGTTCCACGCGAGCCTGTCCGGCAGAGACTTCGCCCATGCGGCCCGTGACCACATCGCCCGTCCTGTGTTCGGCGATGTATTCATCCAGGCTGGTGGGGACAAGTTGCCTCATGCCCAAGCGGAGCAGGCGTTTTGCAGTGTCGACGGAGAGAACCTGAGCTTTCACCAGTTGTCCAACCTTCAGCACATCCTGGGGAAATTCGATGCGCTTTTCGGCGCTGATGTCGCTGACGTGAATCATGCCTTCGATGCCTTCAGCAAGCTGGACGAAGGCGCCAAACTTGGTCATGCTCGTGATCGGCCCTTCGATCACCGTGCCTGCGGCGAAAGTCTGTGCTACGTTTGCCCAGGGATCGCCCAGCGCCTGCTTGAGGCCGAGAGAAATGCGGTGCTCGTCCTGCTTTACTCCCAGGACCACGACTTCGACGCTCTCACCGGGTTTCACGACGTCGCTGGCGATTCTTACTTTCTTGGCCCATGACATTTCAGAAACATGGATCAGGCCTTCAATTCCTGGCTCGAGTTCAACGAAGGCACCGAACTCCAGCACGCGCGTGACCGTGCCCCGAACGCGTTCGCCCAGTTTGTATTTGTCCGCCACGGAATCCCATGGATCGCGTTGCAGCTGTTTCATCCCCAGCGAGATGCGCTTCTTTTCCGGATCGATCTTGAGCACACGAGCCTCGATCTGTTGTCCCACCGAGAGCACGTCTGCGGGTTTGTTGATGCGGGCCCAGGCAATTTCGCCGACATGCAGCAAGCCGTCGACACCGCCCAGATCGACGAAAGCACCGTAGTCGGTGAGACTGCGGACGGTACCGCGCACAGTTTCACCCTCACGAATCTCGGTGTATCGGCGATCCTTTGTGACGCGCTCTTCTTCTTCGGCGAGGGCGCGCCGGTCGACCACGACATCTTCCTCGGTGGCATCGAGCTTGATGATGCGGCAGCGAATTTCCTGTCCGACAAGCTTCTCCATGTCGGCGGCGTCGCGCACTCCGCTGCGCGAGGCTGGCATGAAAGCCCGTACTCCAATATCCACGCTGAATCCGCCCTTGATGACGCCTGTGACAGTGCCCACTACCGTCGCCTTTCTCGGTGAATGCCTGCTCCAACGACGACCAGTCCGTGGGCTGCGCAATCTTCTGGCGGGAAAGTTCGTAGTAGCCCTCGGGATCGCGGCCTTTGACGGAGACCGGCATCTTGTCGCCAGGCTTCACCGTTTGGCCCGAACTCTGGAACACGGCCAGCGGCATGATGCCTTCAGTCTTGAATCCGATATCAAAGAAAACGGATTCCGCGGAGACGGCGATCACCGTGCCTTCAAGTCGCTTTCCGCCATCTTCCTTCTTGCGGGTATGGGTCTTCTCGTACTGGGAAAGGATGTCCTCGAAAGACTCAGCGGATTCGGCGGCGGGAATCGGTTCTTGATTGCCTGGATTCGACATGGATAGATCAAAGACTCGTCGTGGTATGGGTACAACTTAAGGATAGCATTCGCCCCGCCCAGACGCTGCTGCATAACCCGAAAACGAGCTATAGTATGTGGCCATGTGGAAACTTGCACTTCTGTTGGTTTGCTTTGCGTCCATGGCGCCGGCGGCGGAAAAGATGTCGGCAACGCAGCTGATCGAGTTGGCAAAGTCCAAGAGTCCGAATCTTCGAACCGCGATTACGGACAGCTTCGATGCCAAAGACTTGAAAGAAGGAACTGCGTGGTCCGGTCACGGCTCAGATTTCTTTTTCGCCACGCAGGCGTCGTCGCAGCCATCGCTACTCATTGACGACGCCCCTGGACCGCAGATGCAGTCCCTCGCGGGCTCCGATCTTTGGTACGCCGCGGCGCACATCGAGCCTGTCGGGAAGTTGCACTCGTTCCACTACATGGTCAACGGCGCGCCTTTTGGCGGTAAGCTGGATGTGCCGGCGTTCGGTCCGCTGTCGTATCTGCAGCCGGGCGTGCCATCCGGCACGGTGTCCGAAAAGATTGTGCACACCAGCAAAATATATGACGGCATGAAGAGCGAGTATTGGATTTATGTGCCGGCACAATATGATCCGAAAGTGCCGGCGGCGCTGATGGTCTTTCAGGACGGGAGCGGCTACATCCATCGCGACGGCAACAATCCGACTCTCAACGTAATCGACAACCTGATCGCGCAGAAGAAGATTCCAGTCATGATCGCGGTGTTCATCAATCCCGGAGACATCGCGGACTCTCCCGGCACCCCAACTTACAACTTCGTGAAAGCGTACTCCGACAAATGGCACCGCACTCTCAAGGATTCGATGCGCAGCACGCTTTACGACACCGTGAGCGATCGCTATGCGCGTTTCCTTCGCGATGAAGTTCTCGCTGACGTTCAGTCCCACTACAACCTTCGCAAAGACGCGTACAGCTGGGCGATCACCGGGCTGTCGTCTGGCGGTATTTGCTCTTTCAATGCGGCCTGGCAGATGCCTGACCGGTTCAGCCGCGTGATCTCGTGGATCGGAAGTTTCACCAGCATCCAGTGGAAGGAAGACCCTGCGCTTCCGGACGGTGGACAGGATTATGCCGAGAAAATCTTGCGGGAATCCAAACGAAATATTCGAGTGTGGCTGCAGGATGGTTCCGACAGATCAGGAGAATGAACGCTACGGAAGCTGGCCGCTGGCCAATATTCGCATGGCCAATGCCCTGAAGCTGAAGGACTACGATTTTCACTTCAGTTTCGGCAAGGGCACGCACAATTCGGGCCAGGGCGCGGCGGAATTTCCAGAAGAGATGATCTGGTTGTGGCGCGATTACGATCCTGCGAAGACCGAGCAGACATACGAGATGGAACCGTCCGAAAAGACGAAGCCAGTTTTCCGCGTGTCGATTACGAATCGAGAGCTGAGTAGCGAGAGGAATGCAGCGAATTTAGTGCAGCCCGCCAGGGTTGGCGCCAAGCTGCGCAGCTTTCTCTTTTTCCGCAGCAGCCTCCGCGGGACGGCCCGTCGGTTGCGTAGATTTCCGCCATCCGGAGGTGCGGTTCCGCTTCCTGGGGCCGCAGTGACGATGCTTCGTTCAGATATCGCAACGAATCAGTCGATTGCCCGGCGACTCTTGCTCTTTTGCGCGAGTCCGAGGGTAGTGGCGTAGAGCAGATTCACCGTGTCGGGATCCTGCGGATTAAGTTCATGAGCGTGATGCAAAGCCTGATACGCCGCAAGATCCTCGCCCAACTTTGCCAGAACGGCCCCGTAGAGAGCGTTTAGCTGGAACAGATCCGGCCAGCGCTTGAGAGAATTGGCCAGCGGCGTCACGGGCCTGCTCAAACTGATTCAGTTGGTAGTAGGTCAAGGCCAGGTTGAACTGCATCTGTGGCGATTGCGGAGACAACTCCGCTGCCCGGCGCAACGGCTTGAGGGCCGCTTCGCAGATCTCCGTGCTGGCCGTAGATAGTGCCCAGTTCCGTCAGTTTGTCGGCGTCGTTGGGATCATAAAGTTGTTCGCAAATCGGCACGGGCCTCCTCACGAAGTCCCTGATCGAGCTTCTGCCGGCATTCAAGCCTGAGGCGACTCTCGTTGGAATCGCTCTGGCGCAGTTGTTCCGATAGTGCCAGCGTTTTCGCGGCTTCCTGTTCGCGTCCTTGTTTGCGATAAACCAGTCCGAGTTGATAGGGAACGCGGGCATCGTGCGGAGTCAAGCGAGACGCTTCCTTTAGCCACTTTTCCGCCAACGTCATTTCACCTTGCTTGAAATACGCGAAGCCAAGATAGTAGGCAGTGTCGGGAAAAGGCGGCTTGGCGGCTGCCTTGGTTAGATTTCGAATCGCGCTGGCGTACTGATGATCATCCAGGTCAAGTCTTCCCAGATAGTAAAAGACATTCGGATGATCGCCGACTTCCTTGCGCACGAGTTCAAGTTCGTGACGGGCCTCATCCGATTTATGCAGTTCGAACAGAGCGACCGCCAGAGGAAATCGTGCGCGCAGGCTCAGTTCGGGAGCGGCTTCCAGCGCAGCCCGGAACTCGGTGACGGCGACGTCGTACCGGTCCAGCTTCAACGCGTCGTAACCCTTGCCCAGATGAGCTTCTGGCGTTTCTGGCTTTGTGGCGGGATGCATTCCTGAGATCGTCGGCTGTGCCGCAGCTGCAACGGAGAGTCAGGCGCCAGAGGTGAGCGCTCAGGCAAAACAGATATATCTGCGCGACCTGATGCGGCGTGAGCGTCTCGCCCGTGCAACATTATATGTGGATAGGCGTCAATGTGCGGCGCCGGCATCGCCGCACGTGCGAGGACGCTCCGTCTTCTCTTGAGCTTTGGCGATCAACGCGCTTGCCTGCTCTCTTTATGGCTGACTACTTCGTCACGCGTGGCGGTGCTTACGTAGTCGCGTACCAGCTTTTCACAATGGTCGCGTACCTGATCGTAGGCAGTGGGGTCCTGGCCGCGAACTGCGAGAAGCTCCTTGAGCCAGTGTTTGCCGTAGCCGGCGTGCATGGTTTCGTCGGCCCAGTCGAAATCCATGTCGTGTTCGCTGACCGCGTCACCGTAGGCAGTGGAAGAGTTGAGTGCGGGCCGGTTTGTGGCGGATGTTTTTGGTCTCGAAAAAATAGAGCATGCCCAGGCGATAGATCGGATCTTCGCCGGAGGCGCTCTCGTAGATATAGGTGCCCAGCGGGATGTCAGCGGGATTCAGACCCCACGCCATCAGGCGTTCGTAACCCATGCGGCAGTGGCGCGATTCGTCGTAGGTCCAGCGCGCAGCATTGTGGATCCACTCCCACGGGCAGAACGTCGGCGAACGCGCTCAACATCACCCCGCCGTTTTCGATTGCCCATACTTCATTCAGGTGGCTGATCGCGGAGCGAAGCTGCAACTGCATTCCCTCGCCGTAGGGATAAGCTGGATCGACGACGTCCGGCCAGTAGAAGCGGCAAGGCCAGAAGCGCGAGTCGCGTGCCGGCTTGTCGGGAATGGCGTAGGTCTTTGATCCGGGCAAAGGTCCGCCGCCGGCAGACGACGAGGACGGCCCGATTCCGACTCCGCCTACGTCAGAGAGTCGTCTGGCGACTGCCTGAGTCCAGGCCAGCGCACTCTCGCGCAATCCGGGATTGTCGACTAACGCCGACTCGCTCCATTGCTCGAAAGCTGCGATCTGTTCAGCTCTTTTCAGCGACCGCGAGCGACAGAAAGCGGTGAGTTGGCCCGTCGGCGATGGAATCAGATGCTTGCAGATATTCCTGAAAGGCGTCGCGCAGCGCGGGCAGTAGAACTTTGCCAACGCTCAACAGGAACGCCGGAACCGATGGCGAATTCTTCACCGCGCCGAAAAGCTCGATGAGCGCGTGGTCCGTCCCTTCTTCTTCCAACAGGCGGCTGGGGAAGCGAAGCTCGAATACGCGATTGCGCAAGGCGTCCGCGGTTTCCGCGCTCTGCCAGATGAAGCGGGCGAGTCCGGTCTTGATATCAAGCGGCGCGACCGCGGGAATCCACGCCGCCTGGCTGACCAGAAGCGAACGCTCGCAAAAGAAGAAGCGCTTCAGGATCTGCGCAGTGTCGAAGCGCATCCAGCGCGCCCGGGGTTGCGATGTCGAGCAGGAATTGGGAATTTGACGACATGGACACGCCTATTTTCGCAGAGTTGTCGGCCCAGTCACAGAGGCCGCGCTGAAAATAATCCTAGAACGAATTGCTGAGCGCCACCGTAATCACTGCCACAATCAGGACCAGCAATCCCTGATTCAGCATTCGACGGGCAAGGGCCGGAGCGCCCTGCCACTCTCCTCGCCACAATCCCCAGAGATTGCCCACAACGATCGAGAGTGAAATGAACAGAGGCCAACCTGCAATGGCGCCCCAACGGCCCAGTTTTGCTGCGCCTGCACCGTACAGATAGAAACTGCCAATCCACATCAGCGCCATTGCCGCGCTGAGAGCCAGGTTCCGCGGCGTCTCCCGGTTAAAGTATTGGCCCAACGTGTGCTTGCTGATCATCAAGTACAGGCAATAAGCAAGGTTTGCGACACATCCCAAAGTGAAGAGCAATGCCCAAACCGTATTTCCGGAAGACGCCGGAGACACTCCCAGCGACGCGGCGCTGCGGATCACATTTCCTCCGAATGTCATACCCACATTGGGTAAGCAGGAAAGTATTCCGGCGAAGATTGCGATGGCCAGTCCGATCTTGAAAGCACTCGGGCCCGCGGAGGATTTTGCCGCATCGGGTGCGCGGCGGGATCCAGCGATCGAACACAGCGAAATACCGAAAATGACCAGTGCGGTTCCAGCCAGCAGGACCAGGCCTCTGCCCGTGAAAAGCGTCTGCGGAAAGAACACCAGCAGCGGAATCAAAGCGCCCAGGCTGGCGATTAGCCCCATGATGATGGGATAGCCCAGTGCCATGCCAAGCCGTTCCATCCCCAAGCCGAACAGGACAGCGCCTACTCCCCAGCCCAGTCCGAAGAGTGCCAGAATGCAGAGGTCCCTCGCGGGCGACTGCGCTATACACCGCGAAAATATTCGGGACCAGCAGAAGTGTGATGATCCAGTTGAAGACGAGCATCCCCAGCAGCGAGAACGTTGCCCAGGTGTGCTCCCACGACCATTGCCGGACCAGGGTCATAGGGAGAACGAAAGTCCCTTGCAGCAGGGCCGCCAGCAGCACGAGCAGAAACCCGATCAGAAGGGGCATAAGGGAGTCTCCTCGATGCGGATTCTGGCTGCAGTATAGGGCAACCGATGACCTTTCCTGCGGGAAGGAGTCGAGTTGATACCGCCGCCTAACGAAGTCAGTTTCAAATATCGGGCCTATTCGTCAGTATCAGCCGAAAGCCAATCGGGCGACTGTAAACTTCGCTGGCGATAAAGGTTCAGAACTTCCGTGCGGCTGGGCAGGGAAGGAATGACGCCCTCTTTAGTGACTGCCAGGCCGCCCGTGACCACCGCAAACTGCACTGCCTGTCTCAAGATTCGCACCGCAAGCCAGTGCCATCGCGAGTCCGGCGTTGAAGGCGTCGCCTGCGCCGGTAGTATCCACCGCTCGCATCTGAACTGCTGGAACATGCGTCGAAGACTTCTCGGTCACGATCAGCGCGCCATTCTCTCCCAGGGTCATGACTACCTGCTTGACCCCACTGCGAATCAAGATGCGCGCAACTTCCTCAGGCTCGACATCCGCAGCCGGATTGATCCCCGCGAGCACCTTGGCTTCGCTCTGATTGGGAGTAAGAATATCCACCAACTGCAGGATGGACGAAGGCAGAGTCCGGACCGGCGCCGGATTCAGAATTGTGACCGCTCCGCGTGCGCGTCCCTGAGCCAGTCCGGCTTCCGCGGCGGCGACAGGAATTTCGAGTTGCGTGAGTACCACCGCCGAGGAATTGAAAGCGGATTCGCATTGAGCGACATCGGCTGCAGTCAAGAATTCGTTCGCTCCGGGATCGATGGTGATGCAGTTGTGTCCGCTGGCGGCCTCGACGATGATGAAACCAACTCCGGTGGGTGTGTCGGCGACGCGCTTTACGTGCGTGACATCAATGCCTTCGTCGCGATAGAGGCCGAGCGCCATTTCGCCGAAGGGGTCCATTCCAATTTTTGCTACGAAGCTGACGCTGGCTCCGAGCCGGGCGCAGGCCACCGCCTGATTGGAACCCTTTCCGCCATAGTCCACGCGATAGCCTGTTCCCAGCAGGGTTTCGCCGGTGCCTGGCATACGCTCCACTTTCATGGTCAGACCGGTGGCATAGCTGCCCACAACGGCGATGCGAGGGCCGGTTCTTCGAGGAACAGGCAAGAAAGAATCTCCCGGACAGGAGTTTGGACAACGCGAGACCGGTAAGCGTACCACAACGAAGAATCGCTCCGGTGACGCAACCTCGAGTCAGTGATTGACTCAATATTCCGCTCCTCCGTACACTGGACGCCCTCGCATCAGACTCATTCAAAGACTGGACGGCCCAGGGAGAATTCTTTTGCTACAGGTGACGTGTAAACGAGCGGCGAGGTGGGGCGTGGCCGGGCTGACTCTGCTTCTTTTCTCGGGTCTCTGGACATCGGCCCTGCTAGCAGAAGACAAGGCCATTAGCAATCCCAAGGCCGGGAACCCTGCGGCGATTAAAGAAGGGTCGTCCCTTTTTCGTGGGAACTGTTCGCCCTGTCACGGCATGAACGCGACTGGCGGCGGCCGCGGGCCTGACCTTACCGCCGGCCGCTGGACTCACGGTTCCAGCGATGCGGAGATTTTCCATACCATCAGCCAAGGCGTTCCCGGTACCGAGATGCCGGCCAACAGTTTCGAGGATTCTGAAACCTGGTCGATCATTGCATACCTTCGTTCCGTCGGATCGCCTCGGCGCTCGACCAACTCCGGCGATCGGTCGAAAGGCGAGCAGCTTTTCTTCGCGAGTGCGGGTTGCTCGCAGTGCCACATGGTGAAGGGCAAGGGTGGACGGCTGGGTCCTGACCTCTCCCGCGTGGGAGCCGCGCGATCGGAATCTTACCTGGTCGATTCGATTCGCGATCCCGATAAACAATTGAGCAACGGCATGCTCGACCCCAACCGGTTCTGGGGACCTCCGCTACTCTACGAGATGGTCACCGTCGTGACGGCCAGCGGTGAAACAATTACTGGGGTGGCCAAAAACGAAGATACTTTCTCGATCCAATTACTCGACACCAGCCAACAGCTCCGACTCTTCCTGAGGAAAGACCTGAAGGATGTAATTCAGGAGCGCAAGTCCCTGATGCCGGCTTACTCGGAAGAAATGCTGAGTCCGACTGATCTTCACGATCTGGTTGCCTACCTGGAAAGTTTGAATGGCGACTGACAGCAGTCTAAGGATGCCCCTATGACGAAGACTGCGCTGATACTGTCGCTTCTGCTAATCGCGTGGACGGGCGCTTCTGGCCAGGTCACTGCTGACCGCCTGGTCGGCGCTGCTGGCGAGCCTCAGAATTGGCTCACCTATTCCGGCGCCTACAACGGCTGGCGCCACAGCGGTCTGGATCAGATCAATACCTCGAATGCTTCACGTCTGGTAATGCAGTGGAGCTTTCAGGTCGCTGATGTCGGTCAGTTCGAGACGACGCCGCTGGTTGTGGACGGCGTGCTCTACGGCACCGGACAGAACGACCGCGCTTTTGCCGTGGACGCCCGCACCGGACGTGCCATCTGGCGCTACCAGCGGAAACTCCCGGACAAGGTGCACCCGTGTTGCGGCCTGGTGAATCGTGGATTTGCCATCCTTGGCGACAAGCTTTTCATGGCGACTCTCGATGCGCATGTGATCGCGCTCGACACCAAGACCGGAAATCTGATCTGGGACGCAATCGCCGCTGACTATCGCCAGGCCTACGCCTTCACGGTGGCGCCGCTCGTCGTCAAAGACAAAGTGATTGTCGGTGTGTCGGGAGGCGAATACGGCATTCGCGGATTCATCGACGCCTACGATGCAGCCACGGGGCGGCGAGTGTGGCGATTCGATACTGTTCCAGGTCCCGGCCAGCCCGGACACGAAACCTGGAAGGGAGACTCATGGAAGACTGGCGGAGCGCCGGCATGGATCACGGGCTCCTACGATCCAGAGTTGAACCTCGTCTATTGGCCAACCGGAAATCCGTCGCCCAGCAATTATGGAGGCGAGCGCGGCGGAGACAATCTTTACAGCAACAGCATGCTGGCTCTCGATCCGGACACCGGAAAGTTAAAGTGGCACTTTCAGTTCACGCCGCATGATCTTTACGACTATGACGCGACTCAGGTGCCGATTCTGGTTGATGCTGAGTGGGAAGGTAAGCCCCGCAAGCTTCTGATCCAGGCGAATCGCAACGGATTCCTCTACGTACTCGACCGAACTGACGGCACATTTCTTTCCGCCAAGGCATTCGGCAAAGTCACTTGGGCAACGTCGATCGCACCGGATGGCAAGCCTATCCCAAATACGGCATTGCCCTCAAAGGGGGGTGGAAATCTGGTTTGTCCAGGAGCACTCGGCCTGACCAACTGGTATTCGCCCTCTTATGATCCGGACACCAGGCTGTTTTACGTGGCGACCTCAACCGAGTGCGATGTCTTTACCAACGCTCCGCAAGGCTATCGTGCAGGGCATGATTTCCTGGGAAGCATTTATGTTCCGGACCCGACTGAAAGAATCACGGGTGATTTCAGGGCTCTCGATCCGTTGACCGGAGCTGAGAAGTGGAGGTTCCCACTTTTTAGCAATCCTTATGGCGGGCTACTCTCCACCGCGGGTGGCGTTGTCTTCGCCGGAGATGCCGACGGCAACTTCATCGCACTCGATGCCCGCACCGGAAAAGACCTCTGGCATATTCAATTGGGCGCAGCTGCATACGCGGCGGCGGTTTCGTATCGCCTGGATGGCAAGCAGTATGTGGTCATTCCAGCAGGGTCCGCGCTTTTCGCGTTTGCCGTGTCGGCGCCATAAATGGGAATGACCAGTGGCGCCCTACTCCGGCTGGGTTCCTTTGCGTCCCTTGCGGAATCCTTTGCGAACTTTGCGGTTAAAGACTTTGATCTCCCCAGTCACATGGAAATGACAAAAATCATCCGAAGCTAAAAGACTACGGGATGGCCCTCAATCTTGACCGGTCTCTTCGACAGTGTTAGCTTCGCTTTCACACGTGAATTTCCAAGGGGCAATAGCCTGAGTCGGGCGGGGAAGCAGCGGCATCCGGTTGATCCTTCACCGGCCGGTCGTGGTCAGACTCGTCACGATCTTGATTGATCCCGGACGTCGGGATTTCCTGGTCAAGTGCGCCCAGGGGGCCTCCGCGGCGCTGGTCCCATCTGGCTTGCGTGGTTTCGCCCTTCCTTTCGCTCACCTTCCTGAAGTTCGCAACACGCTGCCCGGCGCTGGCGAATTTCACCTGCATCCTCACTATCGGGCCAAGCTGCCGATTGAAGCCACGCTTCTAAAAACGCTGGCTGGCTCTGACGATTTCATCACCGAAAAATATCACGACCAGATTGCTGCCATTCTCGCGAAGTGGAGCGCTGGCCTTCTTGAGAGCCCGCAGAATTTGCAGGCGATAGAGAGAATTCTAAGCCCCGATTTTTCGGGAGCCTCGTTCCGTCCAGTTGAATCGCGTGTAGTGCGTTCAGGACCGGCGGTCGAAGTGCATCAAAACAAATTCGCGCGCGAATCGCCTCTCGGGCGGGATGCCTTCCTGCGGGAACTACGCTCCGCAATGGCTTCCTTTTCGACGATCTTCACTGCCGAGTTTCAAGTGACGAGTATTGATGCAGGCTCCCAGCCAGTTTCCTCAACTGGTGTCCCCAGCCGGTTGCAGACGGGCGTGCGATATGAACTGGTGGGCTCGGCCAAAGAGTTCTATCGCGAGCAGCGGGTCGGGCAGTGGGACATGGAATGGGAGGCGTCTGCCTGCGGGCGAATTTCGCCTGCGCAGTTGGCGGCTCTCCGATGAAACGCAGAGCCGGTCTGCGTCGCCCATCTTTCGCCGACATCACGGCGCAAGCCTTTGCCGGGAATGCGTCCTATTCATCTCAACTGCTGCACGGGGCGGACTACTGGCGAACCGTGCTCGATGTTGCGTGCGGAATCGATATTTACGGACACAACGGAGTATCGGTCGGGGACATCGATGACGATGGCTTTGACGATCTCTACGTCTGCCAGCCAGCCGGCCTTCCCAACCGGCTTTATCGCAATCGCGGTGACGGGACATTCGAAGACATTACGGAAAGCTCGGGCGTGGGTGTCCTCGAAAATACGGCGTGCGCTCTTTTTGCCGATTTCGATAACGATGGCCGTCAGGACCTGATCGTGGTTCGGACCAATGGTCCGTTGCTGTTTGTGAATCAGGGCGGCGGAAAATTTCGCCTACAGCCCGATGCATTTCAATTCGCCCAGGCGCCACAGGGAACGTTCACCGGCGCGGCCGTGGCTGACTATGACCGCGATGGCTGGCTGGATGTTTACTTCTGTCTCTATATCTATTATCAGGGCACCGACCAGTACAGGTATCCCTCTCCTTATTATGACGCTCAGAACGGTCCGCCCAACTTCCTGATGCGCAACCAGCGGAACGGAACCTTCCGCGACGTTACCGCGGAAACCGGGCTGAACCAGAACAACACTCGCTACAGTTTCTGCTGCGGCTGGAACGACTACAACCGCGATGGCTGGCCTGATCTTTATGTGGTGAACGATTTTGGCCGGAAGAACCTCTATCGCAACAACGGCGATGGAACCTTCACCGATGTCGCTCCGCAGGCGGGCGTGGAAGATGTCGGCGCGGGGATGAGTGTCTGCTGGCTCGACTACGACAACGATGGTGCCGAAGACCTCTACGTCGCCGACATGTGGAGCGCGGCGGGCACACGCATCTCGACTCAGGCCGTCTTTCAGAAAGATGCACCGGAAGAGATTCGCGCCCTCTATCGCAAACATGCCCGCGGAAATTCTTTGCTTCGTGCCACCGGCAAAGGCACTTTTCAGGATACGGGCGCGGCCGCCGGAGTTGAAATGGGGCGTTGGGCGTGGTCAAGCGACGCGTGGGACTTCGATCACGACGGCTTTCCCGATCTGTACATCGCCAATGGAATGGTGTCCGGACCTTCGCGCGATGACTTAAACAGTTTTTTCTGGCGGCAGGTGGTAGCGAATTCTCCGGTAGAGGCCAAGCCCGCGCAATCCTACGAGCAAGGTTGGAATGCGATCAACGAGCTGATCCGATCGGATGGCACGTGGAGCGGATACGAGCGCAACGTTTTTTACGCGAACAACCGCGATGGCACGTTTTCTGACGTCTCCGGTGTGGTCGGCATGGACTTTATCGAGGACGGCAGAGCATTTGCCCTCGCGGATTTCGATCACGATGGACGGCTCGAAGTATTTCTGAAGAACCGCAATGGCCCGCAGTTGCGGCTCTTGCAGAACGTGATGAGCAATCTTGCTCCGTCGATCGCTTTTCGTCTGCGCGGAAGCAAGAGCAACCGCGACGCTATCGGCGCAGTGATCACCGTGGAAACCGCAGCAGGGCGGCAGACACGCATGCTTCAGGCCGGATCTGGTTTTCTCTCTCAACACAGCAAGGAAGTATTTTTCGGATTAGGAGATGCGAAAGGCCCGGTGCGGGCGTCGATCCGCTGGCCCAGCGGGTTGGTGCAGGAACTTCGCGAGCTTCCGCTGAACCACCGGGTGTGGGTGCAGGAGGGGTCTGAACCTTCGCGCATTGAGGCATTCAGGCCGCGAACGCCGCAGAAGATAGTTTCCACACCCCAAAAAGCTGAGGCAATGCCTGATGTTGTTGAGACGTGGCTGCTCACTCCAGTCGCAGCGCCGGACTTTTCTCTTCCTGATTTGAACGGGCAGACCCAAACGCTGTCCTCCTTTCGCGGCAAGTCTGTGCTGTTGAATTTCTGGGTGGAAGGCTCGGCAAGCTGTCGCGAGCAGTTGAAGGTTTTCAACCGAACTCACAAACCGTGGGCTGAGTCAGGGTCTTGAATTACTTACGGTCAATGTCGATGATCCGGAAAAAGTTGATTCGGCCCGGGCGTTCATTCGCGACAATCATCTCTCCGTCCCGGTGCTACGTGGCTCTGAGGACATCGCCGGAATCTACAACATTCTTTATGGCTATCTGTACGACCGGCACCGTGACTTGACCCTGCCGACCTCGTTTCTGATCAGCAGTGCCGGAGATATCGTCAAGGTTTATCAGGGACCGGCGAACCCTGAGCACGTGAACGAGGACTTCCGGCAGATTCCGAAGACTGCGGCGGAGAGGCTCGCGAGAGCCTTGCCGTTTCCCGGTGTGACCGAAACGCTGGAATTCCAGCGTAACTATCTCAGCTACGGTTCGATTTACTTTCAACGCGGATATGTGGATCAGGCGGAAGCATCATTCCGACTGGCTTTGCGCGACGATCCGTCGAGTGCGGAAGCGCTCTATGGATTGGGAAGTGTTTATCTAAAGCAGGAGAAGATCGGCGCGGCCCGAGAACAATTCGAACGCGCGACCAAACTGCAAGGCAGTTATCCCGACACATTGGCCAACGTCTGGAACAACCTCGGCCTTCTGGCGACGCGAGAGAAGCGCACGGCCGAAGCGATTCCATACTTTGAACAGGCTCTGAAGCTGAGTCCGGATCATTTAATTGCTCTCGAAAATCTCGGGAACGCCTACCGGCAGCAGAAGAATTGGGACGAAGCTCGAAAGTTTCTGGAACGAGCGGTGGCTGTTGGTCCGCAGGATGCAGAGGCGAACTACAGCCTGGGGATGGTCTACGCCCAGCTGAATGATAACGATCGCGCGTACGACCATCTGCAGCGAGCGCTGAAGGCTCGTCCAGACTATCCGGAAGCGCTGAGCAACCTGGGAGTGCTTTACTTGCGCACGGGACGGCGCGACGAGGCAGTGGCCAGCTTCGAACAGTGCATCCGCGTCGCGCCGGCCTTCGAACAGTCTTATATGAACCTGGCTCGCGTCTATGCGATCGAGGGTGCGACCGACAAGGCTCGTGGCGTGCTGCAAGAACTACTCAAGCAGCATCCGGATTACCCGCCCGCCCGACAGGCACTCGATCAATTACAGCGCTGACTGACTCCGCTTTCGTTGGTGCTTAAGGCTTTGGTGTCGGCGCCGTCAACAGGTCCACGAACATCTTGTAGAAGCGTTCAGTGTCGAGATCGACCTGTATTTCGGCGGGTTGGACATCGACTTTTGGCTTGTCCCGATCCGTCCAGGTAAGCATGTTGCCGTAACCGGCGCCGCGGCCCAGGTCTACGTCCAGGAATCGGGTTTCTTTCTTTGTGATCAGCGTGGGATCGAGCCACGCCGCCGCCGCCAATTCATCCCACAGATAGTTGTATTCTCCGTAAAGGCGGGAATATTTGCCGATGTATTGCGCCGACGGCGTCTTTCCGGCTTTGATCCGGTTGATCAGCTCGTTGGTCATTCTGGTCTTCACCGAAATGTCTACTGGGGTGCAGACAATTTTCTTCCACGGCGCACGGAACACGATGTGGGCCGCTTCCGGATCGAACCAGATATTGAACTCGTGCCGGGGCGTATTGACGAATTCGGGATCGGCAGTTTGGGGATTAAAACTGGCGCCCATGAAGACCAGTTCCTTGGCCAGTGTGCGCAAATTCCGGGTCGATGGAAATGGCAAGGGCGATGTTGGTCATGGGGCCGCCGGCGTAAATGGTCACGTCATGCGGATATTTGTGGACCATGCGCACCAGAAAGTGAGCGGCGTCTTCGTCGATCGCCTTGGTGGTGGGTTTGCCTTCCGGCATATCTCCCAGTTGGTCTGGCGGATGATAAAACTTCGGCGTCCACGCGCCCAGCCAGGAGATAGAACCATAGCGCTGTTGCCAGAGTTCGGTGTCGATTTTTGTGCGAACCAGCGGATATTCCGCGCCGGCTACTACCGGTATATCGGACCGGCCGACAAGTTCGAGCATGCGCAGAGTGTGCGCCACTTCAGACTTGAGCCACGCGTCTCCGGTTACAACCGTGACGCCGAGAACTTCGGTCTGCGGAGACTGCACCAGCAGCAGGATGGATTGCTGGTCGGTTCCGCCAGGGCCGGCCGCATCCTGATCGATGATGATTTTTCGCTTTTCCTGTCCCCAGCTTGTGAGACAGGTCATGAGGATCGCTGCGACTACCCATATTCGGCCGAATTTCATTCCTTCACCTCAGAGTTTGAAAGAGATCTTTGACTGGCTATATTCGCCGGACTTTGTCCGGCTGCGCGGGCGGACACCCGCCTTTACGCGGGCGCCGATAGGCGGCCTATCAGCAAGTTGAAGAACTTTGTGGAATCCACGTCCAGCGCGACTTTGGCGTTGGGCACGAATTTATCTCTTAGGACCGGAGACGTCCTTGTGCTGGCGAGTGTCGGCGCCGACCCGCGAATCGACATGTTGTTGGCCGCCTGTTTTTCCATCTCGGGCTTTCGCCGTAAGTCACCGGCGCTAGGGCTGTAGCCCAGCGTCTCTCCTGCAGTCAGTTCACCCGTAGTTTCTACATCGACGTAATACTCTTTGAGCTTCACAATGGACGGATCAAGGAACGTCGCGACCGCAAGCGAATCGTGCATGTTCGGACCAATCAGAAATCCTTGCTCGCGATTGTGGTTGATCGCATTGCGTCCGATTTTCCCCGCTGCCTGGCTGACCGGATTCTGCGACGCTTCCAGAGTGCGAACGTGTTCTTCAGTGAGCGACGTCTTGCGGGTGGCGTCCAGTCCGACCATGGTGATCGGAATGCCGGATTGAAAGACGATGCGTGCCGCTTCCGGATCAACGTAAATGTTGAATTCGGCCGCGGGCGTGATGTTCCCTCCGGACAACGATCCACCCATCAGAACTATGCCTCGCACCATGCTGGCCAGTTCCGCATCGAGATTGAGAGCCATTGCGATATTGGTAAGAGGGCCGATCGGGATTAACGTCACTTCGCCAGGATATTTGCGGATGATGTCGCGAATAAATTCGGCGGCGGGTTGAGCAATCGGCTTGGTTTTTGGTTCGGGGAAAACCGCGCCACCCAATCCGTTTTCGCCATGTGCGTAAGCCGCAGTGACGAGGCGGCGCACCAGAGGGACCTTAGCGCCTACAGCCACAGGAATATCGGTCCGGCCGGCTATTTCCACCATGCGCAGGGCATTGGGAAGCGTGAGGCTGAGAGGAACGTTTCCCGCGACCGGCGTAATGCCTTCAATCTTCAGCTCAGGCGAGCGCATCGCCAGCAGCAGCGCCAGAGCGTCATCCACTCCGGGATCAGTGTCGATGATCACACGGAAAGGGCCGCCGCCGGTCTTCTGTCCCGGTTGTCCCTTGATCGACTGCTTTCGCCGAAGGAACGAATCCTGCAGCGAGGCTGCCTGCAGCCATGGCAGCCGCCGAGGTGGTCACAAACTGACGACGAGTTACGCGGAAAGGTGCCTTCGACTCCATGATGTCTGCTCCGTTTGAATTGTTGCTAGTGCGCCTGCCGTGCCGGCTGAGTCATCAGCTTGATATAGAGATCGTACAGTTTGGTGGTGTCCACATCGAATTGTACGGTCGCTTTTCTTTCGTAAGGCGGTACTTCGGTAGTTGTGTCCCAGAACAAGGTTTCGCCGTAGCTGGGTCCGTGGTCAACATCGATGTCCACGTAGAGTTCTTTCTGCCCAGTGACGATCGAGGGATCGATCATGGCTGCGGCGGAAAGCTCGTCCCACATAAAACTCTCCACGGAATATTCGGTGAGGTAGCGGGCGATTGGCGTGTCAGATTTTGCGATTGCAGCCTTGAGTCCGGGATTGACCGTAGTCTTCACCGAAATATCAATTGGCGTAATCGTGATCTTCTTCCATGGTGCGCGCATCGCGATACGGACAGCTTCGGGATCGAACCACCAGTTGAATTCGCGCCGTCCGTCGATACTGTTGATGCCGCCGGTTGTGGCGTACATGCCGCTGCCCATCAGAACCAGCTCTTTTGCCAGGGTCGCCACTTCGGGGTCGAGGCGCAGCGCCAGAGCGATATTGGTCATGGGGCCGCCCGCCCAGATCACCACTTCACCGGGATATTGATGTACCATGCGAACAATAAAGTGTGCGGCGGTTTCGTCGAGCGGCTTGGTGTGTGGCGCTCCTTCAACCAGTGTCGGAACAACGTCGGGGTCGTGATATCCAGCACGAAACGCCGGCGGAATATTTCCCGGCCGTTTGGAGAAATCGCTCCAGCATCCCTTGTAACGGAACTTGCCATAGAGAGCTTCCCAGCGCTCAGTCTCTTCTTTGGAATTGAGAAGAGGGAACTCGGCTCCCTGAACGACTGGAACGTCAGTACGCCCGGCGATTTCCAGCAGTCGTAGCGTACGCTGCGTTTCTTCTTTTACCCACTGGTCGCCGCTCACCGTGGTGATGCCCAGCACATCGAACTTGTCCGACTGAAGAAAAATCAGGATGGACTGCATATCGGTCGTAGCGGGACCACGAGCGTCCTGATCGACGATGACCTTTATCTTTTGCGCCTGCAGTGTGGTGCAGATAGAAAGAATTAGTAAGCGCGGTCAACCGTAGCACGAAGCTTCTTGGCTTCATTCGCAATTCCCCCATGTTCGTTGATCGTGCCTCGCAGGAGTTGCTGGAAGACTGCACGGATTGTTCCAACGCGACCCAGCCTGGAAGAACAAGCATTGTAACGCCGTCAGGGGAGTGCGGCCAGAGTTTTAGTGTCAATCGGTCCGACCTTGGAGGCTGATTGCGATTGACCATCGCAGCGGCTAGAATTGCTCACGCGCGCCTGATCCGGTTGTGACCTTGCCATTTTGTGCGTTCCCTATGCATCGTCCCCGCGTAAAAGTGAAGCACTCTGGACTTTCCGCAATCTTGAGAGTGATCTGCCTCCTGTCAGCGCTGGCATTTGTCGTTCCGACCATAGCCTTGGGACAGGATCAGAGATCCTCTGCCGGTGCTACTTTGCAAGGATCGGTGAGGGATGCGGCTGGCCAGCCAATTCCAAACGCGACTATCTACCTGCAGATCAAGGACGGCGGCCAGGCTCAGTCGATCAACGCAGATACGGCTGGACACTATTCTTTTTCGGGGATTCGCGATGGCATTTACATGTTGCGAGTGGAGGTGGACGGCTTTAGCCCTGCCACCTTCGGTCCTTGTGCGGTCGTTTCGGGAGAGACCAAGACACTCGACCTGACCCTCGATACTCCTAAAAAGATTCCGGCGCAATCGTCTTCGCCGCCTATCGGAAAAGCCGGGAACGGATCGCCGGAATTTTTCGATGAACCACAATTCACGGTGGCTGGCGTCACCGACGGCACCAATCTCGGCGGACACGGCTCGAACACCGTTGTGCGTACCAAGGACGCACTGGCCAAGGATATTGCGTCCCTGAGTGGCTCACCTGGCCAGGAATCGCGCAAACCGGTGGAAGCGACGCTGCGCGCTGAGGTGGAGCATTATCCAGATAGCTTCGACGCAAATCACCGCCTGGGCAAATCACTCGTGGACAGCGGAAAGGCTTCGGAGGCGCTCGTCTATCTGGAGCGTGCTTCAAAATTGAAGCCGGGCGACTATCCAAACTCTTTCTTGCTGGCGATGGCCTACGCGGATGCCGGTCAATACCAGCGTGCACGCACAAGTGCGCAAGCCTTGCTTACGGCCCATAATCTGAGATAGGGAGGCTCAGGCTGATCTGCATCACCTGCTGGGCGACATCGAGGAGAAAGCCGGAAATCCTCTCGAAGCCGTGCGCGAGTATCAACGCGCGGCGGAATTGAATCCGAGCGAGCCGAATTTCTTCGATTGGGGCGCCGAGCTGCTGCTCCACCGCGCGATTGAGCCTGCCATCGAAGTGTTCAGCAAAGGCAATCAACTTTTTCCGCAATCTGCCCGATTGCTGGTCGGTCTTGGAGTGGCATCGTACACGAACGGCTCGTACGATCAGGCGGCACAGCGTCTGTGCCAAGCGTCTGACCTGAATCCCAACGACCCCAAGGCTTACTTATTTCTGGGCAAGATACAGGCGGTCGAAACCACCCAGTCAGATTGCTCGTCCGAACGTCTCGCGCGGTTCGTAAAACTCCAGCCTGCCAATGCCATGGCGAATTATTACTACGGCGTCAATCTGTGGAAGCGGCGAAAGGGCCCGGATGATACGGCGAGCTCTGGGACAAGCCGAGTCACATTTGAAACGGGCGGTAGAACTCGATCCCACGCTTGGAGTTGGCTATCTGCAGTTGGGTATTCTCTATTCGGAGCGCCAGGATTTTCCCAGCGCAGTCTTTGCCTTTCAGGAAGCGACCAAAGTCACGCCCCAACTGGAAGAGGCGCACTACCGGCTGTCACAGGCTTACAAGCGAACAGGTGACAAGGTGAAAGCCGAAGAGGAATTGCAACTCTACAACCAGATCTCGAAGAAAAAAGACGAAGAAGTAGAGCGTGAGCGACGTGAGAGCCGCCAGTTTGTCTATACGCTGCGCAGTCCTGCCCCAAGCTCGCAATCTCAGTAAGACCCGGGCACCCTCGGAGTCCTTTCCTCAGTGAATCGGTGCCGGTGCGCTCATCAAGCCGATAAACATGCGGTAAAACTTTTCCGTGTCCAGATCATCCTGGATTTCAACTGGCTGGACGGCGATCTTCGGTTTGTCCTTCTCGGTCCAGGTGATGGTGTTGCCGTAGCCGGCGCCTCGGTCGAGGTCGACTCCCATGTAGCGGGTCTCCCGTTTGGTGATCAGCGACGGATCGATCCAGGCGGCGGCTGCGAGTTCATCCCACATGTACTCTCCGCCTTGTCCGGTCTGATAGAAGCGCGCGACGTAACGGGCCAGCGGAGTGCCGCTGGCGTCGATCTGCTTGATCATTTCCGGTGTCAGGCGGGTCTTGATGGAAATGTCCGTCGGGGTGCAGACGATTTTCTTCCAGGGCGCGCGCAGAACGACCTGCGCCGCGTCAGGATCGAACCAGAAATTGAACTCATGGCGAGGATTGTTCACGAACTCGGCATCGTCGGTCTGGGGAGCGATGCTTCCTCCCATGAAGACCAGTTGTTCGGCCAGTTCGGGGAACTGCGGATCGATCGAGATGGCCAGCGCCAGATTGGTCATGGGGCCACCCTCGTAGATCGTCACTGCATGAGGGAATTCGTGGACCTTGCGAATCAGGAAGTGAGCCGCGTCTTCGTTTGCGGCCTTGGTGGTGGGTGAACCCTCCGGCAGGGGCGGAACCACGAACGGCTCATGCCACCATCGGTCATCCCAGGCGCCGGCAAAAGCCACTTTGCCGAAGCGCTGCTGCCAGATTTGGCTCTCTTCGCGCCGGCGCACCAGCGGGAACGCAGCGCCCGGGCACGACCGGAATATCTGTGCGGCCCATGATTTCGAGCAGGCGCAGGGTGTGGGCCACTTCCTCGTCGCGCCACTGGTTTCCGCTGACGACCGTGATGCCCAGGACCTCAACCTGCGGGGATTGAACCAGCAGCGCAATCGTCTGCATGTTGCTGCCGCCGGGTCCGGAGCCGTCCTGATTGATGATGATCTTGCGCCGCTGCTGGGCCCAGCTCGCAGAACAGGCCAGCAGGACGCACGTGACTGCCAGGTAGAATTTTCCGAGTCTCATTTTTGTCGGGGAGGCCGGGTCATCAGTTCGATGTAGAGCTTGTAGAACTTCTCTGCGTCGATATCGAATTGTACGTTGGAGAGACGCAGGTAAGGCGGCACCTGGGCCTTGGAATCCCAGAAGATGGTCTTGCCGTAGCTGGCGCCATGATCCACGTCGATGTCCATGTAGAGCTGCTTCTGGCCGGTGATGATCGACGGATCGATCAACGCCGCACCAGCGATCTCGTCCCACATGTATCCGGGCAGTGAATACTTGTCGAGATATTGCGTGACCGGAGTGTTGGCCTTGGCGATGGTGGCCTTCATCTCCGTGGTAAAGCGAGTCTTGACCGAGATATCGATCGGCGTGATGGTGACTTTCTTCCAGGGAGCGCGCAGAACGATGCGCGTAGCTTCGGGATCGAACCACCAGTTGAATTCGCGGCGAGCGTCGATGGCTCCGGGATCGATCGCGCCTTTGTCGGCATACAAGCCGCCGCCCATCATGACGAACTCTTTCGCCAGCGTGGCTACCGAAGGATCGAGCTTCAGCGCCAGCGCAAAATTGGTCAGCGGGCCGCCAGCCCACAGAACGACCTCGCCGGGATACTTGTGAACCATCTTCACGATGAATTCCGCTGCTGTGCCGGGTGCCGCCTGAATGTGCGGCGCGCCTTCCTTCATCGGCGGAACGACGTCTGGAGCGTGGTAGGGCTCGTCGTAGATAGTGGAGCGGTTGGCTTCGAAGCGGTCGGTCCAGCATCCCTTGTATTCGAACTTGCCGTACACAGCTTCCCATCGCTCGGTTTCTTCTTTTGAGTTCAGAAGAGGGAACTCAGCACCCTGGATCACCGGAACGTCGGTGCGTTCAGCAATCTCTTCCATGCGCAGCACGTGCTGGGTCTCTTCCTTCACCCATTGGTCGCCGCTGACCGTGGTGATGCCGAGTACTTCAAACTTGTCTGATTGCAGGAAGACCAGCAAGGCCTGCTGGTCGCTGGTTCCAGGCCCGCGTGCGTCCTGATCGACGATGATTTTGATCTTTTGAGCCGAAGCGGCGGTCGACGACCGCCAAAGCGAGCAGGGAGGCGAGAGCCAGTCTGTTTTTACGCCAGGGCATCGTTTCTCCTCGGGGAGTTCGATACTTGGGTTGAGGAAAAGGGCGCGGCTGAGTGCCGCGCCCTTCGATTCTTGCTTATGTTGTTCCTTAAGCCTCTAGAAACGAAGCTTGAGGGCGAACTGAACCAGACGTGGATTGTTTACCGTCTGGGTAATTGCGCCGAATCCGAACGAGCTGATGTCCGCACCCGGCGTGAAGAACTGAGGATGGTTGAAGATGTTGAAGAACTCTGCCCGGAAATCAACCATCATGCCTTCCCGCCAGGGAAGGGGGAAGTGCTTGATGGCAGAGAAATCGGTGTTCACGAATCCCGGTCCGTAGAGCGGAGTTCGTGAAGCATTTCCGAGTTTGCCGGGGGCCGCGGAGACGAAGCACGAAGTGTTGAACCACGCCGTGATTTTTGGACTGCTCAGGTTCGGATCGCAGACTTGATCTGGGCGGTTGACTCCCGAACTGCTCTGGATGGCGGAACCTGACGCGTTGATGCTGTCGTCAATGAAGACCGGAAAGCCGGAAGTGATCTTTTCAATCACATCAACTTCCCAATTTCCCAGTACCGCATTCACGCCGCCGTTCCAATTGCTGCCGAATTGTCTTGCCCTTACCGAAGGGCAAGTCATAGATCACGCTGGCCGTGAAATTGTGATTGAGCTGGATTTGAGAAAGAGCCCAGTCTGCCTTCCTCGTATTCGGAAGCGGGAAATAGGTAGCGCCCGAGGTGGTGCCAACGCCGTCAGGGAATCCGCTGTCGAAGTTGCGAGCGTAGGTGTAACCGACCAGGGCGTAAAGGCCGTGGCGTACGCTCTTGGTCTCAGCCTTGAACTGCAGCGAGTCGTAACGGGCATCGCCCTTGTCGCCGATATTGGCGATCGTGGTGAAGGGACCGAACGGAGCCACTGGAACTCCGCATCCCAGATGGTAGTTAGGATCGAAATTGGGGCTGGTGGAATCGCAAGCAGTGGGTGACGAAACATTCAAGTTCAAGCCGTCGATCAGAATGTGATGACTGCGCGAGCCGGCATATCCAGCGGTGACGACCAGGCCGCCCGGCAGTTGGTGCTCGACGTTGAGATTGAACTGCTGGACCCTGCCTTGTTTAAAGTCCAGATTCTGGGATTGAATCGTTCCGGCAAAAGTGGCAAGGTCAGGCTCAGCTGTCAGGATTGGAGTAAATGCCTGCGACAGACCACAACCCGGCGCTACGGTCCCGAATGGACAGAGGCCGGAGAAGTTGGCGGTTTCAGCGAAGAACGGTGGGTTCTCCCACAATCCTTGTCCTCCCTGGTTCCAGGAAGAATCGTGGAATATTGCATAGCCTCCGCGGACGGCGGTGTTCTGGCTGCCGAACGGCTTCCAGGCAAAACCAATGCGAGGTTCGAGAGCAGTCTTGTCCATCTCGATCGCCGACTCGACTCGTCTGAGTTCACACCCGGGATCAAGTAGTTGCATCCCGGAGGCGTTCCGCATTTGCTGTCGAAATTAAAGTTGGCCTGGCGATTTTCTGCCTCCGTGATCGGAGTGACCAGCGCGTAAGCCAAACCCAGGTTCAGCGTCAGATTGCTGGTCACCCGCCAATCGTCCTGCACATAGGGGCGATATAGTCTTCCAGCGGCGACCGGTAGTCGCGCCCTGGAAAGTCTGATCGTGGATCGCGCCTCCGATCTGGCCGATGAGCAGGTCAGCAGTGGCGTCTCCCGTGTAGCCACCAAACATCAGCAGGAATCCATCCTGGAAAGAGTTGGTGAGCACATTCATCTGCTGGGCGCGAATCTGTCCGCCGATGCGGATGTTGTGTTTGCCCCGATTCAGGTCGAGAGAATCGGAGATGTGGAACACGTTGGTGCCACCCTGGAACGGCGCAAAGCCGCGATCACCCAGAGACCAGTAGCCGCCGAAGATGCTGGTGGTAGTCAGGCCGCAGCTTACGCAGTCAGTCTTGGATTGCGACAGCCCCGGCGGTGCGCCGGGGCAGCTGCTGTCCAGGTTCGCGCCTGCGATACCGATCTTCGCGGACTCGCAAGTACGATCTCCGAAGGAGAGAATGTGATTGAAAATTCGGTTGAATCCTCCGCTGACCTGGTTGACGGTGCGGTCAGAAAAGATGTGAGTTTCAGACAACGCGACATTGCGCCCGTGGTTGGTGATGTCTTGCGTGCTGGCGAAAGCGCTTGGAGCGGCAAAACCCGGCGAGCCGCCAGGCACGAAGTTTGTGGCCTGATCGTAGGAGAAGCGGGCAAAAGCCGTGTCCTTACCGGAGAAGCTGTGATCCAGGCGGACATCGAATTTGCCTTCGTCCAGGGTCCGCACCGGCACACTAGTGAAGTTGACGCCCAAGCTCCGGAATGTTGGCATTCGTTGCGGGATAAAAGTCCATCATCGCCTTGCCAGCGGGATTGAACACAGCCGCCGGGATGATGTTGCAATCGACTGCCCGGGGCCTGGGTGCCATCGGCGAGCGGTGGCAGTGGGGTTACCTGCCCCATCGCACTGGAAGGCCTTATCTGCGCCTGTGGCGTAAGGGTTTGTCAGAAAGTCACTGCGCACCCTGCCGAGAGCATCGTGCGAATAGTCTCCATTCTTCATCGCGGCTGTGGGAACCAGCCCCTGGAACGGAGTGCCCTTGCGTTGCCTCTTGGCCTCGTAGTCAAGGAAGAAGAAAGTCTTGTCCTTCTTGATGGCTCCGCCGACCGCGCCGCCAAACTGGTTCAGGTTGAATTTTTCCTTGCTCGAAGCGAAGTAGCTGCTGGCGTCGAGCGAAGTGTTGCGGAAGAACTCAAACAACGATCCGTGAATCTGGTTCGATCCTGATTTGGTGGTTACCAGGACGGTCGGACCCGCGCGGGTTCCGTATTCCGCGGAATAGTTGTAAGTGAGAACCTTGAATTCCTGAATGGCATCGATGGAAGGCAGAATCGCGATGCCGCCGGCAGTCAATTCGTTGTTGTCATTGCCGTCGAACAGCCAGTCCGTACTCTGAGCGCGCGATCCGCCGACCGACAGTGAGAACGATCCGCGAGTGGAAACTTCGCTGCTGGGACCGCCGTTGAAGAAGCTGTTGGGGTTGGTCTCCTGAGTCGTTCCAGGAGTGAGCGTGGCCAGCTGCACGAAGTCGCGGCCATTCAAGAGGAAGCTGCGCGACCTGCTGGGAGGTAATAACCTGACCAAGAGTCGGGTTCGTGGTCTGCACCGCGACTTCGGTAGCGCTGACTTCAACCGTCGACGTGACCGAGGCCGGCGTGAGGGAGAAATCCAGTTCACGATGCTCGTCCACCTGCAGCCGGACGTCCTTCTGCTCGGCAGGTCCGAATCCAGCCGACTCGACGCGGATCGTGTAGTCCCCAATCGGCATAATCGGCATGAGGTAGTGGCCGCTATCGTCCGTTTTGGACTCGCGGAAAAAGCCGGTGCCTTGAGACGTGGCTTTCACACTTGCCCCGGAAACCACGGACCCGGTCTTGTCGGTTACCGTTCCGGAGAAACTGCCGCTGGCCTGGCCGTACAGAAGTGGACAAATGGGAAATACCAGACAACAGAAAAGGACGAGCAGCGCTTTCTTGGTCATCAAAATCCCCCTGTGCGATGCCGCATTTCGGGTGGCCATTCGGACACAGCCTTTCCCCGAACTCTGACTACCAATTACGCGACGATACCCGGACACAAAGTCCACAATCAAGACCCTTTGTGTCCAACTCTCCACAAAACTTCGCGGTTGATTGGTCTTGTTGTCGTCGCAGACAACGGATTCGCTGGACTTCAAATTCAACCCACGGCCTAGTGCGCAGAACGATACTTCCATTCGACGGCAAGTGTCAACCACTAGCCGCGCCTCTGAACGTTCAAAGTGAACGTTCAAATGGACGTAGAGGATTCGTTGTCACGATTGAGTGTCGTCAAGCAGATCGAGCGCCTGCTGGGTGGTGATAAATCTCGCTCCGAGCGTCTTTAGTTCCGCGATGGCACGATTCCCATCCTCGGACTTCAGGGTTTCGATCGCATCGCGTACCACATAAACCTTGCGGCCGCGCTCGAGCAGACCCTTTGCGGCGAAGCCAACACAATATTCGGTGACCACTCCGAACACGACGAATTCCGTCTCCGGACCAAAACGCTTTACCAGTTCATCCGCATGACGGCTTTCGAAGATGTTGAGGGTTTGCTTCTCCAGCAGGATCTGCTGGTACTGAGAAAAACTCTCCGGCAGAGAAGCGGTGGCCTCGTTCGGAACTCGGAGCACTCGATCGGTGAGTGCCTCGGGAACTAAGTCGGAGCCTGGAGTGCCTTTGACGCAATGCGGCGGAAAGATTGCGAATTCAGGATCGTCGGGAACGTGATAGCAGCCATGCGAGACCAGGAAGACACGTCCCTGGCGAGCGGCATCGGTGAGCCGGCGAATGTTGGGCAATAATTTCTCGGCGCCGGGCACGTAAAGCTTGCCGCCGGGCAACATGAAGTCGGCTTGGGTGTCGACTTCCCAGAAAACGAGATTGCGAGATACCATACGCGTTTGGAGCAGTCGTCAGTCTTCAGTCGTTCGGCCAAACCAGCTTATAACATTGTTGGCGGAGAGCGGAATTCCGGTCAAACCTTCAGTGAAGTAGTTGAGCGAGACTTTGCGTCCTTTGCGGTCGTCTTTGCGAAACTTTGCGGTTAAACTTTGGTTTATGCAGGGTTAAGGCTTTACCGCAAAGGACGCAAAGGATGCCCGCAAAGTTCGCAAAGACAGTCCCTGAACTAAGGCGATAGCTTTAGATACCAAGAGGTGCCCTTCATGGCCCAGGACGATCCCGGCAAGAGCAAAACTCAAACCCGCCTTGTAATTCGGAATATCGGCCTGCTCCTGAGCGGAGATCTGGACCAGCCCATCCTCGATGCCGACACCGTGGTTGCGGTCGACGGAAAGATCACCGCGGTGGGAAAACAGAAAGACATTGATATCGAGGGTGCCAATCTCACAATCGACGCCAGAGGCACGACGCTGGCTCCCGGGCTGATCGATAGTCACGTGCATCCGGTGGCGGGCGACTGGACGCCGCGCCAGAACCAGATCGGCTGGATCGACAGCTACCTCCACGGCGGTGTCACCAGCATGATCTCCGCCGGTGAAGTGCACACTCCGGGACGTCCAAAAGATGTGGTGGGTTTGAAGGCGATGGCCATATTTGCGCAACGGGCGTTCTCGGCGTTTCGCCCGGGGGGCGTGCGGATTCACGCCGGTGCCCCGGTGATCGAACATGGGATGGTCGAAGAGGATTTCAAAGACCTGGCGGCGGCCGGCGTCACCATGCTGGGCGAAGTCGGTCTCGGCAGCGTGAAAGACGGCGCCACCGCCCGGCAGATGGTGGCCTGGGCACGCAAGTTTGGAATTCAGAGCACCATTCATACCGGCGGTCCTTCGATTCCGGGGTCAAGTTTGATCGACAAGGACATCGTGCTGGCTGCCGACGCTGACGTCATTGGACACATCAATGGCGGTCACACGGCGCTGCCCGACGATCAGATCGTCAGTCTGTGCGAGCAGTCCCAACGAGCGTTGGAAGTTGTCCACAACGGCAATGAGCGGGCTGCGCTACTCACGCTTGCGGACCGCGAAGGAACTGAAGCAACTGGATCGCGTAATTCTCGGCACTGACTCGCCGGCAGGTTCGGGAGTGCAACCGCTCGGCATTCTGAGAATGATCGCCATGCTGTCTTCGCTGGGAGAGATTCCTGCCGAAGTGGCTGTTTGTTTCGCGACTGGAAACACCGCGAAAATTCGCAAACTCGACTGCGGACTCGTGGCACCCGGCCGCGACGCCACTTTCGTCATGTTCGATAAAGCTCAACATTCGTCCGGAAAGGACGTACTCGACAGCATCCAGAAAGGTGACTTGCCAGGCATTGGCATGATGATCGTGGATGGCGCCGTCAGCACGCAACGTAGTCGGAACACTCCCCCAGCTACTACCGCACCAGCAATATTGCCCGCCTGAGAAAAATCTAATGCACGAAGGTCGGATTACCAGCGTGTGGGAGGAGTGTCGATGAGAACATAGCGAAATCTCAGCCTCTCATAAACTAGAGCGTGAGGAAGCACTGTCTCTGACGCTCGAATCTCGGCGCTTCGTAGATCAGGAGTTTGAAAGCATGCATAACGGCCGCCTGATCTTTCGCCACGTAATTCTCTCGCTCGTGTTCCTGGTGTTGTTCTTCGTTCTGAACCGTCCCGAACTGATTTTCATTTCGCAGTTCGGCCTTTCGGCGTGGTATCCGGCCACCGGTCTGGTTCTGGCCCTGATGCTGGGCATCAGCCCCCGCTACGCTGTACTGGTTTGTTTTTCCAATGTGCTCGCCGGTGTGCTCTTCTATCAACGGAATCCCCTTTCGTTCCTGGACACAGCGGGGTCTTTAGGAATTGGGCTCGCCTATGCTCTTGCAGCTTACATTCTGCGCGGGCCGCTTCGGATTGATCCTGGATTGCGGCGACGTGAGGATGTACTGCGTTATCTCTTCGTTTCGATGTCGGCTGCTGCCGCCACTACTCTGATCGGCGTCGGTTCGCTCGTTGTGAGTGGAGCCGTTCCGCAAAGCGAATTCTGGCCTGCCTCGTTCGAATGGTTTTTGGGCGATGGCATCGCACTGCTCGGAGTTGCGCCGTTTCTTCTGATTCATGTACTGCCCTCGATACGGACGCGACTGCTGTCTCAAGCCCCCGAAGAATTTTTTCAGAATGAATCTGTCCAGGTTGCAAGCGTACGCTCCAATCTCGGAACGTTTAGCGAAGGTGCAGGTCAGGTGGCGGCAATCGCGCTGGTTCTGTGGGTGATGTTCGGACCCCAATTTGGTTATCGCGGCATGTTGTACTTCGGGTTTATCCCGATCATCTGGATTGCTATGCGGCAGGGTATCCGCCGGGTGGTTAGCGGGATTCTTCTTTTTCATTTCGGGATCGTGGTGGCTTTGCATCTTTTT